>CAWJES010000007.1:0-183382 GCA_963841965.1 uncultured Acidimicrobiaceae bacterium | reverse complement strand
AACGATCTACAACGGCACCTCGTGGGCTACGCCGACAGACATCGATGGATCGAGGTCGGTGAACGCAGTTTCATGCACGAGCCCGTCCTTCTGCCTCGCGGTCGGCAGGCTTCGGGGTACGCAGCTCGCTACAACGGTTCGACGTGGATCGCCGCATCGGAGGTGGACTCCGCGAGGGCAATGGTCATGCTCACGTGTTTCTCGTCGACGCTGTGCTTCGCGGGCGACTCGTCGGGCTACGCCGTCAAGTACACGGGGACTGGGGGACAGCGACCGACATCGACACGACCTATGGCATCCGTTCCATCTGTGCGCGGCGACGACGCTCTGCGTCGCGGTCGGAGACGTGGGCTATGCCGTGACGTACAACGGGACCTCATGGGCCACAGCCACGGACGTCGATTCGACCAGTACCTAAGGCCGTCGTGTGCACCTCGGCGACATTGTGCGTTGCAGTCGACTCGTCGGGCTACGCCGTGACCTACAACGGCACGTCGTGGGGCACGCCCACCGACATCGATGGCAGCAACGCGCTGAAGGGCTCTCATGTCCGACATCGACGTTCTGCGAGGCGAATGACTCCGTGGGAAACGTGCTCCAACTGGTCGGCACCTCGTGGCAGCAGCCCACGGCCATCGATGCCACGCGCGCCGGGTCGGCGATCTCGTGTCCGGCGGCCACCTTCTGCGTGGCCGCAGACACGTCCGGGTACGCCGTGCAGTACCAGTCGGTGCCTCCGGCGGTCTGCAGCTCACGTGGGACACGAGCGGGTCGGAGCCGTTGGTCCTGTCTGATGCGGCCAACGACTACATCTATGGGCCGAACTCTACGCCCATCGAGCAAGTGAGCCTCACGACCTCCACGCCGACGTTCCTGACCTACACACCATCAGACTCAACTTGGATGGCCACGAATGCCCAGGGTGATGCCACTGCCTTCTACGGCTACGACGCTTTTGGATTGCTGGCGTTCGGGACCCCGGCTTCCCCGTTCGGCTACTCGGGGCAGTACACGGATGCTTCTAGCGGCTTTTCAAACCTACGGGCGCGCTTTTACAGGCCCCAAACTGGCACGTTCACGACGAGGGACCCAGCGTTCGGAAGCACCGACACGGCGTATACGTACGTGGGGGACGACCCGGTCAATGAGTCAGACCCATCCGGACAGTGCTGGCCCAGATGGGCATGCCCTGTAGAGAATGCTGTTGCTCAAGCAGTGTCATACAACGTGCACCTTGCCGATGAAGCGTTGCCTGTAGTTCATGAAATCGCCAATATCGTGACGATCGGCGCATCGCTGTGCGCAGTTGTCACTAGCGAAACCATCATTGGAGGAGCCACATGTGGCGCGATTGCCGCCATCAGTGGAGGCGTGACGGCGGCTTCAGGGCTGGCCCTCTACGCTGAGGGGCGTGAGAGCGGTTCGAACGCTGCGATTGACGCAGCAAGTGCCGGATTTGGCGGAATAGGAAGTCTCTTGGAAGCGGGAGCCCGAACGGCCAGCCTTCTGGCAGAGGATGCCCAATTGACTTCATTGCTCCGAACAATTGAATTGGAAGTGGCACCTTGGTATGGGAAACTTGGCCTCTATTTCAGCAGTCAATACTGGGCCGCAAAGGCAGCACTCTGGGGTGGAGCCGAGACATTGCTTTCAGACTTGGCGAGAGTGGTTAGTGCAAGTGGATTTGGACTTGGCCTTTACGGTGAGATTGTGACTACCTGTCAATGACGACCTCATCTCGCTGGGCGCGCTTGGCCTACTTGTTGGCCGCAATCGGATTTATTTTTGCCGGCTGGCGAGAACATGGCCTAATCGTCCCGCTAGCAGGCGTGTGTCTTGCAGTCGTCCTCCTCCTCGTAGCAAGTCACAACGCACGGAAAGGGAAGGCCGATGACGGCTCGCGGAAGTAGCTATGAAAAGCCACCAGTCTTTGGCGTGTCTCAGGTGTCCGGCGCAGCGTCTTTTCAAACAACGTAATGAGATGTTCACCCAGAGCCCTTCGGAATTGGGCTCCGAGTGGGAGTGCCTCAGGCGTGATTCTGGTGGTCATCGCCAAGGTGGGCTGGTCGGCCGAAGGCTGACGTGTTGAGGTACTCGCCTCCAGGAGTGCGATCGTGACGATCTTCTCAGGTGCGACTGCGTCGCAATGGACCCATTCGTGTCGACCCGATCGCCACGGGTCGAGCCCGGCGACCGGGGCGTTATGGCGCCCAGGGGAGCCGGGGCTCGACCACATGGCGAGGCAAGGACGTTCCCGCAGAGTGTCCAGAGGCGTCCGAGGATGTCCAGCGGAAAGGATTCTTCGATTTCCTGCATCCGAGGGGGCTTCACCAATGGCTCTACCAAGTAGGGACGTGAAGTTCATGTGCCCTTTGGGGGGTCGTCATGAATCAGGAGTCGAACAAGAGCGACGAACGGTTGCTGACGGAGCTTCTAGATGCCGCCGAGTGCAGTGTGGATCTTACGGAGCTCGTCCGTACAGGACGTGCGCAACGCATCAAGAAGGGAGTTGCTTCATCGGAAGATCCCGGTATTCCTGTCCGCACCGAGGTCCTCCGAGTCCGGATCGCAGACATCGCGGCCCAGCGCAGCGCCCATGCAGGTCGTCGGAGGGTCAGAGCGTTCGGATGAGGGAAGTCGACGCCGATCATCTTGTGGATGAGGAGCGAGGATGACGGGCGAGGCGACGGATTTCGAAAGGAGCTCGAGCTTTGGAGGTCGACTGCGTGTATCAACGGTTCTCGGCGTCCGCCTCCCGCAGCTTGTGACTCCAGAAGAGGCTGCTGAGTACCTCGGCGTGAGTCCGTACACGGTGCGGTCACGGTTGATGGAGGGGACCCTCGCCGGCAGGAAGCATGGAGCTCGGTGGCTGATCAGAGTAAGCGATCTGGCGGACCATGTGGAGCCGAACAACATCGAGCGAAGTTGACGAGCCCCCTCGACGTCGCACCTACAACGATTGCGGCATTCAGGGCCATCGCTGCCCCATGCATCGATCACCTGCCTGCCAAGGCCTCAGGTGGGGTGAGCGCACTGGCGAGCACAGCGGCCGCTGCCACCTGGCGTTCCGCTGTGGCGTGTGCATAGACGCGGAGCGTGAGGGATGGATCGGCATGGCCAAGCATCTCTGCGGCATCGCGGGCGGAGATGCCTGCGGCGAGGAGCTCGGTCGCTGCGAAATGTCTCAGCGAGTGGAGGTGGATCGACTTCAGGCCAAGGCGATTGGCGATTCTGCTCACGTCGTGAGTCATCTTGTTGAGGTGTACGAACGCAGATCCATCTGGTCGAGAGGAAACGATGAAGCTGTCCGAGTGAAGTTGCACGTCCCAGTCGGCTGCGACCTGCCGGCACCTCCGCTCCCACGAAGCGAGCCACGACTGCACCACCGGATCGAGATGGACAACGCGTTCTCTCCCCGACTTGGTCGCCTTGAGTCCTGCGTCGCCCTTGACCGAGTAGACGCTCTCGCGGACCAGCAGCGTGCCGTTCTGAATGGAGCTCCATCGGAGCGCCGCTACCTCCCCTCGCCGACATCCCGTCACAGCGGCCAAGAAGACGAATGCCCCAAGCACCTCGTCGTGTTCCTGACACGCGGAGATCAAGGCCTGAGCCTGATCGGGGGAGGGCGCCTCCATCTTGAGTGGCGCAGCCTCTGGGAGCGTTGCCAGCAAAGCCGGATTCTTGTCGAGCCACCCCCATCGAACCGCTTGATTCAGAGCGGCGGAGAGGACGTTGTGGATGTTGCGGATCGTTCTTGGACTCTTGCCGTCGGCACTGCATCTCCCATACAAGGTGTCGAGGAGGTGCGGAGTGAGGTCTCGGATCTTCATGCTGCCGAGCGTGGGTTCGAGGTAGTGGTCGATGATGCTCTGGTAGCCGGCGAGTGTGGTGGGTGAGCGCCCACGACGACTCTGGAAGTGCATCCATTCCGTCAGCAGCTCATTGAGCGTGGCCTCGGACCCTCCGGCCTGGGCCTCGAGCGTCGCAAGGATCTTGTTCGCCTTGACCCGAGCGGCACTCTTGTTCTTCGCCTCGATGGTCACGACACCTCGCCGGCGCTGCCCCGTCATGGGGTCCTGGGGGAGCGAGTAGCGGAAGAACCATCTTCCGCTCCCTGCAGGGCGCTCGGAGAGGGAGCCAGTACCATACGACCGCCGCGCTGCCATGGCCTGACCCTAGCGAAAAAGGGATCAGAATGGGATCAGAGTGGCGTTGCTCCCGTAGCTCAGGGGATAGAGCGTCGGTTTCCTAAACCGTGCGTCGCAGGTTCGAATCCTGCCGGGAGCGCTCTGTGACCTGAACCCCTCAGGTCGAGCCACGTGGCTCGCAAATGGGGTTCAGGTCATGTTGACTGTGTGAGTTCGGGTGATCCTGGACGATTCCGTTCCGGTTGATCCTTCACACAGTTCCGCGTGCTGCCTTACGCAGTTCCGGTTGATGCGTGACACCACACCGGTGCCTTGACGAACCGGGGCCCGGGTGCGAGCATCAGGACCGCCCACCACACTTCGGGACCTTGCAGACCTGAGGCACTGCCTTCACCTGCCAATATCGGACGAACACGTCACCCATCTGCGGCTTTCCTTTGCCGGAACGGAGCTCACTATGAGCCGATCAATCAAGAGGTCCCTCCCAATCGCGACGGTGCTTGCCTCCCTCGGGCTCGTGGTTGCAGCGACACTTCCGGCAGCGGCGCAAGCGCATGCACCGGCGGTCGCGCAGCGTGGCCAGTCGGTTCCGATCGCGATCAGCCCGCCCTACAACGGGAGCACGTCGATCGCCCCGCTCATCGCCTACGACCCGGCCTCGCAGACGACTTACGTCGCCTGGACCGCAGACAACGACTCCGGTGTCAATCTGTGCGTGCTGCCGCCAAGCGCGTCCAACTGCGAAGGCGGCGCACCCGTGCTGCTCACGGATCCAGTCTTCAATGCCAGTGGCGACGCAGGTCTCGCGATCGGCGGCCTTACGGTGCTGCCCGGCGGCGAGGCTGCGGTCATCGGCACGCCCATCGCGAACGGGGAGGGGAGCGTCGCATGGACCTCGCCTGCGGGCGGCGCAGCGTTCCTCACGTCTGGCGAAGGCCTGCAGAACGGGGGCAACCCGATCAGCAGCGTCAGCCTCTTCTACACGGTCAACAACGCGGTGGCACTGAGCAGCACGGACGTGGCGCTGCTCGACGACTACGGAGACTTCTTCCAGGACACCGCGCTGAGTGCCGCGTCGCCGGCACTCACGACCCCGAATAGCAACGCCAACAACAACGGGCTGTATCCGCGCAAGGCGCTGGAGACGAACGGGTCCGAGATCGCAGCGGAGCCTGCGCCCGCGCCGGCACCTGCCGGAACCGATGTCGTGGTCGGTGTCGGCGACAACTTCGGAGGTCCCGGGACCGTGCTGCCTGGTTGCGTGAACTCGGCAGGCACCGGCTACGGCGTGTCCGTCGGACAGGTGAACGGGACCTCGGATGCCGCGGGCACGCTCAACAGCGAGGGGCTGCCGAACTACGGGCTGCTCGCCTGCGCCGCGCTCAGCCCTGTGCTGGCCCAGGGCGGCAAGGACGGGATCGGCGTGCTCGACGAGGAGGGCTCAGGCGTCTCGGGAGCCGGCTCGGACTGGAACGTCGTGTATCACCCCTTTGAGGCGACGGCGACCGGCGGGACGTTCGGCCCCGGGGTGGTCGTGTCCAACATCACGGCCCACCAGCTCGACGGCGCGGAGGCATTCGACCTCTCCGAGGACGCCGGCACCGGCGTCTACGCCAGCTGGGTGGACGAGCAGGGACTCGTGCTCGACTACAGCGGCAATGGAGGCGCCACCTGGTACCCGCCGGTGGTCGTCCCGAACCTGTCCAACGGCGCGGTCCAAGGGGATCCAACGATCACTGGTGTCGGCAGTGGCGACGTGCTGCTCTCGTATGACAACGACCTCGGGACGGGAGACCAGGTCTACGTCCAGGTGCTCGACCTGATCGTGCCCGAGCCCACGACACTCAGCACCTCGCAGGCCTCGGGGACGACGCACGGCGCGAGCCTCACGATCGCGGCAGGCACCGTCGGCGAGACGGACCATGCGACGATCGCCGGGTCGAACGCTGGCTTCGCGACCGGAACGGTCAGCTACGACCTGTACTCGAGTGCCTCGTGCTCGGCGTCGAGTCTTGTCGCGAACCTGGGCGCGAAGACCGTCACGGCCGGCGTGGTCCCGGCGTCGAGCCCCGTCAGCGTCGCCCTCGCGCCCGGCACCTACTACTGGCACGCCTCGTACAGCGGCGACCAGGTCAACGACCCGAGCGCGAGCACGTGCGGGAGCGAGGTCCTGACCGTGACTCCGCCCGCCACGACCGGCGGCACCGGCACCAGCACGGGCACCTCGGTGACGATCACCATCACGTGCGCGGTGACGCCGTGCACCGTGACGGTCACCATCACCATCGATCCACCCGGCCCCGCCTTCGCGGGGGCGCTCGTCCCGCGGGCGCACACCGTCGAGATCGCCGGGGGCACCTTCAAGCTCAAGCGGGGCGCGCGGAGCCTCCTGCCCGTCAAGCTGACGAGCGAGGGGAAGCTCCTCATCAAGGAGCACCACGAGCGACTAACGGCGCTGGCGACCTACACCATCAGGACGACGCACGGCGTCGTGCGGTGGAGCAGGTCGCTCAAGATCGTTCCGTAGGGGCGGCGCCGGGTGCAGTCGCGGATCCGCGGCTGCACCCGGACCCCCCATCGGCCGTCGAGCTACTTGCCGCGCTCTCCCACGCGGACGAGCCTGACCGTGTCGGTCACGGGCACCGGCGTCTCGCGTGAACCTGCGAGGATCACCGCCATGTCGCCGGGCTGGATGAATCCATCGGCGAGGAGCTGGTCGATCGCGCCATACGCCTGGACGTAGCTGTCCTCGCTCGGGTGGACGATGACGCGCGCGACGCCCCAGCTCATCTGGAGCTGGCGGGCACGGTAGTCAGAGCGGACGACCGCGACGATGGGCATTGAGGGCCGGAACCTCGAGATCGCGCGCACCGTCGCACCGGTTGACGAGCAGGCGATGATGGCGGAGACGTCCTCCTCGAGCGCCGCACGCCACGCCGCTCCCGTGATTGCCGCCGTGACCCGGAGCGCCGACGCCCGGTCTCCCGAGACCTGCTGGACCCCGAGGCTCGCGCCCCAGTGCACATAGTCGAAGTCGCGCTCGGCTCGCTTGAGGATCCGTGCCATGGTCTCGATGACTGTCAGCGGCTGGCGTCCGATCGCGGTCTCGGCGGAGAGCATGACGGCGCTCGTGCCATCGAGCACCGAGTTCGCCACATCCGTCACCTCGGCGCGCGTCGGCACCTTCGCGTGGATCATGGATTCGAGCATCTGGGTTGCCGTGATCACGGGCCTGCCGAATCGCACGCCGGCACGGATGATCTGCTTCTGCAGCGACGGGACATCCTCGATCGGGAGCCGCACCCCGAGGTCGCCCCTCGCGACCATGACGGCATCGGCGGCGCGGACGATCCCGTCGATGTCCTGGACGGCCTCTCGCGTCTCGATCTTGGCAACGAGCAGGCACAGAGAGGTCCCGACGGCCTCTCTGACCGTCTCGATGTCGCGCGGGCTACGGACGAACGAGATGGCGATCGCCTCGACGTCCTCGGCGACGAGGGCCGCGATGCGCTCGAGGTCCTCGGGGGTCGGAGTGGGCGCGGTGAGTGCATGGCTCGGCACCGAGATGCCGGGCTGTCCCTGGACGTGTCCGCCCGTGGCGATCTGCAAGACGACCTCGTCGGTGCCCGGGGTGACGACGACGAGCGAGATGCCACCATCCCCGACGACGAGTGTGTCACCGACGCTGAGGGAGGACAGCCCCTCGTCGAGGGAGACGCCGATGCGCCCGGCGGAGCTCATCGGCGTGGCGGACGCGACGGTCAGCACGACCAGCTCGCCGTCCTCGAGCTGCGCGCCGCCGACCGCGAACGGGGTGCTTCGGACCTTTGGACCTGGAAGGTCGGCCAGGATCCCGATGCCCGGCACGGCGTCTCGGATCCTGCGGATGCGGGCGATCGAGTCCTCGATCGACCCGTGGCTCAACGAGACCCGCGCGACATCCATGCCCGCCTTGCCCATCGCCGCGAGCAGATCCGGGTCGTCCGAGGCAGGACCGATCGTCGCGATGATGCGCGTCCGACGCCCTTCGTAGGAGGGCCGGCGATCCGCCGCCTTGACCTCTGTCAGGAAGGCTGACTCGACTGGAGATGAAGGCACAAGGATCACTTTCTGCGCGAGGAAGTGCACAGCCTACGGTTCGCGGCACCGTGCGCGGCGCGCAACGCCGCACACCGCGTGCGAGCGGCGTCTCGCCGGATGCTCAGAACGCGGGCTGGCGCTGGATCCGGATCAGGCCTCCTTGCCCTTGTCCTGGAGCTCCTGGGCGACCGGGGCGTAGCCCGCGGCTGTCAGCATCCTGCGCACGTCGACGACCAGCTGGACGTCGACGTCCTTGTGCTTCGGGCGGCTGATGATGTGCGTTTCCCCGCCGAGGGCCACGTGGTACTTCCCGTCGTGGCTCTCCTCGACCGTGCCAACGGCCTCAAGCAGCGAGAGGACGGCATGCCACTCGATGTTGTGGCCGGTCGGGTGCTGGAAGATCTGCAGCAGGGTGTCGCGGTGGTGGTTGTTGAGGTGGACTGGCTGTGGGCTCGTCATCATTGCAACTCCTCTTCCACCTTCACGGTAACGCGGCGGCCTGCGTATCGTCCGTGCCCGGATCGCATGCTCCGCACCGGGGCCGGCTCGGTACCGTCAGTAGCATGGCTCCGCCACCGCGACGGAGGGGATGGATGAGGACTGCCTCGGATGCCGCGGCGACACATGGGCCCGAGAAGGGCTCCGTGGCATCGCCGAAGAGCGGCGCGCGGTGGTCCCTGGAACTCGTCGGGCTCGCGCTCCTGGTCGTGTTCGGAGCGGTCATCCGCGCGCACGGGTTCACCAGTTTCGATCTTTGGTTCGATGACGCGTGGGCCGCTGCGCCTGCCAGGGCATCGATCTCCCAGGCCATCCACATGGGCCTCACCGCTCCGGGCTACACCCTCCTGATCCGCTCGTGGATCAGGATCGATCCCGCCGCCACCTGGTGGGCGCAGACCCCGGCCTTCATCCTCGGCCTGCTCGCGATCCCGGCCGTCTGGGCGCTGCTGCGCTGGTTCCGCTGGCCCCGGTGGATCGCGATAGGAGGCGCGGTCGTCGTGGCCGCCGGCCCGCTGCTGGTCCAGTACTCGACCCGCGTGAAGGAGTATCCGTTCGACCTGCTCGCCTGCTGCCTGCTGCTCTTCCTCGCCGAGCGATTTCGGCGGGACCGCACCTCGGCGGACCTTGCGTGGCTCGCCGCGGCCTCGGTCGCAGGGGTCTTCTGCTCGGCGAGCTGCGCGACGGCGGTCGTCGGGGTATGGCTTGCGGTCGCGGTGATGGCTGCCGCGCATCGCGCCCTCTGGCCGCGGTTCGCCATCTGGGCGGGCGTGACGGGTGCGGGCCTCCTGGCGGTCTACGCGCTCTTCCTCCGCAAGATACCGTCGGTGCTCAACCACAACTGGCGCAATCGGGGCTACCTGGTCGACTACCGATCGCACGTCGCGTTCGAGCGAACCGTCACCATGGTCCTCGGGGGCTTCATCCACGCCTTCATCGGGTACCCGGTTCCCCATGACTTCTTCGGAGCTGCGGGCGGCCTGCACGCCGCGTCCGTCGCGATCATCGGCCTGCTCGTCCTGGCGGTCGCGATCGGGGTCCCCGTGCTCGCGTCCGTTCGCAGCCGATCCGTGGACGCGGCGCTCCCCGCTGCCCTGGTCCTGTGCGTCGCAGGGATCCTCGTGGTCCTCGACCTCGTGCCGCTCGGCGACGGGAGGACCGACGAGGTGCTCTATCCCGCGCTGCTCGTCTGCCTCGGATCGATCGCGGCGATGCTCGACGCCCGGGTGCGTCCGGCCGTCAGCGCCTCGAGCGCCCGAAGGGCCACCGCGGTCGGCGCGGCCGTCGCAGTGCTTGCGGCGGCGCTCACCTTCGGCGCGTTCCACCGCGCCCAGTACCCGACGCTCAACCTCCGCGGACTCGCCCAGCGACTCGCCCCGCTCGAGCGCCCGGGGGACGTCGTCTTCGTCGACACGTTCAACTCCTTCGCATGGTGCTACTACGGCCTGTCCCCATGCCGCTTCCAGGTCGGCGGGCTCCCCGTCTGGCCGCAGGGGTTCCGTCCGGTGTCGACGTCGCCGGATGCCTTCATCGCCTCGCACTACGGGATCCCGCTCCCGGAGCTGACGGCGGCCCAGGCAGGGGCGAGGAGGATCTGGTACGTCGGCTACACGTACGGCACCTACGACGTCGGCGGCAACCCCCTGTTCGCCGACTTCCCGACGTCGACCTACATGACCGGCCTCCTGCATCTCGAGGGCTGGCATCCCGCCACCCCCTCGGCAAAGGCCACGACGTTCCTCGGCGGGCTCCACGTCTACGCGCAGCTCTACGTCAGGGACGCGAAGCTGCCCGGAACGCCAGCGACGGCGCCTGACTCGTCGTCCCATCGCGCATGAGCGGGAGCGTCGTCGCGATCCGGCCCGCTCGAGCCGCGGACGCGGGTGCGATCGCCTCGATCCTGGCCGCGGGCACCCTGACCCCGCGGGCCGAGCGACCCGAGTCCCCCCACCTGTACGAGGAGGCGATCACCCGCATCCAGGAGTCGGGAGGCGAGGTCCTCGTCGCCGAGGTCGGCGGCGCCGTGGTCGGCGTCTGCCAGGTGAGCCTGCTGTGGCACATCCAGCATGCCGGCGGCGCCGCGGCGGAGATCGAGAGCATGCACGTCGCGGAGCAGCGCCGCGGCGAAGGGATCGGTGCCGCACTCGTCGACGCCGCGGTCGCGTGGGCGGCGCAGCGGGGCTGCTACCGCATCCAGCTGACCTCGAATGTCGCGCGACGCGAAGCCCACCGGTTCTACGAGGCGAACGGATTCACGGCCTCGCACGTCGGCTTCAAGCGGATGATCCGCGGCGGGTCCGTCTGAGCGAGGGCATCAGGCACGCAACGAAGCCCCGGCGCCGAGCGCCGGGGCTTCGTTGGACGAACGCGTGCGAGTTACTTCAGCCAGGCGGGAATCGCCGCGCTGAGTGCGGTCGTCGGGGTGATCGGCACGGAGGAAGCATCGCCGGTCTGCGCGAGGGTGCCCGCGATGGGCGTCTCGACGTAGGTCTTGGCGTTGATGCTGTAGACGTAGCCGCCGTGGTAGCCCTGGTGGTCGCCGACGCCGTAGGCGAGGGGGACGAGGGCAGGCGTCGGAAGCGACGCGCCGTGCTCGTTGAGGAAGTTCACGAGTCCCGTGCGGGTCACATCAGGACCGAGACCCTTCAGCGCCTCGACGAACGTCACGCCCCAGCCGATGCCGTACTCAACGTTGCCCGTCATCTTGTTGGCGGTCTTCGCGCTCGAGGGGTCGCCCGGAAGGCCGGTTCCCTTGAGGACGTTGGTCGCCCACGTGGTCCACGGCGTCGGCTTGCCGCCGAGCGCGGGGGCCCAGGAGAACGAGAGCGCCCCGTTCTCGGCCGCCATGTTGACGGTCCTCGGGTCCGAGCCGACGCTCGAGATGACCCACTGCGGCTTGAACTTGATCTTCGCCGCCGCGGCGAACGAGAGCTCCGTCGCGCCCGGGATGCTGGCGAGGTACACGACCTTGTCCTTGGCCGCCGCGAACGCGGCGATCTGGGTGCTCAGGTTCGCGCCGAGGGCGAGCGCCGTCGCGTCGTACACCTCGTGGGTGGTGGGCTTCAGCTCCTGGGAGAGCCCGGCGAGTGCCGAGGTCCCGAAGTCACTGTCGTCGCCGAGGAAGCCGACCTTCTCGCCCTTGAAGTGCTGGTCGATGTAGTGGCCAAGGATCTTTCCCTCGACGGTGTAGTCGGGCTGCCAGCCGAAGAGGTCCGGGTAGTTGGACGCGTTGTTCCAGTAGACCGAGCCCGAGTTCACGAACAGCTGGGGAACGCCGTTCTCACGCAGGTAGTTCATGACGGTGGTCTGCGTGGGGGTGCCCAGCGATCCGACCGTGGCGAAGACGTTGTCGGAGTTGACGAGCACCTTCGTCTGATCGATCGTCGAGGGGACCCCGCCGATGCCCGTGTCGTAGGCGTCGTTGAGGATGTCGAACTTGATCTTGCGGCCGTTGATGCCGCCGTTCTTGTTCACCCAGTTGAAGACCGCGTTGGCAGCCGGTGCGACCGTGTCGTAGCCGGGGGCTGCGGGACCGGTCAGCGGCACGGTGGCGCCGATCGTGATCGAGGTGGCCGTGACGCCCACGTCGGTGGCTCCGCCGTTGGAGTGGTGGGTTGTGGCGAACACGCTGGTCGCTGGCGCCACGAGGGTCGCCGCGAGGGCGACGGAGAGCCCGAGCCCCCCGATGACACCGGCGCGCCGCGCTCGGCCGTTCTTGAACGATGGCATAGGTGAATCCCCCTGTTTTTCCTGCCGGAGTGGCTGGTTCGACGATTATACGAAGGTGTCCATCGTGTGACTAGGTCAGGGCGGAGATATCTTTTTCACGAGCGCGCCGCGCCGTGAACCGCCCAGCGGCCTTCAGGTACGAGTAGGAGATGAGGCGCTGGATCCCGCCCGGAGCGGCGAGGATCAGGATGATCAGCAGCGATCCGAAGATCGCGGCCTGCAGGTTCGCCCCGACATTGGACGTCGGATTGATCCCGAGCGCGTTGGACAGGTCGGTGATCCAGGTGTTGGAGAATCCGAGGATCACGCCGCCCCACACGGCGCCCATCAGCGTCCCGATGCCCCCGATCACCATCGCGGCGACCAGCGTGATCGAGAGGCTGACGAGGAACGTCGTCGGGTCGACGGCGCCCTGGATCACGATGAACAGGCCGCCTCCGAGGCCGGCGCACGCGGCGCTCGTGGCGAACGCGATCACCCGGGTGCGCGCGACGTGGATGCCCATCAGTTCCGCGGCGACATCGTCGTCGCGCACCGCGCGGAACTGCCGCCCGAAGCGGCTCGAGAGCAGGTTCGCGAGCAGGATCAGCGTCACGACCGCACCGGCGATGCCGATCCACGCGTAGTAGCGGCTCGAGGCGATGCCGAAGGCGCTGAGTCCCGGCGTCTGGCTGTGGTTCAGCAGCCACTGGGGAGGCTGGGGCTGGTTCGAGAGCTCGAGGCCGCTCTCCCCGCCGAGCACGCTGGTCCACCCCTGGTAGGCGACGATCTGGGGGAGCGCGACGGCGAACGCGAGGGTCATCCCCGCGAGGTACGGGCCGCTCAGCCGGGTCGCCGGCATCCCGATCACGATGCCGAAGAGCGCGCCGGCGATCGTGCCCGCGAGCAGCGCGATGATGAACGGCTGGCTCGGGTTGTGGTTCATCCAGATGCCGGTGGTGTAGGCCCCGACGGCCATGAAGGCGCCGTTGCCGAGCGAGATCTGCCCGCTGATGCCCGTGAGGACGCTGAGGCCCGCGATGACCGCGACATAGCACGCGGAGACCGAGAGCTCGTTGTTCGCCGTCGCGTTCACGTTGAACGTGAGCAGGACCAGCGCACCGAAGCCGAGGACGCCGAGCAGCAGGTGGCGAACCAGCGGCTGGCGAGGCAGCCGCACGCGGGTGAACCAGGGCTGCGACCCCGGCGTCGGCGTCTGCTCTGCGGCGGGGACGGGCGCCCCAGCCGTCTCGAGGCCCTCGACGCTCATCAGACCCTCCTCGCCGCAGGCCGGGCGAAGATCCCCTGGGGACGGATCATCAGCACGATGATGAGCACGACCACGACCGCGATCGGGGCCAGGCCGCTGCTGTAGTACGAGGACACGTAGTCACCGACGAGCCCGATGATGAGGCCGCCGATGATCGCCCCCGACGGGCTCTCGAGGCCCCCGATGGCCGCCGCGATGAATCCGAACACGAACACGAGGTCGAGGTTCGTCGGGTAGACGCCCGCGTTGTTGTGCGCCGCGTACAGGACGCCGGCGACTGCGCCGATCGCCCCGGCGATCATCCACCCGAACGTGAGCATCCGGCTGACGCGCACCCCGAGGAGCCGGGCCACCTCCGGGGCGAATGCCGACGCCCGCATCTTGAGCCCGAGGTTCGTGTAGCGGAAGAGGGCGTAGATGCCGACCGCGATGAGCCCGACCGTGATGACCGTGTAGAGGTCGTACGGGGAGAAGTTGATCGTGGTCCCGCCGACCGTGAAACCGATCTGGGAGAACGGGCTCGGGTAGGTCCTCGAGTTCGGGCCCCAGATCATCGCTGCGATCGCCTCGATGACCGTCAGGAAGCCCACCATCACGACCACAGGGTTGATCTCGGGCTTGCCCCGGGTCGGCCGGATCAGGAGCCGTTCGGCCGCGCCCCCAACGAGGAAACCGAAGATGATCGCGATCAGCAGCGCCGGCCAGTAGCCCACCCCGTGCTCGAGGAACGTGAAGGCGATGAACGTCGAGAACATGGCCATCGCGCCCTGGGCGAAGTTCAGGACGTGAGTCGCCTGCCAGACCAGCACCAGCGCGAGCGCGATCAGCGCGTAGATCATGCCGTTGGCGATCCCGTCGAACGTGGCGCTCATGAACTGGGAGGACAGGAAGCTCACTGCTCCGCCATCCCGAGGTAGTAGTGGCGCAGGTCCTTGTCGGCGGAGACGGCCTCAGCGGTGTCCGAGACCACGACCGAACCGAGGTAGAGCACGACGGCATGCTTCGCGATCGACAGGGCACCCCGTGCGTTCTGCTCGACCAGGATGACGGTGAGCTCGTCGCGCAGCGTCAGGTCCCGCACGGTCGCCATCAGGCCCTGCGTGACGAGCGGCGCGAGGCCGAGCGACGGCTCGTCGAGCAGCAGCACGGTCGGTCTGGCGACGAGGGATCGGGCGAGCGCCAGCATCTGACGCTCGCCTCCCGAGAGGTTCGAGGCGTGCTGCTTGCGCCGCGAGGCGAGCGGGGGGAACAGCTCGTACATCGACTCGATGGCCGGTCGGTTGTCCCCCTTGCGCCACAGCGCGCCGAGGCGGAGGTTCTCGTCGACGGTGAACTCCGCGATGACCCCCCTGCCCTCGGGGACGTGGGCGATGCCCGACATCGTGATGTCCTCGACGCTCATGGTGGTGAGCTCGCGGTCGCCCAGCCTCACCGAGCCCCCGGTGGGGCGCACGAGCCCCGAGATCGTCCGCAGCAGGGTCGTCTTGCCGGCGCCGTTGGCGCCGAGGACCGCCGTGATGGTCCCGGGCTCGGCTGCGAAGGAGACGTTCTTGACGGCCTGAACGGCGCCGTAGGAGACGGAGAGGTCCGTGACGGTGATCACTGGACCGCTCCATCGACAGGATCGCCGAGGTAGGCCTCGAGCACCTGGGGGTTGTCCCGGATCTCGACGGGGGAGCCCGTCGCGATCACCTTGCCGAAGTCGAGCACGACGAGGCGCTCGCACAGGGGCATCACGAAGTCCATGTTGTGCTCGACGAGCAGGACACTCATCTCAGCCTTGAGCTCCCGGATGAGTGCCGCGAACTCATGGGTCTCGGTCTCGGACAGCCCGCTGGCCGGTTCGTCGAGGAGGAGCAGGGAAGGCTGCACCATCAGGGCCCTGGCGACTGCCGCCTTCTTCTGGATGCCGTAGGGGAGGGACCCCGGAAGCTTCGGCGCAGAATCGCCGATCCCCAGGCGCTCGAGCTGGCCCAGGGCCTCGGCACGCAGGCGGCGCTCCGACCGCTCCGAGTTCGGGAGTCCGAGGACGGCGGACGCGAAGTCGACCTTCGTGCGAGTCTGGGCGCCGGCGACGACGTTGTCGAGCACCGTCTGGCCGTGGAAGAGCCCGACCCCCTGGAGGGTGCGGGCGATCCCGAGTTTCGCGAGGTCGTGGGGCTTCACCTTGGAGAGCGGCCGGCCGCGGAAGGATCCCGTGCCGGACGTGGGCTTCACGAATCCGCAGATGACATTGAAGAGCGTGGTCTTGCCTGCACCGTTCGGGCCGATCAGCCCGACGATCTCGTTCGAGCCGACTGAGAAGCTGACGTCGTCGAGGGCTGCCAGACCTCCGAAGCGGACGCCGATGCCTGTAAGGAGGAGTTCCTGTGCCGTCGATGCATCGTCAGGCGTCAAGACGCTCGCACCCCTGGGTCCCCTCCCACCCGACGGAATCTACCAACGTCGGGGTGGGCCGCCCTTCTGCAGCGGGATTGCCGTCAGTCGCCGTCCTCGTCGCCCGCTGTGCCGGTGGCATCCATGGGGACGGCGAGCGTCGGTGGGTCGTCGTGCCGTGGCCATCCTGTCGCGGGCGCAGCCACGATGGGGACCGCCTGGGTCGCGCCCTCGACGTATCCCCCCGAGACATCGACGACACCCGTCGGGTGATCCAACGGCTCTGGGAGGTCGAGATAGACGACGGACGTCGGGGCCGTGTCGTGGACGGTCCCTCGAAGCACGCCGGGTCGGCGCCTGCGGCGACTGGCGAGCAGCTCCCAGGGCACGAGGAACGCGAGCACCCCCAGGATCGCGGCAGTGAACGCCAGCGTCTCGCCGGGCGGCAGGAACGTGAGCGAGACGACAGCGCGACCCTTCGGCACCGGGACCGTCTGGAGGCGATCCTTCGAGACGACCGGGACCGCCGCACCGTTCACGGTTGCAGTCCAGCCCGGCATGGCCAGCTCGTTGCGCAGCAGGATCGAGCTGGCGTGGCACTCGGTCATGTACTGGTCCTGGTGCACGGTCGTCACCGTGCACCCAGCGGCAGAGGCGAGCGGCGTCGGATTCGAGAGGCCGTAGATGGCGACCTGCGGGCCCTTGTAGACGAGCGTGACCGAGGGCGTGGCGCTGAAGATCGTGGAGCTGGCTGGCGTGACGATGTACTGCACGCCGAAGCGCTCGTAGAGCGAGATCCTCGCGAGCACCTGGTCGTCAAATCCAGGAGTGCCAGGCGTACCCGGATAGACCCCGAAGAACTGGTTCACGGTCTCGGTCGGATCGAGCGCGTGGATGATCGCCACCAGCGGCTTGGGGATCGGCAGGTCCGCGACGTTCAGTTGCGGGCTGCCCACCTGGGATCCGAAGTTCGGCGAGGGCACGCCGAGCCCGAACATCCGCTGGGTGTTGACGTTCGTCGTGATGAAGGCGACCGCACCCTGATCGATCTGGATGCTCGATGGCCACGACAGGAGCGGTATCGCGAACAGCATGGCGGCCTCTGTGACGACGACGAGGGCAACGAGGGCTCCGCGGAACCGCGACGGCGCCAGTGTCGCGAGGAGAAGTCCAGCAGCCACCGCGACCACGATCACCAGCGCGAACCGGAACGACGACGGCTCGAGCGCGCGCGAGAGACTCACGGACTGTGGGGCGACGGCGATGCCGAGCAGCAGGAGCAACGCCGTCACGATGACTCCGGTCGTGACCGCGATGAGCGCCTCGGCGCGTGAGCTCGTCGCGAGGTCCCGTAGCGCGAACGCCGCGAGCAGCACGAGGGCGAGCTCCCATGTCGGCGCGAAGTAGCGGTACAGGTAGAGGTGCTGGATGTACGGGGTGATGGCGAAGATTGAGTGGAAGACGGGCAATCCGAGGGAGTCGCCGAGGGTCACGACGACCCAGCCAAAGAGGGTGAGGCGCAGGCCGCGGTCTCGCCTCCCGAAGAGCGAGGCGACGGCCAGCGAGAAGAGGCCGAACCCGGCGTACCCGCCGATCGCCCCCCAGGTGGCCTGGACGAGGGGGAACGGGTTCGCATCGATCCTGCCGAACAGGTAGGGGGCAAACGTCATCGCCACGCCGGGTGGTGCCATATGCCGACCGGCGACGTCGACCGTGTGCGTACCGAGGTATCCCACGCTGATGTAGTCGTGGAACGCGACGAGCACCGGCGCGGCGACCGCGAGTCCCAGACCGACCCCTGCCGCGAGCTTGCGGACGAAGGCGACGACCCGGTCGCGGGGGAGCGTCCAGCCGCGCTCGATGGCGACGGCCGCGGCGAGCAGCAGTCCGACGGTCGCGACCTCCAGGAACCCGGCCGCGATGGCCAGGGCCGTGCCGACGGCGAGCCATCGCCACCCGGCCCCCTTGCCCTCCACCGCAGCCCTGCGAGATCGCTCGACACCGAGCACGAGCAGCGGCAGGAAGCAGACCGGGTTGAAGGCGGCGTTCGCGATCCATGCGAACGTGCCGCAGGTGGCGAAGACCATCGCGCCCGCCGACGAGATCAGCGGCCCGAAGCGGAACTCACGAAGCAGCCAGTAGGTCGCGACGCCGGCGACCACGAGGAGCGAGAGGTGGAAGATGAGCGAGCCGTCGCGCAGCAGCAGGAGGGGCGTGAAGGGGAACAACCCGGCCGACTGCATCTCCCCGATGAGCGGTGCGCCGAGCCCCTGGAACGGGTTCCACCAGGGAAGGTGTCCGTGCACGAGCATCGACGCGGCCCGGACGCCGAGCGTGTACGACGTGTAGTAGATGTTCGGGTCGATCGTCGGCTGTCCCTTGAGGGTCGAAGCGTTGACGTTCCCGAGGCCCGAATAGAACGCGAAGGGGTTGTACTTCCCCGGGTTGCGCAGGGCCGCCAGCGTGACCGCGACCGGCCAGAGGCCCGCCACCAGCGTGCCCACGATGTCCTTCCAGCGCGGGATCCTCCGGCTCCTCATGCCGTGACCCTCCGCAGGGACCGTGGCCACTCGCGCTGCGTGAGGACCACATTCAGCTCAGTCGAATAGAGGAACAACTGGGCACCGAGGTTGATCCAGAAGATGAGCCCGAGCACGATCGCGAAGAGCCCATAGAGCGCGGTCGCGTGGGCCAGGCGGTGACCGATCAGCCACCCCCCGAAGGTCTGCAGCAGGGTCCAGCCGACTGCTCCGACGATGGTGCCCGGCACCGCGGAGCGCCAGGAGTGGCCCGGAGGGGTGAGCAGGCGGAAGGCCATGAGGTACCCCGCGGCGTTGACGAGCACGACCGCGGCAAGGACCGCGGCGCGCCCGAGCGGCCCGGTCAGTCCGAGCTGCTCCACGCCGTTGACGGCCACGCCCGCTGCAACCGTGGAGAGGATCACGGCAGCACCAAGGACGCCGAGGAGCCCCAGTCCCACGACCAGCCGCCTTGGCAGGGAGCGCTGCTCGGCCCTCGGGATGCGCCATACCGCTGCGGAGGAGAACTGCAGGGAATTCGTGATGCCGAGGGCCCCCCAGATGATCCCGACGAGCGCGATCGCGACGGCGAGCGAGTTGCCGACGGCGATCGCATGGAGGTTCTTCCCCAGCGCGTCGCCGATGACCGGGAACTGGTTCAGGGCGCTGTTGACGATGTCGCGGCGCAACTGGGACTCGCCGAACAGCGCGGTGGCCACGGTGACGACGAGCAGCAGGATGGGGAAGACGGAGAGGAAACCGTAGAAGGTGATGAGGGCTGCGAGCCGGGTCGCCCGGTCGTCGATGGACCGCCTGATGACGGCCATGATGACGCTGAGAGGCTGGTGGGACTGCTGGAAGTCGTCGAGGGACTTCGCGGCCCTGGCGAAGGCTCCGTGCGATCCGGCCATGGCCGAGTCAGCTGGCTGACGCGAGCAAACCGTGCTCGCTCAAAGGCGAACCTGGACATCGCACCAGGCACCGGGGAAGTGGCGGGATGGCCTCGCGCCAGCGTGCCGGCGCGAAGGCTGCCCGCGGGGCCGAGCAGGCGGGGGCCGTGAGGTCCTCTCGATTCGAACCGAGTCGAGAGGTCGGCAGCGTCAGCATCTTGCAACAGTAGCGAGGCACGAGATACGTGCCCCGGTCCACCGGTCCGGATTCCACCCTCGATACGGTGGGGCCATCCAACTCAGGAGGTCCACGTGACGGCTCCACTTTCCGCATGGGACCTCGAGCAGGGCGATGCCGCTGCTCGGGCACTGCACAAGGTCTGGTGGCTGTTCCTCGTCGACGGCATCATCTCGCTCGTCATCGGATTCCTCGCCCTCTCGTGGCGCCACGAGACGCTCACCGCCCTCGCCATCTTCCTGGGCATCTGGCTGCTGGTCGTTGGCGTGGTCCAGTTCGCCTCCGCCTTCGCCGCCATCCGTGAGCGCTGGCTGTATGCGGTCGCGGGATTCCTCACGGCCGCCGTCGGCGTCGTCACGATCGTCTGGCCCCACATCACCCTGTTCGTGATCGCCATGCTCCTCGCGTGGACCCTGCTCGTCTGGGGGATCATCTACATCGTCGCGTCGCTCATGAGCCGCGAGGTGCCCCACTGGTGGATCGGCCTCATCAAGGGCATCGTGCTGATCCTCCTCGGAGTCTGGGCGATCCGGCATCCCGGCAACGCGCTCACGGTCCTCGTGGTCGTGTTCGGACTCGCCTGCGTGCTCTGGGGGATCCTCGAGCTGATCGCCGGCGTTGTCGCTCGGCACGCCGGCAGGGAGTGGGAGCGCGAGCGCGCCGCCCAGGCCAAAGGCTGATCGGGGCACGACGCGAGAGATCTCCCGGCAGAATGGGGGGATGGAAACCTCCCGGACCGTCCTGACCGATGACGAGCGCGCCAGCCGGCTCGCCGCGCTGCGCGAGCTCATCGAACTGATGCGCCCCGCCGTGCAGCAGGACGGGGGAGACCTGGTGCTCGTCGGTGCAGACGTCGAGACCGGGGTCGTCGAGGTTCAGCTGCAGGGCGCGTGCTCGAGCTGCGCGATCAGCTCCTCGACGCTCGAGGGAGGCGTCGAGAGGATCCTCACGGGTCGTCTGGACTGGGTGACCGAGGTCCGCGGCGGCGTTGATGAGTCGGCCGACCTCGTGGAGTCGTCGTTCCTCGGACGGGGCGGCTACGTCCCGAAGGCCTGAGCGCCCACACCGGCCGCTCAGGTCGAATCACCGAGGTGCATCGCCGGATGATTGATTAGTTATACTAAGTAACCATGATGGCACGCACTGAGGCTGAGACGTCGCTCGCCGAGACGGCACAGCGGCTCCGCACCGCGGTCACCCGTCTCAACCGCCGGCTTCGTTCCAGCTCGCTCGGAGGGGTGTCTCCCGCCCAGGCATCCGCCCTGGCGATGATCGATCGTCTCGGGTCCCCGTCGCTCGGGGAGCTGGCGGCCGCCGAGCAGGTCCAGCCACCGACGATCACGCGGCTGGTCGCGTCCCTGGAGCGCGACGGCCTCGTGCAGCGACGCGTGGACGGCGAGGATCGCAGGTGCCTGCGCGTCACGCTGACCGCGTCGGGTCGACGCGAGCTCTCGAGCATCCGGGTCAAGAAGGCCGCGTTCATCGAACAGCGGCTGGCAAGGCTCGAGGATGACGAGCTCGACGCGGTGGTGCGGGTGATCGGCATCCTCGAACGCTGGTCCGAGGAGCCATGAGGATCTTCAGGCGCGTCGGCGGACGGACATTCGTGTCCCTGCGGGTCCGCAACTTCCGGCTCTACTTCATCGGCCAGTTCATCTCGATCTCCGGTACCTGGATGCAGTCGATCGCCCAGGCGCTCCTCGTCCTCACCGTTTTGCACGGGACCGCCGTCGACCTGGGCATCACGATCGCGCTCCCGTTCCTCCCGATGCTCCTGTTCGGACCATTCGGCGGGTTGCTGGCGGACCGGTCGGACAAGCGCCTGGTGCTCTACGCGACGCAGTCAGCCGCCGGCATCCTCGCGCTGACGCTCGGGGTCCTGGTCTCGACGCACGAGGTGAGCCTTCTGGCCGTGTGGATCCTGGCCCTCCTCCTCGGAGTGGTCAACCTGTTCGACAATCCCGCCAGGCAGTCCTTCGTCCAGGAGATGGTCGGGCGCGATCTGCTCTCCAACGCGGTCTCGCTGAACAGCGCATTGATGAACATGGGGCGCGTCGTCGGTCCGGCGATCGGCGCACCGTTGATCGTCATCTTCGGGTTCGCCACCTGCTTCTACGTGAACGCGGCGTCCTACGTGGGCGTCATCGCCGCGCTCGCGCTGATGCGGTCGAGCGAGATCACGCGGATCCGCACGGTCAACCGCGACAAGGGCCAGGTACGCGCCGGCCTCCGCTACGCATGGAACCAGCCTCGGATCCGCGAGGTCATCGCGTCGGTCGCGGTGGTCGGCACACTCGCGTTCAACTTCACAGTCACCCTGCCGCTCCTCGTGACCAGGGTCCTGCACGGCGGACCGACGGAGTACGCCTACGCGATGATGTCGATGGGCTTCGGCGCCGTGCTCGGCGGCCTCTACGCCGCCCACCGGTCACGGCCGACGGTCCAGCTGCTGAGCGTGCTCGGCATCGGCTTCGGGGTGCTCATCGCGGTCGTGGCGGCCTCGCCGAGCGTCCTCGTGTGCTGCCTGGCGCTCGTCCCCATGGGCGCGATGTCGATCGCGTTCGTCTCGACGGCGAACGCCACGCTCCAGCTGCTCACCGAGGAGCAGATGCGCGGGAGGGTCATGAGCCTCTACGCCATGGCGTTCCTCGGCTCGACGCCAATCGGCGCCCTGCTCATGGGATGGATCGCCGACGCCTCGAACGCGCGCGTCGCGCTGGGTGTCGGGGCGTTCGCGACATGCGCCACCGGCCTCTGGCTCTGGATCGAGGTCCACGACCGCACAGTTGCCTCGTCGGCGATGCCGACAGGCTCGGTGGCCTAGACGCCCTGGGGCTTCGGCTCCTTCGGGAGGCCGAGCGCGCGCTCGCCCACGATGTTGCGCTGGATCTGGGCCGTGCCTCCCCAGATCGTCTCGGAGCGGCTGAAGAAGAAGCTCGCCTGGAGGTCGCTCACGGGGTAGTCGTCGCGACCACGCCGGATGCCGGGAACGAACCCCTCGCCCTCGCCGGCCCCCGAGAGGATCTGCCCGTCCATCCCCAGGATGTCCATGGCCAGCTCCATCGTCCGCTGGTGCGCCTCGGACCAGAACATCTTGTTGCAGGCGCCGAGCTTGGCCGCGTGCTTGGTGCCGTTGAGCGCGTCGGTGAGGTTCCGGTACCCGTTGATCTGCATGATCTTGATGTCCTGCCACGACCGGACCAGTCGATCGCGGATGACGGCGTCCTCGTTCCTTCCGTTCGCCTTCGCGTCGCTGACGAGTTGCTGCCACTCCTTCAGGAAGCGGCGGTACCCGGTGGTCGCAGAGCTGCCGCGCTCGAAGCCCAACGTGGTCATCGCGACCTTCCAGCCGTTGTTCACCCCGCCGATCACGTTGTCCTTCGGGCAGCGCGCGTCGGAGAAGAACACCTCGTTGAACTCCGCGGTCCCGTCGGGCTGGGTGATGGGACGGACCTCGACGCCGGGCTGGCGCATGGGGACGAGCATGTAGGAGATGCCGGCGTGCACCGGGACGTCCGGGTCCGTGCGCGTGAGCAGGAAGACGTAGTCAGCGGTCTGGGCGAGCGTCGTCCACACCTTCTGCCCGTTGATGACCCACTCGTCGCCGTCGAGGACCGCGCGCGTCGAGAGCGATGCGAGGTCGCTTCCCGAGTTGGGCTCGCTGAACCCCTGGCACCACGAGGTCTCGCCCCGCAGGATCCCCGGGAGGAACCGCTGCTTCTGGTCCTCGTCGCCCCACTGCAGGATGGTGGGCCCGACGAGCGTGTCCCCGAAGAAGTCAGCGCGCAAGGGCGCGCCCGCTCGCACGAACTCCTCGTTGAGCACCACCTGCTCGAGGATCGAGAGCCCCTTGCCCTGGTACTCGGTCGGCCAGCTCGCGCAGATCCAGCCGCCGGCGAAGAGCTTCTTGGTCCATTCGGCGTTGAACGAGGCGCGCTCCTCGGGGGTCATCGAGAAGCCGTCGTCGAACCAGCCCTCCGGGAGGTTCTCCTCGAGCCACGCACGGATCTCCTTGCGGAACAGCTCTGCTTCAGGGGGGTACGAGAGGTCCATGACCGAATCGTAGCGATGCGGGGGCGCACCCTCCGAGGCGCGCGTTTGCGCCGATCGGGACGTTGCGGCGACCATTGGAGCCCCTTCACCCCCCGGGAGCCCGCACGTGCCCACATCACCTCGTCGTATGGTCCGCGAGCTCCGGGAGTCCTGGGACCGGTCGAAGGCGATCGTCGTCCCCGATCGCGTCGAGCCGCGCCCGCCCGAAGCGGGGGGACGGCGGGTCGCGTTCCTCATCTACCGGGGCAACCCGAGGTGCGGGGGCCAGGGCGTCTACACGCGCCACCTCACGAGGGAGCTGGTGAACCTCGGGCACTCGGTCGAGGTCTTCGCGGGACCTCCGTGGCCCGAGCTCGACGAGGGGGTGGGCTTCACCCCTGTCCCCGGGCTCGACCTCTACCGAGATCCCGATCCGTTCAGGATCCCCGCCCTCTCCGAGTTCCACTCGCTCGCGGACTGGACCGAGTTCGGGATCATGCTGACGGCCGGCTTCGGTGAGCCGCTCGCCTACTCGATGCGGATCGCCGACCTCCTCGGCGACCGGCGGGGCGACTTCGACATCATCCACGACAACCAGTGCCTCGGGTCCGGAATCCTCAAGCTCGAGCGGTCCGGCTGGCCGATGCTCGAGACGCTCCACCACCCCATCACGGTGGACCGCTCGATCGCCCTCGACCACACGACCGGGCGCTGGCAGCGGTTCACGACGAACCGCTGGTTCGGGTTCCTGCGCATGCAGGTCCGCGTCGCGCGCCAGCTCCCCGCGGTGCTCACGGTCTCGTCGAACTCTCGGATCGACATCAACGCCCAGATGCAGGTGCCGCTCGACCGCCTGACCGTCGTGCCCGTGGGCGTCGACCACACGGTGTTCCGGCCCTACGAGGGCGCGGCGAAGCGGCCCGGACGGATCATGGTCACCTCGTCGTCCGACGTGCCGATGAAGGGACTCGTGCCGCTGCTCGAGGCCGTGGCGAAGCTCCGCGCCGAGCGCGACATCGACCTCGTCGTCATTGGCAAGCCCCGCGAGGGGGGACGGGTCGCCAAGGCGATCGAGCGCCTCGGGCTGGACGACATCGTGACGACGGTCACGGGGGTGACCGATGAGGAGCTCGCCCGGCTCTACGGCGAGGCCGAGGTCGCCGTCGTGCCCTCCCTCTACGAGGGCTTCTCGCTTCCCGCGATCGAGGCGATGAGCTGCGGGGTCCCGGTCGTCGCGACGACCGGGGGCGCGCTGCCCGAGGTGGTCGGCGAGCACGACAGGACCGGGGTGCTCGTCGCCCCGAACGACCCCGAGGCCCTGAAGGTGGCGATCGGCAGGCTGCTCGACGACCCCATGGCGCGCGCCCGCCTGGGTGCCGCGGGCCGCGAGCGGGTCATCGAGCGGTTCACATGGCAGGTGACCGCACGGGGCACTGCCGCCTGCTATGACGCCGTCCTGACCGGCAAGCCGCTGCCCGCGTCCATGGCGTTCGACTGATGCTGACCGCCGACTACGACCGGCTGGGCGTGCTCCGCGGTGACCGCGTGCTCGACCTCGGGTGCGGCTTCGGTCGGCACGCCTACGAGGCGGCGCGACGCGGCGCCGAGGTGATCGCCCTCGACGCGGGCCGCGACGAGGTGGAGGGCGTCGCCGCGACGTTCGCGGCGATGGAGGAGGCGGGCGAGCTCGATGCGCGGCGGGTCCGGGTCGGGGCGATCCAGGGCGACGGGCTGCACCTGCCGTTCGCGGACGGGACCTTCGACCGCGTGATCTGCTCCGAGGTGCTCGAGCACATCGAGCAGGACACCTCGGCGATGGGCGAGCTGGCCCGCGTGCTGCGTCCCGGCGGCACGATGGCCATCACCGTGCCGCGATTCGGGCCTGAACTGATCAACTGGGCGCTCTCCGACGAGTACCACAACGTCCCCGGCGGGCACGTCCGCATCTACCGGCGCAGCGTCCTGTTCAGCCGACTCGAGTCCCAGGGGCTCGAGGTGACGGGCACCGGCTACGCGCACGGCCTGCACAGCCCGTACTGGTGGCTGAAGTGCGCGGTCGGCACCACGAACGACCAGCACCGCGCGGTGAAGGCGTACCACAAGGTGCTCGTGAAGGACATCGTCGAGGCGCCGCGGTCGACGAGGCTCGCGGACCGGGCGCTCTCCCCGCTCATCGGGAAGTCCTTCGTCGTGTACCTGCGCCGGCCCGGTGACCAGGGCGCTTCGCCGGTCGCATCCCGCCAGGGGGCGACGGCGTGAGCGACTCGCTCTCGATCGGCACGCTCCCCGAGCTCCCCGGGGTCCTGAGCGCCGCGCAGGTCGCCGAGACCGGCGACTCGCTCGTCCGCCTCCAGCGCGACGACGGGATGATCCCGTGGTTCGAGGGCGGGCACTGCGATCCGTGGAACCACGTCGAGGCGGCGATGGCGCTCACCGTCTGCGGGAGGGTCGACGAGGCCGTCCTCGCCTACGACTGGCTGTGCGCGATGCAGCTCGCCGACGGGAGCTGGTTCAACTACTACCTCGGCGACCGGGTGAAGGACCCGCGGATCGACACCAACGTGTGCGCGTACATCGCGACGGGGATCTGGCACCACTTCTGCGTGACCGGCGACGAGGAGTTCCTTGCAGGGCACTTCGAGGCGGCTTCGCGCGCCCTTGACTTCGTGCTCCGCTTCCAGCTCCCGGACGGGACGATCCGCTGGTCGCTCGACTCGACGGGCCGCGCCGAGCACTACGCCCTGCTCACCGGATCGTCGTCCATCTTCCATGCGCTGCGCTGCGGCGTCACCGCTGCGGAGCAGCTGGGCGCGGCGCGACCGGACTGGGAGCTTGCCGCGGGGCGGCTCGGCCACGCGATCGCGCACCATCCCGGGTCGTTCGCCCCCAAGAACGAGTTCGCGATGGACTGGTACTACCCGGTGCTGTGCGGGGCGCTCGACGGCGCGTCGGCCGCGCGCCGCCTGGACCGCAGCTACCCGACCTTCGTGATCCGCGGACTCGGCGTTCGGTGCGTCTCGACCAACGACTGGGTGACCGCCGCGGAGACCGCCGAGTGCGCGATCGTGCTCGACGCCGTCGGCAGGCGCGAGGAGGCGATCGGGCTGCTCGCCCAGACCGACGGGCACCGCCGCGACGACGGGTCCTACTGGACGGGCATCGCGTATCCCGAGCTCACGACCTTCCCCGCGCTCGAGTCGACCTCGTACACCGCGGCGGCGATCGTGCTGGCCGCCGATGCCCTGAGCGACACCACCGCGGCGGCGGGCCTCTTCCGCGGCGAGCGGCTCGCTCCGGCGCTCGACCTCCCGGCCGGCCGGTGCCGAGGGGCCGCGTCCGCGGAGTGCACCGCGCCGTAGCGGGTCGGCGTGCCTGCGCGGAACGAGGCGGTCAGGCCGATCGACGTCGAAGGACCCTGAGGCTGCCGGAGCCCGACACCTCGACGAAGCCCTCGCGCTGCGCCTCGAGGTACAGCTCGTAGGGCGGCCGCCCGCCCTCGGCGGGATCCTCGAACACGTCGTGGATCACGAGGAAGCCCCGCTCGTTGAGCTTGGGGACCCATGCCCGGTAGTCCGCCCATGCGACGTCGGCAGCGTGGCCGCCGTCGATGAAGCAGAGCGACAGGTCCGCGTCGAGGTGCGAGGCGATCGTGACCGAGTCCCCGACGAGCCCGATGACGGTGGCCTCGAGCGTGGCGTCGGCGATCGTGCGCTGCCACGCGGGCAGGGTGTTCAGTCGGCCATCCACCGGGTCGGCGAGCTCGGGGTCGTAGTGCTCCCAGCCCTCCTGCTGCTCCTCGGAGCCGTGGTGGTGGTCGATCGAGAAGACGGTGGCACCGGTCTCCTCGGCAGCGGCGCCCAGGTACACCGTGGACTTCCCGCACCACGCGCCGATCTCGATGATCGTGGCGGACGCGAATGCGCGGCCCGCCTCGAGCGCGGCGCCGAAGAGCGCCTCGCCCTCGTCGTCGGGCATGAAGCCCCTCGTCGCGCGTGCGAATGCGAACAGCTGCTCACGTCGTGTCGGCATCGGACCTCCCCATGCGACCCTTGCAGCCCGGGCGCCCGGTACGCAACGCGGGACCTGCCGGGCCCACGTTCCTCAGCTGGTTGCGAGCGTGTAGATGGAGAAGGCCGCGAAGCCGAGCAGGATGACCCCGCCGCCCCGGCGGATCACCGAGAGGGGCAGGAGGCGCAGCAGAGCCCGGCCTCCGAACGCCCCGATCGCGGAGACCATGACGAGTCCGGCGAGGGCGCCGACCGCGACGCTGGCCGGTTGGTGGGTCTTCGCGACGAAGTTCGCCGTCAGGATCTGGGTGAGGTCCCCGAACTCGCCGATGAGGATGACCCCGAAGGCGCTGAGCGCGATGGCGCGCCCTCGACGAGGCTGCTCCTCGTCCGCCTCTCCCTCGCCGCGTGCTTCCTCCTGCTTCTCGGGGACGGCCAGGAGGTAGATCGCGCCGGCGAGGAAAAGCAGCGTGACCACGATCTCGAGGGCCGTGCGCGGAAGCCTGCTGAGCAGCGCGCCTGCAGTCACGGCGATCGCGACGTGGACGACGAAGGCGCACGATGCTCCGATCCAGACCCACAGCGGCCTTCCCCGCGAGCCCATGATGACCGTCGCGATCATCGTCTTGTCCGGGAGCTCGGCCACCGCGACCACGACGAAGACCGTCAGGATCGTCGCGAGGTTCACGGCTGCGGGCTCGTCAGGGTGTGAACATCGCGGCGAGACCCGGGCGGACGCGCTCGGCGAATGCGACGCCCATGAGCATCCGCTCGATGTCCTGCTCCACCTGGCGCTGGCCCGACTCGACGGGGTGCTCCCGGTGGAAGGTCGCAACCCGCTCGGCGAATGCCCGGTCATCGATGAACGTCGTGACCGAGCGCACGAGGTATGCGGCCGACTTCGACGGCATGGTTCGCGCCAGCTCGTCCCAGCGGCCGGTCATCCTCACCCACGCGGCCTTGCCGCCCGTCCGGTTCGCGAGCACCGAGAGGACGACGAGCGGCACGTCCTGGAGCCGGAACTCCGTGAAGCACAGGTCGAACGTCCGCTCCGTGAGCGCGACGTCCTGGAACTGCGTGAGCGCCCGGCGGTACCGCTGCTCGGACTGCGGGTCCTTGGCCGAGCGGAAGCGGGCGAGCGCCTCGTCGTAGTCGCCGGGCCGGTTGACGGCGCCGACCGTCGAGAGCACGGCGCCCGCGAGGTCCCCCTCGACGGCGCCGGTGTCGAAGCGCCGAAGCGCCTCAGCGCGCACGGCCTCGTCGGCCCCGATCGTCCCGAGGGCTCCGATCAGCGTGCCGCGCAGGGTCTGGGTCCGATCGCTCTCCCCGGGAGTCGCCTCCCAGCCGAAGTGCTCGAGCTGGGGCCCGAACAACGAGCGGACCGATGCGGAGACGGCGTCGCGATCATCCTCTCGTGCGGCACGGTAGATGATGCCGAACGCGGAGGCGATCGTCGTCCAGGTCGCGGGCTCGACCTCGTTGCCGAGGCCGCGCGCCAGGGTCAGCAGGTCGCCGATCGTGCGGCTCCCCGCCAGCGCGAGCGCCCAGGTGTCGTTGACCAGCACGGAGCGCTCGAGCTCGTCGAGGGCGTCGAGGGACCCCGCGATCGCCTCGAGCTCGCTCGTGCCGTAGCTCGTCCGGTAGACGCCCGACCCGCCGGCGTTGGCGATCGCCGGGCCGGCGGTCGCCAGCGGCTGGGGCTCGGCGCCGAGCAGCTGACGCGCCACCTCGGTGCCGTGCAGCGGTCGCGAGCACACCGGGACGAGCCACTCGAGCCCGATCGCGCTCTCCGCGGTCCTGGGAGTGAAGCTGAAGGGAGCCTGGGAGATCGCCCCGTCCTCGACCGTGATCACCGGGTGGCCGCCCTGGAGGATCCAGGTGTTCATCATGCTCGCGACCGGTTGGCCCGAGACCGCCTCGAGCGCATCCCACAGGTCCGCGGTCACCGTGTTGGCGTGGGCATGGTCCTTCAGGTACCTGCGGATGCCGTCGCGGAAGGTCTCCGGGCCGAGGTACTGCTCGAGCATCCGCAGGACCGACCCACCCTTCTCGTAGGTGAGCATGTCGTACATGCCCTCGGCATCGTCCGGCGACACCACCTCGTACTCGATCGGTCGCGTCGTGTGGAGCGCATCGATGTCGAGCGCCATGTCGCGCGCGATGCCGAACTGGACCCAGCGCTTCCACTCGGGGCGGAACGCGTCGCAGCACAGCTCCTCCATGAACGTGGCGAACGCCTCGTTGAGCCAGATCCCCTCCCACCACTGCATCGTCACGAGGTCCCCGAACCACATGTGCGCGAGCTCGTGCGCCACGACGTTGGCGACCCGCTGGATCTCGAGCTGCGAGGCCGTCGCCGGGTCGACGAGCAGCGCCGTCTCGCGATAGGTGACGCACCCCAGGTTCTCCATCGCGCCAGCGGCGAAGTCGGGCACCGCGATCATGTCCATCTTCTCGCCCGGGTAGGGGATGTCGAAGTACTCCGAGAAGAACCGCAGCGCGAAGGCACCGATCTCGAGCGCGAACTGCGCCAGGTGGCCCTTGCCAGGGGCGTACGCGACGGCGAGGGGGACGCCGTCCACGTCGACGGTCGGCGTCGATTCGAAGGGACCGACGACGAACGCCACGATGTATGTCGACATCCGCATGGTCGGGGTGAACCGGACCGCGCGCCGCCCGTCGTCGAGCAGGGACTCCTCGGCGACGGGCGAGTTCGAGAAGGCGGCGAGCCCGGGTGGGACCACGAGGGTCACCTCGAAGGTCGCCTTGAACGCCGGCTCGTCGAAGCAGGGGAACGCACGGCGCGCGTCGGTCGACTCGAGCTGGGTGGTTGCGATCACGTGCGAGGCGCCCGAGTCGTCGGTGAACGTCGAGCGGTAGAAGCCGCGCAACTGGTCGTTGAGGATCCCTCGGAACGTGAGCGAGAGGACGCACGGGCCGGGCGGGAGCAGCGCCTCGAAGCTGAGCGTGGCGCGCTCGAGCGCCTCGTCGTAGGTCACCGTGCCGACGAGGTCCTCGCGTCCCTCGATGGTCGCTCGCGGCGGATCCAGCTCGAGCTCGAGGGCGTTGAGGACGATGGAGGTCGCGCCCTCGGCGAGCTCGACATCGATCTCGGCGGACCCGGCGAACGTCGCCGCATCGAGGTCGGGCTCGAAGCGCAGTCGATAGGCCAGCGGCGTCACGTTGGCGGGCAGGCGGTAGGGATTCACGGTGTTTTCCGGCATCCGACGACCCTAGACCCCGGCCCCGCGCCGTCGGAAGGCGGCTAGGTGAGTGTCGCGTCGAGCAGGGGCCGCTCGCGAGCCGCGAACCGGGCACCGGTGAGCATCCGCTCGATCGCCTGGTCGATCCTCGACTGGCCCGTCTCCACGGGGTGCGTCCGATGGAAGTCGGCGACCCGCTCGGCGAATGCCGGATCGCCCACGAACCCCGGGATCCCCGCACCGAGGGTGAACTGCATCAGCGGCGGGACCTTCGCGAGCGTCTCGTCCCACGTGGCGGCGAGCTGCTCCCAGGCCGACCTCCCGCCGACCCGGTTCGAGACGAGCGTCGCGAGCAGGTAAGGGGCGTCCGCCGTCCTGAAGAGATCGAAGAGCTCGCGAAACGTCTGTGCGGCGAGGTCCGCATCGGCGATCGACACGATGCCGACCTGATAGCGCTGCTCGGTCTGGGGGTCCCTCGCATCGCGGTACCGCCGAATCATCTCGTCGCGGTCACCGGGACGGTCGAGCGACGCGACCACCGAGACGATCGCATCGGCGAGGTCCCCGTCGAGTGCGCCCGCCTCGAAGCGGCGCACCGACTCGGCACGCACCGCCTCGTCCTGCCCGACGGTGCCGAGCGAGCGGATCAGGACTGCTCGGACCTGCTGGGCTCGCTCGTCGTCCCCGTCCGCCTCCTCCCATCCGAGGTGCGCGAATGCCGGTGCGAGCAGTCTGCAGGCCCTCGCAGCGAGCACCGGTCGCTGCTGATCGTCGACGACCCTCGAGAGGAACGAGAGCGCCAGCTCCATCACCCGCCAGGCCGAGGGCTCGATCCGGGTGCCGAGCCCCGAGGCGAGGGTCAGCAGGTCGCCGATGGATCGCTCGCCGGCCTGCGCCAGGGCCCAGGTGTCGCCGAGGAGGCCCGTCAGCTCGAGATCGGTGAGCGACCCGAGCGAGCCTGCGATCACCGCGAGCTCGCTGGATCCGTAGCTCGTCCTGTAGACGCCGGTGCCGCCGGCGTTGACGACGGCCGGTCCCTCGATCGAGAGCGGCTGGGGAGCGTCGCCGAGGAGCTGGCGCGTGAGCACCGTCGAGCCGATGGGCCTCGAGAGGACCGGCACGAGCCAATGGCTGCCGATCGCCGAGGGACCGTCTGGAGGGGAGAACATGAACGGCTTCTGCGAGATGGCGCCGCCGCTGACCGACACCACGGGATGGCCGCCCTGGTGGATCCAGGTGTCCATGATCTCGCCCACGGGCTGGCCGGATCCGCTCTCGAGCGCAGCCCAGAGGTCCGCCGTCACGGTGTTCGCGTAGGCGTGCGTGCGCAGGTACGTGCGGATGGCGTCGCGGTAGGTCTCGGGGCCGAGATACTGCTCGAGCATTCGCAGCACCGACCCGCCCTTCTGGTACGTGATGGCATCGGCCATGGCCGTCGCCTCGGCGGGGAGCGGACCTCGAACTCGATCGGCCTGGTTGTGTGCAGGCCGTCGATCGCGAGGCCGAGCTCGCGCTGCTCGGAGAACCGGTCCCACGTGCGCCATCCGGGCCGGAACGCGTCGACGCAGAGGTACATCAGGAACGTCGCGAATGCCTCGTTCAACCAGAAGCCCTCCCACCACTCCATGGTCACGAGGTTCCCGAACCACTGGTGCGCGACCTCGTGCGCGACGACCGCGGCGACCCGCTCGAGCTCGCCCCTCGACGCGGACGACTCGTCGACGAGGAGGAGCGTCTCTCGGAAGATGATGCAGCCGACGTTCTCCATCGCGCCGTAGGCGAAGTCCGGGACGCCGACGAGGTCGAGCTTCTCGCCGGGGTAGGCGATGTCGAAGTAGTCCGAGAAGAAGCGCAGCGAGAAGGCACCGATTTCGAGCGCGAACCGCGCGAGATGGGCCTTTCCGGGGGTGCAGACCACGGACAGGGGCACGCCGTCGACGTCGACGACCTCGGTCGCCTCGAGCGGGCCGACCACGAGGGCGACGAGGTACGAGGACATCGTCATCGTGGTCTTGAATGTGACCTCGCGCCGGCCGTCGGCCAGGAGCGTCTCGGAATCGATCGGGGAGTTCGAGTACGCGGGCAGGCCGTCAGGGACGACCATCGTGACCGAGAAGGTTGCCTTGCACGCGGGCTCGTCGAAGCAGGGGAACACCCGCCTCGCCTCGGTGAGCGCGAGCTGGCTCGTCGCGATCGTGCGCTCGCGGCCGTCGGCATCGGTGAAGGTCGAGCGGTAGAAGCCGACCAGGCGGTCGTTGAGGATGCCGGCGAAGCGGAGCACGAGGACGGCCGGCCCGGCGTCGAGCTCGCGGTCGAGGGCCATGGTCATGCGCTCGCGTTCCGGATCGAACGACAGCTCAGCCACCCGCAGCTCGCCATCAGGCAGCGCGACATGCCCCTCGCCCACGTCGAGCTCGATCGCGTTCAGCACGATCTCGCTCGTGGCTGAGCCGATCTCGACGTCGATCTCGACGGTTCCGGCGAATGTCAGGGCCCCCAGATCGGGCTCGATCCGGAGCCGGTAGGCCGAGGGAACAACGGTTTTCGGGAGCCGATAGTCGGTCCGCGCCTCGTCAGTCATGGGCGGCACCCTAAACCCTCTACCCTTGCGCCGTGGAAGTGACCACCATCGTCGAGATCACGTCGCGCCCAGAGCCTCCCCGCCTCGACGTCGTGGGTATCGGCAACGCGCTCGTGGACGTCATCGTGAACGCCGATGAGGAGCTCATCGAGCGCCTGGACCTCACGAAGAGCGCGATGACCCTGATCGACCTCGACCGGGCCGAGATCATCTATGGCGCCATGGGGCCGGCCCTCGAGGTCTCGGGCGGGTCGGCCGCGAACACGATCGCGGGGATCGCGTCGCTCGGCGGGCTCGCGGGCTACGCGGGCAAGGTGGCGGACGACCAGTTCGGCAGCGTGTTCAGCCACGACCTCTCCGCGCTCGACGTCGAGCTGGACCTCGCCGTCGCGCCGAGCTCCCACGGGGCGACCGGTCGCTGCCACGTGCTCGTCACCCCGGACGCCCAGCGGACCATGGCCACGCACCTCGGCGTCGCGAACTCGCTCGTGCCGGGGGACCTCTCGGGCCACTTGTTCTCGCGGACGTCGATCACCTACCTCGAGGGCTACCTGTTCGACCTCCCGCCCGCGAAGCAGGCGATCCGCGACGCCGTGCGGCTGACCCACGCCTCGGAGGGCTCGGTCGCGCTCTCGCTGTCGGACTCGTTCTGCGTCGAGCGCCACCGGCGGGACTTCCTCGAGCTGCTGACAACCGACGTGGATGTCGTCTTCGCGAACGAGACGGAGGCGTGCGCGCTCTTCCGCGTCGACAAGCTGGACGCGGCGATCGAGGCCTTCGAGGAGATCGGGGTCCTCTCTGCGATCACGCTCGGACCCCGGGGCGTCGCGGTCGTCTCACCGTCGGGCGTCGTGATCGTCCCGGCGTGCGAGGTCGAGACGGTCGTGGACGCGAACGGCGCGGGCGACCTGTTCGCCGCCGGGTTCCTGTTCGCCCTCGCCCGCGGCGGCGATCCCGTGGAGGCGGCCGAACTCGGATCACTCTGCGCGGCCGAGGTCATCGTGCACCTGGGAGCCCGGCCCGTGGCCGACCTCCAGGAGCTGGCGCTCGCCGAGGGCCTGCTCTAGCCCCGGGGCTGGATGCTGCGGATGTACGCCGCCATCCGGCCGTCCTCCAACGCCAGCGTGTCCTCGGCGTCGAGCTCGGCGTCGATCTTCTTGGTCTGACGGTCCTCGTAGCGGACCCACAGGATCGTGACCGGGATCATCGCGAGGAGCATCAGGGCGTCCCCGCCGATCCACATGATCGCGCCGCCCATCTTGATGTCCTGGAGGACCGTTGGCCCCCAAGGGCGGTGGAGCGTGTCATAGATCGGATAGGGGTTGTGCGATGACATGACGAGGGCGAGCCCCGTGAAGGTGTCCACCGGGACGGCCGCCATGAGATAGACGAGGCGCAGGCCCGGGTGCAGCGGATGCGGACCACGCTCGAGCCCGAACACATTGCGAAAGAAGAGGTAGCCGACGACGAGGAAGCCGATCTGCTCGAGGTGGTGGATCCACAGGTGGCTCATCATCAGGTTCATCAGCCCCGTGAGGTGGGTGAGGGGGATGAAGACCGCGTAGGCGACGAAGCCGAAGACCGGGCTGAGCACGACCCCGCCGACGGGACCGTCGATGAAGCCGTCCACGACGGCCTTGGGTCGCCCGCGCAGCGACGCGGACGCGAGGTCCAGGGGTGCCGCGAGGGCGAAGAGGGGTGCCGCGATCATGATCAGGAAGAGGTGCTGCACCATGTGGACGCTGAAGAGGACCATGTCGTACACGCCGAGCACCGACTGGGTCGCGATGAAGGTGACGAGGATGCCGAGGACGAACGAGAGCGTCCTCCACCGTGACCAGTACGGCACCCTCCGCACGCCGAGCAGGTACGCCGTGAGAGCGCCGAGCAGCAGGATGTTGGGGAGCCATCCGAGGTTCCACTGCCACAGGTGGGTCCAGCGGAAAGGCGGGGGCAGCGGGCCCATGTTCATCCCAGGCACGCGCCCACGCTAGACGCGTTCCACGACCGAGATGGCGGGGGAACCGCCCACATGGGGAACGTAGGATTGACCAGTGCGCTCACGATGGTTCTCGCCCACGAGCCTCCTCCTGCACGTCGCGCTCCTGATCTGGGTCACCGGCTGCCTCGCCGCGATGTACTGGCAGGTCGGCCGCGCGTTCCAAGGGAACCAGCTGAGCTTCATGTACGCCGTCGAGTGGCCCCTCTTCGCCGTCGTCGGCGTGATGGGCTGGTGGGCGCTGCTGCACATGGAGCCGGTCACCGAGGAGGAGAAGGCCCAGCGCCGTTCACACGAGGAGCGGATGCGTGCAGCGGCGCAGGCCGCCAAGCGCCGTCCCGAGGACGAGGACCCGGCGCTGGCCGCCTACAACGACCACCTGGCGCGCCTCGCAGAGGAGGACGAACCGAAGCGGTGGAAGCGGTGAACCGGTGGTCGGTGCGGCTCGGCGTCAAGGCGGGACCGCGCCGGCCACCATGCGCGCCAGGGACGCCACTCGGCGGATGCGCCCATACTGTCCCTGTGGGATCGGAACACTGATGGCCGCGAATCCGTGGCTCGGCCGTCGCGTCATCGCCTATGCGCACCAGGGAGGTGCCTGGGAGGCGCCGTCGTCCACGCTCCACGCGATCGAGCGCGCCCTGCAGGCTGGGGCGACGGCGATCGAGCTGGATGTCCACGCCACGAAGGACCGCCGACTCGTCGTCTGCCACGACGAGACCGTCGACAGGACGACGAACGGAACCGGCAAGATCTGCGACCTGACCTTGGAGGAGCTCCGAGCGCTCGACAACTCGTACTGGTGGGCGCCCGGTGCGGACGTCAGCCCGGGCCTCGGGGCCGACGCGTATCCGGTGCGGGGCCGAGCACCGGCGGACCACGACTTCGGCGTCGCCACGCTCGCCGAGGTGCTCGAGCGGTTCGAGGGGGTCGTCGTCAACCTGGACATCAAGCAGACCGCACCGGACGTCGAGCCCTACGAGGCGCTGCTGGCCGCCGAGCTGCGCAGCCACGGCCGGACCGACGACGTGATCATCGCCAGCTTCAGCGATGTCGCCATGGCGGCATTCCGCGCGGTGGCTCCCGAGTTCGCCACATCGCTCGCGACGATCGAGACCGCGGAGTTCTACCGTGCCGCGAAGATGGGCGCGGAACTGCCTGCGACGACGGGCGTGGCACTGCAGATCCCAGCCTCTTTCGGAGGGCTGACGATCCTCGATGAGGCGCTGATCGAGCAGGCCCACGGGGCCGGGGTGGCCGTCCACGTGTGGACGATCAACGATGCCCCCGAGATGCGGCGGCTCGTCGCCCTTGGCGTGGACGGGATCGTCTCGGACACACCCAGCATCCTCGCGGGCGTGCTCTCGGAGTCAGGAAGCGCGTGGGAGGTTTCGAAGAACTGAGAGGGGGCCTAGCCGCGGCCGCAGTTCGGCTTCTTGCCGTGGTTTGCCTTCTTCTTCGATCGAAGTTTCCTCTTGACGGTGCGCTTGGACATGGGTACGAGCGTAGTGCCCGAGTAGTTTCATGATTACCGCACCGCTCCGGTGCCACGGGGAGGGCCGATGGAATCGGGTTGGCTGCTCGCAGGCGGCGAGGCGGTCGCCTCTGCCCAGCGCGTCTCGACGCCGCTGCCGAGGCACCGCGCAATCAGCGCCGCGAAGCGCGGCGAACTCGCCGCGGTCCTGAGCGCGCCCGTCGCCCTTCGGGGCCCGTTGGACGTGATCCGCCTGAAGGACGGCGCAGCGTGCGCGGTCCACTCGGCGCGGAGCCGGCCCCTCGTGATGCTCAGACCCGGCACGGTGGTCGTCATCGCCCACGGCGAGGCGGGCCGCTTCGAGATCACCGAGGGGACCCGCATCGAGCTGCGCTGGCTCCCATGACGGGCGAGCTCCTCATCGTGGCGACACCGATCGGCAACCTCGACGACCTCTCGGACCGGGCCAAGCGCGTGCTCGCGACAGCCGACGTGATCTGCTGCGAGGACACCAGACGCACGAGAGTCCTGCTGTCCGCGACGGGGATCCCCGCTGCCGGCCGGCTCGTCAGCCTCCACGCCCACAACGAGGCCTCCAAGGCCGAGTGGGTCGCGGACCGTGTGGCCGCGGGCGCCCGCGTCGCCTACGTCACCGATGCGGGGACACCGGGGGTGTCGGACCCCGGGGATCGTCTGGTCGCCGCCGTCCTCGCCCACGGTCTCGCCGTGACGAGCGTCCCCGGCCCGTCCGCCGCCATCACCGCGCTCGTCGTGTCGGGGCTCCCGATGGACCGGTTCTGCATGGAGGGCTTCCTGCCCCGGAAGGGCAAAGACCGGGCCCGGAGGCTCGAGGCCCTCCGCGACGAGTCACGGACGACCGTGCTCTTCGAGTCGGCCCCCAGGCTCGCCTCGACCCTGGCGGAGCTCCACGAGGCGCTCGGCGACCGCGCCGCCGCGGTGTGCCGTGAGCTGACCAAGCGCCACGAGGAGGTGCGTCGCGGGTCGCTGGCGGAGCTGGCGGCGCTCTACGCGAACGCGCCGGAGCCGAAGGGCGAGATCGTCCTCGTGGTCGCCGGTGCGTCGCTGCGACAGGTCGACGACGACGCCGTGGCCCGCGCGGTTGCCAATGAGCTCGACACGGGCGCCACGATCCGCGACACCGCACTCGCCGTCTCGGCGACACTCGGCGTGTCGCGACGGCGCGCGTACGAGGCGGCGCTGCGGCTCGCGCCCGAGGACGTGCAGTAGCGCCGGTACGCTGCGGCGGTGGCTCGCTTCTACCTGACGACCCCGATCTACTACGTGACCGACGCGCCGCACCTCGGCACGGCCTACTGCACCGTGAACGCGGACGCCGTCGCGCGCTGGCACCGGGCGGTCGGCGACGAGACCAAGTTCCTCACAGGGACCGACGAGCACGGCACGAAGGTGGCCGAGGCTGCGGAGGCCCACGGGGTGACCCCCAAGGAGTGGACCGACCGGACCTCGGCCCGCTTCCTCGATGCGTGGGAGAACCTCGACATCGCGTACGACGACTTCATCCGGACGACCGAGCCACGGCACACCCAGACGGTGCAGGCTTTCCTCTCCAAGGTCTATGAGAACGGCTACATCTACAAGGGGACCTACACCGGGCTCTACTGCGTCAGTTGCGAGGACTACTACACCGAGGACGAGCTGGTGGACGGGAACTGCCCCCTGCACGGCAGGCCCGTGGTGCACATGTCCGAGGAGAACTGGTTCTTCAAGCTGAGCGACTTCGAGGATCGGCTCCTCGAGTGGTACGACCAGTTCCCCGAGGCGGTGCGCCCCGACACGAAGCGCAACGAGGCGCTCGCGTTCATCCGCGGCGGGCTGCGCGACATCTCGATCACCCGGTCGTCGATCAGCTGGGGCATCGAGGTGCCGTGGGATCCGAGCCAGGTCTTCTACGTCTGGTACGACGCGCTCATCAACTACCTGACCGCCATCGGGTACGGCCGGGACGACGACGAGGTCGCCACCTGGTGGCCGGCGGTGCACCACCTCGTCGGCAAGGAGATCCTCCGGTTCCACTGCGTCTGGTGGCCGGCGATGTGCATGGCGGCCGGCATCGACCCGCCGGCCCACGTCCAGGTGCACGGCTGGCTGCTCATCGGCGGTCAGAAGCTCGGCAAGACGATGGCCCCGGACTCGGACACCCCGATCAGGCTGACCGACATCACGCCCGCGTCGCTCACCGCCCAGTACGGCGTCGACGCCGTCCGCTACCACCTCCTGCGGGACACCTCGCTGGGTTCGGACGGCGAGTTCTCGCTCGAGGGCCTGACCTCGCGGTACAACTCGGACCTCGCGAACAACCTGGGCAACCTGGTCGCGCGAGTGGCGACGGTGGTGGGATCCAAGTGCGCCGCGATCGGTCCCGCTCCGGACCCCGACAGCCCCCTCGCCGCGATCGCAGCCGAGGCGGTCGATGCCGCCGCCGAGGCATGGGGATCCTTCGCGCCGAACCGGGGACTCGAGGCCACCTGGCGGCTCATCGGCGCTGCCAACGCGGCGCTCGAGGCCGAGGAGCCCTGGAAGCTGGACCCGGGCAGGGAGGTCGACCGGGTCATGGGCGACGCCCTCGAGGTACTGCGGATCGTGACGCTCCTCGTCGCGCCGGCGATGCCGGCCACCGCGCGGGAGATCTGGAGGCGCCTCGGACTGCCCGGTGCCCCCGAGGATCAGCTGCTGCCCGATGCCGCACGCTGGGGCGGCTATCCGGGCGGGCTCCCCGTCGAGAAGGGCGAGCCGCTCTTCCCCCGGCGCAAGGACTAGCCCCCGATGGCCGGGTGGACCGACTCGCACTGCCACATCCAGGAGCACTACACGGGCGATTCCGCAAGTCCGGACTCGGCACGAGACGTACTCGAGCGAGCCGTCTCGGCCGGTCCGGCGCTCGAGATCCTCGAACGGGCCGCGGCAGCGGGCGTCACGAGGGTCGTCTGCATCGGGACTGATCTGACGACCTCGCAGCAGGCGATCGCCCTCGCGGAGATCGACGGCCTCCCGGTCGACGTGCTCGCCACGGTCGGACTGCACCCCCACGATGCCTCAACTGGCACTCGAGGGTTGCGGGAGATGGTCGAGGGTTCTCGTTCGGATCGCCTGGTCGGGGTGGGGGAGTGCGGCCTCGACTACTACTACGAGCACTCGCCTCGCGATGCCCAGCTCGCCGCCCTTCGCGACCAGGTCCGCCTCGCCATCGACGCCGATCTCGCACTGGTCCTGCACGTCCGCGACGCCTTCGACGATCTCTTCGACCTGCTCGAGACCGAGGGCGTGCCTGCGCGGACGGTGCTGCACTGCTTCACCGGCGGTCCCGACGACGCCCGCCGCTGCCTCGACGTCGGGGATGATGGTGTCCATCTCGGGGATCGTCACGTTCAAGAACGCCGACCTCCTCCGCGAGGCCGTCGCGAGTGTCCCCCTCGATCACCTGCTCGTCGAGACAGACAGTCCCTTCCTCGCCCCCGTGCCGCATCGCGGACGACCGAACGAGCCGTCGCTCGTGCCCGTCGTCGGGGACGCCGTGGCGTCGCTCCTCGGGGTTGACCCCGATGTCGTGCGTGAGGCCTGACCGCTCGGAACGCCTCGAACGGTTTTTCGGTCCTCGGACCCGCGCTGATCTGGGAGGATGCCCCCAAAACCCCTTCGCCACTCAAAGTCACCAGTAGTTACCTAGGGTGAACTGCTGTTTCGGGCAGTGGGTCTTTCCGCGACTTGCGTCCCTCGGAGAGGCTTCCCTAGCGTCCTATGGGTCCCACGGCGGCAAGTTCGCCGGAGGTGCGCAGTCCAGGAAAGAGGGTGGAGATCCTGAGGACGTATCGCGCAAAGGGGCGGTTGGTCGTCGCCGCGTTCGCGGCAGTGACCATGCTTGCCGCCCCGCTCGCGCTGCTGAACAGCGGCGCCGCTTCATCGGCGGCGACCGCACGACCGATGGTGGCGGGTCCGTGGCGACCGCACCGACGACACTCGGGGCGACCCAGCTCGTCGCGTCCGACGTGCCTGCATCGCGATCGACTTCGACCCCGCGTCGCACCGTGCCCGAGACCCGAGCGCGGCACGAGGCCGCGGTCAAGGCCAACCACGCTCTTCGTGAGCACGACCTGGCCGTGGCGCGCAACCACGTCATCTGGCAGCACGACCGCGCGGTCGCTGCGACCCAGGCCCTCCACGCCCAGGAGGTGGCCGACCAGGCTGCCGCGCGCTCCGAGCAGGCTTCCGCGGCCGCGCATGCCCAGGCCGTCGCCGTCGAGCGCCAGGCACAGGCTGCCCGCGACGCCGCCCAGCAGGCGGCGGCGAGCAGGGCCGAGACCAAGCCTGTGTCCGCTCCCACGCGCGCCACGGAACGCCCCACGGTCCCGGTCGTCTCCTACGGCCAGTCGAGGGTCGGCGCGGCCACCTGGTACGCCTGGAACGCCGGCCAGTGCGCCAGCCCGTTCCTGCCCCACGGGACCATGCTCACGGTCACCGATCTCGCCACCGGGAAGTCGATCCAGTGCCTCGTGACCGACACCGAGGCCGACAACGTCGGACGGGTGGTCGACCTCTCGGAGTACTGCTTCGAGGAGCTCGGCTCGCTGTCCCAGGGTGTGATCGAAGTCCGCGTCAGCTGGTGACGCTCACGCGCTCGCAGGTCTCCGGCCTCCTGCGCGATCACGGCCTTGCTCCGTCGAGGGCACTCGGCCAGAACTTCCTCGTTGACCCGAACACCGCGCGCCGCATCGTGCGGCTCGCCGAGGTGCTGCCGGGGGACCGAGTGGTCGAGATCGGACCCGGGCTCGGCTCGCTGACCCTGGCGCTGCTCGACGCGGGGGCCGAGGTCGTCGCCGTCGAGCTGGACCGCCGGCTCGCGGCGGTCCTCGCAGACGTCGTGCAGGGCCGGTGCCGGATCGTCGTGGATGACGCGCTCACGACGGACCTCGCCGCCCTTGCCGGTCCGTCGACCCAGGTCGTGGCAAACCTCCCGTACAACGTCGCGGTGCCCGTCGTGATGCGGCTGCTGGAGGCCGCGCCCTGGGTCGAGCGGATGCTCGTCATGGTGCAGGCCGAGGTCGCCGAGCGGATCGCCGCATCGGCCGGCGACGACGCCTACGGCGCGGTCTCGGTCAAGGTCGGGTACTACGCGACTGCGAAGATCGTCGGCCGCGTGCCCCCGACCGTCTTTCTTCCCCAGCCCAAGGTCGACTCGGCCCTCGTCGCCCTCGCGCGGCGCCCGACGGTGGCCGTCGACCCCGCGATCGTGCCGGAGGACAGGCTCTTCGAGGTCGTCCGGACGGCCTTCTCGCAGCGCCGCAAGATGCTGCGCCGGTCCCTCGAGGGTGTCGTCTCCCAAGAGGCGTTCGAGGCAGCGGGCGTCGCGCCGACCCAGCGGCCCGAGGAGCTCTCCGTGGAGGACTTCGGCAGGCTCGCGAGGCTCACATGACGACCCTGCGCGCCCCGGCGAAGCTCACCTGGTCCCTGCACGTCGTCGGAACGAGGCCTGACGGCTACCACCTGCTGGATGCCGAGATGCTCACGCTCGACCTCGCCGACACCGTGGAGCTGGACGAGACCGAGGACGCGGCGACGCGGTTCACCGTCGCGACGGAGCCCCCGGCCGGAGCGAAGGACGCCGTGCTGGGCAGCGGCGAGCTCATCGGTCGCGCGCTCGAGCTGGTCGGACGGCACGCGCACGTCTCGCTGACGAAGCGGATCCCTCTGGGCGCGGGACTGGGTGGGGGATCGGCGGACGCGGCGGCGGTGCTGCGCTGGGCCGAGTGCACCGATCCCGATCGTGCGGTCCAGCTGGGCGCCGACGTCCCCTTCTGCTGCGTGGGGGGCAGGGCCTCGGTGCGCGGGATCGGCGAGGTGGTGGAGCCGCTCGAACCCGTCTCGCGGACCTTCACGCTGGCCCTGCCGGCCTTCGGCGTGGACACGGCGCAGTGCTACGAGGTCTTCGACTCGCTCGACGATCGCGACCGGCACCACCCGCGGAACGACCTCACGGTTGCCGCCGAGACGGTGGCTCCGAAGCTCGTCGCCGTGCGCGCGATGCTCGAGGACCGCAGCGGGCTCGCCTTCGTGCTCGCGGGGAGCGGCTCCACGATGTACTGCGAGGGAGACCCATTCGGGCTCGCCGGCGTCCTCACCGAGGTGATCGAGACGAGGGATGGACCCGTGCGACTGCTGCTCGCAAGGACGGCGGAGCCGCCCGATCAGTGAGCTACTTGCCCGCGGCGCGACGCTGCCAGCGCGTCTTCTTCAGCATCTTCTTGTGCTTCTTCTTGCGCATGCGCTTGCGGCGCTTCTTGATTAGGGATCCCATGGCCTGTGCCACGCTAGTTGGCTGAGGCACACTGGCGCCAACCGCCCCGGAGGAACGATGACCCGACTTGCCGGAATCGACCATGTGCAGCTCGCGATACCCGCCGGCTCGGAGGCCGCTGCGACAGCGTTCTACGTCGGCGTTCTGGGGCTCACCGAGGTGCCGAAGCCGCCGACGCTCGCCGCTCGGGGGGGCTGCTGGTTCGAGGGCGGCGACGTCGTGGTGCACGTGGGGGTGGACCCCGTGTTCCGGCCCGCGACGAAGGCCCACCCCGCATTCCTCGTCGAGGACCTTGATGCGCTGATCGCGGACCTCGAGGCCGCGGGGCATCCCTTCGAGCCCGACGATGCCATCGAGGGCGTCCGCCGCGGGTACGTGGTGGATCCTGCTGGGAACCGAATCGAGCTCATCGACGCGGCGACGCCTCTTCGGTAGCGGCTGGTCGGCTTCCTCAGATCGAGCGCATCGAGTTGTTCCGGGGATTGTGCTGGAGCTCTGCCAAGCCGAGCTCCTCCAAGAGCGGCGGGATGTACATGGCGAACCGTCCGCGCAGCCCCTTCTTCAGGCCGTACCAGCCGCCGATGGGGTTCGAGGCGGAGCGGCCCCAGGCTTCGACCGTCCCCTCCTTGGCCGGCTTCTGCTCGTCGGCGGATCCGAGCTCGACCCAGTCGCCCTGCTCGGCGAGGAACGCGGCGAGGTCGTCGACGCACCGGGCGTCATAGTGCAGGACCGTCTTGCCGACGGTGCACACGAGGATCGCGAGACCGTCCTTCTCGTCACGGTGCAGCGTGTACTCCGACGTGAGCGGCGGGGTCTTCAGCCGCCAGGGATCCTGCTTCGTGCCGCTTCCGTTGCCCATGGACGCCCCTTCCGCAAAGGACGACAGAACTAGCACGGATCACGTCGCATCGCTCGAGGTTCGACGAGATGCGCCTCGGGCGTCCGCGGGGACAACGGACGTGCTGTCGCCCTACGAAGGTGGGTCGAGCAGCAGCGCACGGCGGGGGCACTGGGCCACGGCCGCCTCTGCGACCCTGCGCAGCCGCGCGGGCACCTCACCCGGCTCGTGGCGGCCGTCGGCGGCGAGGAACACGGGGTAGCCCCACTCATCGAGCGCGACGAGCTCGGGGGCGAGCTCCGCGCAGTGTCCGAAGCCGTCGCACGCGATCGGATTCACCCGGAGGTGCGCGATGCTCCTCATCGCCACCCCGCTCCTGTGTGGTCGGGCGTGGGCGCGATGGGGCGTCTGCTCGCGCCCGCGCACGGCCGGCCGGACGCGTGGCGCTCGGCATCCTTCCCGAAGACCCGGAGCGCCGAGCGCACCATGCGCACGACCCCGTCAGGGTGGCGGCACGCGCCGCGGCCGTCGACCGCGGCGGTGCGGCGTTCGAGGTGGTCGAGCGCGCGGTGGTCGAGACCGCGTGCGAGCCGGTCCATGTCCTCGGCGATCGCCGGCAGGCCGAAGGCGCATGGACCACACTGCCCGGCGCTCTCGCGCGCCATGTAGCGGGTGATGGCGGCGGCCTCGACGAGGCCGCACGACGACGACGGGACCGCCAAGACGATGCCCGCGCCTCGCGAGGCTCCGAACGGCCCGAGCGCGGACGCGGTGAGGGGCGTGTCGAGCAGGTCGGCCGGCACGAAGGTGCCCCCGTACCCGCCGAGGAGGAGGCCGCTCACGACGCCGTCGAACCCGACTGCGTCGAGCAGCTTGCGCGACGTGATGTCCGTCGGGGCCTCCACGCAGACGCCCTGCCGGGCCGGCCAGACGCTGAAGAGCGCGGTGCCCGGGGCGTCCGGATCACCGAGGGCACGGAACCAGTCGGCTCCGAAGCGGTCGATCAAGGAAACCTGCGCGAGGGTCTCTGCGTTGTCGACGAGCACGGCGGCCCTCCCGATCCCGAGCTGGCTCGGGCGGTCGCGGCGGAAGGTCGGCACGGCCTCGCCGCCGGCGATCCAGTGGACGAGCGCGGACTCCTCGCCGGCCACGTACCTGCCCGGGGGATTGAGGACCTCGATCGCGACCTCGTCGGTCGCACCCCGCTGGCCGACGGCTCGGCGGATCGCGCGGTCGGTGTCGGGATTGTCCTGCGCGACCGCGACCACGATCCTGTCAGCGCCGATGGCGCGCGCCATGGCCTGTGCGCCGTCGAGCACGAGGTGCGGTGCGCTCACGACCAGGGTCGCGTCCTTGACAGCGGCCGGCTCTCCCTCCATCGCATTGACGACGACAACCCTCCTGCGACTGCGGGACTTCGCGACGAACCGCGCCTTCACTGCGGTCGGGAAGCCGGCCCCCCCGCGTCCCGTGAGCCCTGCGGCGCTGACCTCGTCGAGGAGGTCGGGACGGTGGCGGGGTGCCCCGCGGAGGCGCAGGTGCGCCCTGAGCGTGTCGGCTGGCCGACCGTCGAGCGTCGCGAACAGACGTGTTGCGCTCGACGGTGCGAGGACGCTCACCTCTCGCGCCGAGACGTCGCGACCCGGCGGATCTCTGGGGCAGGGCGTTGCTGGCGCGCGGCGGCGGGCTTCATCCTCGGAGCGGGGAGCGAGCCGCCTCTCGGGTGCGGGTGCAGGACGGTGCGGGCCCCTTGCGGCGTTGCATTTCGGTGCCATGCGAGGCGCCAGGCCCCCGCGGCGAGCACGATCAGGATGCAGGCGGCCACGAGCAAGTCCATCCATGAGTGCCTCATGTCCGAGCCGATCACGACGGTGTGCAGGGCCGCGATGGGGAAGCACAGGTAGCTCAGCCAGTGGATCGCGCGCCACGAGGACGGCGAGATCCTCGAGCGAAGGAGGCTCGAGATGCCCACGGCGAGCATCAGGTCGAGTGCGACGGCGCCCAGTGCGACGTCGAGCGGCCTGTAGTGCGAGGCGAACGGGACGACCACGGCGAGCAGGCCCGTCTTCACGTAGCTGTCGAGCACCGTCGTCGCGACATGGATCGCGACGAAGACGACGGCGACCATGGAGAGGCGGCGGTGGATCTCGGCGACCTCGAAGCGCAGGAGGAAGCGTCCACCGGCCCGCGTCGCCGTGCCGATCCCGAGGACCATGACGACCGTAAGCAGGCAGAGTGCGACGATGCCGGTCGCCCGCGTCGTGTACCAGAGGTACGGGGAGGTGAGGGCGATCACGGGTTCCCCCGTGCATCATCCGGCCAGCCGCCGACGAGCTCGGCCGTCCCGTCTGGGCGGCACGAGCCTTCCCGCAGCCCCCAGCTGCGGGATCTCGAACAGGGCGTCCTCGCCCCACACGATGGCCGCGGTCGACAGCGCGTTCGACGCGGCGCACGTTGCGGCGGCGACGGTCGCGAGCGACCAGGTCGTCGAGGCCGACCAGCCGGACCTCGGATCGACGATGTGGTGCACCGGCTGGCCGTCGCGCATCCAGGACCGCAGTGCCGTGGAGCTCGAGGCGAGGGCGCCGGTCGAGACGCAGACCGTGACGTCGCCTCCCGCAGAGGGGTCGGCGCGCGAATCGGACGCCACGGCGATCGGCCAGCCGCCATCGGGCGCAGGACCCGCGACGCGCAGGTCGCCACCCAGCGAGACGAGGCACCCCGTCGACAGGGTCGCCGCGATCCGCTCCGCTGCGAGGTCTGCGCAGCGCGCCTTGGCGGTGGCACCGAGGTCGAGGCCGCATCCCGCGGCGAGCTCGACGGTCCTCGAGTCTCGGTCGATGCGGACTGCGCCGGCCCCGAGGGGGCGAACGACGGTGCGAGCGCCGCGCATGTCGCGGCCTCGGATCCGCTCGATGTCGGTGTCGTAGCCCAGGGCCTCGAGCGCCGGCAGCACGGTCGGGTCGCACGCCCCCATCGTGTACTCGGAGGCCCAAAGTGCCGTCTCGACGAGGTCGAGCAGCACCTCGGAGGCTCGGAAGGGGCCCTTGCCTGCAGCGGCATTGAGCGCGAGCAGCTCGGAGTCACGCCGGAACCTGCTGCACGCGCGCTCGACATCCGCCGTGATCCCGTCGACCAGGTCGCGGGCGGCGGGGAGGGTTGAAGGATCGGACACGCAGACCGCAGCGGTCATGCCCCAGAGCGTGAACGCGTCCGCCGCAAGCTCGGTGGTCGACATCACGATCCCCCGGTCGAGACGACGGGCGGCGAGTAGATCGGCGTCGACGGCACGAACGTCGTGGTCGGCGGCACGACGGTGGTCGTGGGGGCGGTGTCCTGTGATGGGGAGACCGACGGCGCCTGGGTGGTCGTCGTTGTCGAGGGCGGCTGGCTGGCCGCGGGGGTTGGGGTGTTCCCCGCAGCCAGGCCAGCCGAGGTGCCCGCGCTCGCCTGCGAACCTGTGCCAGACCCAGCAGGGGAGGCTGGGAGGACCTTCGCTGCGACCGTGTCATGCGCAATCATCCCGACCAACGCCCCCGTTGCGACCGCCGCCGCTGCGACACTCACCTGGGTAGTGCGGCGGACTCGATTGTTGGCTCGGTCGCGGCGGTGGGTGTCGCTGTGGCGGAGCCGCCTCGGAGGGCTCATTGCGGGCTGGTTGCGATCTCGGGGCTCCATTTCGCCCCCATCTTGGAGGTGGCGGTTAAAGGGGCACCGTGCTCACCCTAAGAAACGAATCAGAACCGATCATGTCCTCGCGGTGACCGGGAGGCTGAGCACCATCTTGGCCCCGCCCAGCGCCCCGCTCCGCTCGACGCGGATCGTGCCGCCCGCCTCGGCGACGACCTGTGCCACGATCGCCAGGCCCAGCCCGGACCCCGGGAGGCCCCGCGCCTTGGGCGACCGGTAGAACCGGTCGAAGACGTGGGTCCGGTCGGACTCGGCCACCCCGGGCCCGCTGTCCTCCACGGTGACCGTGCAGTCGGCGCACGAGACGAGCACGCTCCCGCCCGGCGGGCTGAACTTGATGGCGTTGTCGAGAAGGTTCCCGATCGCTCGCACCAGCCGGTCACGTTTGCCGAACACCCTGCACGGCTCGAGCGAGACATCGAACGTGATCTGCTTCGTCCGGGCGTGCACCGCGAACACCTCGCTCAGGTCCCCCACGAGGTCGTCGAGCTCGATGCTGGTCGCCTCTTCGACCGAGTGCTCCCCGCGCGTCAGCTCGGTGAGGTCCCCGACGAGGCGCGTCAGCTCGTCGACCTGGGTGACCATGTCGTCGGACAGCTGGGTGACATCGCCGGTCTCGAGCTCGTCGAGTCGTCCGAGGACCTGGGCGTTCGCACGCAGACTCGTGAGCGGGGTCCGCAGCTCGTGGCTCGCGTCCAGGATGAGCTGGCGCTGGGAGTCCTGGGAGAGCTCGACCTCCTCGAGCAGCTCGTTGAAGGCCCTGCGGAGCCTGCCCAGCTCGTCGTCGGATCCCTCGGTCACGCGGACCGAGACGTCCAGCGATGCCGCGATCTCCTCGATGTCCCTCGTCATCTCCTCGAGCGGGACGAGCGCCGCTCGCGCGGCGAGCCAGCCGAAGAGCCCGGCGATGAGCACGCCGAAGAGTGCGAGGAGGGCCAGCTTGAAGCCGAGCGACTCCAGCTCGTTCTGGATCCCCTGGATGTCCTCGGACAGGACGAGGGCCGCCGGGGTCGCGAGGACGCCGATCTCCTGAACGACGGTGCCCGCAGGCAGCTGACTGAGGTACTCGCGCACGGTCGCGCCCCCGTCCGTGACCGTTCGGAACTGGGCGGGGGCCTTCCCGCTGGCGACGTCCTTGACGGTCTGGTCCGCCGGCAGCTGCGGGCCGTCCTCGGTGATCGACGCCCCGCTCGGATCGACGAGCTGCACCGAGACGCCCGGGGCGCTGTCGAGGTCGACGACGCCCTGGGGGCCGTAGATCTGGGAGTGCGCGAACGTCAGGGTTGAGTCAGCCGACCCCAGCAGCGCGTCTCGGGCACCTTTGTACGCGACACCGCACGCCAGGATCACGGCGATGGCGACGACGACGGCGGCCGCAGCGGCCACCCTCGTTCTGAAGGTCACGTCTCTTTGAGGACGTAGCCAACGCCCCGGACGGTCTGCAGCAGCCGCGGCTCGCCCTCCTCCTCGAGCTTGCGGCGCAGATACCCCACGTAGACGGCGAGCGAGTTGGTGCCCGTGTCGAAGTCGTAGCCCCAGACCCGGTCGAGGATCAGCTCGCGGGTGAGCACCTGGCGCGGATGGCGCAGGAAGAGCTCGAGGAGGTCGAACTCGACGCGGGTCAGCGTGAACTCGCGGTCGCCCCGCTTCGCATCGCGGGTGGAGAGGTCCAGCGAGAGGTCCTCGAATCGGAGGATGTCGCCCTCGCCCTCGAGTGGGCCGCGGCGCCGGAGCAGGGCCCGCAGCCTCGCGAACAGCTCGGCCAGGTCGAATGGCTTGACGAGGTAGTCGTCCGCCCCGGCGTCGAGGCCCGCGACCCTGTCGTCGACGGCGTCGCGCGCAGTGACCATGAGGACCGGCGTCATGTCGCCCGTGGCGCGCACGCGACGGCAGATCTCGACCCCGTCGACGTCGGGCAGCTGGAGGTCGAGGATGATCGCGTCGGGGGCTGCGAGCTGGAGCGACTTGATGGCCGACATCCCCTCTTCGTGGAGCTCGGGCTCGTAGCCCTCGAGGCGGAGGGCTCGCGCAAGCGAGTTGCGGACGGCCGCATCGTCCTCGACGATGAGGATCTTCACGGCTTCTTGGCCCGGGTCATGGATGCGAGCCTACTGAGCGCGTCCGAACCGGCGGTTGACGAGGCCATTCACGACCCTCCGGAAGTCACGACGGGTGACGATGACGACGAGGTCGGCACTGTCGTGCCCGACGACGTGCTCGACGACGAGCTCGATGTTGCGGTCGAAGAGGAGCCGGAGCTTGTCTGCGTCGGGGTCAGGACCGAGGGGGAGGAAGTCGCACCTGACCCCGACGCGACGGCTGCGACGGACTTCGGGGAGCCGGCGAACAGTCCGCCGAGCCCGGCAGCGGCACCGAGGGCGAGCACGCCCGCCACGGCGGTCACCGCGTGGACCCGACGCACCGCGACGTCGCGGTGCGCGGGGGAGAGCGTCGTCGTTCGTGCGTCGGTATCCACGGCTCGCTTTGTGTGCATGATCCATCGTCGCGCCACCGCCTAAGCCGCTGGCGAGGGCGGGCTAAGAGGCCCGGAAGAATGGCCCCGGGGCTGTGCGCAAGGCAGGCGCGTTACGGTTGCTCGGTGGCAGCGCGGGCGCGCGCGGTGGTCGATGGCGGGTAGTTCAATCGGCAGAACGACGGACTTTGGATCCGTAGGTTGGAGGTTCGAGCCCTCCCCCGCCAGCTAGGAATCGAGGAACCGGGCAAGCACCTCGGCCAGGATCAGCGGTTGGTCGCCCTGCACGGAGTGCCCCGCACCCTCCACGTGGATGACGGTGGCGTCCGGGCACCGCCTCCGCAGCTCGGCCTCGTCCTCGTCGTCGACGACCGACCCTGCCGCCATCCCCCGCACGAGGAGCAGCGGGACCGCGACGCTTGAGACGTCGTCCCAGAGCGCCCCTGCATCGAAGGCTGCCGGGACGGGGGGCTGTTCGTGGCGCTGGTGGCGCCAGACCCATGTCCCGTCGTCCAGCTGCACCGCATTGTGGAGCACACCGCGACGAAGCGAGCTGACCGATCTCGTGGGGTTGTGCTCGATGGCGCGCGCGAGGATCTCGTCGAAGTCGCTGAACGCCCTCGGACCATTGACGAACTGCCTGATGTGCTCGCCCTTCTCGGCGTTCACTCCCGGCGTGACGTCGATCAGGGCCACCTTCGAGGCGACGGCCGGAGTCCGCGCTGACACAACGAGCGCGACGAGCCCGCCGAGCGACATGCCGATGACCGGGATGTGCGCGATCCCAAGTGCCCCGAGGGCGGCGCAGACGTCGCGCGCGTGGCCCTCGACATCGGTGGATCCGCCCGGGGCCACGTCCGAGTGGCCGTGCCCGGGCAGGTCGAACGCGATGATCGGCAAGCCGAGCGCCAGTGCGACCGTGTCATAGGTGTGGGCGTTCTGCGCGCCTCCATGCAGGAGGACCGCCCGAGGCGCGGTCGTTCCCCAGCGCAGCGCGCTCAGGTGCCGGCCCGGGGCCACCGCGACGGTGAGCCGCTCCACTTCCGGCTGCCGCTGGAACGGGATCGCCCATTCCTGGGCGTTCTCGCGGAGCATCGCGAACTCTTCATATTCAATCCGGGGCACAAGCGGAGGCTAGGGCTCCGGACCCTGCTAGAGAAGGGGTATGGCCGGATTGAGCGCGATCGTGCTTGCAGCAGGGGAGGGCACGCGCATGCGCTCCCAGCGCCCCAAGCCCTTGCACCACCTGTGCGGGCGCCCCATGGTTCTTCACGTCATCGACGCCGTGAGCGGTCTCAAGGTCGACCGCGTCGTCGTCGTCGTGGGTCACGAAGCCGCCTGGGTGGTCAAGTCGCTCACCGAGCGCTCGCCCGCGGGACTCGCGATCGAGTTCGTTGAGCAGCCGGTCCAGCTCGGCACGGGCCACGCCGTCAGCGTGGCGCTCGGGACGTTCGACGTCCCTGACGACGACGAGGACGACGTGCTGATCCTGCCCGGTGACGCGCCACTGCTGCGGGCGGACACGCTCGCGGCGCTTGTCGACGCGCACATCGAGGGGGGCAACGCGCTGACGGTCCTCACCGCCCGGGCCGACGATCCCACCGGCTACGGGCGGGTTGTCCACGGCAGGGACGGCGCCGTCTCGAGGATCGTCGAGGACCGCGACGCGACCGACGAGGAGCGCCTCATCGACGAGATCAATACATCGATCTTCGTGGTGAAGATGGCCCTGTTGGGCCCCGCGCTGCGCAGGGTCGACCGGACCAACTCGCAATCCGAGTACTACCTGACGGACATCGCGAGGGTCCTCTACGACACCGGTCACGTGACGAGATCGTTCCTGACTGACGACCAGGCGTCCGCGGTGGGAGTGAACGACCGCGTCCAGCTCGCGGCCGCCGAGGCCGAGCTGCGGCGCAGGATCAACGCGCAGTGGATGCGCCGGGGCGTGACCATGTGGGATCCCGCGTCGACCTACGTGGACGCTGATGTCGAGCTCGCCGAGGACGTCTCGCTCCTCCCCGGGACGATCATCAAGGGATCGTGTCGCATCGACGCGGGCACCCAGGTCGGACCCAACGCGCTGCTGGTGGATGTCACCGTCGGGGCGCGATCCAATCTCGGGACGGTGCATGCCACGCGGGCCGTGATCGGCGACGACGTGACGATCGGGTCGTTCAGCGTCCTCGGCCCGGGCACCGACGTCGTGTCCGGTACCGTCGTGGCGCCCCATTCGACGCTCGGGATTTAGCCAAATGGAGGACGCCGGCACCGCGAGTAGCCTCAGGCGCGTGGAGCTGATCTCCAAGCGCCGTCTCGAGTTCGTGTCGGGACGGGCCCACCCCGACCTGGCCCGTTCGATCGCAGGGCACCTGGGCGTCGAGCTCTCCGAGCCGAACCTGCGCGAGTTCGCCAACGGCGAGATTCACTGCCGGTTCGAGGTCTCGCTCCGCGGCTCCGATGTCTTCATCCTCCAGACCCACTGCGGACCGGTGAACGACACGCTGATGGAGCAGCTGATCATGATCGATGCGGCGAAGCGCGCATCGGCGAAGCGGATCACGGCCGTGTGCCCCTACTACGGCTACTCGCGCCAGGACCGCAAGTCCACCGGGCGCGAACCGATCACCGCCAAGCTCGTCGCCGACATGCTGCAGGCGGCGGGGGCGGACCGGGTGATGTCGGTGGACCTGCACTCCGGTCAGATCCAGGGCTTCTTTGACGTGCCGTTCGACCACCTCACTGCGGCGCCGGTCCTTGAGCAGTACCTGCGCGAGCAGGCGTCCAGCGACATCGTCGTCGTCACGCCCGACGCGGGGCGGGTGAAGGTCGCCGAGCGCTATGCCCAGCACATCGGTGCGGATCTCGCGCTCGTGCACAAGACGCGGCCCAAGCACTCCGCCAACTCGGTCGAGGCACGCCACGTCGTCGGAGACGTCGACGGGCGCCACTGCATCCTCATCGACGACATGATCGACACGGCAGGGACGATCTGCGCCGCGGCGGAGCTGCTGGTCGACAACGGGGCAAGCGAGATCTGGGCGCTGTCGACCCACGCGCTGCTGTCCGATCCGGCGAGCGACCGGCTCAAGGCCTCGCCGATCTCCCGCGTGGTCGTCACCGACACCCTGCCCATCCCCGCCGAGCACCAGTTCGACGGCCTCGAGGTCCTCTCGGTCTCGAGGCTGCTCGCCGACGCCATCGACGCGGTCTTCGAGGACACCTCGGTCTCCGAGATCTTCGGGGGCGAGAACCTGGCCTGATCGCCAGCGATCCCCGTCGCCGCCGGGCTCGCGGGGCGATCGCGGGGCCATTGGCGTGCCCGGCTGGAAGATCCCCGGCCAGGAGATAGACTGGTTCGCCTGCCCGCGCCGTCGCTGTGGGCGCGAAGCACCCCTGAGGAGACCCGATGCCCGAGATCACCCTTGACGCCGAGGTCGGTCGCACGACCGGTTCGAGCGACACGCGCCGACTGCGCAATGACGGCAAGATCCCCGGGGTCATCTACGGCCACGGCATCGATCCCATCGCGGTCGCGGTCAACGCGCGCGACTTCCGCCAGGCCCTCTCGGGCGACCAGGGCCTGAACACCCTGCTCGACCTCACCGCCGGCGATCAGAAGTACCTGGTGCTGGCCCGCGAGATCCAGCGCCACCCTGTGCGCGGCACCGTCAACCATGTCGATTTCCAGGTCGTCAACCGCGACGAGGGCGTCGAGGTCGAGGTTCCCCTGAACGTCGTGGGCGATGCGGTCGACGTGCGCCACAACGACTGGGAGGTCGACCAGCAGCTGTTCAGCCTCCAGATCAAGGCGCAGCCGAGCCTCATCCCCAACGCGGTCACCGTGGACATCTCCGAGCTCACGACCGGCAACGCCATCAGGATCAGCGACCTCGTCCTTCCCGACGGCGTCGAGGCGACGCAGGACCCGACGACGATCATCGTCGGCACGCACCCTGGCCGGACGACGAAGGCAGCCGCCACCGAGGAAGAGGCAGCACCGCCGACCGAAGAGTCGTAGCGGGTGTTCCGCCGTCGCACCGACGGCGCCGCCCGAAGGGGGACTCCGGCGGATTGGGTCGTCGTCGGCCTCGCGAACCCCGGGGTGGAGTACGAGGGCACGCGCCACAACATCGGCGGGGCAATCGTCAGCGAGCTCGCAGACCGGCTCGGGGTCAAGCTGAAGCCCGATCCCCGCATGCGAGCCCGGTTCGCCGAGACGTCGACGAGCGGGTCGCGCGTCCTGCTGGCGGTGCCGATGACCTACATGAACGAGTCCGGGGCGGCGGTCGTGCCGCTGCTGCGGCGTGCCGGCTTCGAGGACCTCGGGCGGCTCCTCATCGTCCACGACGAGCTCGACCTGGCGCCCGGCCGGCTGCAACTGAAGGTGGGCGGCGGACTCGCCGGGAACAACGGCCTGCGATCCATCAGCGGCGCGCTCGGGAGCAACGACTTCGCCCGGCTCCGAGTCGGCATCGGCAAGCCCCCGTCGAAGGACCGTGGCGCTGACTGGGTCCTGTCTCGTCCCGGAGGATCGGACCGCCAGCTGCTCGAGGAGTCGGTCGTCTCGGGTGCCGATGCCGTCGCGCAGGTCCTTGCCAACGGGATCGACGCCGCGATCGCGACGCTCAACGGTTCCGCCGGTGCCTGAGCGAGGGGGGCGGCTCGGGGCACTCGCGGACCGACTCTCGCGTGACGAGGGGGTCGCCGGGATCGCGGTGGGCGCCACGGTCGCGGTCGCCGTCGCGGGCCAGGCGCCGGTGCTCGCCGCGCTCGCGGGGATGCGTCCCGGTGCCACGGTGCTCGCGGTCGTCGCGACGAAGCAGGATGCCGAGCGACTGGCGGGCGACCTCGCCTGCTTCCTCGGCGACGCGGCCGACCGCGCGCTTGGGGACCTCGGCGGTCCGGTCGCGGTGCTGCCGGCGTGGGACACGCTGCCGTTCGAGCGCGTCAGTCCGGAGATCGCGTCGATGGGCGCTCGCCACGCGGTGCGATGGCGTCTCGGCCTTGACGCGGACCGTCCTCGGGTCGTCGTCACGTCCGTGCGCGCGCTCATGCAGCGACCGACACGCACCCTGCCCGGCGCGCCGATCGTCATCAGGACGAGCGAGGTCATCGAGCGCGACGGACTGCTCGCTCGGCTCGCCTCGCTCGGCTACCGCCGAGAGCACCGCGTCGAGCACCGCGGTGAGTTCGCGGTCCGGGGCGGCATCGTCGACGTGTGGGGATCGACCTGCGAGTCGCCGCTTCGCATCGACCTCTTCGGGGACGAGGTCGAGCGCCTGTGCACGTTCGATCCGGGCGACCAGCGCCAGGTCGCGGAGTGCGGCGAGGCCTGGCTCTTCACCTGCCGCGAGCTGATCTGCGACGACGCCGACCGGGACCTGGCGTCCTCGCTCGCGAGGCGCGAGCCGTGGGGGGCCGCGTACTTCGAGCGGCTCGCGGCTGGCGAGCTCTTCGACGGCATGGAGGGCTGGCAGTCCTGGCTGGAGGACGGGCCCGGGATCCCCGGTTCGCTCCGCGACGGGGACCTCATCGTCCTGCTCGAACCCGCACGGATCTCGGACCGCGCGCTCGAGCTGCAGACCGAGGAGCGCGAGCTGCTCGAGGTCCTCGGGGCCACGTGGGGGGCGTCGGCGACGCCGCCGCCGCTGCACGTCGGGCTCGAGGGGCTGCTCGCCGAGGCGCCGCACTCGCCCGTCCGGATGCCGCCGGTGCCCGAGGGTCCGGGGACCCCGGTCGTGCCCGTCACGGCGCCAGAGCCCCTGCGCGGCGACCCGGGCCGCCTCGCCGGGCTCCTCAGGGCCCTTCCCGAGCGCACGACGACCGTCATCTGCGCCCAGACCGAGACGGGCGCGGCGCATCTGAGCGAGCACCTCTCGCGAGAGGGCGTCCACGCCGTGGTCTCGACCTCGGTCGTGGATGGCGCCACCTCGGTCATCGTCGCGCCGCTCTCGACGGGGTGCTCGGCGATCGGCGCTGGGTTCGTCGTGTGGTCCGACGCCGACGTGACCGGACGTCGGGTCGTGCACCGCCCCGCGAGGCCGCGCGCGAGGGCCGTCGAGGGCTTCTTCGACGACCTCGAGATCGGCTCGTTCGTCGTGCACCGCCACCATGGCGTCGCGCGGTTCGCCGGCGTCACGACACGCGAGCTGGCCGGGACCACCCGCGATTACCTGATCCTCGAGTTCCGAGGCTCGGACAGGCTGTACCTGCCGACCGACCAGATCGACGCCGTCACGCCCTACACGGGCGGGGAGTCGCCGACCCTCTCCAAGATGGGCGGCGCGGAGTGGCACCGCACGACGGCCCGGGCCCGCGCCGCCGCGGACGAGATCGCCGAGGAGCTCGTCGCCCTGTACCGCACGAGGCTCGAGGCGAAGGGCCACGCGTTCAGTCCGGACACCCCGTGGCAGCGCGAGGTCGAGGGGTTGTTCCCCTTCACCGAGACGGTCGACCAGATGACCGCCATCGAGGACGTCCGGGCCGACATGGAGGCGCCGCGCCCGATGGACCGGCTCGTCTGTGCGGACGTCGGGTTCGGCAAGACCGAAGTCGCGATCCGTGCGGTGTTCAAGTGCGTCCAGGACTCGAAGCAGGCGGCGGTCCTCGTCCCGACGACGCTGCTCGCGAGCCAGCACTTCCAGACGTTCTCCGACCGGTTCGCGGGCTACCCCGTGCGCGTCGAGCTCCTGAGCAGGTTCCTCTCGGATGCCGATGCCCGAAAGGTCATCGCGGGCATCGCCGACGGCTCGGTGGACGTCGTGATCGGGACCCACCGGCTGCTGACGCAGAGCCTGACGTTCAAGGACCTGGGCCTCCTCGTCGTCGACGAGGAGCAGCGGTTCGGCGTCACCCACAAGGAGGCGGTCAAGCGTCTCGCGACTGATGTCGACGTGCTGACGCTGACCGCGAGCCCCATCCCGCGCACGCTCGAGATGGCGCTCACGGGCATCCGGGACCTCTCGATGATCCAGACGCCCCCGACGGACCGCCAGCCGATCCTGACGTACGTCGGCGAGTACGACGAGGGCGCGGTCAAGGAGGCGCTGCGCCGCGAGCTCCTGCGCGAGGGCCAGGCGTTCTTCGTGCACAACCGGGTCGCCGACATCGATCAGGTCGCCCGGCGGCTCGGGGAGCTCGTGCCCGAGGCGAGGATCGCCGTCGCGCACGGCCAGATGGACGAGGGCACCCTGGAGCGCGTCGTGTACGACTTCTGGGAGCGCGAGTTCGACGTGCTCGTGTGCACCACGATCATCGAGTCAGGCATCGACATGCCGACGGTGAACACGCTCATCGTCGACCGGGCGGACCTCCTCGGGCTCGGGCAGCTCCACCAGCTCCGCGGGCGCGTTGGACGAGGTGGGCAACGGGCGTACGCCTACCTCTTCCACCCGCAGGGCCGCGTCCTGTCGGAGCAGGCCTACGAGCGGCTGCGGACGATCGGCGAGCACACTGAGCTTGGGAGCGGGTTCAAGATCGCCATGCGCGACCTCGAGATCCGCGGCGCTGGCAACCTGCTCGGTCGCGACCAGTCGGGCCACGTCGCCGCGGTCGGCTACGACCTGTACGTCCAGCTGGTCGCCGAGGCGCTGGACGAGGCGACCGGGACCGTGCGACCCGAGCTGCCGACGGTGTCACTCGACGTGCCGGGGGACGCGCACCTGCCGACGAGCTACGTGACCGCGGAGGACGACCGGCTGGAGGCCTACCGCCGCCTCGCGCGGGTCACCACCGCCGACGAGCTCCGCGACGTCGAAGCGGAGTGGATCGACCGGTTCGGTCCGCTCCCCGGACCTGCCCGCGTGCTCCTGGAGCTCGCCGAGCTGCGAGTGGCGTGCCTGCGGTGCGGCATCCGCGAGATCCAGGTCCTCCCGGCGAGATCGGGCATCCGCCGCGACTCGATCGCCCGCCTGACGCCGCTCGAGCTCCCGCTGTCCGCGCAGGTCAGGCTCCGCCGGCTCCACGGGGACGACGCCTACGAGCCCGGGACGAAGACCGTGCGCGTCATCCTCGACCTCAAGGATCCCTCACCGCGCCAGCTGACGGACCTCCTCGCCCAGCTCGTGCCCGAGGCGTGACCACCGGCCCGCGGGGGCTCGGTAGCATCGTCGCATGCGCAAGGCACTCGCTCTGCTCGTCGTCGCCGTCGCGATTGCAGTCACCGCCGGGCTGACGCTCCCCGCCGACGCCGTCCACGCGGCCGGCCAGTCGCTCCCGATGACCCAGCTCCAAGACGAGCTGTCGGCGATCCACGCCAGCCCCTCGTACTCGTGCTACCTGCAGGCGCAATCGTTCGTGGACTCGCAGGGGGCGACGATCCCGACCCTCCCGGGCGCCACGTCGCAGACATGGTCCAATGCCTCCGCGGTGCTGTGGTCGAACCTGCGCGCGGAGCAGCTCGCGGTCATCAGCTACGTCGAGCGCCGTGACCCCGCAGCGCTGTCGGAGTCCGCACAGCGCCAGGCGATCACCTCGCTCGAGAACTCGATCACCGAGACGCTCAACTCCGCGCTCAGCTCCACGACAAGCTCCGGCACGCAGGCATTCACGTGCTCCGGAGCGGCGTCGGGCGCCCAGACGCTGGCGTCGATGCCCGCGTGGTTCATCGCCGAGCAGGTCGAGGCCGAGGCGGCGACGCTCGCGCTCGCGAAGTTCGCCGGCCCACCCATCCCCACCTCCGGGCCGGGCCTCGAGGCGTGGTACAAGCTGAACTCCGCGAAGTTCGACACCTACTGCGTGGGCATCGTCGTGGTCCCCGAGGAGAGCAGCGCGACCGAGATCGCGCAGAGGATCAACTCCGGATCCCTCACGATCGCCGAGGCGGCCAAGCAGTACTCGACCGATCCCACCTCGCTCAAGGGCGGGGCTGTCGGGTGCTTCGGGCCGACCAACTCTTCGTATGCCGCGGTCCAGGCGGACCTCGCGGGCCTCAAGACCGGCCAGGTCGGCGTCCACTTCGACCAGCAGACCGACAGCTGGGTGCTCATCGGCGCGACCAGCGCCACGTCGAACGAGTTCGCGGCGGTCGCCACCCAGGTCGCCCAGTCGGCCGTCGCCGCGAACGCTGACGCCGCCGGCATCAAGGCGACCGAGATCCAAAAGGCCGCGGGCATCACCGTCGACCCCGCCATCGGCTCGTGGGTCGTCACGTCGGCCGGCGGCACGATCGCCCAGCCGCCGGTGCCGCCCTCGTCGTCGGTCCTGAACTCGTCGGCGAACCTGCCGGTCTCCTCGTCGGCAGCCGCGTCCTCGTCGACGACGGGCTAGCCCGTGCCGAGGGTCGTGGCGGTGGGACTCGGTCCTGCCGGCTCCGAGCACATCGCACCAGCGGCCCGTGACGCGATCGTCGGGGCTTCCGTCGCGCGTCTCCGGACGCGCATCCACCCTGCGGCGGCTGCCTTCGAGGACGTGCCCTCCTTCGATGACCTCTACGACCGAGCCGAGGACTTCGAGTCGCTCTACGAGTCGATCGTCGACGAGCTGGTCGGCCTCGCCTCGGCCGCGCCCGACGGGACCGTCGTCTACGCCGTTCCCGGCTCGCCCCTCGTGGCCGAGCGGACGATCGAGCTCCTGCGCGAGCGTCGGGACGTTGACCTCGTCGTCGTGCCATCAGTCAGCTTCCTCGACCTCGCCTGCGCGGCGCTGGGCATCGACCCGCTCGCCGTCGGGCTCCGCGTCGGCGACGCGCTCGCGCTGCCCGACAGGCTGCGAGGTCCCGGGCCCCTCCTGCTCGCCCAGGCGCATGCGCCCTCGGTCCTCTCCGAGATCTCGCTGCGCGCCGAGGTGGACCTCGCGGACACGCCGGTCCGGGCCGTGGTCCTGCACCACCTCGGCCTGCGCGACGAGCGGATCGTCGAGATGCCCATCGAAGAGCTCGCCTCGTTCGGCGAGGCGGATCACCTGACGTCGGTGTACCTGCCGTCGCTGCGCACCGCCGGCGACGCCGTCGAGGACCTCCTGGACCTCATGGCCGTGCTCCGTGCACGGTGCCCGTGGGACCAGGTCCAGACGCACGCATCGCTGTCGCGTCACCTGCTCGAGGAGTCGTACGAGGCGCTCGACGCGATCGAGGCTCTCGCGGCGCTGCTCGACCCCGGGGCACCGCGCGACGCTGATGCGCCGGCGGCGATCGACGCCGCGGGCGCGCACGCCGCCGAGGAGCTCGGCGACATGCTCTTTCAGATCGTCTTCCACGCCCACCTCGGCAGCGAGGAGGGCCTGTTCGACATGCGGACGATCGCCGACGGCGTCCGGGTGAAGCTCACCGGCCGGCACCCCCACGTCTTCGGCGACGCCGTGGCCACGACCCCGGACGCCGTCGCCGCGCGCTGGGAGGTGCTGAAGCGCGCGGAGAAGGGTCGCGGAAGCGTGATGGACGGGATCCCCGATGCGCTGCCGGCCCTCAGCCTGATGGCCAAGGTGCGGCGCAAGGCCCTGGCCGCCGGCTTCCCCGCGCCGGATCGCGATGCGCTCGTCGCCGAGGCTGCACATGCGCTGTCGGCGATCCGCGAGCCCTCGGACCTCCCCGACGACGCGTCGGTCGGCGCCGATCGTGCGGCGACGGCATCGATCGGCGAGCTTCTCCAGGCCGTCTGCGACCTGGCGAGACTCACGGGCGTCGATCCCGAGCAGGCACTCCGCGACCGCGCCAGAGCGGTGGCTGCGGAGGTTCGCATGATCGAGGCGTCCGGTGGGGTGCCGGGCACGCCACGCACAGACGGGTAGCGTTGAAGCGACTGCAGTCAGTCGCTTTTCCAAGGAGTAGGCGTGGGCGCTATTGAGTCCGTTGTCGGACGCCAGATACTCGACTCTCGGGGCAACCCGACGGTCGAGGCCGAGGTGCTGCTCGATTCGGGGGTCATCGGACGTGCGATCGCGCCGTCCGGAGCCTCGACCGGCGAGCGTGAGGCCGTCGAGTTGCGAGACGGCGGTGCCGAGTGGGGCGGCAAGGGAGTCGCGCGCGCCGTGGGCGGCGTGAACGGGGAGATCGCGCTCGCGCTCGAGGGCCTCGAGGCGACGGAGCAGCGGTTCGTCGACCAGGCGCTGTGCGATCTCGACGGGACGCCCGACAAGAGCCGCCTCGGCGCCAACGCGCTCCTCGCAGTCTCCGTCGCCGTTGCGAAGGCGGCGGCACTCGAACTCGAGCTGCCCCTCTACCGCTACATCGGCGGCAGCAACGCGCACGTGCTCCCCGTCCCCATGCTGAACGTCATCAACGGCGGCGTCCACGCGAAGAACTCGATCGACTTCCAGGAGTACATGATCATGCCGGTGGGTGCGGCGACGTTCGGCGAGGCGCTGCGGTGGAGCACCGAGACCTACCACGCGCTCCGCGGCGTGCTGTCGGAGAAGGGCTACGCGACCGGCGTCGGCGACGAGGGCGGCTTCGCGCCCGACCTCCCCGACAACGAGACCGCGGTCACCGTGCTGCTCGAGGCGATCGAGAAGGCGGGCTTCACGCCCGGCGAGCAGATCGCGATCGCGCTCGACCCCGCCACGTCCGAGCTGTGGCGCGACGGCGCCTACGTCCTGGCGGGCGAGGGGCGGACACTGACGAGCGACGAGCTCGTGGACTACTGGGCCTCGCTCGTGGGGCGGTATCCGATCGTCTCGCTCGAGGACGGGATGGCGGAGAACGACTGGGACGGATGGAAGGCGCTGACGGACAGGATCGGCGCGTCCACGCAGATCGTCGGCGACGACATCTTCGTCACCAACCCGGCCATCCTGCAGCGCGGGATCGACGGGGGCGTCGCGAACGCGATCCTCATCAAGCTGAACCAGATCGGCACCCTCACCGAGACGCTCGACACGGTGGAGCTCGCGAAGGTGAACGGCTACCGCTCCGTGATCTCACACCGATCCGGCGAGACCGAGGACACGACGATCGCGGATCTCGCGGTCGCGACGAACGCGGGCCAGATCAAGAGCGGAGCGCCTGCGCGGTCCGACCGGGTCGCGAAGTACAACCAGCTGCTGCGCATCGAGGAGGACCTCGGGGACGCCGCGCGCTTCCTCGGCCTGCACGCACTGTCGAGGTCGTCGAGTGGCCGCTAAGCGGACGAAGCGTCGCGCCCCGAAGCCTCCCCGCGAGCCGATGACGGCCCGCGGGTGGATGGTCATCGGCGCCGGAGTGGCAACCGGCGCGGTGATCCTCGCAGCATGGCTGCCGTTCAGCGCGCTCATCGCGCAGCGCCATGCGCTCTCCTCGGCCACGGGCCAGCTCGACCAGCTCACCGCGCAGAGCAAGCAGCTGGCTGCCGAGGCGGCTCGCCTCAACACCCCTGACGAGCTCTCGCGGCTCGCCCGCGAGCAGTACCAGCTCGTGGAGCCGGGCCAGCGCATCGTCCAGGTCCTCACGCCCTCGGGGACGCCCTCGTCGAGGTCGAACGGCGGGCCGTTCCCCGGCGACCCCGGACTCTCGGCTCCCGTCGAGCCTGGTGCCTCCTCCCTGCTGCCGTCCTCGGGCGGCGCGCCGGCGACCCAGCACGCGGTCGCGGCTGCAGCGCGCCCGCTCAGCGAGTTCCTCTCGCGCGTGGTCGCCACGCTCGAGTTCTGGCGTTGACGGACGACCTCGTCGCCTCGGACGAGGACATCGTCGCGGTCACCAGGCTGCTCGGTCGGGTGCCGCAGGGCCGCTTCGCGGTCGTGGTGCGCAGGCCGGCGGGCGATCCGGTCGTGATCCTCAACGCCCCCAGGATGGATGACGGGACGCCGATGCCCACGATGCTCTGGCTCGTCGACCCCGACCTCTCGCGCCAGGTCGGCGGCATCGAGTCGAGCGGCGGGGTTCGTCGCATCGAGGCGCTGGTGGACCCTGTCGAGCTCGAGGCGACCCACGCCGAGTACGCGAGGCGCAGGCAGGCGCTCGACACCGGCGGCGACGGTCCCACCGCGAGCGGTGGGGTCGGAGGCACGCGCGTCGGGGTGAAGTGCCTCCATGCCCACCTCGCGAACTACCTCGCAGGCGCGCGGGACCCCGTGGGCCAGCTGACGGCGGCGGAGCTCGAGCTCGGTGAGCTCGTTCCCGAGCCGCCGAGTCGTGGAAGGCTCTCTGCATGACAGCCGTCGCCGCGCTCGATTGCGGAACGAACTCGACCCGGTTGCTGGTCGTCGACGAGTCGGGACGGCCGCTCGTCCGTGAGATGCGGATCACGCGTCTCGGCCAGGGGGTCGACGCGACCGGGAGCCTGCGCGACGACGCGATGGAGCGGACGCTCGCCGTGCTGGGCGAGTACCGCCAGATCATGGACGGCCATGGCGTGACGCGCGGCCGGCTCGCAGCCACCTCCGCCGCCCGCGACGCCGCCAACGGCCCGGCCTTCCTCGGGGCGGCATCTCGAGCGACCGGCGTCGACGCGGAGATCCTGAGCGGTGAGGAGGAGGGGAGACTCTCCTTCGACGGCGCCACGGCTGATCTCGACGGTTCGACCGACGACACCGTCGTCCTCGACATCGGCGGCGGTTCGACCGAGCTCGTCGAGCGAGTGGACGGCGCCATCGAGGCCTTCTCCATGCAGCTCGGCTGCGTCCGCGTCACCGAGCGCGCGCTGCGAGGCGATCCGCCGACGGCCCAGGAGCTCGGGGCGGCTCGCGTGATGATCGACGAGGCCATCGAGGGTGCTGTCGCATCGCTCCCCAACCTCGCGGCTCCGCGCGCCGGGAGGGTCGTGGTCGGCCTCGCCGGAACCGTGTCGACGCTCTCGATGATCGACCTCGGACTCGCCGAGTACGACGAGGCGGCGGTTCACCACCACTGGCTCTCGCTCGAGGCCATCCGCGGGTGGCGCGACACCTTCGCCGCCGAGTCCGTCGAGGCGCACCGCAGCCGCCCGGGGATGGTGCCGGGCCGCGAGGACGTGATCCTCGGCGGAGTCTGTATCCTCGCGGCCGTGATCGAGCGTCTGGGTGTCGACGGGTGCCTCAGCTCGGAGCACGACATCCTCGACGGCCTCGCGCGGAGCGTGCTGCGCCCATGACCAGCCACGCCCGGGGAGGTGCCTGGTGTTCGGACCCCGGCGACGAGCACCGGTGAAGGCCCGGAACCTCGCGGTGGACCCCGTGGTGCTGCGGGGGCGTCGGGTCGTGCTGCGCACGTTGACCGACAACGACTTCGAGGGGTGGTCCGAGGTCAGGACCCGGTGCAGGGACTGGCTGGTGCCATGGGAGCCGAGGATCGCCGGCGCGTCCATCGCTCCCGAGGACCGGCGGAACTTCTCGGCCCGCTGCTCGCTTCGCGAGCGCGAGCGCCAGCTCGGCACCGGTTACGGCTTCGGGATCTTCGTCTCGGGCCGGTTCACCGGGGAGCTGACGCTTTCCTCCATCCAGCGCGGACCGTTCCAGTCCGCGTTCATCGGCTACTGGGTCGACGAGGCCCAGGCTGGCAATGGCTACGTCCCCGAGGCCGTGGTCTGCGCGCTGCAGTTCGCCTTCGAGGAGCTCGGCCTGCATCGCGTCGAGATCTCGATCATCCCGCGCAACCTGCCGTCTCGGCGCGTGGTCGAGAAGCTGGAGATCCGCTTCGAGGGCATCGCGGAGCGGATGCTCGCGATCGACGGGCGCTGGGAGGACCACGCCCGCTACGCGATGACGTCGGAGGAGTGGCAGGCGCGCGGGCCCGAGCTCGCGGGGAGCTGGCTCGAGTCCCCCTAGACGGTCGGCGTGACGTCGAACGGGGCCAGCGAGGCGAGGTCCGAGAGGTCCCCGATGTGGAACGAGCCGGAGAGCCCGACCGCCCGGCGCATCGCCCCGAGGCCCGACACCGGGCCGCAGAGGGTCGTGCCACCGGCGTGCGTGAGCACGACCGTCGCGTCGGGCAGGTCGTCGGGCACCGAGTCGGTGACGTCGCAGAGCACCATCCAGCGCCGCCGCCTCGATGCTCGGACCAGGTCGACGAGCATGCGCACGGAGTCGCGTGCGACGCTCACCGTGCTGCCGGCAACATCGACCCAGGTGACCGGCACCTCCTCGATGCCGAGGGAGAGCCGGTGCGCCAGCCAGAGCAGCTCCACGTCGAAGGCGTACCCCGACGTCGTCTGCAGGTGCGCGAGGAGGAGGGCCGGGCCCCTTCGGAAGCCCTTGAAGCCGCACTGCGTGTCGGTGAGCGAGATCCCGGCGGTCAGGTGCACGAGGGCGTTGAACGTCCGGCCCGCGTCCGTGCGGATCCGTGAGCCGTAGTCGATGTGCCGGCCGTCGGCTCGGCTCCCGACGGCGATCGGGGAGCGGTCGAGCGCGCCGACGAGCTCGGGAAGGTGCGACGGATCGATGGCGAGATCAGCGTCCATGAACACCACCTTGCGGCCATGGGCCGCGAAGATCCCCGATCGGATCGCCGCACCCTTGCCCTGGTTCGTCGGCTGGGTGATCACGGCCGCGTGGGGGAGGTCGCCGGCGATCGCCCGTGCGACGTCCCCGGTCCCGTCCGTCGAGCCGTCGTCGATGAAGATGATTTCCGTCGCACCCAGGTCCACGTGCCCCTCATCGGCAGTTGCCCGCAGCCGGGCCACGCCGTCGTCCAGCCGCTTGGCCTCGTTGTAGGCCGGGATGAGGAGGGTCAGGTCGAAGCGGTCGGTCACGCAGTCATGGTGCCACGCGTCACGGACGCGCGGCACCGATGAGGCCGCTCGTGAACGCCGGGTAGAGCGAGATGTCGGTCCCGGTGTACGCAGCGGCGATCGTCGTGTCGGCGCCGAACGGACCGCTGCCGCCGTACATCACGACGTGGTCGATGGTGTTGTCGCCGTCGAGGTTGTAATAGAAGAGCAGATCTCCCGGTTGGAGCTGCGAGAGGCTGACGTGCGGGAGCGCGTACCACTGCTCGGCCGCGGTGCGCGGGATCGACACCCCGGCCTGCGCCCACGCCCATTGCGTGAGCCCGGAGCAGTCGAACCCCTGGCCGGGCGACTCGCCTCCCCACACGTAGGGGACGCCGATCTGCGTCTGGGCGGCGGCGAATGCGGCCTCCCCTGCCGAGGTTCCAGACGCGGATCCCGAGATCGAGCCCCCCGATCCGTGCAGTGCGGCGATGATGCCCGAAGAGCCGCCGGTCTCCCCGGCGACCGCGACGGCCCCTGCCGCGGCGGCGGCCTCAGCCGCGCTCTGGCGGGCGGCCTCTTCGGCGGCGGCCTTGCGGGCTGCTGCGACGGCTGCGAGCTCGACCAGGTGCTTCAGCGTGGTGTTCATGGTGGCCAGCTCGTGGCTTGTCGCCGCCTCGACGGCGTTGTTCTGGCTGACCAGCAGGGCAGCCTCGTTCGTCGCCTGGGCGACCTGGTCGCGCTGCTCGTGCTGGTTGCGCTGCACGGACTGGAGGGTCTGCTGCTCACGCGACAGGTTCGCCTCCACCGCGGTGATGTCCCCGATCACCTGGGCGTTGTACACGCTCCGAGCGTCGACCTGGTTCTGGTTCTGCGTGAAGATCCCGATCGCGCCGACGTCGACAGAGTCGAAGACATAGGACAGCACCGCGTCCTTCTGGAGGAGCGCTGTCGTCCTGGCGACCTGGGAGCGCACTGCCACGATGTGCTCATGGGTCTTTACGATCTCGGCGTCGAGGGTCTCGAGCCGAGACTGGACGGCGTCGTAGTGCTGCCCGAGCGCCTCGCTGCGCGCCTGCTGGGTGGCGAGCTCGGTCTCGAGCTGCGAGACAGCGGCCTTGGTCGACGAGATCGAGGGTGGCGACGCACTCGCGGAAACAAGCGTCGTGGCAATCACCACGCCGCCCAACGAACATGCGAGAAGGAGTCGGGAAACGTGGCTCACGCCCCGACGCCGCATCGGAGCCACGCGCACAATTTACCGGCACCCCATGCACAAACTGCGGACGCTCACGGTCACAAGGGTCGCCTCCGAGGTGCGGTGCGACTAGAACGGACCGCATTCCGCGCCTCGACGCGGCGGAAGTGGGGGGACGTAGCCCAATTGGCAGAGGCAGGGCGCTTAAAACGCCTCAAGTGAGGGTTCGAGTCCCTCCGTCCCCACTGCAGCACGACGCGCGTGCCGTTCCGGCCGGTACGGTCGGCGCCATGCGGTTCATCGTGATCGGTGCAGGCGCCATCGGGGGAGTGATCGGTGGCCGGCTCTTCGAGCATGGCCACGACGTGGTCCTCGTCGCCCGCGGGCAGAACGGCGCGGTGATCGCCAGCAACGGTCTCGTCCTCGAATCGCCGGACGGCGCGACGCGACTCAGGATCCCCACGGTCGCGCACCCCGGCGACATCGCGTTCGGACCCGACGACGTCGCGATCCTCGCCGTGAAGAGCCAGGACACGGTCGCCGTCCTCGATGCACTTCGCCAGCACGCACCGGCGTCCCTGCCGATCGTGTGCGCGCAGAACGGTGTCGATAATGAGCGCAGTGCGCTGCGGCGGTTCCGCGACGTCTACGGGATGTGCGTGATCTGCCCGGCGACCCACCTGGTCGCCGGGCACGTCCAGGCGAACTCCGCGCCCGTGAGCGGGCTGCTGGATCTCGGCCGGTGGCCCCGGGGATCCGACGATATGGCGGCATCGATCGCGCGTTCGCTCAGCGGGTCGTCGTTCCTTTCCGAGGCGCGTGACGACATTGCGAGATGGAAGTGGGCCAAGCTGCTCACGAACCTCGGCAACGCCGTCGAGGCGGCATGCGGACACGAGGAACCCGTCTCCGAGATCGTCGCACTCGCATACGCCGAAGGCGTCGCATGCCTGGACGCGGCTGGCATCGACCATGCGACGCGCGAGGAGGACGCGCAACGACGAGCCGGATCGCTCACCCTTCGGCCCATCGAGGGGCAGCGGCGCGGAGGAGGATCCACGTGGCAGAGCCTCAAACGCGCGACGGGTGCGATTGAGACGGACTACCTGACCGGTGAGATCGTCATGCTCGGACGCCTGCACGGCGTGCCGACGCCTGTGAACGAGCTCGTGCAGGGACTCGTGATCACCATGGCCGCTGAGCGCCGGGAGCCTGGCAGCTGCTCGCCGGCCGAGGTGCTCAGGATGCTGGCCTGAGTGCCGGTGGGTTGCCATCGGCGCGCGGTTCCCTCGGTGGTGAGGCCGCTTCGTGCCACCTCTAGGGCACGCGGCAGACCCGAACAGGGGGTCAGTGACCGAGGCGCATCGAGAGCAGTGACCGCCAGCGACTAGCGTTGCCCGCCGTGGCTGAGAGCAACACAGGCAAGATGGTGCGCCGGGTCGGCGCCTCGGGAGGCGGGCGCACCTATCGCAGGCAGCGCCCGTTGAACTTCTATGGCGTGATCGCCCTGATCGTGGTCCTCGGGACCCTCTCGGTCGTCTGGGCCCGCTACGAGTACCAGCACCCGAAGGGAGCCGCGGCGGCGACGCCGCCGGTCGTGGGCACGACCTGGTACTCGGGCCTCGGGATCACGGCATGCGGCGAGACCCAGCACGAGCTCCTCCCGCAGCCCGGATCGGTCAGCGGCTTCACAGCCCAGGCGGACAGCCTCATCAAGGTCTCGCCTGCCAACAAGACGTTCGCGGGCGACAATGCGACCCTCGACAAGTTCATCCTTGGCTACAAGGGCCTGGTCGTCACTTCCACGGAGCTCGCGCTCCCGGGGAAGAACGGCGAGGCTGATCCTGCGACGACCTGGAAGACCGGTGAGAAGTGCGCGGCGGGGACGAAGGACGCCGGGCAGACCGGCGAGGTCCAGATCGCCGTCTGGCCGAACGTGATTTCGACGAAGCCGACGCTCACCACGAATGCGAGCACGGTCAAGTTCGCGCCGCGCCAGCTGCTCGCGTTCTACTTCGGACCGAAGGGCGTCACGCCGCCCAAGCCGTCCACGACGACGATCGCCGCCCTGCTGCAGGCCTCGGCCTCAACGGGAACGACGACCACAACGCAGACGATCAAGGTCACGCCCACCACCTCGGCTTCGACCACCACCTCGGCTTCGACCACCACCTCGGCTTCGACCACCACGACGACCAAGGGGTAGCCGTGCAGGCCATCGTCCTCGTCGGAGGGATGGGCACGCGGCTCCGGCCGCTCACCGAGGCGACGCCGAAGCAGATGCTCCCCGTCATGGGAGTCCCCATGATCGAGCGCGTGCTCGAGGCCCTGCGCAGCCACGGTGTCGACCGTGCCGTGGTCTCGCTCGGCTACCTCCCCGACGCCTTCCTGGATGCCTATCCGAACCAGGTCATCGGCGGCGTCGAGGTGACATTCGCGATCGAGTCGGAGCCCCTCGGCACCGCCGGAGCGATCCGGTTCGCCGCCGCCGATGCGGGTATCGACGAGACGTTCCTCGTCGTCAACGGCGACATCCTCACCGATCTGGACGTCTCGGCGCTCGTGACGATGCACCGCCGGCTGGGGCTCGAGGGGACGATCGCGCTCACCCCGGTTGCGGATCCGAGCGCCTACGGGGTCGTGGCCACCGACCCAACGGGGATCGTCGAGGCGTTCGTGGAGAAGCCGCCCGCAGGCACGGCTCCGAGCAACAACATCAACGCGGGCTCCTATGTGCTCGAGCCGGGGTTCCTCGCGCGCGTCCCGGGCAGCGGCGCGGTGTCGATCGAGTTCGACACATTCCCGCTCATGGTGCGCGACCGTGCGCTTGGCGCGATGCTCGACACCTCCTACTGGCTCGACGCCGGCACCCCGCAGACCTACATCCAGGCGCACCTCGACGTGCTCGACGGCACCCACGGCCTCGCGCTCCCCGATCCGGTGGTCGGCGGGAATCTGCTGCGGGAAGGAGCCCGGGTGGAGGACTCAGCGCGCGTGACGGCGTCGTACGTGGGTCCCGGGGCGGTCGTGGGCCATGGAGCGTCGCTCACGAGGTGCGTGGTACTCGACGGTGCGACGATCGAGGCCGGCGCCTCGGTCGAAGGATCGATCGTGGGAACCGGCGCCGTGGTGGGAGCCGGGACCTCGCTGGCTCCCATCACGATCGTCGGGCCGGGCGCCACCATCGCCCCTGGCGGGTTCCACGAGAACGAGCGGATACCGGCGTGAGGGCACTCGTCACCGGCGGCGCGGGCTACATCGGCTCGGTGGTTGCCACGGCGCTGCTTGACGCCGGGCACCAGGTCGATGTCGTCGACAACCTGAGCGACGGTAACCGCGACGCCGTGCCGGTCGGCGCAGCGTTCCACGAGGTCTCCGTCGGCGACATCGGGGCGATGCGCGAAGTCCTCGGGTCTCGGGACTTCGATGCCTGCTACCACCTCGCCGGCTCCGTCGACCTCGGGCGCTCGATGTCCGCTCCCGAGGGGTTCTTCGCCAACAATGTGGGTGAGACGCTCCTGCTGCTCGACGCCCTCGTCGAGCGCGGCGTCCCGAAGTTCATCCTCTCGTCGTCGGCCGCCGTGTACGGCGAGCCCCTCTACACCCCCATCGACGAGTCCCACCCGACCGCGCCCGTGAGCCCGTACGGCGAATCGAAGCTCATGGTGGAGCAGGCGCTGCGCTGGCTGGCGCGCCGCGGGCGCATCCGCTTCGCCGCGCTCCGCTACTTCAATGCCGCGGGCGCCGCGGGACACCTCGGCGAGCGACACGTGCCCGAGACGCACCTCATCCCGCTGGCCCTCGCCGTCGCGGCGGGGGAGCGCGATGGTCTCACGCTCCTCGGCGACGACTACCCGACCGCCGACGGGACGTGCATCCGGGACTACATCCACGTCTCCGACCTGGCGGCGGCGCACATCCGCGCGGTCGAGGTGCTCGACCGCGACGAGGTACTTGTCTGCAACCTTGGCAGCGGCAGCGGGACGAGCAACGCGGCGGTGATCCAGGCCGTGCGCGACGTCACCGGGCATCCGGTGCCCGTCAGCGTCTCGCCGAGGAGGGAAGGGGATCCGACGACGCTCGTGGCGTCGATCGAACTCGCACGCGCGGTGCTCGGCTGGGAGCCGTCGAGGTCGACGATCACACAGATCGTCTCGGACGCCTGGGATGCTCGCCGATCACCCTCGGCGCGCTAGCGAAAGAGGTCCTGCCCAGGGGCGCGCACGATCTCGTCTCGCACCGAGCCGTCGCGGAGCCACTCCGAGGCGACCCCCCGGATGATGACCGCAGGGATGCCTGTCGCCTTGCGCATGACGAGTTCGCCCGCCGCGGCGAGCTCGTCGACGACACACACCTCGGTGGCCTCGAGCAGCCGACCGCCGGCATCGAGGGTGCCGCGCAGGTCGATGATTCCTGCGACGCCCGCACACCCGATCGCGACGTCCGTCACGCCGTTGCGCCACGTCCTGCCGAAGGTGTCCGAGATGACGATGCCGACCTCCACGCCGAGTCGGCGACGGAGATCCGCGCGGAGCCTCCGCGCGGAGCGGTCGGAATCCTCGGGCAGGAGGACCGCCATGCCCTCGTCGATGTTCGAGAGGTCGATCCCGGCGTTCGCGCAGACGAAGCCGTGCGTCGTCTCGGTGATGAGCAGGTCACCCCTCCGGCGAAGGATCCTCGCGGACTGCGACTCGACGAGCCGGACCTTGGCGTCGGGCGCGTCGTCGAGGGCGACCACCTGGCCTTCTGCCTTGGAGACGACCTTCGACGTCACCACGATCACGTCACCGTCAAGGATGCCGGGACCGCCCGACGCCGTCGCAGCTTCGGCGAGCAGGTCAGCGAGGTTGGCACCTGCGGTGACCTCGCCGACGCCGCGCACCGCGTAGATCGCGAGGTCCGCGTCAGGCATTGCGCACCACCGTGGCGAGGGCCGCCGCGCGACCCGCATCGCGCATCACCGTGTCGGTGATGATGCACCGCATGCCGATCTCTTCGATGGCGTCGCGGAGGCCTTCGTCGGCGAGATCGATGACGATCGTCGCGGCGAGGTCCTTGTAGTGCCGAGCCACGCCGAGTGCCGACACCTCGTGACCCGTCTCGCGGAGCAGCCGGTCGGCGGGGCCCTTGAGCGCGACGCCGCCGACGATCGGGGAGACCGCGACGACGTCGGCTCGCCGTGCGACGACGTGCTCGCGCACGCCGGGCACGGCGAGGATCGGGTCGATGGAGACAAGCGGGTTCGACGGCGCGATCACCACCCGATCGGCGGTGTCGATCGCGTCGAGCACGCCGGGCGCGGGGCGGCAAGCATCCGCACCGTCGAAGGAGATCGAGGCAACCTCCACCGCGTGACGGCGGGCGACGAAGTACTCCTGGAACCCGAGCCGCTCTCCCGAGGGCGTCATCAGGATCGTCGAGAGCCTCTGGTCCGTGACCGGGAGGATGTTCACATCGATCCGTCGGGCGCGCCGCAGCTCGAGGGCGACGTCGCTCAGAGACCCCCCCTCGTCGAGTCGTCCGGTCCGGTAGAGGTGCGTCGCGAGGTCGCGATCGCCCAGCGCGAACCACACGGGACCGCCGAGGATCCCGAGCTCCTCCATGACCCGCCAGCTCTCGTCGACGAGCCCCCATCCGGTCACGTCGTTGTCCAGGCCCGCGAGCGTGTACGTCACCGTGTCGAGGTCGGGCGAGATCCGCAGTCCGTGCAGCACGATGTCGTCGCCGACGTTCACGACGGCCGTGATCGTGGCAGGGTCGTCGACGAGGCAGAGGCCGCGCAGGAGCCGCGCCGCGCCCACTCCTCCGCTCAGCACCGTCAGCATCCGAAGATCGTAGGAGCCCGTTGGTAGCCTCCCCGCATGCTGGGGCTCAAGGCAATCGACGGGTGGCCCGGTCAGCATGCCGCGGCCGTTCTGATCCGCCAGGACGGAAGGATCCGGACCTCTGCCACGCACGGCGACCAGGATCGGGTCTTCGACCTCGCATCGGTGACCAAGGTGCTCTCGTCGCTCGGCGTCATGGTCGAGGTCGCGCGGTCGACCTGCGCGCTTTCGGACCCGGTTGGCCCACCGGGCTCCACGCTGGCGCACCTGCTCAGCCACTGCTCGGGGCTCCCGCTCGACGCGACGACTCCCGTCGCCGTCCCAGGCGAGCGGCGGATCTACTCCAACGCCGGCATCGAGATCGCCGTGGGGCACGCAGCGGCTGGTCGCGCTCCGGCGACCTGGATGGATCGGACGGTCCTCCATCCGCTCGGCCTCGGTTCGACCGTGCTCTCGGGGAGCCCGGCCTCAGGGGCCACGGGATCGGTGGGGGACCTCTGCCTCGTCGCCGGTGAGATCCTGATGCCGGCGCTCGTCGACGAAGCGGTGGCCAACTCGATGCGCGAGGTGGCGTTCCCGGGACTCGTCGGCGTGCTCCCAGGATTCGGCCGCCAGACCCCATGCGACTGGGGCCTCGGGATCGAGGTCAAGGGTTCGAAAACGCCTCATTGGACCGGGCCGGGGTGGCCGCCCGAGACAGTCGGCCACTTCGGGCAGGCGGGCGGCTTCATCGTCGTGGACGTCGCGGCTGGCATCGCCATCGTGACGCTCGGCGACGAGGCGTTCGGACCCTGGTCCAAGATCGCGTGGCCGGCGTTCTGCGACGACGTCCGCGCACGCGTCGAGGCACGGTGAGCCGCTGCCGCGTGGTTCTCCTCACAGCCCGAGCCGTGTGGAAGGCTCGCGCATGGTGAGCGCACCCCGTCAGACGCAGGCGGAGGAACGGGTTGCGATCGATGTTGCCGCGTTGCAGGTCGGACCAGCCGACGAGCGCGCGTTCGTGGCGGATCTGCCGCTCGCCCTTCGAGATGCCGGCGGATTCGACGTCACCGCCTGGACCTCGGAACCGGGGGGAGTCCGGTCACTCCCTGGCGGCGCGGAGCCCGCAGGGCATCGCTGGCGGGGGACCGTGGCCCGAGCCGCGATCGCTGCAGGCATGACTGCGTCCGCGGCATGGGTCGCGGGCGACAACGGGCTGATCCATCTCGCGAGCGGACCGCGCCCCCTCCGGGTCGGTGCCCCCGGTGTGATCACCATGCACCACGCGCTGCCGAGTACCTCCGGATCTCGGACATCGCGCCGTGAGGCTCGCGTCCGCGAGGCGACTCGCCGATCCGTCGATCTCGGCGCGGTGATCCACGTCGTGTCCCGGACCATCGCCGACGAGGTCGTCGAGCGGATGGGAGTGGACCGCGACCGGGTCGTCGTGGCGCCACCGGGGATCGCGGCGCGCGCGGATGATCGCGAGGATTCCGCTGGCCCGATGCACGTCACCGTGCTCAGAACCCGCCAGCAAGACCGCGATGCCGAGATCGACGCACGGCTCGGAGCCACGGGCAAGGTGACGACCTCGGTGGGCGAGGACGCGGACCACCACGCGAGGTGCCTGGTCATCGCGGCGCCGCTGGACGGCTTCTCCGCGGCCGCAGTCTCGGCGATGGCCGCCGGCATACCCATCGTCGCCGTCCGAAGCCCGGACGCCGTCGAGCTGCTGACCGGGGTCGCGACCTTCGTCGAGCCCTCCGAGCTCGACGAGCTGATCGACATCGCCGTGTCCCTCGCCGGCCACGATGGCGCGCGCGCCATCAACGTCGCTGCGGGACTCGCGAGGGCCGCCGACTTCACATGGGAGCGCCGGGTTCCTGCGATCATCTCGCTCTACCGGCTCGCGCTCGCCGGTGCTCGATAGCCGCCTGCGGAGCGCTCGGTAGGCTTCCGGCGTGCGGGCCCTCATCACCGGCGGAGCCGGCTTCGTCGGGCGCCACCTCGCCGCACATCTCGAAGCAGAGGGCGACGTCGTCGTGTCGGTCGATCGCGAGCATGACGTCTCGGTCGTCGCCGAAACCGTGGACGTCCTGCGCTCGGCGCGTCCCGACACCATCTTCCATCTCGCAGCGCTGTCGCACGTCGGGGAGTCGTGGCACGATCCGACCGAGTCGCTCCGAGTCAACGTGCTGGGAACAGCGTGCGTGCTCGCCGCGGCGCGCGAGGTGGTACCGGACGCGACGGTCGTCGTGATCAGCTCGGCCGAGGTGTACGGGATCGTGGCGCCGGACGAACTCCCTCTCTCCGAGTCCTCCGAACTCCGCCCAGCGTCCCCCTACGCAGCCTCGAAGCTCGCCGCCGAGATCGTTGCTCTCCAGGCGTTCCGCGGCTACCGCCAGCGCGTCATTGTCATCCGGCCGTTCAATCACATCGGCCCGGGCCAGGCGCCGACCTTCTTCGTGTCCGCGCTGGCCCATCGCCTCGTCGAGGCCCGGCGGTCAGGCGCGACCTCGATACCGGTCGGCAGCCTGGCGGCGCGTCGGGACTTCACCGACGTGCGCGATGTGGTCCGGGGCTACCGGGCAGCTGCGCTTGGTGCGAGCCCCGGCTGCATCTACAACCTCGCAAGCGGCGTGGACGTCTCGATCGCGGACGTTGCTGCCCGCCTCGTCTCGATCGCGCATCCCGGCGCGACCCTCGTCGAGGACGCGAGCCTCCTGCGTCCGCTCGACATCCCGGTGCTGCGCGGGGACGCGAGCAGGCTCCGAGAGTGCACGCGGTGGTCACCCTCCATCCCGATCGAGCAGTCACTCGAGGACATCGTTGCCGACGCCAATGCCACTGCAGACGCCGGTGGGTGAGCGTCCCGGCGCGCAACCGGGGCCCGGCACGATGGCCGGGCCCCGGTTGCACTGCTGGAACGGTTGCCGTCGGTTCAGTCGGTGACCGAAGTCCCGGTCTCGTCCGCGGCGGACTTTGTCGCTGCCGGCTTGGATGCAGCCGACTTGGACGCTGTCGACCGCGTCGTCCGGCGGGACGTGGTCGCCCGGTGTGCGTCAGCGGACTCGCCGGTGACGCGCGTGCGGACCTGGGTGTGCAGTCCCTTGCCGGCCTCGCGGACCTTGCCGACGGTGTCCTTCGCCTGGTCGGGGAGACGGTCCTCGATCGGCGCGAACGCCTCTTCGATCCGTGCGATCGCGTCACCGAAGATCGTGTCGACCTTCGTGAACTGACGACGTGCCATTTCCTTCGCGTCGTCGGCGCGGCCCCGCAGGGAATCGAGGTCGATCGATCCGGCATCCTCGGCGCCGAAGCGCTTCGTGACCTGCTTCGTGGCGACGTTGGCCTTCTGGGCCCCCATCACGCCGAGGCCCACCATCGTGTACGCGGCGTCCTTGGCCTTCTTCGCGACCGGGCTTGCCGAAACGGCATCTCGAACCTTGTCCGCAGCGTCGCGCCCGACGTCGTGTGCGGTGTTCTTCGTCTGTGTCATCGCTTCCTCCTGATGTTGGCGCCGGTGGGGCGACCTGATGCAAGTGTAACTGGTTTGCATAACAGTTGCAAGCACCCCCGGCGTGCCTCTGGCCGGTGTCTCGGGATCCCCGCAGGCCGGCGGTAGCCTGCATTCCCTGATGGAGACCCGTGCGCCGGCCGTCGTGGCCGTTGTCGTGACCACGGGGCCCGCCCCGCACCTGAGCGAGACACTGGCCTCCCTGGGGTCCCAGGACTACGACCAGTGCAGCGTGCTGGTGCTCGTGAACGGGGAGAGCGAGGGCCTCGCCGAGCAGGTGTCGGCCACGCTGCCCTCAGCGTTCGTGCGGGTTCTCGACGAGAACCGCGGGTATCCCGCGGCGTGCAACGAGGTCATCGGGATGGTCGAGGGTGCTGCATTCCTGTGCTTCTGCCACGACGACGTCGTGCTCGCACCGGACGCGATCCACCTGATGGTGCAAGAGGCGTTCCGGTCCAACGCGGGGATCGTCGCACCGATGATCGTGCGGCCCGAGGACCATGCCGTGCTGCTGCATCTGGGACTCAACGCGGACCGCTTCGGGGCGACGACCGAGCGCGTCGAGCCGGGCGAGATCAACCAGGGCCAGCACGACAGCGTCCGCGACGTGTTCGTGGCCCCGGGGGGGTGCACGCTCGTCCGCTCGGACCTCTTCGAGACGCTCGGGGGCTACGACCCGTCGTTGGTCGCGCTCGGAGAGGACCTCGACTTCTGCTGGCGCGCCCAGGTCGCCGGATCACGGGTGATCGTGTGCCCCGACGCAGTGGTCGCGCACTACGAGCTTCTGGCGTCCGGCGCTCGGCCGCTCACCGCCCCGCTCACCGGGCACGGCGGGAAGTCCCTCCAGTCGCTCACCCGACGCAACCGGCTGTCGACGATGCTCACGTGCTACGGGCGCTTCTACCTGCTGCCGACCGTCCTGCTGCTGCTGGTCCTGGAGGTTGGTGAGGTCGTGGTCGCGGCGTTCGGGCGAGATCGCGAGCGCGTCGGCGCGATCGTCGGCTCGTGGCGGTGGTGCCTCAGCCGAACCGGGGAGATACGCAGGCGCCACAAGCAGCTCGCGAAGATGCGCGTCCTCGACGACCACGACGTCCGGCGCCTGCAGATCGCCGGAGCCTCGCGCCTCTCGACGTTCGGATCGAGGCTCGTGCACGAGGGGATGGACTCCGCGCGCGGCGCGCTCTCCCCGGCCGAGGCCGCGGCCGTCGCCGCGCAGGCCGATGTGGCCGACGCCACCGTCGGTTTCGGCGCCGCGTTCAGCGACGACGAGAGCTTCGACGAGCTCGACGACCTCGGGCGTCGCGAGACAACCATCTCGGTCCGATTCCTCTCGACGTTCCGGACCCAGGTCGCGGCCGTGGTCGTCATGGCCCTGCTGTTCGCGATCGGCGTGCGCAACCTCGTCGCGGCCCATCTCCCGCTCGTCGGTCGGCTTGCGCCGCTCGACTCGTGGTGGGTGACGTGGCGCCACTTCTTCTCGACGTGGAGCGCGGTCGGCGTCGGCACCGGCGCGCCCAGCATGCCCGGGTACGGCGTCCTCGGATTCGCCGGGACGTTCGTCCTCGGCCGGATGGGCGTGCTCCCTCGTGCAGCGCTCGTGCTGGCGATCCCCCTCGGCACCTACGGCATGTGGCGCCTCCTCAAGCCGCTCGGTTCGAATCGCGCCCGCCTCGTGGGCGCGGTCGCGTTCCTCTGCCTCGGCCTTGGTCCGAACCTCGTCGCGGCAGGCCGCATCGACGTGCTCGTCGCCCTCGCGGCCATGCCCTTCCTCGTGCGCCGACTGCTCGTCGCCGCCGGGGTGGCCCCGTTCGCCGATGAGCCCGCGCACGGGTCTGCGCCCCTTTTCGCCGCGACCTGGCGCCAATCACGGACCGGCCAGCTCGTCCTGCTCGGATCGCTCGAGGCGGTGGTCGCCGCGCTCGACCCCGCCGCAGCGGTCGCGTTCGTCGTCGCTGCCGTCGGCATCGCGATCGGGGGACTCCTTGCGGGCGACCGGGGCTCGGGCCGGACGATCGGCGTGGCATGCATCGCCTCGGTGATCGCCGCTGCGCTGCTCCTGCCGATGACCCTCGACACGATCTTCGCCGGTTCGCAGGGCCTCGACGTCTTCGGAGCGGCGTCCGGCCCCTGGTCGCTCCCCGGGATCGGCGGGCTCATCCGGTTCGCCATCGGCCCGGTGGGCGAGGGGTGGCTGTCGTGGCTCCTCCCCGCGGCCGCCCTCCTGCCGCTCATCGTCGGGCGGTCCGTCCGATTCGTCTCGGCGGCGCGCTTCGCGGGAATGGGCATCGCTGCCCTGTTCGCGGCCGAGCTCGTCGCGCGGCACCTGACCGGCAGCTTCGCCCCCGACGTCTCGACGATGCTCGTCCCCTATGCCGTGGCGGTGGCCGCACTCGTCGGGCTCGGCGTCGCCTCCTTCGAAGAAGACGTCGTGCAGTTCGAGTTCGGATGGCGCCAGGCGTTGTCAGGGACCGCGATGGCGGTCGTGCTCCTCGGGCTGCTGCCGTTCCTCCCCGCAGCGGTCGTGACGGGGAGGTTCAACCTCCCGCAGCGCGGATTCGAGACGCAGTTCGGGTTCCTCGCGGTGCCTCCAGCCGGGGGGAACAGGACGCTCTGGATCGGGGATCCGCGCGCGCTCCCGCTCGACTCGTGGTCCGTGGAGCCGGGCCTCGCGTTCGCCACCTCCACCAACGGCCTGCCCGGCGGCGGGGACCTCTTCGTGCCGCCGTCACCCGGGGCCGCCCATGTGCTCTCCGATGACATCGTGACGGCGATGGACGGCGAGACCGTCCAGCTCGGACGGCTCCTGGCGGCGGCCGGGATCACCAATGTCATCGTCGTGACGGCGACCGCACCCACCCTCGCGGGGCTCCAGCAGTCCATCCCGACGCCGCCCCCCGCGGCCCTGCTTCCCGCGCTGCGCCACCAGCAGGACCTCGCCATGCAGCCGGCGGGCGGCGGGGCGGTCGAGTTCGCGAACCGCTCCACGCACGGTGTCACCTCGAACCGGATGGAGGCCGTCCCCGCCTCCGCGACGCCCGGCAGCCTGGCCGGTGCCGTCGGCTGGACGCCGTCACTGGACCCGCTGACCGGCGCCGGACCGGTGCGGGCGGGAACGCTGTATGCGGGACTCGCGCCCGCCGGCGACTTCGCGGCCACGGTGAACGGAACCGCGATGCCTCGTGGCCTCGCCTTCGGCTGGGCACCCACCTGGCAGGTTCAGAAGGGCGAGGCCCAGATCACCCTCGACGCATTCCCGATCAACGGCCTGCTGGCAGCGCTCGTGCTGGCGCTCTGGATCGCGATCGCGGTGTCCGCGCTCGGCGCAGACCGCTTCGAGCGACTCGGGCGCCTCATCCGCGGACGCGGCCGGACACGGGACGACGCCGCGTCCGTGACCACGGGGGAGGTCGAATCGTGACCACGGGCCCCCGGCACTCGAGGATCAGCGGCACGCCGGCGCGACCGATCGTCCTGCTCGTCGTGGCAGCGGCACTGGTCCTGATGGGGGTCGTCTCTGCATCCACGCAGCCGTCAAATCCCACCCCGCAGGCAACATCCGTGGCGCAGGTGGGCGTGGGCGGCGAGTCGACCGCCCTGTACTGCGGCGGACTCGAGAACGTGCGAGGCAAGGTCGCGAGCGATGTTGCAATCGCCGACATCGCCTCGACCGCTCGGGACGTCGAGGTGACGACGACCAACGAGATCGGCCAGGTCGCGCACAAGCTGCTCGCCGTGCATCCGGGGCTCGTGCGCCTCCTCAACCCCGCGACGATGGTCGGCGGCAGCGTCGAGGCGGTCTCGCTCGTCGCGCGCGACGGCGGCGTGGCGGCGACCGAGGCGGTACGGGGCACCAACGGAACCGCGGTCGCCCCGTGCCTGACGCGGGCCGCGCCGTCGTGGTGGCTCACCGGCGGATCGACGCACAAGGGCCAGAGCTTCATCCTCTCGATCTTCAACCCGTATGCGTCGACCGCGGTCGTGTCGGTCACCTTCGAGACGCCCGCAGGCACCCTCGTCCCGCAGGTGTACCAGGGCATCGTCCTCGGTCCGCACCAGCTCGCGGCGCTCAACGTGCACCGCGTCGAGCCCGACGATTCGCCCATCACGACCATCGTGACGGCCTCCCAGGGCGACGTCGTGGTCTACGGCGTCGGACGATCGACGACCGGCGGCGCGTCCACGTCGCTCGTGCCGGGGAACGCCACCCTTGCGCGCTCCCTCTACCTGCCGATCGGCCACAGCCTCAAGGGATGGACCAACCAGCTGCTGGTGTCGAATCCGGGCTTCGGCGCGACCCGGGTCAGCGTCGCGGTCCGAGTGCCCTCGGTGCGATCGCCCTCGGGGTTCCTCGCCCCGTTCACCTTCACCCTCGGTGGTCGCTCGACGGCGGCGCTCACGACCTCGCCGTCGACGAGGGTGCCGTACGGGGTACCGATGCAGACGTGGGTCTCGGCGGCCCCGGGCGGCGTCGTCATCGTCCAGCGGGTCACGACGGCCGGGACCGAGGGTCAGAACGCCCCGATCGACGATCCGGCGCCCACGTCATCGACGAACCTCGCACTCGTGAACCCGCTGCTCTCGGGCTTCACCGTGGTGGGGGTCATGAACCTCTCGGACGCGACGATGCACCTGACGGTGCGCACCGTCACCCCGCACGGGGAGGTCCAGGTCGGCGCCACGTACACGCTCGGTCCGCGCGGTTCGATCCGACTCGGTCCCGGTGCCCTGCGGGGCGTCGTGGGCGATGTGGTGCTGCTCGGCTCGGATCAGCCGATGAGCGCCTCGGGCCAGGTGGCTGGCGCGCTCATCGGGTCCGACATCCTCGTCGCCGTCCCGCTCCGGTAGGGCGGACCGCGGTGGCGGGGTCAGCTGAAGCCGGTCAGCTGAAGCGGGCCGGCTGAGTCAGCGGGCCACGGCAGCGGGCCGAGCCGGCGATGCACGTCAGGCAGACGGCATGCTCGGCGGCGCCCACCCGCCGCCCGCCGCGACGGCGCTGCCCGCCGCACCATTGTCGTGGTCGGCGTCGTGCTCCTCATCATCTGCCTCGATCGGGGGTGCCGCGTGGAGCGTCGAGCCGACCTTGCGCCCGTCGGCGTAGACGGGCCTCCCGAACGCCTCGTCGACGAGCCGGGCGACCGTCGCTCCGTCGATCGTCTCCTGCTCGAGCAGGTTGTGGGCGATCGCGTCGAGGCCCCGACGGTGCATCGTGAGGAGGTCGATCGCGCGCGACTCCTGCTCGCGCAGGATGCGCTCAACCTCGTCGTCGATCACCTTGGAGGTCTCGTCGGAGTAGTCCCGCGTGTGAATCAGGTCCTCGCCCAGGAAGACCTGACCCTGCGAGCCCCAGGCCATCGGTCCGATCTCCTTGCTCATACCCCACTCGCGCACCATCCGCCGGGCCAGCTCCGTGTTGCGCACGAGGTCGTCCGCCGCGCCGGTCGAGAGGTCTCCGTAGACGAGGAGCTCGGCGACCCGGCCCCCCATTCGGACGCACAGGTCGTCCTCCAGCTTCTGGCGGGAGTAGATGTGGCGATCCTCGGCGGGCAGCTGCATCGTGACGCCGAGCGCCATGCCTCTCGGGATGATCGTGATCTTGTGGAGCGGGTCCGCCTCGTGCAGGACGTAGGCGAGCAGCGCGTGGCCGCCCTCGTGGAAGGCGACGCGCTCGCGCTCGAGCTCGCCGAGCACGACCGAGTCGCGCTGCTGGCCCATGAGCACGCGGTCCCGGGCGTTCTCGAAGTCCTCCATCGAGACTTCCTTCGCGCCGCGGCGCACGGCGTGCAGGGCCGCCTCGTTGACCAGGTTCGCCAGGTCCGCCCCGCTCATCCCCGGCGTGCCGCGCGCGACGGTGGCCAGATCGACGTCGCCTCCCATGCGCTTGTTGCGACTGTGGACCTCGAGGATGGGGAGCCGCTCGTCGAGGTCGGGGAGGGGCACCACGATCTGGCGGTCGAACCTCCCCGGACGCAGCAGGGCGGAGTCAAGGACGTCGGGCCGGTTGGTCGCACCGATCATCACCACGCCCTCGGACGTGTCGAAGCCGTCCATCTCGGAGAGCATCTGGTTGAGGGTCTGCTCGCGCTCGTCGTGGCCGCCGCCCAGTCCCGCACCGCGCTTACGGCCGATCGAGTCGATCTCGTCGACGAAGATGATCGCCGGGGCCTGCTTGCGGGCGGTCTGGAAGAGGTCCCGCACACGGCTCGCACCGACGCCGACGAACATCTCCATGAAATCCGAGCCGCTCACTGACAGGAAGGGCACCCCCGCCTCGCCGGCCACGGCCCGCGCGAGAAGGGTCTTGCCGGTCCCCGGAGGCCCGACCAGCAGCACGCCCTTGGGGATCTTCGCGCCGATGTCCCGGAACCGGCCCGGGGACTTCAGGAAGTCGACCACCTCGGAGATCTCCTGCTTGACCCCGATGTACCCGGCGACGTCGGCGAACGTGGTCGTGGGCCGATCCTCGCTGAAGAGCTTCGCCTTGGAGCGGCCGATCGACATGATCCCGGTCATCTGGGACCTGGTCTGGCGCCCGATGAGCACCACCATGAGGATGATCAGGCCGAGGAAGAAGATGTAGGGGAGAAGCGTCGCGAGCAGGCTCGACGTCTGGTTCGAGTACTGGACGTCGTAGCCCTCCTTCTGGAGGGCCCGCATGTCGGTCTGGTCCACGGGCAGCGGCCCGTTGGTGGTGTACGACTTGCCGTCCACGAGCGTGCCCGAGATGACCCCGGTCGAGTTGTTGGCGGTGACCGTCTTCACCTGGCCCGCCTTCGCCTCGCTCAGGAACTTGGAGTAGCTGAGCGACGTCGCGGTGCTCTTCGGGAAGAAGCTCGAGACGACGATGATCGCGAGGACTGCGACGATGAGCCCGATCATGAGCCAGCGGCGACGGGGGTCGGGCGTGGTCGGACGCTGGGCGTTCGGGTCGCTGGGTGCGCGCGGACCGTCCTTGGGAGCAGGCATCCCCCCATGCTACGGCCGGCCGGTTGCACCGTGGACGCCGCTGGCCCACAGGTAGCGTGGGCGACCATGCCCGTGCAGGTCCCGCCCGTGCCCGTCGAGAGCACCGGGGATCTCGGTCCGCAGGACCGCTCCCAGGCGTGGACATGGCTCGGCGTCGCAGTGCTGGGCTTCCTTGCGGGGGAGATCGCCGCGTACATCCTTGGCGCGATCGGCGTCGGGATCGCGCACACCCCCGGCGGCCTCACTGCACTCGCGAAGTCGTCTGCTCCACCTGTCTGGTTCGTCGCCGTCGAGCTGGTGGGTCTGTGGATCGGCTTCGGGGGCGCGGCTTACGCGGTCTCGCGCCACGGCCGGCATGTCGGGTTCTCGATCCGGCTCCGCGACGGGTGGTACGTCGCCCTGGGACTTGGCCTGCAGCTGGTGCTCTCGGCCGTCTACGCGGTGTTCCACCCGAAGAACTTCAACCAGCCGGTCCAGCACCTGCTGGGCGCGGGGTCGGGCTGGCTGCTCGTCATCCCGGGGATCATGGTCGTGCTCGTCGCTCCCGTGTTCGAGGAGCTCTACTTCCGCGGCGTGGTGCTGCGGGCGTTCCTCGCCCTGACGCGGACCGAGGTGCCCTGGGTCGGCGTCGCGATCGCCGTCGTCATGGACGGGCTGCTGTTCGGGCTCGCCCACCTCGGCAACGACGGGTGGGTGCAGCTCCCGGGACTCGCGTTCGTGGGCATGGTCCTCGCGCTCGTCACGGTGCGCAACGGCCGGCTCGGTCCGGCGATCGTGACGCACGCGTCGTTCAACATGCTCACGGTCATCGCGTACGCGGTGTCGAGGTGAGCAGCATCCCGCAACGGATCCGGCGGATCAGCCGCGCCACCCTCGGCGCGTGGTTCGCAATCGCCGCGGTGCTCGCCGTCACCATCTGGGCGCTGCACCCGAGCCTGCTCTTCGCGAACACGCTGGACACCGGGGGTGACACCGGGTCGCACGTCGCCACGGCATGGTTCCTGCGCGCGGATCTCCTGCCGCACGGCCAGCTCACCGGCTGGTATCCCGGGTGGTTCGACGGCTTCCCCGTCTACACCTTCTATTTCGTCCTCTCCGACCTCCTCGCCGCGCTCGCGTCGTATGTGATCCCCTTCACGGTGGCCTTCAAGCTCACCACCGTCCTCGGATCGCTCCTGCTCCCGGTCTGCGCCTACGGCCTCGGGCGCCTGTTCCGGCTGCGCGCGCCGCTGCCCGCCTGCCTCGCGGCCGCCACGCTCCCGTTCCTCTTCGAGCCGTCGTTCACGATCGACGGCGGGAACCTGTACTCGACCATGGCGGGGGAGTACGCCTTCAGCCTCTCGCTCGCCCTGGCCCTGCTCGCGATCGGCCTCTTCGCGCGGGGGATGCGCACCGGGCGGGGCGTCATCATCTCGGCCGTGGCGCTGTCGGCGACCCTGATGGCGCACCTGCTCCCGTGGCTGTGGGCAGTGGCGGGGATCGGGGTCCTGACCCTCCTCGAGCTGCTCCCGCGGGGACTTGGCATCGACGACGGACCCCTGCTCGGCCAGCCGCAGCCGCGCAGGACCGTCATCTCATTCGTCGCCCGCGCGAGCCTGCTCTCCCTCGCGCTCTCCGCGTGGTGGCTGCTCCCGTGGATCGCCGGGCAGCCCTACGCGCTCAACCTCGGCTACGTGAACGACAAGGTCTACCTCCCGTGGCTCTATCCCCACGCCGACCTCGTGATGCTCAAGGTCGCGATCGCCGCGCTGGTCGTCGCGTGGCTGAAGCGCTCCAGGTTCGGCATCTGGCTGACGACCCTCACCGTCCTCGCAGGCCTCGCCTTCCGCTTCGATCCGCAGTGGTCCCTGTGGAACGAGCGCATCCTCCCGTTCTGGTTCCTCGGGGCGTGGCTCGCGTCCGGATGGCTCTTCGGCGTTGCCGTGGTCACCGCGGCGCAGTGGTGGGGCCGGCGGACCGAGACGAGGTGGATCGCCTCGGTCCACCTGTCCAGGCGTACGGTGGCCTCGCGCCCGACTCGACCTCCGGGACCTGTCGCGGCGCTCAGCGGCGCCGTCGCAGCAGCGCTCGTGGCGGTGCTGATCGTCCTGCCCCCGATGACGTCCGCGATCCCCGCGAGCGCGCTCAAGGCGATCGGCATCTCGTCGGGCCCCAACGCCGTCCCGAACTGGACGGCGTACAACTTCACCGGGTACCAGGGCGTCAAAGGCTGGACCGCCGACGAGAAGGACTGGGTCCAGTACCACGCCGTCGTCCAGATGATGGCGAGGGCGGGCGTCACGCACGGGTGCGGCCAGTCCATGTGGGAGTACAACACCGCGCTCGAGACCACCTTCGGCACGCCCGAGGCGCTGATGCTGCTGCCCTTCTGGACGAACAACTGCATCGGCTCGATGGAGGGGCTCTACTTCGAGTCCAGCGCAACGACGCCCTATCACTTCCTGAACCAGTCCGAGCTCTCCGTGGCTCCGTCCGACGCGATGGCCGGGCTGCCGTACCCGCCGTCGGGCAGCCCGGACGTCGAGCTCGGGCTCGAGCACCTCCAGCTCCTCGGCGTCCGGTACTTCCTGGCGTTCAGCCCCGCGGTCGTGCGCCAGGCGCTGCGCAGCCCGCTCGCGACCCAGATCGCGACGACGGGGCCGTTCACCTACGGCGGCACGACCACGACCTGGCACCTCTTCCTGGTCAAGGACGCCCCCGTCGTCGTCGGGCTCTCCTCGCTCCCGAATATCGTCACGTCGCTCACGACCGGCACCGCCTGGCAGAACGCGAACGTTCGCTGGTGGCTGACGCCCTCGAAGTGGGACGTCGCGCTGGCAGCGAGCGGCCCGCCCTCGTGGCCGAAGGTGGCGTCACCCGCGCGGACGAGGCTGGTCCGCGTCGCCCCCGCCGCGGTGACCGGTGTCCGACAGGGGATCTCGAGCATCTCGTTCCACGTCAGCCGCACCGGCGTGCCGGTCGTCGTGCGGACCAGCTACTACCCGCGGTGGCATGTGACCGGCGCGCTCGGTCCCTACCGGGTCAGTCCCAACCTCCTCGCGGTCGTGCCGACGTCGACGTCCGTCGAGCTGGACTACGGATCGACGCCCGCGCAGACGGTCGGCGTCCTGGTCACGTGGGTGGCGGTCCTGGGCATCGTGGGCATGCTCGGTTTCCGCGCCTGGCGGCGCCGGCGGCCCGGACAGTCGAGCCGGCAAATCCAGCACGCCGAATAATCACCCATAGTTCATCTCGATTTCATCCGGAAGTGGGTGTTCGTTCATCCCCCACTCGTACTTTCATGCCGGTAACGGACACCAGAGAGTGGGCTGAGCGCCCGCTGGTTGCCGATACCGACAGCCAACCACCCTCGAACACCTCATGGAGGTCCAGAATCAAATGAAGAATTCCCTCCGTCGTGCGATCACCGTCACCGCGGTGGCTGCAACGGCGCTCTCGCTGGCATCGCTGCCAGCGCTTGCCAGCACCAAGAAGGCTGGCAATCCCGACCCGTACTTCACCTGGGACACCCAGCTGAAGCAGTCCGCCACGATTGCAGGCGCCGGCTCGTCCTTCGCCGCACCGCTGCAGAACGCCGCGCAGGCCGAGTACCAGTCCCGCGACTCGAACGCAACGATCAGCGCATACCAGGCTGTCGGTTCGGGCACAGGCGAGACGGACATCGTGAAGAAGCTCGTCGACTGGGGCGGCAGTGACGTTCCCATGGCGCAGAGCGACATCAACTCCAAGGAGCCCGCCGGCGCGAACTACAGCGTCTCGCAGTTCCTCCAGGTGCCGATCGGCCTCGGCGGCGTCGGGATCGCGTACAACGTCCCGGGCCTCAGCTCGAAGGTGAAGCTCAACCTCACCGCAGCCGTGCTCGCCAGCATCTACGAGGGCAAGATCACCACCTGGAACAACTCGGCCATCGAGGCGCTCAACAAGGGCGTCAAGCTCCCGGACAAGAAGATCGTCGTCGTCGCCCGTGGTGACTCGTCGGGCACGACCTACATCTTCACGAACTTCCTGAACGCAGCGGCACCGAGCGTCTGGACGACCGCACCGTCGAAGTCTCCGCTCGTCCTCCCGTCCGGCGGCCTCAACCCGCAGCTGAACGGTGGCGTCGCGAACGACATCGCCAGCACGCCGGGCGCGATCGGCTACGTCGAGTACTCGTACATCCTCCTCAACGGGAAGCTTGCGAGCGGCACGGCCAACATCCTGAACAAGTCGGGCAAGTACGTCGCCCCATCGACCAAGTCCATCGCGACTGCGGCCGCTGCGGACCCGAACGTCAGCTCGACCGCGTTCTCGATCGTCAATGAGCCGGGCGCAGGCGCCTACCCGATCGTCGGGTACACCTGGGCCATCATCTGGAAGGTCAGCCAGATCAACGACAACGAGGGCACGCTCCTCGTCAAGTACCTGGACTGGCTGAGCCACTCGGGCACCGGCGGAGCGATCGGCGGCCAGAACATCGCAGCCGAGCAGGGCTACGTGCCGCTCCCCGCGAACATCCAGGCGCTCGCCACCAAGACGCTGCTCCAGTGCACCGGCGGCGCCAACCACGCAGTGCTGCTCCAGAAGTCCGCAAGCTGAGCAGTCTGACAATCAAGGCACATGTCTGAGGTACTGATAAACACGTCGCCTCAGGCGTCGCAGGGTCCGGACTTGGCGGAGAAGCCGAAGCGCTTCTCCGCCAAGTCCGACTCCGCATATTGGATCGTGCTCTACGGCGTCACCGGGCTCTTCGCCCTCGTCCTGGTCGCCTTCCTCCTCTCAATCATCGGATCCTCGATCCCGGCCTGGCGTTCGTCGGGCCTGAAGCTCATCTTCGGGACGACCTGGGACCCGAACAACGACGTCTTCGGCGCGCTGCCGCTCATCGCGGGCACCATCGAGAGCACGCTGATCGCACTCTTCCTCGCAATCCCGATCGGCCTGGGAACCGCCCTCGCCATCGTCCACATGATCCCGCGGCGCTTCCGCGTCTTCTTCTCCTCGCTCGTCGAGCTGCTCGCGGCTGTCCCGAGCGTCGTCTACGGACTCTGGGGCCTCCTCGTCGTCGCCCCGTGGTTCCAGGTCACCGTGCAGCCGGCCCTGGAGAAGGCCACTGGGAACCACTGGCCGTTCTCCGGCCAGGAGGAGGGTGTGTCGCTCCTCCTGGCCGGCTTCATCCTCTTCGTGATGGTCCTCCCGCTCATCGTCGCGCTCTCGCGGGACGTCATCGCCGTCGTCCCGAACGACCAGGTGGAAGGCGCGCTGAGCCTCGGTGCGTCGCAGTGGCAGGTCCTGCGCAAGGTGGTCCTCCCCGGCGCGCGCACCGGCATCATCGGCGCGATCACCCTCGCCACGGCCCGCGCGCTCGGCGAGACCGTGGCGGTGGCCATGGTGATCGGCGGCAACCCGCTCTTCCCGCACTCGACCTTCTCCACGGCCGCAACCCTGGCCTCGACGATCGCACTCGAGTTCGCGGAGGCGACGCCCGCCCAGGTGGCCGCCCTCGGCGCCCTGGCGGTCATCCTGATGGCCATGACTGCGTTCGTGAACTGGGTGGGCCGCAGGATGGTCCAGCGCGCGGCGATCCGGGCAGGTGGGAAATGACGGTCGAGGCGATCCAGGAGCTTCCCCCGGATCCGATCCTGGAGCGACGCGAACTGGTCCAGCGGACAGCGGCGCAGACGCTGGGCCGGCGCACGCTGATGTCGAAATTCATGGTGGCGCTGTGCGGGCTCGCCCTCATCGCCGCCCTGATCCCTCTCGTCGCGGTCATCATCTCGCTGCTGCAGAAGGGGCTCACCTGGTGGAGCGTCAACTTCTTCACGCAGGTCCCCGCTATCCCGTCGATCACCGATCCCAACAACGTCGGCGGCGTCGCGAACGCGATCGTCGGCTCTGCCGTCATCGTTGCCGTCGCATCGCTGTTCGCGATCCCCATCGGCGTGATCGCCGGCATCCTGCTCGCCGACTCAGATAGCCGATTCGCCAACATCATGCGGGCCGTCGCCGAGATCATGACCGGCCTGCCATCCATCCTGCTCGGCATCTTCGCCTACGAGATGATCGTGGTCGGCTTCGACAACTACGGCATCCACCTGCCCGGCATGGGCTTCTCCGGCCTCGCCGGCAGCTTCGCCCTCGCCGTGCTCATGGTCCCGATCATCATGAAGGCCGCGGAGACCGCGCTGCGCGGGGTGCCCGGCACCATCAAGGAGGCGGGGCTCGCCCTCGGGGCGCGAAAGAGCGTCGTCGCACGCAAGGTGATCATCCCCGGGGCGCTGCCGGGCCTCCTCACCGCAGTGCTCCTTTCGTTCGCACGCGCCGTCGGCGAGACCGCCCCGCTCCTCTGGGTGATCGGCGCCTCGGACGTGGTCACGTGGAACCCGAAGAACGAGATGGCGGCGATGCCGCTGCAGATCTTCCAGTGGGCCCTTAACTCGCCGTACCCCTCGCAGCGCGACGCCGCGTGGGGCCTCGCTTTGTTCCTGGTCGTTGCAGTCCTTATCATCAACTTGGCGGCGCGGCTCATCGCAGCCCGGCTCCAGAAGGAGAGGCGATAGTGGTTGACCCCACAGTCACGATGCAGGCCCCCACGATGGACGCCGCCCAGCACTCGGAGGACCCGCGGAACAGCCCCACGTGCATGAGCCTCGTGAACGTCGCCGTGTCCTTCAACGGCCGCACCGCGGTGCGCGACGTCACCTTCGACGTCCCCGAGAAGAAGGTGACGTCCCTGATCGGTCCGTCGGGCTCGGGCAAGACGACGCTGCTCCGCTCGCTCAACCGGCTGCACGATCTCACCAAGGGTGCCAAGGTGACCGGCGACATCACGCTCGGCGGCGTCGACATCTACAAGGGCGGGATCCCGACCACGCTCCTGCGCACGCGCGTGGGCATGGTGTTCCAGCGTCCCAACCCTTTCCCGACGATGTCCATCTACGACAACGTCGTGTCCGGGCTCCGCTTCAACGGGATCCGCAAGAAGAACGTGCTCGACGAGGCGGCGGAGTCGTCGCTCATCGCCGCGGCGCTGTGGGAGTCCGTCAAGGACCGGATGAAGAACCACGCGTCGAGCCTCTCGGGCGGCGAGCAGCAGCGCCTCTGCATCGCGCGCGCGCTGGCCGTCGAGCCCGAGGTCCTGCTGATGGACGAGCCGACGTCGTCGCTCGACCCCATCTCGACGCTCGCGATCGAGCAGCTCATGGGGGAGCTGAAGAACCGGGTGACGATCATCATCGTGACCCACAACATGCAGCAGGCGGCGCGCGTGTCGGACCTCTGCGCCTTCCTCCTCATGGGCGAGGACCGTGCTGGCGAGCAGATCGAGGTTGCCCCGACCCACCAGCTCTTCACGAACCCGAGCGACCCGCGGACCCTCGACTACATCCAGGGCCGCTTCGGCTGAGTCAGCCCAGGGCGCCCAGCACGACGCTGGCCAGCGCCGCCCCCGACTGCTGGACATCGAGCAGGTCGGTCGCCAGCACCAGCTCGGGATCGGTCGGCGGCTCGTAGGGATCGTCGACACCGGTCACCTGGGCGAGGTCGCCGCTTCGCGCGCGCCGGTAGAGCGACTTCGGGTCACGACGTTCGCAGACCGCCAGCGGAGCGGCCACATGCACCTCGACGAAGGAAATCGCTGCAGCGGCGTGGCGTGCGCGCACGGCATCGCGAGCGGCTCGCCTCGGAGAGACGAGGCTGACGATCACGATCGATCCCTGCGAGGCGAGCAGGAGGGCGATCTCACCGGCCCGACGGACATTCTCGTCGCGATCTTCGGCCGAGAATCCGAGGTCGCTGCTGATCCCCGTTCGCAGTTCGTCCCCGTCAAGCACTACAGAGGCCCGGCTCGCCAGAGAGAGACGAGCAGCGAGCGATGCGGCCGATGTCGTCTTCCCGGATCCCGGTAGACCGGTGAGCCAGACCGTGAGTCCGCGCTGCGCAGGATCCGGCACCTGACCATGATGCCACTCGCCGTGTCCCGGCCCCATGGTGCGGTCGGCAGCGGGTCACAGCATGTCCGCACCAGGTGTGCATACGCCCGCGCGTCGCAGCCGATCGGTCCCGATGAAGCGCCGGGTCCCCTTCGAGAGCGGTAGCCGACGGCTCGCGAGATCTCTCGTGGTCCCACGGGATCCTATTCGATCCAACCATTCGTCACCGAGGATGGTGGATCCGCGGGATGCAGGGCACGCGGGCCGGACGCACCGCGGACATGGGTCACGGCACGACGGCCACCTGATACCCTAGGGGGTATAGGGTGGTCCTGAGGAGGTCGTGATGGTCGAGAAGAATGCCGGGCACACGTTGCAGGACGAACGGCAAGTGGGCTTGATTCTCAATCGTCTGAAGCGATCGAACGGGCAGTTGAGCGCCGTCGTCCGCATGCTCGAGGAGGGACGCGACTGTGAGGCCATCGTCACGCAGATGGCAGCGGTCAGCAAGGCCGTCAACACGGCGGCGTTCACGCTGATCTCGTCGAGCCTGAAGGAATGCATGGCGGACCCCGCTACCGACGTCGATGTCGTGTCCGCGCGCCTCCAGAAGCTCTTCTTGAGCCTGGCCTAGGAGGCGGGATGCGAGCAGTCATCGTTGGCGGTGTCGCCGGTGGCATGTCGAGTGCCACACGGCTGCGTCGACTGGATGCCGGCGCCGAGATCATCGTCCTCGAGCGGAGCGGCCACGTCAGCTATGCCAATTGCGGCTTGCCGTACTTTGTCGGCGGGATCATCGAGGACGAGGAAGACCTTCTCCTCCAGACCCCCGAGTCGCTGCATGAACGGTTCCGACTGGATGTCCGAGTGAGTTCCGAGGTGACTGCCGTTCGCTCCTCGGAATGTGTTGTCGACGTCACGGAACTCGAGTCGGGGTCGGCCTATGAATTGTCCTACGACGCCCTGATCCTGAGTCCTGGCGCCTCACCGGTCATCCCCGCGATCCCGGGCATCGAGCGCGCTTTCCCGCTGCGCACGGTCGAGGACGTCGAGCGCATCACGGTCGTCGTCGAATCGCACCCCAGGTCCGCGGTGATCATCGGGGGAGGCTTCATCGGCATCGAGATCGCCGAGAATCTCCGCCATCGCGGCATTGCGACGACGATCGTCGAGGCGGCATCCCAGGTGCTCGCTCCACTGGATCCTGAGATGGCCCAGCTGGTGAGCGAGGAGTTGATCTGCCACGGCGTCGAGGTCATCCTCGGGACGTCGGTCGCCGCCATCACCGACCATGACGTCGAGCTGGCCGACGGCCGCCGTGTACCAGGTGACGTTGTGGTCGTTGCGATCGGAGTGCGCCCCGATGTGCATCTCGCCCGGTCGGCTGGCCTGGCAATCGGTCCTCGCGGAGGGATCGCAGTCGACGGCTACAACCGCACCAGCGACCCCTCCATCTACGCCATCGGCGACGCAGCGGAGAAGATCGATGCCCTCGACGGCAGCGCGACGCTCGTCCCGCTGGCCAACATCGCGAATCGGCAGGGCCGCGTCGTTGCAGACCACATCGCGGGGCGTGAAACCAGAGTCATCCCGACCATCGGCACATCGATCGTGAAGGTGTTCGACCTCGTCGTCGCAACGACCGGCTGGAACGAGAAGAGGCTTCGAGGCGCGGGTCGTCCGATGGCGATGGTCCACGCGCACCCCGGATCGCACGCCGGGTACTACCCGGGAGCCGAGCGGATGGCACTCAAGCTCATCTTCGATCCTGGGACCGGTGAGATCCTCGGCGCCCAAGGCGTCGGGGGCGAGGGCGTCGACAAGCGGATCGACGTGCTCGCAACCGCGATCCGCGGGGGGATCACTGCCCCGGAGCTGGCTGACCTCGAGCTCGCCTATGCGCCTCCGTTCGGGTCAGCCAAGGACCCCGTCAACATGCTCGGCTACATGGCGGAGAACGTGCTCAGTGGGCTGTGTGAGCCGGTGCAATGGAACGAGGTCACGGCGCATCAGCTCCGTGGTTACGAGGTGATCGACGTCCGGACCCGCGACGAGTTCGATCGAGGCCATATCCCCGGCGCGCGCAGTCTTCCCCTGGATGAGATTCGCGAGCGCATCGCGGAGATTCCCTCGGATCACCTCATTGCGACATGCCAGGTCGGGATCCGGGGACACACCGCCACACTGCTGCTGGGCGAGCTGGGATTCAAGGTGAAGAACCTCGACGGGGGCTACCAGACGTGGGTGCACTCACCCGGAGCGCAAGCGATCGACTACGGCGTGCTCGCGCCGTCGGAGAAGGGATAGAGGCAATGTGCAGCAAGACGACGTGCAAGCAATGTGGCAAGCCAACGTGGAAGGGCTGCGGCAATCACATCGAACAAGCACTCGCGGGTGTTCCGAAGAACCAACGATGCACCTGCACCGCTGAGAGCCGCGCTTCATCGGGGAATCGCGGCATGTTCGCGAGAGTGTTCGGGAGATAGGACCACGATTCGACCGTGCGTTCACCCTGAGGACGCAACTCCCACGGCGTGCCCACCTCTCCGGCGCCGTTCCACACGGCGAGGGGACACCTGATTCACCCGGGCCCCTGGGCCGTGGAGCATTCCGATGCGATGCGGGCGGACGCCAAAGCCGCCTGCCGGGCGCACGGGTGCGCGCACGCGAATCTCGTGCCTGGAGGCCGATGAGAACCCGGTCCAGCACCGTCACAATGGTCATTGACAACGGTGATGAGCGGTGGTGATCGCGCAGCCGTCTCATGGCGATCGCGGTCCCGCCGCATGGATGCTCGCTTGCTCATCGGGTGCACTGCGTGGGTGCAGTGCCTGCGTGCCTGCGTGCCTCGAACGAGGGCCTTTCTCGACAAGGCACTGCAACTCTCGGGTACCGTCCGATCAGTCCGCAAAGGAGCCGGAATGCCCTACGGCATGCAGAGAGAGATTCGGCAGGCCTTCCTCGTCGCCAAGCCATGGCAGCGATACGTGATCTGCATCCTGATGATCGCTGGCGGCGTGGGACTTGCCTTCGTCGGGCACCTCGCGGGACTCGTGATCTCCTTCGTCGGCATCCTCATGATCTGGAAGATGCTCGCGTATCGGCTGCGAATGAGGAGCGGGCAGCGTGAGCGGTCTCCTGAACTCGACGATGGATAGCGAATCATGGTGATGATGCGGTCGGCGGCTCGCTCGTGCGAGATCATCTCGCGGCCTGCTGGGACACACGCTCACGCGGAAGACGTGGCTCGGCGGCTTCGGGATCGAACCGTTCCCCAGCGCCCGCGTCGCGGCGCGTTCGACCTGCTCGTGTCACCGGTCCGCGCCTCGATCCCCCCACCGTTGGAGTGAGTAGCCTTCAGCGCGTGATGCCCTTCGACGCGATCTTCGGTGCCTATGACGTTCGTGGGACCTATCCGGACCAGCTCGACGAATCGGTGGCTCGGGCGATCGGGTCGGCGTTCGCGACCTTCGCGGGCGCGGCGCGCATCGCGATCGCTCGGGACATGCGGCCGTCCGGCGCGTCGCTCGGCGACGCATTCGCCGAGGGTGCTCGCGCGTGCGGTGTCGGCGTTGTCGACCTCGGCATGGCCTCTACGGACTTCCTCTACTACGCCTCGGGCCATCTCGACTGCCCGGGCGCGATGCTCACCGCGTCGCACAACCCCGCGCAGTACAACGGCATCAAGCTCTGCCTCTCGGGCGCCCGGCCCGTCGGGCGCGACTCAGGGCTCGTGGAGATCCAGTCGCTCGCGAGCGGGTTCCTCGAGCACCCGGCCGATGGTCCGCTCGCGGCGCTCGAGCACCGTGACCTGCTCGGCGCGTGGGCAGACCACGTCCGCTCCTTCGTCGACGTCTCGGCGCTGGCGCCGCTCAAGGTCGTTGCCGACACGGCCAACGGCATGGGCGGCCTCGTCGCCCCGCTCGTCTTCGCCGGACTGCCCTTCGACGTGGAGATCCTCTACGGCGAGCTCGACGGCACGTTCCCCAACCACCCTGCGGACCCGATCCAGCCGGAGAACCAGGTCGACCTGAAGGCGAGGGTCCTGGCGTCGGGCGCCGACGTCGGCCTCGCGTTCGACGGCGACGCCGACCGTGTGTTCCTCATCGACGAGCGGGGCGAGGGCGTCTCGGGGTCCCTGACCACCGCGCTCGTCGCCGCGTCCCTGCTCAAGAAGCACCCCGGGTCGACGGTCCTCTACAACCTGATCTGCTCGCGGATCGTGCCCGAGACGATCGTCGCCAAGGGCGGGATCGCGGTGCGCACCCGCGTCGGGCACAGCTTCATCAAGCAGGTGATGGCGGAGACCGGTGCGATCTTCGGCGGCGAGCACTCGGGCCACTACTACTTCCGCGACAACTTCCGCGCCGACTCGGGCATCATCACCGCGATGCTGGTCCTCGAGATGATGAGCGTCGCGGGTGCGCCGCTCTCCGAGCTGATCGCCCCTTTCCGCAAGTACGCGGACTCCGGCGAGATCAACACCCGTGTCGCGGACCCGGCCAAGACCGTGGACGCGCTCGCCGCGATCTACGAGGCAGCCGGCGCGTCGGTGGACCTCCTCGACGGACTGACGGTCGAGCATCCGACGTGGTGGTTCAACGTCCGGCCGTCGAACACGGAGCCGCTGCTCCGGCTCAACGTCGAGGCCGATGACGACGCGTTGCTGTCCGTCCACACCGACGAGGTGCTCGCCCGCATCGCCGAGTGCAACCCAGGGAGCTGACCATGCCGCTCGAATCCCTCCTCATCGAGGTCCTCGCCGACCCTGTCGACAAGGAGCCGCTGCTCTACTTCGAGGACCGGGACCTGCTCTACAACCCGCGCCGACACGTGGCCTACGCGATCATCGGCTCGATCCCGGTCATGCTGCCCGACGAGGCGCGACCGGTCGACGATGCCGAGCACGCGTCGCTCATGGCGGCGGCATCCGGCGCCATCACGACGGGAACCCCGCAGCAGGCTGGCTGACGCGGACCAGCGGATCCGGCCGGCTGATCTGGCTGGGCCGGCGCCCGCGGGTTGCTAGCTCAGGCGCTCCACGATCATCGCCATGCCCTGGCCGCCGCCGACGCACATGGTCTCCATGCCGATCGTCTTGCCGGTGTCCTCAAGTGCGTTGAGCAGCGTCGTCATGATGCGCGCACCGGTCTGCCCGAACGGGTGGCCGAGGGCGATGGCACCGCCCCGCACGTTCAGCTTGTCCCACTCGATGCCGAGGTGGCGAGCCGAGGGGATCACCTGGGCGGCGAAGGCCTCGTTGATCTCCACGAGGTCGATGTCGTCGATCGTCATTCCCGCGCGGCGCAGCGCCTGGCGGCACGCCTCGACGGGACCGAGCCCCATGATCTCGGGGTCGAGGCCGGACACGCCCGACGCGATGATCCGGGCCAGCGGTGCGATGCCCAGGTCCCGGGCGCGCTCCTCGCTCATGACGACCACCGCTGCGGCGCCGTCGTTCAGCGGGCAGGCGTTGCCGGCGGTGACGCGGCCGCCCTCCCGGAAGACCGGCTTGAGCCCGGCCAGACCCTCGAGCGTCGTGCCGGCCCTCGGGCCGTCATCCTTCGTGACGACGGTGCCGTCGGGAAGCGTGACGGGGATGATCTCGCGCTCGAAGAAGCCGTTCGACTGGCTCTCGACGGCCAGCGCCTGGGAGCGCACCGCGAACTCGTCCATCTCCTCGCGCGACACCTGCTCGTACTCCGCGACGTTCTCCGCGGTCTGACCCATCGCGATGTAGATGTCTGGGAGTCCGGCGATGGGGGACCACGGCTCGCCCGCCGCGACCGATCGCTCGGTGGTGCGGGCCTCTGCCGCGGCGAACGCCGGGTTGTGGGGTCCGGTGTCCGATGCGCCGTGCTGGTAGCGCGAGACGGTCTCGACGCCGGCCGCCACGAAGACGTCGCCCTCGCCCGCCTTGATCGCGTGCGCAGCCATGCGGATCGTCTGCAGTGAGCTCGAGCAGTACCGGTTGACGGTCACACCGGGCACGTTCTCCAGGCCTGCGAGGACGGCCGCGACGCGCGCGATGTTGTAGCCGGACTCGCCGCCCGGCTGCCCGCACCCGAGGATCAGGTCCTCCACCTCGGTGGGGTCGAGCTGGGGGATCCTCGCGAGGACCTCCTTCACGGCGTGCGCGGCGAGGTCGTCGGGCCTGCACTCGACGAGCGAGCCCTTGAAGGCCCTCCCGATCGGCGTGCGGCCGGTCGCGACGATCACTGCTTCGGGCATCTGGGCCTCCTTGGAGCCGCGGTGCGGCGACCGCGCGAGCATAGCGACACCGCGCGTCGGTCCATGAGGGACGAATCCCTCGACGTGCCGCCGGGTCGGCGCCGACGACGCCCTCGAGGGATGTCTCGCGGCCGTCGCGCGGTGCCGATCGAGCAGGCGCGGATCGGGACCTGCCTGCACCGTCGGCTCACGAGGCCGTCGGTATGATCCGGAGCGCTAGCGGTGCCAGAAGGGGGAGCAGATGCGCGGGAATCGGATTCGAGGAGTTGTCGCGGCCGCGCTCGTCGCCGCGACGACCATGATCGGCGTCGCCGCGACGACCTCGTCGGCCGCGACGCTCTCGCCGTCGGTGAGCGGCTGCGACGTCCTGGTGACCGCGCCGGTCGGGCATGACTGCCTCCTGCCGTGGCCCAACGACGCGTACACGGTCGCCGCAAAGACGGCCACCGGTCTGCGGCTCGACCTCACGTCCGCCGAGACGCCGGCGAACACCTCCGGCGTCCACATCGACCCCGTGTACCAGGACCAGGGCGACGGGTTCAGCCCGGGCTCCGAGATCATCACCGACGTCCCCGACCTCAGCATCGCGAACTCGGGGATCGCCGGGTCCACCGACATCGCCGCCTCGCTCGCGCCCGACGCGCCGATCGTCCTCGTCGACATGCGCACCGGGACAAGGGTCCCGTACTTTGCGGAGCTCGACGCGCAGAACCCCGACCCGGCGACCCAGCTGCTCCTCGTCCACCCCGCGGTCGCGCTGACCGAGGGTGACCGCTACGCCGTCGTGCTGCGGAACCTCGTGGACACGTCGGGCGCTGCGATCCCCCCGGCGCCCTCGACGCTCGCAGCGCTCGCCGGGACGCTCGTGCCCGCCTCGCGCGGCGCGTACCTCAAGAACCTGATCGACAACGAGCTCCACGGCGTGCTCGGTGGCACCGTCCCCTACATGGCGTGGGACTTCACGGTCGCGAGCGAGATGTCGATCGCCGGCCCGGCCCTCGCGATGCGCGACCAGGCGTTCGCCAAGCTCGGCACGTCGGGCGCCCCGCCCTTCACGGTCACCTCGGACACCACCCTCGGCAACACGCGGACGGTCTCGGGGACGTTCCAGGTCCCCCTCTTCCTCACGGCAGCAACGCCGACGTCGCAGATGGACGTGGGGAAGAACGGGCTGCCGAAGATCAACGGCAAGAAGACCTGGACGGCGAACTTCGACTGCGTGATGCGCCCGACGGTCCAGAGCGGCGGACCCGCCCTCCCGGTCGTCTACGGCCACGGGCTGCTGGGCGACGCCTCGGAGGTCGAGGGCGGCAACTTCTCCGACAAGCTGAACTTCGACATCATGGGCTGCGGCACGGACTACGTCGGCATGTCGCAGAACGACCTGCTGAACGTGGCGAGGGCGCTCGGCGACATGAGCTACTTCCACACGCTGGCGGACCACACGCTGCAGGGGATCATCAACACCCTGTACCTCGGGCGCCTGCTCAACAGCCCCCACGGGTTCGTCACGTCAACGGCGTTCCGCGACGCGTCGGGCACACCGCTCTTCGCCGTCGGCAAGACCGCGTACCTCGGCTACAGCCAGGGCGGGATCAACGGCGGGGCGGTGTCGGCGCTCTCCAACGAGTGGTCGCGCGTGGTGCTCGGGCAGCCCGGCATGGACTACGGCGGGCTGCTGCTCGACCGGTCGGTCGACTGGAGCGAGTTCGAGGCCGTCTACGGCAAGGCCTACCCGAACGTCGACGACCAGCAGATCGGCCTGCAGCTCGCCCAGCTGCTGTGGGACCGCGGCGAGAACGACGGGTACGCGCAGCACCTGACGAGCCACCCGTACCCGGGGACGAAGGCGAAGCAGGTCCTCATCATCGAGAACTACGGCGACCACCAGGTGACCAACCTCGCCGCCGAGATGCTGGGACGGACGATCGGGGCCGCCGAGTACGCCCCGGCCCTCTCGCGGCCGGGCCTGTCGTACTCGACCGCCTTCGGTCTCCCGGCCCTCGACCAGTCGAAGCCGCAGAAGGCGGCGCTCGAGCTCTGGGACTACGGGACCCCGACGCCGCCGGCTGACAACCTCGCGCCCTCGACCAGCGCCTACGGGGACGACCCGCACGACTTCGGTCGCGCGCTCCCGCTCCTCGACGGCCAGATCAACGCGTTCCTGCGCACCGGGATCGTGCCCGACGTGTGCGGCTCCGCCGCGTGTCAGTCCGCGCCAGGGATCAATTGACCGACCGGACGGCGCACGTGCTCGACGACGTGCGCGCGTGGCTCGAGGCGAATCCGCGGCCAACGGCGTCGGCGTTGGCCGAACGGGGGCTCGTGGCGCCGCACTGGCCCGAGCCGTGGGGGCTGGGAGCCGACGCCGCGACGCAGCTCGCGATCGACGAGCTGCTGGCTGCCGCGGGCGTCACCCGGCCGTCGAATCCCATCGGCGTCGGCTGGGCGGGCCCCACGATCCTCGAGGGCGGCACCGAGGCCCAGCAGCGCCGGTGGCTCCCGAGATTGCTCTCGGGCCAGGACTTCTGGTGCCAGTTGTTCAGCGAGCCCGATGCCGGCAGCGACCTCGCGTCGCTGCGCACGAGGGCGCTCCTCGACGGCGACGAGTGGGTCGTCACGGGCCAGAAGATCTGGACGAGCTACGCCCACCTCGCCGCCTTCGGCATCCTGCTCGCCCGCACCGACCCCGAAGCCGAGCCGCACCAGGGGATCTCCTACTTCGTGTGCCCGATGGACGCGCCCGGGATCACGGTGCGGCCGCTCGTCGACATGACCGGGGACCACACGTTCAACGAGGTCTTCTTCGACGAGGTCAGGATCCCCGTGGATCACCTCATCGGCGCTGTGAACGGCGGCTGGCGCCTCGCCAAGGTCACGCTCGGCAACGAGCGGGTCTCGCTCTCGGGCGAGGGCGCGCTGTGGGGCATGGGCCCGACGGCGGACGGACTCGTCGCCGCGGCGCGCGACCACGCGCTGTCCGCCACCGAGCGCGACGAGCTCGTGCGCGTCTGGTCCGAGGGGAGGATCCTGTCGCTGCTTCGGGGCCGGCTCGTGGCCGCGGCGCTCGAGGGTCGCCAGCCGGGGCCCGAGGCCTCGGTGCGCAAGGCGCTGGCGGACGACCATGGTCAGCGCGTGATGGGCCTCGCGAAGCGGCTCGCCGGCACGTCGGGCCTCGTGGCGGACACCGGCCCGTTCGGGACCGGCGGCGTCGACGGGCTGGTGTGGTCGAAGGGGTTCCTCTTCGCCCAGGCCCTGACGATCGGGGGAGGGACCGCCGTCGTCCAGCGGAACATCATCTCCGAGCGGGTGCTGGGCCTGCCCCGCGAGCCGGCCGCCTCGCGCTAGAGCGGTCCCGCGTCGCCGAATCCCTGGCGCACGCCCTGCCCTGCGCGCCGGGTGAGCTGCTCGGGCTCGAACACCATCCAGTAGGCGTTGCGTGCGTGCTTGCGCGACCGGTCGTCGAAGACGGCCGCCAGCACGTCGGGGTCGTCGGCCTCGTCCTCGTGGACGAAGACCTCCAGGATCGGTGTGCTGGTGAGCAGCTGGGCGAGCATGATGCCCTGGCTCGCCTCGTGGGCGCACTGTTTGTCGATCGGCGCGCTCCCGGGCATCCCGAGCACCACGACGATGTCGCAGCCGTCCCGCTCGATCAGGACCTTGGCCGCGACGGCGAGGTCCTTGAATCCAGGGACGGTCCGCGAGAGCACTTCGAACTGCGAGCCGTGGCCGGGGCAGGCGGCGAGCTCGCTGCGAGCCGCCCCGCCCATGTCGTAGCGAGCGAACATGGTGTCCACCACGCCGATCCTCTTCACGTCGCCTCCAGCCTGCGCCGCGATGCCGGCGGTCCCAGGGGATCGTACCCAGTCCGCGCCACGTGACCGGCCTAGGCCGGGGGCAGCAGGTCGAAGCCGAGCGCGACCTCGATCGTGGACGCGGCGCGCAGGACCGCGAGGTCGGCGTGCTGGGGTCCGACGAGCTGCAGCCCGACGGGGAGGCCCGCGTCGGTGAGCCCCGCGCACACCGTCGCCGCGGGGTTCCTCGTCATGTTGAACGGGTACGTGTAGCGCACCCATGCCGGCGTCGAGACGCCGTTCACGGTGCCATCGACGCCCTCGTCCTCGCGGGGGGCGGCGGCCGCGACGGTCGGGGTCACGAGGAGCCGCACGTCGTGGAAGAGCTCGACGAGCCGCAGGTTCATGTGGTGGAACGAGTCGTAGGCCCGGACGATCTGCTCGCCCGTGACCCCCTCGCCGTGGTCCACGAGCGCGCGCAGCTGCGGGTGCAGCTCCTCGTACCGGGGATCGTCCCGCGACGTCGCGAGGTCCCTCGTGAAGCACGCGGCGACGACCTCGAGCCAGGGCCCGACAGGGTCCTCCTCGAACACGGTCGGCACCTGAACGATCTCGACGCCCAGGCCCTCGAGGACCGCGAGCGCCCGCTCGCAGGCGGCGAGCACCTCGGCGTCGACCTCGGCGTATCCGAGCGTCGGCGACCACCCGATCCGGTTCGGCAGGCCCGGCGTCGCCACCGCCTCGACCCACGAGGCCTCGGGGCGCGGGAGCGAGTTGAGGTCGTCCTGCTCAGGGCCGACCACCGCGTCGAGCGAGAACGCGATCTCCGAGATCGTCCGCGCCATCGTGCCCTTGGACGAGAACGTGAGCCAGCCCGGCGGCTTCGGGCCTCCGGCGGGGACCCGGCCGAGCGACGGCTTGAACCCCGACAGGCCGCAGAGCGCCGAGGGGATCCGGATCGAGCCGCCCCCGTCCGACCCCGTCGCGAGCGGCACCATCCCCGACGCGACGGCGGCGGCCGATCCGCCCGAGGACCCGCCTGCGGAGCACCCGAGGTCCCACGGGTTGCGCGTGAAGCCGAACAGGGCGTTGTCGGTGCACGCCGTCCAGCCGTACTCGGGCGTGTTGGTCTTGCCCACGACCACGCACCCGGCGCGACGCAGCCGGGCCACGAGGTGGCTGTCGCGGGTGGCCTTGGGGGCGTCGGCCTCGAGGACCGAGCCGTGCGTCGTGCGGAAGCCCGCGGCGTCCTCCAGGTCCTTCACGCCAACCGGGACACCGGCGAGCGGGCCGGGATCGCCCCCGGTTACGAGCATCGCGTCGACGGCCGCCGCCTGCTCCATCGAGACGTCGGGGTCGACCGCCACGAACGCGTTGATGGAGCCATTGCGCGCGTCGATGGCGGCGAGGGCCGCGGCCGTCACCTCGGTGGCGGTCCAGGTGCCCCCGCGCACCCCTGTCGCGATCTGCTGGACGGTGAGCGACGAGAGGTCCACGCCCGATGTCTACCAGCGGCACGCGTCGGTCACTGCAAGGGCGCGAGGCCCTCGACGGCCTCGGTGAGGTCGACCCCGAAGGGGACGACCGCGATCGCGGGGATCGTGACCCCCGCGTCGACGTAGGCGAGCACCTGGTCGCGGCAGGACGCAGGGGAGCCGTGCAGCACGAGCGAGTCCGTGACCTCGTCGGGGATGACCTCGAGCGCGCCCTTGCGGTCGCCGTCCGACCATGCCTTCCACATCGGACCGAGCACCTCGCCGCGCCCGAGCCAGCGGTGGAACTCGGCGTACGCCTCGACGTTGAGGTACGCCGCGATCATCCGTCGCCCGACCGCGCGGGCGAGGTCGGCGTCATCGGTCGGGATCACGAAGATCCGGGCCGCGACCTCCTTGCCGGGACCCACCTCGGCGACGCACTGCGCGACATCGGTCGCCGCCAGCCAGTTGAGGATCGCACCGTCCGCCTCGCTGCCGGCGAGGTTCAGCATCCCGGGGCGCAGCGCGCCGAGGAGGATCCGCGGCGGCGTCGCGGGTGGACGGGCGAGCTTGAACCCCTGGACCTCGAAGGTGTCGTAGGCGCGGGTCACCTTCTCGCCCGCGAACGCCGCCTTGAGGAAGCGGAGCACGTCGCGGGTCTTGTGGAACGGGCGCTCGTAGGCGATGCCGTTCCACCGCTCGACAACCGGCTGGCTCGAGGCGCCGAGCCCGAACGTGAACCGGCCGCCGGCGACCTCGCTCAGCGCGGCGACGGACTGGGCGAGGAGCGCGGGTCCCCTCGTGAAGGCCGGCGTGACGGCGACACCCAGGTTGAGGCGGGGCTCCCAGGCCGCGGCGAGGGTGAGCGGCGTGAACCCGTCGGTCCCGTCCACCTCGGAGGACCACACGTCCGTGTAGCCGAGGTCGGCCAGTCGCGAGTACCACGCCCGGTGGTCCGCCAGGGAGATCCCGTCGAAGGGGACCGTGATGCCGTATCGGTCAGTCGCCATCGCCGAAGTGTTCCACCGCACCCGGTGCGGCGCCACCTCAGCCGCTGTAGTCGGACCCGTGCGACGCGGGCGGCTCGACGCCGTTGTGCCGCATCCCCTCCTCGATCCGCCGCACCAGCGTCTCGAGCGCGGCGGCGCGCGCGAAGTGCTTGTGCTCGGCCGCGATCACGTCCCACCTCGCGTGGCGGGTGCTCGTGACGCCGAGCATCTCGTCGGCGGCGACCTCGTAGTCGGGGCGCCGCTCGCGGTTGCGCCAGTCGTCCGGGGTCAGCTTCCACCGCTTGAGCGGATCCTCCTCGCGGTCCCGGAACCGGCGCAGCTGCTCGTCGCTCGAGATCTCCAGCCAGACCTTCACGAGGACCATCCCCTCCTCGGCGAGCCCCTTCTCGAACGACACGATCTGGCGAGCGGAACGGGCGACCTCCTCGGGCGAGATCAGCTGCTCCACGCGCTCGACGAGCAGCCTTCCGTACCAGCTGCGGTCGAAGATGGTCATCCCTCCCCACCCGGGCAGCGACGGCGCGAACCGCCAGAGGAAGTGGTGGCGCAGCTCACGCTCGTTGGGCGCCGCGATCGGCACCACGCTCACGTGGCGCGGGTCGAAGGAGGCCGAGAGCCTGCGGATGATGCCGCCCTTGCCCGACGCGTCCCACCCCTCGAAGACGACGGCCACCGGAGGACCCAGGGACTTGGACTCGAGCAGCCCCGCGTTGAACAGCCGGAGGTGCAGGAGCCGGCGCTGGGCGTCGAGCTGGCGTCGCTCGGACTCCTCGCGACTGATCGTCTGGGAGAGGTCGACCGCGCGGGGCCGGTCAGTCACTAAGTCGGGTCGCCCGAGTCCAGGCTCATCGTGTCAGCCCCCCGGAGGAACAGGTGCACCGCGGCACCAAGGGCGCCCCCGACGAGCGGCGCGACGATGAAGAGCCAGACCTGCTTGAGGGCGGTCCCGCCGACGATGAGCGCCGGCCCGAGGGACCTCGCGGGGTTCACCGACGTCCCGTCGATCGGGATCCCGATGAGGTGCACGAGCGTGAGGGTGAGGCCGATCATGAGCCCGGCGGTCGCCGCCTGCGCACCCCGCGAGGTGACGGCGAGGATCACGAAGATGAAGATCGCGGTCAGGATCACCTCGGCGATGAACGCGCCGGCCCAGTTGATCGAGATGAAGGAGATCCCCCTGCCCCAGCCGTTGGTCCCGAGGCCGGTGATGGACTTGCTGTAGATCGGGGACCCCTTGAACATGCCCCACAGGACGAGGGCGCCGAGGATCCCGCCGACGAACTGGGCGATCCAGTACCCGGCTGCCTCCTTCGGCGAGATCCGCTTCGCGATGAGGACGCCGAGCGTCACGGCCGGGTTGACGTGGGCGCCCGAGACGGGCCCGATGGCGTAGGCGAGCCCCGCGAGGACGAGTCCGAATGCGAAGGCCGTGGCGACGACGCCGGCTGCGAGGGAGAACCCGGCGATCTGGAAGTGCTTGCCGAACATCATGGTCGCGACGCCGACACCGAAGAACACGAGTGTCGCCGTGCCGATCAGCTCCGCGGAGAACTTCTTGATCATGGTGAGCCCTTTCGCCGGGGGGAAATCCGGAAAAAGGCTACGGACGCACGATCACGAGGTGGTGGATCCCTCGCGACCATGGAACTGGCGCGCGATGAACGCGCCCGCGTGCTCGATCGCGCCGCGTGCATCGTCGATGATCTCGGGCATGGAGAAGAAGCCGTGCATCTGGCTGTCGAAATGCTCGGCGACCACGTCCACGCCCGCGGCGCGCAGGGCGTTCGCGTAGGCGAGCCCCTGGTCCCGGATCGGGTCGTACTCGGCCGTCGCGATGTACGCGGGAGGGACTGCCGCGAGGACGTCACGTGACGCCAGGATCGGGCTCACGAGCGGGTCGGCGCCGTCGATCTCGCCCTCGCAGCACGCCGCGAAGAGGTCGAGTGTCGCGCGATCGAGGAAGTACCCCTCCTGGTACGGCAGGTCGTCGAGGACGTCGACCGAGAGGTGGACGCCGGGGTAGATGAGGACCTGGGCCGCGAGACCCGCGACGCGCTGCGCGGCGACGGCCGCGAGATTGCCGCCGGCCGAGTCGCCGCCGACGGCGATGCGTGCCGGATCGACGCCGAGGTGCGCCGCGTTCGCCACGCACCAGGTAGCCGCCGCGATCGCGTCGTACTGGGCCGCGGGCGGCCGGTGCTCGGGAGCGAGCCGGTAGTCGACGCTCACCGCGCGGCACCGCGAAGCGACGGCGAGCCGGTCGACCTCGTTCCGCGACAGCGCGGCCGATCCGATCACGAACCCCCCGCCGTGGAACCACACCAGCAGGCCGTCGTCGTGGACCGGTGGCGTGAAGAGGAGCGCGGGGAGGCCGCCGACGGCGACATGCTGGACGTCGCAGGCCGTCTCCTTGGCGCCGATCAGCTCGATCGCCACCTCATACCCCTCGCGCAGATCCTGGACGCTCGGCGTCGGCGCTGCCGCTCGCATCGTCATCACGACGTCATTGATCGACTGGGTCACCGGGTCCAGTGGCATGGCTCCTCCTTGTCGCAGCTCGCGATGCCGGCACGGCCTCCACGCCTGATGGTAGGGCTGCGCGGGCGCCGGCGGTTGAGGCAAGATGCCCCTGCCGCGAAGGAGGACCCATGCCAGGTGTCACGATCGTCTCGATCCCGGTCTCGGACCAGGATCGCGCCGCCGCCTACTACTGCGAGTACCTGGGCTTCCGCGTCATCCAGGACAATCCGATGGGGCTGACGATGCGGTGGGTGCGGCTCGCTGCAGGCGACGAGCCGACGACGATCACGCTCACGACGTGGTTCGACTCGATGCCCCCGGGCTCGGTGACCGGGCTCGTGATCGACGTCGCCGACGTCGATGCGGTCCACGCGAGGCTGGAGGCCGATGGACATGCGTGCTCCGCCATGGACGAGCAGGGGTGGGGCCGCTTCTTCACCACGAGCGATCCGGACGGCAACGGCCTCGTGGTCGTGCGGTCCTCGGAGCAGCCGGGCGACGGCTCCGCGGGCGACGGCACCTCGGTCTAGAGCCCGGACCCTTCAGGCCGCCGGCCGAACGACGGCGACCGTCGCTCGGCGAATGCCGCCAGTCCCTCGGCCAGGTCGCCATGCGCCGCAGCGCGGCGCTCCCAGTGCTCCGAGAGCGACGTCGGGACCGACCCGGTCCGCACGATCGCGTCGATCATCTCCTTCGTCGCGACCTGGGTGACCGCGCTCGTCGCGAGGAGCGCCGCCGAGAGCGTCGCGAGCGCCTCGTCGAGGGCGCCCGCGTCGACGACCAGGTCCACCATGCCGATGGATCGGGCCTCGCCTGCACCGACCAGCTCGCCGGTGTACAGCAGCCGCCGTGCGGCCTCCGGCCCGACCGTCGCAACCAGTCGCTCCAAGGAGCGGGCCGGGTAGGTGATCCCGAGCCTGCCGGGCGTGACCCCGAAGCGAGCCCGGCCCGTCGCGATCCGCAGGTCGCACGCGAGCGCGAGCTGCACGCCGCCGCCCACGCATGACCCGTCGATGACGGCGACCGTCGGGAGCGCAATCCTCGAGAGGGCATCCTCCGCACGCGCGTTGATCGAGCGGTACGCGAGCTCGTCGGTGTCGGCGGCGAGCGCGCGGCCGAGCTCGGAGATGTCAGCGCCCGCGCAGAAGTGCTCGCCGCGTCCCCGCACGGCGAGCACGCGGATCGTCGCGTCCGCTGCGACCCCAGCGAGAAGGTCGGGGAGCGTCTGCCACATCGTCGCGGTCATGGCATTGCGCTTCTCGGGCCGGTTCAGCCAGATCGTCGCCACCCGGCCGTCGACCGTGAGCTCCAAGGGGACGTCCGTCATCGCCCCTTGAACTCCGCGGCGACGGCATCGAGCCACCCTCGCCCGAAGGTCCGGTCCGGTTCGAGGTAGTTCCCCTCGGCCCACTCGTTCCACGACTTGATCCACACCAGCTGCTGGCCCTGCGGATTGAGCGAGGCCCTCGCCTTGGCCTCGTGGAGATGGGATCCGAACCGTTCGGGTGTGGCGTCGACGATCACCGAGCCTCGGCGCCCCGATCTCGCGGTGTTGTCCCAGTTCGGGAAGACGCACGGGTGCACGACCCCGCCCAAGGTCCGCGGGTAGCTCGGGAGGTGCTCGGCGACGTGGTAGCGACCCGGCCCGAAGCGCGGGCTGTACGTGCGGAGGCGATCACGGACGCGCGAGGACGTCCGTCGCTCGAAGGGGAACGAGACGTGGAGGACGGCGTCGAACCCGTCGGCCTCGTGGGTCGTGTACTGCGACCCCCACGCCCGGGACTCCGCGTAGGCGACGAGGTAGAGGCCGCCGAGCCCCGCTTCGCGCGCCATCGACTGCCAGGCGTCGACGAAGCGCGCTGCGTGCGGCAGCTCCTGGGGCCGGAAGACCAAGAAGAGCGGCTTGCCGTCCACCCGGTAGTAGCGCTCGTCGCGCAGGGCCGGGAGGACCGACTCGAAGTGGGCCCGGTCGTCGCCCTCGGGATAGGTCTGCTCGATCAGGACGCGGTCCTCTGCGCCGTGCCAGACCCCGGTCCAGCTCTGGTTGGCCCACCCGAGGCAGAAGGGGAGCGACGGGCTGCCTGACCGGAGCACGTCGCCGAACGGCTGCTCCAGGAGACGGTGGCCGGCGAACCAGTAGTGCCACCAGCAGAACGCGGTGATGCCGTGCTCGGCCGCGAGCGCCGCCTGCTGCTCGCGGACGCCCGCGACGCGCAGGTCGTAGAAGCCGAACTCGCTCGGCAGGATCGGCTGGTGGTGGCCCCAGAAGAGCGGCCTCGCCTTCGTCACGTTGGTCCACTCCGTGAATCCGGGTTCCCACCATGCGTCGTTCTCGGGTATGGGGTGGAACTGCGGCAGGAAGAATGCGAGCGCGTCCACGTCGTCCGTGACGCTACCGACGGCCCCGGGAACGGTCAATGTGAGCGCAGGGCGGCCGAGACGCGCCCCGGCTCGATGAGCGGCTCGGGGGTGTCCGCGTAGAGCACGCCGAGCCCTCCTCGCTTGAGGATCGACGCGGCCTCGCGGACGACGGCGGGGGACAGCGCGTCGAACGTCCCGATCCACTCGGACGCCGAGAGCTCCTCGCGGCGTCGGAAGCTCGTCGCCGACGGGGCGGTGAGGCGGCCCTGATCGAGCTGCAGGCGCTGCCACGTCGGGTGATGGCGGCCGAGGTAGGCGAGGAGCGGGGGCAGGGACTGTTCCGGCTTCGCCAGCAGGTGCTCGTAGGTGACGACGTGCGCGCGGGACGTTGCCGGCAGGCGCAGGGCCGATGCGTGCATCCCGACCCAGCGCCTGACCTCGTCGAGGAGCTGGTCGTCGACGGCGATCCCGCGATCCCGCGTCCACCCGAGCGACACGACGCTGCTCGCGATGGAGAGCGGATGGCGCAGCAGAAGGACGATCGGCGTGCGCGGATGCCTGGCGGCGACCGCCCCGAGCAATCCGACCCCGCGGACGTCCTTCACGACGCGCCGGTGGACCACATGGCCCGTCGTCAGCTGGTCCACCCACCGGCCCCGCAGGCGACCTCGAATCGCGCGCTCGATGCTCGCGAGCTCTGGGCCCGGTGACTCGGGGAGCGGGGCGAGCGCGGCGTCCTCGCCCGTGAAGAGCCCGCCCGGCAGGTTCGCCGGCTCGTAGACGAGGCGTGTCCCCGGTGCCGAAGCGAGGAACTCTGCGAGCCAGGTGGAGCCGCTGCGCTGCCAGCTGCAGAGCCAGAGGGACCTCGCGTCGCTTCGCATGAGATCGACGTGGGACTCGTGCTCCCACGCGAACTGGAGCTGCCGACGGCGCCACCGGCTCCAGTGCCGGAGACGGACGTCGACGGCGTCACCCTTCATGGATGCCGCGTCCGGCGACGATCGCGTCGAATCGGTGCCAGCGGCGAACGCCGCGCGCGCCAGAGGGCGTCGATCAACCCTGGAGGCGTCCGCTGATCGCGAGCAGCGTGTCGCGGTGCGCCTGGAGTCCCCGGCGGTACTCGGCGTTGTCCGTGTCCGCGATCTCGCTGCTCAGGTCGGAGAGGGCCTCGGAGAGCGTCCGCGCGAGCGAAGCCCGCTCCTCCTCGTTCAGGTCCAACTGCATCGCCACCCTCCCCGAGAGCCCGAACGGCCCGCAGGCAGTCTTGCAATGAACGCCGGGACCCGCCAATGCACTCGTCGGGCCTGCCCACCGGCTCCGAGCCGGTCGCACGGGACGCCCGGGGGTCAGGACAGCTGCGTGATCTCGACGACGACGCCGAGCGCCCGCGACGGCTCGCCGTGGTAGATGCCCTTGAGCGGCGGCACGTCGCCGTACTCGCGCCCCGACGCCACCACGACGTGGTGGATCCCCACCTCGCCGCCGTTGGTGGGGTCGATGCCGACCCACTGCCCGCCGAAGTACTCGACCCAGGCATGGCTCTGCCCCATGACGGCCTCGCCGATCGACGAACCCGCGATCGGGTGGAGGTACCCCGAGACGTAGCGGGCCGGGATCCCGAGGGATCGCAGGACCGCGATCGTCACATGCGTGAGGTCCTGGCACACGCCCTCGCCCTGCCGCCACACCTCGTCGGCGGTGGACGTCACATTCGTGGACCCCGTGACGTAGCGCACCTGCCCACGGACCCAGTCGGTCGCCGCGTGCGCCGCCGCGTGCACGTCGAGCTCGCAGAACTGCGAGCGCGCCTCGTCCAGCACGTGCGCGTCCAGCGTCGTCCTCGGGGTCGGGACCAGGTACTCGCAGAAGCGGTCCTCGACGGCGGGGTCACGCAGCTCGTCGGCGCTCCACGGAGCCTCGAGCGGTGCGGGCGGGGTGGTGTCCACCGTCGCCTCCGCGGTCACTTCGAGGCGGCTGTGCGGCTTCTGGAGGTCGAAGACGGTGACGACCGTCCCGAAGAAGTCTCGGTAGGTGCTCTGCACGGCGTTCGGCGTGGTCGTGATCCTGGCTGACAGGACGGTCTGGTGGGCGGACGTGACCGGCGTCATGCGGGCCTCGTTGTAGGACGCGCGCGCCGCGCCGTCGTAGCTGAAGCCCGTGACGTGGCGGATCTTCAGCCTCGCGGATGCAGGCTCGCTCACGTCTGCTCCTCGCTCTCCCACATCACGACCTCCACCTGGCGGAAGTACCGCGCGGTGACCTCGTCGTTCGCCTCGGCGCAGGATCGCTCGAGGAATCCGAGGAGCTCGGGCAGGTCCTCGACGAGCCGCCGAGGGTCGGCGTACTCCAGCCGGTTGCGGGCCCTCCCGATGGTGCGACGCGCCTGGTCGGTCACCCCGAACCTCGTGTCCGGCGGCGCGATCTGCTCCAGGCAGGCGTCCGCGGTGCTGAGCGCGTGGTAGGCGGATCGGGGGAAGAGCCGGTCGAGGAGGAGGAACGATGCGATGTCCTGGGGCTCGGCGAGCCCGCTCGACGCGCGCAGGAAGGACTCCATCGCCCCCGAGGCGCGCAGCAGGGTGAGCCAGTCGGGGGAGTGCTCCGCTGCGACCAACCGGCCCTCGAGCAGCCGGGCCGTCATGTCGATGCGCTCGAGGTTCCGCCCGAGCACGAGGAACTGCCAGCCGTCGTCGTGGCTCATCGTCGCGCCAGCGAGTCCCGTGAAAAGTGCGGCGCGCTCCCGGATGAACTCGAGATAGGTCGCCGGGCCGAGGCTCGCAGCGAGCGAGCGCCGCCGCGGCAGCTCGTTGTTCGCAGCATTGAGGCAGACCCACATCTCCGACGAGATCGCCTCGCGGGCGCGCCGAGCGTTCTCGTGCGCCGCCGCAAGCGAGCCAGAGATCGAGCTCGGATTGGCCGTGTCGAACACGAGGTGCTCCAGCACCTGGGCGATCGTGACCTGCCCCGCTTCGTCAACGTCGACGCCGAGGATCGCGAAGAGGGAGCGGCAGGCTGCGTCCTCGTCGTTGAACGGGTCCTCCATGACCCGGTGGACGTAGGCATCGACGATGCGAGCCGTGTCGTCGGCGCGCTCGACGTACCTGCCGATCCAGTAGAGCGACTCGGCGAGCCGCGACAGCATCCCTCCGTCGCTCACTGCTCCGCCCCCTCCTCGGCCATCGGCCCGCGCTGGCGGGCGACATCGGGATTGGCCAGCGGCGAGATCGGCGGCGCGGGCGCGGGGCTCGGTGGCAGAGCGACCTCCGTCGCGGCCATGTCGTCCGCCAGCACCCAGGTGTCCTTGGAGCCACCGCCCTGGCTCGAGTTCACGACGAGCGCACCCTCGGGGAGTGCCACGCGCGTCAGCCCGCCCGGCAGCACCCACACATCGCTGCCGTCACTGATCGCGAACGGCCGCAGGTCGACGTGGCGCGGCGCCAGCTGTCCGCCGACGAAGGTCGGGAGCGTGGAGAGCGCCACGGGCCGCTGGGCGATGTAGCCGCGAGGGTTCGCGAGCACGGTCTCGCGCAGGTGCGCCAGGGTCTCCTCGTCGGCCTGCGGGCCGATCACGATCCCCTTGCCCCCCGAGCCGTCGACCGGCTTGACCACGTATCGGTCCAGCGTGTCCAGGACGTCGGCGAGCACGTCCCGGTCGTCGAGCCGGTGCGTCTCGACATTCGACAGCAGCGGTTCCTCGGCCAGGTAGTACCGGATGAGGTCCGGCACGTAGGTGTAGAGCAGCTTGTCGTCCGCAACGCCGTTGCCGACGGCGTTGGCGATCGTGACCGTCCTGGCCCGCGCCGCGTTCACGAGCCCGGCGACGCCGAGGACGGAGTCGGGACGGAACTGGAGGGGGTCGAGCCACTCGTCGTCGACGCGCCGGTAGATCACGTGCACCGGGCGCTCGCCCTGCGTCGTGCGCATCAGGACCCGTGAGTTGACCGTCACGAGGTCGCGCCCCTCGACCAGCTCCACGCCCATCATGCGCGCGAGCAGCACGTGCTCGAAGTACGCCGCGTTGTGGACCCCCGGGGTGAGGACGACCACCGTCGGGTCCGAGACGCCCTCGGGTGCCGAGCGGCGCAGCGCGGCGAGCAGCCGGGCGGGGTACTCGTCGACGGGGTGCACGCGGTGCACGGCGAAGAGCCCGGCGAAGCTCTGGATCATGGCCCTGCGGTTCTCGATCACGTACGACACGCCCGAGGGGATGCGGACGTTGTCCTCGAGGACCCGGAAGGCACCCATCTCGTCTCGGATCACGTCGATGCCGGAGACCGTGATGCGCGCGGCGTGGCTCGGCGAGATGCCGAACGCCTCGCGGTGGAAATGCGGGCTGGAGCTCACGAGGGCCTTCGGCACCACGCGGTCCTCGAAGACCCTGCCCGGTCCGTAGACGTCGTCGAGGAACGACTCGAGCGCGCGGACCCGCTGGCGGATGCCCGAGGCGAGCGCGTCCCACTCGACAGCGGAGATGACCCGCGGGATGAGGTCGAGCGGGAACGGGCGCTCCTCGCCGCCGAGGGCGAAGGTGACCCCGCGGTCGGTGAAGGTCCGCCCCAACTGCTCGAACCGAGAGCGCAGCTCGGTCGCGTCGAACTTGACCAGGACCTCGACGATGTCGCGATACAGGGGCCTCGGGACGCCCGGTGCCTCGAACACCTCGTCATACGCCAGCGAGTCCGGCGCATCGACGAAGAGCTGGTCCACGGCACCACCTCTTATCAGCAATCTGTTTCCGAGATGTTTCGACCGCCCAGCCCGAGGACCCCGCACGGCGCGCCGTGCGCACGCATCGGTGCGTGGCTACCGCGAGTCGACCCACCCGCACGCGCGGGCGACCTCGCCGAACGCGATGCGCTTGTGGACCGTGATGACCTGTCGGTCCTTCGTGGCGGCGTTCGCCGCGCGCTCGACCGCCGCACCGACCAGGTCGCCCTCGCTCGCGGCTTCCTCGACGATGCCGGCGTCGATCGCCTCGGGCGCCGAGTACCGCCTCGCGGTGAGCATGGCCTCGAGCGCGGTTGCCTGGGGGAGCCGGGCGAGCACCACGGCCGCCATCTGGTCCGTGAGCGGGAGCCCGATCTCCGCCTCGTTCAGGCACCAGTAGCCGCGGTCCTCGCGCATGACGCGACGGTCGAACGAGCACGAGAGCATCGCGCCTCCCGCGAAGGCGTGGCCGTTCACCGCCGCGACGGTGTACGCGGGGAAGACGAGCAGCCGACCCATCAGCCTGTGGAACGACTCGGCGGTCGCGCCGAACTCGTCGGGATTCGTGCCGAAGCGATCGAGGTCGAGTCCGTTGGAGAAGAACTTGCCGTCGCCTGTGAGCACGAGGGCGAGCGGTCCCTGGACCACCTCCAGCTCACCGAGCAGCGCGTGCAGCGCACCGAGCGTGTCGAGGTTGATCCGGTTCTCCCCGTCGAGCCAGCGGGCGATCACGACGTCACCCTCGCGGTCCAGGTCGATCCCCATCGGTCCTCCTCGTTCGCGGTCCTGCCGGAGGATCCTCCCACCTTGGATCCGCCGTCCGACGCGCGGCGTGCGACGACGCTGGACCTGAACCTCAACCCGCGCCTATGCCGAGGGCACGGGTGCAGGCGCCGAAAGGCGGTTCCGCCACCATCGGACCGTGGCGTCGTAGGCGGTCGAGGGCTCCGTCGCCTCGGTGCCGAACGTCTCGGTGTACGCCGAGGAGTCGACGACGAACGGCCGATCGAACTGGTAGGAGATCTCGCGGAGCTCGCGCAGCTGGGCGGAGAAGACCCCCGCGGCCCGCACGACGGGGCCCGGCAGCGCCCTGACCTTGACCATCGGGACCTCCGCGGCGTGGGCCAGGCCCTGCACCGCCTCGCGCATCGTCCCGGCGGGTGCGGTCGGCACGTGCCACGGCCGGCCCCACGCCCGTGGGTCCGTGGCGACCGTCGCGAGCGCTGCAGCGACGTCGGGCACGTAGGTGAGCGAGTGGGGGAGGTCCGCATCGCCGAGGAAGGAGACGGACCTGCCGGCGAGGATCCGCGGGACGGCCCGCTCGCCGAGGAAACCCCCGTCCGTGACGCCGGGTCCGTAGAAGTCGGACGCCCGGACCTCCGTCGCACGCACGAGCCCTGCTTCGTGGGCCGCGAGGGCGTCGAGCCACATCTTCGCGCGGACCTGGCCCTTGACCGACGAGGCCACGAGCGGGTCGCCCTCGGTCATCGGATGGTCGACCGGTCCGTACGCGTAGAGGTTCGCGAGGGTCACGAGCACGGCGCCGCTGCGCTCCGCTGCGCGAAGGATCGAAGCCGCGATGGGGGGCCAGTCCACGGGCCAGCGGTGGTAGGCGGGGTTCGCACAGTTGTATATGGCTGCCGCTCCGCCAGCGAGTGCCGCGAGCCCCGCCGCATCCGCGGCGTCGCATCGCACGGCCTGGACCGTGGGAGCTCCCAGGGGCGTCGCGCCCCGCCTCGAGACGATCAGGACCTCCTCGCCCCGAGCGCCGAGCTCCGCCGCGAGTGTGCTGCCGACCGGCCCTGCACCGACAATCAGATGCTTTCCCATGATCCTCCTTTGTGAGCACTGCTCTCTGGTAGGAGCAGTGTAAGCAGAATCACTCCATTGTGCAAGCGATGCTCTCAATTGCGTGCAGTGCTCTGGCCTTGGTATGCTGCGGAAGTGGCTGATGCGCTCGGTTCCGCTCGTGCCCTGGCAAGGGCATCGGTCATCTCGGACATCAAATCTGCCGCCCGGCGCCAGGTCGCCGAGCACGGCGGGGCGTCGCTCAGCGTCCGGTTGGTGGCCCGCGAGCTCGGGATGTCGTCCTCGGCCTTGTATCGGTACTTCTCGAGCCGTGACGAGCTCCTGACCTCGCTGATCATCGACGCCTACAACGACCTCGGGGCTTCGGTGGAGTCGGCCGAGGCATTGGTGCCCCGGGAGGAGCTCGAGGCACGGCTGCTTGCGGCTTCCTTGGCCATTCGCGATTGGGCCCTTGCGAACCGTCATGAGTACGCGCTCGTCTTCGGCTCACCGGTGCCTGGCTACGCGGCCCCTGAGGCAACCATCGGCCCTGCGACCAGGGTGCCAGCCGTGCTCTCGGGCGTGCTGCGAGACGCATGGGAGTGGGGTCGCCTCGAGCTGCCGGACGGCCCGGGGGCGCCGTACCTCGCCCGCGACGTCCAGGTGCCCCCGTCCCCGCTCGCCGGGCTTCCCGACGAGGTCATCGTCCGGGGAATCCTTGCGTGGACCCAGATCTTCGGACTCGTCAGCTTCGAGCTGTTCGGTCACCTCGTGGGCTCCATCGAGGACGGCCGCGGCCTGTTCGAGTCAGCCTCGAGGTCGATCGCCATCGCGATCGGGTTTGCGCCGCCTCCACCCGCACCACGCTGACGAGGGCATCGATGGTGAGCGCATGCGGTGCTCGCGGACGCGAATGGGATGCGGCCGACGCGCGCCGAATGGGGAATGCAAGGGCGACCGGTACGATCGGGCGGCCATGAGAGCGACGGCGCTGTGACCTTCACCCCCTTCGACCGTCCCGTGCGCGTCGCGATCATCGGGCTCGGCCGGGTCTACGACCTCAACAAGCTCGCCTACATCGGCAACCCCGACGCCGAGGTGGTCGCCATCGTCGATCCCAACCCCCTTCGGATCCACGAGCGCCAGCAGGACTGGCCCGGCGCCCGCGCGTTCGCGTCGATCGCGGAGCTGGCGGCGAGCGGTCTCGAGATCGACGCCGTCGAGGTGCTGCTCCCGATCGCGCTGCATCCCGAGGGGGTCGTCGACTGCCTGGGCCACGGGTGGCACGTCAACCTGCAGAAGCCCATCGCGAACGATGTCGAGAGCGCCCAGCGGATGCTGGACGCCGCGATCGCGAACGACCGCCAGCTGCGCGTGATGGAGAACTACATCTTCTACGAGCCGCTGCAGCGGCTGAAGGACGTCGTGGACTCCGGCGAGATCGGCTCGGTGAGCGGCTACCACCTCAAGATGGTCGCGAGCGGACGCGGGGGATGGGAGGTCCCCGCCGACACCTACGAGCGGCAGTTCGAGCAGCATCGCAACGGCCGCGGGACGCTGCTGTTCGACGACGGATGGCACAAGCTGTCGACAGCGCTCTGGCTCTTCGGTCCTGTCGCCGAGGTTCGCGCGTGGATCGGATCGACCGAGGTGATCGAGGGCATCGAGGTCGACGCACCGACGACGATCTCGTGGGAGCACGAGAACGGCATTCGCGGCGTCTGGGACATCACGCTCGCCGTCGACATGTACCTGCGCTCGGACTACTACACGAACGACGAGCGCTGGGAGGTCACGGGACGTCGCGGCTTCGCGCGGGTGAACCGGTGCACCGGCCGAGGGCTGCAGCACCCGAGCCTCGAGACCTACGCCGACGGCGAGATGCGTTCGCACCACGCGTTGGACGACGACTGGTCGAGCAGCTTCCGCGACTCGGGCCGCCACTGGCTGCGATGGCTTCGGACGGGGGATGGACCGCTGCTGTGGAGCGCCGAGGAGTCGATGGACGTGCTGCGCTTCGCGCTCGCCGCGTACGCGAGCCATGACGCCAACGGGGTCGGCGTCGATCCCGCTGCTCTCGCATAAGTTTCTCCAGGCCACGATTCCCCGGAATCCCAGGCACGGCCGGCGTGGTCGCAGTACTTGCTTGTGACCCGCCGGTACCAATAGAATTATCTTCGTTCCGGGGGTGCAGCCTCAGGCTGCAAGACGTGGGATCCGTGCGGCGCGCCGGTATGAGGGGCCGCGACTACCCGCGATACGTGGCAACCCGGTGCCGCCGAGCAGGTGACACCTTTCGAGGGTGCTGCCCTGCTTAGTCTTCAGGTCGGCAGCGAGGAAAGCCACTACAGGGTCACGCCACGTGGTGTCGGGGTTCTACACATCGAGAAAAGAGGGCGGGTGATACAGCGCGACTCGGGGTTGGCTTCGAAGGCTCGACGTCAGCGCACGAAGGTCGTCCTCACTCGCACCGTCCTTGCGGTGTGCACCGTCTTCGGCGCGATCGCGACGGGGGCGATCCCCGCTGGGGCTGACGGCAGCGCCAATCTCTATCCGCAGTCCGTTGCGCCTACGTGCAAGCAGCAGTCGCTCGGGGGAGCCTGTCGCGCCAACATCGAATGGCGCACGTCGGCCTACGGACCGACCGGCAAGACCACGATCCCTCGACGCGACCTCTTCTACGTCTACATGACCGCCGGGCAATACCTCGAGATGGGGTCTTCCGCAGTCGGTGTCCCCAGCACGGCGACCGGACCCACGACGACGGGTGACGTCGTCGTCTACAACCCCGGTCAGATCACGGCATACGACCAGCCTGCTCCACTGCCCGCCCTCACCGGGACGCCGACGAACGGCGCCTACACGAACGGGTTCTCCTGCCTCGCGCAGCGGGCGGCGAACCCTGGTTCCCCCAACCTCGGCAAGCTCACGACGCGCACGCAGGAGCTGGCGGGCGCACAGGCGGTCAGCGGTGGGGGGAATCCGACCGGCTACCAGCCCTGCTACTACGTCGCGCCGACGACGGGCATCTACAACGTCGCCTTCTACGGTCCTGATGGCGGGGACTACGACGCCGACGGCACGGTGGGTGCCGACATCGGCCTGACCAACGCCAACGACACCAGCGCGGCCCAAGGGACGTCGATCGCTGCGTGGGACCTGTCGGTGCGCGCATCTGCCACATCGACGACCAACATCACCGGCCAGGTCTTCACCTACGCCTATGACGCGTTCACCGGCGGCAACGGCCTGCCGGTCGACTCCGACATCTACATCACGACGCTCGACGGCTACGAGTACAAGACGAGCCTCAACTACCTCGACCCGGACGGCTTCATGGTCTACGGGAACTCGCAGGGCTTCCTCGCGCCGGACGGGTCGATCCTCGACCACGACGTCCTGGGCACGACGAATAGCGGACAACTCACCGGACTCGCCGCAGGCACAAACTTCGCGAAGGCCCAATACCCGATCTCATTCTCCGGTCCGCTCGATAATGCGACCCTCAACGCCCTCGGCATCCCGACGACGCCGGTCGTGTACTCGATCAACTCGATCAGCTTCTCCGGGACGGCCTCGGGGAACACGAGCACGCTCGGCACGGGCGGCAACTTCACGTTCGATGCGTCGTCGAGCGGTGTCTACCAGCTCGTCATCGCCTCGAACCCGACGACCCCCAACTTCGACCCGACACTGTCAACCAACAGGGTGCTCCGCGGGGTCGCGCACGCCGGCGTCAACACCGTCACCTGGGACGGGAACGACAACGTCGGCACGCCGTTCCCGGTCGGCACGGCATACCCCGTGCAGGCGACCTTCCAGAACGGCGAATACCACTTCCCGCTCCTCGACGCGGAGAACAGCGTCCTCGGCGGTCCGAGCTTCACCCTCATCAACCCGCCCGACGGGATCTGCCCGTTCGGCAACACGAAGTGCACGACCGGCTTCTACGACGACCGCGGTTATTTCGCGCCCGGGACCGGGGGAGGGGACGTCGGTACGCCCGGTGTTGAGTTGTGCGGCGACGTGCCTCCGGCAACGGCCTACAGCAACCCCGTGACCGGATTCGACTCGACTAGCACCCAGCGAGCGTGGGGCACACAAACTGGCGGCAACACCAACAAGCCGTGTCAGCTCAACTCGGTCGCGAACTGGGGCTCCTTCGGCGACGTCAAGGGGCTGGACTTCTGGACGTACTTCCCCCAGCCGGTCCCCCAGAAGACGACGCTCAACGTCGTTGCCGCACCGCCGACCCTCACCGTCGTGAAGGCCTCGACCGCGGCCGTGATCACCTCGGTCGGACAGGTCGTGCCCTACACGTTCCTCGTCACGAACAGCGGGACGAGCACGCTCAACAACATCACCGTCACCGACACGCAGACTGCCCCATCCCTGAATGGATCTCTCTCTGCGATCAGCTGCCCCAGCTCCACGCTGGCTGCCGGCGCACACGAGACCTGCACCGCGAGCTACACCGTCACAGCCGCGGACGTCGCGAACGGATCCGTGGCCGACTCTGCCACGGTCACGGGCACGCCGTCGAGCGGACCCTCCGTCACGTCGCTGCCGTCGGTGCTCTCCATCCCCGTCGCGTCGCTCACGATCCAGAAGACCGCGAACCCAACGGCAGTCTCAGCCGCGGGTCAGCTCGTTACCTACTCCTTCAAGGTGACGAACACGGGGTCCTCGGACCTCACGGGCGTCACGGTCAACGACACCCAGGTCGCTCCGTCCCTGAACGGCTCGCTGTCTGCCATTACGTGTCCGTCATCGACCTTGGCAACCGGGCTGAGCGAGGTCTGCACGGCGACCTACATGACGACCCAGGCGGACGTCGACAACGGAAGGATCCAGGACTCAGCGACCGCGTCGGGTACGCCGTCGCAGGGAGGGTCCCCGATCACCTCGGCCCCCTCGGCAGCAACGGTTGCCGTCAACCAGACCCCGTCGATCGGGCTGGTAAAGTCGGCGAGCCCGACCAGCTTCGCGGCACCCGGCACGGTGATCACGTACAGCTACAAGGTGACCAATACGGGCAACGTGACCCTGACGAGCGTTGGTGTCTCTGACCCGATGCCCGGGCTGTCCTCGATCAGCTGCCCCTCGGCGACCCTGGCACCCGGAGGCACGGAAACCTGCACTGCCACGTACACCACAACGCAAGCGGACGTGAATGCCGGCGCGATTTCGAACACCGGAACCGCGACGGGCACGCCACCCTCGGGTCCTCCGGTGACGAAGACTTCGACGGTCACCCTCCCGGCCAGCCAGACGAGCAGCATCTCGCTCGTCAAGACGGCGAGCATCACGTCCTACAGCGCCGTCGGCACGCCGGTGACCTACAGCTACAAGGTGACCAACACGGGGAACGTGACCCTGACGAGCGTAGGAGTCTCAGACCCGATGCCCGGGCTGTCGAGCGTCAGCTGCCCCGCAGCGACGCTGCTTCCCGGTGCGAGCGAGACGTGCACCGCGAACTACACGACAACCCTCGCCGACCTGGACAACGGCTCGATCAAGAACACCGGTACCGCGACGGGGACGCCGCCGACGGGATCGCCCGTGACCTCGAAGTCCTCGGTGACGGTCCCGGCGACGCCTGCCCCGTCGATCAACTTGGTGAAGACGGCGAGCGTAATCGGGTTCTCGGCTCCCGGCACGTTGGTGACCTACAGCTATCTGGTCACCAATAACGGCAACGTCACGCTGAACCCGGTCACCGTGACGGACCCGATGACAGGGCTCTCCGCCATCAGCTGCCCGGCGACGTCGCTGGTCCCCGGCGCTCACGAGACCTGCACCGCGACCTACACAACCACGCAAGCCGACGTGGACCACGGGTCCATCAACAACACCGGCACCGCGACCGGAACGCCGCCCACGGGTCCGACCGTATCCAGTACGTCTCCGGTGACGGTGCCGGCAACCCAGACACCCCAGATCTCGGTCGTCAAGTCGGCCAGCATCACGAGCTTCGCCTCGGCCGGCACGCCGGTCACGTACTCGTATCTCGTGACCAACACCGGCAACGTGACCCTGACGAGCGTCGGGGTCACCGACCCGATGCCCGGACTGTCGAGTGTCAGCTGCCCCAGCTCCACGCTCGCAGTCGGTGCGCACGAGACCTGCACGGCCACCTACACGACAACGGCCGGCGACGTGAATACCGGTGCGATCTCGAACACAGGGACCGCTGCAGGGACGTCGCCAACGGGGAAGGTCGTGAACGCGAGCTCCACGGTGACGGTCCCGGCGGTGCAGAGCCCGTCGATCACGCTGCTCAAGTCCGCTGATGTGACGAACTTCGCGACCCCAGGGACCGTGGTGCACTACAGCTACCTGGTCACGAACACCGGCAACGTGGCGCTGACGAGCGTCGGGGTCGCCGATCCGATGCCCGGACTCTCGGCAGTCACCTGCCCGAGCTCGTACCTTTCGGCTGGGGCACACGAGACCTGCACCGCCACCTACACCACGACCCAGGCCGACGTGGATGCAGGGTCGATCACGAACACGGGAACGGCGACCGGGACCCCGCCGTCCGGGCCGCCGGTGACCAAGACGTCGACCCTGACGATTCCCGGGACCCAGACGCCAGCGATCTCCCTGCAGAAGACGGCCACCGTCGCGAGCTACTCGTCGGCGGGAACCGCGATCACCTACAGGTACAAGGTGACGAACACCGGAACGGTCACCCTGACGTCCGTCGGCGTGACTGACCCCATGCCGGGGCTCTCCGCGATCAGCTGCGGGAGCTCGACCCTCGCACCGGCTGCATTCGAGACCTGCACGGCGACCTACATGACGACCCAGGCCGACGTCGACGCGGGGTCCATCAGCAACACCGGCACTGCGACGGGCACGCCCCCGACCGGGCCGGCTGTGACGGCACAATCGTCCCTCACGATTCCCGCAGTGCAGACGCCCTCGATATCCATCGTGAAGGCTTCTGTGACCACGAGCTTCAGCGCTCCAGGCACCCTCGTCGACTACACCTACACGGTCACCAACACGGGCAACGTGTCCCTGACGAACGTCGGTGTCACCGACCCGATGGTCGGGCTGTCCGCGATCTCGTGCCCCACGTACGCCCTGGCCCCCGGTGCGAATGAGATCTGCACGGCGAACTACACGACATCCCAGACTGACGTCAACCACGGCTCGATCTCGAACACCGGAACCGCGACGGGCACGCCACCCACGGGTCCGTCCGTGACGGCCAACTCCACCCTCGTGATCCCGGCCACGCAGAGCCCGGGGATCGCGATCGTCAAGTCCGCGAACATCAGCGGCTTCACGGCGGCAAGGACGGCAGTCAACTACAGCTACCTCGTCACGAACACCGGGAACGTGACGCTGAACCCGGTCACGGTCACCGACCCGATGCCGGGCCTCTCCCCGATTTCGTGTCCCGACACCTCGCTCGCCCCCGTGACGTCGGAGACCTGCACCGCCACGTACGAAACGACCCAGGCGGACATGGATAGCGGCGCCGCGTCCAACACGGGTACCGCCACGGGCACGCCACCGATCGGCGGCAACGTCACGGCCACCTCGACCGTGACGATCCCAGCGACGCAGACACCGGCCATCACGCTCGTGAAGACCGCCGACACGAACGGCTACCGAGTCCTTGGCACTGTCGTCACCTACAGCTACAAGGTCACGAACTCGGGCAACGTGACCCTCAACCCGGTCTCGGTCACAGACCCCATGCCGGGCCTGTCGGCGATCAGCTGCCCGGACACGTCACTTGCCCCCGGGATCTTCGAGATCTGCACCGCCACCTACACGGTCACAGCGACGGACGTGGGCAGCACTTCCATCTCCAACACCGGCACGGCGACGGGCACGCCGCCGTCCGGCCCGACAGTGCACTCCACGTCCTCGGTGACCATCCCCAACACCAGCCCCGAGATCTCGATCGTGAAGTCGGCGAGCATCACGAGCTTCACGCGCGCCGGTGTCGCCATCACCTACCACTACTTGGTCACGAACACGTCGAATGTGACGCTCACCGCAGTCGGGGTGACCGACCCGATGCCTGGTCTCTCTGCGATCAACTGTGGCGGCGTCACCACACTCGCTGCCGGTGCCCATGTCACCTGCAGCGCGACGTACTCAACCACGCAGGCCAACGTCGACGCCGGGCAGATCTCGAACACGGGGACCGCGTCCGGGACGAACGGCACCACGGTCACGGCGACGTCGACCCTGACAATCCCGGCCGTTGTGACGCCGTCAATCGGCCTGACCAAGACCGCGAGCGTGGCCAACTACTCGAAGTCCGGCGTCGCCGTCACCTACACGTACCACGTCACGAACACGGGTGACGTCACGCTGACGAACGTGGGTGTGACCGACCCGATGCCGGGACTCTCGGCGATCAACTGCCCGAGTACCACGCTCGCACCGGCTGGGGTTGAATCCTGTACCGCCACGTACACGACGACCCAGGCTGATGTCGACGCCGGGCAGATCCAGAACACGGGGACCGCCATGGGGACTCCGCCATCGGGACCTCCGGTGTCGGATACGGCGACGCGGACGATCCCGGCAGTTCCGACGAAGACGATCACGGTTGTGAAGTCGGCCAGCGTGCCGGCGTACTCCGCTCCCGGGACGCTCATCACGTACAGCTACCTGGTGGCCAACACCGGTACCGTCACGCTGACAAGCGTCGGTGTCACCGACCCGATGCCGGGGCTCTCGGCGGTCACCTGCCCTGACGCGACCCTCGCACCTGGGGCCAATGAGACCTGCAGCGCGACGTACACGACGACCCAGGCCGATGTCGACGCCGGGCACCTCACCAACACCGGCACGGCGACCGGCACACCCCCATCGGGCCCCCCGATCACGGCCACGTCGACACTGACCCTGCCGGCGACGCTCGGGCCTTCGATCGGGATCGTGAAGTCCGCGAACGTCTCGGCCTTCTCCTCGCCTGGCACGCCGATCACCTACAGCTACCTGGTCACCAACACCGGGAACCTGTCACTCCACGCGGTCGCGGTCACCGACCCGATGCCGGGCCTGTCGGCGGTCAGCTGCCCGTCCTCGACGCTTGCTCCGGAGGCATCGGAGACCTGTACCGCCACCTACACGACCACGCAGGCGGACGTCGATGCCGGCGCGATCGACAACACGGGCACCGCAACAGGCACACCGCCAACCGGCGCGGCGGTCACCGCGCAATCGTCGCTCGCCATCCCCGCGACTCAGAATCCCGCGATCACCATCATCAAGTCGGCCAGCACGGACGGGTTCTCCGCCCCAGGCGACAGCATCACGTACCACTACCTCGTGACCAACACCGGCAACGTGACGCTGAACCCGGTCACGGTCACCGACCCGATGCCGGGCCTGTCGGCGATCAGCTGCCCGGACACGTCACTGGCGGTCGGCGCCGATGAGACATGCACCGCGACCTACACGACAACGCAGACTGATGTGGACAACGGTGCGATCGTGAACACGGGTACCGCCTCGGGCACGCCGCCCTCCGGACCAGTGGTGACGGCCCAGTCGAGCGTCTCGATCCCGGCAACCCAGACGCCGGAGATCTCCCTGGTCAAGTCAGCCGGCGTTCCCAGTTTCAATTCGGCCGGGACGACCATCACCTACAGCTACGACGTCACCAACATCGGGAACGTCACACTCACGGGCGTCAACGTCACCGACCCGATGCCGGGCCTGTCGGCGATCAGCTGCCCGTCATCGACCCTGGCTCCCGAGGGACACGAGACCTGCACGGCGGCCTACACGACGACCCAGTCCGACGTCGACGCGGGGTCGATCTCGAACACCGGGACCGCGACGGGCACACCGCCGACAGGGCCTCCAGTCACGAAATCATCGTCGGTGACAGTTCCCGCCGTCCAGGGTCCGGCGATCACGGTCGCGAAGACATCGACCACGACGAACTACTCGGCACCCGGTGACACGATCCACTTCGGCTTCGCGATCACCAACACCGGGAACGTGACACTCACCAACGTCGCGGTCAACGATGCACTCGCGGGCCTCTCGGCGATCAGCTGCGGCGCGACCCCCTACCCGATCGCCTCGATCGCACCCACCGACGTCGTGAACTGCACAGCGACCTACGCCGTCACCCAGGCGGACGTCGACGCGGGCTCGGTCATGAACTCGGCGACCGTGACGGGGACGCCTCCCACCGGGCCGCCTGTCACGTCCCCGCCCTCGTCGGTCAGCGTCCCGGCCGTCCAGTCCCCGGCGATCACGATCGTGAAGTCCTCGACGACCGCCAACTTCGACGCTCCAGGCACCGTGGTGCCTTACAGCTACCTCGTCACCAACACGGGCAACGTGACGCTGAACCCGGTCACGGTCGCCGACCCGATGCCGGGCCTGTCGGCGATCAGCTGCCCGGACACCCAGCTCGACGTCGGCGCCAACGAGACCTGCACGGCGACCTACACGACCACACAAGGTGACGTGGACGCCGGGGCCATCAGCAACACCGGCACCGCGACCGGCACGCCGCCGACCGGCCCCGTGGTCACGGACACCTCCTCGGTGTCGATCCCCGCAGTTCAGAGCCCCTCCATCACGATCGTGAAGTCCGCCTCGATCGCGAGCTACTCGGCATCGAACGTCCCGGTCACCTACCACTACCTCGTCACCAACACCGGCAACGTGACGCTGAACCCGGTCACGGTCACCGACCCGATGGCGAACCTCTCGGCGATCAGCTGCCCGGACACCCAGCTGGCCGCCGGCGACAACGAGACCTGCAGCGCCACCTACACGACCACGTCGACCGACGTGACCAACGGCTCGATCGTGAACACCGGCACCGCCACGGGCACCCCGCCCACGGGCCCGACGGTCACCGACCAGTCCCAGGTCACCGTCCCCTACGCCGCGGCGTCGATCACGATCGCCAAGTCCGCCTCGATCGCGAGCTACTCGGCATCGAACGTCCCGGTCACCTACCACTACCTCGTCACCAACACCGGCAACGTGACGCTGAACCCGGTCACGGTCACCGACCCGATGGCGAACCTCTCGGCGATCAGCTGCCCGGACACCCAGCTGGCCGCCGGCGACAACGAGACCTGCAGCGCCACCTACACGACCACGTCGACCGACGTGACCAACGGCTCGATCGTGAACACCGGCACCGCCACGGGCACCCCGCCCACGGGCCCGACGGTCACCGACCAGTCCCAGGTCACCGTCCCCTACGCCGCGGCGTCGATCACGATCGCCAAGTCCGCCTCGATCGCGAGCTACTCGGCATCGAACGTCCCGGTCACCTACCACTACCTCGTCACCAACACCGGCAACGTGACGCTGAACCCGGTCACGGTCACCGACCCGATGGCGAACCTCTCGGCGATCAGCTGCCCGGACACCCAGCTGGCCGCCGGCGACAACGAGACCTGCAGCGCCACCTACACGACCACGTCGACCGACGTGACCAACGGCTCGATCGTGAACACCGGCACCGCCACGGGCACCCCGCCCACGGGCCCGACGGTCACCGACCAGTCCCAGGTCACCGTCCCCTACGCCGCGGCGTCGATCACGATCGCCAAGTCCGCCTCGATCGCGAGCTACTCGGCATCGAACGTCCCGGTCACCTACCACTACCTCGTCACCAACACCGGCAACGTGACGCTGAACCCGGTCACGGTCACCGACCCGATGGCGAACCTCTCGGCGATCAGCTGCCCGGACACCCAGCTGGCCGCCGGCGACAACGAGACCTGCAGCGCCACCTACACGACCACGTCGACCGACGTGACCAACGGCTCGATCGTGAACACCGGCACCGCCACGGGCACCCCGCCCACGGGCCCGACGGTCACCGACCAGTCCCAGGTCACCGTCCCCTACGCCGCGGCGTCGATCACGATCGCCAAGTCCGCCTCGATCGCGAGCTACTCGGCATCGAACGTCCCGGTCACCTACCACTACCTCGTCACCAACACCGGCAACGTGACGCTGAACCCGGTCACGGTCACCGACCCGATGGCGAACCTCTCGGCGATCAGCTGCCCGGACACCCAGCTGGCCGCGGGCGACAACGAGACCTGCAGCGCCACCTACACGACCACGTCGACCGACGTGACCAACGGCTCGATCGTGAACACCGGCACCGCCACGGGCACCCCGCCCACGGGCCCGACGGTCACCGACCAGTCCCAGGTCACCGTCCCCTACGCCGCGGCGTCGATCACGATCGCCAAGTCCGCCTCGATCGCGAGCTACTCGGCATCGAACGTCCCGGTCACCTACCACTACCTCGTCACCAACACCGGCAACGTGACGCTGAACCCGGTCACGGTCACCGACCCGATGGCGAACCTCTCGGCGATCAGCTGCCCGGACACCCAGCTGGCCGCCGGCGACAACGAGACCTGCAGCGCCACCTACACGACCACGTCGACCGACGTGACCAACGGCTCGATCGTGAACACCGGCACCGCCACGGGCACCCCGCCCACGGGCCCGACGGTCACCGACCAGTCCCAGGTCACCGTCCCCTACGCCGCGGCGTCGATCACGATCGCCAAGTCCGCCTCGATCGCGAGCTACTCGGCATCGAACGTCCCGGTCACCTACCACTACCTCGTCACCAACACCGGCAACGTGACGCTGAACCCGGTCACGGTCACCGACCCGATGGCGAACCTCTCGGCGATCAGCTGCCCGGACACCCAGCTGGCCGCCGGCGACAACGAGACCTGCAGCGCCACCTACACGACCACGTCGACCGACGTGACCAACGGCTCGATCGTGAACACCGGCACCGCCACGGGCACCCCGCCCACGGGCCCGACGGTCACCGACCAGTCCCAGGTCACCGTCCCCTACGCCGCGGCGTCGATCACGATCGCCAAGTCCGCCTCGATCGCGAGCTACTCGGCATCGAACGTCCCGGTCACCTACCACTACCTCGTCACCAACACCGGCAACGTGACGCTGAACCCGGTCACGGTCACCGACCCGATGGCGAACCTCTCGGCGATCAGCTGCCCGGACACCCAGCTGGCCGCCGGCGACAACGAGACCTGCAGCGCCACCTACACGACCACGTCGACCGACGTGACCAACGGCTCGATCGTGAACACCGGCACCGCCACGGGCACCCCGCCCACGGGCCCGACGGTCACCGACCAGTCCCAGGTCACCGTCCCCTACGCCGCGGCGTCGATCACGATCGCCAAGTCCGCCTCGATCGCGAGCTACTCGGCATCGAACGTCCCGGTCACCTACCACTACCTCGTCACCAACACCGGCAACGTGACGCTGAACCCGGTCACGGTCACCGACCCGATGGCGAACCTCTCGGCGATCAGCTGCCCGGACACCCAGCTGGCCGCCGGCGACAACGAGACCTGCAGCGCCACCTACACGACCACGTCGACCGACGTGACCAACGGCTCGATCGTGAACACCGGCACCGCCACGGGCACCCCGCCCACGGGCCCGACGGTCACCGACCAGTCCCAGGTCACCGTCCCCTACGCCGCGGCGTCGATCACGATCGCCAAGTCCGCCTCGATCGCGAGCTACTCGGCATCGAACGTCCCGGTCACCTACCACTACCTCGTCACCAACACCGGCAACGTGACGCTGAACCCGGTCACGGTCACCGACCCGATGGCGAACCTCTCGGCGATCAGCTGCCCGGACACCCAGCTGGCCGCCGGCGACAACGAGACCTGCAGCGCCACCTACACGACCACGTCGACCGACGTGACCAACGGCTCGATCGTGAACACCGGCACCGCCACGGGCACCCCGCCCACGGGCCCGACGGTCACCGACCAGTCCCAGGTCACCGTCCCCTACGCCGCGGCGTCGATCACGATCGCCAAGTCCGCCTCGATCGCGAGCTACTCGGCATCGAACGTCCCGGTCACCTACCACTACCTCGTCACCAACACCGGCAACGTGACGCTGAACCCGGTCACGGTCACCGACCCGATGGCGAACCTCTCGGCGATCAGCTGCCCGGACACCCAGCTGGCCGCCGGCGACAACGAGACCTGCAGCGCCACCTACACGACCACGTCGACCGACGTGACCAACGGCTCGATCGTGAACACCGGCACCGCCACGGGCACCCCGCCCACGGGCCCGACGGTCACCGACCAGTCCCAGGTCACCGTCCCCTACGCCGCGGCGTCGATCACGATCGCCAAGTCCGCCTCGATCGCGAGCTACTCGGCATCGAACGTCCCGGTCACCTACCACTACCTCGTCACCAACACCGGCAACGTGACGCTGAACCCGGTCACGGTCACCGACCCGATGGCGAACCTCTCGGCGATCAGCTGCCCGGACACCCAGCTGGCCGCCGGCGACAACGAGACCTGCAGCGCCACCTACACGACCACGTCGACCGACGTGACCAACGGCTCGATCGTGAACACCGGCACCGCCACGGGCACCCCGCCCACGGGCCCGACGGTCACCGACCAGTCCCAGGTCACCGTCCCCTACGCCGCGGCGTCGATCACGATCGCCAAGTCCGCCTCGATCGCGAGCTACTCGGCATCGAACGTCCCGGTCACCTACCACTACCTCGTCACCAACACCGGCAACGTGACGCTGAACCCGGTCACGGTCACCGACCCGATGGCGAACCTCTCGGCGATCAGCTGCCCGGACACCCACTGGCCGCCGGCGACAACGAGACCTGCAGCGCCACCTACACGACCACGTCGACCGACGTGACCAACGGCTCGATCGTGAACACCGGCACCGCCACGGGCACCCCGCCCACGGGCCCGACGGTCACCGACCAGTCCCAGGTCACCGTCCCCTACGCCGCGGCGTCGATCACGATCGCCAAGTCCGCCTCGATCGCGAGCTACTCGGCATCGAACGTCCCGGTCACCTACCACTACCTCGTCACCAACACCGGCAACGTGACGCTGAACCCGGTCACGGTCACCGACCCGATGGCGAACCTCTCGGCGATCAGCTGCCCGGACACCCAGCTGGCCGCCGGCGACAACGAGACCTGCAGCGCCACCTACACGACCACGTCGACCGACGTGACCAACGGCTCGATCGTGAACACCGGCACCGCCACGGGCACCCCGCCCACGGGCCCGACGGTCACCGACCAGTCCCAGGTCACCGTCCCCTACGCCGCGGCGTCGATCACGATCGCCAAGTCCGCCTCGATCGCGAGCTACTCGGCATCGAACGTCCCGGTCACCTACCACTACCTCGTCACCAACACCGGCAACGTGACGCTGAACCCGGTCACGGTCACCGACCCGATGGCGAACCTCTCGGCGATCAGCTGCCCGGACACCCAGCTGGCCGCCGGCGACAACGAGACCTGCAGCGCCACCTACACGACCACGTCGACCGACGTGACCAACGGCTCGATCGTGAACACCGGCACCGCCACGGGCACCCCGCCCACGGGCCCGACGGTCACCGACCAGTCCCAGGTCACCGTCCCCTACGCCGCGGCGTCGATCACGATCGCCAAGTCCGCCTCGATCGCGAGCTACTCGGCATCGAACGTCCCGGTCACCTACCACTACCTCGTCACCAACACCGGCAACGTGACGCTGAACCCGGTCACGGTCACCGACCCGATGGCGAACCTCTCGGCGATCAGCTGCCCGGACACCCAGCTGGCCGCCGGCGACAACGAGACCTGCAGCGCCACCTACACGACCACGTCGACCGACGTGACCAACGGCTCGATCGTGAACACCGGCACCGCCACGGGCACCCCGCCCACGGGCCCGACGGTCACCGACCAGTCCCAGGTCACCGTCCCCTACGCCGCGGCGTCGATCACGATCGCCAAGTCCGCCTCGATCGCGAGCTACTCGGCATCGAACGTCCCGGTCACCTACCACTACCTCGTCACCAACACCGGCAACGTGACGCTGAACCCGGTCACGGTCACCGACCCGATGGCGAACCTCTCGGCGATCAGCTGCCCGGACACCCAGCTGGCCGCCGGCGACAACGAGACCTGCAGCGCCACCTACACGACCACGTCGACCGACGTGACCAACGGCTCGATCGTGAACACCGGCACCGCCACGGGCACCCCGCCCACGGGCCCGACGGTCACCGACCAGTCCCAGGTCACCGTCCCCTACGCCGCGGCGTCGATCACGATCGCCAAGTCCGCCTCGATCGCGAGCTACTCGGCATCGAACGTCCCGGTCACCTACCACTACCTCGTCACCAACACCGGCAACGTGACGCTGAACCCGGTCACGGTCACCGACCCGATGGCGAACCTCTCGGCGATCAGCTGCCCGGACACCCAGCTGGCCGCCGGCGACAACGAGACCTGCAGCGCCACCTACACGACCACGTCGACCGACGTGACCAACGGCTCGATCGTGAACACCGGCACCGCCACGGGCACCCCGCCCACGGGCCCGACGGTCACCGACCAGTCCCAGGTCACCGTCCCCTACGCCGCGGCGTCGATCACGATCGCCAAGTCCGCCTCGATCGCGAGCTACTCGGCATCGAACGTCCCGGTCACCTACCACTACCTCGTCACCAACACCGGCAACGTGACGCTGAACCCGGTCACGGTCACCGACCCGATGGCGAACCTCTCGGCGATCAGCTGCCCGGACACCCAGCTGGCCGCCGGCGACAACGAGACCTGCAGCGCCACCTACACGACCACGTCGACCGACGTGACCAACGGCTCGATCGTGAACACCGGCACCGCCACGGGCACCCCGCCCACGGGCCCGACGGTCACCGACCAGTCCCAGGTCACCGTCCCCTACGCCGCGGCGTCGATCACGATCGCCAAGTCCGCCTCGATCGCGAGCTACTCGGCATCGAACGTCCCGGTCACCTACCACTACCTCGTCACCAACACCGGCAACGTGACGCTGAACCCGGTCACGGTCACCGACCCGATGGCGAACCTCTCGGCGATCGAGCTGCCCGGACACCCAGCTGGCCGCCGGCGACAACGAGACCTGCAGCGCCACCTACACGACCACGTCGACCGACGTGACCAACGGCTCGATCGTGAACACCGGCACCGCCACGGGCACCCCGCCCACGGGCCCGACGGTCACCGACCAGTCCCAGGTCACCGTCCCCTACGCCGCGGCGTCGATCACGATCGCCAAGTCCGCCTCGATCGCGAGCTACTCGGCATCGAACGTCCCGGTCACCTACCACTACCTCGTCACCAACACCGGCAACGTGACGCTGAACCCGGTCACGGTCACCGACCCGATGGCGAACCTCTCGGCGATCAGCTGCCCGGACACCCAGCTGGCCGCCGGCGACAACGAGACCTGCAGCGCCACCTACACGACCACGTCGACCGACGTGACCAACGGCTCGATCGTGAACACCGGCACCGCCACGGGCACCCCGCCCACGGGCCCGACGGTCACCGACCAGTCCCAGGTCACCGTCCCCTACGCCGCGGCGTCGATCACGATCGCCAAGTCCGCCTCGATCGCGAGCTACTCGGCATCGAACGTCCCGGTCACCTACCACTACCTCGTCACCAACACCGGCAACGTGACGCTGAACCCGGTCACGGTCACCGACCCGATGGCGAACCTCTCGGCGATCAGCTGCCCGGACACCCAGCTGGCCGCGGGCGACAACGAGACCTGCAGCGCCACCTACACGACCACGTCGACCGACGTGACCAACGGCTCGATCGTGAACACCGGCACCGCCACGGGCACCCCGCCCACGGGCCCGACGGTCACCGACCAGTCCCAGGTCACCGTCCCCTACGCCGCGGCGTCGATCACGATCGCCAAGTCCGCCTCGATCGCGAGCTACTCGGCATCGAACGTCCCGGTCACCTACCACTACCTCGTCACCAACACCGGCAACGTGACGCTGAACCCGGTCACGGTCACCGACCCGATGGCGAACCTCTCGGCGATCAGCTGCCCGGACACCCAGCTGGCCGCCGGCGACAACGAGACCTGCAGCGCCACCTACACGACCACGTCGACCGACGTGACCAACGGCTCGATCGTGAACACCGGCACCGCCACGGGCACCCCGCCCACGGGCCCGACGGTCACCGACCAGTCCCAGGTCACCGTCCCCTACGCCGCGGCGTCGATCACGATCGCCAAGTCCGCCTCGATCGCGAGCTACTCGGCATCGAACGTCCCGGTCACCTACCACTACCTCGTCACCAACACCGGCAACGTGACGCTGAACCCGGTCACGGTCACCGACCCGATGGCGAACCTCTCGGCGATCAGCTGCCCGGACACCCAGCTCGCCGCCGGCGACAACGAGACCTGCAGCGCCACCTACACGACCACGTCGACCGACGTGACCAACGGCTCGATCGTGAACACCGGCACCGCCACGGGCACCCCGCCCACGGGCCCGACGGTCACCGACCAGTCCCAGGTCACCGTCCCCTACGCCGCGGCGTCGATCACGATCGCCAAGTCCGCCTCGATCGCGAGCTACTCGGCATCGAACGTCCCGGTCACCTACCACTACCTCGTCACCAACACCGGCAACGTGACGCTGAACCCGGTCACGGTCACCGACCCGATGGCGAACCTCTCGGCGATCAGCTGCCCGGACACCCAGCTCGCCGCCGGTGACAACGAGACCTGCAGCGCCACCTACACGACCACGTCGGCCGACGTGACCAACGGCTCGATCGTGAACACCGGCACCGCCACGGGCACCCCGCCCACGGGCCCGACGGTCACCGACCAGTCCCAGGTCACCGTCCCCTACGCCGCGGCGTCGATCACGATCGCCAAGTCCGCCTCGATCGCGAGCTACTCGGCATCTGACGTCCCGGTCACCTACCACTACCTCGTCACCAACACCGGCAACGTGACGCTGAACCCGGTCACGGTCACCGACCCGATGGCGAACCTCTCGGCGATCAGCTGCCCGGACACCCAGCTCGCCGCCGGTGACAACGAGACCTGCAGCGCCACCTACACGACCACGGCCGCCGACGTGACCAACGGCTCGATCGTGAACACCGGCACCGCCACGGGCACCCCGCCCACGGGCCCGACGGTCACCGACCAGTCCCAGGTCACCGTCCCCTACGCCGCGGCGTCGATCACGATCGCCAAGTCCGCCTCGATCGCGAGCTACTCGGCATCGGACGTCCCGGTCACCTACCACTACCTCGTCACCAACACCGGCAACGTGACGCTGAACCCGGTCACGGTCACCGACCCGATGGCGGGCCTCTCGGCGATCAGCTGCCCGGACACCCAGCTCGCCGCCGGTGACAACGAGACCTGCAGCGCCACCTACACGACCACGGCGGCCGACGTGACCAACGGCTCGATCGTGAACACCGGCACCGCCACGGGCACCCCGCCCACGGGCCCGACGGTCACCGACCAGTCCCAGGTCACCGTCCCCTACGCCGCGGCGTCGATCACGATCGCCAAGTCCGCCTCCATCGCGAGCTACTCGGCCTCGAACGTCCCGGTCACCTACCACTACCTCGTCACCAACACCGGCAACGTGACGCTGAACCCGGTCACGGTCACCGACCCGATGGCGGGCCTCTCGGCGATCAGCTGCCCGGACACCCAGCTCGCCGCCGGTGACAACGAGACCTGCAGCGCCACCTACACGACCACGGCCGCCGACGTGACCAACGGCTCGATCGTGAACACCGGCACCGCCACGGGCACCCCGCCCACGGGCCCGACGGTCACCGACCAGTCCCAGGTCACCGTCCCCTACGCCGCGGCGTCGATCACGATCGCCAAGTCCGCCTCGATCGCGAGCTACTCGGCATCGAACGTCCCGGTCACCTACCACTACCTCGTCACGAACACCGGCAACGTGACGCTGAACCCGGTCACGGTCACCGACCCGATGGCGGGCCTCTCGGCGATCAGCTGCCCGGACACCCAGCTCGCCGCCGGTGACAACGAGACCTGCAGCGCCACCTACACGACCACGTCGGCCGACGTGACCAACGGCTCGATCGTGAACACCGGCACCGCCACGGGCACCCCGCCCACGGGCCCGACGGTCACCGACCAGTCCCAGGTCACCGTCCCCTACGCCGCGGCGTCGATCACGATCGCCAAGTCCGCCTCGATCGCGAGCTACTCGGCATCGAGCGTCCCGGTCACCTACCACTACCTCGTCACCAACACCGGCAACGTGACGCTGAACCCGGTCACGGTCACCGACCCGATGGCGAGCCTCTCGGCGATCAGCTGCCCGGACACCCAGCTGGCCGCCGGTGACAACGAGACCTGCAGCGCCACCTACACGACCACGGTCGACCGACGTGACCAACGGCTCGATCGTGAACACCGGCACCGCCACGGGCACCCCGCCCACGGGCCCGACGGTCACCGACCAGTCCCAGGTCACCGTCCCCTACGCCGCGGCGTCGATCACGATCGCCAAGTCCCTCGATCCTTCAAGCCCGACCAGCTTCACTGCAGCTGGCCAAACTCTCAGTTACGACTACCTCGTGACGAACACCGGCGGTGTGTCGCTGAGCGGAGTCTTCGTGTCGGACAACCTCATTCCGAGCGTGAGTTGTCCTGATTCGACTCTTGCCGTGGGCGCCCACGAGACGTGCAGGGCGAGTTATCTCACAACGGCGGAGGATGTCGCCGTCGGGCACGTGACGAACACCTCGACCGCGACAGGCACCCCGCCCGTAGGACCGCCCGTCACATCAGCTCCCTCGTCCGTAAGGGTTCCGTATGTGAGTCTCGACGTGACCGCCTCCAGCTCCTGCGTCCTGAACGCCCCGTACTTCACGTACTCGGCTTCGCCGGTGTCACATGCGGTGCTGCGCGCCCACGTGACTTCGCGGGTGGGCGGACCGGTGACGATCGTTTGGGAGAATTCCGAAGGTGTCGTTGTCGACACGATGATCAACCAGCCCCTTTCTGGAACAGTGCTGTGGCCAGGTGCCGCAGTTGACGCGGCGGGCAATGGGATCGCATGGCCAGGATGGGCGGTCGATGCGCAAGGGAACTGGTACCAGACGACTGATGCCCTCTCACTTATCAGGCCCGTCGCGACGGTCGTCATCACCGTCGGGGCGTCCACAACCGTCTCGGTGATGTACCCACCGGCCACTCCCCAGTGCAATGCAAATCCGGCGGTCAGTTCGAGCGTGACAGTCGTAAAGTCGCTGGCTCCATCCAGCCCAACAAGTTTCACGGCACCCGGAGAAACGCTTTCCTACGACTACGTCGTGACGAACACCGGAACGACGACCCTCAGCGATGTTGGAGTGACGGACAACCTCATCGCCATGGTGAATTGCCCCGAGTCAACGCTTGGCCCGGGACTCAGCGAGACCTGCACTGGTTCCTATCTGACGACGACGGACGACGTCGATGCCGGACACGTTACGAATACGGCGCGTGCGACGGGATCCCCGCCGACCGGACCACCAGTTGTGTCCCAGCCAGTGAGCCTTACGGTTCCCGGTCCTGCTCAGGAAGCGGGTCTGTCAATCGTGAAGGAACTCGCGCCCTCAAGTGCGACGAGCTACACAGCCAGCGGCCAAACGCTGACCTACGACTACGTCGTCACCAACACAGGCAATGTCACGCTCACCAACATCAGTGTGACTGACAATCTCATTGCTACGGTCGACTGCCCTCAGGCGACGCTCCAATCAGGAGACCGTGAAATCTGCACGGCGAATTACGTAACGACTGACGCGGATGTGACGACCGGGTCAGTGACCAATACGGCCCATGCGACCGGTTCGCCGCCTTCTGGCCCCCCTGTCACGTCGTCGCCCTCGATGGTGACGGTGCCCGCTGGTCTCCCGACGTCACTGTCACTACTGAAGTCGACCACCACCACTGCCATCACGGATGTGGGTCAGGTCATCACGTACGACTACCTAGTGACCGACACCGGTCAATCCACGATCAGCGATGTGACAGTGACGGATAACAAGATCCCCACGAGCGACATCACATGCCCCGAGACCACGCTCGGTCCGGGTCAGTCGATGACGTGCACCGGCACGTACACCGTGACACAGGCGGATCTGACAGCCGGAAGCATCACAAATGTCGCGACCGCGACCGGTTCTGGTCCAGGCGGATCCGGCGTCAGCTCGAACTCGTCGGCTGCCACGGTCGGCATGCCCGCCTTGCAGATCGTGAAGACCGTCAACGCGACGACCACGGCGCCTGAGCAGGTTCTGACGTACAAGGTCACTGTGACAAACACGGGGACCGCGCCGTACGGGACGGCGAGTCTTCCCGACGCGGCGTTCTCAGATTCGCTCGCCGGGATCGCAAGTGACGGCACCTACCTGCCCGGATCGCTCACAGCAACAGCAGGCACTGCCGCGTACAGCGCGACAAGTGGGATTGCCTGGTCGGGGTCCCTTGCGATCGGGGCCGTGGCAACCGTCACGTACCAGATCAGAGTGAAGAGCCCCGACGACGGACGCCACCTGCTGACCAATACGGTCGTGTCCTCGACGCCTGGATCAAACTGCGCAGCGGGAACGGGGAGCACAACATGCTCGACGAGGACGCCGGTCGCCGACGTCTCGATCTCCAAGCAGGTGTGTGGTTCCGAGATAGCGAAGGCGTGCGGTCCCGATGGCTCGGGGCCCTGGGTGCAGCACACGGTCATCGGCTACGGCGCCATCGCATTCTGGAGAATCAGGGTGACCAACACGGGCAGGGTTCCGGTTAGCGGTGTGTCGATCACGGACCCGGCCATCCCCGAGTGTGCGGCAGCCGCAGGGAAGTTCTCTCTTGCTGTCGGGGCGACGGTCACCATCTACTGCTCTCTGGCGGACGTGACCAAGGGATTCACGAACATCGCGCTTGTCCACTTCCCGGCGCCGCCAGGATCCCCGGGAGGCTCGCCTCCGGTGACGCCTTCGACGGGTTCAGCGACGATCACGGTTGCGCAGAAGTCTGGGAGTGGTGGGTCAGGCCAACAGGCCCCGCCGGCCCCACCGGTCACGGGGTAGATCCATGGCTGAGCATTCGAGGCGCCATCACGTCGTCGTGGCAATTGGTGCGGCGGTCGCGCTGTGCCTGCTGGTCGCGGTGATCGTCGCTGCCGTGGCTGCAGGACATCGCACGCCGAGCAGCCGCGCTGTGTCGGCCACCACCTCAACGATGGAGCCGTCAACACCGACGACCACGCCAACAACAATCGCTTCGGCGACCACAACCACGACCACGGTCACCCCGACGAACCGGACGATCGTGGCGCCGATGGTGGGGGAGGAGACGTATCCAGCTTCGACCCTTGTCGCAACCCTCCACACCTCGGTGCCGAAATACGCGGAACCAGGAGGGAAGGCGATTGGGGTCGTTCCGGGCTCCTGGTATGGCGCGCCCTCCGCGCTACCCGTGATCGGACAGAGCGGCAAGTTCCTGCACGTGCGCCTCGCCCAGCGCCCGGACGGGTCGACTGCATGGATCGCTACCAGCGAAGCCACACTCTCGTCGACCCCCTATCGGATCGAAATTAACCTCTCGACGATGCATGTGCTGCTCTTCAAGGGTTCGGCCATCATTCTCAACGCGCCCGCGGGTGTCGGCACCACGTTGGACCCGACACCGACCGGGAACTACTTCGTCGCCTTCTACGCGGCACCACCATCCCCGGGCTACGGACCGTTCGTCCTGGTCACGTTGGGCCACTCCAACGCGATCAGCGACTGGGAGCAGTCGGGGGACGCGATCATCGCGATCCACGGCCCCCTGGGGGAGGATGCAGCCATAGGGACGACGGGAGCTCGCATCTCCCACGGCTGCATACGACTCCACGACTCCGATCTCGTAAAGCTTCGACAGGTGCCGCCCGGCTCTCCCATCGACATCGTCGCTTAGCGCGACAGCGATACGATGCCTTGCTCCAAAGCAGATGTTCGAACTACGTGCCTGCGCAGACCTGTCGCAGGCCGGTGAGATCTCTTTGTGGTCAAGTGGACCTCCAGCGCGCGAAGGGAGACAGAACGTGAAAAGCAGACGACACGCCGCAATGTTGGCAGCGGGACTACTCGTTTCGGGTTCGGTTCTCCTCGCTGCATGTGGTTCGAGCAGCTCGTCGCAAACCACGACCACCTCATCAAGCTCGTCGGCGAGTACGACAACCACCACCATTCCGTACGTCGCATCGAAGAACGCTCGTGCCGATGTCACGACGACCGGCGCATGTGCGAAATCTGGCAGCGAGTGGGAGCTGAAGGGCAATGTCAAGAATTCCGCCAAGTTCGCCCGGTCGTATCAGATCGTCGTTGACTTCGTCACAGTCCCGGGCAACACGGTGCTCGACACAAAGATCGTGAATGTCGCGACGCTCAGTCCGGGAGCTTCATCGGATTGGAGTGCCCTGGGTGCGCCGGGCGACAACCATGTTGCATGCGTCATCCGACAGGTGCAGTTCACGAAGTAGGCAGGCGCGTGTCGTGGATCTCCGTCAGTTGGAATGTCGGACGCCTGAGCTGAGTCAACTCATGTCGTACTTCCGTCGTTCACGAGAGCACGACTGACGGCTCACGGGAGCGCAACAACGCTTGGTCTTCGATTGCGGCTGGCGAACTCGAGATCGGCAATCCGCCTTCGCGGTGCTGCCCTACACGTGGGAGGTCGCACCTATTCACCCTCCTCGAGCATCTCTCAATCACTTCAGGCGACAGAGGTGCCAATGTGGACAAAGGATCCTGAGAGCACATGCGGGGGAAATCCAGAAAGGCTCAGCGTGGAGATATTTTGTTACCGGTTGGTAATTCGCGAGGTTTTGGCGCCTTCTGCGCAGGAGAACCGCAGGCGGTTTCGGGCAGGGTTCCGTGTGCGCTGTGGAATTTCAAGTCCTAGACGCCCCAGAGAGTAGAACGATCTTCCGTCAAACTCGCAAATATGCCTCCCATGTGGGGATTCTCAAGTCACTTCGAGTGAGAATTTTGTTGACAGAGTGCGATGTGGGCGGTGTACCATCCTCTGAATCGGATGTGGGGGGACCTACGATTCGTTTCAGTCGGTCGCAACCAGGAGGCGAAGCAGTGAGAGTTTCAAGAGGGAAGTTGATCGCGGTTCCTGCCATCTCTCTTGTGCTTGCCGCCGCTGGCGTTGCCTCGGCATCGGCTACGCCGCGTCCCAGGGTCATCAGCAGCATTGGCGCGTGTGTGACTCCAGGTGTACCGAACGGTGTCTCCATCCACGTGATCGTTTCAGCTCATTTCAATGGTTCGAGATGGGTGTGCCCCCAAGGCATGTCGCTGGTGACAATCAACATTCAGGGGCCATCGGGTGCAACTGGGGCCACGGGTGCAACTGGCGCCACAGGTGCGACGGGCAACACGGGCGCGACGGGCGCAAATGGCAACACGGGTGCCGCTGGCAACACGGGTGCAACGGGAGCAAATGGAGCAAGGGGTGCCACTGGACCGGCGGGGCCGGAAGGACCTGCTGGACCGACGGGCGCTACCGGAGCAACAGGTGCGACCGGCGCAACGGGAACGAATGGCGCTAATGGGTCAGCCGGACCGCAGGGTCCTGCCGGAGCAACCGGAGCAACTGGCTCAGGCGCAACTGGAGCGACTGGAGCAACAGGAGCACAGGGGAACACAGGTAACACCGGAGCCGTCGGACTGCAGGGCGCGTAGGGGCGCAGGGTCCGCAGGGCCCTCAGGGCAACACCGGTAACACGGGTGCCCCCGGAGTTCAGGGCAACACGGGAGCCCAGGGCGTTCCTGGTGTCCAAGGGCACCAGGGCAACACCGGTAACACGGGTGCCGCCGGACCGCAGGGCGCCGTAGGGGCGCAGGGTCCGCAGGGTCCCGCAGGACCGCAGGGCCCTCAGGGCAATACCGGTAACACGGGTGCCCCCGGAGTTCAGGGCAACACGGGAGCCCAGGGCGTTCCTGGTGTCCAGGGCCCCCAGGGCAACACCGGTAACACGGGTGCCGCCGGACCGCAGGGCGCCGTAGGGGCGCAGGGTCCGCAGGGTCCCGCAGGACCGCAGGGCCCGCAGGGCAACACCGGTAACACGGGTGCCCCCGGAGTTCAGGGCAACACGGGAGCCCAGGGAATCCAGGGCGTTCCGGTGTCCAGGGCCCCCAGGGCAACACCGGTAACACGGGTGCCGTAGGACCGCAGGGTGCAGCGGGACCGCAGGGCGCCGCAGGACCGCAGGGCAACGCGGGAGCCCAGGGCATCGCCGGTAACACGGGAGCCGCTGGCGCCCCGGGCATCCAGGGCCCCAGGGCAACACCGGTAACACGGGTGCCGCCGGACCGCAGGGCGCCGTAGGGGCGCAGGGTCCGCAGGGTCCCGCAGGACCGCAGGGCCCGCAGGGCAACACCGGTAACACGGGTGCCCCCGGAGTTCAGGGCAACACGGGAGCCCAGGGAATCCAGGGCGTTCCTGGTGTCCAGGGCCCCCAGGGCAACACCGGTAACACGGGTGCCGTAGGACCGCAGGGTGCAGCGGGACCGCAGGGCGCCGCAGGACCGCAGGGCAACACGGGAGCCCAGGGCATCGCCGGTAACACGGGAGCCGCTGGCGCCCCGGGCATCCAGGGCCCCCGGGCAACACCGGTAACACGGGTGCCGCCGGACCGCAGGGCGCCGTAGGGGCGCAGGGTCCGCAGGGTCCCGCAGGACCGCAGGGCCCGCAGGGCAACACCGGTAACACGGGTGCCCCCGGAGTTCAGGGCAACACGGGAGCCCAGGGAATCCAGGGCGTTCCTGGTGTCCAGGGCCCTCAGGGCAACACCGGTAACACGGGTGCCGTAGGACCGCAGGGTGCAGCGGGACCGCAGGGCGCCGCAGGACCGCAGGGCAACACGGGAGCCCAGGGCATCGCCGGTAACACGGAGCCGCTGGCGCCCCGGGCATCCAGGGCCCCCAGGGCAACACCGGTAACACGGGTGCCGCCGGACCGCAGGGCGCCGTAGGGGCGCAGGGTCCGCAGGGTCCCGCAGGACCGCAGGGCCCGCAGGGCAACACCGGTAACACGGGTGCCCCCGGAGTTCAAGGCAACACGGGGAGCCAGGGAATCCAGGGCAACACGGGCAACCAGGGCCCCCAGGGCAACACCGGTAATACGGGTGTTGCCGGACCGCAAGGTGCCGCAGGTCCGCAGGGTGCCGCAGGACCGCAGGGCAACACGGGAACAGCTGGGGCTCCGGGCGCACCGGGAGCACAGGGCCCCAAGGGCAATACAGGCAACACTGGTTCGGCTGGGGCTCCGGGCGCTCCGGGAGCGCAGGGCCCTCAGGGCAACACGGGTAACACGGGGGCTGCCGGGACTCCGGGCGCACAGGGACCGACGGGCAACACAGGCACCACTGGTCCCGCTGGACCTCCGGGGCCGCAGGGTGCTCAGGGCCCTGCGGGCTTTAATGGTGCACAAGGACCTCGGGAATTGCAGGTCCGCAAGGCCCCCAGGGCCCGCAGGGCACCACTGGTGCAAATGGATCGAGAGGACCAACAGGAGCCTATGGCTTGCAAGGAATTGCAGGTCCTGCAGGCTTGCAAGGTCCCCAGGGGGCTACTGGTGCCAATGGAGCCAGGGGGCCGACTGGGCCAGCCGGCTCTCAGGGACCGGCGGGTGCCGCGGGAGCCCAGGGGCTTCAGGGAGCGACTCGGGCTAATGGGGCCAGAGGCGCAACTGGACCTATGGGCTTGCAGGGGGTTGCAGGTGCTCCAGGTGCTAACGGCGCCACAGGGCCGGCGGGGGCTGCTGGACCCATTGGTCCCGCGGGTGCAACTGGTGCCCAGGGTCCCGCTGGAACCCCGGGTGCGACCGGTCCTCAGGGTCCTGCTGGCACTCCAGGCGCAACTGGTGCCCGAGGTCCTGCAGGTCCTCCAGGTGCCGCAGGTGCCACGGGTGCCACGGGATCGTTCGGTTCGCCTACCACCAGTAGCGGTACAGCAGTTCCCGTCGCTGCGGGTATGACGGCCACATCGACAGCGACTTGTGCGTCAGGATCCTTGGTCAGCGGTGGGGGACAAGCAACGGGTACCGCGACAATGATTGATTCCTACCCTTCAGGTAGCAACACGTGGACAGTTGACTGGGCGGGCGGCCTGTCAGGAGGAAGCGGAACAACCGTCATCATCTGCTCTCCATAAGCCCTTTGGGAATTCACAAAGCTTGAAGCCCGAGGAGGGGTGGCCAATCCGGTCACCCCTCCTCGGGCTTTATTCATGCGACGGATGGTCTCCTTACCCGCGGCGTCAGTCGCGGACCTCGCAACGATGAATGTCCGATTTGATCGGACTTCCGATCTGCATTCCGACATGCCTGAGCAACAGACCTTGGGCAGCGCCTTGGCTGGGTGGAGTTCGAAACGAAAGAGTCTTCGGACGCATGGTGGTACCTTGGATTTTGAAGAGTCTCAAGAGGTCAGCGCGTAGAGAGGTCGAGCGAGATTGATGCGGCAGAGTCGTGCTGCTGGAATCCTGCGCTGCTGTCCCTGGCAAGCGCGCGCGGCTGACGCCAATGAGGCGACGAATCGCGAACTGTCATGTCACCCACTGCGAGCGCTGAAACCAACAGTCCTGCGCACCGAACGAAAGTTTCCTCGCTAAATATCAGAGGCTGAGAGTAGTTGCTGTGCATCATTTGATCAAAGAGCGGTCCGCTAACATCACAAGGATCAAGGGCCAAGTTCGTTCTGTGGAGGAACACCAATGGAGCATGACCGATCCACTTTGCCGGCAGAGATTGGCCGAGCGAGAATTCTCCGCGCAAGCAAGCGCCTTCTCTTCGCCTGCACTCTTGGCTCCGTGGCCTTGCTGTGCACTGCCTGCGGAGGGTCGGGTGGAGGTCAGGCGGCTGGCAGTCCCTCGCAATTGTTGGCCGCAGGACTGTCCGCGCAGAAGACTGGCAACTACTCGGTGGCAGCAACCGACTACAAGGCAGTGGTTCAAGCCAGTCCAAATTCAAACCTTGCGTGTTACGCGTACTATGACCTTGGTGTGATTGAGCAGATTGACACATCGCCGGCGAACCTTCCTGCTGCTCAGAACTACTATCAGAAGTGCATCGCGATTAATCCGAATTTCTCTGATGCTCTGTACAACCTCGCAATCATCCTGACGAAATCCTCTCCGGCTCAAGCGGAGGCTGATTACGCGCAAGTGATTGCTTTTGGCGCCCAAGAGTGTGGCGAGCGCACCTGCGTACGTGAATCTTGGCTTCCTACTCATCAGCCGCGGAGAGAAGGCGCAAGGCATTAAGGAGATCCAGGCCGCTGCTGCCCTGAATCCTGCATTCCTGAAGGACGTTGCCGCGGCTCAAAAGTAGTCCAGGGACCTTGGTGCCACCCCTTGGAACGAATCACCGCGACTCGTTTCCCGATTGGGATTGAATGGCACGTGACAGCTCTGGCGAGTGTGACAAGCAAGGCGCGTGCAAGTGACGAGAGAGGAAGGTTGGGCGCCGAAGGAGAGTCTCTTGCATATTGGGTCAGATGAGATTCGTGATTCTGAGGGTTTGCAGGGGAGACCCCTCGAGTTGTCGATCATCATTCCGTGTCTCAATGAAGCACGCTCTATTGAACACTGCGTCATAGATGCCAGGGAAATACTGCGTCGCTTCGGGTTGTTCGGTGAGGTCATCGTTGCTGACAACGGGTCAACAGACGGCTCTGCCGAAGCCGCTGCTGGGGCTGGAGCGCGCATCGTTCACGTCGCAGTGCGTGGTTATGGAAGCGCCGTTCGAGGCGGAACGGACGGCGCGCGAGGAAAGTTCGTGATCTGTGCCGACGCCGACGGTCAACACGACTTCAACGACATCCCCAAGGTTCTCGAGAAGTTGCGCATGGGCTACGACCTCGTGGTGGGGAACCGCTTCACCGGAGAGATGAAGAGCGGTTCTATGACGTGGAGCCACCGGTACGTCGGCAATCCGCTCATCTCGGGCCTCATCCGGCTCATCTACCGATCTCCGGTTCACGACCCGAACTGTGGCATCCGCGGGTTTCGCCGGGAGCTTCTCGAAGAGATCGACTCGCGAACAACTGGGTTCGAGTTTTGTGTGGAGATGGTCATCAAGGCTTCCCGTCACAAGATGCGAGTCGCCGAGATCCCGATCACGGTCCTGGCCGATGAGCGGGACCGCCCGCCGCACCTGCGGACGATCCCCGATGGTTTCCGGCACTTGACTTTCGTCCTCATGTGTTCGCCCACGTCGCTCTTCATCCTGCCCGGTGCAACCCTGCTCATCTTCGGCGTGGCGCTCGTGAGTTGGCTCGCGCTCGGGGCCCAGCACGTCGGCCGCATCACACTCGCCACCCGAGCCGAGCTGTTCGGCGTGTTGCTTGCATCCATCGGCTTTGGCATCGTCTCGATCGGGCTCTTCGCCAGGGTCTTCAGTTACCGCGAACCGCTCCGATCGAGTGGGCGGTCCCTTGAGCGGGCTCTGAAGCGGGTCAAACTGGAAGAGGGCCTGGCCGCCGGCAGCGCGCTCGTCCTGGTGGGCCTCGTCGGGATTGGATGGGAAGGCGCCGATTGGGCTGCCGGCGGATTCCATCTGTTCCCCAACGATGGACTCGTCATCTTCTGGACTCTGTGGCTCGTCCTGGGAGTTCAGATCTGCTTCGCGTCGTTTCCTTAGCATGCTGGGGATAGCCTGGGAACGTGGACTGGGGACAGCCGATGACCGGCGACGCGGCGGGCACGCCGACGAGCAGGGAGAGAGAGGCTGTCGTTCCGGTCGATCTGGAACGCCTCTCACTCGGATATGAGGCGGAGGCAAGTGTCGAGGTCACCAAGAATAAGGAGACCCCTTCCCAAGTGTCGGCGGTGATCGCGGCCATAGCGCGCTCTGCCGATCAATCCTTGCCGTCGCGGGATACCGGGAACTCAAGATGGGGACCCTTCTCGCTGGTCGGCTTCGCCGTCTTCTTCAACCTCTTCGTACTTCGTACGGAGCGGTTGCCCGTCGCCTATCCGAATGACTCCTCGGTCCATCTCGAAACCGTCAAGTTCGCCACCGATGGCTTGTCACTCGGTCACTTCCCGCTTGACGGCTGGTACCCGTACCTCTCGCTCGGTTCGCCGTACTTCTTGCACTATCAGAGCTTTTCCGCCGTGCTCGCGGGGCTGCTGGGCCTTGTGATCGGGCCCGCGCAGACCCTGAGTTGGACCATGTACGTGCTTCTCTCAATCTTCCCGATAAGCGTGTACCTAGGTTCGCGTCTCTTTGACTTGGACAGGTGGACCGCAGCGTGCGCAGCAGCGCTTGCACCTCTTGCGCAGAATTCAGTGGGGTACGGATACGAGCACCAGGCGTACATGTTCTACGGCTCCGGCCTGTGGTCGCAGCTGTGGGCCATGGTGCTCCTTCCCATCGCGCTGGGGCTCGCGTGGCGGGCTGTGAGCCGGAACCAGTACGTGTTTTGGGCGATCCTCGCGATGGCAGGCGTCATCGCGTTCCACTTCCTCAGGCGTATCTCGCAGGGCTCTGCCTCGTGCTCTTCGCATTCCTGCGTCCTCGTGAGCCTCTGGAAGCGGATCCTCCGCGTCGCATGGATAGGAGTCGCCGCGCTGCTCCTTGTGTCCTGGATCGTCGTGCCGCTGCTCCAGACGGCCAGATGGGCCTCCACAAATGAGTTCCAGGTTGGCACCTTCTTCAACGACTCCTACGGTGCCCGCCAGGTGCTCGGCTGGCTCTTCTCCGGTTGGGTATTCGACGCGCCGCTCGGCATCGGCCGGTTGCCCGTCTTCACGATCCTGGTCGGCATTGGTTTCGTCGTGTGCGTCCTGCGGTTTCGCAGGGATGAGCGAGCCCGGGTGGTCGTCCTCCTCTTCTTGCTCAGCCTGGTCCTCTACAGCGGTCGGCCGACCTTTGGCTCCATACTCAACCTGCTGCCGGCGAACAGCAGCATCCTCTTCCACCGCTACATCATGGGTGTGCAGCTCTTCGGCATGCTCTTGGGGGGCATCGGTGCCACGACGCTCGGTCGGCTCGCCGTGCACGTGATCGGTCCGCATCTGCCGAAGATCAGCAGGATGCATGAACACATTCGCGCCAAGGTCCTCGTTCCGGCACTTGCCGTCGCCGCGCTCCTGGTGGCCCTATTCCCTGCGTGGCACGAGGTCGCGTCCTACGACCACTACAGCGGGCTCTCCATCCAGAGCCAGCTGGTCTCCGATGCGACTCAGGGTGCCCAAGTCGACTCGCTCGTCTCGGTGGCGGAGCGTGCGGGCGGCGGCCGCATCTACGCAGGAGAGCCAAGCAACTGGGGGTACAACTTCAGGGTGGGGACAGTCCCTGTCTACATCTACCTTACGGACCACTACATCGATCAGGTCGGCTTCACCTTGCGAACCTCGTCGCTCATGTCGGATCCAGAGGCGTACTTCGACGAGAGCCAACCGGGCAATTACACCCTCTTCGGCATTCACTGGCTGATCCTTCCCGCAGGGCACCAGCCCCCCGTTCCGGCCACGATCGTCGAGAAGGCCGGCTCCTATCGGTTCTAGCGGTTGCCAACACGGGGCTGATCCACGTCATTGACACCTCGACCGCGATCACCGCGAACAGCACGAACCTCGGATCGGCGACTTCCGGCTACCTCGACAGCGCACTTGCGACCCAGGGCGTGTACGCGACCGTGGCGTTCAACGGGCAGCCGGCCGCGACGCCCACCGTGGGCCCGAATCAAACGGTCACCGGTTCCCCCGGCTCTGTCGACTTCGAGAATGACAACCTCCCCCAAGGGGAGGCCACGGCGCTCGTGACTGCCAACCGGACGTCGGTCGTGCTCCTGTCGGCCTCGTACGACCCCGGTTGGACTGTCACTGTGGACGGGAAGCCTGCCAGCACCGAGATGATCGCGCCCGCGCTTGTCGGCGTGAGAGTTTCGCCTGGGACCCACACCGTCTTCTTCCGATACCAGTCGTACAAGTGGTATCCAAGCTCTTCCTACTGTCTATCGCAACGCTCGGCAGCCTCATGTACGTCTACTTCTGGCGAGGCAAGCGGCCGAAGGGACGCGGCGCCCATGCAGCGGGGGCATCGCATTGACCCGCGAAAGTCCCGATGATGGGACCAAGAAGATCGAAGTTGACCCGTCAGGGCTCGAGGATCACGGGGGTGCGAGCCTCACCTCTTCGACCAAGCTCACGCCTGAAGACATCTCGTCGGACGCTTATGGTCGGGAAGATGGACCTGACGCCTATGGGGCAGGTCTGTCGAGATCAGAGGACGAACCCAGTTCTGGGTTCGCGCGATGGGGCCCTATAGGCATTGTCGCTGTGGTCGTGCTGTTCAACCTCATTGAGGTGCGGTCGAGAGACGTCCTTCGTGCCGCTGCTAAACGACGGATCGATGCATGCACAGATGGTCCGCGAGGCCACCTACCAGCTGTCACGTTGGCATCTGCCGCTCACGAGTTGGTACCCGTATCTCGGCCTAGGCTCGCCGCACTTCCTTCACTACCAGAGCCTCGGCGCGATGCTGACCGGTGCCGTGGGGATCGTCATCGGCCCAAACCATGCGTTCGGCATGGTCCATCTACATCTCTGGTCCCTCTGGCCCATCAGCGTCTACCTATCTGCGCGGATCCTGGGGTGGGAGCGATGGACGGCCGCGATCGCCGCAGCGTGCTCTCCCTTCCTCTTCAGCGTTCCCGGCGTCGGCTATGAGTCGACGGCGTATTTGTGGAACGGCTTCGGGGTATGGGCGCAGATGCTGGCGATGTGGACGTTTCCCTTTGCATGGGCGTTCTCATGGCGGGCGGTGAGCAAGGGCAAGGACCTGGTGGCCGCGATCGTGATGATTGGGCTCACGATGGCCCTGCATTTCGAGACCGGGTACCTTGCGGTTATCGCCGTTGTGCTCTGGATGTTCCTGACGCCGTCGGAGTTGGTCAACCGTGCCAGGCGTGCCGGCGTCCTGATTGTCTACGTCGTGCTGTTGACCGCTTGGGTGACAATCCCCTTGATCGTGATGGGCAAGTGGGCATCAGTCAACGAATTCCTTCAGGGCGGTCCTGACGTAAACTCGTACGGTGCCCGCCAGATACTGAGCTGGCTCGTGCATGGCCAGCTCTTCGATGCTTGGCGACTCCCGTCGTCACTATCCTGGTGTTCGCGGGGATGGCGGCGTCGATCGCCGCTTTCGCAGCGACGAGCGAAGCCGAGCTCTGCTTGCGATTTTTGCTGTCAGCCTCATCATGTTCTTCGGGCGAACGACGCTGGGTCGCTCATCAACCTGCTGCCGGGGAGCAAGGATCTCTTCCTCCGGCGTTTCATGATTGGCGTTCAACTTTCCGGCCTCTTCTTGGCTGGTGTGGGTGCGACTGCCATTTTCGGAGTCCTCCGCAGCTTCTTCGCGCCGCGCGCGAAGATCGCCTCGAGTGCCCCGCTTCGCTACGCGGGGATGGTGGGAGTGATCGCACTGGTCGTCCTTGGGCTCGCACCTGCGTGGTCGCAAACGGCCTCGTACGACTCTCTCAACAGCCAAAACATGACCTATCAGCAGCAGGTTGATGCCTCCCAGCCCGGCCAGGAGATGGCTCTAATTGCGACGCAGATCCAAGCGCTCGGCCCCGGGTACGTCTATGCAGGCCTGCCCGAACCGGACTGGGGCTCGTCCTTTACCGTCGGACAGGTACCAGTCTTCAAGTACTTGTCAAACCTCGACCTTCCAGTTGTTGGCTACACGCTGCGCACTGCCTCGCTCATGACTGACCCTGAAGCATTCTTCGACGAATCAAACCCCGGTGACTATTCGGTGTTCGGCGTGCGGTACTTGGTACTGCCGAGCACAAGGTCGCCGGTGCCGAGGGCTCGCCTTGTGCTCCGGGAGGGTGTGTTTTCGCTCTGGATCGTTCCCTCAAGCCGCGACATAAGCGTCGTCGACACCACACTGCCGATTGTCGCCGATCGCAGCAATATCGGAGATCAGACTCAGGCGTTCCTCCAGTCGAACGAACCGGGCGAAAACCTCTATCCGACCATCGCGTTCGCCGGAGACTCGGCGGCTCCGCCGACTCTCGCCCCGGGGACTACACCGAGAGGGTTCGCAGGACGCACTCTCAGCGAGTCGATCAACCTACTGAACGGAGCGGCCAGCGCAACGGTCGTCGCCAACCGGACGGCTGCCGTCGTCTTGCACGCTTCGTTTGACCCCGGTTGGGGCGCCACTGTCGACGGGCAGCCCGCGCAGACCTACATGGTTGCACCAGCGCTCGTGGCGGTCACAGTACCGCCGGGTCGCCACAGGGTTTCCTTTACATACCGGGGCTTTGGAGGCTACCCGTGGCTCTTCTTGCTTGCTCTGCTCGCTGCATTAGCCCTGACGCCATTGCCGCGCTACCTGTACAGGACTCGGTTTCGCCGCGGTTCTGCTGTTCAAGACTCTCGGACTCGGGAATCGAGCGGACCCTGAGCGTGGAGAGCGAAGAGGGCCGAACCCAGCACAAGCCTGGCGGACGCTCGTCTTCAGAAGAGGCTGTCGGAGCACTTGCCCCGGCGTGCGACTTGTTGGGTACCACAAGTCTTCTGCGTAGGAATCATCACGATGGAACTACCCTGCGCACGCCCCAGGATGCGTGTACAAGATGGCATTTACTCCATTTCCGACGATGACCCGCGACGGAATCCAGCCATAGGAAGCGAGCTCCCGTGCGCCCGAGGCGAGTGTCTCACTCCCAGCAGGCCCGGTGAGTCGGTAAGAACTTGCGTACAGAATTGAACTGTTGATTCCGATCCACCAAAGCCGCCGTGAACGTAGGCAGATAGCCCATGGCTCGACAGTGACGAATCTCTGCACGTCGAACTTATCGACGCTGACCAACCAACCCTTCCCATTCTGGACGCCAAACTGAATGTGGAAGGGCCCCAAGCCGTAGAGGGCGTATGACCAAGTGTTGTAGGAGGAGAGGTAGACCCAGTCGGTTGGACGGATGGCGGCTTGGTGCTGCGAGAACAAGGCCCGGATGTCCTGCGCCGGGTACCAGGATCGAAAGTACATCCCGAACGGGATAGCGACCATGATCAGCAGCAGTGAGCAACCAATCGTGATTGTCCTGCGGACCGAGGTGGACAATTGGGCCACACTGGGAGCGAATCTGCGGAACCCAGACTCAAGGCTGATGGCGAGCAGGCTCCAGAACGCTGGGTACCACCACAGGTCAGTTCGCCCTCCACCGAAAGGAGCGTGTCCAGCCGCAGCGGCGAAGAATGCGATCGCGATGACCGAGGAAGCTGCGATTGCGGTTGTTCTTGCGGCGGAGTCTTGCTTTCGCGATGTCCATACCGCGGACACCATGAGCGCGAGGAGGATGCCGAAGACGGCGATCCCGGTTGCGAGGGAGACTTCAAAGCCTGCGTTGGAAAGTGCATAGGGATAGGGGAAGGGGCCGACCTGGAGTGGCGTTCCCAGTAGTCCGTGCGCGATCCCGTTGCCCATGAATCCAATCGTGTGGGTCACCGGTGCGCTGTTTGGGCCTCCGAATTCATAGGAAGACCAAAACTGTTGGAGGTGTGCGGTGAACTTGTTGTAGAACGAAACGTAGCTCACTCCCATTGCCAGGGAAATGCCCACGACGTCAGCCATCCAATAGCGGTCCCGATACCAGCCTTCGCGCAGTCCCTGAATGGCTACTGCGACCGCAATTCCGCCTACAAAGAGAACAAGCGCACCCGACGTGACGCAGGCAACAATGCTGAGTACCAGTAGCGTGATCGATCGCCTGGGCGTCGGCCTCTGGGTCAACTTAGCCAGAGCGATCAGCAACAACACGCCGAGCAAGACCTCGACGCTGTATTCCTTGATGCGCGTCGAATACACGACAAACATCGGGTTGACGGCGACTAGGGATGTGACGAGGACTCTCGTCCACATCCGACCACCGATCGTGCGCACGAGCCACCACATTGCCGCGATTGAGAGCAACGAGACCACAAGAGGGAATGCCTGAACGAAGGCCGTTGACGAATAGTTGATGGATGCCCATTCACGCACCGCAAAGAGAAAGAGGGGGGTTGACACATCCATTCTGATGGCCTCTCGAATTCCCTCGCGCACAGGAAGGGTGATCCAGGCATCATCCGCCCAGAGGTCACCACCCGTGAGTCCCGGAATCCGTATCAGGGCTCCAAATAGGACGATTGCTGAACAGAGCAAGTATTCGATATTCGCAACCGGAGTGACGACCCTTCTTCGACTCCGTGGGACATGGATCTTGCTTGCCTCAACGGAGTTCGGCGTGTCGACCGAGTCAGATCCCAGCATCGAGCGACCTTAGTTCCGTATTGATTTCAATCATGGCCAGAGCATCGAGAATATTCCACTGGTCGGCATGCGAAGTGGCCGTCATCGTAATCACCGGCGTCCCGATGTTGCCGCCAATCTGCGCCGGAGTTCCGGAACTTTGCAGAATGTGCCCCACCAGGGAAGTCGTGGTCGTTTTCCCGTTCGACCCCGTAATACCGATCACCGGACCTTTTAAATATGGCGCTGCCAGCTCCACCTCTCCGATCACATCCGTGCCGCGCGCCCGCGCCGCCTCGACGCCCGGCAGATCGGCCGGAACGCCTGGCGACAGCACGATCAGATCCCACCGCTCCTGGAAGAGCGCGTCCGTTTGTGGCCGGAACCCGGGCACGTCGTGAGGCTTCAGGTCCGTCGCTGTGACCGCGGCCCCGCGCGCGCGCAGAAAATCCGCCGCGGCCCGCCCCGACTTCTCCATCCCCACCACCAGCGTCTTCGCTTCCTCGATCTTCATCGCAGCTTCAGTGTCGTCAGAGCGAACAGCGCCAGTACCAGTCCCGCAATCCAGAACCGCGCGATGATCTTGGATTCCGGCCAGCCCAGAGCCTCGAAGTGATGATGAATCGGCGCCATTTTAAAAATGCGTTTCTTCCGCAGCTTGTAGCTGCCGACCTGCAGGATCACGCTCAGCATCTCGATCACGAACATACCGGCGATAAAAACCAGCAGAATCTCCTGCTTGATCAGCACCGCCACCACGCCCATCGCTCCGCCCAGCGCCAGCGATCCGACGTCCCCCATGAAAATGTCCGCCGGATGCGCGTTCCACCATAAAAATCCAAGACTCGCCCCCGTCATCGAGGCGCAGAATATCGTCAGTTCCGCAGTCCGCGGATTGCGCTCCAGCAGCAGATATGTCGCCAGTTCGCGATTGCCGCTCGTATACGCCAGCAGCGTAAGCGCGCCCGCCGCAATCACCATTAGTCCGATCGCCAGACCATCCAGACCGTCCGTGATATTGACTGCATTGCTCGATCCCACCACCACCAGCACGAGAAATATATAAAAAGGAAGAAAGCCCAGGACGTATGTAAATGGGTTGCCCATGAATGCGTGAATCAGCAGGTCCGGCTGAAACGCTTTCAGAAACGGCACATTCAGCGTCGTCGTGTAAGCCCCGTAATATTGCATGAGGGCCAGAACCCCGGTGATCAACGCCGCGACACCCATCTGCATGCCAAATTTCTGCCAACCCGTCAGCCCGAGATTACGCCGGTTCATCACCTTTGCATAATCGTCGATGAAGCCGATAATGGCGAACGCAATCAGCCCGCACACCGCGATCCAGACATACGTATCGCTCAGGTCCGCCCAAAGCAGCGCCGGTACAACGATGCTGATGACGATCAGCACTCCGCCCATGGTGGGCGTACCGGCCTTCTTATGGTGCGACTGCGGGCCGTCTTCGCGAATGTGCTGCCCGATCTGAAACTCGCGCAGCTTCCGAATCAGCCACGGCCCCAGCAGAATGCAGAGAAACAGCGAAGTCAGGCTCGCGAACATGGCTCGCGTCGTCACGTACCGGAACACGCGGAACGGCGTCACGGCCGGATAAAGTTTTTCGTAAAGCAGCCAATACAGCATCGCGCCGTCTAGCTCCCCGACTCCCCAAACACCCGCTCCATCGCTTTCTCGACTTCAACGCCGCGCGATCCCTTAAACAAAACCGTGTCACCCGGCCGAACCATCGTCGCCAGAAAATCGCCAGCCTCTGTCGGCGATTCGAAAAAAGACGCGGCGCTGTCCGACAATCCCGCCTGCATGGCTTCTTCAACCATAAAGCGAGCAGCGCCGCGCACGCCCACAAGGGCATCAATGCCCAACTCCGCGGCCAATCGTCCTATGCCACGGTGCAGGGCCTCGGCCTCACGGCCAAGCTCGAGCATTTCACCCAGCACGGCGATGCGCCGCCGGCCCGGTGTCCCGCGAAGCACTTCCAGCATCGATCGCATGGCTTCGGGGTTTGCGTTATAGCAGTCGTTAATAATGGTGATGCCGCCGCGCTCCAATCTCTCGCCGCGCATCTTGCCCGTGGCAAGGGTCCGCACCGCACCCGTCAGACGCTCCGGCTTAATGCCCATCGCCCAGGCCACCGAAATGGCGGCCAGCACGTTGCTCACACCATGCCGCCCCGCCAGCGGCGATTTGAATTCGACCCCGAGGCAGCGGAAATGCGCGCCTCCGGGACACGACCGCGGATCTTCCGCGCGTACCTCGGCATCTTCGGCAAATCCGAATAAAATCGTCCGGCCCGGGTGAACCTTCGCGAATTCGCGGACGCGCTCATCGTCGGCATTCAGAATCGCAATCCCGTCCGCCGGCAGCTCTTCTATAAGCTCCCGCTTAGCCAGCGCAACACCGTCGATACCGTTCGGAAAATATTCCGTATGCGCCCAGCCCACGTTGGTCACAACGCCGATGCGCGGTTTCGCGATCTTCGCCAGCGACCGAATCTCTCCGGCGTGATTCATGCCCATCTCAATCACGGCCGCCCGGCAGTCGTCCGGCAATCGCAAAATCGACAGCGGAACACCAAAATGATTGTTATAGTTCCCGATTGTGCGGCCGGTCCTCACCTGCACAGCCAGCAGGCTGGCGATCGCATCCTTTGTCGTCGTCTTTCCCGCGCTTCCCGTTACGCCCACAACCGCGCCGCCCCATCGCTCCCGCGCCCGGCTCGCCAGTAGCTGCAGCGCCGCCAGCGCGTCCGGAACCACCAGTTGCAGGATTCCTGCTTCCGCAGCACGCTCGACAATCGCCACTGCGGCGCCCTTTTCAGCCGCACCTGCAATGTGATCGTGTCCGTCGTGCAGCGGCCCGCGCAGCGCGAAAAAACAATCGCCCGGATTGATGGTGCGGCTATCTATGCTCCACCCCGATACGCTGCCCAGGCCCGATACGCTCACGCCCGCTGCAGGGATCGCAGCCCCGATCGCTTCCGCAATGGCTGGAATGGAAATCGTCACTGCCGGGTGCTCCCCGCCTCATCCGCATCCTGCTTCCTGAATCCGAATGCGCGCAGCGCGTCGCGCGCCACTTCGCGGTCGTCGAAGTGAATCGTGCGGTCCCGAAAAATCTGATAGGTTTCGTGCCCCTTGCCAGCCAGGATAAGAATGTCTCCCGGTCGCGCTTCCTCGATTCCTTTGCGAATCGCCGCCGCGCGGTCCGGCTCGACGATCGTTCGCGTATCGGTGCGCCGCACCCCGACTAATACGTCGTTCATGATCTGCAATGGCTCTTCCGAACGCGGATTGTCGCTCGTAAGAATCACCAGATCGCTCAGTTCCCCGGCGACCTGGCCCATCACCGGCCGCTTCGTCCGGTCGCGGTCCCCGCCGCATCCGAACAGCGTAATCACTCGCTTCGCGCTCAGATCGCGCGCGATCGTAATCGCGTTGCGCAGCGCATCGTCGGTGTGTGAATAGTCGACTACCACCCCGAACGGCTGGCCTTCGTCGATGCGCTCGAACCGCCCCGGCACGCCCGTGCAGTTCCCGATCCCGCGCGCAATCGTCTCCGGTGCAATTTGGTACGTCATGCCGGCGCAGCACGCCGCCAGAATGTTGTACACGTTGATTTTTCCCAGCAGAGGCGACTGAATCTCGAATCGCAGCTTCTCGCAGGTGACGTCGAAACGCAGTCCGTTCAGCCCCGAACCGATGTGCTGCGCGCGCACCATCGCGCCGCTTCCCAGTCCGTACCAGAGCAGTTCAGAGCTGCCTCGCGCCCCCAGCTTTCGTCCCCATTCGTCGTCCCGATTGATCACGGCACAGCGCGGCGGCGGCCCACCCAACCCGGTGAACAGCAGTTGTTTCGCCGCGAAATAGCCTTCCATCGTCCCATGAAAATCGAGATGGTCGCGCGTGAGATTGGTAAAAACCGCCGTGTGAAAATGCAGACCGTAAGTGCGCCCCAGCGCCAGCGCGTGCGACGACACTTCCATGGTCGCGTGCGTTCCGCCCATCCCGTCCAGCTCCGCCAGCATCCTCTGCAGATCGAGTGATTCCGGGGTCGTATTCGGCGCCGGCAATATTTTCGAGCCCAGATGGTATTCGATCGTTCCGGCCAGCATCGTCGTCCTGCCCGCCGCGCGCAGAATCGAGTCCACCAGATAACTCGTGGTCGTTTTGCCGTTCGTGCCGGTAATGCCCGTCAATTGCAGCCTCTCATCGAGGTTTCCATAAAACGTCTTCGCCGCCAGTGCCAGCGCCCGCCGCCCGTGTTCCACCCGGATCCACGGCAATGCGCATGCAGCCGGCGCTTCCAGCTCGCTCACAATCGCCAGCGCGCCTTTCGCCGCCGCCTGCGCCGCAAACTCCCTCCCGTCCACGCGCGACCCCGCAAAGGCAAAAAACAAAAATCCGGGCTCGATCCGGCGCGAATCGTAATCCATTCCCCGGACTTCGGCGCCGGACAGAGCAACCGGCAATGCCGACCGCAACGGGACTTTCGCCAGCACCTCGCCCACTGTCATATCAGCGCGTAAATACGATCCGGATCTGTTCCCCCCGTCGCAGCGGACTGCCGGGCAGCGGCAACTGCGCCCGCGCCACTCCGCTTCCTTCCACCATCACGTCGAGCCCCTCCGCCGAAGCCTCTTCCACCACATCCCGCATCGATTTTCCGCGGAAATCCGGCACACCCGGGGCTTCCGGCACACGCGGCTTCGGCTGGGTTTGCCCTACCGGGCTTCCCTGAGCGCCAGGCTGCGCGGATGGAATCGCATCCGGATCCGCCAGCGGTTTCATTTGCTCGGCCAGCAGTTGCTTCACCGTGGGGTCTTCATCCATGATGCTCTTTTCACCCAGACCCGCGATCGCCACGTCGCCCGCGAATTCGCCCGGCGTTTCCTTCGCCGGAGCCTTGCGCGCCGCCAATTCCTCGGGAATGTCTTTCGGCGTGTCCAGCATCCGCAGCGCTTCGGCCATGATCGCCTTGAACACCGGCGCCGCCGCGTCCGCCCCCTGCCCGTTCTCGCCCGACGTGCGATGCACCGTCACCAGCACCACCAGCGCGGGATTCGTCACCGGCGCGAAACCCAAAAACGAGGCGTTGTAATCGTGCGTGTACCGGTGCGTTTCGGAATCGAAAATCTGCGCCGTTCCGGTCTTGCCGCCCGACGTGTAACCGTCCAGCCGCGCGTGCAATCGCCCCGTTCCGCGCAGCACCACGCCCTCCATCATCTGCCGCATCGTGATCGCCGTTTCCGGCTTGATCACTCGCACCGGCGCTTCCATCGGTTCCGGCTTGTCGCCGCGCTTCAGAATCAGCCTCGGCTTTACCAGCATCCCGCCGTTCGCCATCACCGCGCCCAGCCGCGCCAGTTGCACCGACGTCACGCTCACTTCCTGCCCCATCGAAATGGAGGCCAGCGAAGTCGTGCCCCACTCCCGCAGCGGCCGCAGTTTCCCGGCCGACTCCGCCGGCACCGGCAAACCCGTCTTCTGCCCGAACCCGAGCCGCCGCGCGTATTCGTACATATTCTCCCGGCCCACCCGCGTTCCGATCATGATGGCGCCGATATTGCTCGATTTCTCCAGCACTTCCGCCATCGTGATGGTGCCGTATCCGTGATGCGATTCGTGCACCACGCGCCCGGGCAACACGAGAATCCCGTTGCCCGTCGGAATCAGCGTCTCCGGCCGAACATTCGTCGTCTCCAGCGCCGCCGTCATCGTCACGACCTTAAATACAGAACCCGGCTCGAACGGAACCGATGCGCCCAGATCGAAGCGCGCAATCGGATCCTCACCCTCCTTCGGCGCGTGTTGGGATCGTAGGTCGGATAATTAGCCAGCGCCAGGATCTCCCCGTTATAGGGATTCATCACGATCGCCGTGCCGCTGCGCGCGTGCTTCGCCTCCACTCCCGCCTTCAGCTCGCGCTCCGCTATGTACTGCATGCGTTCGTCGATCGTCAGCGTCAATTGCGTTCCGCCTGCGGCGCGCTGTCCATGTGCGACTCCAGACCGCGGCGCTTGACGTCCATTACCATGCGCTCGGTTCCGTCGCGCCCCTTCAGCACCGCATCCATCGCCCGCTCCACCCCCGCCGCGCCGTCTTCATCTCTGTAGACTGCGCCCACAATATGCGCCGCCACCTGCCCGCTCGGATAATGCCGCTGGCTTTCCGTATGAAATGTCACCCAATCCAGATGCATCGCCTTCAGCCGCTCGGTTTCAAATGGATCGATCTTCCGCTTCACCCACAGGAAACCTTTGCGATTCTCCCGCGCCCATTGCAGCCGGCCGTAGAGCGCCCGCTGATCCAGATTCAGCGTGTTCCCCAGCACCTCGGCTGCCAGCCGGATATTCTCGATCTGCTGCGGATTCACGGATACCGAATCCACCGGAACGCTGATCGCCAGCGGCTGTCCGTTGCGATCGAAAATCGAGCCGCGCGGCGCCGGAATGTGGACTTTCTCCTCCTGCTGCGAGCGCGCTATGGCCTCGTACTTCGCGTGATGGATCACCTGCAGCGAAATCAATTTTCCGCAGATTGCCGCCGCCCAAAGCAGCAGCGCCGCCGACAGAAGAGTCAGGCGGTTGATCGCTGAGGAGTGGGACTGGCCCGGCTCCGCTCTTCCACCCTTATGCTCCTTACGGCTGACCAGTGTGGGTCTGACCAAGTGTCTGACATTCTGGCGCGGCCGATGGCGCCTGTTGACGGCGAAACTCGTATCCGTCGCCGGCGGTATCCAGATGATCACCTGGCCCGGCAACGGTCGTCGCAAGGCTGTGCGCCTTCGCCAGATCGTTTAATCGCTCCGGACTCAGCAGCCCCGCTTCCTTCACCTCTAAGTCCCGCTTTTCATTGAGCAGCGTCTGGCGCTCCTGTTTCAGCGCTTCCAGCTTGTAGCCCGCCAGCACCGCTCCCACGTGCGGCGCAACTATGCTCGCCCCCAGCATCAACAGCACTCCCGCCGCCCCCACCGCCGACCAGCACTCGCCGCGCGCCGACGGATCCGCCTGCCGGATCACGCGCGAATTGTCGATTTTCTTCGCATAGAAGTAAATGTGGTCGTTGGGCAGCGCGCGCAGCCGGTATGGATCGGCTTGCTCGCGAACCGCTTCGCGGCGTTCCGCGTGCAACGACTACCGCGTTCTTCGTTTCAGGAATGTTGCCAGCGTGGCCATTGGTGAATTCTCCGTCGTGCTTAAGCGGCTGTCAGCCGCCCTCCCGCTCCGCTCCCCGATTTCCGCTGCCCGCAGTTTTGCGCTCCGCGACGGCGGATTATCCCGCACTTCCCGTTCGCTCGGCGTGACGGGCTTCCTCGTCAGAATGGTGGCCCGCCCGTCCCGCGCCCACTCCCGGAAACTCTCTTTCACCTTGCGGTCTTCGAGCGACATGAACGAAATGATGACGATGCGCCCGCCCGGTTTTACCATTCCCGGCGCATTCCTCAGCAACGTGTCCAGTTCTTCCTGCTCCCGATTGACCACCATGCGCAGTGCCATGAAAGTTCGAGTCGCGGGATGCAAAGGTCCCGTCCGAGGTGCGGCCCGTTCCACTACACCCGCCAGGTGCAGTGTGCTCCGAATGGGCCGCGCTCGAACGATTGCTCCGGCTATCTTCCGCGCTCTCCTTTCTTCGCCGAGCTGGTGGATCCAGTCGGCGATTGCCTTCTCGGCACTGTGATTCAGCAGATCTGCCGCCGTCGTGCCATGGGTTTGATCCATGCGCATATCCAACGGCCCCTCTGCCTGAAATGAAAATCCTCGCGCCGCATTGGTGAGCTGATACCGGCTCACTCCCAGGTCCGCGATCACTCCGTCCAGACCCGTAAAATCCAGCTGCGAAAAACTCGCCTGCTGATAAATGATCCGGTCCGCCCACTCCACCGTGTTCTGCCGCGCCATTTCGAGCGATTGCCCGTCCCGGTCGCAGGAAATCAGTTTTCCGCCCTGCGTCAGCCGCGCGGCGATCGCCGCCGTATGACCGCCCAGTCCCGCCGTGCAGTCGAGATACACGCCGTCCGGCCTGACGTTCAGGTACTCCAGCGACTCGGCCAGCAGGACCGGATAATGTTGTGCCATTCACGGTCACCGCAACCCCGCCCTCTCGAGGGCTTCCTGCGTCTTCCGCCGCCTCCGCATCGCGCTCTGCTTCCGCTCCAGATAGAGCGCTTCGTTCAACACTTCCACGCGGCCCCTGTATGCGAACAGGTGCAACTCCTGTCCTTCGAGATTCAGCTCCCGCCGCAGTTCCGGATTGAAAGTGATCCTGCCCTGCGCATCCATTTCGGCTTCCGCGCCGAGGTCGGCGGCATTGAACGCCATATTTCGCGCGGCCCTGGGATTCTCGCGGTAGCTTTCGAAAAACTTTTCGTTCTCTCTCCATACCGCCATCGGGTATATTTGGGCTATGCGCCGGTTCAGACTGGTCACAAACAACTTGCGCTCCCCCATACTGTTGAAAAACTGCTGGAAGGTCGCAGGCAGCTTGAGACGCCCCTTGTCGTCGAGCCGCGCCGGATACATGCCGCGCGGTGCTTCGACGTTTGTAGCTGCCGTGACTGGGGTGTCCGATTCCACCTTTTATCCACTTTTGGCCACTTAGACCCACTACGGATTGTGCCACGAGATTGATCGCGTTGCAAGACCTTATTTGGCCAAGTCACTGAATTTATTTAAGTTAAATGAATACTACAGATTAGTGTCCAGAATCCAGATACCACAATTACCAGGATTCAGGGCGAATGGATGGCGAAGCTAGCGGATATTGGTAATTATCCCTTGACGGTAGGTAAACAGTAATGTATTGTGATTCTAGGGTCCTCGGGCGGGAAAAGTGGTACCTTGAGGAGCCAAAAGGTGCTCGTCTGCGCGTTCCGGATGAAATCAAGGAATCGGTCTGTTTTCTCTGTGTAGAGAAGGACGGCAAGACGTTCTACGGTGGTACCGCATTTTTCGTTATCATCCGATCCCGAGACACCCCGAACTCTCGTTTACCTATCTTGTAACCGCCAAGCACTGCGTAACCCAGGCTTATCAAAAATTCGGCCACCTGAAAGCGCGCATCAATTTTGCCGGACCACTTCAGCCGCGCGCACCGTTGAGTTATTCAACCAGTGGGTGTTACCGGACAACACCAATGTGGACGTCGCGGTTCTCCCGGTGAATATCGGCGCGCCGTTCCAGGTGAGGGCACTTGAGGCGGAATTTTTCGCTACCGATGCGAAGATTCAATCATTCGGCGTGGGTATCGGCGACGAGATAACGATAGTCGGACTGTTTACTCAGCGGTTCGAAAGGACTTAAATATTCCGATAGTTCGAAGCGGGATTATCGCGGCGATGCCAGAAGAGGTGTTATTCGACAAGAAAACGGGCGGAGAATATCACGCCTACCTAATAGAGGCCCGATCAATCGGCGGGACTCAGCGGCTCTCCGATACTCGCTTACGTTCCACCGCATCGAGCGCTTGGCTTTAACAAGGGAAGGCAGAGTGACGGATATGGCCTGCCGATAGGCTTGGTTCGAGGCCATTGGGAATTTAACATTTCTCCCGATGCCGCTATGGATGATTTCGTGAACGAAGGTAAGATGAATAGTGGGATCGCGATAGTGACTCCGATCCAAGAGGTCACCAAGGTCATCATGGAAAACGATTTGCTCAAGAAGACGCGGGCAGCGATTGAGCGGGCGCTCGAACAGGGCGATGGCTTTGTGGAGGATGCCGCCTTCAGCGGAACAGAGCCAAAACAATTCACGCAAGCCGACTTCGAACGCGATCTCCGCAAGGTGAGCCGGAAGATCGCTCCGGAGAAATAAAGCGGACGAGCAACGCCAATAACTGTTGTCATTTTGGGCTAGCGACATAAGAAGGTGTTGGGGCACGTTGCATTTGGCGATGCCGTCTACGTTATCGTGTATTGCCTGGGTGGCCTCCTTGACGTCCCCAATGTCACCCACAGAGGATTCGATGTTGGAAAGTTCATCGTTAATACTACGCAAATAATCTTCACATCGTTGGGGGCCGGATAAAACCGCTCGTTCGGAAGAAACTGGACAGCCAGGTTAATCCAGAGTCCGAGAGCAATCACGCCGAGAAGTGCCTTTGTTGTTGTATCCGCCATTTCAGAATCATGGCACGGCGTCGCCATCTTCCTCCAGTAAAAACTGGTCGCCATTTGCCAGCTTTACCGTTATTGCTTTTACCCCTTCCAGCGCACAGACCTCTGCGCCGTTCAAAGAAACAGTTTTTCTCTCTAACGAATTCGACGACACGCCACCAGCGTTATTGACGAGGTTCAAGTTCCTCTATTGTGACGCGGGTTGCGCTCCATCTAATCGTAGGTGATATCGCTATGGTCTTCAATGAAACGGAAATGCAGCGCCGTACTCAATTTCCTCAATATTCCAAACGCATCCGAAGACGACATGAGGCTACTCCTGTTTATGGGATTTGGGTCTGGTCACGGGTTGGACCGGGCGAAGCGGATTGCCGCTCAGGCAGGATGGAACTGCCAAGCCGCAATCGAAGTAATTGAAAATTTCTTGATCGGAAAAGTCCACGATCCGACGGATGATATCATGCCACGCCATCTTTTTCGATTTCATGAGCCGTCTGGCGTGCCTGTTCCCACTCTGAAACTCTGTTTCGATTCCGCTTTGGAAATCTGCTGCATAAAGGCCATAAACATGGGCTGCGCGACTTGACGCCGGTTGTAGCGGAAGCAGATTTCATCCAGGTATAGCTGGAGGTACTTCGCACTGACTGCGTGGTGCGCGCCGCGAATATTGTTTTTGACCAGCGACCATAGGCCCTCGACCGAGTTCGTGTGGATGTCGCCCATCACGTAAACGTCCTTGCTGTGATTTATCCGCTTGTGGGTGTGGCAGGTTCCCTGTAAATGGCCGACACCGTCGTAGATCACCGATTCATCGGTGAATACGGTGCTGATCGGCATGACGTATTTCTTGATGAGCGGGAGCACTTCGCGGCTCCGCGCGGCTTCGATGGTACGGGCGACGGCGCGGCCCTTGCGCTCGACGATCCCGAGCACCGGAGTCTTGCGTTTGTCGCCGTTCATCCTCCGGCCCGCGCCGTTCTTCGCGCGACCGCCGTGGAACATTTCGTCGATCTCTACCGGCTTGTCGCCGTCGAACGGCTGATCGTCCTGGAGCATCGTCCGAATCTCTTTGAACATGCGCCACGCCGTTTTGTAGGTCACTCCGAGTTCCCGCTCCAGATGCTTCGCGGAGATTCCGCAACGGCTGGAAGACATCAGGTAGATCGCGTAAAACCACAGGCGCAAGGGCGTGGTGGACTTGTGGAAGATCGTTCCGGCTGTCGGATGGACATGGTGCCCGCATTCATCGCAGGAGTAGGAAGGGCGGCTGGCTACGCGGTGATGCTTCGTGACCTTGCCGCAAAGCTTACATTCGACGCCGTTTGGGTATAAATACTGCCGCAACCAATCCAGGCAAGTGGAATCGTCGGGAAACTGCTTTTCGAAGTCCCGAATCGTGTACTTAACCTTTTTGGATTCAATGTGATTCCAGAGTTGTTTGTCGGCCATGTATTCATTATAAGGGAATCCGTACCTACCGTCAAGGGATAATTACCCGGATATTTGGCCGCAAGTGTAGTCAGCATTCAGCGGAGTGAAAATCTGAATCCATCTCATCTAAGGATACTGGTCTCACCACCGCCTAGTAGCCTGTGGAGCGTTTCAGTTGACGAGACGGTGTTTTGAAGAGTGGCATCCATGCGCCCGCCCTTAAGTCTTCCGCACTTCCGGCTGTTATTTCGGTTCGATCTTCCGGCTCGCCCTTTCCCACGCCCGCACTTCTTTCGGAGGTGTCTTCTCATCCAAGAGCACAAAGCCCCCGTCCAATAACGATTAAGACCCATTTGAGTGTCATCATCTTTTTAACCGGTGATAACATGATCCGAACCCAGATCAGTCTCGACAGCCATGAATACGATCTGGCAAAAATGCAGGCTGCTGCCCTGGGCATCTCCGTTGCGGAGCTAATTCGCCGGGCCGTCCGGCAACAGTTGCCCGTTCCCGGCGAAGGCGTGTGGATGAAGTACGCGGGATTTGTCGAAACCAGCGATCCGCACTCCAGCCTGTCGATCGACGAACTCGTTTATGGCACGAAAGACTGAGCCGCAGCCGGTCGATTCCCGCGAAGCCTACCTCGACACTTCAGCATTCATCGCCTTTCTCGACAGATCGGACAGTTACCATCTGATATTCAAACGGCTGTTCGCGTCGCCTCCGGCGCTTGTGACATCCACCCTGGTGATCGCGGAGGGCCATGGATGGTTTCTAAGGCGGTACGACAGGCATCGCGCCGCGCATTTTCTTGCCTTCATCGACGCGTTGCCGGCGCTGACCATGAGGCGTTCGACGCGAACGAGCTTTCAAAGGTCGCGACTAACCCTGGCACGGTTTGCCGATCAGAATCTCACCCTGGCCGACGCCCACGGGCTCGTCATCATGAGGGATCGCCGCAGCGCGATTTGCTGGTCCACCGGTCGCCGTCTCGGCCGACGGACGTGGCCCTTGCCATCACGAACTGAATGCGCTTATCGGCGTTGATCCGCGTTCATCGGCGGCTAAACTTTCCTCGTGCGCATCCCGCTCAACCGACCATCACCTTCCGCGGAAACTGACCGTTATCTTCCAGGAACGTCTTCTTCCGGAACAGTTCCGCGGCTGTCGGCTGCACAACACCGTCCGCATCCGTAACGCGCGACACCAGCGTGTGCTCACCCGGCGTCGCCCCATCCCGAGCGCCACATGAAAAGCTTCCACCGAGTACTGCGTGTTCGACGGATCCAGCGTTGCCTTCTGCCACGCACCGCCATCCACCTGCACTTCCACGGAACGCAGCGGCGTGCCATCGTTCAACACAAATCCGAGAACCTGCAGCGCCCCACCCGTCCGCCGCACGCGCGCAATCACGGACTTCAAACGCATCCGCGTGACTTCGTTCTCCACCCACTGCACCTGCGGATCGTCTTCCTGCCCCGTGCCGCCCACGCCGCGCAGATCCCGGTACCAGCGGGTCTGATAATTTCCCAGATACCGATCTTCCTGTAGATGCACCTCCGCCAGCCACTTGACATTGGCCACGCCATACCAGCCCGGCATGATTAGCCGCGGGGAAAGCCCTGCTCGCGCGTGAGCGGCTCGTCGTTCAGCGCCCACGCCACCATCGGCTCATGCTTCATCGCGTTCTCGAGCGTCACGCTGCGGCCGAACTGCTGGTCCAGTTTATAAGTCTGCTGCCGGAACACGATGTCGTCCTTGCGGTGATCGGCGCCAAAGAAAATAACCTCCCGCGCCTGTGGCTCCACGCCCACCTCTTTCAGCAGCGCATTCAATCGCACGCCCGTCCAGCGCCCGTTCGAAGACAGCCCCTGCACTGAGCGCGGGCTGTTGCCGGAACACTCATAGCCCGCCACCAGCTCCGTCGGACGCATCGCGCGCAGATCGGCCAGCGAGAATTCCATTGGCTTCGTCACCATGCCGGTGAATTTCAGACGATACGAGGCCCCGTCGACTGCCGGCCGGTCGATGTGCTGCACTGCGAAGAACTGTTCCCTGGGCGTGAGCAGCCCGTCGATTTTGCGGATGTCGAGGACGCGCGATGGCGCGGTGGAACTGCCCGGAGCGAAGTTCTTCGGGATGTCCGTGAATGGAATGTCTTCCTCGCCCGCGGCCCGCGCCGGAATCGCCAATTCCGCCATAGCGAGAAAACTGGCTGTGGTGAGCCCTCTCCTCAGCGTCTCTCTGCGGGTGATTGAATGCGGCATCGTCTGCTCCTTCATTGTTAAGGATAGATCCCTTCTTCGGGACACAGGTCGGAGGATGCGAGGCCGAACTAATTCACCCGGCTGATTGAAACCGTAGAGTGCCTCCGGATTCCGCACCAGAATGCGGTTGCGCATGGCCTCGTCCGGCGCCCATTTGGCCAGCAGGTCGAAGAGTACGGCATCGTCGGGCGTCTTCTTTTCGTTGGGATGCGGCCAGTTGCTTCCCCACACCATGCGCTCCGGCGCGGCCTGAATGTACGCCTGCGCCACCTTACTAACATCCTCATATCCCGGCGGCCCGTCTTTGGTGTTGTCGTAAGTCACCGACAGCTTGACCCACGCGCGGCCTTTATCCACCAGCCGGCGAACCACGCCGTACACCGGATGATTTAAGCCCGCTGGCTGCGGCACGTGCCCCATGTGGTCGAATACAATCGCACACGGCAGGCGATTCCATAAATCCTCCGCCGCCGCAATTTGTTCGGCGCCAGATTAATCTGCACGTGCCAGCCCAGCGCGGCGACGCGCTTAGACAGAGGTTCGATCGTCTCGAAAGGATCGACGAGCGAAAAACGGATCCCGCGAATGCCGCCATTGTCCAGCGTCTTCAGCTCGCCATCGGTAATCGTGGGGCGTACTACCGCGATCCCGCGCGCATTGCTTCCCAAACGCGCGATCGCATCCAGCGTCACCCGGTTGTCGTCGCCATAAGCGGACGGCGTGACCACGATGTCCCGGGTAGTTCCGATTCGCCCCTGCAGCATTCGGTAGTCTTCCACGCGCGCATTCTGTATGAATGGCCCCCCCGGCCGTGCCACCGGAAATCGGACTGCATCGTATATATGGTGGTGGCAATCACAGGCGCCCGCGGGAGCCTTCAGTTCCGCGGGCGCGCTCCCGGCGGAATTCAGAACTCCTGACTTTGAACCGCACCACCGAATATCCCCGGCCACGCCGAAGCTATCCCCACCGCCGCACCGCTCTTAATAAAACTGCGTCGCGCAATCATTGATTCCCTCCCGGCTGTCTGCTTGCACCGTTCGTAACCTTTGTGGGGCAGTTTCCCAGCCTGCCTTGTCCGATTAGCCGAAAATTTTTCGGCCGTCTGCCCCGGAATTAGTGCGAGAGCAGTCGGGCCCACGAAGACAAAACGATAATCTCCCGCTCTTCTTTGGCCGTTCTTTCGGCCGAGCCCAGCAGAAATCGCTGCCCGTCCGCGCTCGCGGCAAACTGATTGCCGAGAAGATTGGACTGGATGATCGGTGCGCGGAAAAGCGCGTGCGGCCGCTGAATTTGCGGCGCCGGCCCCAGCGCGATACCGATTGCCATCAGATTGCGGTCCGGAGACAGATAGAAAATCTCCTTTCCGTCCTTTCTCCAATGTGGCTCCGCCCCACCCCCGCTCGAAAGAACTCGCTTCTCGCCGGCCCTGGGAAAAGACTCCAGATACACTTCCCAGACGCCGGATTCATCCGACGCGTATGCGACCCAATGTCCGTCCGGGGATATCTGCCCCTGCGCCTCGTTGAACGGCGTCCGCAGAAATGGCCTCGGCTTTTTATCGCCAAACAGTGGAAGAATCCACAGATCGTTCTTCGTATCCGGACTCACGCTGCTGTACAGAATATACTGCCCGTCGGGCGACCAATCGTTGAGTATCTTTGCGTTCTTCGTGCGCAGCACCAAAGTGTCCTCATCCGACCCCATCGCGGGTTTGACAAAGAAAGAATTCACTCCGCCGCGGTCCGCGCTGAAAGCAATTCGCGACCCGTCGGGCGACCACAAAGGCCGCATTCCGTCCGCCACGATCCGTGTGGAAACGCCCCGCGACAGATCGACCAGCCACACCCCGTGCTCCAGCTTGCGGCTCCCCACCAAAACCTGTTTCTGATCCGGGGAAATCACCGGATAGTGCACCGGGCTCGGCATATCGACCGCGGCCACCGCGCGCCCCGCCCGATCCAGCCATTTGAGCTGAGGCATGCCCCCGGAACCGGTGTAGGCGAGCAGTCCGTTCGCCGATACGGACAGGTTGGGCGCCGACAGCAGGCTTTCGTCGATGCCTTCGGCCGGGAATACAGTTTCGCCGATCGCCATTGCATCCGGTCGCGCATGCGGCCGGGCCGCAGTAGAAGCCCTGCGCCATTAAAAGATACCGATCTCCGCGCGTAAACCAGGTATCCCGGCTGCGCGTATCCGGCCGGTGCATCCAGTAAACAGTAGGCACCTTAGAAGTGAAGGGAGCCCAGATACGTTCCGGACCGATTCGCCTTTGCGCTCAGATTGAAAAAGAGGAAATGCTCGCCGTCGGCGGAATTGCGGCCATCGGTGCGCCACTTCCTCCTCCTTCGCGTTCAACTTTGTCACCGCATCCGGAGCCCGGCCCGAATCGGGAACGGAGAAGAGGCCCGAGCGCTCCTCGGCGAACAGGATGACGCCCTTCGATCCCCAGGATGGTCCTGATGTAACCGTGCCCGCGGACGTGATTACCTTCGCCGGCTGATTGCCGATGCCGACCCGTCTGAGCTTCCTCCGGCAAAAAATCCGACGCTCTCGCTGTCCGGCAACCAGAATTCGGCCACATCGCGCCCTGAGTTCCGGGAACGGGCCGGGATTTACCACTCGCCGCGATCAGATCCAGATCTGCTCAATGCCGGTGAGATAGTCTCCGCCAGCAATATCATGTACCGCCCGTCCGGCGACAGCACCCGCCGGAGATGAGACTGGTTCCTTTGGGTGCGTTTATCGACAGTCGAAGCGGGGGGCTTTCTTGCGCATCGCCTGGGGCTGGTAGATCGCTCGGGGAAGCGTCATGCCGACGGCGAGTGCGGCCGCCCCCACCAGCACCGGAACCCAATATTTTTTCGGCTCCGTGCGCTCGCGCGGAAGAGTGTCCTCCGAAGCTTCGGCGACAGGACCAATGAATCGATACCCCCGCCGCGCGATGGTCGCGATCAGCGTCGGACGCGCGGTGTCGTCTCCCAGCGCTTTTCGCAGCGTCGAAATACTTTGCGTGATACTGTCCTCGGTGACATTGCACCCGGGCCACACCGAACTCAGCAATTCCTCTTTGCTCACCGCGCGATCGCGATGCTGGATCAAAACGGCCAGCGTGTCGAAAACCCTCGGCGGAAGAACGATCAGGCGATTGCGCCGCCAGAGCTTGTAAGCTCCCACATCCACGCGATACTCGCCGAACACGTATTCGCGGGCAATTAAAGGCTCGACTGTCCTGCCATCGATCATCGCGTTTGGCACATCAGAAAGTATACCCGTTTCGGCTGAAATACAATACGTCGACAGATACAGCGGCGGAGTCGATGTGATAATGCCTGAGCGCGAACTCGCCAGGGCTTTTCCGGATTCGAAGTCGGTGAATGATGCGCTTCGGGCGCTCATCGCGCGAACCGAAACTCGCAAACGCGCCTGAGGATCGCCTCCAGTAAGCCTTCTGCCTGCGCTTTGGTTATAGATCCAAAGCGCCAGCCGACTCTTCGGCAATTCGATTTTCGGAATTGCCTTGCTGACTTTTTTCGCGTAATAGTGAATGCGCGCGTGAAATAATGTTCTACCTTGGAGGGAATATGGCCATCACAAAAACAGCCGCGTTGTTCCTGTTGAGCCTGGCGATTCTGCCGGGGCAGCAAAGGAGTTCCAGTTGCAACCAATGCTCGGCGGAATCTTATCGGCCGGGACGAGTTTCAGGCCTATTTGAAGAGGATTCCCCCCATGGGTCGGCCGATCAGCAGGTTCGCGCAGTGGACGTCGGCAGGAGCTATGTGGCGGTCGGCATCGTCTATCGCGATCAGACGCAGAATGCGGGCGTGGCCGAACACGACCTCGTGAGCGAGGTGTACTACGTCATCGACGGGTCCGGTACGCTTGTCACGGGCCAGGATATTGTGGGCTGGAAGGCGCGGCCGGCGGACAATAAGTCGGTCAAATTATTGAACGGTCCGGGCGGAGACGGCGCTTCCATCCGGAATGGCAAGACCTTTGAACTGAAGGCGGGCGACTCGGTGATCATTCCGGCCAGGCGTTGGACACTGGTTCCCGAAGATCAATGGCCACATCCAATACTTCATCGTGCGCATCGATCCCGACAAGGTCGCCGCACTGAAGGACGAGAACGCGTCAAAGGCCGATCTGGCGGGGACTAACTGACGGCATCGTTTCCTCAAGAGGAACGACGTCGATGTTCCAGCGCTTGATCCACAGGAAGAGCGTGAGCAATCCCCAAAGCTGGTAGCCGGCATTGATGCGCCTGCCGGCGTGATCGCGGATGAGCCGCGCCGTGAAGTCGGCATCGAACAGCGCGGTGCGGCGGACTACTTCAGGGGCGAGCGTCTCTTCGAGCAGCGGCAGCAGCGGGCCGCGGAACCACTCGTGCGCGGGAATATCGAGGCCTGATTTTTTGCGGTTCAGGATGGCGTCCGGCAGCTTCCCTTTCATCGCGCGCTTAGAATCGCCTTTTGATAGGCGCCACGAATTTTGAGGCGCTCGGGCAGGCGCGCGGCGAACTCGACGATGCGGTGATCGAGGAGTGGCGGGCGCACTTCGAGCGAATGCGCCATGCTCATGCGATCCACCTTGACGAGCAGATCGTCCGGCAGGTAGGCGAGCTGATCGGCGAACATGTAGCGGTTCAGGAAGCCGATCTCGGACGCGGCGGGCAGGGCATCGCAGACCGCAATGAGCGGGTGAGCCGAGAGTTGCGTCCGGCGAGCAATTGCCCGTTTCTGCTCCGCGGAGAACGCACCGTTCCAGAAGAGATGCGCTTCATCCGGATGGAGCAGAGAGCCTTCCAGCCGCGCTTCACTTTGTATTCGAATCCGATCTTGGCGTCGGAGACGGGCAGCAAGCCGCGCGCGGCTTTCAGGGCGGCTTGCGCAGGAACCGGGGCATGCGGCGCAGGGGACGAGCGAGTTCGTCGGCGCGATAGGTAAGATAGCCGCCGAATAACTCATCGCCGCCCTCGCCGGAGAGTGCGACGGTCACTGGCGACGGCTCATCTTGGAGAGGAACCAGACGGGCAATGCGCCCGCATCGGCGCTGGGTTCATCGGAGTAGTAGGCGAATTCGGCGATGGTGATGATCGATCGGCCGAGTGGCGAGCAGCTCGAATTCATGATGTTCGGTGCCGTAGAGCGAGCGATCTGCACGGAACCACGGACGCTCATCGCACGACTTCGATTCGAAGGCGATGGAGAAAAGTCTTGAGGGGCTTTGCGCCCGAGTTCGGCGGCGTAATGGAGGAGCGTGGAAGAGTCGATGCCGCCGCTGGCCCAGACTCCCAGCGGAACGTCGCTGACCAGTTGTTCGCGAACCGCATCGCGGAGAAGGCGATCGAGTTCCTCGGCGGCGGCGGTTTCGTCGAGACGGGCATCGGGGGCAAACCGCAGCGTCCAATAAGGCGTAACCCGGGTGCACGTCCATCGCGCCATTCGAGGAAATTGCCCGGAGGAAGCTTTTCGATGCCTTCGACCAGAGTGCGCGGACCCGGCACGTAGTTCAGCGAGAGAAAGTCATCGAGTGCGGCGAGGTCGAGTCTGCGCTCGACTCGCGGGATGCGCGAAAAGCACCTTCAGTTCGGAGCCGAAGACGACATCAGTCCGAGGCGGCAAATATAGAGGGGCTTGATGCCGATGCGGTCGCGCGCCAGCACAAGGCGACGATCGCGTTCGGACCAGATGGCCATTGCGAACATGCCTCGGAAGCGCTCGAAGCAGGCGGTATCCCATTGGAGGAAGGCGCGCAGCGCGACTTCGGTGTCGCAGCGGGAACGGAAGCGATGGCCGAAGGTCTCGAGTTCACGGCGCAATTCGGCGAAATTGTAGATCTCGCCGTTGTAGACGATGAGAGGCTGGCCGTCGTTTCCATGCCGGAGTGGAATGGCTGGTCGCCGCCATCGGGATCGATGACCTCGAGCGGACGGCGCCCAGCGCGACGTTGGGCGAGAACCAGCCGCCCTGCTGTCGGGTCCGCGATGACGTATCGAGGCGGTCATGCGCCGAATGAGTTCTCGTCGTTGGGCGCCGGCCGCTATGTGTAAAGCCTGCGATTCCGCACATCGGGTAGGCGTGGGGAACTACGGCGCGGCGACGTCTCCGAAGTTCCAGTTTCCGCCGAGCGGGTCGGGGCCGTTTTGCGGCGCGGCGCGGAGAATCGGATCCACGCCGGCGACGAGCGTCATAGCGGTGAGTCCGGACATGTCTCGCGCGGGTGCGCCGGTCACGACGATGGGTTCACCAGGTTTCAGATCGGCGAGTTGAATGGACGGCTGCGCTTCGAGGATGCGGCTGGGATCGCCGCCGCGTCCGCGGCCTTCGCCCGGGCCTCGACCCTGCCCCTGACCTGCCGGGCCCTGACGCCCTTCGCCTTGAAAAGACGGATTGAGGCGTCGCGCCAGCATCAGGGCGGTCGTGTCATCCAACCGCTTCAACGTCGTCTCGGGCCGCACGGTGATGGCGATGGGCTTCTTGCTGGCGAGGTCGGTGGCGGCAATCACGCCGGTAGTGGTATCGATGGATTTGATCTGCACCGGAATGGTTCGAATCGAACCGAAAGCGATGGCCTCGACTTTGATTTGGGTCTGATCGGCATTCTTATCGCCAAGTACTCGCACCTGGTCGCCCACCTTGACTGCCTTCAGGGTGCTGGGTTCGTATTTCAATGTTTCCGGATCGGTGCGCAGGTAATCGACGCTGCCGGCGACGTCGAGGGTCACGTCCCTGGGCGGACCGGCGACACCTCGAACGGCAATGGAGATTTTCTTATCGTCCGAGTCGATGGCTTTGACCACACCCGTTACGCTCTGCGTCCGCCATTCCTCGCGGGTCTTCTGCTGGTGCTGCGCAAGTTCCGCCTGTTTCGTGATGTAGAGAGTGATGGCCGGGGTCCCGGTCGGATCTTCGGCGCGAACCCTGGCCAGAGATACGGTCCCCCGCGGCCACATCGCCGGAAGTGGCACTGACCGCTTTCCTGGCGTCCGTTTCGCCGGGAGGGATTCGGCGGAATGAGGTCTTATCGTCGGACTTAACCGTCGCGGAGTCGCCCTTATCGGTGCGGACGGTGAAGGACTGGCCGTCGATTTTCACCACGCTGCCGATGACGCTGACATACCTTTGCCGGGCTGGTTGGGTCTCAGCCGGAGTTTGGGCGAAAGCGGGCAGAGCGTTGGAAACGAGCGCGAGAACGGCGCCGATTATTACTGTGCGCATGATTTATTATGGCGGCAAAAGGGGTGCGGACGTAACTCAGGCGGGAAACTGCGCGGCGATTTTCGGTTTTGCCTGGCCATCCTTGTACGGGGTCAGTACGATGTTGAGATCGAGTTCGGTCGATTTGTCGCCCAGCCGCACGATCAATTTGTGGAAATTGGGATTGGGCGCCTGCGGCGGGGCGGAGCGCAGGGGAGCGACATCGAAGACGGCGTGGCGCGGGGTGCGAATTTCAGCGGCGAGATTCCAGCCATTTTTGCGCAGTATGGCGGTCTGTCCGCTCACAGCGATGTCGGCGTCGGTCATCATGCCCCAGATGATTTCGACGGGTTGCTCGCAGTGCAGGGAGTCGCCGATCAGCACGGCCTGGCGCTGTGCGATGCCGATGCGGCGCGTCCACTGCTTCACTCGGCTCCCGTTGGCCCGCGACAAATCGATCTGCGCCCAGCTCAGGTCGGGCGTAAACTCCGAACGCGTGATGCGGGCCTCGGCGTGCTGGTCCTGATTCATATCGTCGATCAGCAGGGTGTTGTGGGCTTCGGTGCGGACTCTGTAATAAGAGGCGCGTTTATTTCCGAAGTAGCCGGGCAGATCGTAATCGTCAGGTCCAAGGTCGGAGGCCCAGCGCACGCCGCCGGCATCGAGCACAAAGGCGCCGAGATCCAAATGGGTATGGGCCTCCTTATTGTTGCCGCCTTTGACGGCGAGGAAGATGGCATTGGGGTCGTCCCAGGAACTGCGAAAACAAGCCACATCGACGCCGCGAAAAATGGTGTCGAGAGCCCACGCGGGAGACTGCTGGGGCGATTTGGCGTCGCGATCCAACCAAACGAGATCGTAAGCGTCGGGGTGAGTGCCGCGTTCGAGCGCCTTCTGCTCGCTCCATGCGTAAGGAGGCATAGAGAAGCGCTTCGCCATCCAGAACATTTCCGGGGTCAGCCCTTCGTCCTCCGCCGAATCTCCGAAATTAAAGACCTTTCCGTTGGGGCCGGTGATATAAATGCGAAAGCGTCCAGCCCGGTCGACACCGTGAGAAGAGCTGAGACCGAAATCGTTGTTCAGCGATGTTTGCATCGCGGCGAAAAGGACGGTGGCGTATTTGGAGACCAGATTCCAGTAGGCGGCGCCCTCGGGCCAGGAGCCTTCCGTGCCATAGGTCGAGAGGCCATGCGGGATCGATTCGAGAGCGAGGCGCAGGACAGTGGCGCTCTTCTCGTTGACCGCGGCATCCACGGCGTCGCCTGCGATGGCGAGCGCGCCGAGCCCCAGGCCCGCATTGCACACAACGTTCGAATTCAGGTGCGATTTCGGCCATCCGGTATCCAGCCGATAATCGGCGAGAGCGGGTTCGAGAGCCTTGCTCATCATGGCGTCGCGCATCCAGGAGCGTTCACCGGGCGCGAGCGCATTGTAGAGCCAGTCATAGCCAAGCGCGAAAGCATGAAGCATCTCGGCGGTCTCGACAAAGCGAGCGGGGTTCCAGTCGCGGAAATTCGCCGCCGCATGGAGTTCCAGAACGGCGCGGCGAAGATACGGATCGTGGCCCGACATACGGTACATCAGCGCCAGCGTCGAAACGCGGTCGAGCACGCGGCCAGTCTGTACATTAAGCCGCGTTCCCGTGATTTTGTATTCAGCGGGCGCAGTGGTGAGAAGGCGATCCGATTCCTTTTCGAGATCGGCAGAAAATGCGGCGAGCGAGTGGATCTCCCGCGCGAGGGCGCGCAGGGAGTCGAGGTCGGAATCGAGCAGAATCAGACGGGGATGCGTGGGGCGTAACGGCCGCAGTGGGTCGTCGTCGCTCTGGGCCCAGGCGGCGAGACAGGCAAGTTGGCCGATCAGCAACCGGCGTGTGATCCGGTAATCGTCCCTCACTTAGATACAGTTTGGCATAAGCCGCAACGGGGAAGTCACGCGATTTCGCGAAGTTCTTTCGTCGTGGGCGTCAGGATTTCGCAGCCCTTCGCGGTCACGAGAATCGTGTCTTCGATGCGAATCCCGCCCCAGCCCTCGATGTAAATTCCGGGTTCGATGGTGATGGCCATGCCGGCCTCGAGCTTTGTCTTGTCTTTGCGCCCCAGGCGGGGCGGTTCGTGAATCTCGAGGCCGAGACCGTGGCCGGTGGAGTGAATGAACTCATGCTCCAGCCCGTATTTTTTGAGCGTGCGCCGCGCGGCCCGGTCGATGGAACCGGCCGTTACGCCCGGCTTCACGGCATCCGCTGGCGGCGAGCTGCGCTTCGAGGACGGCGCGATAGGCGCGTTTGTATTTCGGCGTCGCCGGACCCACGTGCGCCATGCGCGTCATGTCGCTGGCATAGCCGTCGCGGAATGCGCCCATATCGATGAGCAGCATGCCGGGGCCGATTTTCGCCGCGCCCGGCTGGGCGTGCGGAAGGGCCGCGCGTTCGCCGGCCGCGACGATGGTGTCGAACGACGGGGCCTCGGCGCCGAGTTTCCGGTTCCGGTAATCGATTTCGGCCGCGAGTTCCGATTCGGTCATGCCCGGCTTGAACAGGCGCAGGGCGGCTTCGAGCGCGCGCGAGTTGGAAACGACGGAGGCGCGGATGCGGCGATTTCGCCCGCATCTTTGACCATGCGCAGACGTTCGATCAGCCCGGCGGCGGGTTCGAGTTTGGTTCGGGCCGGCAGATCCTTTTTCCAGCGTCTCGAACTGCGCCACCGTCATGGTTGTCGCGCTCGAAGCCGACGCGGCGGAGCGCGACCGCGGCCGATTTCGAGCAGCACGGCCTGCGTCAGCGGTCCTTTGGCGATCCGTACCGTGCAATCGGCCTGGCTGTTGCGACTGCACGGTATAGCGCGGATCGGTGAATAAAACCGCGCGGCCGCCGCGAGACAGCAGCACGGCGCCATTGCTGCCGGTGAAGCCGGTCAGGTAGCGGACGTTGTGGAGATTGGTGACGAGCAGCGCATCGAGCTTCGGTTCGTTCGAGGCAGCGGCCGCGGCGCGGCGTTTCTCGCGGCGGGTGCGTTGGCATGGGCGTCGTCTATTCACCTCGGGAATGAGCAGGAGCTTGCCCGCGGTTTTGCGCCCTTCGAGATCTCGATGCGCCTGGGCCGCGTCGGCCAGTGCATACGTCTTCTCGATGCGCAGCTTCAACTTTCCCTCGCCGATCCAGCGCAGCACGTCGCCGGCTCTCCAAAGCAGTTCTTCGCGGGTCAGGCAGTGATGCGCGCAGGCTGGGCCGGGTGAGAAAAAGAGAGCCCTTCGCATTGAGAATGCCGGGATCGAACGGCGGCACGGGCGCCGCTGGACTGTCCGAACAAGCGCCATCAGGCCGCGCGGCCGGAGAATGTCGAGGCCTTTCGAAACGTGGAGACGCCCACCGAGTCGTACACCACGTCGACGCCTTTTCCACCGGTGAACCGCTTGACCTCGGCGACAAAATCCTCGCGCGTGTAGACGATGACTTCGTCCGCGCCGGCTTCCTTGGCGATGGCGGCCTTCTCGTCGGTACCGGCGGTGCCATAGACGGTGGCGCCGAGCATTTTTGCCATCTGCACGACGAGCCGGCCCGCGCCGCCCGGCTGCCGCATGGATCAGAGCCTTGTCGCCTTTTTTGAGCGGAAAAGTCGAATGCGTGAGGTAATGCGCGGTCATGCCCTGCAGCATGGCGGCGGCAGCTGTTTCAAAATCCACGGTGTCGGGCAGCGATACCAGGCTGGCGGCGGGCACGGCCGCATATTCCGCGTAGGCGCCGCGATGCATGGCGTAGGCGACGCGGTCGCCGGGTTTGACTTCGGTCACATCCGGCCCCACGGCCTCGACCACGCCCGCGGCCTCGTTGCCGGGAGTGAATGGCAAATCGGCCTTGTAAAGTCCGGTGCGGAAGTAAACGTCGATGAAGTTGACGCCCGCCGCGGCAATTTTGATGAGCGCCTCTTTGGGTCCCGGCGCCGGGATGGGCGCGTCGACGAGTTGCAGTTCTTCCGGGCCACCGGTTTGAGAAATACGAATCAGTTTCATGTTTTCCTTACGAATGCGTTTTTTCGGGTGCAGGGCGCGCTTCTTCTGCGCGCGTGCGCCGTGAAGGCATACAGCAGCAGGAAGATCACGGTGAATGGAAAAACGAGCAAACGGGCGAAAGTGCGGACGGCTCCCGTTCCGGAAAGCCCGATGCGAACCAGCGGTAAACTGGCGTATAGCGCCGCATTCCCGCGATGAGCCCAGAAGTAATCGCCATTCTCATTAATGATGAAAAATTTGGCCGGGACACGGAGGGCGATCAGCCATTTCCATTTCGTCATGATTGGCTCGGCGGAGCAGATCATGCCGGCAATGGCGTACTGGCGGGCGCGCAGAAGCCGAATGAGTTCTTTGCGGCGCTCCGGCGTTCCGTAGTCGGTGACACGGAAGACGACGGTATCCGGATGAAAGCCGGCGGGGAGTCCCGCATAGCAGGTGACGAGGTCGATCGGGACATCGCGGCCCATGTTGGCGCGCAGATGCGGCAGCAGGTTTTCGAGAGCGAGCGGGAGCCGCTCTCGATGAGCAGGACGCGCGTCAGCGGGGGTTCACGCCTGGTCCAGATGTAGCGCATCAAGAACAGGATTAGCACAGACGCCGAATCAGCGGCTGTCCATGTACTCCTCGAGCCACGCCATCTGAATGGCTTCCAGCTTTCCTTCGCTGGACTTCATGGGGTCGTCGGCGAATTCCGGAAGCGTCGTCACCCACTTGTGAAGATCGGTGAAGCGCACGGTGAGGGGATCCACGCCGGGATGGGCTTCATGAAGCGCGAGCGCGATGTCTTCGGGTTGGTCCCAGCTGAGTCCAGGCATGGATAGTGCCGGGGCTATTTGAAGACTACCGGGGCGTTGACCTGAAATTCCGTGATATTCAGAGTTGCATCGAATCCGGGGATGGCAGGCAATGTGTAGGGAAGAGCGTAGGTGCTGACCTGAATGTCTGCAAACGCGTTCGCACCCGTAGGCAGGGCGAGCAGGACGGAGGGCGGAATGGTGAAGGTGCCAGCCGATTCCGGCGCCGCGCAGTCGAATCCGATGGTATAGGTAGGCGAGTTGGCAGGTCCAATCTGCGCAGATCCCTCGGATATCGACGTAGCCGTTGGCGTCTCCTCCCTGCCAGGTGATCGTGAGTGGCTGGGTCCGGTCGATCGCAGATCCGTTCGACAGCTGGAGCTCGTTAGTCCACGTCACCGGCGTCAGGACAGTGAATGGAAAGGTGAACGATCCCACGCCGGACCCCCCGCCCCGTTTGAGAGGCTCGATACCCCGCTCGAAATCGATGTCAGGTTTGAGTTCTGGTAAACAATGGTGCCCCCCGAGGCAGCGGATGGCAGCGCGATTTGAGGTCCCGAAAAGGAGTCAGCGTCAACGACGTGCCCGCATTCAGGTAAGTAGCCGTCGGGGCGCCGCTGCCGGAGCCCGATCCCGGGACGACCTCTGTGAAGCAACTGCCGAATGACGATTCCGTGTTAAACGACGGAGCCTGCGACGTCAGCTGGCTCTGCGTGAATTGAAGGAAACCAACCTGCACATTCGCAGACGTGCTCGTTACCGGGCTTCCGTTCTGAAAATTCAGGTTCGAAGTCTGCTTGAGTTTCAGGTACATGACCTTTGCGCTGCTTTTGCTGGATAGGGAGGCAGGGAAATATTGCGTCGGATCCAAGCAGGGGCCGCCGTTGGGAGCGATGGCCATAGTGGGCCCATTGCTCACCGTGCCCGCGCCCGCCCCCGTCGTCTGCACGATGATGGAGACATTGCATCCCAGGGGAGCGTTTTGCGGGACGATGAAATTGATCTGATCGAGCCCCTGCAGGCCGGACCGGCCGCGATAAATCAAGTTTGCCTGGACCCCGCCAACCCATACGGTAATTGGCGTACCCAAATCGCCGCCGGTTGGCAGGGCCGCATCGTTGCCTGTGATAGGTCCAAGGCCCGTACCCCAGAGAATGACCGCCTGCAGGGGTTTGGCTGAGTTGGTGACCGTGATGTTCGCATAATTGGCATCGGTTACGACTGCGGCTCCCGATCCATAGTTGGAAGACAAAATACCGAAATTGCTCTGCACCACCGTGATTGGAGCCGATCCGCTGTTCCCGTTGTAGGTGACTTTGAGGGTGCCCGTCCCGATCGGCGTGTTCGAGGGCATAACCGCGCCCAGCGTACCCTGCCAGGCAAAATACATGGGCGCGGAGACGGTCGTGCCATTCACCGTGATACTGATCGAAGTCCCCGCCAGGGTGGTCGGCCATTGTTGCGGGGTGCTCTCCTGCGTGATCGCGGCCGGGCCGAGATTGGTCCCATAAACGGCGAAGACCGATCCAAGGGCGATCCCGTAATTGGAGAATCCGGGAGGAATGTTGCTGGCTGGATTGACGATGCCCGTGATGGAAGGATTCTGAGCCGCCAGCGAGCCCGCTGCCAGCGCAAAACTCAGCAACAATTTTTGAGAAGTAGTCATGACTTCCTCCTGGGCTGACTGTCAGTTATAGCACGATTTTACGGGATCGAATCTACTTGCCGGGATCGATGCCGTATTTCTTCAGCTCTTCGGCGTAGTAGCGCTTTTGCAGGATGTCCCACTCTTCGCTGCCCTCGGGAATATCGCGTTTCATCGAGCGCACTTTATCCCGTGCCGCGCGGTCGGCCTTCTCTTCCACCTGGAGGATCTCGGTGAAGGCCTTGACGATTTCCAGACGCGCGTCGTTCGTATCCTTCTTGATGCGCAGATCGCGAGACTTGCGCATCACGGCGATCAGCTTGTGCGAGATGTCGGTGATTTTGTCGCGCGAGAGTTTCATCGCATCGCCGGTATCGCGGCCCGACGCCTTCACGATTTTGCGCTGCTGCACCAGCTGATTCTTCGCCTTGCGGAACATCTCCTGGTAGCTGACGCCTTCGCGCCGCATGTAGTCGCTGTACTGTTCCAGGATGTCGCGCACTTCCTCGTTGAGCTTGTCTTCCGACTCCAGCTCGTCCGCGATCAGGCCGTGGACCAGTTCCACCACCTTCTCCGGGGTGTGCGTTTCAATCGTGCCGGGCGAAAGCCGGCGCACGATCTGACGGGACAAGTAGGTGACGAACTCCCGTGGTAGCAACATTATTTGGAATCTTCGTCAGTGTATCATCGTGAGTTAATTCGAACGCTTCGCCGTCGGTTTTAGAGCGTTCTCCTTATATGCGGCGATGCAGCCGCTCGAGTTTTTATTTTGAGGACCGCTGGCTTCCTTCCGTTTCGATGTGGCTGGTTTCGCTCATCAGCTACATCGACCGCAATACGCTCGCCATCCTCGCGCCCGTTATTCTCCACGACACCCATCTGAACGCCGAGCAGTACGGCTTCATCATTTCCTGTTTTTCCGTCGCCTATATGATCGGCAATCCGGTCTGTGGGGCATGTGCTCGATCGCGTCGGCGTGCGCCGCGGCATGAGCGGGAGCGGTGGGAATCTGGACACGTGGCCTCCGCGGCGCATGCATGGGCCACGCGGCTTCTGGAGCTTCGGAATCGCGCGCGCGGTACTCGGCGCGGGCGAAGGCGCGACTTTTCCCGGCGGTTTGCGCACTGTCACGCAAACCCTTTCGCCGGCGCGCCACGCGGCCGCGGACTGGCCATTGCCTACAGCGGCGGCTCGCTCGGCGCCATGATTGCGCCTCTGGTGGTCACGCCGATCGCGGCCCGCTTCGGCTGGCGCGGCGCGTTCGTCTTCACGGGCATTCTCGGCGCCGCCTGGCTGGTTTTCTGGCGTTCACCGCGGCGGGCGTCGACCGCACCGGGGACAGTTCCGCCGAGCTGCCCCTTGGGCGCATCTGGAAGCATCCCGCGCTGTGGGCGCTCATGTCCGCCTACGCTCTGGGCGCGTTGCCGCTCGGCTTCATTCTTTACGATTCCTCGCTCTATCTGCACGCCCGCTTTGGCTGGAGCCAGACGACGCTCGGGCAAGGTTCTCTGGATTCCACCGTTCGGCTGGGAGGTGGGTTATTTCGTCTGGGGCGCCGTGATCGATCGCGTTCGGCCCCCGCTTTCGCGGGCTGATGCTGACTTCGCTCGTCCTGAGCCTGCCGTTGCTGTGCGATGCATTCACTGCCCGGACCGGCTCTGGTGCTGGGCGATATGTTTCTGGCCATGTTCGCCTCGGCGGGATTTGTGGTATTCGCGCTCGGATACGCCACGCGAGCGCTTCCGGCCGGACATGCCGGGCTTCCTCGCCGGAATCGGCGCGGGATCCTGGGGCGCTCTGGTCGCCCTTACCGCGCCCTGGTTCGGGCTATCTGTTCGACCGCTCGGATTACGCCGCCGCGTTCCGCATCGCCACCGTGTTTCCGGTCGCGGGTTATCTGATATGGCGAATGCTGGACGCATTCGCGGCGCTCCGCTCCCTCACGGTCGTGCTCGGTGAACAGATTGATTCTGAGTCCCCGTAACACGGACCGATAGCGCACACCGCGGAAACATTTGCCTCAGTCCTGCTATTCTGTTGAGGGCCTTTTCACATGATGACGTCGTTTACCACGCCAACCAGCACGGAACGGCTCAAAGCGGCGCGGGCCGCCGGACTCGAACCCGAGCTTCTGGTCAAAGCCTTTCGCCTCATGCAGACTTCGCGGCAGCTCGACGATCGCGAGATCATGCTCAAGCGCCAGCAGCGCATCTTTTTTCAGATCAGCGGCGGCGGGCCATGAAGCCATTCAGATTGCCGCCGGTCTGGTGACCACGCCCCGGCTACGACTGGTTCTATCCTTACTATCGCGACCGCGCGCTTTGCCTGACGCTGGGGATGACGCCTTACGACATGCTGCTGCAGGCGGTGGGCGCGGCCGACGATCCTTCCTCCGGCGGACGCCAGATGCCCTCCCACTGGGCCGATCCGGCGAAGAATATCGTCACCAGTTCTTCGGCCACCGGAACGCAATTTGTCCAGGCCGTCGGCTGCGCGGAAGGGTGCCGGATTCTCTATCCCGGCGAAGACCGGCTGGTGCTGGCCAGTTCCGGCGAAGGCGCAACCAGCGAAGGCGAATTCTGGGAGTCGATCAACCAGGCTTGCCTGAACCGTCTCCCGTGCTGTTTCTGATCGAGGACAACGGCTGGGCCATTTCCGTGCCTGTCGAGCGCCAGACGCCCGGCGGATCGATTTCAAAGCTGCTCAGCGGTTTCCCCGATCTGCTGGTCATCGAAGTCGACGGCACCGATCTGATCTCCTCGTATCGCGCCATGAGCGCCGCCGCCGCGTGGTGCCGCGAAGGCCATGGCCCGGCGCTGGTGCATGCGCACTGCATCCGGCCTTACTCGCACTCGCTCAGCGACGACGAACGCTATCTACAAGACCAAGCACGAGCGCGAAGAAGAAGCCGTCGCGCGATCCGCTCACGACTTTCCCGCAGTTCCTCATTGAGGAAGGCGTTCTCGAGAAAGCCGAGACTGCAGCACATCGTTCGCGAGATCCATCACCAGATCCTCGAAGACACGCATCGGCGCTGAAGGCCGCGCCGCCCGATCCGGCGACTGCGCTGCTTCACCTCTATTCGGAAAAGGTCGACCCCACGTCCGCGCAATTCGACGTCGTCGCGCAGCCGGAGGGCGAACGCCAAAACGATGGCCGACCTGATCAACGCCACGCTCAAAGAAGAGATGCGCCGCGACAGCCGCGTCATCGTCTTCGGCGAAGACGTCGCCGACTGCAGCCGCGAAGGGAATCTTGCCGAAGTGAAAGGCAAGGGCGGTGTCTTCAAACTGACCGCCGGGCTCCAGATCGAGTTCGGCGGCACGCGCTGTTTCAATACGCCGATTGCCGAAGCCTCCATTGTGGGGCGCGCCATCGGCATGGCCACTGTTGGACTCAAGCCCGTGGCCGAGATTCAGTTCCTCGATTACATCTGGCCCGCCATGATGCAGATTCGCGACGAACTGGCCTCGATTCGGTGGCGATCGAACGGACATTTTGCGGCGCCGCTGGTCATCCGAGTGCCCATCGGCGGGTATCTGAGCGGCGGCGCCATTTATTGG
>CAWJES010000006.1:0-70734 GCA_963841965.1 uncultured Acidimicrobiaceae bacterium | reverse complement strand
AGATCCAGATGCATTTCGTGGCGGCCAATGTGCCGCGGTTGGACGACGAGGAGGGAATCCTGCAACGGCGGCTGCGTGGTTTCGGGAAAGTTCTGAACTTTGGGGGCCTCGATGGGGTCATCGACCGTTACGACAGCTTGCTGCATCTGGATCAGCGGGTCTTCGTATTGGAGCGCACCGTTCTAGGCTTCAAGACAATACCGTCGTCTGGTCCAGCGACTCATAACCCGGAACGTGGAGGATAGGGATGGAGCGATGCTCCAACTCCGTCGATACCGCGACGTGCCAGGTGCCGATGGAGGCAGATCTTCTTGATGTATCTCCTGACTCTCTTGAGTTAGACCGGTTACGCTTGATCACGTTCAAACACTGCACGGATCAAGAGATATTGGTCGTGAGTGCCGACCTCTACTTCAAGATGCAAGACTTTGTCTGACGCCTGGCTTTCTACTCGATGAGGCCCTCCAACTCGGAGATGACCCGAAAGCACGGCCACTACGACCCCAGGTCCGACTTGAACTAGACCGGCGAGGATCTTGGCCGGGGAGGACTTCGTTGCCGTCATTGAGTTGGCTTCGTCTCCCGAGCGGCTTGTTCTCGAAGCGATTCGGACTTTGTACCGTTCGACCCCAGCAACTCCAAAAGGTTTTTGCTGAGGGGCGGCTCGATGGACTGTCTCCGTCCGCAAAAAGGCAGGTCGCGGAGATTCTCGCGCTGCCCAAAGCTTCCGTCAGACCAGTGCCGGGTTAATGGGGGACATGATCTTAGAAATATGACGAACAACTCGCCGAACCAGTCGATAGGAGTTATACCAATTGGCGATTCCGATTGCTTTACCAAAGACGATGGGCTCGAGCAATCGAGGTGCTAACAGGCCAGACCAGGTTTCTCATTCACCAAGCTACCGCGCCCTGGCCCTGTTCCACAGAGACAATTGCGAAGTGGGGTCTGGCCGAATGAAGTACCCGAACATCTGTCCGACAGATCGTGGAGACTTTCCCCGTGCCCTCTGCCTGCAGAGCCATGCCGCCGATTGTCAGGCGTCTGGGCCTGTCCACTGGCGACTCGGCAATCCTGGGCGGGCCAAGGAATACATCCGTAAGGCTCTCCGACTGATCGACCAACGTGAGATGCCGGAGCCGTCCTACTGGCGGTGTCTCGAAGACATCGCCCCGGGAACCCCGCGAGGACTCTGGCCGGATCGGCCGCCCGTCGATGGCGGACCATTGCAACCGCCATTTTTAATCAGCCACCCGGTTCAGCCCAAAAGACAGACGAAACAGGAGCGGTCCAGTTACTAGAAGTCTCCTATGCCTTGGCGGCCAAAAGCACAACCAGTCAGACGCTCCCAGCAAGGAACGAAGGCAGCGGCGCGACCAAGCGAATACGTTCTCGTGGATGAGGAAGAGGCAGAGTTTTCGTTTGCATTCCGATAGAGAGGGTCGTGTGTTTGGTGGCGATGGCCCGGGGATATTGCCTCAAACCCACCCCAGGGTGTAGTCGTCGGCCAGAAGGCATATCCCCTCCGACCGGCACAGTCCCCATTGCTCGAAATATCAACTTTTTGGAAGGTGACGAGCTTCGGGCACGTGCAGACGCTAACTCATCCGTGAAAGGGAAATGGCAATGACGACCGTCCCGGAATCGACGGCGGCGCAGAATGATCACTCGAACACCGCATGGAGCGATGGCTGCTGGCCCAAAAGATTACACTTTCGGCGTTCCTGCTGCGCAAAGCACAAGTTGCAAGTGCACAGCGCCCGCGAAACGGCCGGCCCGAGCGCGAGAAGAACATATTCAGTGCCTTCGACGTGGGTCTCAAGAATGCCCAAGATCACCTCACTGCGCTTTCTGCGGGCCTATGACGTGCAGTCGTGGGGCTTCACATTGCCCCCCTCTGCAGTGAACGTGTTGTATCGGATCAGGTTGACGAAGAGCTGCGTGAGCCAATCGATCGTGTCTATTCGGACATGATTCTCGGCGCGCGAGGAGACCAAAAGCAATGCCAGCCCGCTGGGGCAGGTGGCTTCTATGGCACAGATCGTGGCGTCTGTAATTCTGTACGGCACAGGCGATGCGCAGGCGCTCCGCGCATATTGCCAACGCGATCCTGAGAGACCCAGACGAGTCCAAGAAAGAGCATCGGAAGTCTTGGCGTGGAAACCGCAAGTCGTGGAAGCGGTTTCTTGACCGTGGATACTGCGAGAGGAATCTGGCTTCACTGAATGCCTAACGGTAATTCGTGACCACAACGCCTCAGCACGGAATAGGTTGTCCGCTGTAGGCGCAAGTATATGCAAATCGTTGATGGCACACCGTGGTGTGAACAGGTTGAAAATGCCCTGTTCCATCAGTGTTTCACTTGGCCTCTTTCTGTCGGCCAAGGAACATGAATCCGCGATTGCGCTTCCACTGCTTGTCGATGCACGATTGCCGGTGGACTGCCAACAAAGCGCCGAGGTCGAAGTCGACGGGCTCGACGATGTTATCACAGTGTCGCAGCGAGAGGGTGTTTCTCCTACTTTTTTCGAGTGGTTGAAGAAGGCGCAGGGAGGCGGCGTGGGACCTGTGGCGATCACAACATGGAAGCACGGGTGACTTCCGCGATATCGTTAAACGATTTACCGCATGTTTAATTTGGGATTGCGAGTAACATCATACGCGACGCGGTGCCCGAGCTTGCTTTGAACTCGAAAGGCGGCTTGCCGCTCGTCGGCGGGAGTGCATCGGCGTACTTGGCCCAGGTATTGCTGTCGCAACTCCTCGGCAGACGGAGCTACATGAACTGCGTCATTACGGGCGAGATCGGTGACAGAGTCAAGGATAAACAGTTGATGAACTTCTGGACTACGAGTTCGGTTCTCGGCATCAACGAAAAACTGCGATATGTTTTCGACGCCAACCTGACGGATGTCGTCGTCGTGCCACCCGAAAACGGGGACGACGTTTCAGCCTTGATCGAGCGGGAATCCAACCTGCGACAAACCGCGCAGGTGATTTCCGGGTGTGCGAAGTTGAGCAATGTTGCGGACGTCGCTCAGTCCGTCGGCTCACGCAGCTCAATACACTCGGTGCCCCGAGGTCGGGTTCGAGGCGGTCAAGTGGAAGAACCGCTGGGCCGCAGCGAACAAGAACGGCGCGACGTTTCACCCCGAATGGCGCCATCCAGAGGGTGTTGCGAGAATTGGCGAACTCCACGAGCACGGTCCTCGAACTCCCCGAGGATATCTGGCCGATCAGCGTCGCTCGGGCTTTGGAGCACATCGACGCAGATCCGTGAGTTTGAATGCACTCCTGACGGCGGTGTTGTAGGGCCAAATACCCGCCAGCCTCATTGAGTTGGGCATTTATTCGGATGGTCAGCAGTACGAGCGAGGAGTTTTGGCAAGTGGTTTGGCAGGCACTCGGGGCATCCCCAGAGAGCTTCGACCAATTCTGCTACAGTCCTACGGCCGCCATCGCGGCTCAGCAGTTTATTCGGGCCCTTCCAATTTCGAGCCCGACCGCGACTGTCGAAGTCATCGGGCACCAGACATCGTTGCATTCATCGGATTTCCGGAGTTTCGAGAGCAATATAGTGACTGGAAAAACAAAGCCAGCACGCCCTTAGCACCATGGGCTGTTATCGACGAGGTGATACAGCGCCAGGAAAAACTGCCGATTGGACGGCACCGCATAGCCGGCGATGGTGGCCAGCGTGTGTGGGCAGCCTTAAAGAACGTACGAATACTGCTTCTCGGAAACAGGCACGATCTCGACGAAGGGATAGATCGACACGCACGACAACCGCTTGACCAAGCCGATGCAGCACGGTTGCGGTCGCTTGCCGTATATAAGCATGGGTTCAGCCACCATAATGCAGCCGCACTGCTCGCAGAACACTGTATTCGAGGAGGTGATGTTCACAAGCTTCTTGACCGAACTCAAGTCCAAAAAACTGGTTCGCGAATTCTCAGGTGAGTACTTCCTGCCAGAGTCGGTGCGGCAGCAAGTGCTGTTGACGGTCGAGGAGTCTCCGGCTTCGCGAGCAGACCGGAACCGGGCTGCAGCACAATCTTCAGCCTATACGCTTGGGGGCACGATGCCCGGGCTGCCTTTGGAGCGAGCTTTACTCCATTCATGTCGGCGACGCCTTGAGGCACTTCAAAGAGGCCGAAGCAGCACGAGATGAAGAGGCTAGCGAAGTCCTCAAGACTGCCCATCGTAAGACTCTTTACGAGGTTAGGCAGGAGCTGAGTGCTCTGAAAACGATTATGCCTATAGTGCGACGAGAAAGGCAAACGATAGAGCACAGGATTGTGGCCTGGACGTCGCTTGGTGCATGAGCTGATGAAACGGGGAAAACGAGACGCTACTGATCCTGCGGATGCAGAATACGTGATCGGCCAAATTGTTGAAGGATGGGAGACGCCGCCTCTAAACTGCGAGCGAAAATACCGTTGACCCCGATGCTTCGGCTGGATGCGGCCCGCACATTCGCAGCATTGGATCCGAGCCAAGTCAAACTATCAAAGGATGCGTGGACGGAAGAGGTACGCAAGCGTTTTCAGCAGGCATAGACGCGTGCGATAAATTCCCAACTTCACTTATCTCCGAAGACGAACGGAAGTGGAATAGACTGCTTGTGATGTGTTGGTACGCAGATTGGCTCAGCGATCGGAAGATGTACACGGAGGCTGCTGAGTACGACATAAAGGTCTGGGCACTAGAGAGTTTTTGGTCTTCGGAGGCAGGCAAGAACGCGGTCACTGCTCAGTGGTTAGAGCACAGGCGGACGAGCATGCCGAGCCAATAGAGGCAATGAGGATTTTCCGATCTTGGATGGAAGTTGCAACCGCAGTGGCACCAGTTCCGATTCAAGACGATTGGTGCTGCCAATGTTGCAAAGGAACGTCTGGCAACCGTTGCCAAGTGGATTCGGGAAAGCGAGGACCCCTTTGATGAGATTGGCAAATTCGGGGCTTGTTGTCGGCACAACAAACGCAAGCTTGCGAGGGCGTCTGAGGACGCTCGAACCAAAGTGCGGAGTTACTGGCAAGCAGCCGCAAGCGCCGTGCAGAACACTTGGGGGGCTCGTGTCGCCGGTTTCCAGGAAGCCTTTTGGGCTGCTTTCGATTATCAGGAGCTCATCGCGAGGAGACGGCATGAGGAAGGATGGATTCATCTTCGCTGGCCGAGAGGCTGGCAACTTGCGTAATAGCCCGCGATCTTAGAGGTGTTTAAGGCTGGAGAACGCTTACCACGAGCAACTCTGTGAGTTCAGGAGTCTGAGCGAGCGATCATGTTTGGCGTAACAGTTGTCTTTCGCCAACGCAGTTCGCCGGCGAGAGGGCCAGGTACTCTCTCGCTCAGGTCCAGATCAGGTGTTGGCCCAGTTCGCAGGCATGCCCATGCTGGCCAGCGTATTCGGAGCGCTCGGCGGACTCGTGAGCAGCGTGTTCAGACGACCGCGTCATGCCGCCGGGAACAGTCCTACAGCCGGGCAGCGCTTTAGGACAAAGAACAGCAGAAGCAGAGTCGAGAACAGGCGGTCGTTACTTAACACCAGCGGCGGCTGCCAGAGCTTTTCCGTGCGGGAGCGTCGGCTTGATGGACCATAGCCGGTCCCAGAGCCGCGAGCGATGCGCAGAGATTCGGGATGGATGATTCGAAACGCAGGATGGAGGCACTTGGACCTCCAACCCTTGCGCGGCGGAATTTTCACGTTGGACACTTAGGCGGACGCAACTGGTTACCGCGCCGGCATACGGCAGAGGGCCTCGATCGTGAGCTTCACGTGCTCGGGCATCTGGTCCCACGCGGCGATGAGTTGCTGGAGACGTGGGTCATGCAGCGACAGCGAATGACAATCGCCGTCGCGGTGGCACTGACAAAACACTGACACGGAGGAGGGCTCTTGCCGCAAGTCGTTGGCAGCATCGCGGTTGCCGGAAGGCGGGACTCGCATTCAATTCCCGCCGCCTCCATTCGACTCGCCTTGGCCTGCCGTGAGCCTGCCGAACGGCTCGCTCATGGCAGGCCATTCATGCCTTGAGCGGGCGCAGGGGCGTGGACGGCGCCTGCCCCGAGCTTTGTCGTAGGGCCGTCGAAAGGCCCGAGTTTATCGAAGGGTCGCGCGTCCCGCTGCAGGTCGGCGTGGCTTGGCACGGGCGTGCCCGACGTACGACACTCGAACAACTCGCATGCGATCTCAACTCGAAACGAATGTCAATTTCAGCCCGTACGTGCATATATTGCCTTGGCCCAGTGGGCCGTGTAAAGAAGGGCGAGCACATCGTCCCGAAGGCGATCGGCGGCACGCTCAGCCTTAGGACGGTCTGTGGGAACTGTAACGGCAGTTTTTCTGAGATCGACCGAGAGCTCTGCGGTCGATCGTACATCGCGGTCGTCGCTTCGCGATGCCTGAATGAACGATTGTGGCAGTCGTGGGACGTAGATCATCAATCGGGAGACGTGCTCATTGAAGCACGGCCAAACTGGTCCTCCGATAATCTAACGGTGCATCCCCAGCTCGTGTTCTTCCGGAACCATGCGGGTGTCTATGGCGACTGGGACGAACTGCTGCATTTTGGAATCGAGGCCGCAAACAAGGTAATAATCAGGGCCGCCCAGCGCACATTCCGGATGCACGAGGCAGGCGCAAAAGTGGCTGCACTTCGAGCGAGTGGAGCTTGCCGAAGATCGACGTCGGCTACCGCCGCGGATGTTCGCGCCGTACTCAATCGTCGAATTAGCGGGCAAGCTGTTGCGTGGCGAGAGCGCATCGTTCACGATGAGATATCGAGCTACCCACGACCGCCGTCACGCCATGAATATGCTGGACAATTGGGACCCGCAAAGCCGCCCGCGCAGGTCCGAGCAGATTCTTCGCGGCTCATTGACGCCGGCAATGCGCTGCTATTTCAACACGCAATGGGCTCTTCGGGCAATGCTAAAAATCGCGTTCAACCTCTTGGCCCACTGCTGCCAGGAAACACCTGTTGATCGACGGTCTTTCCCCGAGGTCGTATCGCTAATTACGGGTAGAACTCAGCTGACCGTTGAGCATCTGAGCAAAAATGGATTCGTTTGGGCGGCCGACCTGGCGAATTTGGCGGAGCCCAATTCGCACTGCTTTCGCCTGATACACGATCGGGACCGTTGGACAGTCTTCTCATCCTTTTTCGGCGGGGAGGTCGGAACGGTTGTTCAATTCATCGGCCCCAATCGGGAGCGTTGGTCGCATGCGCATGTCGTGGCACCGATTCGATCTGATAAATGGTCGGTCAACACAGGCAATATTGCCCTGCCGCCTAGCGTAGTGCACTTCGATTGGCACAACCCTTCGTTGGTCATTCCCGCCGCTAAGATTCGGTGGGCACAACATTCGCCGCGTATTTGATCGCGTAAGGGAGAGTAAGCGGGCCAGAACGATTTGTAATAATTATTCTGACCCGGTTGCGTTTGGTGCCGGCACGCGCCCGAGCATGAGATGAACAGCCTATTGTGGATTGGCCGGCAACGTCGTTCTTTCGCCCTCCGCCACAACAGCTATTTGAACCCTGCCGTTGACCGAGTATGCAATAACCAAGTGCTTGCCGCGACCCGGAAAAGTGTCGGGGAAGGAGCGTACCGTCGAGTCGGCCTGCGAAGTGTTAAAAACGACAAGCCGGCCGTTGTTGACCTGCCTTCGAACATTTTCGGTGACGTCGCCCCACACCGCGTCGTCGCCGTAAATCGCTTGATGCACGACGAAGCTCTTTTCCGGAGGCTGCCCTCTGCCGCGTCGTTCGTGATTCTCCGCCTGCACCGCCTTCTTCAACGCCAGCAGCCGTTCAGTTCGTCCAGGTCGTCGCTCGCGAGCGCACCCTTTTCTGGCAGCGTCCAGGTCGTCGCAATACCGCTCCCGCCAGGCCTGCCGACGTAAAGCGGCCTCGGCGTCGATTTCGGCCATTTTTTTCAAAAAACTCGCGGCTGCCGCTTTGCCGGCTGTGGACTTTGGCTCGTCCGCGTGCTGGGCGGGTTCGGCAGCAAGAACTGCCCTTAATGAGCAAGCAAGCAGCGCCAACATAATCAGGTATCGAAACGTAGGCATTAGATGTTCCCGTCGCGATGTTGTGCGTCAATGGATAAGTCGTCGTCAAGTTCGTTCGAATCAGCGCACCGCCGCCATCTTAATCGATCCACCGTTCAACACCCTCTGTTCGGATTTAAATACGCACCCAAGAGAAATCACTGGCCCTCGCTCATGGTAGCCCAGAGACACGCCGACGTTCTCACAAACCCTCAGTATCGAACCCGTGCTAGCCGCTGCAAACCGCGCCAAGGCCCACGGCGGGACCTAAAGCTGCCAGGCCGGCCGGGGAACGTCAATGAAGCTACGGCAAACTCTCGGCTGGCCCAAAGCCATCCATTTGTCGACAGGTGGGGACGGCCTCCACGTTGGCGGCCTAGCGCTTTCTCGACTTTAACCCTTTCTTCGCCTTTTTCTCGCGTATTTTGCGTAGCCGATCAGCCTTTACTTCGAGCAGGTAAATTGTCCGAATCATTGTCTCGATGATCTGCAAGCCGTCCTCGAGTTCTTCCTTGGTTGGCGATTCGAGCTCGTGAAGTGCGGCATTTCCGATATACCGTTCTTCGTGCAATAGCTTCGCCTGATTCGCCGTCAAGAATGATTTCTTGACTAACTCATCAATCTTTGTTTGCAGTGCACCGTCGACCACGCCGAGGTCTTTGCAAATTGCCTCAACCGTCGCTCGTAGACCGCCGCCGGCAAGGGTGTAGGCACCGGCGTTGAAGCAGTCTATCGTCTCGTTATAGATTCTTTCCACAACTTTCGGGGCGTGAACGGCGAGCGTCTCCGTATCCGTGAAGTCCGCTGCGGCACGGCCGCACTTTGATTTCGCTTTGCTAGGATAAACGAAGGTGGGCACCGAATACTCATCTTCGCCTTCATGATGAGCAATCGTGTAGGTCCGATATCGAATTGCACGACACCCCATGCACTCGATCATCTGATGATGCACTGTCCTGCTGTTCAAGCCGTCTTCGTCGTCGGCGAACGACCGCTTCTGCTCGTAGAGAAGACGGTTGTGCCGATAATTGCCTCCGCAGTCCTCACAACGCTCGAACACAGTCTTTTCTTCGCCCACGAGTGCTCTCCCAGAGGAACGGCTCTGCTTATTGCTCTACGAAGCATAACGACGGCTTGAGTTTCAAACAATTCTTTAACCCGAAAGTCGACACCGCCTCGATAGCACGGACGGATTGTTGCAGTTGCCACATCATCATCGCCGCGTACGCAGACGGTGCTCACGGCCAAGTCCCTGCGCCCCCGAGCTCGGCTGGGCACGGGGCCGAATGAATTGAGCCCCGAGCTCGAAACGAACGGAAAAAGTGGACATTCTGCATTCTTGAGTCGTAGAACGTCCTATTTGTCACGCGCGAGCCCGGCAGCCGCGAATCGCTCGTTGCCTGCAGCCTGATAAACACGAGAGGTCTAAATAGCAATTCGACCCGCGCCCGTTTATGCCCCCCTGGCTCTGGGAAACGAATTGCGAGAAACTCAGGGGTTTGAAGGTCAAGCCGGTCTGGGGGTGGCAAATGGGGCGGGTGTATTTAGCGGGCCTGGCTCGAAAATTCCTCGCCAGAAATGCTCCGTCTTTGCTATGACGAGTTTGCCGACAAGGTCGCTCGGATGCACGGAAAAACACTTCCAATTAGACCAGCCGACTACCAAGCGGCGGGAGTTTTTTGCGTTTACCACCGTGGGCCGTACAATGGCTCCCATTCTTCGACATTGTCCGGAATTCTCGTAAAAACTCAACTGGCACTCAAAAGAGCGTGATCGACGATGGGGCAAATCTATCTTTCATACACCAACCACGACGTCGACTTCGCTCGGAAGCTCAGCGAGGCCTTTGTGAGCGAGGGCCATTCGGTTTTCGATTTTTCCGAGGGATTGATTCCGGGACAAGTGTGGCGCGACACTATGGATAAAGCGTGAATGCTGCCGACGCAATCGTGGCCGTAATTTCGGAAACCTCTGCGAGGAGTAATTGGGTCTTTCACGAGCTTGGCATGGCGCTTCGAGTCGATCGAGCTCGCGTCGAGCGCGACGGCCGCAATCGACGCGGCCGACGAACGCGGCGAAGATGACGTCGTGGACCTGCTGCGCCGCCTCGCCGTCGAGGAACCCGTCGAGCCGACCGACGGCGGCGACCTCGTGACCGCGGTCGTCGCGCAGCTCATCCGCCAGGCGACCCGCGCCGTGCTCGCACAGCGTCAGGACGCCATCCGCGCCGGCACGGTCGAGGTCAAGGACGTGTTCGAGGAGATCGCGCTGGCGAAGCAGCTCGTGGACAGCCTCGAGGGCCCCGACGCCGAGGCCGTCGAGCGCGAACTCGTCGAGTGGCTGTCGACCGAGGAGGCCCGTGATGCCCCGGTCTGAGGACATCCACGCCTCCGCGCGCCCCGCCCCGAGGGGCAAGGACATCATGGACGACTTCCTGAACCGGATCGGGCGGGTCGCGCTGCTCACCCCCGAGCAGGAGCGCAACCTCGGCAGGGACGTCCAGGACGGCCTCAAGGCGCGCCAGGAGCTCGAAGCGTCCGAGTCGCTGGACACGGCGTCACGGCTTCGGCTGAAGCGGCGGATCGCGAAGGGGGAGCAGGCGCGGCTCCAGTTCATCGAGGCGAACCTGCGCCTCGTGGTGTCGATCGCGCGGAACTACCGGACGCAGTCGGTCGATCTCGCCGACCTCGTCCAGGAGGGGAACGTGGGGCTCCTGCGCGCCGTGGAGCGGTTCAACCCGGACTTCCAGGTGCGCTTCAGCACGTACGCGACCTACTGGATCCGCCAGGCGGTGCGACACGGCATGTCGCGCCTCGGCCACGCCATCGCGCTGCCGGACGAGAAGCGGGCGCTACTGGCCGAGGTGCGCCGGATCGAAGAGCGCCTCACCCAGGTTCTCGGCCGGACGCCGCACGAGGACGAGGTGGCCGCCGAGATGGGGCTCACCATCGACGCGCTGCACCAGCTGCGCCGCGCGGAGCTGCGCGTCGTCTCGGCGAACGCCCCGATCGGCGACGACGGCTCGACCGAGCTGTTCGAGGTGCTTGCCGACACCGAGGAACCAGGTGTCCAGGCAGTCGATCGGTCCTCGCTCGGCGAGGCGCTCGACGATGCGATGCAGCACCTCAACCAGCGGGACCGAGAGATCCTGCGCCTGCGCTTCGGGTTCGAGACGGGCGAGGTCGAGACGCTCGAGACGGTCGCCAAGCGGTACGGCATCACCCGCGAGCGGGTCCGCCAGCTGGAGATGCACGCGGTCGCCAAGCTTCGGGCCGGCGACGAGAACTCCGCACTGCTCGACGCGGTGCGCGGCTACTAGCGCCCGAAGCCGCCGCAGGGCGCCTGCTAGCGTCTGGTGGCCGATCACTCGGTCCGGGGTAGCTCAATGGCAGAGCATGCGACTGTTAATCGCAGGGTTGAGAGTTCGAGTCTCTCCCCCGGAGCCAGGACCTGATGCTGCGACGGTCGACCGCGCCTCCCGTCGCCCGTCGCAACGGGCGAGTCGGATACCGCTGAGTACGATCCGCAGTGCCACATGTCGCGGGGCCGTAGCTCAGTGGTTAGAGCAGGGGACTCATAATCCCTCGGTCGCAGGTTCGATCCCTGCCGGCCCCACCGAGAGTTTGTTTGATCACACCTGATGCTGGACGTTTCCGCATCAGGTGATGGTTGACAACACAACACCTGATCGGTGACAGCGCAACAGCTGATCTGTGACACCCGTCGCGCCACCGGCAAGCCATCCCAGGAGCCTGGCCACCTAGCATGCGTCCATGGTGCCCGGTCAATGATCGACTGGCTGTTCCGAGACCGAAGAACCGGCAAGATCACCATCGCCCAGGCGCCCAATGCGCCGCTCATCATCTTCATGATCGCGGTGGCCGTCCGATGGGCCTTCCGTCCCTCCGGTACGACGCGCACGGTCATCGACGCTGTCGCCGTGGCCGCGCTGGTCTACTGGGCCGGTGACGAGGTCCTCCGCGGCGTCAATCCCTGGCGGCGGGGCCTGGGATGCGCGGTCCTCGCGGCGCTCGTCATCGATCACGTGTAGGCGCCGGACGCTCGCGCGCGGCACCGGGGGCGCCTCCGCTTATTCTCGACTGGAGTCCCGACGGGCGTGGTGCGGTTGCTCGGACCGCGTCCACGGGCACCCAGCCATTCAGACGGAAGGAGTGACGATGCGCAAGACCCTGTACACCGCGCAGGCCCATGTCGTCGGCGGGCGCGACGGTCACGGCACGACGACGGACGGCAACCTGGATGTGCAGCTCCGACTCCCGAAGGAGCTCGGCGGCGCCGGGGGCGGAACCAACCCAGAGGAGCTCTTCGCCGTCGGCTATGCCGCGTGCTTCGAGAGCGCGATGGGAGTCGTCGCTCGCAGGCAGCAGGTGCAGACCGGCGACGTCGCCATCGACTCGTCGGTGAGCCTGCACCCGACGAGTGAGGGCGGCTTCGAGCTCTCGGTCACGCTGGACGTGTCCATCCCGGGCGTCAGCGACCCCGAGGTGTCGGCAGCCATCGTGCGCGCGGCAAACGCGGTGTGTCCGTACTCCAATGCAACCCGTGGGAATATCGAGGTCACGCTCCTCGTCGAGGGCACGCCGATCGACGCGTGATCAGTCGAGACGCGGAGAACACGGAGACGACGTGGGCGAGCTGAACTGGCCGCTCCCGTTCGATGCCCGCGAGGATGATGCCGCGGGTCGCGCCAATGCAAGCCACGCCGAAGCCGCATCGCTCCGACCGAACCGCCTCCTCCCGTGGCTCCTCGTCATCGCACTCGTGGTCGGTGCTGGTCTGGCGGTCGCGGTGTCGACCGGGGCGCTCAGCAAGCGGTTGCAATTGACGAACCCGGGCGAGTGCGGAGGCTCGGGACCGTGCTACGCGCAGGGCTCGCGGAGTTGGGACCGCTACTACGCGGATCCACTGAACCAATCCACGTGGCCTGGCTTCTGCGCGGGTGCCGGCGCAGCCGCGCTCACGACACCCGCCCTCGACGTCCCGGCGTGCGGTCCCACGGGATCCGTCTCGGTCGCGCTGCCCGGAGGCGACGTCTGGAGCGGCTGGGGCTGCCAGGAGCTCGCCCAGCGGTTCCTCTACGTAAACCTCGGATGGGATCCCACCTACGAGACGGGCGCGAAGTTCGTCGACGACTACGCCTTGGCCCACGGGCTCGTGCCCGTCCGCAATGGCACTCGAAGCGCTCCGCGCGTGGGCGATGTCATCAGCTACTCGCATTCGCCGACGTGGTCCGGGGGCGGTCATGTCGCGATCGTGTCGGACGTGCAGGTCGACGCGAGCGGGAACGGCGCCGTCCAGACGCTCAACGAGAATGCCCAGGCCGACGGCAGCGATATCTTCGGTGCCGCGCTGGTCTGGGACACCGTCACGAACTGGCGGATCGCCCCGATCTACACCGGGGACGGATTCAGCCCCTACATCGAGTGGCTGCCGACCGGGGGGCTCATCGACAGCGCCGCGAAGGCCAACGCCTGACGCCCGGATCCGCTCGCCGGAGCCGACTCCTCCAGCCGTGTCCGTGCAGGTGAGAGTTCCTAGACTCGTCGCGGTGACCGAGCCCTTCGACCTCTCGAGCACGTACATCCACCTCGGCAGCAACTCCACGGCGATGCCGCTGCCGGATTTCCAGTGGACGAAGGAGTACCTCGAGAGCTACGCGGCGCGGATCGCCGGCGACGGGACGGAGGGCAGGCTGGTCGCGATCATCGCCCAGCGCGAGACATGGGACTCCTGGGAGCGCCATCCGCAGGGCGCAGAGGTCGTCGTCCTGCTGTCGGGACGCGTGGACCTGATCCAGGAGATCGACGGCGCCGAGGTCATCGTCGCGCTCCACCCGGGCCAGGCGGCGATCAACCCGACGAACGTCTGGCATCGCAGCGTCGTGCACGAGCCCGGCGACGCGCTGTTCATCACGCCCGGTGCCGGCACCGAGCACCGTCCCTACTCACCCTGACGGAGCGGCAATCGTCCGCTCGCGTGCGATGATCGCCACTGATGCTGACGACCGGCGGGACCGCGACGGATCGCACCGGCAGCACGGCGGGACGCCGGCGCCTCGCGCTCGGCGCCGGGGCCCTGATCTACCTCTGCGGGTCGCTCGCGATGTACGCCCACGTGCTCGCCCTCGGCATCTCGCGCGGGACCACATGCGCGTGCTCGGACACCTCACTGTTCACCTGGTTCTTCGAGTGGCCGTACGTGGCGCTGACCCACGGCCACAACCCGTTCTTCTCGACGGCGATGTTCCATCCCCAGGGGATCAACCTGCTCTCGAACACATCGGTCACCGCCCTGTCGTTCCTCCTCCTCCCGGTGACCGCACTGTTCGGGCCGCTGACCTCGCTCAACGTCGCGCTCCTCATCGCGCCGGTCGCCTCGGGCGTGGCGGCGATGTGGGTCGCGCAGCGCTGGGTCCGATCCTCCCTGGCGGCCGGACTCGTCGGTGCGCTCTACGCGTTCAGCCCGCTGGTCCTCTTCCAGGCGGCCGGGGCGCACCTGCAGCTCACGTTCCTGGTCGTCCCGCCCCTCGTGCTTGCGTGCCTCGACGAGCTGTTCTGGCGCAAGGAGCGCTCGGCGGTCGCGGTGGGCGTGGCGCTCGGGCTCCTGCTGGTCGTGCAGTTCTTCAGCGGAACCGAGCTGCTCGTAATGGTGCTGGCGGCCTCGGCCGTGTCACTCGCCGTCCTGCTCGCAGCGGCCGTGGTCACCGACCGCGGTGCGGCGACCGCCTCGCTGCGACACGGACTTCCCGGACTCGCCACCGCTGCAGGGGTGTCAGTGGTGCTCCTCGCATGGCCCGCCTACTACGCGCTCCACGGGCCCGGCCACTTCGTCGGTCCCATCTGGCCGGGCATCTCGCCCGCGGACGCGAGCCTGCGCAGCTACCTCGTCGCGGTGCCCGGCACGATCCTGTGGTGGGTTCCGAACTGGGGACGGCTCGATGCGGCCCACCTACCTCGGCCCCGTCCTCGCCGTGACGCTCGTCGCCGGTGTCGTGGTCTTCCGGCGGTCGCGTCGTCTCATCGCCGCCGCAACGGTGACCGCCGTCGTGGCCTGGCTCGCGCTCGGCGGGCACTACGTGTTCAGCGCGTGGCACTACGCGCGGCACCTGCCGCTGCTCGACGACGTGATGAACGAGCGGTTCAGCGCGCTCCTCTTCCTTCCCGCCGGCCTCGCGCTCGCGCTCGTCCTCGAGCGGGTTCGCGCGCTGCGGCGCGGGGCAGCGGGAGCCGTCCTCGCCGTCGCGCTCGGCGCCGCCTGCGTGGCGCCGTTCGCCGTCAACGCGTCGCACGGGCTGCCCTACTCGGCGTCGCGGGTGTGGGAGCCGCTGTGGTACCAGCGCAACGCTGACTCGCTGCCACCGGGCCAGGTCATCCTCGGCTTCCCGTTCTTCACGACGTCCGCCGACCTGCTCGCCGTGCAGGCGCTGCACGCGATGCACTACTCGATCGTCGGCGGGACGGGCCCGGGGTGGATCGACGCGCGGCAGGGTCCCGCGGAACCGGGCTACCGCGTGGTCAAGGACCTCGCGTCGGCCGCGCTGGCGCCGCAGTTTGCGCCGACCGCGTCGCCCGCGCAGCGCACGGCGCTGCGCACCGCGCTCCGCTACTGGGGCGCCACCCTCGTCGTCGTCCCGTTCGCCCGGGGGCCGAACACCTCGGTCGTCGCGAGGAGCCCCGCGGCGATCAGGGTCTGGCTCGAGAGCGCCCTCGGTCCGCCGACGGTGCGCGACGCGGCGTGGGTCTGGACGCTCGTCACCGCGCACGCCGCGGCGGGCGCGGGAGGAACGAGCTCGTCCGCGCCACGTACTCGTCCCAGCCATCCTTCCTCCGCGACAGCGACCGCTCGAGGATCGGACGGCCCGAGACGGACGTGAGCAGCCACGTCATCGTGATCGGGCCCACGATGCTCACTGCGGCGATGCCGCTCGACGCCGCGACGATCCACACGCCCCACCACACGGTGGCGTCGCCGAAGTAGTTGGGGTGCCGCGTCCATGCCCAGAGCCCCCGGTCCATCACCGAGCGGGCATTGGCCGGATCGGCCTTGAAGCGCCGGAGCTGCGCGTCTCCGACCGCCTCGAAGCAGATGCCCACGAGGTACACGGCGACGCCCACCCCGGCCAGCCAGGCGATGGGCGGGCCACCGACCATCGCCGCCTGCACGGGCAGGGACACGACCCAGGCGAGGAGGAGCTGCAGCCCGTAGATCGTGCGCAGTGCGTAGAGCGTCTCGTTCCTTCCCTTCGCGCCCTTCATGATCCACGCGTACCGGGGATCCTCGCCGCCGCCGCGCTGGCGGATCGCGAGGTAGCCGGCCAGCCGCAGCCCCCACAGCCAGACCGCGGCGAGGACCGTCACCTGCAGGCCGAGGCAGCCCGTCGACCGGGCGCGCGCGACGGCGAACGTCGTCGCCGCAACGGCCACGAAGCTGAGTCCCCAGAACACGTCGACGACGCTGTTCCGCCCGAGGACCCTCGAGCACGCGAACGCGACGAGGAACACCACGATCTCGGTGGCCGCGGCGACGCCCGCCGAGACCCAGAAGTCGCTGAGCGAGCCGATTGTCGCGAGGAGCATCGCACCACATAACCAGACGCGGGCCCGGTTCCTAAGGCTTCGCGGGGAGGTGCCGTACGCTTCGTCCAATGAGCCGTCGTCGCCTGCGGTCGCTCGCAGCGGCGTCGTTGGCCGACCTGTTCGACCAGCAGACCGCCTTCGGAAGGCTCGCCTTCGTCCAGGTCGCGATGCTCGCCGGGGACACGCTGGTCACCATCTCGCTGGCCGGGTCGCTGTTCTTCTCGATCTCCCCGCAGGCCGCCAAGGGCAAGGTCCTGCTCTACCTGCTGCTCACGATCGCGCCGTTCGCCGTCGTCTCGCCGCTGCTCGGCCCCGCCATCGACGCGAGCCGCGGGGCGAGGCGCCTGCTCGTGTTCGCATCGGGCGCAGGGCGCGTCGTCCTGTGCATCCTCATGGCCTTCTACCTCAACTCCCTGTGGCTGTTCCCGCTCGCGTTCTGCGTGCTGGTGCTGTCGAAGCTCTACCTCGTGACACGCGGCGCGCTCGTCCCCGAGATGGCCGCCGCCGACCAGCTGCGCGCCCACCCCGAGGGCGTCGACGACGCCGGATGGCCCGACGCCCACGAGGCGACCGACGAGGCCGAGGGGTTCGCGGGATTCAACGCGCAGCTGACGATGCTTGGGACGCTGGCGGGCTTCGCCGTCTCGTTGCCCGCCATCGGGCTGCTGAAGGGGATCGGGGCCGAGGCGGTGCTCGTCCTCGCGTCCATCGTGTTCTCGATCGGCGCCTACGGCGCGCTGCGCCTCAAGATCGGCCGCCCGCGCACCGCACGCGCCGAGGTCGAGTTCACCGATGCCGAGGCCGACCTCCTGGACCTGAAGCCCGTGGACGACCCCGAGGTCGTGCTCGGGCTCACCGCGAGCGCGACGGTCCGCATGACCGCGGGGTTCCTCATCTTCCTGATCGCGTTCGGGCTGCGCCGCCAGCACGCGCCCCTCTGGTGGTTCGGGCTGGCGTTCGCCGCGTCGGGGGCTGGTGCGCTCGTCGGCCTGTTCCTCGTCTCGCGGCTGCGCCGGCACCTGTCCGAGCAGGCGCTGCTCGCCGCGTCGCTCGCGCTCATCGCGGTGGCCGCGGCCGGGGCCTCGTACCTGGGGACGATCGCGGCGCAGGTGGCACTCGCGGGCATCGCCGGGCTGGCCGGCGCCGTCGCGCAGCCATCGTTCGACGCGCTCACCCAGCGCCGCGTGCCCGAGCGCGCGCAGGGACGCGTCTTCGCGCGGTTCGCCGTGCGCCAGCAGCTTCTCTGGGTCGTCGGGGCGCTCATCCCCGTGGCGATCTCGATGCCGTTCTCCGTCGGCGACGCCGTCGTCGCGGTCATGGCGGGGGGATGCCTTCTCGGGTACCTGATCGGTCGCGTCTCGGTGCGCCGGGGGCGCACCGCGCTCTAGGTGCTGCCCGCGACGACGAGCCGGTAGCCGGTGTCGAGCGCGTCAAGCCCGGCCAGCTCCGAGTTCGCGGCAGCCCAGGACCCGCTCGCGACGTCGCGGCGCAGTCGATCCATCGCGTCCGTGACGATCGACTCGTCGAGGAGGCTGAGCCCCGAGGAGGCCGCCCGGGTGCGCGGGTCGAGGTACGCGGACGGCTCCTCCCAATGCGCTCCCAGGAAGCCGTCCCTGCATCCCCTCGGCACGGGCAGCGGGTCGACCGATCGCACGTCGAGGGCGGCTGCGACGACGTCGACGGTGGCGAGCGTCGCCTCGTGGTCCGCCAGCTCGGGGACGTAGTCGCGCAGGAGCCAGAAGCGTGCGTTCACATCGGGGTCCCACGTGACGACCACCTGGCGACGTGCGACCCGGCGCAGTTCGGCGAGACCCGCGTTCGCATCGGACCAGTGGTGGACCGTGTGGATCGCGAGCGCGACGTCGAACCGCTCGTCAGCGAAGGGGAGCGCCTCGGCGACGCCCCGGATGCAGGGCGCGGCGCCAGGCGGACGCTGGGCGAGCATCGTCGCCGACGGCTCCACGCCCACGACGCCAGCGGCTTGCGGCTCGTAGTTGCCGCTGCCCGCACCGACGTTGACGACCCGGGCGGCCGATCCGACCGCGGAGTGGATGGCACGCAGCCACGTGGGCTCCACGCGGCGCCGAACCGCGTAGCCGTCGCCGATCGCGTCGTAGCGCCCGGCGGACCGCTCGAACCGCGGCGGGGGCGTCTGCACCCGGCGGCGGCTCAGCCGAGCCGCCGCTCGAGCTCGTCGACCTCGTGGTGCAGGACATCGGGGAGCCGGTCCGCGAACTTCGCGAAGTGCTCCCTGATCAGCGGCACCTCGCCACGCCATCCCTCGTCGTCGACGTGCATCAGCCTCGAGAGGGTCTCGTCCGAGAGTCCTAGGCCGTCGGTGTCGAGGGCTCCGGGGGCCGGTACGTAGCCAATGGCGGTCTCGGTCGCTTCACCGTCGCCGTTCATGCGCTCGAACACCCACTTGAGGACGCGGGAGTTCTCCCCGTACCCGGGCCAGAGGAACGAGCCGTCGTCGCCCTTGAGGAACCAGTTCACGTAGAAGATCCCGGGGAGCTTCGACTGGTCGGCACCCGCGCCCAGCTCCAGCCAGTGGCCGAAGTAGTCGGCCATGTTGTAGCCGCAGAAGGGCAGCATCGCGAAGGGGTCCCTGCGGAGGTTGCCGACCGCGCCAACGGCCGCGGCCGTCGTCTCCGAGGACATGATCGCGCCCATGAAGACGCCGTGCTGCCAGTTGAACGACTGGTGGATAAGCGGCACGACCGAGCCTCGCCTGCCACCGAAGAGGATCGCCGAGATCGGGACGCCCACGGGGTCCTCCCAGTTCTCCGCGATCGCTGGGTCCTGGCCGGCGGGGGCGGTGAACCGCGAGTTCGGGTGGGCGGCCGGGGTACCGGACTCGGGTGTCCACGGCTGTCCCTTCCAGTCGGTCAACTCGGCGGGCGGCTCGGGCGACATCGACTCCCACCACACGTCGCCATCGCTCGTGAGGGCGGTGTTCGTGAAGATCGTGTTGGCCTCGACCGAGTACATGGCGTTCGGGTTCGTCTGCATGTTCGTGCCCGGCGCGACGCCGAAGAACCCCGCCTCGGGGTTGATCGCGTAGAGCCGGCCGTCGGCCCCGAACTTCATCCAGCAGATGTCGTCGCCCACCGTCTCGACCTTCCAGTCCTTGAGCGTGGGCACCAGCATCGCGAGGTTGGTCTTGCCGCACGCCGAGGGGAAGGCCCCCGTGACGTACTTCGTCTCGCCCCCGGGCGAGGTGAGCTTGAGGATGAACATGTGCTCGGCAAGCCATCCCTCGTCGCGGGCCATCACCGAAGCGATCCGCAGCGCGAAGCACTTCTTCCCGAGCAGCGCGTTGCCGCCGTAGCCGGAGCCGAAGGACCAGATCTCGCGGGTCTCGGGGAACTGCACGATGTACTTGTTGTCCGCGTTGCACGGCCAGGAAGCGTCCGCCTGGCCCTCCTCGAGCGGCATCCCGACCGAGTGGAGGCACGGGACGAACTCGCCGTGCTCTCCGAGGACCTCGAGGGCGCCCCTGCCCATCCGCGTCATGATCCGCATCGAGACGGCCACATAGGCCGAGTCGGTGATCTCGACGCCGATGTGCGCGATGCTGCTGCCAAGGGGGCCCATGGAGAAGGGCACGACGTAGAGCGTGCGCCCCCGCATGCACCCGGCGAACAGCCCGGAGAGCAGCCCCCGCATCTCGGTGGGGTCCATCCAGTTGTTGGTGGGCCCGGCGTCGATCTCGTGCTCCGAGCAGATGAAGGTCCGGTCCTCCACCCGCGCGACGTCGCCGGGGTCCGAGTGCGACCAGTAGCTGTTGGGCCGCTTGGCGTCCGACAGCCTCGTGAAGGTGCCGTTGTCCACCAGCAGCTGGCAGAGCGCGTCGTACTCCTCCGCAGAGCCGTCGCACCAGTGGATCGAATCGGGTGTGGTGAGCTGGGCCACCTCGTCGACCCAGTCGAGAAGCCGCTTGTTCGTGGTCGGTGGGTTCACCGCTTCCTCCTTGGCAGTCTCCCGGCGGGCCATCCCGTCGGGGTCATGGTAGGCAAGTGCCGTGCTCCCGCCCAACCCAACCACCGCCCCCCGTGGGGGTGGGGCCTGGCGTGAGGACTCCGCTCTCGAGCGTATCGCGGCGCTCACGGGGCCTCCGACGCCAGGTAGGGACTTCGGTCCCATCGGCGACGACGCCGCCGTGCTCGACCGGCCCGCGGGGAGGCTCCTCCTCTGCACGGATGCGGGCGTCGGCGGCGTCCACCTGGACCTCGATCGGTTCCCGGTCGAGGACCTCGGGTACCGAACGACGGTGGCAACCCTGAGCGATGTGGCGGCGATGGGCGGGCGACCCCTGGCGGTGGTCATCTCCATCTGCGCGCCCGGGTCCGTCGACGTCGTGGGCATCACGGCCTCGGCGCGCGACGCGGCGGTGGCAAGCGGCTGCCTCCTCGTCGGTGGCGACCTCTCGGAGTCGCCCGTCGTCGCCGTGACGGCGAGCGCGGTGGGCGAGGAGTGCGAGGGCCGGGTGGTGGCCAGAAGCGGCGCGCGTCCCGGCGACTCCCTGTTCGTCACGGGAGCCCTCGGCGGATCGGCGGCCGGGCTGCGCCTCCGGCGCGAGGGGGCGGGGCTGAACGACGCGCTCGTGCTCGCGCACCGCAGGCCGTCGGCACGGATCGCCGAGGGACGGCTCGCGGCGCGGCTGGGCGCGACCTCGATGATCGACGTGTCCGACGGCATCGCGCGAGATCTGCGGCGCGTGGCCGACGCGTCGGGCGTCGGGATCGAGATCGACCACGTGCCGCCCGCCACGGGTGCGAGCGAGGCGGAGGCGCTCGGCGGGGGGGAGGACTACGAGCTCGTGTTCAGCCACCCCGATCCGGGTGCCGTGACGACCGGCTTCGCGGACGCCGGCCTGCGGGCGCCGATCATGATCGGCCGGGTCGTGGAGGACCCGTCAGTGAGGCGTCTGCGCGGCGCGCCGTTGCCCGATGTGGGCTGGCGGCACGGTCAGGATGCGGAGTAGGTCGTCCTCGAGGGCTTGGTGACCCTGCCCGCGCGCAGGCAGGACGTGCACACGTTCAGCCGCTTGGGCGTCCCGTCGACAAGGGCCCGCACCTTCTGGATGTTGGGGTTCCACCGCCGCTTGGTGCGGCGGTGCGAGTGGCTGAGGTTCATGCCAAACGACGGCTTCTTGCCGCACAGCTCGCACACCGATGCCATTGGGGGGCCTCCTAGAAACGGAGACCGACTCACGGGCTCCGGGAACAACGGATGGCAATTGTAGCATTGGCCCCCATGGTCGTCCTGCCCACCCTCGCCCCGGGCGACGTCCACGCTGTCATGCGGCGGTTCTCCGAGCTGCTCGAGTCCTACAAGGACGTGATCAACCGACTGAACGTCTACCCGGTCCCCGATGGCGATACGGGCACGAACATGGCGCTCACGGTCACCTCCGTGCTCGCCGAGCTGGACGAGCTGCCACCCTCTCCCTGCATGGCCGACGTCTGCCGGGCGGTCGCCCACGGGTCGCTGATGGGTGCCCGGGGCAACTCCGGGGTCATCCTCTCCCAGCTCCTCCGCGGCATCACCGAGACCATGCGCGAGCACGACGACATCACGGCGCCGACCCTCGCGGCCGCGCTGGCCCACGCGGACGTGCTCGCCCGCCAGGCGGTCGTTCGGCCCGTCGAGGGGACGATCCTCACCGTCGCGAGGGCGGCGGCCGCGGGCGCGGCGGACGCGGTTGACCTCGTCCACCTGGTCCGAAGCGCCCGGGACGCCTCGAGGGTCGCGCTCGAGCACACCCCCGAGCTCCTGCCGGTCCTGGCAAAGGCCGGCGTGGTGGACGCGGGCGGCGCCGGGCTGTGCCTGCTCTTCGATGCGATGTGCAACACGGTCGCGGGGGACCCGCTCCCGGCGGCCCCGCCGGTCGAGCGGATCCACGTGCACGCCCCCGAGGCGCCGACCGGCCACGGCGGCGGCGACGTCGCGGACCTGCGCTACGAGGTCATGTACATGCTCGAGGCGAGGGACGAGGCGATCTCCGACTTCAAGGCCGTGTGGGCGGGCATCGGCGACTCGATCGTCGTGGTCGGCGGGGACGGCCTGTTCAACTGCCACATCCACACCGACGACGTCGGGGCAGCCATCGAGGCGGCCCTCGACGTGGGCAGGCCGCGCGACATCCGCGTCACGGACCTCGCCGAGCAGGTCGTCGAGGAGCGCTGGGTCCGCGAGGCGGCCGTCCTCGAGGCCGGTCACGAGGACCACGGCCCCGCACCGACGACCTCGGTGGTGGCGGTCATCCAGGGCGAGGGGGTCGGGAGGATCTTCCGCTCACTCGGCGTGCGGGGCGTCGTCCTCGGCGGCCAGTCGATGAACCCCTCGACGGCGGAGCTCATCGAGGCGGTCGGCTCGACGGGCAGCCGCGAGATCGTCATCCTGCCCAACAACAAGAACATCATCCCCGTCGCGCTCCAGGTCGCCGAGCTCTCCGAGCTGGCCGTGCGCGTCGTGCCCACGAAGAGCATCGTGGAAGGATTCGCGGCCCTGCTCGCCTACGACCCCGATGCCACGGCAGACGCCAACGCCGCGTCGATGGAGGCCTCGGCAGAGCACGTCATCGCCGCGGAGGTCACCCAGGCCGTCCGCGACACGTCGACCGACCTCGGCGAGGTCCGCGCCGGCGACTGGATCGGGCTCACGCGCGCCGGGATCGTCTCGATCGCGGACTCGGTCGCCGTGGCCGCGTGCGCGCTGCTCGCCGCGGTGATCAGCACCGGCCACGAGCTCGTGACCGTGATCGAGGGCGAGGGCTCCACGCCGGCGAACACCCGGAGGATCACCGAGTGGCTCGGCGAGGAGCGGCCCGACGTGACCGTCGAGGTCCACCACGGCGGCCAGCCGCTCTACCCGTACCTCTTCGGCATCGAGTGAGCGAGCCCCGCCGACTCGCACAGCTCGACGCGATCACGGTCGACCGGCTGGCGTCGGTCGGGCCGAGGAGGGTCGAGGCGCTCGAGAAGATGGGCATCCGCACGGTCCTCGACCTGCTGTGCACGTATCCGCGCCGGTACATCGACCGGTCGCGCCAGGCCGACCTCTCGGACCTCGCCATCGGCGACGAGGCCGTGATCCTCGCCGAGGTCTCCGTCGTGCGGTCGCGCCGGACCCGCCAGGGCAAGAGCCTCGTGGAGGCCGACGTCGTCGACGGTGACACGGCGATGACGGTCACGTTCTTCAACCAGCCCTGGCGATCCAAGCAGCTGGCCGAGGGGTCCCAGGCGCTGTTCTTCGGGAAGCTCGACGTCTACCGCGGAACGCGCAGGATGGTGAACCCCGTCGTCGACGTCATCGTCGGCGTCGACGGGGACGAGCGGGCCGCCACGCGCACGATGCGGGTGATCCCGGTGTATCCCGCGTCGGGGAAGGCGGGCCTCACGAGCTGGGAGCTCTCGCGGGCCTGCGCCGAGGCGCTCCGGCGCGCGGGCGAGTTCGCCGATCCCCTGGACGACGAGCTGCGCGAGCGCCTGGGTGTGACGACGCGCACCGAGGCGATGGTCGGGATCCACGCGCCGTCGCAGATGGCCGACACGGTCCCGGCCCGCACGCGGCTGGTGTTCGACGAGCTGTTCCGCCTGCAGCTCGCGCTGGTCGCCCGGAAAGCCGCGCTCGCCAAGGACGCGCGGGGGATCGCGCATCCGGCGAATCCGGCCGATGCGCTCACCCAGCGCGGCGCGCTGACCGGTGCCGCCACCTCGCTCGTGGCGAGGTTCCTCGCGGGCCTCGACTACGAGCTGACCGGCGCCCAGCGCCGTGCCATCGCGGAGATCCTCGCGGACCTGTGCAACGAGCTGCCGATGCACCGCCTGCTCCAGGGCGACGTCGGGTCCGGCAAGACGGTCGTCGCGGTCGCCTCGCTGCTCGCGGCGGTGGACGGCGAGCGGCAGGGGGCGCTCATGGTCCCGACCGAGGTGCTTGCCGAGCAGCACGCCTACGCGGTGCGCTCGCTGCTCGAGGGCCTGACCGTCGACGATCCGGGGAGGCTCGCAGCGACGAGGCCGGTCTCCGTGGCGCTCCTCACTTCGAGGGTGAAGGGCAACGAGCGCAAGCGCCTGCTCGAGGGGCTGAAGCGCGGCTCGATCGACCTCGTCGTCGGCACCCACGCGCTGCTGACCGACGACGTCCGGTTCTCGGCGCTCGGCGCCGTCGTGATCGACGAGCAGCACCGCTTCGGTGTCGAGCAGCGAGCGGCGCTGCGCGACAAGGCCACCGTCGGCGACGCGGACGCCCACGATCCCGATGTGCTGGTCATGACCGCGACGCCGATCCCGCGCACCGCCGCGATGATCGTGTTCGGGGACCTCGACATGACGGTCCTCGACGAGATGCCCGCCGGCCGCGTGGCGATCACGACCAGGTGGGCGCGCGGGGAGCTCGGCGACGAGGAGGCGTACGCGAGGGTCCGCTCCGAGGTCGCCGACGGCCATCGCGCCTACGTCGTCTGCCCGCTCGTCGAGGGGTCCGACCGGATCGAGGCCGCATCGGCGACGAACGAGTATGAGCGGCTGGCCGCCGGCCCCCTCCACGGGCTGCGCCTGGGCCTCCTGCACGGCCAGCTCCCCGCGCTCGAGAAGGAGTCGGTCATGGACGCGTTCCGCAGGGGGCGCCTCGACGTGCTCGTCGCGACCACGGTGATCGAGGTGGGTGTCGACGTGCCGGACGCGACGGTGATGGTGATCGAGGATGCCCACCGGTTCGGCATCGCCCAGCTGCATCAGCTGCGCGGCAGGGTCGGGCGCAGCACCCTGGCGTCGTGGTGCTACCTGCTGGGCGAACCGACGACGCAGGACGGCACGGCGCGCCTCGAGGCCGTCGAGGAGTCCACGGACGGCTTCTTCCTGGCGGAGCGCGACCTCGAGCTTCGCGGCGAGGGGACCATCCTCGGTGCCCGCCAGAAGGGGAAGAGCGACCTGCGCCTCGCCAAGCTGTCGCGGGACAAGGAGACCCTGGTCACCGCCCGGACGATCGCCGAGGAGATCCTCGACGCGGACCCGGATCTGGCGGCCCACGAGGACCTGCGCGACGAGCTCTCTGTGTTCCTCGACGAGGAGGAAGCCGCCTGGCTCTTCAAGAGCTGATGGCACCCGCTCGTTCGTCGGTACGCTCGCCCGGTGCGGGTCGTCGCGGGCGATGCGAGGGGGAGGAAGCTCACGGCGAAGCTGCCCGACCACGTCCGGCCGACGAAGGACAGGGTCCGAGAGGCGGTCTTCTCGGCGCTGAGCTCGCGGGGGGCCATCAAGGGCGCCGCCGTCGCGGACCTGTACTGCGGGAGCGGTGCGATGGGCATCGAGGCGCTGAGCCGCGGCGCCGCCTCGTGCACGTTCGTCGACGACGATCCGGCCTGCCTCGCCGCCGCCAAGGCGAACCTCGCGTCGGTCGGGCTCGAGGGCCGCGACGCGACGTTCGTGCGCGCGCACCTGCCGCGATGGCAGCCGAGAGGGCAGGTCGACCTCGTGCTCTGCGACCCGCCCTACGGGACGCTCGATGCCGCCGCGGTGCTCGACGCCGTCGATGCCCGCCTCGTGGTCTTCGAGACCGAGCAGCCGTTCGAGCATCCGCAGGGTTGGGATGTGACCCTCGAGCGCCGGTACGGCGGTACGCTCGTCACGATGCTGCTGCGCCCGAGCGACGACGGCCGTCCATGACCATTGCACTGATCCCCGGGTCGTTCGACCCCTTCCACAACGGCCACCTCGAGGTCGTGGAGCGTGCCGCGGACATCTTCGACGAGATCGTCGTCGCCGTGCTGCGAAACGCCCAGAAGTCCGAGGCCATGTTCGACCTCGACGAGCGCCGCGACATGATCGCCGAGTCGGTCGCGCACATCGGTCGCGTCCGGATCGTCTCGATGACCACGCTCCTCGTCAACGTCGCCAAGGAGGTCAACGCGACCTGCATCGTCAAGGGCCTGCGGGTCGTGACCGACTTCGAGAGCGAGCTGCAGATGGCCCAGATGAACCGGTCGCTCTCGGGGATCGAGACCCTCTTCCTTCCGGCCAGCTCGAGCCGCTCGTTCATCGCCTCGAGGCTGCTGCGCGAGGTCGCCCGCTACGGGGGCGACGTGAGCCACTTCGTCCCCCGGCGGTCGAGCGCCGCCTGAAGGAGAAGCTGGGTCAGGAGTCATGACGTACACGGACGATCCGAACGGCGGCGGGTACGACGACGACCGGTTCGACGACAACGTCGCGCAGCTCCCCGAGGACACCGAGACGCTCCTGCGCCATGCGATCGACGCGGTGTCGAGCGCGAAGGCGATGCCGCTCTCCTCGTCCGTGCTCGTGTCGCGCGACGAGCTCCTGGACCTGCTGGAGCACGCGATCGAGGTGCTCCCCGAGGAGCTGCGCCAGAGCCGGTGGGTGCTGCGCGACCTCGACGCGCTGACCGAGCAGCGGCACCGCGAGGCGGACGCGCTGATGGATGAGGTCAAGGTCGAGGCAGCCCGGCTCATCTCGCGCACCGAGATCGCCCGGCAGGCCAAGGCGCACGCCGAACGCGTGGTGGCCGACGCCGAGGAGCGGGGCCGAGCGATCATCCACGAGGCGGAGGACTTCTGCGACCAGCGACTGGCCCAGATGGAAATCGTCCTCGACCGGCTCACCAAGACGGTCCAGTCGGGGCGCGAGCGGCTGCGACCGAGGATCGAGACGATCGAGGACCCCGAGGACGCGGGAGCGCCCGACGAGGGGGCCTTCTTCGACCAGGACACCGTCTAGGCCGCCATGGGACCCTTCGTCGTCCCGGTGACCTCGCTGCTGCGCCAGCCGGGCGCAACGGCGACCGTGGCCTTCGTCGCCCCCTTTGACCCGGAGGGGGAGCTCGGCGCCCTGACCCGCGGAGCCCCCGAGGTCCTCCCCGGAGCGGACGTCGACGTCGAGATCACCCTGGCGTCCTTCCAGGGCGGGATCATGGCGACGGGCCGTGTGTCCGCTCCCTGGCACGCGCTCTGCCGCAGGTGCGCGACGGAAGTGGACGGGGTCCTCTCGGTCCGTGTGGCGGAGCGGTTCAGCAAGGCGGCCGGTCCCGAGGACGAGGAGGCCTACCCGATCGTCGAGGAGCAGGTGGACCTGTCCGAGCTCGTGCGAGACGCGATCGTGCTGGAGCTCCCATTGGCACCCCTGTGCTCGGACGGGTGCCTGGGGCTGTGCCCGGTCTGCGGCACCGACCGGAACGAGGCCGACTGCGGGTGCGAGCCTGCAGGGGATCCCCGGTGGGCTACACTTGATGCGCTCCGGGTGCCCGACCAGGCATAGGGGTCCACCCAGCGGGAAACCGCGTCGACAGACCACGAGGCGAAGATGGCCGTCCCCAAGCGAAAGACATCCAAGGCGAAGTCCAGGAGCCGCCAGGCCGCCAACTGGAAGCTCGGGCTGCCCGCCCGCAGCGTCTGCCCGCACTGCACCCAGTCGAAGCTCCCGCACGTCGTCTGCCCGAACTGCGGGTGGTACAAGGGACGCGTCGCGGTAGAGGTCAACTGAGTTGACCTCAGGAGGGACCCTCCCCGTCGCGCTCGACGCGATGGGCGGGGACCACGCCCCCGGGGCGATCGTCCAGGGAGCTCGAGAAGCGGTTGACGAGTTCGGCTTCGATGTCGTCCTGGTCGGCCCGCCCGACCTCGTCGGCGACACCCTCGGGCTCGAGCTCGTCGCCTGCTCCGAGGTCATCGGCATGGAGGACGACCCCGCTTCGAGCGTGCGACGAAAGAAGGACTCGTCGCTCGTCCGCGCTGCCGAGCTCGTCCGCGACGGCAAGGCGTGCGCGATGGTCTCCGCAGGCAACACGGGAGCCACGATGGCGTCCGCCCTGCTGCGGATGGGCCGGATCCGCGGGGTCTCGAGGCCCTGCATCGCGACGCCGCTTCCCCGGCCCGGCAAGACGCCGACGGTGCTCTGCGACGCCGGCGCGAACGCCGAGTGCACTCCCGAGATGCTGGTCCAGTTCGCCCAGATGGCCGGCGCCTTCGCAGCCTCCAGGTTCGGCATCGAGGCGCCCCTCGTCGGCCTGCTCTCGATCGGGGAGGAGCCGACGAAGGGAACCCCGCTCGTGAAGGAGGCCCACAAGCTGCTCGCCGACCCCGCCAGCGGGGTCCGGTTCTTCGGCAACGTCGAGGGCCGCGACCTCATCGGGGCCCCCGTCGACGTGGTGGTGACCGACGGGTTCACGGGCAACGTGGCGCTCAAGACCCTCGAGGGTTCCCTGCGATTCATGTTCGAGACGATCACGAAGATCATCGGCACGGACGAGGCGACCAAGGCCGCGGGCGACGTCCTGTTCCCGCATCTGCTGCCGATCGCCTCGGATCTCGATCCCGACTCCCACGGCGGCGCCATGCTCCTGGGGCTCGAGGGCGTCTGCGTCATCTCGCACGGCTCCTCATCGGCGAGGGCAATCAAGAACGCGCTGCACGTCGGCCACGACCTCGCCGCCCACGGGGTCGTCGACGCCCTCCGGGCCGCTGTCGGGCATTCGTGAGTCCGCAGTTCGGACATGGGCCTTCGGTAGGCTCACTGGCACAGCAAAGGAGGCGTCTTGCCTGCTGAGACCCATAACACCGCCGCGCCGCCCGACCGTGCGGCCATTTTCGAGATCATTCGCGACCAGCTGGCCGACATCTTGGAGATGGAGCCGTCCAAGATCACCGAGGACTCCTCCTTCGCAGACGACCTGGATGCTGACTCCCTGGCCCTGATCGAGCTGGTGGAGGCCCTGGAGGAGGAGCTCTCAGAGCGAACCGTCGGCTTCCGCATCGATGACGAGGACCTCGAGGACCTGAAGACCGTTCGCGACGCAGTCGACTATGTCGAGGTCCGGCTGAAGGCGAGCTGATCCGCCCGTGGCAGCCGATTCCGGCGGGCTCGGTGCCCTCATGCAATCGCTCGACCTTCCCGCGGACGACGCACTCCTCACGACGGCCCTCACGCACTCGAGCTACGCCTCGGAACACGATGTCGGATCCAACGAGCGGCTCGAGTTCCTCGGCGACGCGGTGGTTGGCCTCGTGATCGCCGAGCGCGCCTACCGCGAGCTGCAGCTGGCGGAGGGCGGCCTCGCCCAGGTGCGCCAGGCGACGGTCTCGGAGCCCTCGCTGGCCGACGCCGCGCGGTCGCTGGGCATCGACGAGCGGATCCGGCTCGGGCACGGCGAGGAGACGTCCGGGGGCCGGGCGAAGGACTCCCTGCTCGCCGACGCCTATGAGGCCGTGATCGCCGCCCTCTACCTCGACCGCGGCCTGGAGGCCGCGCGCCAGGTCGTGCTCAGCTCGCTCGATGCCCGCTTCAGCACCGAGGCGGCGCATCCCGGGGCATCGGACGTGAAGAGCCGGCTCCAGGAGTGGGCGGAGGCCAACGGCCTCGGCACGCCCGCCTACGAGGTCGCCGGCGAGGGCCTGAGCCACGCGCAGCGGTTCCTCGCCTCGGTGAGGATCGGGGACCGCATCGTCGGCACCGGCGAGGGCAGCTCCAAGAAGGCTGCTGAATTGGCGGCGGCTCGCGCCGCCTGGGAAGGACGAGATGCCTGAGTTGCCCGAGGTTGAAACCGTGCGAGCAGCGCTCGCCCGAGACGTGATCGGCAAGAAGATCAAGACCGTCACGGTCACGAACGGCAAGCTCGTCAAGCGCCACAAGACGGCGAAGGACTTCCGCACCCTGCTCGAGGGGCACACGATCCGCACGACCGGTCGGCTGGGCAAGAACCTGGTGCTGGGGCTCGAGTCGGGGAACCACCTGGTCATCCACCTCGGCATGAGCGGCCAGCTCCTGCGCTCGCGCAGCGCCAAGGACGCCAAGCCGAAGCACACCCACGTCGTGTTCGTCTTCACCCAGGGAGGCGAGCTTCGCTACGTCGACCCGCGCATGTTCGGGGAGCTGTACGTCTCGGAGGCACCCAAGGAGGGCGAGAAGGTCGAGATCTCGCCCTACGCGAAGCTCGCCGTCGGGGGCGACGGACTTGCGCTGCGGGCGAAGGTGCCCGAGCTCGCCCTGCTCGGCATCGACCCCGTCGAGGACGTCGTCGGCTGGGACCGGTTCGCCGCGGTCCTGCGCGACCGGACGACCCCGCTCAAGGCCCTGATCACGGACCAGAGCATCGTGGCGGGGATCGGCAACATCTACGCGGACGAGATCCTCTACACGGCGGGCCTGCGCTACGACCGCCCGGCGGGCTCGCTGTCCACGATCGAGGTGCGCCGGCTGCACCGGTCCATCGGCGAGGTGCTCGCCGAGGCCATCAAGCACGGCGGAACGACGCTCGCCGACGAGCAGTTCGTCGACCCGGACGGCAAGAAGGGCGGCTACCAGGCGTTCCTCAACGTCTACGGACGCGAGGGGGAGAGCTGCCACCGGTGCCGCGGCATCATCGAGAAGCTGACGGTGCGGGGCCGCGCGACCTACTTCTGCCCGAACTGCCAGGGCTGACGCCGGGTTCGGGCCGGACGGCGCACGCCCTCGTCGGCCCGGGCCAAGATGGGCCATGGCCACCGACGGAGCGCAGGACCTCCCCGAGCTCTACGACGCGGTCCCCTACGACTACGCCGCGTCGGCGCCGCCGGGGTCGCTCCTCTTCACAGCGGGGGCCTGCCCCCTCGATGCCGAGGGGCACGTCGTCGGTGTGGGCGACCACCACGAGCAGGCGGTGGCGTCGCTGCGCAACCTGCTTGCGGTCCTCGACCGGCACGGTGCCGGCCCGGCGGACCTCGTGCGCACCACGATCTACGTCGTGGGCGAGCACACCGACCTCGTGGCGGTCTGGAACGTCGTCGCCGCCGGCCTCGACCCGCACCGACCGCCGAGCACCCTGCTCGGCGTGACCACCCTCGGGTACCGCGACCAGTTGGTGGAGATCGACGGGATCGCCGCGGTGCCCCGCCGCTAGGGTCCGACCGTGCTCGCCGGGCAGCGGTTCCTCGGATTCATCCCTGTCGCGGACTTCGCGACCGCCCGCGCCTTCTACGAGGGCACGCTGGGCCTTCCCGTGCTCGACGACCACGGCTTCGCGGTCGTCGTCGATGCCGGCGGCACGCCGTTGCGCCTCACGGAGGTCCGCGCATTCTCGCCACAGCCCTTCACGATCGCCGGATGGAGTGTGCCCGACGTGCGGGCGACCGTCCTGCGCCTCGCGGCCGCGGGCGTCGAGGTCGTGCGGTTCGAGGGCATGGGGCAGGATGAGGACGGCGTGTGGACGGCCCCGGGCGGCGACCAGGTGGCGTGGTTCAAGGACCCGTTCGCAAACCTCCTGTCCGTCTCCTCGGCCCCCGTCGACTGAGGGCGGCCGCCGGCCCGCTCGGTACGCTTCGTGCATGGACCCGCGCCTCGTGGCCAACCGGGCCAATTGGGATGAGCGCGTCGACATCCACACGCGCTCGGCGTTCTACGGCGTGGCCGCGTGGCTGGCCAAGGGGACCGGACCGAGGCCCCGCGAGGTCGAGGCCCTTGGTGACGTGTCTGGGCTCACGCTCGTGCACCTGCAGTGCCACTTCGGGATGGACACGATGCAGTGGGCGCGCGCCGGGGCGATTGTGACCGGCGTCGACTTCTCGCCGGCTGCCATCGACGAGGCGATCGTGCTCGCCGAGCGAGCCGGGCTCTCGGCGACCACGCGGTTCGTCTGCTCGGACGTCCACGACGCGCCGATCGTGCTCGAGGGACAGCGGTTCGACATCGTCTATGTGAGCCTCGGCGCCCTGTGCTGGCTGCCTTCGGTCGAGGCGTGGGCGCAGGTCGTCGCGGACCTCCTCGAACCCGGCGGCAGGCTCTACATCCACGACGTGCATCCATTCACGTTCTGCCTGGACGATGACGGCGAGCGCATCGGGTACTACTCGTACTTCGAGGAGCCCGATGCCCCGTATGTGGATGACGAACCGGTCACCTACACCGACGGGGGCACGCTCACCTCGACGCGCAACTACCAGTGGAACCACTCGATCGCCGAAATCATGGGCGCGCTGCAGGCCGCCGGGCTCGTGATCGACGTGCTGCGAGAGCACGACTGGACGGTCTTCGCGCAGTTCCCGTGGCTCGTCGAGGAGACCACGAGGCACTTCGTGGCCCCTGCGGGCCGCCAGAGGATCCCCCTCACCTTCACGATCCTCGCGCACGCCCCCGAGTGAGCCGCGCCGGGCGCCCGAACCACGACCCCCGCACGCGGGCGAAGTAGGTTTCCCTCGATGTTCCTGAAGCGCCTCAGTATCAAGGGCTTCAAATCCTTTGCCGATCCCACCACCTTGGAGTTCGAGCCCGGGGTGACCGTGGTCGTCGGCCCGAACGGCTCGGGGAAGTCCAACGTCGTCGACGCCGTCACGTGGGTGCTCGGCGCCCAGGGCCCGAGGGCGCTTCGCAGCCAGAAGATGGAGGACGTGATCTTCGCGGGGACCGCGGCGCGGGCGGCACTCGGCCGCGCAGAGGTCTCGCTCACCATCGACAACGCCTCGGGCAAGCTGCCCGTCGACCTCGCGGAGGTCACGATTACGCGCACGCTCTTCCGCAACGGGGAGTCCGAGTACGCGATCAACGGCGCGCCCTGCCGGCTGCTCGACATCCAGGAGCTGCTGAGCGACTCGGGCGTCGGCCGCCAGCAGCACATGATCATCGGCCAGGGCCAGCTCGACCAGGTGCTGAACGCGCGCCCCGAGGAGCGGCGCGCGGTGATCGAGGAGGCGGCGGGGGTCCTGAAGCACCGGCGCCGCAAGGAGCGCGCCGAGCGCAGGCTCGCCGCGACCCAGGAGAACCTCGAGCGGCTCGGTGACCTCGTGCGCGAGGTCCGCCGCCAGATGCGCCCGCTGGAGCGGCAGGCGTCGGCCGCGCGGTCGCATGCCGAGATCGCCGCGGAGCTCGCGGTCGTGCGCCGCTTCCTCTATGGCCGCGAGTTCACCGCGCTGTCCGAGCGCGAGCACGTGCTGACCGGCGTGCTGCGCGAGGTCGAGTCCCAGGCACGCGAGCTGCGCCAGCGCACGCTCACGCTCGACGCGCAGGCGTCGTCTGCGGCCGCCGAGCTGTCGAGCCGCAAGGAGGAGGAGCTCGCAGCATCGCTCGGCGACCTCCAGGGCCTGGAGGGCCGCGTCCGCGGCACGGTGCGGGTGCTCGCGGAGAGACGGAACGCGCTCGAGGCCGCGCTCGACGCGTCCGCCGACGAGAACGTCGTCGCCTCGCTCGAGGCGGATGCCGCGCGCCTCTCCCAGGAGCTTGAGGACGTCGCCGCGCGCAGGAAGGACCTCGACGCGGATCGCATCGAGCTCTCGGGAGCGCGCGACACGCTCGGCGAGCAGCTCCGTGAGTTCGAGGCGACGTGGGGCGGGCAGTCCCGTGAGGACGCACCCGTCGCCCTGGACCGGGCCCGCGAGCGCGCGCTGCTCCTCGAGCGCGCCCTGGCGACCCACCTCGCGACACGCTCGGGACTGGAGGAGCGCCGCGAGGAGGCCGCTCGCCGTCAGCTCGAGCTCGTCTCGGCCGCCGGGGCAGCGGCGTCGTCGCTGACGGCGATCGAGTCGGAGCGTGACTCGTTCGCCCGGTCCTCGAATGCCGCAGCTGCGGAGGTCGAGGCGCGCCGGTCCCAGTCCCAGGCCGCAGACCTCGCGTGGCGGGCAGCCCAGGATGCGGCGGCTCGGAGCCAGGCACGCGCGGAGGCCCTCGCGCGCGCGCTCGCCGAGCTGTCCGGCTCGGGCGGGCGCGAGGCGATCGGGGACCTCGACGGCGTGCTGGGCGCGCTCGTCGACCTGGTCGAGGTCGATCCCGGGTACGACCGCGCGCTCGAGGCGGCCATCGGCGCGGCGCTCGCGGCTGTCGTGGTGGACTCGGGCTCGAGCGCTCGACGGGCGCTCGAGCGGCTCAATCGCGAGGGTGCGGCGGGCCTCGTGCTCCCCGCGCTCGCAGCGTCGGCCACGGCCTTCGCGCCGCCAGGGGGAGCGATCCCGCTGCGAACGGTCGTGCGGCCCGTCGCCGCTGCGCCCGCGGATGTCGCCCGCGTCCTCGACGGGCTGCTGGCCGGCGCCGTGTGCGTCGACGAGCTCGAGGCAGCTGTCGACGTCGCCCTCGCGCGTCCGGACCTTGTCGTCGTGACGACCGCCGGGGACCGGCTCGCATCATCGGGGTGGCGCGCCGCAGCGGGGCACGCGGTCGTCACGCGCCAGGCAGTCGAGGAGGCCGCCTCGCGAGCCGCCCTCGAGGCAGCTGCGGCGCTGGAGGCGGAGGCCGACCTCGAGACATCGCGCGACGCGCTCGAACTCGCCCGTGCGACGGCGGCGGAGCTGCTCGCCTCGCTCGATCGGGCTCACGGCGCCGCTGCATCGACCGCGCGCGAGCTCGCCCAGCTCGAGGCGGAGCGCTCGCGCGCTGGCGCCGAGATCGAGTCGATCGGGCGTCAGCTCGGGGCCGCCGCCGAGCTCGCCCGCAGGGACGAGGAGGACCTCGCGGCCGTCGAGGAGCTGCTTCCCGCGCTGCAGGAGGCGGCCGAGACGGCCCAGGAGCGCGCGACGTGGGCCGCTGAGGCGCGCGCGACGATCGAGGCGAAGCGAAGCCAGGTGGGCGAGATGGAGACGACCCTGGCTCTCGCCGAGCGCTCGCTCGACGAGCGGACGCACCTGCTGGAGTCGAAGCTCACGGAGGTCGAGCGGCGCCTCTCAGGCCACGCCCAGGAGCGAGAGGAGGCGAGCCGCCGGCGAATGCGGATCGAGGCGGACTTGACCGCGCTCGGCAGGCTGGCCTCGCTCGTCGGCGAGATCTCCTCGAGGCTCGAGGCGCTGCACGCCGAGGTCGAGCGCGAGTACCGCGAGCAGCTCGAGGCGGTGCGCGCAGGCGGGGCGAGGCTCGAGACGCTGCGCCGGGAGCGCGCGGACGCAGACGCCACCTTGGCCGAGCTGAACGAGCGTACCCGGGAGGCCGAGATCGAAGCGACGGGCGTCGCCGCGCGGCTCGAGGCGCTCGCCGAGGCCGTGCGCCGCGAGCTTGGATGCGAGCTCGCGGCGGTCGTGGGGGCGCCGGCTCCCGAGATCGACGAGGCAACGACCCCCGAGGCGCATGCCGAGGCGCTCTCGACCAAGCTCGGCGACCTGGGTCCCATCAACCCGCTCGCCCTCGAGGAGCTCACCGCCCTCGAGGAGCGGCACCGGGACCTCGACACGCAGGTGGCTGACGTCCGCACGGCCCGCCGCGAGCTGCAGGAGGTCGTCCACACCCTCGACGAGGAGATCATGGAGACGTTCGCGACCGCAGCGGCCGACGTGAACGAGCACTTCAGCACGTTGGTCGCCACCCTCTTCCCGGGGGGCCAGGGCCGGCTCGCCCTGACCGATCCCGACGACCTGCTCAACACCGGGGTCGAGATCGAGGTGCGGCCCCAGGGCCGCAACGTCCGGAGGATCTCGCTCCTGTCAGGTGGCGAGCGGTCGATGGCGGCCCTCGCGTTCCTGTTCGCGGTCTTCCGCTCCAGGCCCTCGCCCTTCTATCTCATGGACGAGGTCGAGGCCGCTCTGGATGACGTCAACCTCCACCGGTTCCTGGGGCTCATCGACGAGTTCCGTGACGAGGCGCAGCTCCTCATCGTCTCGCACCAGAAGCGGACGATGGAGGCCGGTGACGCGCTCTACGGCGTCACCATGGCACCCGGCGGCTCCTCCCAGGTGGTGAGCCAGAAGGTTGAGCGCCGCGACGTGCGCGCATGACCGTGATCATCATCATCGCGGCCTTCGTGGTCGTCCTCGCGGGCGCGGTCGGCCTCGTCGTGTGGACGAGGCGGTCCCAGCAGCTCGAGCAGCCCCCGGCACCGCCCATCGAGCGAGGGGGGACTGAGGCTCCCGGGACCGCCGCCGTCACACAGGCGCCGCCCGCGGAGGCCGAGACGCCCGCACCAGCCGCTCCAGCGGAGCTCGAGCCGCAGGCAGAGCCCGAGGGCCTGGCCCAGCGGCTGGGCGGCGCGCGAAGCCTCTTCGACAGGGTCCGAGCGCTCCGGGGGCGCTCCCAGCTCAGCGCCGAGGAGTACGAGGAGATCGAAGAGGCGCTCCTGCGTGCCGATGTCGGCGTGGCGACGACGACCACCATCCTCGACGCGGTGCGCGAGCAGGTCGCGGCGCGCGCCCTCGGCGACGGCGGCGTCACCGGTGCGCTCCGGACCGAGCTGCTCGAGCTGCTCGGTCCGGCGCCGGCTCCGCTCTCGACGAGGACGGACGACGGCAAGGTCGCGGTCTGGCTGTTCGTGGGCGTGAACGGCGTGGGCAAGACGACGACCATCGGCAAGCTGGCGGCCCGCGAGGCTGTCGCCGGGCACGCGGTGCTGCTCGCCGCGGGCGACACGTTCCGCGCCGCGGCCGCCGACCAGCTGGAGACGTGGGCCACGCGGGCCGGGTGCGACCTCGTGCGCGCCGACGAGGGCGCGGATCCCGGCTCGGTCATCCACGATGCCCTCCACCGTGCGGCTTCGAAGGGGATCGGTCTGGTGCTCGCGGACACGGCGGGGCGGCTGCACAACAAGGCCAACCTGATCGAGGAGCTGAAGAAGGTGCGACGCGTGTCGGACCGGGACCCCGGACAGGTGACCGAGGTCCTCCTGGTCCTCGACGCCACGACGGGGCAGAACGCGATCTCCCAGGCGCGCGAGTTCGCCCAGGCGGTCGCCGTGACGGGCCTGGTCCTCACCAAGCTCGACGGGACCGCCCGTGGCGGGGTCGTGCTCGCCGTGCAGCGCGAGCTCGGACTCCCGGTGCGGCTCGTCGGTGTCGGCGAGCGGGCCGACGACCTCTTGGACTTCGATCCCGAGGCGTTCGTCGATGCCCTGCTCGGGGACTGAGCGCCGTGACGCCGCCCGACCTCGGACCGCGTGACTTCGCGCGCCCCGACGTCTCGGGCCCTGCCGCCCGGTAGCCTCGGCCAGCATGTTTGACGCACTTTCCGAGCGGCTCGACCGGATCGCCTCCACGCTGCGATCGAGGGGTCGCATCTCCGAGAAGGACCTCGACGAGGCGCTCGGTGAGATCCGCTCGGCCCTGCTCGATGCCGACGTCGAGCTCTCCGTCGTCCGTCTCTTCCTCGACGGCGTGCGCGCGCGCTGCCAGGGCGAGGCACTCTCCAAGAGCCTCACGCCGGGCCAGCAGGTCATCAAGGCCGTCAACGAGGAGCTGATCGAGGTCCTGGGCGGCGAGCCGCTCGCAATCACCTACGCGTCCAAGCCTCCGACGGTCATCCTCCTCGCGGGCCTCCAGGGCGCGGGCAAGACGACGGCGGCCGCGAAGCTCGCGACGTGGTTCAAGTCCCAGGGTCGGTCGCCGCTCCTGGTCGCTGCTGACCTGCAGCGGCCCGCCGCTGTGGAGCAGCTCCGGGTGTTGGGCGGCCAGGCGGGCGTCCCGGTCTTCACGCAGGCGACCGACCCGGTCAGCGTCTCGACCAACGGTGTCGCCGAGGCGGCCCGGATCGGTCGCGACGTCGTGATCATCGACACCGCCGGCCGGCTCTCGATCGACGAGGCGCTCATGGACGAGGTGCGCCAGATCTCGAGGCGGACCTCACCGCACTACACGTTCCTCGTGATCGACGCGATGACCGGCCAGGACGCCGTCGGGACCGCGAAGCGCTTCCACGACACGCTCGGACTCGACGGCGTGATCGTGACGAAGCTCGACGGCGATGCACGCGGCGGTGTCGCGCTCAGCGTCAAGACGGTGGTCGGCAAGCCCATCGTGTTCGCGTCCGTCGGCGAGCGCCTGGCGGACCTCGACCTCTTCTACCCGGACCGGATGGCCAGCCGGATCCTCGGCATGGGCGATGTGCTGAGCCTGATCGAGCAGGCCGAGAAGTCCATGGACGCCGACGTCGTGAAGTCGGGTGCCGAGCGGATGATGGGCGGGACGTTCACCTTGGAGGACTTCCTCTCCCAGCTGGGCCAGGTCCGCAAGATGGGATCGCTCGGCGGCCTGATGCGGCTGATGCCGGGGATGAACAAGGAGATGCGACAGGCCGCAGACCAGCTCGACGACCGAGAGGTCGACCGCATCGAGGCGATCGTGCGATCGATGACGAAGAGGGAGCGGACGGATCCCGACATCATCGACGGCTCGAGGCGGATGCGGATCGCCGCGGGCTCGGGGACGACGGTCGCGCAGGTCAACCAGCTGCTCCGCCAGTTCAAGGAGATGCAGAAGATGATGAAGGGCATGGCGGGCGGGGCCATGCCCAACATGCCCGGCATGGGCGGGATGACCGGGAAGATGGCTCGGGCGGCTGCGAAGCGACAGATGGGAGGCGACCTCCCTCCCGAGCTCGCCAGCCTGACCTCGGGGTCAACGCCGACCGGCCTCTCGGGGCCGCTGAGCGCCACGGGCGCCGCGCGACCGGTCCAGCCGACGCGCCCGGGGAACAAGAAGAAGAAGGGGGGCAGGGTAACCCCGCCCAAGCAACGCTAGAGTTGTCAGGTCCCGCGTAGATGCGGGGGCGGCACGTCGTGTCGCAACCGATCGGAGGGATCGAACGGTGGCAGTCAAGCTCCGCCTCGTGCGGATGGGTAAGAAGAAGCAGCCGACGTACCGGCTCGTGGCGGCGGACAGCCGAAGCCCGAGGGACGGACGCTTCTTGGAGGTGCTCGGCACGTACGAGCCCCGTGGCGCGTCGCGGGCGAACCCCGAGACCGTCCTGAAGGTCGACAACGACAAGGCGGTGGCCTGGCTGCGCAACGGCGCCCAGCCCACCGAGCGGGTCGAGAAGCTCCTCAAGGCCTCCGGCGCGTGGGACGTGTTCCGCGGGGACGTGGCGCCAACAGCGGCGGCCGCCGCCGACGCGGCACCGTCGGCCGCGGAAGCACCGGTTTCCGCAGCTGGCGTCGAGGCCCCGGTCGCCGATGCAGCGTCGTCGGACGATGCAGCATCGGTGGACGAGTCAGCACCTGGCGACGAGGCAGCGTCAGCGTGACGGACCACGAATCCGACTACGTCGAGGGTGACATCAACCAGGTTGACGACGCGTTCGACGACCTCGACGACGAGCACGACGAGGGGGAGGGCAACCGCGACGACGCCAACCGCGACGAGGGGGTCATCTCCAAGGCCGTCCTGACGCACATCGCGACCTCGCTCGCCGACGAGCCCGACGCCGTCTCGGTCGAGACCGACGCGAGGGGCCGGCGGATCACGCTGCGCCTGAGCGTGGCGCAGCCCGACATGGGGCGGATCATCGGACGCCGCGGGCGCACGGCGCAGGCCATCCGCGCGCTGGTCGCCGCAGCGGGCGCCCGGGAGGGGCTCACCACCTCCGTCGACATCGTCGACTGACATGGCCGCCGCCCGCCGGGCGCTGCTGGACGTGGGCGAGATCGTCCGCCCGCACGGGATCAAAGGTGCCGTGGTCGTGCGGCTCGACACCGACCAGCTCGAGCGCGTCGCGGTGGGCACCGTGCTCGCATCGGATGTCGGTCCGCTCACCGTCACCGCGTCTCGACCCCTGAAGGACCGCTTCGTCGTGCAGTTCGAGGGGGTCTCGGACCCCGAGGGGGCCGAGGGACTGCGCGGGGTGGTCCTGCGCGCCGAGCCCATCGAACGGCCGGGCGTCCTGTGGATCGACGAGCTGTTCGGCGTCGAGGTCCGCACCGTCGAGGGCGTTGTCCTCGGACACGTCGACTCCGTCGAGGCAAACCCCGCCAGCGACCTGCTGGTGCTCGACACCGGGGTGCTCGTGCCGCTCCGCTTCGTGGTGGGCGAGCTCGCTGACGGGATGCTTACCGTCCAGGTCCCCGAGGGGCTGGTAGAGGTCCAGGAAGCACGCATCGAGGGCTCGCATGGTCCTGAGGCGGACCTCGGCATCGATGACGACATCGACGACGAGGGTGCACCGTGAGGATCGACGTCTACACGATCTTTCCGGACCTCGTCGACGGCTACGCCGCTGCGTCGATCCTCGGCAGGGCTCGCGCCGACGGCCTGCTGGACCTGCACGTCAGGGACCTGAGGGCTCACGCCGAAGACGCTCGGCGCACCGTCGACGACACGCCCTTCGGCGGTGGAGCGGGCATGGTTCTCATGCCGGCGCCGATCGTCGCTGCGGTCGAGGCTGCGGAGGCTGCGGACGGGGCCTGCCGGCCGCTGCTGGCCCTGACGCCGGGCGGGAGACAGCTCGACCACGAGGTCGCCCACGAGCTCGCGGCGCTCCCAGGGTTCTCCCTCCTGTGCGGTCGCTACGAGGGAATCGACCAGCGGGTGATCGACCATTGCTGCGATGGGGAGCTCAGCGTGGGCGACGTCGTCCTCGCGGGCGGGGAACTCGCCGCCCTCGTCGTCATCGAGGCGGTCGTCCGGCTCGTGCCCGGGGTCCTCGGCAACGAGGCGAGCGCGGGGGACGAGAGCTTCACTGACGGCCTCCTCGAGTACCCGCAGTACACGAAGCCGGCGCTCTACCGCGGGTGGCCCGTCCCCGAGATCCTCCGCTCGGGGGACCACGGCCGGGTGGCCGCGTGGCGGCGCGCGCAGGCGCTCCAGCGGACGATGCGCCAGCGACCGGACCTCATCGCCCGCCGCGGCGGGCTGAGCGCCGAGGAGGTCGATCTCCTGCTCGAATTCGGGGACAGGAGGGATGCCCCGGATGGCGAGGGGGACCGGGGCCCCCAGCCGGGCTAGGATTGCGTGCCGTTCTAGAGGCGAGAGGACCCCCTGATGCACCCCACTGAACTGATCGACCGCGACTCGCTGCGCGACGACATCCCGTCGTTCAGCCCCGGCGACACCGTCAAGGTGCACGTCCGCGTCGTCGAGGGCACCCGCGAGCGGATCCAGGTGTTCCAGGGGATCGTCATCCGCAGGCAGGGCACCGGCGTGCGCGAGACGTTCACGGTGCGCAAGGTCTCGGCGGGCGTGGGGGTCGAGCGGACGTTCCCCGTCCACTCGCCGACGATCGCCAAGCTCGAGGTCGACAGCTACGGCGACGTGCGCCGCGCCAAGCTCTACTACCTGCGCGACCTGCACGGGAAGGCCGCCAAGATCAAGGAGCGTCGGATCCCGCGTGGCGGCTGAGTCCTCCCGTCTCGACGTCTCACCACGATGAGCGAAGAGGAGCTTGACGACTACGAGGCGACCCTCGAGCTGTCGCTGGTCCAGGAGTACAAGGCGGTCGTCTCGATGTTCCGCTGGGTCGTCGAGACGGAGCGCCGGTTCTACCTCGCGAACGACGTCGACGTCCGCGTGAAGGACGCGACGAACCCGGCGCTCATGGAGGTCACGCTGACCGACGCGTGGGTCTGGGACATGTACCGCACCGTCCGGTTCGTGCCGTCGGTGCGCGTGCTCACGTTCCGTGACGTCAACATCGAGCGGCTGCCCGAGACCGAGCTCGGCTCGTAGCACGACGCCAGGGTCCAAGAGACCCCGGCCGTTAGGGTTGTGCGTCCAAGGAGGCATGGTGTCCGACCTGATCGCCGAGCGCCGAGGGGCCGTCCTCGCGAGGCGCAGCCAGCAGGCAGCGCGGCTCGCGGCCGGGACCGCCGCGCGATGACCGAAACGCTGGTCCGACTCCCCGCGACCGTGCTCGAGCCGGGTGGACTCGGAGCGCTGGCCTCGTGCGTCCGGGTCCTGTCATCGCTCGGGACCGTGCTCGTCGGGCCGCAGCGCGATGCGGCGGGGGAGGTCCTCGACGAGTTCACCATCGCCGCGGCGCTGCGCTCGTGCGTCGACCGCAACGGGCTCGCGGGGATCCGGTTGGGCGTTGCGGCGAGCGTCGCGAACGGGCGGGCGGCGTCGATCATCGCGCGCGAGGCGACGGCCGCGCAGCTCCTCGGTGCCTGCGACGTGCTGCTGCTCGAAGGAGATGCACGCCACGCCGAGGCGGCCGCCACGATCACCGGGGCGCTGTTCCTCCCCGGGGCGCACACCATCGAGGCCGGCGAGGAGCGGATCGATGGCGCGGTGAACCTGCCGCAGCCCGAGCCCGGCCGTCCGCTCGTCCGCTGGCATGACGCCGGGTCGCTGTGGCTGCGTGAGGGCGCGGTTGCCCGCCGTGCCGGCGATGTCGTCCGTGTGCCCGCCGCCGGCCTCGCGGCCTCCGGCACGGCGACCGGCACCGGGACGCTGGTCGTCGTCGAGCATCCGCTCGGACCGCCGGGCGACCTGGTCGCGGCCCTCACTTCATGAGCCCATCACCCGCGGCGGGCACGGACGAGGCGACGTCGGTCCGCGGGCGGCACCTCGCGGCCCTGGACGGCCTGCGGGCGCTCGCGGTCATCGCGGTCCTCTGCTACCACCTCGGGTTCTCCTGGGCTCGCGGCGGCTATCTCGGCGTCGACCTGTTCTTCGTGCTCTCGGGCTTCCTGATCACCTCGCTGCTGCTCGAGGAGCACGAGGAGACCGGCGGGGTCGCGCTGGCGAAGTTCTGGGGACGGCGCGCCCGGCGGCTCCTGCCCGCGCTCTTCGTCATGGTCACCGGCGTCATGGTCTTCATCCTCCTGGACGGGCGCTACGGGCAGACCGCCTCGATCGCAGCGCTCGACCTGCATGCGCTCCGCCTGCAGGGGCTCACGACGCTCCTGTACGTCGTGAACTGGTACGACATCGCGGCGCAGCACAGCTACTTCGCCCAGTTCGCCGCCCCGAGCCCGCTCCAGCACACGTGGAGCCTCGCGATCGAGGAGCAGTTCTACATCGTCTGGCCGTTCCTGACCGTGGCGGTGCTCGCGCGGGGGCTGCGCCAGCGCCGACGCGCCGGCGTCGCGGTCTCGGTCGCGCTCGTCGCCGCGTCGACGGCGCTCATGGCGATCCTCTTCGTGCCGGGCACCGATCCGTCCCGCGTCTACTACGGCACGGACACGAGGCTGGCCGACCTCGCGGTGGGCGCGACGCTCGCGTGGCTCACCGCGAGGAGGCCCGAGACCCCGCCGCGGATCGCGACGTTGCTGCGCGTGGCGGGACCCGTGGCGCTCGTCGGGCTGCTGGTGCTGATGGTGACCGCCGGGAACGCCGGTGGGATCCCGTCGGACTTCATGTTCCGGGGCGGGTTCCTCGTGGCGTGCATCCTCTGCGCGCTGGTGATCGCCGAGGCACGACTCGACACATCGCTGCTCACGAGGGGATTCAGCCTCAAGCCGGTCGTGGCGGTCGGGATCGTCAGCTACGGCATCTACCTGTGGCACTGGCCCGTCATCGTGTTCTTCACCCAGCAGAGCACGGGCCTCTCGGGTGCCGCGCTGCTCGTGGGGAGGCTCGGGATCATCGCGGTCCTCGTGGTCGCGAGCTACTACCTCGTCGAGCAGCCGTTCCGCAGGCAGCGGATCCCGATCGGTGCGCGCAGGATCCTCTACGTCGCGGGCGTGGCGGTGACCGTCGTCGCGATCCTCGTCGCAACGACTCCCTCACTCGTCGTGCGGTCGTCCGTGCACGCGACCCTCGTGCGCTACGCGCCTGCGGACCCGCCCGGCGGCTCCGGGGGACTGGCGGGCCAGGTGGCAATCCCCATCGGCCACGAGATCTCGAGGACGGACCGCCTCCGCGTGGTGCTCATCGGGGACTCGATGATGGAGATCGCAGGGCCGGGCATCCGCGCCGCCCTCCAGTCGACCGGCGAGGTGCGCGTCCGCAGCGACGGATTCCCCGGATGGGGCACGACGATCGATCCGACCTGGCGGACCTATGTGGCCCAGGCCGTCACGCGCGCCCACGCCGATCTGGTGCTGATGTCGACCGGCTGGGACGGGACCGAGGCCCTTCGCCACCCCGCGGCCTACCGCGCGACGCTCGCCGAGCTTGTCGCGACGGCCCGGGCTGCCGGCGCGGCGGGGGTCGTCTTCGTGCAGTACCCCCAGACGATGCCCATCGCCGCGACGACGCGCGCGGCGGCGGCCGCGAACACCGCGTCGATCGACGCGTGGAACGCGGTCGCGGCCTCGATGCCCGCGGCACTGCCCGGACTCGCGATGTACCTGCCGGTCGCCTCGGCCGTGGAGCTGCACGGGGCCTTCAGCGCCTGGCTTGCGCCCCCGCGGGACCCGAGCGCACCCGAGGCGACGTGGGACCGGGTGCGCTGGGTCGACGGCGTGCACCTCTGCCCGCCGGGCATCGTCCTGTACGCAGCGCCGATCGCTGCGGACGTGGCCGCCGTGTGGCGAACACCCGAGCCGCGAGACGGCTGGTGGCTCAACGGGTGGCAGCGCGCCGCAGCCGTGCGGACCGGCGAGCAGTCGTGCCCGGCGGACCATCCTGCGTCACCCTGACCGCACGAGCCGCGCGAAGGACCGATCCCGAAGGCTGTCCGGGCTAGCTGGAGCTCTTCGCCGGGGCGAGCGGCGAGGCGTCCGAGGGCCCGCCGTACCGGTAGCCGCCGTACCGGTAGCCGTAGCTGGCCGACTCGGGGGTGACGGCGTTGAGGATGACCCCCTCGAGCGGGGCGTCGACGTTGGAGAGCGTCTCAAGCGCGCGCGACACGGCGCGCCGGCGAGTCCGCCCGGCCCGCACGAGGACGATGACGGAGTCGACCACCTGGGCGATCACGACCGCATCGGTGACGGGCAGCACCGGCGGCCCGTCGACGAGGATGATGTCGTTGGTGCCGCGGAGCGTCTCGAAGGTCTGCGCGAGCCGCTTGGAGCCGAGGAACTCCGAGGGGTTCGGGGGCACGGGACCCGAGGGGATGTAGATCAGGTTCGGGAACTCCTTGGGCACGACGATGACGTCCTCGAGCGAATCGGCGCCCGACAGGAGGGTGCTCAGCCCCCGCGCGTTGTCCGCCACGAAGTAGTCGTGGATCCGCGGCCGACGCAGGTCGCAGCTCACGAGCGCGACACGCGTGCCTCCCGAGGCCATCGTGACGGCGAGGTCGACGGCGGTCGTCGTCTTGCCCTCGCTCTCCACGGGGCTCGTGATCTGGATCACCTTCGGCCGCTCGGAGTCGAAGCCGATGAACTGGATCGAGGTGCGCAGGCTCCGATAGGCCTCAGCTGCCGACGACTTCGGCCGGACCGCGGCGATGATCGACCCCTCGGGCTGGTCCTTCCAGTTCTCGAACAGCGGGATCTCGCCGAGCAGCGGCAGTCCGCCGGAGACCAGCTCGAGGCCCTCCTTCGTGCGGATCCTGTCGTCGAAGAAGTCGAGGAGCAGTGCCAGGCACACGCCCACGATCAGGCCGACGAAGCCAGCGAGCAGCGCATCGAGGACGGGCTTTGGCGACGTCGGCTTGGAGTCGGGCACGGCCGGAGAGACCGGCAGCGCGCCCGACGGCACCTGCGTCTGGTCGAGCTGGAGCTGGGTCAGCGACGAGTTCACGGACTGCAGCTGCGACGAGTAGTTCCCGAGGCGGGTGTTGAGCGCCGCGTTGGACGCGCTGGTCGACCCGTTCTGGGCGATCTGGGCCTCGATCTCGCTGATCTGGGCCTGGAGCGTCGCCTGCTGCGCCTGGAGGATCGTCTCCTGCTCCTGGATCTGGGTCGCGAACCGGTCGGAGGTGAACTTGATGTAGGCCTTCACGTACTCGTTGGCGGCCCGTGCGGCGAAGCCCGGTTCAGTCGCGGACACGGTCACGTTGACGACCTCGGTGACGCCGACCTCGGTCACCGACGGGTCCGGCGCCGGCTGGCCGAGCCCCGATGCCACCAGCGCCTTGACCGCGGCGCTCTGGACGAGCTGGATGTCGGTCGCGATATCGGTCGGCTGGAGCGGCACGGTGCCGTTCCCCTGGGTCACGTTCTGGGACACCAGCTGCATGCTCGCGGTCGCCGCGTACTCCCTCGTGCGGACCGTGTCGATCGCCACCATGAGCACCATCGGGATCACGACGATGAGGATGATCATCAGCTTGCGCCGCCACAGGACGGAGGCGTAGGTGGCGAGTGTCTGGTCCTCGGACTTGGCAGCAGGCAACGTTTCCACTCTCTCTAGGGCAAGGAAGCCTCTCTCGGCGCCCGCAAGCGACACTGCGATGCGGTTCGACACCAAGGGACGAGCACCCTTGACCACCAGCCATGCGCGAACCCGAAGTTTAGCAAGGCGCCCGGGCCCTTCGGGGACTGGCACAGGGTCCGGGTGCTCGGGCCGAGGTTCACCCGCACGAACCGCGCACCGCTAGATTGTGGCCCGACGAGCGGAACACCCGGCTGGCCGCGGAGGCTGGAATGTCGGGGGCTTCCGCGAACGCAGCACGAAGGGGCTCATGATTCGACAGCAGCGGGGCGATCAGAGCCACTCCGAGGACGTCGCTCGACCGATCCGCTACGCGAACGGCGCCCCGAAGCGGGGCTTCGACGTCGTCACCGGCACGATCCTGTCCGTGGTGACCGCCCCCGTCATCGCCGTCTTCGCCGTCGGCTCGGCACTCAGCTTTCGCGCGTGGCCGCTGTTCACCCAGCAGCGGCTGGGTCTCGACGGACGGCCGTTCAGCTTCATCAAGCTCCGCTCGCTGCCGCGCGACACCCCGGCCAGTGCCGACAAGTACGAGATCTCGTTCGTCGAGACCAGCCGATGGGGCCGGTTCATCCGCGCCACGCACCTCGACGAGCTCCCGCAACTGTGGCTGGTCGTCGCGGGCCGCATGAGCCTCGTCGGCCCGAGGCCGGAGATGCCCGAGCTTGCGGCCACGTTCGAGGCGGCGTTCGTCAAGGAGCGCATGATGGTGCGCCCAGGTATCACCGGGACCTGGCAGGTGAGCGAGGGATCGCTCGGGCTGATCGGCGAGTCGCCGGAGTTCGACCGCATGTACCTCGACCACGCGAGCGCGAAGCTGGATGCCTGGATCCTCGTGCGGACGCTTGCGAGGATGCTGGGCAGGCGCCCCTTGACGGCGGACCAGTTTCCGGCCTGGATCAGGGAGCCCGGGGAGGCCGACATCGTGGCGGTCCGGATGGTCGAGGAGCCGGCCCCGGTGCCCCCCGCCAGGGGCGGGCTGGACCCGGCGACGTAGGGACGAAGGCCCCATCAGCGCCGGTTGGCCCGGCGCCGGGTCAGACCCCGCTGGACCTCCCGGCGACCGGGGTCTGCCGTGATACCGCGACTTCCATTGCGGGCGGGGCAGCATCGGGCAGGTCCCGCTGGAGCACGCCGAGCGCCAGGAAGATCCAGGTGAAGGAGAACCAGAACGGACTCGTCGCCGTGGAGATGATCAGGTACGCGGCTGCCATCGCGAAGGCAAGCGAGCGGGCTCGCCGTTGCCGGGGCAGCGCGGCGCTGAACAGCGCGAGGATGGCCAGCACCGCGAGGCCGCCGCCGTCGTAGACGACCTGGAACGGTAGCGACGACAGGTAGCCGGGGGCGTTCAGGCCGGGCAACGTCGGGTCGTAGTGCCGCTGCCCATAGGAGTTGGTCCCGAGGCCGAGGACGATCTGCTCCTCGCCCATGTCGTGCCAGGCGATCGACCAGCTTTGGGTCCGCAGCACCGCGTCGCTCGAGGAGAGGCTGAGGTTGTTCAGCTTCTGCGAGGTGCCGTAGAGCGGGCTGGACTGGCCCCCGATCGACAGGACGAACAGCGCCATCAGGACGAGGACCGCCCCGAGGAGCACGTGGCGCAGCCGGATGATCCCTCCGCGCACCGTCAGGATCCCGGCTGCCACGATGTAGGCGACGATGGCAGCGCGCGTGTCCGTCGCGATGAGCGCGAGCGGGCAGAGCAGCGCCGCGACCTTGGCGATCAGCGTGGGACCTTCGCCCGAGGCCAGCGAGGCCAGCGCGACCAGCCCCCACAGGACCAGCTCGCCGGCTGCGATGTTTGGCTCGAAGCTGGTGACGTAGGCGGCCAGCCCGCCGCCGGTCGCCGTGCTGTCCACCCCGAGCAGGGGTCCGCCGGCAACCGCGACGATCCACACCGCAAGGGCTGCGACGGCCATGATCGAGGCGCACGTGAGGCCCGTTCGCAGCACGGCCCGCCGAAGCATGCGCTCGGGGACCTGGACGAGCGACCACAGCAGGACGAGGTCGAGGGTCAGCCAGCCCAGGACGTTGAGGGAGGAGCTGATCTGGGGGCTGTTGAGGACCGTCGCCACGAGGTTGAGCGCGACCAGCGCCGCCATCGCGAGCACGGCGCGGGTCGCCGAGCGGCTCAGGCGGAACCCGTTCCTCGAGGTCAGGACGATCTTGCAGAGGAGCAGGCCGGTCATGACGTGCTCGGGGCGCACATGGAATCCGGCGACCGAGACGGTGATGCGCGAGAAGAAGCTGGCGATCACCACGAGGCTGACGATGACCTCCAAGGGCAGCGCGATGGCGAGCACGATCAGCGCCGCGACACCCGCGACGGCGAGCGCTGCATCCTTCTGAAGCGCGGCGACGAGGGCGAGAACGCTGGCGCCGCCGACCACAGCGGGGATCCCGAAACGGCTGACGAGCCGGGTGTCAAACAGCGCGGCGCGGCTCTGCGTCACAACAGCACGCCCCGGCTCCGCGCCCCCTTCATCCACCCGGCACGGGGAGCGACCACGGCACCAGCGTACCGGCAGGGTCCACAGGGATCATGACCGATGCCAACCATCCGTCACGGCGCGCGCCGCGCTCCGACGGCGCCCACCAGGAGCTCGTGATAGGCGGCGCAGACCGACGACCACGAATACCGTTCAGCGATGCTGGTCCGGCCTCGTGCGCGCATCCGCTCTTGGCCCTCCGGAGATCCGAGGACGTCGCGGAGGCGGGATGCGAGCTCGCCCGGATGGCTCCCCACAAGCTGCTCATCGCTGCCGATGACCTCCCGGTTGAACACGGTGTCCAGCGCGACGGTCGGCGCGCCGGCGCCGAGTGCCTGCAGCAGCGACGGGTTCGTGCCTCCCACAGAATGCCCGTGCCAGTACACGCCGGCGTTTCCCCACAGCTGATCCAGGAGCGCCTGGTCGTTGACGTGGCCAAGCCAGTGGAGGCGTCCCGACGCCGAGAGGGCGCGGAGCCGCTGGAGGGTCCGGTGGTCATAGTTGGAGTCGCCGACGACCACGACGGGCGTCGCGGCATCCATGTACGCCAGCGCATCGAAGAGGAGGTCGAGGTTGTTCTCGGGGACCACCCTGCACACGGCGAGCACGTAGCCCTCGTTCGGGAGGCCCCGCTCCACGAGCAGGCCGTCGCCGATCACCTCGAGGATCGGCGCCCCGTAGGGGATGAAGCGGCCGCCGCGGTGGAACTTCGCGGTCCAGAGCCCGGCGAGCGCCCTCGAGTCGAAGACGAGCTCGTCGGCGAGCGCGGCGGTCATCTTCGCCCCGCGCAGGAAGGTCCGCTTCGCGACGAAGCCCCACTTCTCTCGCTGCCACTCCATGCCGTCCACGTTCACGCACGTCCGCACTCCGGCCCTCTTCAGGCGCCCGAGGTGCAGCCCGTTCGCGACGTTCAGGACCAGCGCGGCGTCGAAGCCGCCCCGCGCCGCATCGGCGATCGACGAGTAGCCGTAGCTGAGTGTCGAGGTCGACTTCGTGTCCAGGCCCACCGTCGAGCGGACCTCTATGCCGTTGATCACCTTGCTCACGGGCCTGCGCGTGCGACCCCGGTCGTAGACGGTGACGTGCTCGCCCCGCTCGACCAGATACGGCGCCAGGTGACGCACGAGCGTCTCGAACCCGCTGTAGTAGCTCGGATAGCCTCGCGAGCCGATGATGGCGATGCGACGCATCCGGGGAAGGTTAGTTTCGGCGCGCACGGCTGCCCCCAGGGCGCGGCGGGTCGACGATCGCGAAGCGTGCCCCTCGCGCAACTGTCCGGCGGCACACAGGTAGGGTTCGACATGACTGCGTGCGCGCCGCGCGAGCGGGCAACGAACTCCGCTCCGGTCCCGCGCAGCCGTCGCGTGCCGTCGGACTGCCCTCGTGCGAGGGTGACGCGCTCCACGCGCGATCTGACGACGGACCACGAGTAGTCGGTCCTGTGCGCATCGTCGTGCTCTCCGCGAGCGCACCCGAGCCGCCGTGGCACGGCGGCCGGATCCGGGTCTACAACCTCGTGAAGGGTCTGGCGGCCGCGGGCCACGCCGTGACGGTGCTGTGCACGGACGTCCGTTCGCCAGACGAGCACGATCTCGAAGGTGTGACCATCGAGGTCCTCGCCGGTCGGCCCCGCCGGACGCTTCGGGAGAAGTTCTCGACGACGGTCAGTGCCCTTCCCGAGGCCGCCTGGCTCTCGATGAGCGCGGACGACCGCGTGAAGGTCGCGCGAGCGTTGGTTGGTGCGGACTTCGTGCTCCTCGAGCAGATGCACATGGTGGCCTACCTGCCGATCATCGAGCAGTGGGGCGGTCCGTTCATCCTGGACACGCACAACGTGGAGCATGAGCTGCTCGCCCAGATGGCCCGGGTCGCCCCGAAGCTCCGGACCCGGATCCGGATGGCTGCGGACGCCGTCAAGATGCGCCGGTACGAGCGCCGGCTGCTGCGGCGCGCGACCAGGGTCCTCGCCGTCTCGGAGTCGGACCGCGACGCGCTGCTGGCGCTCGGCGGAACCGCGCCGATCGACGTCATCGCGAACGGCGTGGACCTCGACTACTTCTCGTTCGTCGACCACGGGGCGGCCCGGGGGGCGAGCCTCGTCATGACCGGGACCATGGGCTACCTGCCGAACGTCGACGCCGCGCTCTGGCTGATCGACGACCTGCTGCCCCGCATCCGGACGCGCCGTCCCGATGCCACGCTCACGCTCGTGGGCAACGAGCCCGCTGCCGGGGTGCTCGCCGCGGCGGCGAGGTCCGAGGGTGTCCTCGTGACGGGCTCGGTCCCCGACGTTCGCCCGTATGTCCGCGACGCCGACCTGTTCGTCCTCCCGTTCCGAGTCGGCGGCGGGACGAGGCTCAAGTCGCTCGAGGCGATGGCGAGCGGCATTCCCGTGGTCTCGACCACGGTCGGATGCATGGGGCTCGCGGTGACGAGCGGCGCGGAGCTCCTGGTCGCTGACGACCCTGTGTCCTTCGCCGACGCGTGTGTTGCCCTGCTCGCAGACGAGCCGCTGCGCAGGAAGCTGGCGACGTCGGCACGCACGCACGTCGAGGATGCTTTTTCATGGGCGACCATCACGCGCGCCCTCGAGGAGAGCATCGAACGCGCAGTCGCGACGCACCGGCAGGGCTGAGCTGCCTCTAGGCGGACTCGATGTTCGCGAGCCGAGCCATCTTGTCGAAGAGGCCGCTGTCGCGGCGGAGGCTCTCGAACGTTCCCTCTGCGACGAGCCGGCCACCCTCGATGAGGAAGATCGTGTCGCAGTGGCGCACGGTGCTGAGCCGGTGCGCGACGGTGATGAGGGTGAGCGTGCCGCGCAGCTGCTCGACGGTCTCGGCGAACGCGGCCTCCGTCGCTGTGTCGAGCGCCGAGGTCGCTTCATCCAGGATCAGCGCCGCAGGCTGGCGGTACAGGGCGCGGGCGATGCCGATGCGCTGGCGCTGCCCCGCGGAGAGCAGGACGCCGCGCTCGCCAACGACGGTCTCGATGCCATCGGGCAGTTCCGCGATGAAGTCGGCGACGTGTGCGCGCTCCAGGGCATGCCACACCGCCGCGTCGTCGATCCTCTCGACGCTCTTGTCGAAGCACACGTTCTCGCTGACCGTGCCATCGAGGAGGAAGATCTCCTGGGGCACGTAGGCCACCTGGCGGCGCCACCTGCCGATCATCTCGCCGCTCAGGGAGTCGCCGTCGAGGAAGATGCCGCCACGCGAGGGTGGGAACAGGCCGAGCAGCAGGTCGACCATCGTCGTCTTGCCCGCGCCGGACGGTCCGACGATTCCGACGGAGCTGCCCTTCCTGATCACGAGCGAGACGTCGCGCAGGGCCTCCTGGATGGCGTTCGGGTAGATGAATCCGACCCGATCGAAGACGATCGCGTCGGCGAAGTCCCAGCGGCCGGTGTCTGCGGGCTGCTGTGCGGCCTCGGGGAGGCCGGTGGCGTGCGGTCGACGTCGAGCCTCGAGAGGTCGGAGTAGATCTCGTGGACCGACGCGCCGCCGTTGCGGATCCGGTTCACCGACGAGAGCATCTGGTAGAGGCAGGGAAGCAGCCTGATCGACGCCGCCACGATCAGACCCACCATCGCCGTGACGTTCGTGGCTCCCGCGAGCGCGATCACGAGGCAGAAGATCACGATCCCGCCGATCATCGCGCTCTGCATGTAGTACTGGGGGAGGAGCCCGTAGTACGTCGAACGGAACCGGTGGTGGGCCAGCTCACGGCGCTTGTCTCCGTATTCCTCGGCGACCGCCTCGATGCTGTCGGACGCCTGGAAGGCCTTCAGCCCCTGGAAGCCCTCCTGGGACGCCTTGTACGTCACCCCGGAGATCTCGAGCATCCGCTCCCCGGCATGCATGGAGCGCGGGCTGATGACCCGCGCATAGAGGTACGCCGCGACGAGGAAGTAGATGACCGCGACGAGCGTGACCAGGGGGTTGATGATCGCGAGCACGATGACGAGCACGCTGACGGTGAAGATGTTCTCGCCCAGCACGAGGAAGCCCATCAGCGCACTCTGGTGGACGTCGATGCACGCGCTGACAACATTGCGGTTCAGCTCGCCGGAGTTCCGCTGGATCTGCTCGAGGTAGGGCGCGTGCAGGTAGGAATTGAACAGCCGCGACGCGACGTCGGCCTCCGAATTGGCCACGACCTTGGACTGCGCGCGGGACAGGACGATGCCGCACAGCGAGCTGAGGACGAAGAACACGATGATGGTGATGCCGAGCCGGACCTTGAGGGGACCGACTTCGTGGGTTCCGAGGAAGTCCCCCGCGATGACAACGGCCTGCGACTGCTTCGCGGTCGAGGACTCGGTCAGGAGCTGGAGCAGGGGGTAGAGGAGGCCGAACGCGATCGCGTCGAGCAGCGCCTGGATGATGGCGCCGACCTGCAGCTGCAGCACGCGACGGCGATAGTGCGGGGACAGGATGCTGAAGAGCTCGCGCAGGACCTTCTTCATATTGACATCCGATCCATAAGATAGTTGACGACCGAATGCAGGCATTGTCAAGCGACGCGTCCGGCGCTCGCTGCTAGTCGGGAGCCTCCCCCTCCGCGCGATCTCCGAGGATCCGCGCAGGCACGCCGCCCAGGATCGAATTCGGCGGGAACGCCCCGCGGACGACGGATCCCGCAGCAACAACGGAGCCACGTCCCACGTGCGATCCCGCGAGGAGCGTCGCGCCCGCGCCGATCCAGCAGTCGTCCTCGATGATCACGGGCCCGTAGGTCTCCGCCTGCTCGCGAATCGGGACCGCGAGGTCCCGGAAGCCGTGGTTCGCGCTGACCACCACCACGTAGGGCCCCATCAGCACGTTGTCGCCGATGGTCACGCCGCCCTGCCCCCAGACCACGTTGCCCGCTCCGATGGCCGATCGCTCGCCCACGGTGACGCCCATGCCCAGCGTCGCCATCGTGCCGCTGCCGAGGATGGACGCCTGGCGCCCGACCGTGGCATTGCGGCCGAGCGAGACGCCGAGGTGCGACATGCCGTTGATGTGCACGCCTTCGCCGAGGACGACGCCGGGTCCCAACATGATCCTCGACCGGCCGACGAGTGAGACGCGCGGACCGCGCCACAAGGTTCCACGCTCTCCCTGCCACCACCGCCTGCTCGCCGCTCCGCGCGCCAGCTCGGGCACCCGCCGCACGGCGATCCGCACGATGTCGGCTGTCCGCAGGTCAGCGTCGAGCCCCGTGCCGCGCAGTGACGCGTATGACCGCCGGATGATGTCATCGAGGAAGGTCATCCGATCGCATCCTTTCGGTCGCCGCATGCCGCCCGGATGGCCGTGACTACGTCGGACCAGCTCGGAAGCACGGCCGCATCCGGAGCATCATCTGGATCCGTCAGCTGCTCGAGGACCTTCTCGATGGCGGATGGATCCAAGGGATCGAAGTACCTGGCGTGCGCGCCAAGTATCTCATGGAAGACCGCGATGTCGCTGACCGCGACGCGAGCCCCGAGCGCGAGTGCCTCGACCGGCGGCAGCCCGTAGCCCTCGTCAAGGCTCGGGTAGACGAAGCCGGCGCACTGCCGATACAGCCAGCTGAGCTCCCGGTCGGTCACCGTCGCCAGGAAGTGCACATGGTCGCGTGTCGCCGCGCGAAGCGGCACCGACTCCTGGGCACCATCGGGCGACCCGACGATGACGAGGTCGGGGGCTGGACCGGTCCGCTCTCGAAGCAGCCCGTACGCTTCGAGGAGCCGGCCGATGTTCTTGCGCACGTTGATACGACCGACGGCGAGCAGGAACCGGTCGTCGAAGCCGCCCGATGGTCGGATGGGATCGGCGTCGATCACACCCGGCGCGCCTGCAAGTCCGACGACACGCACGGGCACGGCGCGCGGCAGGCACTGCGCGATCCGGGCCGCCTCGGCAGACGACGAAGCCAGCACCGTGCTCGCCGTGCGCATGGACTGGCGCATGACCTCGAAGTAGCCGCGCTCGGCCGTGGTGAACCACTCTGGGTGCCGCACGAAGATCATGTCCTGGACGAAGACGAGGGGCGAGCCAAGGAGCGTCCCGAAATTCTGGGAGATGCACGCGTCGGCGCGGACGTGACGAGCGAGGAGGCCCAGCCGGAGCATGGTCGCCGCGCCGTGCGGGCGAAGCACTGTCCGGTGGACGCGAGCAGTCGGGGGTCCGTCGAAGTGCGCATCCCGCGCGACGAGCACGTGCAGTTCGTCGTCGGGGAATGTCGCCGCCCACGCGCCGACGATCCCTCGCACGACATTGCGACCCGACGGGGGTCCGTCGCTCCACCAGTAGGCGTCGATCAGGACGCGCACGGTCGCCGCCCCGCCTCGCGTCCGCGCCACGTCGCTCCGTCAGAGGCGCCACGGGTCTGAACAGGTGGCGCGGTCATCGCGCTGCCTCATGGGGCACGACGATGCTGAGGAATGCCGCTTCGAACCGCTCGGGTGCATGCCGCGCGAGTGCGGTCCTCCCGCGCTCGACCTGCGCGGCGTAGACGTCGGGGTCGAGCAGCGCGACGATCTCGTCGGCGAGGTCCTGCGTCGTCACCTCCGGACCCTCCGGAGTGGGGAGCACCTCATTCAGCGCCCCCGCGCGCGAGTGCACGACCGGGAGGTCGCGCGCGGCCGCCTCGAGGAGCGGCAGCCCGAACCCCTCGGCGAGCGACGTGTTGAGAAGCGCGAAGGACGTGTCGAGCAGCTCGACGAGCTCCGCATCGGAGACCGAGTCCCGCCGGACGATCCACGATCCCTGAGGGTCGTGGAGGGCCGTCGCGATGCGCAGTTCGTCCTCGGCACGACCGCGCGGCCCCACGATCGTCAGCGAGAAGTCTGCGCCGCTGGCTGCTCGAGCACGCTCCACGACCTCGATGCCCCGGCGATGGTTCTTGTGCGGGTCGACCGACGAGACCATGAGGACGTTCGGCCTGCCCGGACCGCTCCAGACCTTGCGCGGCCCGCCCCTCGGCTCCAGACGCGACGGCCACGGAACGACGACGCACTTCTTCGACGCCCATGGCCATCGTCGGGCGATCTCACGCTTGCTCCACGCCGACGGCGTGACGATCACGTCGGCCGACACGGCCGAGAGGAAGAAGGTGACCGTGCTCGTGAGCCTGAACCCGCGGTCGTACTCGAGGGATCGGTCGAACAGCATCAGGTCGTGGACGATGAGGATGTTCCTGCCCGATCGGGACAGCCAACCGCCGACAGCGGTCGGATAGATCGCGGCGTCGGTGCGCGACCGGCGTCCGGCTGCCCAGCCGTCCCACCACACGCCTTGAGCGAGACGGATCGCCCGGCCGGCCGGACCCAATCCGGCGACCGGCGCGGGGCCCTGGGCGACGTCGAGGACCACGTCGGCCTGGCGCTCCAGCAGCGCTTCGATCTGGTCGACGATCATCGAGGTTCCGCTGATCCCGCGATTCCGGATGCTCGCGTTCATGAAGACGCTATGCATCCGCAGCTCTCCGGTAGATCCCCTCGAGCGTCGCATCGAACCGCTGCACGGTGAAGGCGCCGACATGGGTCATGCCGGCGGCTCCGGTGGCCGCTCGGAGCTGCGCGTCGCCCGCGAGCCGCAGTACCTGCTCGGCCATCGCGTCCACGCGGCCGAACACATCGGCGCGAAGCGCAGCATCGTCCAGCGACGGATCGGGCGGCTCCTCGACCCAGAGTGCCCCTGGGCCGAGCATCTCGGGAAGGCTCGTGTTTCGCAGGGCCACGACGGGGACGCCGAGCGATAGCGCCTCCTGCGGCGGGAGCCCTTGACCCTCGTAGGCGCTGGCGTACACGAAGCACAGGGACCGCTGCAGCATCTCGGCGAGATGGCGGTCGCAGAGTCGGCCGAGACCGGTCACGTTCGATAGCGCCAGCCGCTCGGTCCCGGTTCCCGCGATGACGAGGCCGATCGCCGACTCCCGCAGCCTTGCCGCAAGTGTGAACAGCCATGCAAGGCGCTTCCGCGGGTCAACCGCGACCACGTCGGCGATGGTGGACACGAACACAGCAGGCAGGTCGTCCAACGCGCATGCGCACGCAGGGGCGGCGCTCGCCGCGTCGAGGCCGACGGGAAGTGGGCACACCTCCACGCGCTCGGGAGCCACGCCGAGGGCTGCCTGCACGCGCTGCGCGCTGTGCTCGGACAGGACGACGACGCCCTTGCACCGCCGCACGAGCGAGAAGAAGGCTCTCGACTTCGCCCCCGTCTGCAGGTAGCCGGGAACGTCGAGCGGGATGATGTCCAGCACTGACACGATGCTCCTCGCGCCGTACGGGGGAGCCAGGTGGTACGGCGTGGTCGCGTGGTAGAGGCCACCGTGCCGGTGCACCGCGCGCACCCGCGCCGGCAGCTCGGTCCACTCCGACCACCTCGAGCCTCCCGGTCCGCTTGTCCCCTCGTATTCGGTGACGCGAACGGATCCCATGCGTTCGGCGCTCGATCGAACCTGTCGCACGAAGCGCCCGATGCCGCGGTCGGATCCCGGGCGTCGCAACGCGGACACATCGAGGAGGAGCGGGATCGCGTCCGGACTATCTGGCGACACGGGCACCACCGAATGTCCGCATCCTTGAGTTTGGCACCGGCGCGCCGGTGCACGCGACGTGACGCATGCGAGACCGGGTGCGTTCCGATGGGGGCGGTCAGGTGCGCGTGCCGCCCGCCGCAGTGTCAGCGCTCGGGCGCCTGCCTCGACCAGCCGTCCAGCCTTGGATCGTCCGCGGCGACGGGCAGTGTCTTCGGGCAACGGCGTGGCAGTGTTTGTCGGTGACGCGCCGCGCATCGAGGCACCTCGCCAACCGGTGGACACTGTTGGCTGCCGCACTCATCGTGCTCATCGTGCTCATCGTGCTCGCAGGGCTCGGGGCGTTCGCGGCACTGCGTGCGCGCTCGCACGGCGAAGCGGCGCTCGCCGAGGTCCAATACGTCCAGCGGAACCTCCTGAGTGCGTCCACGAGGGCAGGCAGGGCCGACCTCGAGTCGCATCTCGAGCTGGCTCGGGCTGACAGCGAAGCTGCGAGCAGTGCGCTGATGTCCACCGGGGTCCTGCGTGTCGTGCAGTGGATCCCCTACCTCGGGGGCGAGGTGCGCGGGGCCTCGACGCTGTTCCAGGACGCTTCGACCGCCTCGACAAGCGGCATCAGCATCCTGCGGGCGCTGGACACTTTCCAGCAGCATGACGCCGGAGGCAGCATCTCGATCGGCAGCCTCACGACGCTGCAGGGAAAGGTCGCATCCGCGGCTGCGACGTTGGCGACACTGGAACGACCGGTCGGCGATCTGTTCGGCCCTGTTGGCCACGAGCGAGCCGTGTTCAATCGCAAGGTCTCCCGCGCTGTCGCGTCGCTCACCGACGTCACCGATGCGCTCACCGTCGGCAGGTCGATCTTCGGGAATGGCGGTACGTCCACCGTGCTCGTGCTCCCGGAGAACAATGCCGAGATGCGAGACCAGGGGGCGATCCTCTCGTACAGCCTGCTTCGCGTGCACGGGACGACGATCTCCGTCGGAGCGTCGGGCCACAGCTACGACCTCAATCTCCCCTCGCCGGTCGATGTCCGATCGAGCCCGGGCACGCGCGCCTACTTCTATCCGGACGGCGCCGCGAGCAACTGGCGCATCGTCAACGCACCGGCCGACTTCTCCTGGTCAGCGTCGACCGCCGCGGCGATGTACAAGGAGGCCACCGGGACCACGGTGGACGACATCGTCGCGCTCGATGTGCCGGCGATGGCTGCGCTCCTCGGCGTGACCGGTCCGCTGGTCGTGCCCGGGGTCCCAGGCGAGCTGACCGCGTCGAACTTCTCGACCGTCGTCTTGCACGACCTGTATGCGGCCTATCCAGCAGGTAGCCAGGGCCCGAGGTACTCGACGCTCGACGAGATCGCCACCGCCCTGCTGCGAAGGATCCGATCCACGAGTCACGACCAGGTCGCCTACCTGCGTGCGCTCGCCGCCCAGGTCCCCGGACGACACCTTCTCCTGTGGAGTGCGCAGCCGACCGTCGAGCGGGCGATCGTCCACCTCGGCGCATCCGGGAAGGTCGACACGGTCCAGCCGGGCAGCACGTTCCATCTCGCCAACGAGAGCGCCGTCGCCGACAAGATGGACTACTACATATGGCTGGACGAGCACTTTGACGTCACGCTGCTCGCGAACGGGGGTGCCCAGGTGGCGACCACGCTGACGATCCGCAACAACGCTCCCGCAGGCCAGGCGCCTTCCTACCAGCTCGGGCCGGCGGGGAACGGCTCGACGGTCCCCGGCCAGTACATCTCGAACTCCTACCTCTGGTCACCATCGGGGTCACTCGTCTCGGGGGGCGTGCGCGAGTCGGGTCTAGTCCTCACGGGATACTCCTCGAGTGTGCTTCCCCAGCACGCCACGAAGGTCTACTTCTTCACGACCCTCCCGCGAGCGGTCGCCGGCGGACGCTTCGTGATCCACCTCGTGCCCCAGCCAATGCTCAACCCGGTCCTGGCATCCGTGAGCGTCCACGGACCCGGCTGGACTGTCTCGGGACCCCGTGCGTCGCCCTTCACGCTCGGTTCCCCAGAGACACTCACCTACGAGGTCGGTCGGTGAGCGCCACCACCCGTCGCGGCGACATCCGGACCGCCGCCCGGGACCGACGGCGCAAGCCGCGGATGGCGGCGCGTATCGGGCTCGCGACCGGGTTCACCGCGGTGTCGGTGGTCCTGTTCGCGATTGGGATCGCGGTGCCCGTGCCGAGCGGCGCCGCCGGTAATCCCGGCTACACGCTGACCACGCTGCCCCGACAGGCTCCGCCCTCGGCCGTTCGCGACCTCACCGCGACACCTGGACCCGGACGCGTGCTGCTTCGCTGGCGGCCGCCGGCGTCGCGCAGCGGTGTCCCCGTGGCCTACATCGTCAGGCGAGCCGGCAGCAGTCGCTCGTGGAGGACCGTCGCTTCGTCCATCATCATCGCTGACGCATCCGAGGCCGTGTCGACGTACGAGGTGACGCCGAGGAACGTGCTGGGCACCGGACCGGCGACGACGGTCACGGCGGCGCCGCTCAGGGGCTGAGCATCGGCCACGCCGCTTCCGGGCGAGGGGTGCTTCGGGTCCGGCCTGGTCAGCTCGATGCGTGCGGCACGGCTGCCTGCACGAGCGCTCGCAGCGCGAGGGAGATCGCGTCCATCCGCTCAGCGGCAACGACGGCGAGGTCCGGATTGCCCAGCAGCCCGAAGATCCTCGATCCCCGGAACGCCATGGGCAGGTCGCCCTTCCGCGGCACAACGTGGAAGTGGAGGTGGTGGAACCCCTCCTTCTCGGCTAGCAGGAGGGTGTACGTCTTCGTGCACCCGACGACGCTGCGAAGCGAGCGCGAGAGCTCGACGAGCAGCGGCCCGAGCTCCCCGGACTCCGCTGCGTCGAGCTCGTCGAGCGCGAGGACGTGGCGGACGGGGAACAGGACGACCCACCCTTCCAGGTTCGCGTCGAAGGCGTGGGCCGCGGTCCACCGTCCGGTCGTGAAGATCCGGTCGCGAGGCGCCAGGTCACCGCGCGACTGGGTGGTGCACGTGAAGCACGCGGTTGCTCCCAGCGCCTCGGTCACGGTCACGAGGTCTACCACGGTGCTCGACGGCATCTCGGGCCATCGCGCCGGCGAGGGACACCGGTAGGATTCGCCGGTGCTGATCGGAGCCCACGTGCGTGGCGGTGGCACGCTCGTCGGGGCGCTCGAGCGCGGGGCGGCGATCGGCGCCGATGCCGTGCAGGTCTTCACGCAGAGCCCGCGCGCGTGGAAGCCGAGCCAGTACTCGCCCGACCTGCTCGCGGCGTACCGAGTCGCGCAGAACGCACACCCCGAGGTCAGGCTGACCTACTGCCATGCGACGTACCTCATCAATCTCGCCGCCGCCGACGAGATGCTGTTCGCCCGCAGCGTCGAATGCCTGACGAACAACCTGGCGGTGGCCCGGGGGATGGGTGCCTCCGGGCTCGTCCTGCACATCGGAAGCCACAAGGGCGCGGGCACCGACACGGTGGTCGGCCAGGTGGCCGCGGCACTGCGCCAGGCCCTCGACGAGGCCGAGGCTCCACTCGACGGGACCTCGCCGCCATGTCCGATACTCCTCGAGAACGCGGCCGGCGCGGGAGGGACGGTCGGGCGCACCCTCGAGGAGCTCGAGCGGGTGATCGACGAGGCGGGTGGCGACGTCCGGCTCGGGATCTGCATCGACACCCAGCACCTGTGGGCGAGCGGCGTGGACTACTCGTCGCTCGCAGGCGCCGATGCCCTCGTGGCCGAGGTCGAACAGCGGTTCGGGCTCGACCGGCTTGGATGCCTGCACCTGAACGACTCCAAGGTCCCACTGGGCGCGAACCGGGACCGGCACGAGAACCTGGGCGATGGCAGCATCGGCGAGGAGGGGCTCGCAGCGCTCCTCGGCCATCCGCTGCTCGACGGCCTCCCGGCGCTTCTCGAGGTGCCCGGAGACGGGGACGGGCCCAGGGCGAGCGACGTGGCTGAGGCGAGGCGGATCCTCGCTGCGGGTCGGGCCCTGCGGACCAAGTTGCGGAAGGTGCCCGCGACGCGGAAGGCTCGTCCGGTCAAGGAGGACGCGTGACCACCCGCACCGAATCAGACACGATGGGAACGATCGAGGTTCCGGCAGAGCACTACTGGGGTGCGCAGACCGAGCGCAGCCTCCACCACTTCGCCATTGGGACCGACACGATGCCCAAGGCCGTGATCCATGCGTTCGGCGTGCTGAAAGAAGCGTCGGCGACGGTCAACTTCGAGCTCGGGAAGCTCGACAGGCAGCGGGCCGAGCTCATCGAACGCGCGGCACGCGAGGTCGCCGACGGCGTGCTCGACGACGAGTTCCCGCTCCGTGTCTGGCAGACCGGCAGCGGGACCCAGTCGAACATGAACGTCAACGAGGTGATCTCGAACCGCGCGATCGAGCTCGCCGGAGGCGTGCTCGGGTCGAAGGTCCCGGTCCACCCCAATGACGACGTCAACTGCTCGCAATCCTCGAACGACACGTTCCCGACGGCGATGCACATCGCCGCGGTGCTCGAGCTGCGCGGCCGCCTCGTCCCGGCGGTCGCCGCACTGCGCGACGCCCTCTCGGCGAAGGCGGAGGCGTTCGAGGGGATCACGAAGATCGGGCGGACGCACCTGATGGATGCGGTTCCGCTCACGTTGGGCCAGGAGTTCTCGGGCTACGTCGCCCAGCTCGACGCGGACCTGCTGCGCATCGAGGCGTCCCTGCCAGGCCTCTACGAGCTCGCCGCGGGCGGCACGGCAGTCGGCACCGGGCTCAACACGCATCCCGAGTTCGGCGAGCGGGTCGCCGCCGCCATCGCGAGCCTGACGCAGGAGCCCTTCGCGACGGCCCCCAACAAGTTCGCCGCGCTCGCTGCACATGACGCGCTGGTCTTCGCGCACGGTGCGGTCCGCACGCTTGCCGCGAGCCTCTCCAAGATCGCCCACGACCTGCGGTGGCTGGGCTCGGGACCGCGAAGCGGCCTCGGCGAGCTCGTCCTGCCCGCGAACCAGCCCGGCAGCTCGATCATGCCCGGGAAGGTCAATCCGACCCAGTCCGAGGCGATGATCATGGTGTGCATCCAGGTGTTCGGAAACGACACGGCCATCGGGATCGCGCCGGGATCCCGCGGGGGAACCTCGAGCTCAACGTCTGCAAGCCGGTGGTGCGACCTGGCCGACCCTTCGGCAAACCCCGGTCGATACCGCTACTGGCTGCGTTACAACGCGCATACGTTCGGCCAGTTTTTTGGCTCACGCCAACGCCAAAACAATCGCCCCGACTGGAAATAATCCGCCTCATGTCGCTGTCGAAAAATTCGCCGTGCGTGCTGCTGACCAGCGCTGGCGGCGCGCATTTGCCGAACACGGCCAGGGCTTTCGCGAAACGCGACGCGCTGGCGAGACTTTGGATTTCCAACAAAAACAGCACCCGGTTGTCGGCTGAAAAATACCGCCGCTGTTGGCCGTTTCATCTGGCCCTGAAACCCTTCCTTCATTGCGCGCCGCAAATCTGGGTGGAAAAGGCCTTTTACACATTGTTCCCGATTTGGAAAATCTGGTTTTTGTCCCAGCCTTTTCCCGAATGCAATGTGGTGCAAGCCATCGCGGGCTTTGCCACCGAACCCTTTGACCGGGCGGAAAAAATCGGCGCGTTGAAAGTGGTGGACTGCGCCAACAGCCATCCGGCGACCTATTACGGCTATTGGCAGCGCGAGTGCGACTTGTGGTGTCCCGGCGAGAAAGTGCCCGTCCCGCGCTGGTTCTTCGCCCGCATGAAGCGTGAACTGGAACGCGCGGACTTGATCCTTTGCCCGTCCTTGTTTGTGCGCGACTCGATGGTGACAAACGGTGTCCCGGTTGAAAAATGTTTTATCAACCCGTTTGGCGCGGATGTCAGCATTTTCAAAAAACGGGAAAGCGTTCCGACGACACCCCGCTTCATCGCCGTCGGCACCATTTGCCTCCGCAAAGGGCACCAATATCTATTCCGCGCCTTTGAACTGGTGAAAAAGCAACTGCCTGCAGCGGAACTGATCTGCGTGGGCGATTTGAAAACCGATTTTCGGAAAGAGTGGCCCCGGTGGCGCGGCACCTTTACCCACATCCAACGTCTGCCGCATTTGGAGGTAGCCGGGGTGTTGCGAAGCTGCACCGCCTTTGTCTTCCCCTCGCAGGAAGAAGGTTTTGCACGCGCCATCGTGGAAGCAATGTCGGCAGGCCTGCCCATCATTGCCAGCCCGGAAAGCGGGGCCACCACCTTGGTGGCCGATGGCGTGGAAGGGTTCATTGTGCGCGGACGCGATCCGCAACATATTGCGGAAGCCATGCTCCGGGTTGCCAATGACCGGGAGTTGTGTGGACGAATGGGCGACGCGGCGCATCGCAAAGGCGCCATAAAAAACACCTGGCAGGACTACGGCGACCGGCTGCTGGCCGAATATGGTCGCATATTTGCGAACCGAAACTTGACCGCGTGATCGCATTTTTTGACCCAATAGTTTTGCTTGTGAAAAAAATCACAAATTTGAACTTGCCCGTTTTTGGCACGGCGGCTAGGCTTGGCTTGCGCTTTTTTCGGGCGCATATTTTTTAAGGAAATGCAGGCTCAAACTGAATACGGCTACAACTCGAAGATTGAAGGCGATGTCGTTCTCACGACCGTTGACGCCGCGCTTGCGTGGTTTCGCAAAAATTCCGTCTGGCCGATGCCGATGGGCCTGGCCTGTTGCGCGATTGAGCTGATGGCCGTCGGGGCGAGCCGTTTTGATATTTCCCGGTTTGGTTCCGAAGTCATGCGTTTTTCACCGCGCCAGGCCGACTGCATGATTGTCGCCGGCACGGTCACCTACAAATCCGCCGGTTTTCTCAAGCGCATTTACGACCAGATGCCTGAACCCAAATGGGTCATCGCGATGGGCGCGTGCGCCTCGACCGGTGGCATGTATCGCAGCTACGCCGTTTTGCAGGGCGTGGACAAAGTAGTTCCGGTGGATGTCTACATCGGCGGCTGTCCGCCCCGGCCTGAAGCCGTGCTCGATGCCCTGATTAAAATTCAGGAAAAAATCGGGAAGCAGCCCATTTTACAGGGAACTGTGGCGGCAAAGCTCTTGCACTCGAAGAAAAATAATCCTGTGGCCGCCCTCGAATCCGCCAATAAAATCAAGGCCAAGTTCGGTGACATCGTCGCCGAACCGACGGAGTTTCGCGGCGAAATCTCGCTGAAAATTTCCGACGCGGAAAAGATTTTTGACGTTTGCAGTTTTGCCAAGAAGCAGCTCGGCTTTGATTATCTCGTGGACATTTCCAGCGTGGATAATTATGGCGAAGATCCGCGCTGGACGGTGGTTTATCATCTGCGCGGCGTCGCCAGCGGCGAAGAATTGCGCATCAAAACCGACGTCAGCGAGGAAAAATCCGAGCTGCCCAGCGTTTTGCCGGTCTGGCGCACGGCCAACTGGCACGAGCGCGAAATTTACGACATGATGGGCATCCGCTTCAGCGGCCATCCCGATTTGCGCCGCATTTTGATGTGGGAAGGTTATCCGTATCATCCGTTGCGGAAAGATTTCCCGCTCGCCGGCAAGCCGTCTGATTTGCCCGGCGTGGCGTTCACACAAGTGACGCCGATGGAAGGCGGTCCGTTCGTGACGTTGCCGAGCAGCAGTGATTCGATTGCGCGTGAACCACGTGTGCGGACGCCGGAAGGTGCCGAGCCGGGCATCAGCGACAAACGGCTCGTTGGTGGGAAGCTAAAATAATTTTCATGGCCCAAGTTCAAGACATTGAAATTCCCGATTCCGCCGCGCGCGCCGCCGCTGCGGTGGAAGAAGCGCAGGATATTCAGGGCGAAAAAATGGTTCTTAACATGGGCCCGTCGCATCCGGCCACGCACGGCGTCCTGCGCATCGTGCTGGAGCTGGACGGCGAGGTCATCACCAAGGCCGATCCTGACGTGGGCTATCTGCATCGCGGCGACGAAAAAATCGCCGAGAACATGACCTACACCCAGTTCATCCCTTACACGGACCGTCTGGATTATCTTGCGCCGCTCGCGAACAACGTCGCGTATGCGCTCGCGGTGGAAAAACTGCTCGGCATCCACGACAAACTGCCGCCGCGCTGTCAATACATCCGCGTGATGTGCTCAGAACTGGCCCGTATTTCTGCGCATTTGCTCGGTCTCGGTGCCTTTGCAATGGACACCGGTGCGGTCACGGTTTTCTTGCTCACGTTCACCGAACGCGAAAAAATTTATAACCTCGCCGAAGCCGCGAGCGGCGCGCGCTTGACCACGAGCTACACGCGCATCGGCGGTTTGATGCGTGATGTGCCGCCGACATGGTGTGATCAAGTCCGTCAGTTTCTGAAAGAATTTGCCGTCGCGCTCGACGAAGCAAACACGTTGCTCACGCGCAATCGCATCTGGGTTGATCGTCTGCGCGACCTCGCCGTCGTCTCGAAAGAAATGGCGATTGATTACGGTTTGAGCGGTCCGAATTTGCGCGGCAGCGGTGTGGAATTCGATCTGCGCAAAAACCAGCCGTATCTCTGTTACAAGGATTTGGATTTTGACATCGCCATCGGCTCGACGGGTGATTGTTACGACCGTTATCTCGTCCGAATGGAAGAAATGAAGCAGAGCATGCGCATTTTGGAACAGTGCTGTAACAAGATTCCCGGCGGTGGCGAAAATAAATCGCAAGAGCCGGTCAGCATTCAGGACGGAAAAATCACCTTGCCGTCGAAGCAAAAAGTTTTGTCGAGCATGGAAGAATTGATCCATCAGTTCATGCTCGTCACTGAAGGCGTGAATTGTCCGCCCGGCGAAGTATATTTCGGCCACGAAAACCCGAAGGGCGAGCTCGGTTTTTACATCAACAGCAAGGGTGGCGGCACGCCGTATCGGCTGAAAATCCGCGCGCCCTCATTTGTGAATCTGAGCATTCTCGGCGAATTATTGCCCGGCTGCATGATCAGCGATGTTCCCGTCGTGCTGGGTTCACTCGACTTTGTGATGGGAGAAAGCGACCGATGAGTTTCCACGCCACAACTGAACTTGAAGCGGAAGTGAATGAGTTGATCATGCACTATCCGGTGAAACGCGCCGCGTCGCTCATGGTGCTGCACGCGATCCAGGAAAAGTTCGGCTGGATTTCATCCGAAGCGGTGCAGTGGACCGCGAAGAAGCTGGAACTCCAGCCGATCAACGTCTTTGAAATCCTGACATTTTATCCGATGCTCCGGCAGCAGCCGATGGGCAAGTATCAGATCAAGGTCTGCCGCACCTTGAGCTGCGCGCTCGGCGGTGCGTATGAATTGCACCAGCATTTTTGCGACAAGCTCGGCCTGGACGCGCACAAGCACGGTCCGCAAACGACGAAGGACGGCAAGTTCACCGTTGAATTCGTCGAGTGTCTTGCGAGCTGTGGCACCGCGCCGGTGATGATGGTTGGCGATAAATTTTATGAAGGTGTCAGCCACACAAAGGCTGATGAAATCGTGGGCGGATGCAAATGAAATGGTTGCCCGACATGGATTTGAACCATGACAAACAGATTCAGAGTCTGTTGTGCTACCGTTACACCATCGGGCAGGATGGGACGGTTAGACTAAACGTTTTGAAAAATGAGTCAAGAATCGTTGAATGGTTAAATGGTTTAATCGCTAAATCGGTGTCGCCGATTCAACGGTTTCACCATTCAACGATTTAACAAAATTAAAAATGGCGCAAGAATACAAATTGATTTTGAAATACGCCGATGAACCCGGTTACACGCCGGACATCGAATGCTATTTGCGTCATGGTGGCTACAACGATTTGAAGAAGGCGCTCGCCATCCAGTCGAAAGATTTGCCCGATGGCAAAAAACTTTCCGGCCCGGAACAAATCCGCGAGGACGTGAAAGTCTCCGGCTTGCGCGGTCGCGGCGGTGCTGGTTTTTCCTGCGGTTTGAAGTGGAGCTTCGTTGATCGCAAGAGCGGCAAGCCAATTTATCTCATTTGCAACGCCGACGAATCCGAGCCGGGCACATTCAAGGATCGTCAGATCATGCATAAGGATCCGCATCAGTTGATCGAAGGCATGATCATCTCCTGCTTCGCGAACGACGTGAAGCTCGCCTACATTTACATCCGCGGCGAAATGCCGGAAGGCGCGAAAATTCTGAATCGCGCCATCAAGGAAGCGCACGCGAAAAATTTCCTCGGCAAAAATATTCTCGGCACCGGTTACGATCTCGAGATTTACGTTCACCGCGGCGCAGGTGCTTACATCTGCGGCGAAGAAACCGGCCTAATTGAATCGCTCGAAGGCAAGCGTCCCTATCCGCGCATCAAGCCGCCGTATTTTCCGGCGATCCTCGGTTTGTGGATGTGCCCGACCATTGTCAACAACGTCGAGACGCTCTGCAACGTGAAGCACATCGTCGCGATGGGCGGCGCGGAATTCGCCAAGCTCGGAACGCCGAACAATACCGGCACGCGCATCGTCAGCTTGAGCGGTCACGTCAAACGTCCTGGCTACTACGAAATCGAAGTTGGCAAGGCGACATTGCGCGAATTGCTCTACGACAAAAATTTCGGCGGCGGTCTTCGCGACGGTCGTCAGCTCAAAGCAATTATTCCCGGCGGTTCGTCCTCGAAAGTTTTGAAAGCTGGCGAGAAGTTCAAGCTCAAGAAAAAAGACGCCGAGGGCAAAGAAATTTTGGTTGAGACCGACATGCTCGATTTGCCTTACGATTTTGATTCGCTCGCGCAGGCGGGCACGATGAGCGGTTCCAGCGCGATCATCGTGATGGACGACAGCGTGGACATCGTCAAGGCGCTCGCCAATCTTTCCGAATTTTATGCGCACGAAAGCTGCGGCCAGTGCACGCCGTGCCGCGAAGGTTCGCTTTGGATGAACAAGACGCTCCATCGCCTCACGCATGGCGAAGGCCGCGCGCAGGACGCGGATTATCTCGTCAAGATCGCCGACAACATTCCCGGCGGTCGCACGATTTGCGCGTTCGGCGAAGCCTGTTCCTGGCCGGTGCAAAGTTTCGTCGCGAAGTTCAAAGACGAATTTGTCGCCAAAGGTGCGGCTGACGAAGCGCGCCGCGCTAAAGAAATTTCTGCGCCTGCCGACGCCGAACAAAAACAATTGGAAGCCGCGCACCACTGAATGAAAGTCCTTGATACATTTTCAGGTGCTGGCGGCTTCAGCCTCGGTTTCGAGATGGCTGGCTGTGACGTCATTGGCGGTATTGAAGTTGATTCTTGGGCAGGTGAAACTTTTTCATCCAACCACAAAGATGCAATCGTTATTACGCGGGACATCCGGCAAGTGAGCGACGATGAATTGAGCGAGATTTTTGCGCTTCGTCGGCCAGATGTGCTGCTCGGCGGCCCGCCGTGTCAGGGATTTTCCATTTGCCGGAAAGACGCTGGCGACCCAACTGACCCGCGCAATTCCCTGTTCAATGAATTTCTCCGTGTCGCGCGAGTTTTGCAGCCAGATTGTGTCATCATGGAAAATGTTCCGAACATCGAAAACGCCCGCACCAGCACTGGCGAATTGGTGATTGGCATTATTGAAAAGGAACTCAAGCTGCTTGGCTACCATGTGGCGCATACCATTCTGGAGGCGACAGATTTTGGGATTCCGCAAATGCGGCGGCGGCTGTTTGTGGTTGCTTCGGCGCATCCGCTGGACAATCCATTTCCTGAACCAACTCATTCAATTCAGGGTGCTGAAGAAAATTTATTTGGAAGCGCGTTGGAACCATGCCCGACTTTGTGGGACGCGATCTCTGACTTGCCGGCCTTGGAAGCTGGCGAAGGCGATGAAGAACAGGCTTACACAAGCAAAGCGCAAAACGATTATCAACGCGCGCTCCGAAAAGGCAGCGCGAAGATTTGGAATCACACGGCGATGCGGCACTCGAAACGCATGGTCGAGCGTTTTGCGTCCATGTCCTGCGGGCAATCCGTCTCGGACGTGGCCGAACATTTGCGCCCGCTGAAGCGCAATGGCAACGGTGAAATTTCCGGCAAGGTCTATGACCAAAATAATCGCCGGATGCACTCCGACCGACCCTGCCACACGATTCCGGCCTCATTCTACGCGAATTTTGTTCATCCGTTTCAGCATCGGAATTTTACGCCGCGCGAAGGTGCGCGGTTGCAATCGTTCCCGGACAGGTTTGTTTTCAAGGGCAAGCCGACGGTAGTCAGCCACGCGCTGCTGGCGCGCGAAGGCCGCACCGAGGAAAAGCATCTTTGCCAATATAATCAAATTGGTAACGCCGTGCCGCCACTGCTGGCAAAGGCGATTGCCTCGAATCTTTTGGCTCAAATTGGAAAGGAGGTTGCCCATGCAGGTTCATGGTGACAATCTCCACCAGAAGGAAACTGGCGACGCGAAGTATGCCGACAAGGAGTCGCGCACTTTTCTTAAAGAAATTCGCAAAGAATACGACCTTTGGAAAAAGGCCAACGACGAACTCAAAGGCCCGACCAAAGCGCCTGCCGATTCCGACGCTGAAATCATTTCCAAGCGGACGAAACTGTTCACTGGCTACAAAGATTTTATTGACCAGCAGAAATATGCCGAGAAGTTTGACTCGCGTTCAAACCTCCATTCGACCGTCTTGGAGGAATTCGTGTTCTTCTTGTTCCGGGATTTGGTGCGTAGTTTTGCCGGCGAAGCTTTGATTGGAAAAGCCCACACTTTCAAAGACATTTTCTTCCTGCCACCAAATTACCAGGCGATGATTGGGCAGGCGTATGCCCGGATCGAAAAGAAGGATCATGATTTTGCCATCGGAGTCAGCATCACCGCGAAGATGAAATGCGCGGGGCAGGAAAAAGAGGAAATCCACGAGTTCCAACTTCCAGCGGTTGCGATTGAGTGCAAGACCTACCTCGACAAAACCATGTTGGAAGGCTCGTCCACCGCCGCCGAGCAGCTTAAAGTGCGCAATCCAAACGCGCTCTATCTAGTGGTTTCTGAGTGGCTAAAGCTGACCGAAAATATTAACCTACGGAAATTCAAAGTGGATCAGATTTACGTTTTGCGGAAACAAAAAAATACTGATCGTGAGTTTCGGTATTTGCCCGGCTATCAAAAAAATCCGGTTCACGATGATGTCGTCGCGCACCTGTTCAACACCGTGCGGACACATTTGATTTCAAATTGGGAAGGCGGAGTTCCTCACGGTTTGGAACGAGGCTTTCTGCTCTAATTAAA
>CAWJES010000005.1:0-5968 GCA_963841965.1 uncultured Acidimicrobiaceae bacterium | reverse complement strand
CCCTCGCCATGCTCACGGGGGCTCACCCGCAAGGAGACCGCCGACCTGGTTGCGGCAGGATCCGTCGAGATCGACGGGGCCGTGGTGCAAAAGGGGTCGACGCCGCTCGCCGCGGGCCAGCGCCTCGTCGCCTCGCTCCCCGACGTCGGCCCCGAGGCGCTCCTGCCCGATCCGGCGGTCGACGTCGCGTCGTCCTCGAGGACCCCGCGTTCCTCGTCGTCGACAAGCCCGCCGGGCTCGTGGTGCACCCCGGCGCGGGCCACTCGACGGGACGCTGATCGCCGGCCTGCTCGCCCGGTATCCCGAGCTCGTGGCGATCGGGGAGGTCGAGGGATCGAGCCCCTTGCGACCCGGTGTCGTCCAGCGGCTCGACAAGGGCACCTCTGGGATCCTCGTCGTGGCGAGGACGCCCGATGCCTACCGGTCGCTGACCTCGCAGCTGGCGGCGAGGACGGTCGAGCGCCTCTACCTCGGGCTCGTGGAGGGCGAGATGGCCGATGACAACGGCATCGTCGATGCGCCGATCGGAAGGAGCCAGCGGACGCCGACCAAGATGGCGGTGCGGACCGACGGCCGTCCGGCGCGCACCGCGTACGACGTCCTCGAGCGCTTCCACTCGCCGCCCACGCTCCCTCGAGCTGCGGCTCGAGTCGGGCCGCACGCACCAGATCCGCGTGCACATGGCGGCGATCGGCAGACCCGTGGTCAACGACCCCCGCTACGGGAGGCGCCGCGAGCCGGCACTCGAGGAGGGCAGGGTGTTCCTCCATGCGGCGGTCCTCGGCTTCGACCATCCCGCGAGCGGGGAGCGCGTCCGGGTCACCTCGCCGCTCCCGCCCGACCTCACGGCGCTGCTCGCCTCGATCAGCGCGTGAACGCCGGACCGTCGATCGCGTCGACGGTCGCGAACGCCTCGACCTCCGCCGCGCCTGAGGCTTGGTCGGCTGGAACGCCGGGTAGCCCAGGGCCAGCACGCCTGCGACGGCGTAGGCGGGCTCCAGGTTGAAGAGCTCGCGGATCTCTTGCTAGCGGCGGGCGACCATCGTCGTCAGCACGCCTCCGAGCCCCTGGTCGCGCGCAGCGAGCAGGATGCTCCATGCGAAGGGGTAGATCGAGCCGCCGCCGATGAACGTGTAGTGGTCGGCGTCCTTGTCGAGCGCCGCCACCCGGCGCAGGTCCGCGACCAGGAGCAGCAGGATCGGGACCTCGTCCAGCTGCTCGGCGAAGTCCCCGGGGGCTCCAGCGGACGCGGCCTGGAGGGCTGCACCCTGGGCGATCGCCGCGGCCTCGGCAGCGTCGTCGGTCACAGGTGCCCAGGGGACGAGGCCGGCCTTGGCTTGGGCGAGGTACTCGTACCACCCGGGGAGGTAGAGGTCGCGGAGCCGGCGCTTTCGCTCGGCGTCCTGGACCACCACGACCCGCCAGCCCTGCCGGTTCCCGCCGTTGGGCGCGAAGCGGGCGGTGTCGAGGAGGTCGAAGAGGACGGCCGGATCGACGGGTTGGCTCGTGAACGATCGTGCCGCCCCGGTTGAGCGCAGGGCCTCGCGCAGATCCATCAGCCCACCCTACGGTGCGCCAGCTGAGGGGCCCGGTCTGATCAGACCGGTTCGTGGACGGCGATGACGTCGCCGTCCTCTCGGAGGTCGCTCAGCGCCTCCTCCTCGGCTCGACGAACCCTGCGGACGCCGATGCCCAGCCGGTCAGCCGTCGCCTGGAGGCTGAGCGGCGTCGAGCCGTCGAGGCCGAAGCGCATCGTCAGCACCTGGCGGGGGAGGTCGTCGAGCTTGTCGAGCGCACCGTGCAGCTGCTCGGCGAGCATGCCCTGCTCGACGTCGTCGACCCAGTTGTCATCCTCCGGGGCAATGAGTTCGCCGAGGACCGTGGACGAGTCCGAGGACGCGGGCTGGTCGAGGCTGGCCGTCACGCCGGCGAGGCCGGTCAGGTTGGCCCGCTCAGCGCGGGACATCCCTGTCGCGGCCTCGATCTCGTCGTCCGTGGGGCGACGACCGAGCTGGCTGGTCAGCTCCGCAGTCGTGGCCTCCAGGCGCTGGAGGAGCTCGCCGACCTCGAGGGGAATGCGGATCGTCCGGCCGTGCTGCTGGACGGCGCGCTGGAGGGCCTGACGGATCCACCAGGTTGCGTAGGTCGAGAACTTGAAGCCGCGCTCCCAGTCGAACTTCTCGACGGCCCGAAGGAGCCCGAACGTCCCCTCCTGGACGAGGTCCACCATCTCGACGCCGCGGTCCTGGTAGCGCCTGGCCCAGTGCAGGACCAGCCGGAGGTTGGCGGCGACCATCTGCTTCTTGGCGTCCCCGTCCCCCGCCGCGACGCGCTTCGCCAACTCGACCTGCTCCTCGTAGTTGGGCATCGGGTACCGGTCAAGGTCCCGCAGCAAGAGGCCCAGGGTGTCCGAGGTGTTCGTGGCTGCTCGACGGGGGGTCTGCATGGAACCATCCTTCTTGAGTCGGCTGAGGGGCACAAGGGTCTCGCGAACCTTCTTCAGCGACTCTTATAACGCGGCGGTGTGACAGCGCATTCCCGGCTCAGACCCGGGCGGTCCCCTGTGCCTGCCTGACCATGTCCGCCAGCGTGACCCCCGTCAGGTGCTCGAGGAGCTGGGCGGAGACGTCGGACCACACGGCGAGGAGGATGCACTGGCCCTCGTGGTCGCACGCGCCATCGGTGTGGGGCTCTCCGAACGAGCCTGCCTGGATCGGCCCGTCCACCGCGGTCAGTATCTCCGCGAGCGTGAGCTCAGCGGGGTCGCGCGCGAGGACGTAGCCCCCGCCGACGCCGCGCTTGGACCGCACGAGCCCGGCACCCTTCAAGGTGAGCAGGATCTGCTCGAGGTAGGGCTGCGGCAGTCCGGTTCGCTCCGCGATGTCCCGGACGGACGTCGGCTCGCCGCTGTCGTGGAGGGCGAGCGAGAGCAGCGCCCTGCTCGCGTAGTCGCCCCTGGTCGATACCCGCACATGGTGAGACTACCGACGCGGCGCCCGGGTGGCATGGCCGGCCCAGCAGGCTGGCATCATGGTGAGATGACTGACCCCTCGAGCTTCCAAGCCGTCCCGCCGGTGTCGATCGGCCCCGACGAGGTCCTGGACCCCGCCCAGGTCGCCGCCGACGAGCAGGAGACCGGGATGATCGAGTCGCCGGCGAAGGTGATGCGGATCGGTTCGATGGTCAAGCAGCTGCTCGATGAGGTCCGCACGGCATCCCTCGACGAGGCGGGCCGGACCCGGCTACGGGAGATCTACGAGCTGTCCATCCGCGAGCTCGCGACCGCGCTGTCCGACGACCTGGCCGAGGAGCTCGACCGCATGGCGATCCCATTCGGCGAGGGCGTCCCCACGGAATCCGAGCTCCGGATCGCCCAGGCACAGCTCGTCGGCTGGTTGGAGGGCCTCTTCCACGGCATCCAGGCCACGTTGATGGCCCAGCAGATGGCCGCGCGCGCGCAGCTCGAGGAGATGCGCCAGCGCCAGCTCCCCGGCACCGACGGCCCCCAGGGGACCCGGCCGGGCGCCTACCTGTAGCAATCGCGGCCGGTCGGCCGCGTGTCCGTGGCGTCGTCGGTGCGACGGTCCCGGCGACGCTAAGTTCCAAGAGTCACATCGATGTAGTCCGCGCGCGCGGAGGAGGCAGGCCAGGTGTCCGGGAGCTTCACTCACCTGCACACCCACACCGAGTTCTCGATGCTGGACGGCGCGGCTCGGATCACCGACCTCGTCGATGCGGCGGTGGCCGACGGGCAGCCGGCGCTCGGCATCACCGACCACGGGAACCTGTACGGGGTACTCGACTTCTACGAGGCGTGCCGTGAGAGGGGGATCACGCCGATCATCGGCACAGAGGCGTACATGGCGGGGGAGTCGCGCTTCGAGCGACCGGTCCGACGCGGCCGCGTCGATGACACGGGCGGCGACGCGGAGGGCGGCAAGCTCTACTACCACCTCACCCTGCTCGCGGAGAGCAACGCGGGATACGCGAACCTTCTGAAGCTCTCGTCAGCGGCGTTCCTCGAGGGGTACTACTACAAGCCGCGCGCCGACTGGGAGCTCCTCGAGCAGTACCACGAGGGGCTGATCGCGACATCGGGATGCCTCGGCGGCGTCGTGCTGCAGAGCCTGCTCGCCGGGGACGACGCCGGTGCGCTCGCGAAGGCGGCGCGGCTCCAGGAGATCTTCGGACGCGACAGCTTCTTCGTCGAGCTGCAGGACCACGGCCTCGACGACCAGCGACTCACCAATCCGAAGCTCGTCGACATCGCGAGGCGGATCGGCGCGCCGCTGCTCGCGACGAACGACAGCCACTACACGCACCGGGGCGATGCCGAGGCCCACGATGCGCTGCTCTGCGTGCAGACCGGGGCATTGCTGAGCGATGCCAACCGCTTCCGATTCCAGGGGACGGAGCACTACCTGAAGTCGGCCGCAGAGATGCGCCACCTCTTCCGCGAGGTCGAGGAGGCATGCGACAACACCCTGCTGATCGCAGAGCGTGCGCACGTCGAGATCGAATTCGGCCGTCCGGCGCTGCCCGAGTTCGAGGTGCCTTCGCGCATCACCGGCGCCACCTACGAGGACCGGGCGTCGGCGTACCTGCGCGAGCTGACCTACGAGGGCGCAGTGCGCCGCTACGGCGAGGACCCGCCGGCCGAGGTCCGCGAACGGCTCGACTTCGAGCTCGGGGTCATCTCGTCGATGGGGTTCCCGGCGTACTTCCTCGTCGTGTGGGACCTGATCCGCTTCGCGCGCGAGTCGGGGATCCGCGTCGGCCCGGGCCGCGGGTCCGCCGCGGGGTGCTGCGTGGCGTACTGCCTCGGGATCGTGGACCTCGACCCGATCAAGTACGACCTGCTGTTCGAGCGATTCCTGAACCCGGGCCGCAAGCAGATGCCCGACATCGACATGGACTTCGACGAGCGCTACCGCTCCGACGTGATCCGCTACGCGGCCGAGCGATACGGCCAGGACCACGTCGCGCAGATCGTCACGTTCTCCACCATCAAGGCGCGCGCCGCGGTGCGCGACGCGGCGCGCGTCCTCGGTTTCGACTACTCCGTCGGGGACCGGGTCGCCAAGGCGATGCCGCCCCTCGTGATGGGGCGTGACACGCCCCTCGCGGCGTGCTTCGAGAGGATCCCCGGGCACGAGGACGGGTATGCGGCGTCGAGCGAGCTGCGGCGCATGTGCGAGGAGGAGGACGCCGTCCGCAAGACCGTCGAGGTCGCCCGGGGGCTCGAGGGCCTCCGCCGCCAGGACGGTATCCACGCGGCCGCCGTGGTGATCACGAAGGACCCCCTCGTCGAGTACGTGCCCATCCAGCGCAAGCCTGACGGCCAGGGGCGCATCGAGGACGCCCCGATCGTCACGCAGTACGAGATGCACGGAGTCGAGGCGCTGGGCCTGCTCAAGATGGACTTCCTCGGCCTTCGCAACCTCTCCGTGCTCGAGCGAACCTGCGACCTCGTTGAGCTGCGCACCGGCGATCGGCCCGACCTCGACAACCTCGCCCTGGACGACCCCGAGGTGTTCGCGATGCTGTCGCGGGGCGACTCGATCGGCGTGTTCCAGCTCGAGGGCGGTCCGATGCGAGCGCTGATGCGCAGGCTCGCGCCGTCGAGCTTCGACGACGTCGCCGCGCTCGTCGCGCTCTACCGGCCGGGGCCGATGGCGCACAACATGCACAACCACTACGCCGACCGCAAGAACGGCAGGGAGCCGATCCACTACCAGCATCCCGACCTCGAGCCGGTTCTCCAGGACACGTACGGGCTGATGATCTACCAGGAGTCGGTGATGCGCGTCGCGCAGCGGATGGCCGGCTATTCGCTGAGGAGGCCGACAACCTCCGCAAGGCCTGCGGCAAGAAGATCCGCGAGCTGATCGCGAAGGAGCGCGAGAAGTTCATCGCCGGGTGCGTCGCGACGGGCTACGACGCGGATCTGGGCAAGCAGCTGTTCGAC
>CAWJES010000004.1:0-378407 GCA_963841965.1 uncultured Acidimicrobiaceae bacterium | reverse complement strand
GCGCTGGCCGAAGCGGAGGTCGAGTACGAGGACATCACCTCGCCGAGCATTTTCGTGCGGTTCGAGGTGATCGACCCGGATGGATCTCTCGCGGCGCTTCGGTATGTTCACGGAAGGCAGCGAACTCGACGAGGGGGTGCCCACCTCCGTCGCCATTTGGACCACCACCCCCTGGACGCTCCCCGCGAACCAGGCGGTGGCGGTCCATCCGCAATTCGATTATGCGCTCGTCGAATTCGACCTGGGCAACGGCCGCGAACGGCTGGTGCTCGCGACCGAACGCATCAAGCCGTTGATGCAGACCCTCGGCATTTCGGGCTGGACGGTGCTGGCCGAGACCAAGGGCGCCGTGCTCGAGAAGCTCGAGCTTCAGCACCCTTTCTACGACCGACGCGTTCCGGTGATCTTGGGCGATCACGTCACGCTCGATGCGGGCACGGGCGCCGTGCACACCGCGCCCGGCCACGGCCTGGAGGACTACGTCGTCGGACGCCGCTACGGCCTCAACGTCGAGAATCCCGTCGGAGGCGACGGGCGCTTTCTTTCCTCGACACCGCTGTTCGCCGGCGAGGGCGTGTTCGATGCCAACGCGCACGTGATCGAGGTCTTGAGAGAGCGGGGCCGCCTGCTCAAGGGCGAGCCGTACTATCACGCTTATCCGCATTGCTAGCACCGCGGAACGGCCGGTGATCTTTCGCGCGACACCGCAGTGGTTCATCAGCATGGATCAGGCCGGCCTTCGCAAGGCTGCGCTCGAGGCGATCTCGCATGTCGATTGGATGCCCGCCTGGGGCGAGCAGCGCATCAGCGGCATGATCGCCGGCCGGCCCGATTGGTGCGTGTCGCGGCAGCGGACATCCGGGGCGTCCCGATTCCGCTGTTTACCGACAAGGTAACGGGTGATCTGCATCCGAAGACGTTCGAGCTCATCGAGCTCGTGGCCAAGATGGTCGCGCACGGCGGGATCGATGCCTGGTTCAACTTGGATCCGGCGGATCTTCTGGGGGCCGAAGCTTCCCAAAATCCCGACGGCGCGCTGCGAGCTGTGCGAGGCCGCGAGGACGACAACGCGGTACCACGAGGACGATCGCTGCTGGGTCGCCGACTGCGAGATCTGCGCGGTGCCGATGGTCGTCTGGAAGATCCATGGGATCTCGCCGCCGCCCGAGGAGCTCGACCATCTGCTGCAGCGGCTGCGAGTGGTCGCCGACGCGCGGTTCGGACCCGAGGGCTACCGCATCGACGATCACATGCGCAACATTCCGGACCACTATCACGCCCACGCGCGCGACCACGACTTCTGGTCGCGCTTCTACTCGCGCGCATAGAGGCTCGGCGGGCACCGCTGTGCCGATGGGTCCGTCGGTAGGCTGGCGGGCCAGCACGAGGAGGAGCAGATGGGCGCACTGGAAGGCCGCGTGGCGATCATCACCGGAGCCGGGCGCGGGATCGGCCGTGAGCATGCCCTCCTGTTCGCATCCGAGGGGGCCAAGGTCGTCGTCAACGACCTCGGCGGGGGGATCCACGGCGAGGCCGATGCGGCGTCGGTCGCCGAGCTCGTGGTCGAGGAGATCCGCGCGATGGGCGGCGAGGCAGTCGCCAACCACGACGACGTCGCGGACTGGGAGGGTGCTGCCCGCCTCATCAGCCAGGCGGTCGAGTCCTACGGGGATCTCCACGTCCTCGTGAACAACGCGGGCATCCAGCGCAACAACGTGCTCGTCAACCTCACGGAGGAGGACTGGGACGACGTCATCCGCGTGCATCTGAAGGGCCACTTCGTCCCCTCGCACCACGCCGCTGCGTACTGGCGGCAGCGCGCGAAGGAGGGACATGAGGTGAAGGCGAGCATCATCAACACCTCGTCGACGTCCGGGTTGCTCGGAAACGTCGGGCAGTCGAACTACGGCGCCGCGAAGGCGGGGGTCGCCGCGTTCACCGTGATCGTCGCTGACGAGCTCGGCCGCTATGGCGTCCGAGTGAACGCGATCTCGCCCTCGGCGCGGACGCGCATGACCCAGAGCACGCCGGCACTCGCTGAGGTCGTCGCTCCGCCCGAGGACGCGACCTCGTTCGACGCGTGGGATCCCGCGAACATCTCACCGCTCGTCGGATGGCTTGCGACGGAGGACTGCGAGGCATCCGGTCAGGTGTTCTTCGTCCAGGGCGGCGAGGTGCGGCTCGTCCACAACTGGACGATGACCGAGACGCTCGAGAAGGGCGGCCGCTTCACGATCGAGGAGCTCAGGGCGGGGCTGCCCAAGCTGCTCGCGTGACGCTCGGCGAGGGGCGGCCGGGTTCGGGCCGGGCTCGGCTCGACGACCCCGACGAGCTGCTCGACGCAAGAGCCGACCCTGCTGCGTCCATCTTCGGGACGAGCGGTTCGGAGGCATCCAGCGACCTCAACTGGTTCCGCCTGGTCACGTACCGCGTGCAGCAGCGCGCCGAGGCCTCCGGCCGGCGCCAGTGGTTCGTCCTGTGGGCGCTGCTGGCTGGACTGCTCGCGCTCAACTTCACGTTCACGGTCTTCATCGTCGCGCTTCCGCGAGTGGCCACGGAGCTGCACTCGTCGATCACCGTTCTCACCTGGACGATGATCGGCCCGCTCCTCGCCTACGGGCTGGCGGCCCCCTTGTTCGGCAAGGTCGGGGATGTGTTCGGCCACCGGCGCCTCTACCTGTTCGGCCTCGCAGGGGCCATGGTCTCGGCGACGCTGACCGCTCTGGCGCCGACCGCAGGATTCCTGATCGCGGCACGCACCCTCGACGGCATCCAGGGTGCAGCAACTGGCACGGCATCGATGGCGCTCATCATGCGCTCCTTCGCACCCTCCGAGCGGGTCAAGGCGATGGGATGGTGGTCCCTCGTCGGGGCTGGCGGCCCCGTGCTCGGCGTGTCGCTGGGCTCCCCGATCATCCAGTACCTCGGCTGGAGGGCCCTCTTCTGGTTCCAGCTCGTGCTCCTGGCGATCGCCTTCGTCGTCGTCGTGATCCTGCTGCCCGGACACGCCGACGAGCGGAACCCCAAGGAGCATGCCGAGGCCCTCCACTCGTTCCGGACGATGGACTGGGTGGGGTCGTGGTCCCTTTCCCTGTCTGTCACCGCGCTGATGCTCGGACTGTCGCTCGGGTCGACGCTCGGGTGGTCATCGACCGCCGTCTGGGCATGCTGGCTCGGCACGGTGTCGGGCGCAGTGACCTTCGTCGTGAGAATCCGGCGATCGGCGAATCCGATCATCCCGGCCGAGTACTTCAGACGGCGCAACTTCGTGATGCCCATCGTGATCCGATCAGCGGGGAACTTCGCCTACTTCGGGGCATTCTTCCTCGCGCCCCTGCTCATGGAGCTCGGCTACGGCTTCTCGGAGTCCAAGGTTGGCCTGGTCTCGATCGCGCGACCGCTGTGCTTCGCCGTCAGCTCGCCGATCGCCGGCTACGCGGCCGTCCGCGTGGGGGAGCGCACGACCGCGGTCTTCGGCACGGTCCTGCTGTTCGGGTCGCTGCTGCTCTTCGCGATGCTGCAACCCGACACCTCGCTCCTGATCCTCGTCGTGGCCCTCGCGCTGTCGGGCTTGGGCATGGGCATCGCGATGCCGGCGACGTCGTCAACCATGGCCAACGAGGTCTCCGAGTCCGACTTCGGGGTCATGTCGGCAGCGCAGATCCTCGCCATGCAGGTCGGTGAGGTTGCGGGCATCCAGGTGCTCGCCACGGTGCAGCAGGCGCTCATGCACCGTCGGGGCCTGACGAGGCAGTCACCCGCCTCCGAGCTGCTCGCGACGTTCCACATCCCGTTCGCGATCGGTGCGGCGTTCGCGGCAATTGCCGTCGCCGGGGCGATCTTCCTGCATCGCCTGCCGCGCGGGGCACGCGCCGAGGCAGTGCCGGACCTCTCGGTCTGACTACGAGGTCAGCGCCCGGATCCTGTCGGCGGCCTCGCGAGCAGGGCCATCGGGGTTCCCGCCCTGGAAGCTCACGAGCTTCGAGACGTCCCCTTCGACGCGGATCTTGCCCTCCATGAAGGCACCCATCGCGGCGCCGGGATTGCCGTCGACGAGCATGGCCTTGGCCGTCATCCAGTCGACGGTCACGCTGAGGTCCGGCGAATCAAGGTGTCCCTGCTCGATGACGAGGCCGCCGCCCGAGGTGTCGACATGGGCGCGCAGCGGCAGCTCGGAGAAGGGCACGTCCGTGACGACGAGGTTGACCGAGAGCTCGACGGGCGCGGTCATCCCGTCGGCCGCGTACTCGTCGCGGATGTCCTTCACCGCCTCGATCCACTCCGGGCTGAGGAAGTCGTATGTCCGCGGTGCTTCGATGTCGGCCACGGGCGCAGGATACCGGCGCCGGTAGGCTCGGCGACCATGACCGCTCCCGTGCAGCCAGGTTGCGAACCGTTCTCCGCATCAGGGGGGCCCGACGGCGTCCTCGTCCTGCACGGCTTCACCGGGAGCCCCCACTCCATGCGGCCCATCGCCGAGCAGCTCGCGAACCGCGGGTACACCGTCGAGCTGCCGCTCCTTCCCGGCCACGGGACCGCGATCACGGACTTGATCCCGATGCGGTGGGAGGACTGGTCGAGTGCCGCGGAAGCCGCGTTCGAGGATCTCGCCGCACGGTGCAACCGTGTCGCCGTCGTCGGCCTCTCGATGGGTGGAGGGCTCACGGCCTGGCTGGCCGAGCGTCATCCCGAGATCACGGGCATCGCCGTCGTGAACCCGCTGGTCCAGCCGATCGCAGCGGAGCTGCTGGAGGCCGGCATCCAGCTCCTCGACGCCGGTCTCGAGGTCGTCGACGGCATCGGGAACGACATCGCGAAGGACGGGGCGAACGAGCTGAGCTACTCAGGCACACCGCTCGCCGCCGCAGCGAGCCTGATGGGTGGGCTCGAGGATGTCGCCGCGAACCTCCCGACCATCAGCTGCCCGGTGCTTGTGCTCACGAGCCGCCAGGACCACGTCGTGACCACTGACAACTCCGAGCTGCTCGCCGATCGGGTGACAGGCACCGTCGAGCACTTCTGGCTGGAGCGCAGCTATCACGTCGCGACACTCGACTTCGACGCCGACGTGATCGAGGCGGAGACCATCCGATTCCTCGAGACCATCTTCGAGGAGGCCGCATGACGTCGCTGTCCCGCGATGACGTGGCGCACGTCGCCAGGCTCGCCCGCCTCGAGCTCACCGAGGTCGAGCTCGACCGCTACACCGGGCAGCTTGCCGCTGTCCTCGACCACGCGGCCGACCTGTCGGCCCTCGACCTCGCGGGCGTCCCCGCCACCGCCCACCCCTTCTCGAGCGCGAACGTCGTCCGCGACGACGTGGTGACCGCGTGCCTCGACCGAGACGAGGTCCTCGCGCAGGCGCCCTCCACCGAGGACCACCGATTCAGCGTCCCGAGGATCATCGGGGAGGCGCCGTGACGTCGGCTGTCGAGACCGCACGCCAGGTGCGGGCAGGCGAGCGATCCGCGCGCTCGGTCGCCGAGGCCGCACTGGCCGTCGTCGATGCCGACAACCCGGCGCTGCACGCGTTCCTGCACGTCGACCGGGAGGGCGCGCTCGCAGCCGCCGACGCCGTCGACGCGCTGGTCGCCGCTGGGACCGACCCGGGTCCGCTGGCGGGCGTTCCCATCGCGCTGAAGGACAACATGTGCACCAGGGGGGTCCCGACGACGGCGGGCAGTCGAATCCTCGAGGGCTGGGAGCCCCCCTACACCGCAACCGTCGTCGACCGCCTGGTCGCCGCGGGCGCGATCCCGGTCGGCAAGACGAACCTCGACGAGTTCGCGATGGGATCCTCGACGGAGAACTCTGCCTTCGGACCGACCAGGAATCCCCACGATCACAGCCGCGTTCCCGGGGGCTCGTCCGGTGGATCTGCCGCTGCGGTCGGTGCAGGCATGGTGCCCCTCGCGATTGGCAGCGACACGGGCGGATCGATCCGTCAGCCCGCGGCGCTGTGCGGGGTGGTCGGGATCAAGCCGACCTACGGGCTGGTGTCGCGCTACGGGCTGATCGCCTTCGCGAGCTCGCTCGACCAGATCGGGCCGTTCGCGGTCAGCGTGCGCGACGCGGCCCTGTGCCTCGAGACGATCGCGGGTCATGATCCGATGGACTCCACCTCGTTGCGCGAGCCCGCGCCCGCGCTCACCGACTCGCTCGACCGCGGTGTGGCAGGCAGGCGCGTCGCCCTCGTTCGCGAGCTCTTCGAGGGTGCCGACGCCGATGTCGTGGCCAGGGTCCACGAGGCGGCGGAGCTGATCGAGCGCGAGGGCGCATCCGTCATCGAGCTCTCGATCCCCGAGCTTCGGCTCGGCTCTCGGCCTACTACCTGATCGCGCCTGCGGAGGCCTCGAGCAATCTCGCGCGCTACGACGGGGTCCGCTACGGGTTGCGCGTCGATGCCGACGACATCACGCAGATGAACGTCGCGACGCGGACCAGGGGCTTCGGCGACGAGGTGAAGCGCCGGATCATGCTCGGCACCTACGCGCTCTCGGCCGGGTACTACGACGCGTACTACGGCCAGGCGCAGCGGGTCCGAACCGTGATGATTCGAGCCTTCGGCGCCGCATACGAGCAGGCGGACCTGCTTCTCGGCGCCACGGCACCGACGACGGCGTTCGCGTTCGGCTCGAAGACCGCCGACCCGCTCGCGATGTACCTCTCCGACGTGTTCACGATCCCCACGAACCTCTCGGGGGACGCGGCGATCACGGTGCCCTTCGGGACCGGCGACGACGGGCTCCCGATCGGGGTCCAGCTTCTCGGACCCGCGCGCAGCGAGGCCGATCTGGTTGCGGCTGCCGCGGTCCTCGAGCATGGAGCGCCCGCGTGAGCACGCTGCCGGACGGTTGGGAGATGGTCGTGGGACTCGAGGTCCACACCGAGTTGCGGACCGCGACGAAGCTGTTCTGCGGCTGCCCGAACGTCTTCGGGGACGAGGCCAACACGAACATCTGCCCGGTCTGCCTCGGGCTGCCCGGGTCCCTTCCGGTCCTGAACCGCCATGCAGTCGAGCTCGCCATGGCGATCGGCACCGCGCTCGGCTGCGAGATCCGGCCCTCGTCGTTCCACAGGAAGAACTACTTCTACCCGGACATGCCGAAGGACTACCAGATCAGCCAGTACGACGAGCCGATAAACGTGAACGGCTCGCTCGAGCTGCCCGACGGCTCCGTCGTGGGCATCGAGCGGGCGCACATCGAGGAGGACACGGGCAAGACCTCGCACCTCGGAGCGACCGGGCGCATCCATGGTGCCGACCACTCGCTCGTGGACTACAACCGGTCCGGCGTCCCGCTGGTCGAGATCGTCTCGGCTCCCGACATCACCTCGGCGGCCCAGGCGAGGGCCTACGCGGCCGAGTTGCGCAGCGTCCTCGTCGCAACTGGCGCCTCCGACGGCAGGATGGAGGAGGGGTCGATGCGCGTGGACGCCAACGTCTCGGTCCGCCGCATCGGCGACCAGGCGCTCGGGACGCGATGCGAGATCAAGAACCTCAACTCCCTGCGGAGCCTCCAGCGCGCGGTGGAGCACGAGGCGCTCCGCCAGATCGTCGTGCTCAATGACGGCGGGCGCATCGTCCAGGAGACGAGGCACTGGGACGAGGAGGCGGGACGCACGGTGTCGATGCGGTCCAAGGAGGAGGCCTACGACTACCGGTACTTCCCTGAGCCCGACCTCCTGCCCCTGGCGCCCGACGACGAGTGGCGCGATCGGGTGGCGGCCGCGCTGCCCGCGCTGCCCGCGGCCAGGCGCGAGCACCTCGTCACCCTGCTCCCCGACGTGACCGAGGCCCAGCGTGATCAGGTGCTCGCCGTGGTCGAGCTCGACCTCGACGGCTACGTGACCGCCGCAGCGGATGCGGGCGTTCCCGCTTCGCTCGCCCTCGCGCGGGTCGCGAACGAGCTCGCCGCCATCGAGGACCGTTCGAGGCTGGACGCGACGGCCGTGACGGCGCTCCTGGCGCTGGAGGCCGCCGGGGAGCTGTCCGCGACCCAGGCGAAGACCGTGCTCGCCGACATGGCAGACAGGGGCGGCGACCCGAGGGAGCTCGCAGCGGCCCGGGGCTACGAGCAGCTCGAGTCAGGCGCCCTGGCGGGCACGATCGACGAGCTCATCGCGGCGCATCCGGACGAGTGGGCGCGCTACGCGGACGGCGACGACAAGCTCGCCCAGTTCTTCGTGGGCCAGGTCATGAAGGCGACGCGGGGCCAGGCCGACGGCAAGGCCGTGATCGCCGAGCTGTCACGCCGCCGCTGATCGGGCACGATGCAGTCGATCCGTCCGTGACGCGCGCCGCGGCGCATGACGGACCCGAGCCCGGCGCACCGAACACCGGTCGCGACCGCCTGGTGGTCGCGACTGCAACCGTGGTCGGTCTGGCGTCGCTCGCATTCGCCCTCGCGGTCAATGCGTCGATCACCGTTCCCACGGGAGCGCGCGTGCCGCCCCGTCCCTGGTCGGTCAGCGCTCCGAGGGTCGTCGCCGACCTCCCCGTCGCGATCTGCCCGACCGCCTATGGCGCCCCCGGTGTCCGGGCGAAGCGGGAGCCGCATACCGCGGCGGCGATCGTGACCGGGCCGCTGGCCCGCTCCACGACCGTCTTCATCGACGGTGCTGGAACGCTGGCGGTCGTGGCGCCGACCGCGTGGCGCTGCACCGCGCTCGATGCGGTCGATGCGAGCAGCACGCTGGTCGTCGCGCCACCCGGAGATCCCCGCCCGACCTTCGGGACTGTGAACGCCGTGCACCGCGGCATCGTGGCCTCGCAGACCGGGGGGTGCATCGGCTGCGGCCTGGAGACTGCGTGCCCCCTGTTCGCGATCGCCGGCCACCTCTACCTGGTCGGCTACGGGCTCGCCTGCCCCAGCGCGTCCAAGGCGGGCGAGCGGCGCCAGGTGCTGTCCCCGACGATCGTTCGCTTCATCGACCCGCCGGGCGTCGCGGGCGTCGGGGCGCCATCGGGCGGCAGCCTGTTCGCGTACGGGGCGATGGCGTGGCAGCCGCCGAGCAGGGCGAAGGACCTGCCGCCGACGACGTGGCTCGAGACCTGCACGCTGCCGTCCTCGTTCCACGACCTGTGCGTGGTGTCGTCGGATGCGTTCGTCGAGCGCTACCGGGGCTGAGGACCGGCCGAGCGGGGCGGCGGGAACCGAACTCGGGTCCGCGCGGGCCTACGCTGGCGGGCAGCGGGCGAAGGGGAGAGCGCCCGCGGACGGAGCCTGCCGACACATGCGATGGGATGACCGCGTGACCCTCGGGGACGACAAGACGCACCTCGATCCTGAGAGCTCCCCGCCGGGCGAGCCGGGCGCGCCGGCGCGCGAGCGAAGGCGCATGGCGACGCTCATCAACGCCATCGGCGGACTCGTGCAGGCGATCCGCGACGGGGACGACTCGATGGTCGAGTCCGCCGTGGTGACGCTCAGCGGGCGCCGCCGGTGGCTCGCACCGCTCGGGATGGTGGTCGGGGCGTTCATGATGCTGTTCGAGGGGCTGCGACTCCTCTTCACGAACTGGCGGCTCATGCTCGTGCAGGTTCTGCCGGCCATGTGGATCTGGATCGCGATGATGGACCTCAAGATCCACGTGTTCCACGGCAAGTCCTTCCACCCGCTGCACGGGTGGGCGCTGGTCGCCGCCATGGCGGGCGTCGTCGTCCTCACCGCTGCGAGCTCCTTCCTCAACGCCGTGTTCGCATTCGCCATCGCCCGGCCCGGCAAGCCGCAGATCCGTCCGGCGTTCGCGCAGGCATGGAGCCATGCGCAGGTCGTGCTCGGGGCTGGCACCGTCGTCGGCATCGCACTCGCGTACGCGGCCCTCTATGTGTCACGGTGGGGCCAGACGTGGTTCGCGGTCTCGATGAGCATCGTCATCGGCGTCATGATGGTCGCCTACGTCTCGCTGCCCGCACGGCTCATCGGGATGAAGACCAGCTACTCGAGCTCCGACAAGCTGAAGGCCAGCGCCGTGGGCGGGGCCATCGGCGCGGTCGTGTGCTTCCCGCCGTACGCGATCGGGCGGCTCGGGATCCTGATGCTCGGATCGCACGTCCTGTTCATCCCCGGCGTGGTGCTGCTCACCCTCGGGCTGACCCTCCAGGTCGGTGCCACGAGCTCGGTCAAGGCGATCAAGATGAGCGCGAAGCTCGTCGCGGGTCACCGCACGGATGCGGCTCCTGCCTGACCGAGGTGCCCGCCGTCAGGAGACGAGCAGGTAGATGCTCTTGCCGACCAGCCAGAATCCGAGACCGAGCGACAGGAAGACGATGACCACGTCCGTGTGCGTCTCGATCCAGACGCGCGTCCTCGTCAGGAATGCCTGGGTGTTGTCGGGCCGAAGCGTGGCGTAGATCTCCATCGCGAGGTAGGTGGAGGTCGACAGCACGCAGAACGCGAAGAGTGCCACGTAGCTCTCCCAGGACGAGAGCTTGGCAGCGACGATGGTGGCCACGCCCGCGCCGACCAGACCCCACGGCTGGGTCAGCGGGCCGAGAGCCACGGCAAACCACAGCGACATGTTGTCGATTCCCTGCTGCCACTTGGAGGCTTCTTGGGCTTCTTCGGCCTGCCCATCCGAGCGCGCTGCCGAAGGCCGATGGCCACAAGCGCGACACCGATGACGAGCTTCACGACGATCGCGGCGACAGAAGGCGCAGTGCTCGGCTTCGGTGGGTTGTTGCCAGTCACGAGGACCGTGAGGGCGATGACCGCCGCGAGCGACAACAGCCACCCGAAGAGGAACGCCGCACCCTTGAGGACGCCGCGCTTCGACGCGAGGACGAGGATGAAGGCGGTCAGCGGGATGGGCTCGAGCGCAATGACGATCGCGATGAGCATGAGGTCGAGGACCATGGAGCCGCCCTTGCTTCAGTCGGGACGCGGGCATTCTTCCACGCATCGCGCGCCAAGGCACTGATTGCGCGACCAGCCCCCCCCGGCCCGCTCCACCGCCCCTACGCAGACGCCGGAGGGCTGACACGGCGTCGGTGCGGCTACGACTGCAGCGCCTCGACGACCCAGTCGATGCACGCGCACAGTGCCTCGACATCCTCGGGATCGATCGCGGGGAACATCGCGATGCGCAGCTGGTTCCGCCCGAGCTTGCGGTAGGGCTCGGTGTCGACGATCCCGTTGGCTCGCAGGACCTTCGCCACGGCCAGCGCATCGATCGCGTCGTCGAAGTCGATCGTGCCGACGACGTGGCTCCGCATGGGGGGGCTTGCGACGAACGGCTGCGCGTACGGGCTTGCCTCAGCCCACCCGTAGAGGGTCTCTGCGGACCGTGCCGACCTCCCGGTCGAGAAGGAAAGGCCGCCGTTCTCGTTCATCCAGCGGACCTGGCTGCGCAGCAGGTGGAGGGTCGCAAGGGCAGGCGTGTTGTAGGTCTGGTTCAACCGGGAGTTGTCCAGAGCGACCTTCAGGTCGAGGAACGCCGGCGTCCAGCGCCCCGACGCCGAGATCGACTCGATCCTCTCGACGGCGGCGGGCGAGCACAGGGCGAGCCAGAGGCCGCCGTCGCTCGCGAACGACTTCTGCGGCGCGAAGTAGTAGCAGTCGAACGCTCGAGCATCGACCGGGAGCCCTCCTGCGGCACTGGTCGCGTCGACGAGGACGAGCGCGCCATCGTGGTCCGGTCGCGCGATGGGGAGCATGACCCCGGTCGACGTCTCGTTGTGCGTGAGTGCGTAGACGTCGACGGACGGGTCGACGACGGCCTCGGGGTGGGCACCGGGGTCCGAGGTGATCACGAGCGGATCCCCAATGTGCGGGGCCGCCTTGGCGGCCGCGGCGAACTTCGACGAGAACTCCCCGAAGCTGAGGTGCTCGCTGCGATCGGTGATGAGCCCGAACGTCGCGGCGTCCCAGAACGCGGTCGTGCCCCCGTTGCCGAGCAGGACCTCATAGCCGTCCGGGAGCCCGAAGAGGGCGTCGAGGCCGTCCCGCACCTCTCCGACGACGTTCTTCACGGGTGCCTGCCGATGGCTCGTGCCGAGGAACGTCGCCGCGTCACGGGAGAGCTCTTCGATCTGGGACGCGCGGATCTTGGAGGGGCCGCAGCCGAACCGGCCATCCTTCGGGAGGATCGCACTTGGGATGCTGTGCTCTGGTGTGCTGGTCATATATGGCATCATGCCAGCCATGACGGAGCCCTCGATCACGAACCGCAGGGTCTCGGCGCTGCTGGCGGGCCTCGCGCCGTCGGCGACGCTCGCGGTCGATGCACGGGCGAAGGCGCTGAAGGCTGCGGGCCAGCCGGTCATCGGCTTCGGAGCCGGCGAGCCGGATTTCCCAACACCTCCGGCGATCGTGGAGGCGGCGGCGGCCGCCTGCCTCGATCCAGCGATGCACAAGTACACGCCGACGGCCGGGCTGCCGGCGCTTCGTCAGGCCATCGCGGCGAAGACCGAGCGCGACAGCGGATTCGTGGTCGATCACGATCAGGTGCTGGTCACGAACGGCGGGAAGCACGCGGTGTTCACGGCGCTCGTCGCGCTGCTGGACCCCGGAGACGAGGTGCTCGTGCCGGCACCCTTCTGGACGACGTACCCGGAGGCGGTCCGCCTTGCTGGCGGCGTGCCCGTGACCGTCCCCACGACGCCGCAGGACGGCTTCTGCGCCACGGTCGATCGCCTCGAAGCAGCGCGCACCGCGCGCACGAAGTTGCTTATCTTCAACTCGCCCAACAACCCCACCGGCGCCGTGTACCCGCCGGCCCTCGTCGCGGAGATCGGGAGATGGGCCGCCGCCAACGACGTGTGGGTGCTTGCCGACGAGATCTACGAGCATCTGGTCTACGGGGATGCGAAGCACGTCTCGATGCCGGTCGTCGCACCGGAGATCGCCGACCGGACGCTGATCGTGAACGGCGTCGCCAAGACCTACGCCATGACCGGGTGGCGGGTCGGGTGGCTGCTCGGCCCGCACGACGTCATCGATGCTGCGATCAACTTCCAGTCCCAGGTGACCTCCAACATCTCCAACATCTCGCAGCGTGCGGCGCTCGCGGCGGTCCAGGGCGACCTCTCGGCGGTGGGGGTGATGCGGGACGCCTTCGACAGGCGCCGCACGACGATGGTCGAGATGCTCAATGCCATCGACGGCGTCGATTGCCGGCTGCCGGACGGGGCGTTCTACTGCTTCCCGGATGTCTCGGGCCTGTTCGGCCGGTCCTGCTCGGGCTCGACATCGGCCACGTCGTCTGAACTCGCCGAGGCGCTGCTCGATGTCGCCAAGATCGCCGTCGTCCCGGGAGAGGCCTTCGGAGCACCGGGCAGCTTCCGGCTCTCATGCGCCCTGTCCGACGCGGACCTGGAAGAGGGTCTGACCAGGTTCCAGCAGTTCGCCGCGACCGCCTGATCGAGGGCACCGGCGCACGCCCTAGCCTTGTGGTCCCCGCCGAGAGGAGCACCGTGGCAAGAGTTCTCGTGACCGAGCAGATCGCCGAGTCCGGCCTGAGCGAGCTGCGCGCAGCTGGACATGACGTCGATGTGCGCACCGGGCTGACCCCCGACGAACTGGTCGAGGCGGTGCGCGGCGCGGCAGCCCTGATCATCCGGTCCGCCACGCAGGTCACCGCCGATGTCCTCGAGGCCGGTGACGACCTGGTGGTGGTCGGCCGCGCCGGGATCGGCCTCGACAACGTGGATGTGGCAGGCGCCACCGAGCGCGGGGTCATGGTCGTCAATGCGCCGCAGTCGAACATCCTGTCTGCAGCCGAGCAGGCCATGGCGCTCCTGCTCGCCCAGGCTCGCAACCTGCCGCAGGCCAATGAATCGCTCAAGGCCGGCAAGTGGGAGCGCTCGAAGCTCGAAGGCGTCGAGCTCTACGCGAAGACCCTCGGCGTCGTCGGGCTCGGGCGCGTCGGTGCGCTCGTCGCCCAGCGCGCCCTCGCGTTCGGCATGCGGCTCGTGGCCTACGACCCGTTCGTCTCCACGGAGCGTGCCCGGCACATGGGTGTCGAGCTCCTGGACCTCGAGGAGCTCATGGCGGTGAGCGACTTCGTGACGATCCACCTCCCGAAGAACAAGGAGACGCTGGGCCTCATCGACGCGAAGATGCTCGGGCTCTCGAAGCCCGGCCAGCGGATCATCAACACGGCGCGCGGTGGCATCGTGGTCGAGGAGGACCTCTACGAGGCGATCAAGTCCGGACGGATCCAAGGCGCCGGTCTCGACGTGTTCGCCAAGGAGCCGTGCACCGATTCGCCCCTCTTCGAGCTCCCCGTCGGTCGTCGTCGCGCCGCACCTCGGCGCCAGCACGACGGAGGCCCAGGACAAGGCCGGCGTGACCATCGCCGAGCAGGTGCTCCTCGCCCTCGCCGGGGACTTCGTGCCGTTCGCCGTCAACGTCTCGGCAGGTGAGGTCTCCGACGTTGTCCGGCCGTTCATGGGCCTGGCCGAGCAGCTGGGGCGGTTCTTCAGCTGCCTCTTCGAGAGCATTCCCTCGGAGATCGAGGTCCATTACCAGGGCGAGCTCGCCGGCACCGGGACGTCGATCCTGACCCTCTGCGCCATGAAGGGGACCTTCTCGACGTTCTCGCAGCAGCCAGTCACCTTCGTCAACGCCCCGCAGCTCGCAGAGGAGCACGGCGTGTCGTTCTCGGAGTCATCATCGATCCAGAGTCCCGAGTTCGTGAGCCTTATCACGGTGCGCGGCGGGGATCACTCGGTCTCGGGAACCCTTGCGACGATCGGCACACGGATCGAACCGAGGATCGTCACCGTCGACGGCCACACGGTGGAGATCCCCCCGGCGGCAAACATGCTCGTCGTCCGCAACGACGACCGCCCCGGGATGATCGGCATCGTCGGCACCGAACTCGGCCGCGACGGCGTCTCGATCTCCTCGATGGCGGTCGGGCCAAGCCCCTCGACCGGGACTGCACTCATGGTGCTCTCAACGGCGACGCGCCCGAGCGATGACGTGGTGGAGCGGCTTCGCGCAGGCGAGGGGATCCTCGACCTGCACCGCGTCGAGCTCTAGTCCTCCGGGCGCCGGGGAACCGGCGGCCACTGGTCAACACTGCCCGGGGCGTGCGGGTCATCGGCGCCGTGGTCGGCGGCGCCGCGCAGCGCCACGCGGATCCCGACCGAGACCGCTGCGACGAGCGCAGCGACGATGGCAAGCCGCCAGATGATCCCGATGCCGCGCATGACGTGAGCCTACGGTGCCGCTGCGGTCGACGTCGCGTCCGACGCGCCGCGCGGCGCCGGCGCAAAGGGTTCATGCTCCCGACACGGTCCTGACCCTATTTTCATGCACTCCATTCGTAGAATTGCAGGATGCCGTTTGCGAGCCTCATCGGGTGGGGCGGCGGCCTGCTCGGCCTCGTGATGACCTTCCTGCAGGCCATCCGGGTCCATCGCCTGGGTCCGGACGGCGTCTCGGCAACGACCTGGTCGCTGTTCACCCTGATGGCCATGTACTGGCTCAGCTACGGACTCGCGGCCCATTCAGCGCAGGTGATCGTCGGCACTGCGGCGGGCGTCCCGCTGATGGTCTGGCTCCTCGCCATGGTGGAACCGACGGACCTCAGACGTGGACTCGCCCGTGGCACCGCCGCGATCGTCGCGACGACCTGGATCCCAGCGCTCCTCTTCGGCTGGGACGCCGGGCTGCTCGGCATCGGCGTGCTCATGGTGGCGACCCGCTTTCCCCAGCTCCTCGAGCTCGTTCGCGCCGATCACGCACGAGGCGTGTCGACCGGGTCGTGGGTCATGGGATCGGTGAGCGTCACGATGTGGCTCTGCTACTACGCGATCTCGAACATGTCGGCTGCCGCCATCTCGATGGCGTTCGCGCTGGGGATGAACCTCGCGATCGTCGCGATGGCGGTCGCTCGGCACCGAGGGGAGGTCGTGCCTCGTGGCCAGGTCGATCCCGTGGCCCAGCTGGTCTCTCCGGCCTAGGCAGTCACTCGCCGACGGCGACGATCGTCACGCGGAGGGTTCCGCCGGGAGCCGCGTACTCCACGACGTCGCCGGCGCCCTTGCCGAGCAGCGCCTGGCCGAGCGGCGAGCTCGGGGATGCCACCGGCAGGTCACCGCGCTCCTCGATCGAGCCAACGAAGTACCGCTGGACGTCGTCCTCGTCGTCGCCCTCGTAGCGGATCGAGACAACGACCCCGTTGCGAACGGTCCCGCCCGAACCCTGCGAATCCACGATGACCGCGGTCTTGAGGAGCGCCTGCAGCTGGCGGATCCGGGCCTCCATCTTGCCCTGCGCGTCCTTCGCGGCGTGGTAGTCGCCGTTCTCCGACAGGTCCCCGAGGGCGCGAGCCTGCTCGATCGCCTGGGCGATCTCGATCCGGCCTCGCGTCGTGAGGTCGTCGAGCTCGGCGACGAGCCGGTCGTGGGTTTCCTGGGTGAGGGTCTGGGGGTCGTTCGTCATGGTCGCTACTGTCGGGGACCGAGGCTACCGTGCCCGGACGCGATGGGCGCCGGGGCCTGAGGCTTCGACGCCGACGCGCCAACGCGGTACGGTCGGCGTCGGCGAACACCAAGGAGGGGTCCGCATGCCGATCAAGCCCACGTCGAAGGTCTGGATGGACGGTCAACTCGTCGATTGGGAGAAGGCGACCGTACACGTCCTCACCCACAGCCTCCACTACGGCTCCGGCGCCTTCGAGGGCATCCGTGCCTACCCCACCGCCAAGGGGCCTGCGGTCTTCCGGCTCCGTGACCACATGCAACGGCTCGCGGACAGCTGCAAGGTGCTCCAGATCCCGCTGCCCTACTCCGTCGACGAGCTTGTCGAGGCCGCACGCGAGGTCGTCCGTGCAAACGACACGGCCGACGGGTGCTACCTGCGTCCGCTTGTGTATCTCGGCTACGGGGAGATGGGCGTGAATCCGGCACCGTCGCCCGTCAACGTCGCGATCGCCTGCTGGCCGTGGGGTGCATACCTGGGGGAGGAGGCGCTCCTCAAGGGTGTGTCCCTCAAGATCTCGACGTGGAGGCGCCACGATCCGAACTCGGTGCCGACTGTCGCCAAGAGCACTGGAAGCTATGTGAACTCCGGGCTCGCGAAGCTCGAGGCCGTGCACGGCGGCTACGACGAGGCCATCATGCTCGGACACGACGGCACCGTCTCGGAGGGCACCGGGGAGAATGTCTTCATCGTCCACAAGGGGGTGGTGGTCACGCCAGCCGCGTCGCAGTCCGGGGCGCTCCCGGGGATCACGCAGAACTCGGTCATCGCGATCGCGCGGGACCTCGGCCTCGAGGTCCGGTTCCAGGCGCTCATTCGCTCTGACCTCTACCTGGCCGACGAGATGTTCCTCACCGGCACCGCCGCGGAGGTCACGCCGGTTCGGTCGGTGGACGACCGCATGGTCGGCACCGGCACGAGGGGACCGGTCACCGAGCAGATCCAGTCGACCTACCTGCAGGCCGTGAGGGGTGAGATCCCCCGCTACAACGACTGGCTCGACTGGCCCTAGGCAACTCGGAGCGCCAGTTCCGCTGGCTACGATGACCCTGTGGCACAACCCTCGTTCGTCCCCATCGCAGACTCCGAGAAGGTCCGTCCCTCCATCCCAGCGCCGATCCCGACGAAGGCGCGCGCCGGACGGGTCGGCGAGTTGCGCTCGCCCACGGTCGCGCAGGGCAACGCCATCGGACAGACCGGTCCGGACCAGGGCTTCGCGCTCACGCTCGCGCACCGGATGGCACCGAGGTTCCATCTCGTCGACGGCGAGCACCGCCACGATGCGGAGCTCGGCGTCGCCCTCCTCGCGTCCAAGCGGGCTGCCCTCTTCGGGAGGGCGCCATCGATCTACGACCTCGAGGTCGCTGCGGGCCTCTTCGGTTTTCTGGGTGACGCGCCCGAGGATCTCGTGGCGCACCGAAAGGCGCTCTTCAGCGGCATCGGTCATGACTATGTGATCCAGCGCGAGCTCGTCGACTCGGTGCCCGTCGAGGCGCTCGAGGTCTCGGCTGCGGACGTCCAGGATCCTGCCGAGTGGCGCATGCGCCTCGGTGTCTGACTACCAGGGAGGGACCATGTCCACCTTCGATCTGACCGACGAGCAACGCCAGTTCCGCGACACGATGCGGTCGTTCGTCGACGAGAAGATCGCCCCGAACGCGGCTGAGGCCGACCGGACGTCAAGCTACCCGTGGAAGAGCTTCGAGGCATGCAGGGAGCTCGAGTTGCCGTCGCTCGGCGTGCCCGTGCATTATGGCGGCGCCGGCGCCGACATGGTCACCCAGGCGATCATGGCGGAGGAGCTCGCCCGCGGGTGCGCCTCGATGTCCGTCACGATCCTCATCTCCAAGCTCGGGATGCTCCCCGTGATGAACTTCGGATCCGAGGAGCTGAAGCGCGAGTACCTCCCGAGGATCGCATCGGGGGAGATCCAGGCCAGTTACTGCCTCTCCGAAGCGGACGCGGGGAGCGACGTGGCCGCGATGCGAGCCAGAGCCGTCCGCGACGGTGACGACTACGTCATCACGGGGTCGAAGTACTGGATCACCAACGCGGGCATCTCGGACACGTACACCGTGTTCGCCAAGACGGATCCCGAGGCGGGCTCGCGCGGCGTCTCGTGCTTCCTCGTGGAGAAGGACTGGGGAGTGAAGGTCGCCAAGCACGAAGACAAGCTGGGCCTCCGCGGGAGTCCCACCGGCGAGATCGTTCTCGATGAAGTCCGCGTGCCGGCGTCCCATCTGATCGGCCGGGAGGGGGAGGGCTTCCGCATTGCGATGCACACGCTGGACCGCTCGCGACCGACGATCGGCGCCCAGGCCATCGGCATCGCACAGGCGTGCGTCGACTACGCGGGCGGCTACATGAAGGAGCGCAAGGCGTTCGGCGGCCCGATCGCGAACCTCCAGGGCCTGCGGTTCATGCTCGCCGACATGGCAATCCGCACCGAGGCGGCCCGGGCACTCGTCTATCGGGCGTGCTCGATCATCGACCAGGGGGACCCTGAGGGGAACCTCTCCTACTTCGGAGCCGCAGCGAAGTGCTTCGCCTCGGACACGGCGATGAGTGTCGCGACGGACGCCGTCCAGTTGCTGGGCGGCAACGGCTACACGAAGGACTTCCCCGTCGAGCGCTTCTTCCGGGATGCGAAGATCACCCAGATCTACGAGGGGACGAACCAGGTGCAGCGGGTCGTGGTCTCGAAGAAGCTGCTGGGATAGCGGCCCGACTGGGACATCAGCGCTCCCGGCTGCGTTGTGAACGAGACGGCAGCTGACCACACGGCGAACGGCAACTGCTCGTTCGGCGCCTCGTCGCCGCCGCGAGGAGCCCCTGACGGTCGATCCCGGGGTGGTCACCCGACCTCGAGCCAAGAAGCGCCCCTCCGCACGGCGGTCGCACAGTCACGGCGGAGGAGCCCGCGGCCGTCACGATGAGCGGGGACCGGCGAGGGAGCGAATGACGTCGATAGCGGCCTAATCTCGATGCAGTTGCTCTGCCGTCGGGCCTGACGGTGTAACACATGGTGACCCTGGAGAGACGGAGTGGACATGGCAGTGACCGCATCATGGAACGGGAAGGTGCTCGCTCAGAGCGACGCCACCATCGTGGTTGAGGGCAACCACTACTTCCCGCCCGAATCAGTTGTCGAAGGCGTGCTGAAGGTGAGCGAGACGCATTCCATCTGCCCTTGGAAGGGGACGGCGAGCTACTACTCGGTCGTCGTGGACGGCGATACGAACGTGGATGCCGCCTGGTACTACCCGGATCCGAAGGAAGCGGCCAGCGAGATCGCCGGCTACGTCGCCTTCTGGCGAGGCGTGGCCGTCAGCTGACATGGCCGCAGACCCGCTCGAGGAGAGGTTCCGCGAGGTCCGTGGCCGTACGGAGGCGCTGGCGTCGTCGCTGACGCCCGAGGATCAGACCGTCCAGTCGATGCCGGACGTGAGCCCGACGAAGTGGCACCGCGCCCACACGACGTGGTTCTTCGAGACCTTCGTACTGGACGGCACTGCACATGGGGGTGTCTTCGAGGAGGGGTTCGACTTCCTGTTCAACTCCTATTACGAGGCTGTCGGACCTCGATTCGAGCGTGCGCGGCGCGGCCTCCTGTCGAGGCCGGGCGTGGAGGAGGTCGCTCGTTACCGCGAGGACGTGGACCACCGCATGCTCGACTTCCTCGCGAGCGGACCCGACGAGACCCGCCGCAGCCTGGTCGAGCTCGGCCTCCACCACGAGCAGCAGCACCAGGAGCTGCTGCTGATGGATGCGAAGCACGTCCTCTTCCAGAGCCCTCGCCCAGGTGCGTATGCCGCGCCGCGCGAGCGGGGACCCGCGGCGAATGCCGGTGTGTCGCGGGCGTCGCAGATGGAGGGGGGCGTCGCCGAGATCGGATACGACGGCGGCGGCTTCTGCTTCGACAACGAGCTGCCTCGGCATCGCCGGTACCTCGAGCCCTTCGCGATCGATCCCGAGCTCGTCAGTTCGGGTGCATTCTCGGAGTTCATCGCGGACGGCGGCTACGACCGACCCGAGCTCTGGTTGTCCGAAGGGTGGGCGACGGTCAGGGAACTCGGTTGGTCCGCGCCCCTCTACTGGGGCGAGGTCGACGGCGCCTGGCAGCGGTTCACGCTGTTCGGCACCGAGCCGCTCGATCTCGCCGACCCGGTCACCCACGTCAGCTACTACGAGGCGGACGCATATGCGCGGTGGCGCGGTGCGCGCCTGCCGACCGAGGCGGAGTGGGAGGTCGTGGCACGCGGACAGGACGCGGACGTGCCCTTCGCGCTCGAGCCGCCCAGGGTCGGCGACGGCCCAGGTTTCTACGGGTCCGCCTGGCAGTGGACCCAGAGCGCCTACAGCCCGTATCCGGGGTTCCGGACCGCACCCGGGGCCGTCGGGGAGTACAACGGCAAATTCATGGTGAACCAGCAGGTGCTGCGCGGAGGAGCGTCGATCACGCCGGAGCGCCACACGCGTGCGACCTACCGCAACTTCTTCTCCGCTGCGTCCCGGTGGCCCTACACGGGCATCCGACTGGCCCACGACGCGTCATGACGGTGCTCCCGCCCACCCTCGACGTGCGCCTGGATCGCGACGCGATGCGGGCGGCGCTGGAGCGCGACGCCGCGGCCGGGCTCACGGCGAGCCCCAAGACGCTCCCTCCGGTCTGGTTCTACGACGATGTCGGCAGTGATCTGTTCGACCAGATCACGCGGCTGGACGCGTACTACCCAACGCGCGCCGAGCGCGCGCTCCTCGAAGCACACGCGCCGGCGATCGCCGAATCGACCCGCGCGACCACACTCGTCGAGCTCGGGGCGGGAACCTGCACGAAGTCGCGTGTCCTCCTCGACGCGATGCAGTCGGTCGGAACACTCAGCCGGTACATCGCGGTCGATGTCGCCGAGGGAACCCTCTTGTCAGCGGCCGACCAGATCTCCGAGGAGTACCCAGGCCTCGAGGTCATCGCCACCGTCGCCGACTTCCAGGACCTCTCGGGGCTGTTCTCCGGTGGGGGCCCGGTGCTCGTCGCCTTCCTTGGCGGGACGATCGGGAACTTCGATCCCGCGCAGCGCCGACGGTTCTTCGCGGATCTCGACGCGTCGCTCGACCACCGCGACGCGCTGCTGCTCGGCGCAGACCTCCTGAAGGACCGCCAGCGGCTCATCGCAGCCTACGACGATCCGATCGGCGTCACCGCCGCCTTCAACCGCAACGTGCTGACGGTGCTCAACCGCGAGCTCGGTGCCGACTTCGACGCGGGTGCCTTCGTGCACGTCGCGCGTTTTGACGAGGAGAACCAGTGGATCGAGATGCGGCTGCGTGCGCGATCCGCTCAGGTGGTCACGATCGCAGACCTCGACATCCAGATCCGCTTCGACGAGGGGGAGGAGCTCCTCACGGAGATCAGCGCGAAGTTCACGCGCGACGGGATCCGCAGCGAGCTGGAGACAGGCGGTTTCGTCGTCGACAGCCAGTTCGATCAGCCCGGGGGCGACTTTCTCCTCACCGTGGCCCACCCCTACTGCTGAGCGATCTCGAAGCCCGAAGCGGCTACGACCCGGCGTCGAGCTCCCGCACCGCCGTTTCGATCGCACGGTGGAATGTCGGGTAGGCGTACATCATGCTGCGAAGCTCGCTGACAGGCACCCTCGCATGCACGGCGAGCGTCAGCAGGCCGAGTACCTCGCCGCCCATCGGGCCGATGGACGTCGCACCGACGAGGATGCCGCCGCTCGAGTCCTCAACGAGCTTGATGAACCCCTCGTTGCCGGCCTTGTGGATCCAGCCGCGCGCGGAGGACGGCAGCTGGGACATCCCGATCCGCACCTCGAGCCCGCGGTCGCGCGCCTCGCGCTCGGTGAGCCCGACGGACCCGATCTCGGGATCCGTGAACGTGACTCTGGGCACCGCCCGGTAGTCCCCAGGCGTCACGTCGAGACCGAGGATGTCGCGCACGACGATGTCCGCCTGGTACATCGAGACATGTGTGAAGGCGCCTTTGCCGGTCACGTCACCAACGGCCCACAGCCCATCGGCACCCGTCACGTGAAGGTGGTCGTCGACGTCGAGCGCCCGAGCGGTCTCGTCGAGCCCGACGGAGGCCACCGCGAGGGCGGCGAGGTCCACGTGGCGTCCTGTCGCAACGAGGAGGCGCTCGGCGACGACGTCACGGCCTTCCGCCGACGCGATCGTGAACAGGCGGCCATCGTGGCGCACCGATTGCAGCGACACCCCGACGCGGACGTCGACGCCCTCGGATTCGAGGACGTCGGTCAGCAGGACAGCAGCCTCGGGCTCCTCCGGACCCACGAGACCGGGTCCAGCCTCGAGGACGGTGACGGAGCTCCCGAAGCGGTGGAAGGCCTGGGCGAGCTCGACACCGATCGCGCCACCGCCGATGACGGCGAGCGACCCGGGCACGTCCTCCGTCTCGATCGCCTCGCGGTTCGTCCAGTAGGGGGTGTCGGCAAGTCCGGGGACCGGCGGGATCCATGCTCGTGCACCGGTCCCGATGACGATGCCTCGACGTGCCTCGAAGCTGCGGTCGCCCACGACGACGCGACGAGGTCCGTCCAGCTTCGCCCAGCCCCGGACGAATCGACCACCCTTCCCCTCGAACCGCTGGACCGCCACGAGGTCGTCCCACGAGTCGGTGGCTTCCTCGCGGATCCGTGCGGCGACGGGGGACCAGTCCGGATGCACGACCACGGACCCGGCCATGCCGGGGATTCGTCCGGCCTCGGCGAGGAGATTGGAGGCCCGGATGATCATCTTGGACGGCACGCACCCCCAGTAGGGGCACTCGCCGCCGACGAGCTCGGCATCCATGCCGACCACGTCGAGACCCGCCTCGGCGAGCCTCTCGGCGACGTCTTCACCGCCAGGTCCCATCCCGACCACGATGACATCGGCTTGCTCGGTCATCTGCTCTCCTTGGTGGTCCGTGGTCCGTGGTCCCGTGGCACCCAGGGCTACGCGCCGAGGATGCCCCGGACGTATGCGGCCTGGCCCACGTGCTCGAGGTTGTCAGCTGCGATGCTTGCGAGTCGAACGCCGAGCGTAACGGGAGGATCCCACGCCCGGTCCACGATCCGGTCAAGATCCTCCGGCGACACGTCGCGCAGCATCGACGCGGTTCGCGCGCTGACAGCGTCGAGATAGGCACACAGAGCGTCGGTGCTCTCGGGACGGACGGCCCGCACGTCCCTCGGTCCGTGTCCATAGCCGGTGTTCGAGGGATCATCGTCGAGCCCGAATGCCGACGCCCAGGTGCCGGTCTCCCACAACTGAGCGGTCCCGAGGATCTGTCCGACGTGGTGATCCTGGACCCGGGCGACGTGCCAGACGAGCCACGCGATCGTGTTGGCGTCCGGCGCGATCTGCTGGGTCAGCTGGATCCCGGTCAGCCCCTCGACGGTGCCACGCGCCAGCGCGGGGATCCTCGCGTAGAGCTCGAGGAGGAATCCGGACGTGTCCACACGCTCATTCCACCATGCGACGGCACGCGGCGCCCGAGTCGCGAAACCACGTGATGAACGCGAAGCGACAGGCCGCCGGTTGCCCGGTGAACGCCGTGTGACACCTTCGGACGGTTCTCACTCGTGAAACACAAGTCGTTCTCCGCGGGACGCACGCCCGTAGGATGGCCGCGAATTCACCAGAGGGGCATCCATGGATCTCGAGACCGACTACGACCTGGACCACCTCGCGGACCATGCCGAGCGCGGGTCCACACAGCCGTATGTCATCGTGCTGTTCGGCGCGACCGGTGACCTGACCCGTCGAAAGCTGCTGCCCGGGCTCTTCCACCTGTCGCGCGCCGGCCTCCTCCCCGAGTGCCGGATCGTGGGGACCTCGCTCGAGGAACTGGACACCGGCAAGTACCACGAGTTCGCGCGCTTTGCCTGCGACGAGTTCGCGCGCGGCCCGATCACCGACGAGGACTGGTACTTCTTCGTCCAGCGGCTCAGCTACGTCCCCGAGAGTCATGGTCCCGACGGACTCGCACACGCCGTGCGCCAGGCGGAGGAGGCGCTCGGTGGGCACGCCAACCGGCTGCACTACCTGAGCGTGCCGCCAGGGGCCGCGGAGATGGTCATACGGATGATCGGGGCTGCGGGACTGACGGATCGATCCAGGGTCATCATGGAGAAGCCGTTCGGAACGGACCTTGAGTCTGCGCGTCGATTGAACGCCGTTGTCCAGGACCACTTCGACGACAGCCAGGTCTTCCGGATCGACCACTTCCTCGGCAAGGAGGCTGCGCAAAACATCCTGGCCTTCCGATTCGCGAACGGGCTCTTCGAGCCCATCTGGAACCGCGAGCACATCGACCACATTCAGATCGATGTTCCCGAGACCCTGTCGGTGAGCTCGAGGACCTCCTTCTACGAACAGACCGGCGCCTTCCGTGACATGGTCGTGACGCACCTCTTCCAGGTCCTGGCGTTCGTCGCGATGGAACCACCGACGGACCTCGAGCCGAGGGAGATCAACGAGGAGAAGAACAAGGTGTTCCGCTCCCTGCGCCCGATCGACACGTCGATGGTGGTCAGGGGACAGTACGAGGGGTACCGGTCGACCGACGGGGTCGCGGAGGACTCGGACACAGACACGTTCGTCGCGCTTCGCTGCGAGATCGACAATTGGCGCTGGGCCGGCGTGCCGTTCTACCTGCGCACGGGCAAGCGGATGGCGCAGAGCGCGCGCAACGTGTCGATCGCCTTCAGGGAGCCCCCCAAGTCCATGTTTCCCCGCGGGTCGGGCGTCGGAGCCCAGGGTCCGGACCACCTGACCTTCGATCTGGCGGACCACTCGATGGTCTCGCTCTCCTTCTACGGCAAGCGCCCCGGGCCCGGCATGAAACTCGACAAGAGGAGCTTGAACTTCTCGCTGCAGGAGAACGAGCAGGCCGGGAGCGCCCTTGAGGCCTACGAGCGCCTCATCCACGATGCCCTGACTGGGGACAAGACGCTCTTCACCAACGCCGAGGGCATCGAGCGCCTATGGGAGGTCTCTGAGCCGCTGCTCGAGGCACCACCGGAAGTGGAGCTCTACCGGGTCGGATCCTGGGGGCCACCTCGGATCAGGGAGCTGATCGCGCCACACCAGTGGCGCCTGCCCCTCCAGCACTCCTAGGGAGGAGCAGCCGCGCAAAGCGAGCGGCGGACCTGGTTCGCGAAACGAGCGAGCAGGTCCATGAGGGCGTTCGGATGCCCGCGCTCGATCCTCGGTGGCTGAATGTGGTCGCATGCGACGAGCAGGTGGCCACGAGCGAGGCGACACCTGCGCACCTCTGCGAGGCAACGCGTGCGGGTTGCAACACCATCACGTGAACTTCGAAGCGGGATCACTCTGCGACCGCAGGGCCGCACGTGGCGGTGCGGTCGCAGGGTGATGATCGTCAGCCGAGGAGCTTCGACTTCTGCTCGGCGAACTCCTCGTCCGTCAGGATCCCCTGCTCGTGGAGCTTGCCGAGCTTCGTGAGCTGCTCGTAGACGTCCTCTTCGGGTGCCTCCTGGGGCGCCGCAGCTGCCTGCTGCGCCGCCTGCTGCTGCGCAGCCGCCTGCTGCTTGCTCGCGGCACGGTTGCTCATCGCACTGGCTGTCCCGGCCACTACGGCCGTCGTCACCGCCATGCGTGCAATCGGTCGTCTCCTCATCATGTCAGTGCTCCTTTCCTCGAAGTTCCTATTGGCCTGCGGGAAGGCTGGCGAACGCCGCCTCCACCAGATCGTGGTCGATCCTTGCACCTTCCAGCACGATGCCATCTGCGCGGCGGACGGCTTCCGCGAACGGCGCCGCCCAGAGGTCCTCCCAGATGATCAGCGCCGCCGAAGAGCCAGGCTCGAGCGCCGCAGCGGCGTGCGTGATGTCGTCGGCTCCGATGAGGCCGCCAACGTCTCCATCGACGACCTCGAAGCTGGCGGTCTCGTCAACTTCGTCGAATTCGAACGAGACGACGGTCCCGTCTACGTCCTTGCCGACGAAGACCAGGTCGAGGACCCGGACCGTCCCTGACTCCACCAGCTGCGCGAGCGCTGGAACGATCTCGCCGGAGAAGTTGTTCCCCGGGAAACCGACGACGAGATACTCGACTGGACCTATTGCCATGGTGCTCCTGCCTCCTACGTCCTCGATCGAATGCGCCCACAGGCGAGCGCCTTCATGTGCGGCGCCAGCATCGCATAGATGGCGTGCTGGTGCATCAGTGCTGTGCCGGTCCGAGTGCGTTGCGGTCCCGCCAAGATGGAGTCTTCCCGGCGACTTCGCGCTGTCGTCTCCACGGGAGTACGTTGCGAATCCGGGGAGACCGACGCAGTACACAGGAGACAATTCATGGCCTTGGACTTCACCGACCGACGGGACTTCGACGATGCCGACCGGGGCTTCATCGCAACCCTGGATCCCTTGACCATCAAGAACGAGGCCGGACGGGTCGTCTGGGACATGGAGACATGGGGATTCCTCGACGACGACTGCCCCGACACCGTCGATCCGAGCCTCTGGCGCCAGGCGCGACTCACGTCGAAGCACGGCCTGTACGAGGTGACCAAGGGCATCTACCAGGTTCGGGGATTCGACTTGTCCAACATGACCCTCGTCGAGGGCGATACCGGGGTCATCGTCATCGACCCCCTCGTGTCCGCCGAGGTCGCGGCCGCCGCGCTCGCCTTCTACCGAGAGCACCGAGGTGATCGTCCGGTCGTCGCCGTGATCTACACCCACGCGCACATCGACCACTTCGGGGGCGTCCTCGGTGTCGTCGATGCGGACACGACCGTGCCGATCGTGGCACCGGAGCATTTCTTGGAGCATGCCGTCTCGGAGAACGTCTACGCGGGCACCGCGATGATCCGCCGCGGCTACTACTACGGTGCGCCGGCGCTCCGGCGGGGCGCACGGGGGACGCTCGGCATGGGTTTGGGACCGGGCGTCTCAACAGGGTCTGTCGGTCTCCTCGCCCCGACCCTCGACATCACGCGCACAGGGCAGACCGAGGTATTCGACGGTGTCAGGATCGTCTTCCAGATGACCCCCGGCACCGAGTGCCCGGCGGAAATGAACTTTCTCTTCCCGGACTTCCGCGCGCTCTGCCTCTCGGAGAATGCGACGCACAACCTGCACAACATCCTGACGCTCCGAGGGGCCCAGATTCGCGACGCGAGGATCTGGTCGAGGTACCTGAACGAGTCGATGGAACTGTTCGCCGACCAGGCAGACGTCTCGTTCGCGTCGCACCACTGGCCGACGTGGGGCAAGGAGGCGATCGTCAGGTATCTGACCGAGCAACGCGACTGCTACCTGTATCTGCATGATCAGACGCTTCGACTCATGAACCTCGGCTACGTTCAGGCCGAGATCGCCGAGATGATGGTGCTACCGCCGGCGCTCGACGCTGCCTGGCACATCCGCGGGTACTACGGGTCCGTGAACCACAACGTGAAGGCGATCTACCAGCGGTACCTGGGCTGGTACGACGGGAACCCCGCCCATCTCTGGCAGCACCCGCCGGAGGCCGGGGCGGCGCGCTACGTGGAGGCACTCGGCGGCATCGAAGCGACCGTCGCCAAGGCTCGCGAGTTCCTCGACCGCGGCGACGTCCGGTTCGCCGCGGAGCTCGCGAACCACGCGATCTTCGCCGCACCCGATCACCAGGGCGCGCGCGACGTGCAGATCGAGGCGTTCGAGGCGATCGGCTTCGGGGCCGAGAATGCCACCTGGAGGAACTGCTTCCTGACTGGCGCCGATGAGCTGCGCAACGGCGTGAAGCACACTGATGTCAGCTCCGCCGGCCTCGCCCGCGCGCTGACGATCACGCAGCTGTTCGACTCGGTGGCCATCCGGATCGTGGGGGAGCGGGCGTGGAACGATCGGTTCTCCATCACCTGGAGATTCCCTGATTCGGGCGAGGTGTTCCACATGGAGCTCAGCAACGGCGTCCTGGTGCACTTCCCGACCGAGCGCGATCGGCAGACGGATCTCACGGTGACCCTCACCAAGAAACAGCTTGTCGCGCTTCTCGGGGCCGCCTCGGTCGAGGGCGTCGACATCGTCGGCGACGCAACGGTGATCCAGCGACTCGTCGGACTCGTCGGGAGTCCCGACCCGGACTTCGCCGTTGTGACGCCCTAGGTCGAGCGACGGCTCGCGCGCCTGGTCGACACGGGTCCCCTTGTGCCGGGCTTGGTGCCGCCCGGTAGCGTCCGAAGCACGGTTTGCATCCCTCGTCGACGCAAGAGCGAGCACCTGCGGCGCGTCGTTGCGGGCGCTGCGCTCATCGCGTACTCGTGGTGGGCGTCTGGTGCGCGCCCCTTCACATGGGTCGCCTACGTCGCCGTCGGGATACCGATCGTGATCGTCGCGGTCCTCGCCATGCGCGGAACCGCCTTCGCTGGGCCCCGCCGACACGGGGCGTCGCAGTGCGCGGACCAGGCGGTCACCCTGCGATCGACGTGGCCGTGGATCCTCCTTGTCGTTGTGATGATCGGCATCGAGGCGGCGGGCCTTGCGCTGGGAGGCAAATCCGCGCAGGTCCCGACGATCAGCACCGTCGTTGACCACGCCATCGCCTGGCATTTCGTCCGCTTCGTCCTGTTTGCAGGCTGGCTCGCTGTCTGCGTGGCTCCGCTGGCACGAAAGATGCCGCTGCGCCGCACTGCGGAGTCGTGACGCGATGGTGACCGTCACATGGATCCTCGTCATCGTCATGTGCATCGCATGGGAGGTCATGTGCCGTCGCTCCGGCGGCCGCTGGACGAGCATCTCGACAGTGTGGGCGGTGATATGGGGCCGGCCGATGGGCAGGATCCTGCTGATTGGGCTCTGGGGATTCGTCGGGTGGCACTTCTTCGCCAGATACACGCTGCCGACCTAGATCGCTGTGGAGCTCCATGGGACGACGAACTCGGTGACGCCCCGAACTTATAGTCGCGAGATGCACGCATCGACGACCCGCGACGTCGTCTACAGCCAGTGCTGCCTGTTCTTTTTCTGGGCCGTGTGCATCGCCCTCGAACCGAGATTCCTCCTCGAGCGCGATGAGGGAGGACTGAGCAACTTCGGCGTCCACGCGAGGACCGTCGTGCCCTATTCCCTCGCATTCCTCCTGCCCGCCCTGCTCATCGCGCGCGCCGCGCTGGCCATCGACGAGGTCGACACCACCGCACGCCGCTTCCGCAGGATCCTCCTCGCGCTCGCCTGGCTCCTCCTCGCGGTGCTGGTCTCGACGTACTGCTACAAGCTGAACGTCGAGCTCCGGGATCTGCACATCGGCGTGGCGATCGCAATGCTCTGCTTCGAGACCGCGGCGTCCGCGTGGATTGCACTCGCGGTCACGGGTCGGCTCGTGGACAGAGTGCTGCTGGGTGTCCAGGTCGCGGGCCTCGTCATCGCTGCGCTCACGCTCGTCGGGGTGTTGCACCTGCTGTTCCTCGCGCAACTCGTCACCAGCGCCGCGTTCGGCGCCCTGCTCGTCCGCGGAGCACTCGCACTGGAGCACCGAGGCGGGAGCACCGCCCACGTGCCCGCACAGTGATGGTGCTCGGTCCCCTCCGAGGACTGGCAGCGCCGCAGGACCGGTCGACCGATGCACGGATGGGGACGGATATCCAATTGCTGCAAGGGATTCCCGGCACCACTGATGCCGTAGGATCCCCGATGTGTACAAGGAGATCGCGAGCAACAACCGGCGCAGCGTCCTGTTCATCATCCTCTTCTTCGTGATCTGGATCCTGATCGGCGCGGTGTGCGGCCTGATCTTCACCTCCGTCTACCACCGTGCCGCCACGAACGGCGGCTACGCCACGCAGCCCGTCAACTACGGAGCTGGTCCCATCTACGTCGGCATGGTGATCGCCGCCATCCTCGCGGCGTGCGGGATCGCGTACTCGCTGACATCGGGCGCCGCGCTCGTCCTCCGTGTCTCGGGGGCAGAGCCCGCGGACCCCGTGCGGTATCAGCAGCTGCACGACCTGGTCGATGCGCTGGCGATCGGCGAGGGTATCCCGAAGCCCGAGGTGTACGTCATCGACGATCCGTCGCCCAACGCGTTCGCCACCGGGATCAGTCCGGAGAAGGCGGCGATCACCTACACGACGGGGCTGCTCTCGATCATGAATCGCGAGGAGCTCGAGGGCGTCACGAGCCATGAGATGAGCCACATCAAGAACCACGACATCCGCCTGCTGCTCATCGTCGGCACGATGATCGGGATGGCGGCGCTCCTCGCCAGCATCTTCTGGCGAAGCGCGTTGTTCTCGAGCGTGGGGCGAGGCGGCGGTGACAGGGGCAACCAGTTCGTGATCGTGATCGTGGCCGCCGGGGCGCTCCTGGCCGTCGTCGGCTTCATCTTCGGACCGCTGATCCGCCTCGCGCTGTCACGGCGCCGAGAGTCCCTCGCCGACGTCAGCGGCGTCGAGCTGACGAGAAACCCGGCAGGGCTCCTGAGCGCCCTCAAGAAGCTCCAACAGAACGACAAGCCGTTCAAGAAGATGAACCACGCGACCGCGTCGATGTGCATCGACGACCCGCTGCAGCACCACGAGACCTGGTTCCACCGGCTCTATGACACGCATCCCCCGATCGAGGAGCGGATCGCGATCCTGGAGAAGATGGTCTCGGGCCAGACCGTCTGATTGCGAGCCGATCGTTCCCTGACCTGATTGGGAACCGCAGGGCGGGTTCCGATCGGTTCAGGTTGCGAGCGGTGGTCCGGAGCTGCCGGTCGCAGGTGGAGGTCCCTGCTGCGCGACCCCGGGGGCACCGGCGGCGCCGGAGCCGGGGAACGAGACCTCGGGGACGGCACGGTCCGCGTCGTCTGCCGCGAAGAAGGCCACTGCCACGAAGTGGAACGGCCCGGCGATCAGGTTCCGAGGAAAGGTCTGCAGCGCGATGTTGTAGTCACGCGCGCTCGTGTTGTAGTAGCGCCGCGCGTACTCGATCTTGTCCTCGGTCGCGGTCAGGGTCTCCTGCAGCTGGATGAAGCTCTCGACCGCGCGCAGCTGCGGGTAGTTCTCGGCGACGGCGAACAGTGATCGCAGGGTTCCAGAGAGGGCGTTCTCGGCGGGAGCGATCTGCGCGGGGTCGTTCGTGGCGCCTGCGGTCACCGCATTCGCACGCGCCTGGGTGACCGCCTCGAAGGTGCCCTGCTCGTGCGAGGCGTACCCCTGCACCGTGGCGACGAGGTTGGGGATCAGGTCGTGGCGGCGCTTCAGCTCGACGTCGATCTCCGACCAGGCCTCCTGCGTGCGGTTTCGCTTCTTGACGAGGCCGTTGAACGCTGCCCAGAGGAACAAGGCAAGCAACACCACGATGATGACCACGACGATGACGACAACCATGTCTGCAAGATCCCTTCAGACGTACCTCGCGTTGCACCGTACCAGTCGTGCGCTGCTGGCTGCCCCGCGAGAGCGAGCCATCGGGCACGCGCGCACGCGCAGGTGCGCTGGCCTCGGTCAGCGGGTTCAGGGATTCGAAGGTGTCGACGCGCCAGGCGCGACGCAGGTTGGGGCGGGCTTCAGCACCCAGTACCGGTAGCCGGCGACGGATACCGGACCGCGGGCCAGGGTGTTGCCTCCCGCCACCAATGCCCGGAGCAGGCTCATTGGCATGGTGGGCCAATCGTCGGCTTCGACGTACACGACCTCGGCACACCGGCGACGGGCGATCCCGGCAGCGATCGCGACCGAGCTGGCATAACCGCCCTCGATCGGGGTACCCGGGATGATGAGGACGTTCGCCCGGTCGCTGCGCACGGTGTAGCCGTTGTTGTACAGATCCGAGAAGTCGATCGTGACGTGGCGAAGCTCGTAGTAGCTCCACGGCCAGCGTGCGGTCCCGCCGATGATGATCGTCGCGCCGCGCTCCGCTGCCGTGTTCACGACGAATGCCACCCGGTCGAGGTTCCCACCGGGATAGGCGGGTCGATGGATGACGCGATCAGCGGCGACGAGGCCCGCGAAGGCGAGCGACATCGCGAGAGCGACGGTGGGGAGAAGCCGACCCGTTCGGCGCAGCAGGTGCCACGTGATCGTCGAACCCTCCGCCACGAGCATTGCGAGCGCCGGATACAGGTAGGCGTCCGTTCTTCCCGTGCCCAGCGGTACCAGCGACGGGATCGAGAAGAGCGCCGCCGAGGCGATTGCGCAGATGCCGAGCAGCTGGCGTCGCCAGGACGCGAGTCCGATGATCGCAAGGAGGACGAGCCCGACTCGGTCCAGCGATCCCAGGCCCGGGACACCGAGCGCCGGCGTCGTGGTGCCGATGCCATGGATGAACCCGTTGGTGATTGAGCGGACCGTGTGGACGAACCCGCTTGGGGATGTCACGACCAGGTAGTTCCCGACCCAGCTGTGGCGCAGTCTGGGAGAGATGTCCCCCCTCACGGCGAGCCACAGCGAGAGGAGTCCTAGAGCAGTGACGATCCCCGACACGGCCAGCCTGACCGTCAGACGCCTGTGGACCATGGCGTCGGCTGCGAGCACCACCCAGACGGCGACGACCAGTGGGATCGGGGTCATCGAGAAGCAGCAGACGGCTATCGATGACGCCGCGAGCCAGGGCGCCACGCGCGGGCCGTCCCGCCTGACCTTCTCGGCGAGCCAGAGGATCAGGCAGGCCCCAAGCAGGTCGAACGCGTACGGCTTGATCCTGGTCGCGTACTGGATGTCGCTGAACGACGCGGCCACGATCCCGGCGGCGACGAGACCGGCGGGGGCGGAGAGCCCCCACCATCGGGCAAGCCGCTCGACCGCCACGATGCCGGCAATCGATGCGATGAGCGTGGGCAGCTGGCCGATCCACAGCGTGTGCGGGAACCAGCCGATGAAGATGCGCTCGGCGAGCACAAATCCGGGCGTCGTGACGACCATGCGAGCGGCGGTCGCGAGCGGCACGCGGGAAGTGAGCGCGACCCACGCATCGTCCCGGTACAAGGTCCCTGACGACAGGCCACCGATGCGCGCGATCGATCCGACGGCGACGATCGCAGCCAGGAGCCACCCTTCGTGTCGCCGAACCCACCCGAGGGAGGGACGATGGACCGACGTGCGAGCGGTGTCCATCTGGGACGGTGCCTCGGCAGTCACGGCCGCGATCCTCTCACGGCCTCATCTGCGGCCCGGTTCACGCGTCGTTGAGTTGCGGGGAGCCTGGGATCCCTTCTGGCGCCGGCTTCGCGAGGAACGCGCGCCATCTGCGGATCACGACGATGCCGAGCCAGATGCCGCCGACGGCGAGGGCGACCCCGGCGTACTGGACGAGCAGCGAGCCGAAGTGTCCGTCCTCGCCGAGCCAGAGTCGCTCGTCGAGGGCACGGTCGATTCCCCAGACCACCATGGCAACCGCCGTGATTGCTCCGACCGGCGGTGTGACTCCGGGACGCTCGGCGGCCACGCGCTGGAGCCGACGATCGAGCAGCACGAGGACCAGCAACAGCAGGCCGTCTTCGATCGACTGGATGATGGGGACGGGGATGCGGCGGCCAACCTGACCCGCGTAGTACATCCCGAACCACTGCGTGGTTGCGTGACCGCCGCCCGCCACCATGAGCTGCGGACCGAGCAACCGGCCCAGGCACCATCCCGCTGCCAGCGCCGGCATCGCGATGTCGAGGCCCTCGAGAACGCCCACCTCCGGGCATTTGCGGTGCGCCCACCACAGTGCGGCCGGCACCGCGAGGAGCAGTCCGCCGAAGGAGCTGAGCCCACCGTGCCAGATCGCGAAGACCTGCAGGGGATCCGCCCGGTAGGCGGAGAGATTGGTGAGGATGTGGAGTAGCCGCGCGCCGACGACCGCGCTGATCGCGACGATGACGCCGAGTCCGACCAGCCAGTCAGTGGGGTACCCGTGCTCGCGCGTCCTCCTGACGAGATACAGCCAGGCGACGTAGAAGGACAGGGCGAGGCCGATCCCGTACGTGTGAAGCGTGAGCGGACCGATGTTGAAGGATGTCGGAATCGGGCGCATGGCCCGGGATCAGGGTCGGCCGGCCCCGGCGAATCCCGCGCCGAGTCGCACCGGAGTGATCCACACGTGCTCGCCGGTGTACGGCGCCTCGATCATCTCGCCGTTGCCGATGTACATCGCGACGTGCTCGTCGCCGCCGGGACCGTAGAAGAGGAGGTCGCCCGGCTGCAGGTCGGCCACGGGGACGGGAGTGGAGTCCGCCATCTGAGCGCCCGAATAGTGCGGGAGGCTCACGCCCGCGGCACCCCACGCCAGCATGACGAGGCCGGAGCAGTCGACTCCGGAACGCGACGCCCCGCCCCAGACGTACGGGACACCGAGCATCCCGAGCGCAAAGTCGACGGCGATGCTCGCCCTCGAGTCGGGAGGGGGCGCGGGGAAGGACTGGTTGACCGGCGGGTTGCGAAGGGTCTGGGTGAAAGTCGCGGTGGCCGCCACCGTGGCCGCTGCCTGGACCTGGACGAGGTCGGTGTGCACCTGGGCGTTCGCCTGGGCCAGCTCCGTGTTGAGCTGGTGCTGCTCGGAGACCGCCTCGTTGTACGCGGCCTGCGCGGCAGCTGTCGTCTGCTGCTCCGAGGTCAGCGCCTGGCGCAGCTGGTTCTGATCGGCGGCGAGCGTCTGCTGGGCGTTGGTGAGCGAGGCGACCGACCCCGAGAGGTTGCCCTCGGCGACCTGGTTGTAGACGCTGGTGGCGCCGAGCTGGTTGGCATTGGTCGCGAACAGGGGGTTGGTCGATGCGACGGCCGAGCTGTTGACGTACGCGTTGATTGCCTCGGCCTGCAGCACGGAACGGTCCGAGGAGACCTTGGAGCGATCCTGCGCGATGGCCTCACGGGTCTGGGTGACCTGCGTCGCGAGCTGGTTGACCCGCTGCTGGTCTGCATCCCACTGCTGGCCGAGAGCGGAGATCTGACCACCCTTGGTCTGGAGCTGCGCGTAGAGGGATGCTGCCTGGGCCTTGTCCGAGGCGAGGTTGCCAGCCGACGCGAGGCTGGCCGAACCCAGCACAGCGTAAGAACACACTGCGGCAAGGGCCAGCGCGGGTGCCACCACCCACCGGAGTCGCTGAACGCTCCCGATCGGTCGCGGCGTCGATGGGCGCTTCAAGCGCTCGACGTCGGTCACAACTCGTCCAGTCTTACCGATGGGACACCCCGAGAGCAACGCAATGCGAGTAAGAATCGCATTTACCCCGGTGTGATGCCTGATCAGGGGACATATCTCTCGGCTTCTACACAGGCGATAGTTTTGCCCTATGGGGACAAGAATCGAATTCCAGAAGCCTGCGGGCGGCACGGCGGCGGGTTATGTGGCGCAGGGTCCGACGGGCGCTCCCGGCGTGGTGGTGATCCAGGAGTGGTGGGGCCTCGTCCCCCAGATCGAGGCGATGTGTGACAGGTTCGCGGCAGCCGGGTTCACGGCGCTCGCACCTGACCTCTACGACGGGAGGCAGGTGCCGCTCGACGAGCCGGATGAAGCGGCGAAGGAGATGATGGCCCTCCAGCTCTCGACCGCGGCGGGTGAGCTCTCTGGTGCCGTGGACGAGCTGCGCGCGAGGACCGGCGTCGACAAGGTGGGCGTCGTGGGCTTCTGCATGGGCGGAGGCCTCGCCCTCGTCCTCGCGGCCCAGCGTCCTGACGCGGTCGCGGCGGTGATCCCCTGCTACGGGGTGCACCCCTGGTCCGAGGCGCATCCCGACTACACCGACATGACGGCGGCGACGCAGATCCACTGCGCCGGGCTCGACTCGTCGTTCCCGCCGGAGGCGGCCGAGGCGCTCGCCAAGACACTCGGCGACCTGCACAAGCAGGTGGAGCTGTTCGTCTATCCCGACGCACAGCACGCGTTCGGCAACGAGGATCGCCCCGAGGTGTACGACGCGTCTGCGGCGCTCGTCATGTTCCAACGGTCCGTGTCGTTCCTCGAGGAGCACGTCGCAGGGAAGTAGGACGCGCAAGCCCGCTGGTACGATTCGGCCATGTCAGAGCGCTCACGAAACCTGCCGCGCCGGTCCTGCCTGTCGACCCCCGGATCGTCTGAGAAGTTCCTCGCCAAGGCCCCCACCGTCGAGGCCGACATGAGCTTCCTCGACCTCGAGGACTCGGTCGCGGCGCTGGAGAAGGTCGCTGCGCGCGCAACGGTGGTAAGGGCGATCCGCGAGTTGCCGTGGGACGATCGAGTGCTCTGCGTGCGCATCAACGCATGGGACACCGAGTGGACCTACGGCGACGTCATCGAGGTGGTCGGCCAGGCCGGCCCCCGTCTCGACGAGATCATGCTCCCGAAGGTGCAATCAGCCGCCGAGGTCGTGGCGATGGACCTGCTCCTCACCCAGGTGGAGAAGAACTCGGGCCTGCCGGTCGGGCACATCGGCATCGAGGCGCAGATCGAGACGACGCGCGGCCTCATCAACGTCGAGGAAATCTGTGCTGCCTCGCCCCGGCTCGAGACCATCATCTTCGGACCAGCGGACTTCGCGGCGTCGATGGAGATGCCGGTGCTCACCGGGGGCGTGGCGATTCCCGAGTACCCCGGGGACCACTTCAACTACGTCTTCAGCAAGATCCTGATGGCGGGCCGCGCAAACGGCCTCCAGGTGATCGACGGTCCGTTCCTCAAGGTCCGCGAACTTGACGCGCTGCGCGAGTTTGCTCAGAGGACCCGGGTCCTCGGGTACGACGGCAAGTGGGCGCTCACGCCCGACCAGGCGGCGGTGCTCAACGAGCTGTACTCGCCCACGCAGGAGCAGTTCGACAGGGCCTGGGCGATCCTCGACGCGTATCAGACGGCGACCGAACAGGACCGCAAGGGCGCGGTCATGTTCGGCGACGAGATGATCGACGAGGCCAGCCGGAAGATGGCGACGAAGTTCGTGACGCGCGGCGAGCGCGCGGGGCTCCGCCGCTCGGCCTAGTCGCCCGCCTGCTCGACGAGCCTCCTCGCGACGACCTTCAGGCAGAGCGTCTCGTCGGCGCCCTCGAAGATTGACAGGACCCGGGCGTCGACGAAGTACCGGCTGACCGGGTACTCCTCGGCGTAGCCCATGCCTCCGTGGATCTGCATCGCCTCGCGCGTCACCCACTCGGCCGCCCGGCAGACGTATGCCTTCGCCATCGATGCCTCGAGCGACCCCTCCCCGCGCGCCATGAGACGCGCGACCTCGTAGGCGAACTGGCGCGCGCTCTGGATGACTGCGACCATGCGGCCGAGCTTCACCCGCGTCAACTCGTATCCGATGATCTCCTCGCCAAAGACCCTGCGGCCGCGCGCGTAGTCCAGCGCCGCGTCGTAGGCGGCCTGCATGATGCCGATCGCTCGCGCCGCCGTCTGGATCCTGCCGTTCTCGAACCCGGCCATCTGGAGGTAGAAGCCCTTGCCGAGCCCGGCATCCTCGCCGACCAGGCAGTTGGCTGGGACGAACCAGTTCTCGATGCTCAGCTCGTACGAGTGCATGCCCCGGTACCCGATGGTGTCGATCGGTCGGCCCTCAAGGCGGCCCGGGCCCATCCCGCCCGCGCGCGGGGCCTGATCGAAGCGGAACCCGTGCCCGTCGCCAACGGGCTTCTCCACGAGGAGGATCGAGAGCCCGCGGTGGCCCTTCGATCGGTCCGGGTCGGTGCGCGCAAGCAGCATCAGGACAGTCGCCCGTGCAGCGAACGTGCACCAGGTCTTCGTGCCGTTCACGATCCATCCGCCGTCGACGCGCGTCGCCGTAGTCGTGATGCCGGCGACGTCGCTCCCGAAGTCGGGCTCTGTGACGGCGACGGCAGCGAGCTCCTCGCCCGTGGCAAGGCGCGGCAGCCACCTGGCCCGCTGCTCTTCGGTCCCCCCGTTCACGATCGCGCGTGTCAGGATCTCCGGACGGGTGATGAGCGACCCGCCGATTCCGAGCGATCCCCATGTCAGCTCCTCCGTCGCGACCACCATGCCCAGGTAGTCGTCCCCGCCGCCAGAGGCGAAACCCCCGTACTCCTCGGGCACACTCAATCCGAAGCCGCCGAGCTCCGCGAGCCCGGTGATCAGCGCATCGGGGATGTCGGCGTTCGTCCGGTGGACATGCTCGGCGCGGGGTCGGACCTGCTCGGTGGCGAAGCGGTGGAATGTGTCGGCGACGAGCGTGAAGTCCTCGTCCAGGTGCGATGGTCCGGGGGTCTCCGCGAGGGAGCCGAGGAAGGCGGGGTCGCGGAACGCGGCGACGAACGGCCGCGCGGGATCGAGCCAGTCGGGTCGGACGTTCCACATCGCCTCACGCCCGATGGTCTTCGCCCCGAGGTCCGCGAGCACGTCAGCCACGAATGCGCAGGCGATCCGTGCCTCGAGATCACCCTTGTGGCCGTAGCCGACGGCCGCACGAGCTGTCGCAACCGCGGAGGCCGCGTGAGCGAGCTCATAGGCAAGGGTCTGGTTCGCGTCGACACCCCCAACGTCGCGCAGGTGCAGGGCCGCTCGTTCGACGACGGCCTGTGCCGTGTCGATCGCCGCAGTCGCGGCTCCGAGGTCGGTGGTCCAGTCAGTCATTGCGCCAACCTAGTGAACCTGGCCGGCAGGTAGCCGAAGGGGCGTGCAGGCTGTCGGGACGTCGGAGGATGAGCACGTGACAGAGTGCTCGCCTGGCTGTGCGTCGAGGCTCGACCCGGGGATGGCCGATCCCGACGCATAGGCTCGAAGCATGAACGTGACGATGCTCCTTTGTGATGCCGCGCAGGTCGCTGACGGAAAGCTCTACATACTCGGCGGCGGCTGGTCACTGACCGGCCCGATGCCGGTGCCGTCCGCGGTCGCCGTCAAGGTGGAGGTCGACTGGCACGAGCTCAACCGATCGCACCACTGGGAACTGTTCTTGGAGGACGCCGACGGGCAAGCGGTGCAGATCGAAACGAACGAAGGACCCCAACCCGTCGAGGTGCGCGGCGACTTTGCCGTTCCCCAGCCCGAGGGGGTGCGCGAGGGTTCGCCCGTCGATCTCCCGATGGCCGTGAACTTCGGTCCGCTGCCGCTCGCACCATCCAACCGGTACAAGTGGCGCTTCGTCGTCGACGGCGAGAACCTTCCGGGAGGCTCCGTGTCGTTCGCGACCCGGCCGGCCGAGGAGCCGGCGACCGAGTCCTGACATCCGGTTGGCTCGCTTCGCATCAGCGCTGCAGCATGTGGTCCATCCCTCGAGCGGCAAGAATGGTGCGGTGACCACCTTCGATCGACCGTTCGGGCGCTGCTTCGAGGAGTTCGAGCCGGGTGACGTCTATCGCCACTGGCCGGGCAAGACGATCACCGAGGCGGACGACCACCTGTTCTGCATGCTGACGATGAACCACCATCCGCTCCACACGAACGCATGGTTCGCGGAACACGAGACCGTGCATGGCCGCAATGTCGTCGTCGGCAACCTCGTCTACTCGCTCGTGCTCGGCATGAGCGTTCCGGATGTGTCCGGTGCTGCGATCGCGAACCTCGAGGTTGAGACGCTGCGCCACAAGTTCCCGACCTTCCATGGCGACACGATCTACGCGGAGACCCGGGTGCTCGATCGCGTCGAGAGCTCGTCGAAGCCGGACCGAGGGATCGTGACGGTCGAGACAAAGGGGTTCAACCAGGATGGCGAGGAGGTCTGCTACTTCCGCCGCAAGGTGATGGTGTGGAAGCGCGACGCTGCTCCACCGCGCCGACGACCCTATGGCGACGACGTCTGGGGGTAGCGCGTCGGAGTCCTCAGCGACGCCGGCGCTGCGACGCCAGGTCGAGGGCTTGCGCGTCGTGCGCGACCTCCCGTGGCGCCACACGCGGGATCCGTGGCGGATCCTCGTCTCGGAGTTCTGCTGCCAGCAGACTCAGGTCGGACGCGCCGCGGACGTCTACGGCAGGTTCTGCGACCGATTCGAGTCACCCGCCTCGTGCGCGAGGGCGCCGCTGCGCGACGTGCTCGACGTCTGGCGCGGCCTTGGGTACTACCGCCGCGCCGGATACCTCCATCGAGCTGCCGGCCAGATCGTCGATCGACACCGAGGCAGCGTCCCCGAGGACCTCGATTCGCTGCTCGCGCTCCCGGGGGTCGGCGCCTACACCGCGCGCGCGGTCCTCGCCTTCGCGTTCGAGCGCGATGTCGCCGTTGTCGACACCAACGTCCGGCGAATCCTCTCGCGCGCCGCTGCGAACCGTTCGCTCAGCGTCGCCGAGGCGCAGCACCTCGCGGACGACATCGTCTCGCCGGGCACGGGATGGCGCCACAACCAGGCACTGCTGGACCTCGGTGCGATGCATTGCTCTGCCGTGCCGAACTGCTCGGGATGCCCCCTGCGACCTGCGTGCGCGTGGCGACGATCGGGAATCGAGGCGGACCCAGGAGCGGGTCCTCGAGGCGCCGGTCGCCAGAGCGCCTTCGTCGGGTCGGACAGGCAGGGTCGAGGGAGGATCCTCGCAGCCGCGCTCGACGGACCCGTCCGGACAGCGCAGCTCGCGGGGCTCTCGGGGTGGCCCGACGACCCGGACCGGGCGCTCAGGGTCGCGAACGAGATGGCGGACGAGGGCCTGCTCGAGTTCGGACGCGGTGCTTTCGGCGCGCCGCGCACCGTGGCGTCCGAGAGGACCTGACTCAGCCGTCGAGGAACGCCAACAGTGCGTCGTGCACCGCGTCGGGCCGCTCCAGGTGGAGGAAGTGGCCCGCGTCGGGGATCTGCACGAACATCGAGCCCGGCGCGAGCAGGAGTGTCGGATCACCGATGTCCGCGACGCCGATGCAGCCGTCATCCACGCCGTGCAGGTAGCAGATCGGCACCGGCGGCATGGCGAAGAGGACGTCCTGGGCACGTGCCGCGGCCGGGTCCTCGGGAACCCCTGCGAAGGCCGCTCGGTAGTAGCCCAGGGCCGCGGTGAGGTTCTCCGGCCGGCGGAGCGCCATTTTGGCAGCCGCGATGGCATGGCGGGACACGTCCTTTGAGAGACCGGGGGACCACTCCTCCCACAGCCGATCCACGAAGCTCATGTCATCGGCGGAAACGGCGCCCTCGGCGAGGGGCATCTGGAAGAAGAACATGTACCAACTCCGCCGCAACTGGGTGAAGCGGCCGAGGGCAGCGGCCAATGCCGCGAACGGCGGCACGGCGAGGGCGACGCCGCGCCGCCACCGCTCGGGATCCGCCGTGATCGCCGGGTAGACGGCCGACGCGCCCCAGTCGTGGCCGATGATCACTGCGCGGCCGTCGCCTCCGAGCGCCTCGTGCAGCGCGTTGGCATCCGCGGCGAGCGAGCCGACGTGGTAGTCGCCGTCCGGGGCGAGCGACGTGGGAGCGAAGCCCCTGAGCCACGGTGCGACGGCGTGATAGCCCGTCGCTCCGAGCGCATCGACGATGCCCCCGAGTCCGACCGGGGAGTCCGGGAACCCGTGGAGGACCAGCGCGAGGGGCCCGTCGTGGGGTCCGCTCTGCAGGTACGCGAAGTCGATCCCGCGTGCTCGGATCGTCGCATGGGCCATGACCAACGGTACCTGCGCGGCCTCGCTTCCGCCTTGTCGAAGACAGCTGCGGACACCACCGGTAGGGTGCCCGCGTGCACGTGGCGTTGAAGGGTCCGGCAGGGGAGGGTTCGCCGCGGTGAGTTCGCTCACGGCCGAGCGGTTCCGTCAGGTGTCCGGGCAGTTCCCGTCGGGAGTGACGGTCGTGACGGGATTCGATCAGAGCGGTCCCGCTGGGTTCACCTGCCAGTCGTTCCACGCGTTGTCGCTGGACCCGCCGATGGTCATGTTCGCGGTGGCCCGGACGTCGACGTCATGGCCGAGGATCGAGCAGTCCGCGAGGTGCTGCGTGAATGTCCTGTCTGCCGACGCAGAAGGCGTCGCCCGGGCCTTCGCAACCTCGGGGGGCGACAAGTTCGCCGATGTGCAGTGGGCGAGGGGCGAGAACGGATCCCCGATCCTCTCGGAGGCCATCGCATGGTTCGAGGCGACGATCGACGCGGTGCATCCCGGGGGGGACCACGTCGTCGTGGTCGCCGTGGTGACCGCGCTCGGATTGTCCGAGGGAGGGCCGCTGGTCTTCCATCGCGGCGGGTACACATCCCTCTCGGGCTAGTCCCCGGCGCTCGATACGCTCTGCCAATGGCTCCCACAGCGCACCCAGTCCCGATCGCCGACGTCCTGCTACTCGAGCCCGCCGCCCACGGTGACCACCGGGGACGCTTTGTCGAGACGTACCGTCGCGAGTGGCTCCCGAGGGGCCGAGAGATGATCCAGGGAAATCGATCGGAGAAGGCCGCGGGGGCGATCGTCGGGCTCCACTACCACCTCCACCAGGCGGACTACTGGTACGTCCTGCGCGGCACAGCCAGGGTCGTCCTTCACGACCTCCGCGTCGGATCGCCCACGGATGGCGCAACCTTCGTCGTGGACCTCGACGGCGACAACGAGCGCGGCCTGTTCATCCCGCCTGGCGTGGCCCACGGGTTCGCGTCGCTGACGGACGTCCTGCTCTGGTACCTCGTCGACGGCTACTACAACCCCGCCGACGAGCTCGGGCTCGCGTGGGACGATCCGACGGTGGCGGCGGACTGGGGGATCGCCGATCCGGTCCTCTCGCCTCGTGATCAGTCCAATCCCCAGCGTGACGCGCTCGCCGACGCCGTCCGCCCGCACTTCGGCCTTCGCACCTAGCAGCCGGCCCTTCGGTCGGTTTGAATGGGAGTGTGCTGCTCGCCGTCATCGTCGCCCTCGCCGTGGTGGCGATCGGCATCGGCATCGCGAGAATCGCCGGCAAGCGCCGGCGCGACGAGATCAGATCGATTCACCACTACCACGACCGGCTCGAGACGCTGCATGTGGCACCGCAGGACCGAGGGGGCTCCGTGCGACTCGTCCATGACGAGGTCTCCGCATCCCGGCCCGAGCCCGACAGGCCCCGACTCGACCCAGACGCGGTCCACTTCGACGATCTCGATGCGCCCGTGCGCAAGGACGAGGCACGCGCACGACACGGTCAGGACTGGGCACTCGAGCGCATGCAGCCGCGCGCCCGGTTGGATACCAGCGGCGTCATCATCGTCATCGTGGTGCTGATCGTGCTCGTCGCGTTCGCCGTGGCGGGCTACCTGATCCAGCATGGACGGGGAGACACGACGACCACGGTCTCAACCACGACCACGACCACGACAACCCTGCAGCCGACTGCGACAACCATCCCGTCGGCCTACGTACCGCAAGCGGTCTCGGGTGGCGTGGCCACGTACCCGCTTCCCGCCGGCACCTACCGAGTGACGGTCGATGGAACAGCCGGCGCGGTGTGGGTCACCGTGTCATCTCCGCCGGGCGGAGCGCTGCTCGACGCGCGCACCGTCGCCGCCGGTGCATCGGTCACGTTCACGCTGGGCAGCGCCGCGCGCGTCACCCTCGGGGCGCCGTCGAACGCATCGGTCAAGGTCAACGGCGTGAACGTGACGTTCCCGAGCCCACTGCCCGCTCCGCTCGGCCTCCAGTTCTCGGGGGCGGGCTGAGCCGACTCAGCCGAGCGGCTCGAAGCGGGCCGTGAAGTGGCGGAGCTGCGGCGGTTCAGAGACGATCCGGTATCCGCGCAGGGCCGCGGTCTCCTTCACCAGGCGCTCGCAGACCTCGATCACGTAGTCGATGTGGCTCTGGGTGTACGTCCGGCGCGGAATCGCGAGGCGCACCAGGTCCATCGCCGCCTCCCGCTCGCTCCCGTCTGGCTGGCGCCCGAACATCACGGTGCCGATCTCGCAGCTGCGGATGCCGCCGATCTCGAAGAGCGCGACCGCCACAGCCTGCCCCGGGTAGGCGAGCGGGTCGACGTGGGGGAGGAGGCTTCGGGCGTCGATGTAGACGGCGTGGCCGCCGATCGGGACAACGACGGGGATGCCGAGCTGCTCGAGCGCCTCGCCGAGGTACGCCGTGGAGCGGGTGCGGTAGCGCAGGTAGTCGTGCGAGACGGCCTCCCGCAGGCCCTGGGCGATCGCCTCGAGATCACGGCCCGCGAGTCCGCCGTACGTGGGAAAGCCCTCGGTCAGGATCAGCAGGTTGCGGAACGCCTGGGCGAGGTCGTCGTCGTTGCACGCCAGCCAGCCGCCGATGTTGCACAGCGGGTCCTTCTTCGCGCTCATCGTCATGCCGTCGGCGAGCGAGGCCATCTCGCGAACGATGTCGACCACGTCGCGGTCCGACTGGCCATCCTCGCGCTCCCGGATGAACCAGGCGTTCTCCGCGAAACGGCAAGCGTCGAGGAAGAGCGGCTTGTCGTACCGATCGCACAGCGCCCGAACTGCGCGGAGGTTCTCGAGGCTCACGGGCTGCCCGCCACCCGAGTTGTTCGTCACCGTGACCATCACGAGGGGCACAGCCGCGCCGTTCGAGGAGAGCAGGCGCTCGAGCTCGACGAGGTCGACGTTCCCCTTGAAGGGGTGGCGGTTCCTCGGGTCTCGGCCCTCGGCGATCACGAGGTCGACGGCCTCGGCCCCGCTGGCCTCGACGTTCGCGCGGGTTGTGTCGAAGTGGGTGTTGTTGGGGACGACCTTGCCGGGGCCGCCGACCACGGAGAAGAGGATCTTCTCGGCTGCTCGGCCCTGGTGGGTGGGGATGATGTGGTCGAATCCGAACAGGTCCTTCACTGCGGCCTCGAAGATGAACCACGACGGGGAGCCTGCGTACGACTCGTCACCGTGCTGGATGGCCGACCACTGGTCACGGCTCATCGCACCGGTGCCCGAGTCCGTGAGGAGGTCGATCAGCACGTCCTCGGCGCGCAGGTTGAACAGGTTGTACCCGGCGTCTCGCAGGTACGCGGTCCGCTGCTCTCGCGTCGTGAGCGTGACCGGTTCGACCGCGTGGATGCGGAATGGCTCGATCACGGTGCGGAACTCGTCCATGGTGCCCCCTTCAGCTCACAGTGCCCGGAACCGCCGGAGCGGATGCCCCCAGCCGGTCCACGAGGAATGAGTAGATCATGGCGCGTTCGCGCCAGGAGTCGTAGCGTCCGGACGGTCCGGAGTGCCCCGCCCCGAGATCCGTCTTCAGGATGACCCTGTTCTCCGGGTTGGACGCCCGGATCCTGGCCACCCACTTGGCGGGTTCCCAGTACGACACGCGCGTGTCGTTGAGGCTGCCGAGGACGAGCAGCTCGGGATACCTCCGCTCGGAACCGTCGGGCTCGGTTCCCGCGACGTTGTCGTACGGCGACCACGATTTCACCCGACGGTAGGCGTCCGGATCGTGCAGCGGGTCGCCCCACTCCTCCCACTCGCCCACGGTCAGCGGGAGCGAGGGATCGAGGATGGTGCTCAGGACGTCGACGAACGGGACCTCCGCGACCACGCAGTGGAAGAGGTCAGGCGCCATGTTGATCGACGCTCCGACCAGGAGGCCGCCGGCAGATCCGCCCATCGCCGCGAGCAGGCTCGGTTCCGTGAATCCGCGTTCGACGAGGTGGTTCGCGACGTCGATGAAGTCGAGGAAGCTCGTCTGCTTGTGCTCCAGCCGGCCAGCCTCGTACCAGGCGCGCCCGAGCTCGCCACCGCCTCGGACGTGGGCGACCGCATAGATGACGCCACGGTCAAGGAGCGAGAGACGCATCGAGGAGAAGTAGGGATCGATCGACGCCTCGTAAGAGCCGTACCCGTAGAGCAGGAGCGGCGCCGGATCACGCGGTGCCGCTCCGCCCTCGGACAGCTCGTCGAGGAGGTCGCGCCGGTGCACCAGCGACACAGGGACGAGCACCCCGTCGCGGGCCGGCACCCAGAGCCTTGCAGTCACGTATGCGGTCTCGTCGTAGCCGCCTCGGACCTCCTGGCGCTTGACCAAGGTCTCCTCCCCGGATCCGAGCACGAGGTCGTACGTCGAATGTGGCGAGACGAACGAGGCGTGCTCGATCCGGACGGTGGGGGTGCTGTACTCGGGGGTGCTCCCGACGGCCGTGGTGGCGGGACCCCTGCCGGCGAGGGCGACCGTGCCCCGGTCCAGCGGCGCGCCGCCGAAAGGATCGGGTCCATCGAGAAGCGGGATCACGCGAACTGATGCGCACCCCTCGAGGCGCTCGGAGAGAACCAAGTGGCCGGCGAATGCCTCGACACCGTCAAGCCTCGTGCCGGGACGTTCCGCGACGATCTCCCGCAGCAGCGAGGGCGTGTCACACGGTGCGGCGAGGAGCCGGAAGTCGCGTGCCTCGTCATTCGTGAGGAGCAGCCACCAGGCACCGCCGTCGGGGGCGACGAGGTGCTCGACCGCGTACTCGATCCCGTGCCGCCGGGGCCACAGGACCGTCGGCGCCGACGGCTCGCGCGCGTCGAGCCACAGCGCCTCGGTGGTCATCGACGAGCTCGAGTGGATGAGGATGACGGCGTCATCGCGAGACCGCGACACGCCGACGCCGAAGCTCTCGTCAGCCTCTTCGTGGACGAGGACGTCGCCCGAGGGGTCGCTGCCGAGGTCGTGGCGCCAGACCTGATTGGGCCGCCAGGCGTCGTCGACCCGGACGTAGAAGAGCGACTTTGCGTCGAGGCTCCATGCGACGGCGTAGCCAACGTCCCCCAGTGTCTCCTCTGGAGCCGGGGTGCCATCCAGGGTCCGGAACGTGAGCGTGTGCCGCTCGTCGCCCTTGAAGTCGACACCCAGCGCGAAGACCGCGTGGCCGGGCGCCATCGAGAGGATCCCCACGGAGCAGAACTCGTGGCCGTCGGCGAGCTGGTTCGCGTCCAGGACGACCTGCTCGCCGGGGCCCTCGGAGGGATCGGGCGGGACCGGGCCGGTCGCCGGACGCCGGCAGTGGATTGGGTAGCCCTGCCCCTGCACCGTGCGGTCGTAGTACCACCACGGACCCCACCGGACCGGTGCTGACGTGTCGGTCTCCATGATCCTCGAGACGATCTCGGCATAGAGCTCGTCCTCGAGCGGCTGGAGCGGTGCGAGGGCCCGCTCGGCAAATGCGTTTTCGGCCTCGAGGTAGGCGAGCACCTCAGGGTCATCCAGGTCCCGAAGCCAGTGGTAGTCATCGGTCCGCTCGTCACCGAAGTGGGCAAGGACCACGGGATGGCGCGGAGCGCTTGGCGGCGGGAGCATCGGCACCGCCCGAGCCTTGCAGGGCCAGAGGAGCCTGTCGCATCCCGGTTTCGAGTTGTTACTATGCACGTAGGAGAAATTCGATCGGCGGAGGACCCATGGCCATCCAGGATCTAGATCTCAGCCGATACCAGCTTGGCTGGAGCGACAACGAGTCCGATTACGTGTTCAAGCCCAAGAAGGGGCTGAGCGAGGACATCGTCCGGGAGATGTCCGAGATGAAGGGCGAGCCCGCGTGGATGCGGGACTTCCGCCTGGCAGCCCTGAAGCGCTTCGACCGCAAGCCGATGGCGGCCTGGTTCGCGTCGCGGATGCCCGACCTCGACTTCGACGACATCTACTACTACGTGAAGCCGACGGACGGCCAGGTGCAGAACTGGGAGGACCTCCCCGACGCGATCAAGAACACGTACGAGAAGCTGGGGATCCCCGAGGCGGAGCGCAAGTACCTCGCGGGGGTCACCGCCCAGTACGAGTCCGAGGTGGTCTTCCACCGCAACCGTGAAGACCTCGAGGCCCAGGGTGTTCTCTTCTGCGACATGGACACGGCGCTGCGCGAGTATCCCGACATGGTCAAGAAGTGGTTCGGCACCATCATCCCGCCGAACGACAACAAGTTCGCAGCCCTCAACTCCGCGGTCTGGTCCGGCGGTTCGTTCATCTACGTCCCGCCCGGCGTCAAGGTGGAGATGCCGCTGCAGGCCTACTTCCGCATCAACACCGAGAACATGGGCCAGTTCGAGCGAACGCTGATCATCGCCGACGAGGGCTCGCAGGTCCACTACGTCGAAGGGTGCTCCGCGCCCGTGTACACGACAGACTCGCTGCACTCCGCGGTTGTCGAGCTCGTGGCGCTGCCGGGGAGCCGGATCACCTACACGACGATCCAGAACTGGTCGAACAACGTCTACAACCTCGTGACCAAGCGTGCCCGCGCCGAGGCCGAGGCGCACGTGGAGTGGATCGACGGCAACATCGGATCCCGGCTGACGATGAAGTACCCCAGTGTGTACCTCGTCGGGCCGAAGGCATCCGGCGAGGTCCTGTCCGTCGCCTACGCCGGTCCGGGTCAGCACCAGGACGCCGGCGCCAAGATGGTGCACGCTGCACCCGAGACCACCTCGACCATCGTGTCGAAGTCGATCTCCAAGGACGGGGGCGCCACCACCTACCGCGGCCTCGTCAAGGTCGAGGAGGGCGCACGGGGCGCGAAGTCCTTCGTGCGGTGCGACGCGCTGATCCTCGACGAGCAGTCGACGTCGGAGACGAAGCCCTACATGGAGGTCGCCGAGCGCGACGCCAGCATCGGCCATGAGGCCACCGTCTCCAAGATCGGCGACGACCAGCTCTTCTACCTGATGAGCCGCGGGCTCACCGAGGCGCAGGCGATGGGCCTGATCGTCAACGGCTTCATCGAGCCCGTGACGAGGACGTTGCCGATGGAGTACGCGGTGGAGTGGAGCCGCCTCATCGAGTTGCAGATGGAGGGCTCCGTCGGCTGATCAGGTGCGCGGCTCACGACGCATCGACCAGAGCGAGGGAACGCCGGGCGTCGGGTTGTGCTCCTTGACGACCTCGAAGCCGAACCGGCGGTAGTAGGCGAGGTTCTCCTCCTTCTGGGTCTCGAGCCAGCTCGGGACCGCCTCCGCGTCGCACTGCTCGAGGGTCGGCGCCTGCAGGGTCCCCCCGATGCCCTGGCGTTGCACGGCAGGATCGACCATCAGCAGCTGGAGGTACCAGTGCGGCGCCTTCGGGTGCTCCATCTCCGCCGACCGGAAGGTCCGCCCCGCCTTGGGCAGCGTCGCGAAGCTCGGGTAGAAGGCGCGCAGCGCCCGAAGTAGCTGGCGGACCTGGTGCAGCGGCGGGTAGGGCCAGCTGCCCGGAGGGACCCACAGGGCCACGCCGACGACATGCCCGTCAAGGATGGCGGTGCGCGTCGTGCCGAGAGCCGCGACGTCGGTGAGCACGCCGCGGTGGAGGCGCGCGATGGCACGCTCCCGGTGCGCCTCCTCGGGGAACAGGAATCCGAAGAACGGATCGTCGCTGAACGCCCGCACCGCGACGCCGACGGCCTCCTCGAGGCGGCTCCCCATGAGTGACCCCTCCGAGACCTGCGGTGCGTGATCCATCAGCCGAGCGTACAGAGCGAAGTGACAGGGGGCCTGCGGGCCGCGCGCACGGATCCGTGGAGGACCGGGGACGTGGCGGCTGGAGTGCGCGCCGATGTGCCTACCATGAAGATTCGATGGCAATGCGCGAGGAGTGCAAGAACTTCCAGAGCCGGACCTACACCTCTGGCGAGGTGGCTCGCTTCTGCCTGCTCGACCTGGCGCCCGAGGCGCCGTGGAAGTGCCCCGACGACTGCCCGAAGTACGCGCCGAGGCTTGCTGATGTCGGGTGGGTGCACGGATCGCTCGTGGAGCCAAAGGCCGAGGAGGAGCCCGACGTTCCGATCGACCGCATGCAAGAGGTCCTCGGCGAGGCCGAGAAGATCGTCAACGACATCGCCCCTGACGCCATCAGGGAGGCGAAGAAGAAGCAGAAGAGCCAGCGGAGGCGCTGGCCGAAGCCCCGGTGATCAGGTGCCGGTGAACGTCGCAGGTCGCTTCTCGAAGAAGGCGGTCATCGCCTCGCGCAGGTCGTCGCTGCGACCGTAGAGGCTGTTCCACCACGCTACGAACTCGAGTCCCTCCGCAACCGTCCGCCCGTCGTTCGCCCCGATGACGGCCTTCGTCCCCTGGACGGCGAGCGGGGCGTTCGCCGCGATCTCCGAGGCGAGCGCCCAAGCAGCGTGGAGCACGGCTTCGGAGCCGCCCGCACACACATCGTTCACGAGTCCGATCGCCCGCGCTCGATGCGCGTCGATGTCCTTCCCGGTGAAGGCGAGCTCAGCCAGATGCCCTGCGCCGATGATGCGCGGCAGGCGCTGGAGGCTTCCGATGTCGGCGACGATGGCGATCTTCGCCTCTCGGACAGAGAAGATCGCGTCGTCGCTCGAGAGTCGGATGTCGCACGCCGCGATCAGGTCGACGCCGCCGCCAATGCAGTAGCCGTGGATGGCCGCGATGACGGGCTTGCGGCAGCTCGCGACCGAGGAGACCGATGCCTGCATGCCCCGCAGGCGGTCGAACAGCTGCCGATTTGCGACGGCCCCGCCCGACTGCGCCCCGTCCCCTCCGGAGAACGGGTTCCCGAACGCGGTTAGGTCGAGGCCGACGGAGAAGTGCGGCCCCGCCGCGGCGAGGACGACGCACCGGATCTCGTCGTCCCGGTCGATCGCTTCCATGAACCGTGGGAGGTCATCCCAGAACGCAGGGCCCATGGCGTTGCGCTTCTCGGGGCGGTCGAGCAGGAGTGTCGCGACGCCGTCGCGTTGCGACAACGTGAGCACGTCGGAGGTCGGTCGTCTCGTCGTCACTGGGCTCCTTCGTCGGGTGCCCGAAAGCCTACGGGGCACCGCTGGCATCGTCCGGACCGCCGGTACACTGCCCTTCCCGCCAACCGAGAGCCCCGGCAAACACTCGTGACCCGACTGACCGACGCAACGACAGCGACTGACGAGCCGACGTGGCGCGCGCAGCAGCGCGCCGCGGCGCTCGAGGTGTTCCGCGCCGAAGGGCTCCCGGACCCGGCGGACGAGGTCTGGCGGTACGCCCCGCTCGACGGGTTCAAGGTCGAGGACATCGATCTCGCGGAGTCGGGCGGGCTCGGAGCCCAGGAGACCGCCATCGGAGGTCGGAATCCCGCGGCGATCGTCACGATCCGGGCCGGCCGTGTGGTCGACGTGGCGGTCCTCGAATCAGTGGGCGGCCTGACGATCACGGTGGGAGTCGGCGAGGCAGGCCCGCTCGGGGAGCTCATCGGACCCGACGACGCATTTGCGGCACTCAACCTCGCGCTCACGCCCGGCCCGCTCACGATCGAGGTCGCAAAGGGCTCGCGGATCGACGGCACGGTGGTGCTCCTCGTCGACTGCCCTTCGGGGGCGTCCTTCCCACGGACGCTCGTGAACGTCGCCGAGGGCGCGTCGCTGACGATCCTCGAGCACACGACGGGCGTCGATGCAACGCTCGTCTCCTCCGTCTCGGAGTTCTACGTGGGCGACGGAGCAACCCTGCGGCTCGCATCGGTCCAGACGCTCGGCGAGGACGCGTGGTTCGTCAATCGAACGAGAGCCAGGATCGGACGGGACGGGCAGTTCCACCAGACCGTCGTCGGCCTCGGAGCCCGATACGACCGCGTTCGCGCCGATGCGCAGCTCGTCGGAGACGGCGCGTCGAGTGCGCTCAACACCGCGCATGTCGGGACGGGCAACGAGGTGCACGACCTGCGGACGATGCAGGACCACATCGGGAAGCGCACGACCTCGCGGCTGCACTCGAAGGCGGCGGTCTCGGGCAGCGCACAGTCCATCTACAGCGGGCTGATCAGGATGAAACACGGAGCGAAGCGGGCGGACGCCCGGCAGGTGAACAACAGCCTCGTCCTCTCGGATCTCGCGAGCGCCGACGCGGTCCCGAACCTCGACATCGAGGAGAACGACGTGCGCTGCGCGCACGCGTCCACCGTCGGTCCCGTCGATCCAGAGCAGCGCTGGTACCTCGAGTCACGGGGAGTCCCGCCCGAGGATGCCGTCCAGCTCATCATCGAGGGGTTCTTCGCCGACGTCGAGGACCTCGTCGCCGACTCGGTCCTTGGGTCCTACCTTCGCGAAGCGATCGGCGAGCTCGAGGCCGCAACAGGCTCAGCGGAGATCCGATCATGACCAAAGCCGTCGTCTGCCCGGTGGCATCGCTCGACGAGTCGGTGCCCGTTCGAGCCTCGGTCGACGGCGTCGCAGTCGTCGTCGTGCGGTGCGGATCGGACATCTACTGCCTGCGAGACGAGTGCAGCCACGAGTCCTTCCCGTTGAGCGACGGGGAGGTCGACCCGCTCACGTGCGAGATCGAGTGCGCGCGCCACGGCGCGATGTTCGACCTCGCGACCGGCGAGCCACGCTCCCTGCCCGCGACGCGCGCGGTGCGGACGTTCGCCGTCGAGGTGCTCGACGGGAATGTCGTGGTGGCGATCTGATGGCCGGGATGCTCGAGATCCAGGGCCTTCGGGCGGCGGTCGGACAGCGCGAGATCCTGACCGGGGTCGACCTCGTCGTCGCTCCCGGAGAGGTGCACGCGGTCATGGGGCCGAACGGCTCAGGGAAGTCCACGCTCGCGCACGTGCTCGCCGGCCGTCCTGGACCCGTCGTGACGGCCGGACGCGCAATGCTCGACGGGGTCGACCTCCTCACCCTCGAGCCATGGGAGCGGGCGCGCGCCGGCCTGTTCCTCGGGCTCCAGCATCCCATCGAGGTGCCAGGGGTCACGACGGAGGCCGCCCTCTCGCACGCGGGTGTCTCACGCGCAGACCTCCCCGGGCGGGTGCAGAGTGCGGCCGCGGCCGTCGGGCTCCGGACCGACCTGCTCGACCGACCGCTCAACGTCGACCTCTCGGGCGGGGAGGCGAAGCGCAACGAGATCGTGCAGCTGTGCGTGCTTCGTCCGGCGTTCGCGGTCCTCGACGAGATCGACTCCGGCCTGGATGTGGACGCGCTCGACGATGTCGGCGCGACGCTGTCCGCCGCTGTCGCCGAGTGGCAGCTGGGCGTCATCGCGATCACCCACTTCTCGCGCCTCCTGGGCGTGCTGCAACCAGATCGCATCCACGTCTTCTCGGACGGCAGGATCGTTGAGAGTGGCGACGCCTCGCTCGTCGAGCGTCTGGAACGTGACGGGTACGCGCAGTTCTTATGAACTTCTGACGGCAGTGTGCCCGGGGTCAATGTGGCGCCACCGGTACCCTTGACCAGGTGACGGATCGACGCGGCCGAGGTGGACCACCGGCGCCCCGGCGCGGTCCCAATGACGATGGGCTGCGTCGACTCGGCGGGCAGATCGAGCGCGGTGGCGGGGGAGCTGCGAACGAGGAGGGCCTGATGGCCCTCGGCCGGTCGATCGATTCGAAATCCCCGGCGGGAGGTTCCTCGACGCGAGGGCGCCGGCGGCGCTCCGGGCACCGCGGCCGCAGGATCTTCGCGATAACCGCGATCGTCGTCGTGATCGGGCTGATCGCCGTCGTCGGCGGTGCCTACGTCTACGGCTACTACCGCTTCAAGGCGGTGCAGAACTCGACGCTGTGCAACCTCGGGGGGAAGAGCGTCTGCGCCGCGGAGATCTCGGGGAAGCCGTTCAACGTGCTGGCGATCGGCTCCGACTCAAGAGTCGACCTGCCGCCGGCGATCGCACGGGTCACGGACGGCCCCGGCCAGGCCGGACAGCGGTCCGACGTCGTGAAGATCTTCCACGTCGACCCCGGGAAGGGCACCATCTCGGTCCTGTCGATCCCGAGGGACACAGTCGTCACGCTCCTCGCCAACCAGTCCGAGTTCGGCGACTACAACCGGATCAACGTCAATTACCAGAACGGGCCCTCGCTGCTCATCAAGACGATCGAGGCCAACTTCGGCATCACGATCAACCACGTGGTCCAGGTCGGCTTCGGGGGACTCGCGGGGGCCGTCGACGCGCTCGGGGGGATCTGGATGGACTTTCCCTATCCGGCGCTCGACAACTACTCGTCGCTCGACATCCCGCACACCGGCTGCCAGCTGCTCAACGGCTTTCAGGCACTGGCGCTTGCCAGGAGCAGGCACTACCAGTACTTCGAGAATGGCCAGTGGAACTACGACGGGACCAGTGATTTCGGCAGGATCGACCGGCAGAACCAGTTCTTGCGCGCGCTGATCGACGCCGCGAAGTCAAAGTACAACCCCGCGACGATCAACGCGTTCCTGACCGAGCTGCCAAAGGGCATCCAGATCGACAGCCAGTTCGGTTACAACGAGTTGCTGGGCCTCGTCGCGGAGTTTCACGGCTTCAATCCGGCAACCCTGGCCGCGTACACGCTCCCCACCGTCTCGGGCTACAGCGCGAGCCTCGGTGACGTCCTCTTCGTCGACCAGCCCCTCGCGCAGCAGATGCTGGTGAGCATCTTCGGGCAGGTTGGAACGACAGGCGGCCTGACCCAGCCGACCAGCCCTCCGCCCGACGTGAACGGTGCGACGCCGCCGCCACCGGTCGTTGCGACGCCCGGCGCGACGTCTGCCTCGACGGCCACGACCGGGTCGTCAGGCACCCCGTCCTCGACGACGTCGACGACGGCCCCTGCGACAACAACGACCACGGCGCCGCTCCACACGGAGCCCTGGTACACGTTCAACCCCGTGGCGTGCTCGCCGAAGTAGGGGTTCAGGCGCCCAGCTCGGAGAGAGCCTGGGCCAGCGTGTTCCACGCGAGAGTCGCGCATTTGATCCGCACCGGGAACTTGACCACGCCCTGCAGCGCCGCGAGCTCGCCCAGGGACCGCAGGTTCACGGGCTCCTCGGACTCGTCCCCCGCATCGTCCACGGTCATCATGCGCCGGAACGTCCCCATCGTGGCCCGGGTGTCCTCGACGCTCTTGCCCTTCACCGCGCCTGACATGAGCGAAGCGGAGGACTGCGAGATCGAGCAGCCGTGGCCGGCGATCTTTATGTCCTGGACCGCTCCATCCTCCACGAGGATCGTGAGGACGATCTCGTCGCCGCACAGCGGATTGAAGCCCTCGGTGCGGTGGGCGGGGGGCGAGTCGAGCTCCCCTCGGTTCCTGGGCGACCGGTAGTGGTCGAGGATGATCTCGCGGTAGAGGTCCTCGAGGTCGTCCATCGGATCAGCCGAACATCGAGAGCGCGTGGTCGAGGCCGTCGAACAGGGCGTCGACGTCGCGCTCCAGTGAGTAGGGACCGAAGCTGACCCGTGCGGTCGCCGGGACGCCCAACCTGCGCATCAGCGGCTTGGCGCAGTGGTGTCCCGGCCGAACGCAGACGCCGTAGCGATCGAGCACCTGGGCAAGGTCGTGGGCGTGGACACCCTCCAACTCGATCGAGAGGACTCCTCCCCGCGCCTCGAGGTCCGGCGGGCCGAACACCGTGACCTTGTCGCCGAACCGCGAGCTCAGCCTGTCGAGCGTGTACGCGGTGAGGTCGAGGTCGTGCGCCGCAACGGCATCCATTCCGAGGGCCTCGAGATAGCGCACGGCCGCCGTGAGCCCGACGGTCTCGGCGATGGGCGGGGTTCCCGCCTCGAACCGGTGCGGGGGATCGGCCGGCTTGAACCCGTCCGTGCGCACGTCGAGGATCATCCCTCCACCGCCGAGGAACGGCGGCATCGCATCGAGCAGCTCGGCCCTCGCCCAGAGGACGCCGAGGCCCGTGGGGCCCAGCATCTTGTGGGCGCTGAAGCAGGCGAAGTCGACGCCGAGCGCTTGGACGTCCATCGGCGCGTGGCCGACCAGCTGCGCGGCGTCGATCGCGACGAGCGCGCCGGCTGAATGCGCCGCATCGGCAAGCACGCGAACGGGGGGCATGGTGCCGAGGACGTTCGACATCGCCGTGATGGACACGAGCGATGCTCCCGAGACCATGGCGTCGAGGTCGGCAAGGTCCAGGCGGAAGCGGCTGTCGACCGGCAGGTACCGAAGCTCGATGCCCCGCTCCTCGCGCAGCTGCAGCCAGGGGACGATGTTCGCGTGGTGCTCCATCTCGGTGAGCACGACGACGTCGCCCTTGGCGAGGTTGGAGCGACCCCACGAGTGGGCGAGGAGGTTGAACGACTCGGTTGCGTTCTTCGTGAACACGATCTCGCGATCGGGGATCGGCGCGCCGATGAAGGCTCCGATCGCCCGGCGTGCGTGCTCATACGCCTCCGTCGCCTCCTCGGCGATCTCGTAGACGCCGCGGTGGACGTTGGTGTGGGTCCGCTCGTAGTACCGGTTCATCGCCTCGATCACGGCCCTCGGCGGAAGGGAGGACGCTGCAGAGTCGAGGTAGGACATCTCCAGTCCGTGGACGGTCCTGTGAAGCTCGGGGGTGTCGTGGCGGACGCGCTCGGCGTCGAGCCGCCTCACGGCGCCAACGCCCGCAGTTCGTCGTAGCCCCGCGCCTCGATCTCACTGGCAAGTTCCGGGCCCCCGCTCGCCACGATCTTCCCGTCGAGCATCACATGAACGTGGTCGGGGACAAGCTCCTCGAGCAGCTTCACATAGTGGGTTACCGCGACGACAGCCATCTGCGGGTGCCGCTCTCGGACGGCATGGACGCCGCGGGCGACGGTTCGCAGCGCATCGATGTCAAGGCCCGAGTCGGTCTCGTCGAGAAGCGCGACATCCGGCTCGAGCATCGCGAGTTGAAGGACCTCGTTGCGCTTGCGCTCCCCTCCGGAAAATCCCTCGTTGAGATGCCGTTCCGCGAATGCCCGGTCCATGCCGAGCCGGTCCATCCACTCGCCGAGCGAAAGGCGGACCTCGAGCACCGAAAGGTCCTCGATCCCTGTCCTCGCGGACATTGCCTGGCGGAGGAACTGCGTGACGGACACCCCTGGGATCGCTTCGGGATACTGGAACGCGAGGAACAGTCCCGCCCGCGCCCGCTCGTCTGGGGTCAGGTCTGTGATGTCCGTGCCGCGCAGCAGGATCCGGCCGCCCGTGACCTCGTAGCCCGGGTTGCCCATAACGACGGAGGCGAGCGTCGACTTGCCCGCGCCGTTTGGCCCCATCAGCGCGTGGACCTCCCCTTCGTCCACGACCAGGTCGATGCCCCGGAGGATCTCGGTGTCCTCGACGCGGCACCGGATGTCGCGCAGCTCAAGGAGAGGCGGATGCACGCGCACAGCCTAACGGCGCGCCTCCTCGATGGCCCTTGCCGGCCTTGAGCATCCGGACCGCTGGCGGAGAAGGCTCGGGCGGGGGAGACTGACCATTCGACGGGGAGGGCCATGAGCACGACGCTGGAGCGATACGACACCGCATGCTCGGGCTTCCTCGCCCGGCTCGTGGCGATGGACGCCGCCGACGCCGCGAGGCCGACCCCTTGCGACCAATGGTCGGTCGGTGAGCTCGTCGACCACACGATCGGCGCCGTCGTGGTGGTGGGGAACATGGTGGGCGATCCGGTCGCGGACGACGCGGCGGCGGATCCCGTGAAGCGGTTCGTGGTGGCGCGCGACGCACTTCGGTCGAAGATCGTCGACCCCGAACTGGCCGGGCAGATGGTGGACAGCCCGTTCGGCAGGCTGGCGCTGAAGCAGCTCGTCAGCAGCATCGTCGTCCACGACCTCGTGGTGCACACATGGGACCTCGCGCGGTCGCTCGGCACCGACGAGCGGCTCGACGAGGAGCTCGTCGCGGAGACCTACGACCAGATGCTGCCACTCGACGAGGTGCTTCGAGACGGCCACGGATTCGGCTCGAAGGTTGATCCGCCCGAGGGTGCAGACAAGCAGACACGTCTTTTGTGCTTCCTCGGACGACGGCCCTGAGCGGTCACCAGCCCCTGTCCACCCAGTCGTCGAGGCTCGGACGCTCAGCGCCGATGGTCGTCACAGCCCCGTGTCCGGGAAGCACCATCGTCTGTTCCGGATAGACGGCGAAGAGCCGGTCGGAGATCGACCGGATGATGGTGCCGAAGTCGCCCAACTCAGTCTGCGTGTTTCCAGGACCGCCGGGGAACAGAGTGTCTCCCGTGAACAGGAGCGGGGCACCCTCGACCGAAAAGCAGATCGACCCGGGCGTGTGGCCCGGAGTGTGCACGGTGCGGACGCGAAGGCGGCCCACCTCGAGAGTGTCGTCGTCCTCCAGCAGCAGGTCGTAACTCTCGAGCATGCCCGCGTCCTCGACCCGCACGGCGACCTCGTAACCCGCCTCCCGAGCTGCGCCGACGGCGGCGATGTGGTCCCAGTGGCCGTGGGTCTCGACGATCGAGCGCACGTTGAGCGTCCGGCACACGTCCAGCAGCCGCTCGTGCTCGTTCGCCGCATCGATCAGCAGCGCGTCGCCGGTCTGGCGGCACCGCACGACGTAGACGTTGTTGTCGATGGGCCCCACGACGAAGCGGTGCACTTCGACGGCAGCGTCCTCCCAGATCCGTTCGACACCCTGCATCGCTCTATATTCCCACGACCGGTGTCGGCTGGTCGCGCGCTGGCTGGTCTGGTAAGAACCACCTGACGCGGGGGTGACCCGTCGGATCGGTGCGGAAGGGATTGAAATGAACTTCGGCTTCAGCGAGGAGCAGGACGAGCTTCGCAGACTGGTGCGCAGGTTCCTGGAAGAGAAGTCACCCGAGTCCGAGGTGCGAAGGCTGATGGCGACCGACGACGGGTACGACCCGGCGGTCTGGAAGCAGATGGCCGACCAGCTGGGACTGCAGGCGATGATCATCCCCGAGGCGTACGGCGGGGCCGGATTCGGCCACGTCGAGTCGCTCGTGGTGTTCGAGGAGATGGGGGCTGCGCTGCTGTGTGCGCCGTACTTCTCGACGGTCGCGCTCGCGACCAACGCGCTCCTCAGCGCCGGCGATGAGGCCGCGAGCCAGGAATGGCTCCCGTCGATCGCCTCGGGCGAGACGATCGCGACCCTCGCCTTCACGGAGGACTCCGGGCGATGGGACCTCGCTTCGATCGCCGCCACGGCGCGCGACAAAGGTGGCACGTGGTCGATCACGGGCCACAAGAACTACGTCATCGACGGCCATCTGGCGGACCTGATACTCGTAGCCGCGGTGACGCCAGCCGGTCTCAGCCTTTTCGCCGTGAACGGCGACGCACCCGGTCTCACGAGGACCGCGCTGGCGACGATGGACCAGACACGCAAGCAGGCACGACTCGAATTCGACGGGACCCCCGCGGCCTTGATCGGAGTCGACGGCGCGGCCGCTCCCGTCCTCGAGCGCACGCTGCAGCTGGCAGCCGTCGCACTGGCCGCCGAGCAGGTCGGTGGCGCCCAGCGGGTCCTCGACAACGCCGTCGAGTATGCGAAGAACCGCATCCAGTTCGGTCGGCCGATCGGGAGCTTCCAGGCCATCAAGCACAAGTGCGCCGACATGCTCCTCGAGGTCGAGTCGGCGAAGTCCGCCGCCTACTACGGCGCGTGGGCCGCTGACGCGGACGACGACGAGCTGGCGCTCGCCGCCAGCCTCGCTAAGTCCTACTGCTCGGAGGCCTACTTCCACTGCGCTGGTGAGAACATCCAGATCCACGGTGGGATCGGCTTCACCTGGGAGCACCACGCGCACCTCTACTTCAAGCGCGCCAAGAGCTCCGAGCTCCTGCTGGGAGATCCCGCCTACCACCGGGAGCTCCTCGCTCAGCAGCTCGGCATCTGACCGCCGGGCGCCGTGCTGACGTCCGAGCAGATTGCGGGCCCCTCAGGGGCGTTGCGCCTCGTCGTCTCGCGGCCCGCATCACGACCCACCGAAGATCGGTGCCTGCTGATCTGCCACGGCCTACCGCTCTCCAGGGGAGGGGGACGGACGGCCGCGGGCACGCTTCCCGAGTTGGCCGAGCATCTAGCTGCGGAGTCCGGATGGGTTGTCGCCGCGTGCGAGCTCACCGGAGTGGGCGCCAATGGGGGCACGTTCTCGGGACCGCAATGGCGCGATGACCTCGCCGCCGTCGTGGACATTCTGGTGGAGACCCGACCGAGGCTATGGCTCGCGGGCTTCGGGTTCGGCGGCGCGCTCGTGCTCGACCATGCGGCCCACGACGAGAGGATCCGGGGCGTCGCGACGTTCGCGACGCCGGCGGACATCCCCGCGTGGTCCGGTGGCCCTGAGCAGTTCCATGCTTCGATCCTTGTCTCGGGCGCCGTCGATCCGAAGGTCGCCCTCGAAGACGCCGAGTCGCTCGCCAAGGGCGTCTATGACCTCGAGCCGCTCGCTTCCATCGCGATGGTGCCGCCTCGGCGGATCCTGGTCGTCCACGGTGCGGAGGATCGGATCGTGCCCGTGGAGGCCGCTCGCGAGCTCGTCCGGGCTGCGCAAGGGCGCGCCGAGCTCAGGATCATCCAGGGTGCCGGACACTGGCTCCGTTCCGACCCGCGGATGGTGGCGACGCTGATCGGGTGGCTCGACCGCAACCGCTAACGCGCGGACCGGGTGACCGACGAATCGATGGCCGAGCGGAGCGCGGCTGCCGCGGCCCTCGGATCAGCAGCCTCCGTGAGTGCGCGAACGACGACGAAGTGGCGCAGGCCCAAGGCTGCGAGGGCAGGGATCGTCCGCGGCGTGACGCCGCCCGTGACGAAGACCGGCACCGCCGAGCGTGCCGACGCGAGCGACGCGTAGCCGACGCCCGTGCCCGGCCTCCCCGGCTTGGTGGGCGTCGCTTCGACGGGACCTGCGGACAGGTAGGTCACGGGCGCACCCATCGCGGCATCGAGTTCATCGGGCGCGTGGGTCGAGAGGCCGACGACGGCCTGGTCGCCGAGCAAGGTGCGGCAGACACCCGGCGGCAGGTCGTCCTGCCCGACATGCACGCCGTCGGCTCCAGATGCAATGGCGATATCCGGCCGGTCGTTGACGAGGAACGGCACGCCGAGTTCTCGGCACCTCGCGCCGAGGAGCTCCGCCGCCGCGAGCAGCGGACCGTCCTGCGAACCCTTCTCGCGCAACTGCACGATGTCGACGCCGCCGTGCACGCACTCGGTGACGAACTCGATGAGGTCGGCGCGCAGCGGCGTGCACAGGTACAGCGATCGGTCCTCGAACGACCAGGTCACTCCGCGGCTGCGCGCGCCTCGGCCTTGCGCTGCTGCTTGTAGGCGCGAACGGCCTCGCGGCTCTTCGTATCCTTGATGTCCGCGATGGACATCTTGGTCGCGGCGTCCGCATATGGCGCCCCTGCCTGCCGCCATCCCTTCGGTCGGCATCCCAGCTGCTTGCCGAGGAGCGCCACGAAGATTCTTCGCCTTCTGTTCGCCGAACCCGGGAAGTGCCTGCAACCGCTTGAGTAGCGTGGCACCGTCGGGCGCCGTCGACCAGATGGTCGACGCATCGCCACCCCAGTCGTCCACGATGATCTGGCAGACCCGCTGGACTCGCTCGGCCATGGCCCCCGGGAACCTATGCAGCGCGGGAACCTCCTTGAAGGCACCTTCCAGGACCTTGGGATCGGTCCGGGCGACCGCGCCAGCAGTCAGCTTCTTCCCGAGGCGGCGCTGGAGCTCGAGCGGGGCGGCGAACGCGCGCTCGAGCGGGATCTGCTGGTCGAGGACCATGCCGATCACGAGCGCCGTGGCATTGTCGGCCAGGAGTCGATCTGCCTTGTCCTCACCTGCCAGGTAGAGCGCCATGCGCCCAGTGTACGAGTGCCGTCCGACGACGGGCGTGCGCGTGTCGGACATCCGCGGAACCGGGCGTGGTGGACGAGTTCGGTGGGAGAATTGACGCATGATCGATCACATCTCCATCCAGTGCGCAGATGCAAGCGCCAGCGCCGCCTTCTACGACCGAGTCCTCGAGGCGATCGGTTGCGGTCGCGTTATGGCGTTCGGCGACACGATCGGGTACGGCCCGCCCGGCAGGCCCGAGTTCTGGATAGGCCCGCTCGAAGCCGACGCAGGCTTCCGCCAGAACCACCTCGCCTTCTCCGCCCCGGATCGTCCCGGCGTCCAGTCGTTCTTCGACGCGGCCCTTGCCTGTGGTGCCGAGGTCCTGCATCCGCCTCGGCTGTGGCCTGCATACCACCCGAGCTACTTCGCCGCGTTCGTGCGGGACCCCGACGGCAACAACGTCGAGGCGGTCTGCCATGCGGAGGATGCGCCTAACGCGTGACCGCAGGGGTACGTGCCGTGGTCCGTCAGTGCCGGTGCAGATGTGCCGGTGCACGCCCGACCGGCGCCACGTGGACGAGCACGTTGTAGGTGACGACCGCGATCGCGAGGTGCATCGAGACGAGAACGGCGACCGCCTGGGCCGACTGGCCCTGCAGGAGGATCCATGCGTCCGGGAGCAGCAGCACGATCGTCACAAGGATCGCCATCCTGAAGAAGAGCCAGCGCGGGGATGAGGAGATGCGCGTGACGATCGGCCAAGCAATGCACGCGATCAGGACGCCGATGACCGTCAGCTTCGCGTAGTCGCTGAACTGGAAGTGGACGTAGCCCTTGGTGGCGGGAAACACCTTCGTGCCGATTGCGACGAGGATGGCGTCGGCGGTGAGGGATCCGACGATCGCGAGGACGGTTGCGAGCGCGAGCCGCGGCAGCGACGGCTGGCGGTGCCTGGGTGCGAAGTCGATCCGAAGGAGCTCCTCGATCCTCGCGCGCGTTGTCGCCTGAACCACGTGACCGTCCCATCCCGCTTCGACGTTTCTCCGAGACACTGATGAAACCACACGGTGATAAGGCATCCATAAGGAGAAGATGAATGACAGATCTACACTTCGACCGTGGCACGGGTGGTGCCGCCTTCGAGGCAGTGGCGGCGCGTCGGCGCTGCATCGGGCAGAATCGCCTGATGCAGATCCCCGCGAAGGCCGACTACGGGATCCGCGCGCTGCTCACGCTGGCGAACGCCGAGACCTCGGTCAGTGCCGAGCACCTCGCCGAGGAGCAGGGGCTTCCCCCGCGGTTCCTCGGGGCGATCCTGTCCGACCTGCGCCGAGCGGGCCTCGTGGTGAGCCAACGCGGATCCGAGGGCGGATTCAAGCTTGCGCGCCCGGCGTCGGAGATCACGATCGCCGACGCACTCCGGGCAATCAGCGGACCGATGGCCGGCGTCCGCGGACTGCGTCCGGAGACCCTGACCTACGACGGAGCCGCCACGAACCTGAAGGACGTGTGGGTCGCCGTGCGATCGACGCTCCGCAACCTGCTCGAGCACGTGACGCTCGAGCAGGTCGCATCGGGGAACCTCCCGCCGCTCGTCAAGGAGCTCACGAAGGATCCTGACGCCTGGCGAACCCGCTGACGATGCGTCGCGTCCACACGGACGGGTCGTGCCGCGGGAATCCTGGCCCGGGCGGGTGGGCCTCGGCTGACGACCGCGGTGCCTTCGCGTCAGGATTCGACCCGGCGACGACGAACCAGCGGATGGAGATCACGGCGGCACTCGAGGCGCTTCGAGACCACGCCGGAGACGGTCCCATCGAGATCGTGAGCGACTCGACCTACGTCGTGAACTGCTTCAAGGACCGCTGGCACGAGGGCTGGCTGCGCCGGGGGTGGAAGAACACGCAGGGACAGCCGGTTGCGAACCGGGACCTGTGGGAGCCCCTCCTCGAGCTCGCGCTGGCACCCGGGTCCGAGGTCACCTTCAGGTGGGTGAAGGGGCACTCGGGAGACGCGATGAACGACCTCGTCGACGAGCTGGCCACCGCCGCCGCCGACCGTGGGTCGGGGATCTCGAACACCGGGCCGGGATCCGCGGCGAGGGGCGATCGGTAGGCTGGTCCTCGCGTCGGACGCGGGTCCGGCCAGGAAGGAACCGACATGCCCCCGCAGCGATCGAGCCACGACGTCGTCGTCATTGGAGGCGGCCCGGGCGGCTACGCAGCCGCCCTCTACGGGGCATCCGCCGGGCTGGATGTGGCCATCGTGGAGCGTGACAAGGTCGGCGGGACGTGCCTGCACCGCGGCTGCGTGCCGGCCAAGGAGTTCCTCGAGACGGCACACGTCAACCGGACGCTCGAGCACGCCGGCGACTTCGGCTTCTCGACCGGGGACATCACGTCGGACTTCGCCGTCAGCCAGCAGCGGAAGAACGACGTCGTGAACACCCTGTTCAAGGGCCTGTCGGGCCTTCTCGCAGGTCGGAAGGTGACGGTTCGAAGCGGGACGGGGCGCCTGTGCGCGGACCACTCCGTGGAGGTGACCGACGGCGAGGACGCCGGGTCGATCCTCGAGGGCAGGGCGGTCATCCTGGCTGCGGGCTCGGTGCCGCGGACGCTCCCGGGGTTCGACGTGGACGGGAAGTTCGTCCTCACCTCCGACGAGTTCCTCGACCTCTCGGTGCTTCCGGCATCCGCGGCCGTGATCGGCGGCGGGGCAATCGGCTGCGAGTTTGCCTCGATGCTGTGCGACATGGGCGTTGCCGTCACGATCCTCGAGGGGCTGCCCGCCATTCTCACGGGGTGCGACACGGAGGTCGCATCGGTCGTGCAGCGCGCCTTCAAGAAGCGGGGCATCGACGTCCGGACGTCCATCTCGGTCAAGGGACACAGCCCGTCCTCGGGCGGGACCACGACGCTCATCGACATCGAAGGTTCGGAGCCGCTCGAGGTGGAGGCCATCGTGGTGTCGGTCGGGCGCCGGCCGAGGTCCGAGGGACTCCTCGCCGAGGGGACCGGCGTCGAGCTCGACGAGCGGGGCTTCGTCGTCGCGGATGCGTACATGCGGACCGCTGCCGACGGCGTCTACGCCGTCGGTGATGTCGTCGCGGGGACACCGCAGCTCGCCCACGTCGGATTCGCCGAGGCGATCGTCGCGATCAAGTCGATCCTCGGCGAGCCTGCGGTCCCCGTCGACTACGACCGCGTCCCCTGGGCCATCTACTCGAATCCCGAGGTCGCGTTCTGCGGCCTCACCGAGGCAGCGGCCAAGGAGCGGGGCATCGAGGTCGTCGTGAAGAAGGATCCCTTCGGCGGGAACAGCAGGGCGAGGATCATCGGCGACACCGACGGTGTGGTGAAGGTGATCGCCGAGCGGCGCGAAGACGGCTCCGCGGGGCAACTGCTCGGAGTCCACATGGCGGGACCGTGGGTGACCGAGCAACTCGGTGCCGGCTACTTCGCCGTCAACTGGGAGGCCACGGCCGAGGAGGCCGCTGCCCTGATCCAGCCCCACCCCTCGCTATCCGAGACGTTCGGCGAGACCCTGCTCGCGCTTGCGGGTCGAGGACTCCACGTTGGCTGACGTCACCCTCCCCTCCCTCGGCGAGTCCGTGACCGAGGGCATCGTCACGAGGTGGTTCAAGCAGGTCGGAGATCCGGTCGAGCGCGACGAGCCCCTCTACGAGATCTCGACGGACAAGGTCGACTCCGAGATGCCGGCACCGGCGTCGGGCACGCTCACCCAGATCCTTGCCGCCGAGGGGGACACGGTCGCGGTGGGCGCGCGGCTCGCAGTCATCGGCGACGCAGTCGCATCAGCGCCTCCTGCGGCGACGACCCCCGAGACGGCTGCGGAGGAGGTCGAAGCGGCGGCACCCGAGCGCGCCGCCGCGGCTCCGTCACCAGCTGGCGGCGAGGGGACAGTGACGTCTCCGGTCGTGCGCAGGATCCTCGAGGACGCCGGCCTTGATGCGAGCCGTGTGGCCGGATCGGGACCCGGCGGGGTCGTGACGCGGAGGGACGCGGAGCGCGCCGCGGCGGGGGGACCCGTGGAGGACGTGCTGGTGCCGATGACAAACGTCCAGCGCCGGATGGGCGAGCACATGTCGGTGTCGGTCGCGACGTCCCCCCATGCCTTCGTCGCGGTCGAGGCTGACGCGTCGGCCATCTCGCGCGTGCTGGAGCTCGGCGGGTCGACCCAGGACGGAGTGCCCATCGAGCCGTCGACCGTCATCGCGGTTGCCGTGGTCCGAGCGCTCGGCGAGTTCGAGCTGCTCAATGCCTCGCTCACGGACGAGGGGCTGATCGTGCACCCGGGGGTCAACCTCGGCGTGGTGCTCGGCCTCGACGGCGGCATGCTGGTCCCGGTCATCCACGCAGCCTCCGGGCTCACGTTGCGGGCGCTCGCCAAGCGCGTGGCCGACCTCGCGGCGCGGACGAGGACCCGCCAGCTGACGACCGACGACCTCCTCGACGCAACGTTCACGATCGCGGGGGCACCGTCCGAGCGCGCGCTGTTCTCGGTCCCGATCCTCATCCAGCCGCAGGTAGCCATCGTCTCGGTGGGCGGTCTGCAACGGCGGGCGGAGGTCGTCGCGACGCCCGGCGGGGAGACAGTGGCGTTCCGCGATCGCGTCGTCCTCGGCTGCTCGTTCGACCACCGGGTGGTCGACGCAACCTATGTCGCCAGGTTCCTCGACCGGGTCTGCGAGCTCCTGGCTGGGCTGGACGTGGACTCGGAGCGCTGATGCTGCGCGTCCGGCACCTCGGGGCGGTCCCGTACGGCGAGGCTCTGGACCTCCAGCGGTCGCTGGTCTCCGCCGCTGACGACTACCTCTTGGTGCTGGAGCATCCAGCCGTCTACACCGCCGGCGTCCGCACGGACCCGGGGAACGTGCTCGTGCCCGCAGAGCTGCTCGGCGCCGACCTAGTCACCGTGGACCGTGGGGGCGACGTGACGTTCCACGGTCCCGGCCAGGTCGTCTGCTATCCAATCGTCTCGGTCGCCGACCACCCGGGGGCCGGGAAGTCCCACGTGGAGCGGTTGGAGGACGCCGTCATCGAGGTCGTGCGCGCGTCGCTTCCCGAAGTCGCCGCCGCTGACGTGGGTCTCCTGGAGGATCACCCCGGCGTGTGGGTGACGCCCCGGGGCAGTGTTGCAGCCAAGGTCGCAGCCGTCGGGGTCCGAACGACCAGGCTCGACGACGGACGACGCAGGACCTCCCATGGCATCGCCCTCAACGTGGACGTCGGGCTGGAGTGGTTCGCCAGGATCGTCCCTTGCGGCATACCCGACCATCCGGTCACGTCGTTGCGTGCGCTCGGCTCGACGGCGCGTGTCCGCGACGTCGCCGACATGCTCGCTGCGGCGATCACGAGGCGGCTTGCTCCCGATGCCCAGGTGGACGCCGCAGCCGTGGATCCCGGCGGTGCCACCGCGGGGAAGGAGCCGATCCGCATCCGCATGCTTCGACGCGCAGGGGTCGACACCTCGCAATCCGTGGGACTTGCTGCTCGAAAGCCCGACTGGCTCCGGGTCCCCGCGAACATGGGGGACGACTACCTGTCACTCAAGAAGCTGACGAAGGACCTGCGGCTCGTGACGGTCTGCGAGGAGGCCGGATGCCCCAACATCTTCGAGTGCTGGTCCGAGGGCACCGCGACATTCATGGTCAACGGCGAGCGATGCACACGCGCCTGCGGCTTCTGCCTCGTCGACACGCGGAGGCCAGAGCCCCTCGACCCGACCGAGCCCGACCGGGTCGCCGAGGCGGTCGAGCGGCTGGGGCTCAGCCATGCCGTCATCACCTGCGTCGCGCGCGATGATCTGCCGGACGGCGGAGCCGGCGCGATGGCGGCGACCGTGCTCGCGATCCGCGAGCGCAGTCCGCAGGTCGCGGTGGAGGTGCTGACGTCGGACCTCAAGGGCGACCTCGAGTCGCTGTCGGCGCTCCTTCGGGTGCGCCCGGACGTCCTCAACCACAACATCGAGACGGTGGCGAGACTCCAGCGGGCGGCGCGCCCGTCCGCCTCATACGCGCGAAGCCTCACGGTGCTCGCCCGTGCCGCAGCGGCCGGCCTCGCGACCAAGTCCGGCATGATGGTCGGCCTGGGTGAGTCGTTCGACGAGGTGGTCTCGACGCTGGCCGACCTCGCGTCGGTCGGGGTGCGGACCGCGACGATCGGCCAGTACCTTCGGCCGACCGCGGACCACCTGCCCGTCGCTCGGTACTGGTCGCCTGCCGAGTTCGAGGCACTCAGCGAGGTGGGACGGGCGCTCGGCCTCGCGCACGTCCAGTCCTCGCCGCTCACCAGGTCCAGCTACCACGCCCGCGAGGCCCGCGAGGCCTCGGTCCCTGTCGCGCTGCGCACCGGCAGGTGAGACCCGCGCGACGATCGTTACCAGCTGCGGTCGCGATGGCATGGCTCCTCGGTGCGGCGTGTCTCGCGACCCCCGCGCTCGCCGGACCCACGGGCAACGAGCCCACCATCAACTTCTTCAGCGGGGTGGTCGCAAGGATGGTCGCCGTGCCCGCCATCGTCGAGGTCCAGACGGGGTACATGACCATGTCCTCCAAAGTGGGACAGACCTCGAAGTTCCACTACGACTGGGGATTCGGCGCCGTGCCGAAGGGATACGTCCCTGCCAAGGAGACCATCACGTATGCCCAGAGCCACGGGAGGATCCTCTGGATGACCGACCTGCTGACGCCGAGGACGCCGACATGCGCCATGGGCACGGCATGCGTCCTCGATCCTCCGATCCAGCTCTTCGTGACCCGCGCCGCCGCGTTCGCCGGTCTCGCAACCGGGGTCGGCGGAAGCGTCGGGTGCTACCTCCGCGAACCGTTCCACGCCATGCCCTACCGGGCGGGCGCGCCGTCCTGGCAGACATCGGGCGCCTTCCACCCGATGGTGGCGCATGGCAACCAGGTGCTGATCACCACGTCATACACCTGGTCCGACGGGCAGCTCGTCACCGAGACGGACTCGGTGGATGCGACGACGCGCCTGATCAAGGCGTCGGTATTCCATGTCGGAGCCGGTCCGCGCACGGGGGAGCCTGCATTCGGGTACGCGGAGACCGACGCCGCGCTCCCGCACGCGCCCGCGGCGCCGGCCGTGGCCCTCTGCCACTGACACGGCAGGCTGCGGGCTACGGCGTCGGCGTCCCGGGCAGCCTGGCTGGCGGGACGAACAGGTCCGACGGCGCCGCCGGCGAGAACCTCGCGAGGTACAGGATCGTGCCGGGGCTGAACCAGTAGGTGACGACTCCTTCGGAGGCGACGCAGGCCTCGGACGTCGAGCGACCCGATACTGTCACGCAGGTGGATGGCAGTCCCGCATAGCTCGTCTTCGAGAAGGTGATCCGCGCGCCTGACCTGCGGACGGCGTCCGGGGTGTCGTACGCGGCAAGGAACGCCGCGAGGCCCGAGCCGTCGAACCGAGCGAGGCTGGCGAGCAGCGCGCTGGAGGTCGCCACGGCCCGACAGCCGGCGGCAGTGCACGCGTAGGCCGTGGATCGTGGGCCGGCGCGCAGGTAGGCACCGCCGCTGCTGAGCCGCAGCAGCACGTCGGGTGGTGACTGCGCAAGGGCGACCGTGGTCTGCTTGCCGGACGACTGGACCGTCCATGTGGCGGCGTAGGTCCCTGAGCGAGCGCGAGCGGCGGTGGCGCGAAGCTGCTCGACGCGATCCGCGGCGCTGGCCGCGGCGCCGGGGCCGCTCCCGTTCGCGGCGTGCACGGTGGCGCCGCACGCTGCGAGGAGGGATCCGCACAGCATGATGCACGCTGCGGCCGACGCCGTTCGAGTCCCTCGGTGCGTGCGCGCCACGGCGATCTCCGAATCCACGTCCACCATCGGTCGTGCGAGGTTCAACCCTATTCCAGGCGTCCGAGGCTGTTGTCGCCGCCCGACCGCCCTATGACGCGCCGTGGTGTCGCGACTACTTGATCTTGTAGTTCGCCGGCAGCGTGAAGACCGAGGCGGGGACCTTCGTCGTGTACTTCTGGAGGGTGAGGTCGAAGGTCGGGTTCTTGGCGTAGGTGAGGATCCCGGCCGCATTGAGGCAGGCCTTCTCGGTCCCCTTGGATGACGTGATGGTCACGCACTGCGAGGCAAGGTGATCGTAGGTTCCCTTGGAGAAGGTGACAGTCGCCTTCGACGTGCTGCGCGCCTTCGCGGTCGCGACGGGAGCCAGGATCGTCCTCCACCCCGGCTCGAGTTCGTTGACCGACGGCGCGCTCGCGTCGGACTTCGTGCAGATGCCGTCGGTGCAGTTGTAGCTCACGCCGTCCGAGATCAGGACCAGGCTCCCGTTCGATGCAGCCGCGACGTACTTCCCGGGCGCTTGCGCGACCGCCAGGGTGATCGACTTGCCGCTCTCGGTCTCCACGACCTGCGCTGCGTAGACCGGGTCGGAGTTCGTGTGCGTGGCCCCGATGAGGGCGCTGACCTGCTGCTGGACGCTCTGCGTCGCACTCGGGCTGCTTCCGCAGGCCGCGAGCAGGAGCGCCCCTCCGACGAGGGCGCACAGCATCGCCGCCACACGCCGGGGAACGTTTGCTGCAGCCATGTCGTCGCCCTCTGTTCACTGGGGATGGGCGGACACGACGGTCGGCCGAATAGCGATTGTACTCGCGGCCACTTCCCTCGCGGGCATCACCCCGGTGTAGGTGCCGCCACCAGGTCGCTATGGAATCGTGACCACCGTGGCGCCCGCGGGAAGCGAGAACTCGTTCGCATCGACCGTCGACGAGTAGGTCGTGAGCTCGAACGACGAGCCGCCCGCAGACCAGTGGGTCAGAATGCCGCTGCTCGAGACGCACCACGTCGTCGCCGCCGACGTCTTCGCTTCAGTGAGCGTGACGCACTTCGAGGCGATGCCTCCGTGCGTGGCATTGGAGAACGACAGCGAGATCCCAGCCGCCGACAACGCCGCTTGGTCCGAGTAGCTCCGAGTGACGCCCAGGAACGCCTGGCCGCTGTAGAGGCCGACGAGGGAGGAGAGCGGATTCACGGTCGTCTCCCTGAGGCACGTCGCGCTGCTCGAGCAGAAGTAGGTGGCGGTGCCGTCGTTCAGCACGACTCCACCCGAGCTGGTCGAGAACTTGGACTTCGGCGGGGACTGCGCCAGGGTCACTGTGGTCGTCGTCGCATTGGACGTCGCAGCCCATGTGGCCTGGAAGGTCGAGCGGCTCGCCGCGCTTGCTTGCGAGCCGAGGGCGCGCAGCTGATTGAGGAGCGAGTCCGCGCCGGTGTTCGACCCTGCCGGTGTCGTTGTCGTCGTGGAACTCGAGGACGGCCCGCCGCATGCCGCGAGCACGGCGCCGACGGCGAGCACGGTCACGGCGACCGCCGCCGTCATCCTCGCGCTCGAGCGAGGGGGGCCGGACCGCGTCATGCCCCTCCTCGCGGCGTCGTCGCGATCATGCGACGAAGTACTTCGCCTGCGGGTGATGGCAGACGACAGCATCGGTCGTCTGCTCCGGATTGAGCTGGAACCCCTCGGAGACCGTGACGCCGATGCGGCCCGCCTCGAGGAGCACGGCCACCTTCTCGTTGTCAGTGAGATCCGGGCAGGCGGGGTAGCCCCACGAATAGCGGCCGCCGCGGTATTGCTGACGGAACAGTCCCTGGACGGTCGGTCCGTCCTGGTCCGCGTAGCCGAGCTCCTCGCGGATCCGCCGGTGCCACAACTCGGCGAGCGCCTCGGCCATCTCAACGCCCAACCCGTGCAGCTTGAGGTAGTCCGTGTAGCGGTCCTCGCTGAACAGCTCCTGGCACCGCTCGCTCACCCTTGGCCCCATGGTCACGAGCATGAACGACGCGTAGTCGCGATCGGGAGATCCCACCGATCTGAAGAAGTCCGCGATGCAGAGCCACGGCTCCTCGTGCTGGCGAGGGAACCGGAACCGGCACCGCTCCTCGGAGCGCTCGTCGGACGTGTAGATGACGAGGTCCTGCCCGTCGGCCGCCGCGGGGAAGTGGCCCCACACAACCTGGGGAATCAGGAGGTCGTCGGCCTTCGCCTTGTCCAGCTCCTCGCGCAGGACGCCTCGGACGCGCTCCTTGAACGTCGGGTCGTCCTCGCCGTTCTCGGGTCGGTAGCCCCACTGGTTCCTGAAGAGCGCGGTGAGGTTGAGGAACTGGGCGATCTCGTCGATCGCCATGCCCTTTGCGACTCGCGAGCCGACGAACGGCGGGGCGAACAGCGGGTTCTCGTCGTCCACGTCCGGCGATCGGTGCGGCAGGCCGTCGGGAGTCGGCAGGGCCTCGTCGCGCGACCGTCTCGGCACCCGCCGCTCCGAGATCTCCCGGCCGAACGTCTCGTCGTGCTCGCCGGAGTCCTTGAGCTCGACGAGCCTGTTCATGACGCGGAGACCCTCGAACGCGTCCTTCCCGTAGAAGACGCGCCCGTCGTGTGACTCGCGCAGCTCACGCTCGACGTACGTCCGCGTGAGCGCGGCGCCGCCGAGCAGAACCGGCACGTCCGAGTAGCCGAGGTCGCGCATCACGGCGAGGTTCTCGCGCATGATGAGGGTAGACTTGACGAGCAGGCCGCTCATCCCGAGCGCGTCCGCCTTGTGCTCCTCGACGGCGGCGAGCATCTCATTGACGCCGACCTTGATGCCGAGGTTGACGACCTCGTAGCCGTTGTTGGTCAGGATGATGTCGACGAGGTTCTTCCCGATGTCGTGCACGTCGCCCTTCACGGTGGCCAGCACGATCGTCCCCTTGCCGCCCGTGTCCGCCTTCTCCATGTGCGGCTCGAGGAACGCGACGGCCTGCTTCATCGTCTCGGCGCTCTGCAGGACGAACGGGAGCTGCATCTCGCCCGACGCGAAGAGGTCCCCGACCACCTTCATCCCCTCGAGGAGATGGTCGTTGACGATCGCGAGCGGCGGCATCCCCAGTGCGAGCGCGGAGGTCAGGTCGTCCTCGAGCCCGTTGCGGTTGCCGTCGATGATTCGTCGGCGCAGGCGCTCGTCGAGGGCGAGGTCGGCGAGGTCGTCGACGGCCGCTCCGCTCGCGGCGACCCCCTCGTACAGTCCGAGCAGCTCGGTGAGCGGGTCATAGCCGTCCTGGCGCCGATCGTAGATGAGGTCGAGGCAGACCTCCCGGGCCCGCTCATCGATCTTGGCGAGGGGAAGGATCTTGCTCGCGTGCACGATCGCGGCGTCGAGCCCGGCAGCCGCGCACTCGTGGAGGAAGACGCTGTTGAGGGCTTGACGTGCCGCCGGCGAGAGGCCGAACGAGACGTTCGAGAGGCCAACGATCGTGTGCACGCCGGGCAGCTCGTCCTTGATGCGACGGATGGCGTCGATGGTCTCGATCCCGTCGCGACGGGACTCGGCGAGGCCCGTCGACAGTGGGAGCACGAGCGGATCGATGAAGACGTCCTCGGGGCGCAGCCCGTAGCGCTCGACCGCGAGATCGACGATCGACCGTGCCGCACGGACCTTCCACTCTGCGGTCCTCGCCTGTCCCTCCTCGTCGATGCACGTGGCCACGACGGCGGCACCGAACTCGCGCGCGAGGTTGAGGAACGCGTCGAGACGGGTCCCCGGCGCGTCACCCTCCTCGAGATTGACGCTGTTGAGCAGCGCCCGCCCGCCGATCCAGGTGAGCGCGGCCCTCGCGACAGGTGCCTCGGTCGTGTCGACCATGAGCGGTGCGGACGACTGCGTCGCAAGGCGCGCCATCAGGGCATCCATGTCCGCGACGCCGTCGGCACCCGTGTAGTCGACGCACACATCCAGGAAGTGCGCACCCTCCTTGATCTGGTCGCGCGCCATCGCGACGCACGTATCCCAGTCGCCCTCGAGCATCGCCTCGCGGAACTTCTTGGAGCCGTTCGCATTGGTCCGCTCGCCGACGAGCAGGACGACTCAGGTCCTGGCGGAACGGGACCGCGGTGTAGATCGACGAGGCGGCGGGCTCGAGGACCGGCGTCCGGCCCGCGGGCACAGCGTCGCTCAAGGCCTCGACGACGCGCGCGAGATGCTCGGGGGTCGTCCCGCAGCACCCGCCGACAACCTGAACGCCGAACTCCTCGACGAATCGGCCCATGTGCTCCGCCAACTCCCCGGGCGTCAGGTCGTAGTGCATGGCGCCGTCGACGACGGAGGGCAGGCCCGCGTTGGGCAGGCAGCTGAGCGGCAGGGGACAGGTGTCGGCGAGGTAGCGCAGGGGTTCGTACATCTCGACCGGGCCGGTCGCGCAGTTCAGGCCGAAGACGTCGATTCCCATGGGGAGGAGCGACGTGATCGCCGCCCCGATCTCGGTGCCCGGGAGCATCCTGCCGGTGAGCTCGATCGTCACCTGCGCCTGGACCGGCACAGTCCGGCCGTGGCGCCGCATCGCTCGGTGGGCCGCGCTGATCGCAGCCTTCGCACCCAGGAGGTCGTACATCGTCTCGACGATCAGAAGGTCGACGCCGCCTTCCAGCAGGCCGTAGGCGAGCTCCTCGTAGGAGTCGCGAAGGTCGTCGAAGGAGATCTGGCCGAGGGAGGGGAACTTGGTCCCCGGCCCCATCGACCCTGCGACGAACCTGGGGGAGGCGGCGGACGCGTAGCTGTCCGCGGCCTCGCGTGCGATCCTCGCGCTTGCAACCGCAAGCTCGGTGGCGCGCGAAGCGATCCCGTATTCGCCCAGCACGACGGAGAAGGACCCGAAGGAGTTCGTCTCGATGACATCCACCCCGACGTCGAGAAAGGAGCGGTGCAGCTGCGCCACGACGTCCGGGCGGGTCACGCAGAGGATCTCGTTGCACCCTTCGAGATCCGCGCCACCGAAGTCGTCGCTCGTCAATCCGGCGAGCTGGAGGTTCGTCCCCGTCGCCCCGTCGTAGACGAGGACGCCCTGCTCGAGGGCCGCGAGGTAGGCGGAATCCTCCGGCTTGAGCCGCTGGAACGTGGTCGCCGGATCAGTCACTGCCTCGGAAGGCTAACCGCCAACCCGCCGGTAGCATCTCGATGATGCGCATCTACACGCGTGCAGGTGACGATGGCACCACCGGGCTGTACTTCGGTGGACGGGTGCGCAAGGACGATCCATCCATCGAGTTGAACGGCGCCGTCGACGAGTCCCAGGCGATGCTCGGACTCGCGCGTTCGGGCACTCCGGCGGGCGGGGAGCTCGACGCGCTGCTCATCGTGATCGAGCGGGACCTGTGGGTGCTGATGGCAGAGGTCGCGACCGCCCCGGAGAACAGGCGCAAGCTGTCGCCGGGGACCTCGATGGTCACCGAGGCGATGGTCGAGGCGCTCGAGGCCGCCATCGACGACCTGGCTGAGCGCACTGTGCTGCCCACGGAGTTTGTCGTGCCTGGCGAGCACCCCACGTCGGCGTGCCTCGACGTCGCCAGGACCGTCGTTCGCAGGGCCGAGCGCCTGACCGTCGCGTGGAGGATGGACGGCTCGCTCGTCCCCGCCTACCTGAACCGACTGAGCGACCTGCTGTGGGCGGCGGCTCGCTGGCAGGAGGGCGACGTGCACCGAACCGCGCGAAGCACCGGCGGCACGCCGTGACCACGATCGTGCGCATCGCCGACCTTGCGACGCTTGCGTCGAGCGATGTCGTCGGCGTCCCGGTGGCGGTCGACGATCAGGGCGTGCTGCTGCCGAAGGGGCTGCCGACAACCGCGGCAGGGGTGGCGATCCCCGGGGAGGTCGACACGGCATGGGCCCGGGTCCAGGGGTTCGAAGGCAAGCCAGGCGAGGTGCTCGCGATCAGGTCCATTGGTGGGTCGACGGTGCTGCTCCTCGGGATCGGGAGCCCCGTTTCCGCCGACGCCGACGTCTGGCGCCGGCTTGGAGCCGCCGCCGTGAGGGCATCGTCCCGCGCGGCGTCCTTGGCCATTCTGGTGCCCCTGCCGTCGACGATTCCAGTGAGCAGGGTCGCACAGGCAGTTGCCGAGGGCTCCCTGCTCGCCTCGTACCGACCCGACGGCTCGAAGACGGCGCCGAGCGACTCGCTGCCGAGCGAGGTTCGCGTCGTCCCCGTCTCGAGCGAAGTGATGTCGGACGCGACGACGACACAGTTCGCGCAAGGGACCGAGCGCGCCGTCGCCGTCGCGCGGGCCGTCCACTGGGCGCGCGACCTCGTCAACCGTCCCGCCGCGCAGCTCACGCCGCGAGCGTTCGCAGACGAGGCGGCGCGGCACCTCGATGGGATTCCGCGAACATCGATCGAGGTCTGGGACGAGGGAAGGATCGAGGACGAGCGTCTCGGCGGTCTGCTCGGCGTCAGTCGAGGCTCCCTCGAGCCCCCGCGCCTTGTCGTCGCGACCTACCAGCCCGAATATGCGCCCTCCTCGGCGTTCCACGTCGTCCTCGTCGGCAAGGGCATCACGTTCGACTCGGGGGGGTTGTCGCTCAAGACGCCTGCCGGGATGATGACGATGAAGACGGACATGTCCGGTGCCGCGATCGTCCTCGGTGCGCTCGGGGCCGCGGCCACGCTGAACTCGAACGTGAGGATCACGGCGATCGCGCCGATCACCGAGAACCTCCCCGGGCAGCGCGCCATGAAGCCGGGTGACGTCCTCACCATGCGCAACGGCAAGACCGTCGAGGTCCTGAACACCGATGCCGAAGGGCGCCTCATCCTCGCCGACGGCTTGAGCCTCGCGGCGGAACTCGATCCAGATGTCATCATCGACGTCGCGACCCTGACGGGGGCGGTCGCGACCGCTCTCGGCGACCAGCTCGCCGCCATCCTCGGGACCGACGAGCAGCTTGTCGACGACCTTCGGGTCTGCGGGGCCTACCAGGGCGAGGACCTCTGGGAGCTGCCGCTGTTCGAGAAGTACGACAGCCACCTCGACTCAGACATCGCCGACATGAAGAACATCGGCAAGCCGCCCCTTGCGGGCACAATCGTCGCCGGCCTCTTCCTGAAGCGGTTTGCGGGGACCAGGCCCTGGGCCCACCTGGACATCGCCTCGACAGGACGTGCTGACGCGGACTCCGGATACACCGTCAAGGGCGGGACCGCGTTCTCCTTGCGTCTCCTCGCCGAGTACCTGCTCAGCCGCCCGCGAACCGACCCCGGTGCACCCGCTCGGATCTCGTAGGTCCAGAACGCGCCGCTGACCCCGATGGCCGCTGCACGTCGGATCCGCGACCGAGGAGGACGGCACCGAACAGCCTTGTACCTTCGGGTGCGCCGATCGCGCCGAGCACGTCCTCCTCGTGTCGGAACGCCCCGAGGAAGGCGCCATCGATGTGCGCCTCCTCCGCAAGCAGCAGCAGGGACATCGTGAAGAAGGCGGCATCGGTGAACCAGTAGGGGACAGGCCATTGCCCGACGTCGCCGAGACCGCTGCTTGCCTTGTCGTGGTCGGCATAACGAGCTGCGTAGCGTGCGGGGTCGCAGGTCACCACCACCGCGGCGCCAGCGGCTGCGAACCCCGCGTACCGGTCGGCACGTTCCCGCCATGCGGGGTCCGTCGCGGCGTCGAGGTAGCGGGCCACCCCGGCTCGCCCGCAGGCCACGACCGCGTCCACACCCCGCGCATGTCCTGCCGTCGGGGAGCGCGCGGCCTCGTGGCACAGCGCCACGACCACGTCTTCGTCGAGCTCGGTGCCGTCGAACGCCCTCGTCATCCGCCGACGGCGCAGGGCCTCGATCACGTCCACGCAGTCAGTCTTGCGGAACGTCCGGGAATGTCGGGGCGGACTTGAAAGTTGACTGTATTGATAGGATTTCCAAACGTCCCAGGAGGTTTCGAGTGCCGACCCCACGTGAACTGCTCGCAGCGGCCAAGTCACAGATCACGGAGATCCAGCCTGCCGATGCCGCGACGGAGCTGGGCCGGACGCGGTTCCTCGACGTCCGCGAGGCCGATGAGGTGGCGCAGGGCAAGGTGCCCGGTGCGGCCCACATTCCTCGCGGCCAGCTCGAATTCAACGTTGAAGGAGCGCTCCCGGACAAGGCGGCACGAACCATCGTGTACTGCGCCGGCGGCGTGCGCTCGGCATTCGCGGCGAGGACGCTCGAGGAGTTGGGCTACGCCGACGTCGTGTCAATGGCTGGCGGCTTCAACCGGTGGAAGGACGAGGGGAACTCGTTCGACGTCCCCGAGGTGCTCAGCGCGGACCAGCGCGAGCGCTACCACCGCCACCTGCTCCTCCCCGAGGTGGGCGAGCAGGGCCAGCTGCGTCTGCTCAACGCGCGAGTGTTGCTGCTCGGCGCGGGTGGTCTCGGGTCTCCTGCGGCGCTCTACCTCGCTGCAGCTGGAGTCGGCACCCTGGGGATCATCGACATGGACGTCGTCGACGCCTCGAACCTGCAGCGACAGATCCTCCACAACCTCGACCGGGTCGGCGACAGGAAGGTCGACTCGGCCAAGAAGACCCTGACTGCGATGAACCCGGACATCGAGGTCGCGACCTACGACGTTCGGCTCGCGGCGGACAACATCCTCTCGATCATCGACGGCTACGACCTCATCGTCGACGGCACGGACAACTTCCCCACGCGGTACCTCGTGAACGACGCGTCGGTCGTCACCGGCATCCCCGTCGTCCACGGCTCGATCTTCCGCTTCGAGGGCCAGGCCACGGTCTTCGATCCGAAGGTGGGCCCGTGCTATCGATGCATGCTGCCCGAGCCCCCGCCGGCCGAGCTCGCTCCGAGCTGCGCGGAGGCAGGGGTGCTCGGCGTCCTTCCGGGCATCATCGGGTCGATCCAGGCGATGGAGGCGATCAAGCTCCTCTTGGGGCTCGGAGATCCACTCGTGGGCCGGCTGCTCACCTACGACGCCCTCGAGGAGTCGTTCCGGACCTTCAAGGTGCGCAAGGACCCCGAATGCCCGGCGTGCGGCGAGCGGGCCGGCAAGCTCGTCCTGGCTGACTACGACGACCTCTGCATGCCCCATCCACGAGGCTGACGAGGTCCGAGCATCGAATCCGGTCGTCCGGCTACGCCGGCCAGCGGCCGGCGAGGAGTGTCTGGTACGCCTCGAGGTGCGCGCCAACGACGGCGTCCACCGTGTGCGACGCGACGGCGGCGCGGCCTCCCGCGACGAGCCGCCCGCGGAGCGCCGGGTCCCCGGCCGCCCGGACGAAGGCGCGCCCGAGTGACACGGCATCGCGGGGTGCCGCGAGGAGGCCGGTGACGCCGTCGACGACGGTGTCCTCGATACCGGGGCAGGCCGTCGCGACGACCGGTACCCCGGCTGCCATCGCCTCGAGCACCACCGTGGGCTGGCCCTCCCAGACCGACGCGAGCCCGACGATGTCCGCTCCGGCGAGCACGGCCCGCGCGTCCCCGAGCCAGCCCGCGACCGCCACGCGACCGGCGAGGTTGTGGCGCGACACCTCCTCGAGGACGTCGCGCTCGAGCGGCCCGCCGCCGATGAGGATGCCCGACACGCCCTGGGCGTAGGCGAGCGCGCGGACCATTGTCACGGGGTCCTTCTGCGCGGTGAACCGGGCGGGAGAGACCACGATGGTCGCGTCGGGGTCCAACTTGAACCGCGAGGCGATCGCCTGCCTCGACAGCGGCTCTGGCATCGGTGGGACGGCGTTGTTGAGGAGAAGGCTCGGAACGCCCTTTCCTTCGAGCAGGCGTCTCGGACCCTCGCCGCAGCTCGCCACGCGGATCCTGGTGGCTCGCAACATGGCGGCCGTCCACTCGAGCCGGTCGGGGTCGATGCCGTGGCACGTGACGAGGGACCTGCGCCGCGCGACGATCCGGAGCAGCGGCGCGAGCCGCAATCCGTGGCCGTGGACGACGTGCGGGCTCGTCCGCTTCACGAGCCTGCGAAGCTCGCGTGCGAAGAGCGGCGCGGACGGGGAGTTGAGCGCCGGGAGTCGGGCCACTTCGACGTCGTCGACATCGAGGTGGCCCGGGCCGCAGGCGATCGTGACGGCGCAACCCGCGTCGCGCAGCCCGTGCGCGAGCAGTCCGACCTGGGTCTGCATGCCGGCGCGCCCGCCGTTCGCGAGCACAAGGAGGATCCGCGATGGCCGAGGCACGCGACCATCGTTGCACGGCCGTCTTGGGTCCACTGTGCCCGCGGTGCCTAACGTGTCAGTCGTGCCAGACGAACCCACCAGACGAGAGACCGCCTCGGGCATCGAGATCAAGCCGGTCTACGGCCCTGCCGATCGCGCGCAGGCCGATGCCGCCCGGCTCGGCGAGCCGGGGTCGTTCCCCTACACGCGCGGCGTGCACAAGGGCATGTACCGCTCGCGGCTCTGGACCATGCGCCAGTACGCGGGCTTCGGGACGGCGGAGGCGACGAACGAGCGCTTCAAGTTCCTGCTCGCCGCCGGGCAGACGGGGCTCTCCTGCGCCTTCGACCTCCCGACCCAGATGGGCTACGACTCGGACCACCCACGCGCCGAGGGCGAGGTCGGCAAGGTGGGCGTCGCGATCTCGTCGATCGACGACATGCGCCTGCTTCTCGCCGGGCTGCCGCTGGACGAGGTTACGACGTCGATGACGATCAACGCGACGGCATCGACCCTGCTCCTGCTCTACGAACTCGTCGCCGAGGAGGGTGGCATCCCCGGCTCCGCGCTGCGAGGGACCATCCAGAACGACATCCTGAAGGAGTACGTGGCCCGCGGCACCTACATCTACCCGCCGCGGCCATCCATGAGGATTGTGACCGACATCTTCGCCTACTGCCGCGAGCACCTGCCGAACTGGAACACGATCTCGATCTCGGGCTACCACATCCGCGAGGCGGGATCGACGGCGGTGCAGGAGGTGGCGTTCACGCTTGCGGACGGCATCGCCTACGTCGAAGCGGCGCTCTCGGCGGGTCTCTCCGTCGATGAGTTCGCCCCGAGGCTGAGCTTCTTCTTCAATGCCCACAACAACCTGTTCGAGGAGATCGCGAAGTTCCGCGCCGCGAGGCGCATGTGGGCGACGATCATGACCGATCGGTTCGGCGCCACTGACGAGCGATCGAAGATGCTGCGGTTCCACACGCAGACGGCCGGCTCGACGCTGACCGCGCAGCAGCCCGAGAACAACATCGTGCGAACGACGCTGCAGGCGCTGGGCGCAGCACTCGGCGGCACGCAGAGCCTGCACACGAACAGTTTCGACGAGGCGCTCGGGCTCCCGACCGAGCGGGCCGTCAAGATCGCGCTCCGCACGCAGCAGATCCTCGGGTTCGAGTCGGGCATCTCGGACACGGTCGACCCGCTCGGAGGCTCGTACTTCGTCGAATCGCTGACCGATGAGATCGAACGCCGCGCGACGGGCTACATCGAGGAGATCGACCGCCGCGGCGGGGCGGTCGCCGCCATCGAGGCCCGGTACATGCAGGACGAGATCGAGTCGGCCGCCTACGCCGATGCCCGCAGCGTCGACGACCTCCGTCGCATCGTCGTGGGCGTCAACCGGTTCGTGGACGCCGAGGAAGGCTCCCCAGACGTCTTCCCGGTGGACATCCGCCAGCAGGCCGCACAGGTGGCGAGGGTCGCCGAGCTGAAGCGCGCTCGCAGCGACGAGGGCGTGTCGGCCGCGCTCGCGGACCTCGAGGCAGCCGCCCGGGGGTCCCAGAACGTGCTGGTCCCGATGAAAGAGGCGCTGCGCCGCTCCGCCACGCTCGGCGAGGTTGCGGACGTGCTCAGGGGCGTCTTCGGGATGTACCAGCCTGGCGGCTGACCTACGGCCGGTGGAGCAAGGCCGCTCGGAGCACCTCGTCGGTCGCCACGTCGATGCCCGTCAGGGCGAGCGCCACGGACCCGTCGATAACGGCCCGGTCGGCTGAGGGAGTCACGCACGCTGCTGCGAAGGACGGCTGGTGATTCACTGCGCCCCGGGCGTCGATGCCGAGCAGGGGATGGATCGAGGGGACCTCGAGCGAGACATTGGCCATGTCGGTCGAGATCGTGGGTCGCGCCGAGCCGTCATCATCCGCGGAGAAGCTTCGTCCGAGCTCCTCGGCATGGCGTCGGTAGCTCCCGAGGAGCGACGGGTCCGACTCCATGTGCGAGTAGGGGAGGCCGACGTTGGTGATCGAGAGCATCGCACCCGTGGCGAGCGCACCGGCCTCGAAGCAGGCCTCCACGCGTCGTCGCAGCGCTTCGAGCCCCTGCGCGTCGAGGCTCCTGCACATGAAACGGCCGGTGACATGGGCGGGGATGATGTTCGCGGCTGATCCGCCGTCGGTCACGATCCCGTGGACCTGATCGCCGAACACCAGTTGCTGGCGCAGCAGCCCGATCGCCACCTGGGCGATCGTCATCGCGTCGCCGGCGTTCACGCCCTCCCATGGCGCTGCGGAGGCGTGTGCCTCGCGACCGGTGAACGCCACGTCGAAGTGGTCGACGGCGAGGCACGTGGCCTCGAGGCGGTCGGCGGGCCAAGGGTGGACCATCATCGCGACGTCGAGGCCCTCGAAGGCGCCGGCCTCGAGCATCAGGACCTTCCCGCCGCCCCCCTCCTCCGCGGGCGTGCCGAGGACGATGACGGTGGCGTCGACCTCCTCGGCGACGCGGGCCAGTCCGATTGCGGCGCCTACGGAGCTGGCAGCGATGATGTTGTGGCCGCAGGCGTGCCCCACGTCGGGCAGCGCGTCGTACTCGGCGCAGATCCCGATCCTGGTCTTGCCTGTTCCGAAGGTCGCGATGAACGCGGTGTCGAGACCGCAGGCGCCCCGCTCGACGTCGAAGCCCGCTCCTTCGAGCAGGTCCGTGACGGCTCGCGCGGCACGGTGCTCCTCGAAGGCGGTCTCGGGGTGCTCGTGCAGGTCGTGACTGAGCGAGAGCAGCTTCGGCGTCGCCGCTTCGATCGCCGATCTGGCCTCGTCGGCGGGGGCGCTCACTCGATCACTGCCAGGACGTCTCCGGCGGAGACAGCGCCACCGGCTTCCACGCGGACCTCGGTCACCGTGCCCGCCCGTTCCGCGGTGACGGAGTTCTCCATCTTCATGGCCTCGAGGATGCAGACCGTCTGGCCCACTTCCACCTCGTCGCCGACCGCGACGAGGACCTTGACGACCGTGCCCTGCATGGGCACGGTCACCTCGCCCGATCCGCTCCCGGCGACGCCGGCACTTCCGGCGCGGCGCTTCGGCTTGGCGGCGCCGGCACCCCCGATGCCGCCGGCCGGCAGCCACAGATCCACCTCGTAGCGCCTCCCGTCGACCTCGGTCGTCACGGACTTCAGGACCCGGTCGTCGTGTGCGCCCTCGGCGTCGATGGGCTCGGACACGATCGCGCTGAGATCCAGCGTCTCTTCGACCCACCGAGTCGAGTGCTCCGCCGCGATGAAGTCGGGGTGCGTCAGGATCGCGACATCAGCGGGGATGGTCGTCGCAACGCCCTCGATCCGCGTCTCGCCGAGCGCGCGCAGCATCCGGCGCCTTGCCTGCTCGCGGTCCGAGCCCCAGACAGCCAGCTTCGCGATCAGGTTGTCGTAGAACTGGCTGACGGTGTCGCCCTTCGCGTAGCCGGCGTCGAGCCGGACGCCCGGACCCGATGGCTCGTCGAACCGGGTGAGGGGACCGGGGGAGGGCAGGAACCGGCCGCCGGCCGGGTCCTCCGCGTTGATGCGGACCTCGATCGCGTGACCACGTCGCATCCCCGCGATGTCCTCCTGCTCGAGCCCGAGCGGCTCGCCCGACGCGATCCGCAGCTGGTACTCCACGAGGTCCAGTCCGGTCACCAGCTCGGTGATCGGGTGCTCGACCTGCAAGCGGGTGTTCATCTCGAGGAAGTAGAACGCACCGTCCTGGTACATGAACTCGACAGTCCCGGCGTTCACGTACCCGCATGCCTTCGAGACCTTGACGGCCGCCTCTCCCATCGCCGTGCGGACGTCGTCAGGGAGGTTCGGCGCCGGGGCCTCCTCGATCAGCTTCTGGTGTCGACGCTGGCTCGAGCAGTCCCGCTCACCCAGCCACACGGCAGATCCGTGCATGTCGGCGAGGATCTGGACCTCGACGTGGCGAGGCCATGTCAGATAGCGCTCGATGTAGCACTCGCTCCGGCCGAAGTACGCCTTCGCCTCGCGTTGCGCCGATTCGAGCGCCTCGGCAGCCTCGGCGGGACCGTCGACGACCTTCATCCCGCGGCCGCCGCCTCCGTACGCCGCCTTGATGGCGAGCGGCCAGCCCACCTCCTCGCCGAACGTGACGATCTCGTCGGGACCCTCGAGCGTCTTCGACCGGCCCGGCACGCCGTGGACCCCGGCGCGCTCCGCGGCGAGCCTCGAGGAGATCTTGTCTCCCATGACCTCGATGGCCTCCGGGGGAGGGCCGATGAAGACTGCCCCCATGCCCGTCACGGCGCGGGCGAAGTCGGTGTTCTCCGAGAAGAAGCCGTAGCCGGGATGCACCGAGTCGGCGCCCGAGTGGCTGAGGACCTCGAGGATCCGCTCGGTGTTGAGGTAGCTCTCCGCTGCGGTCTGTCCGCCGAGCGCGAACGCCTCGTCCGCGAAGCGCACGTGCATGGCATCCCGATCGAGCTCCGAATAGACAGCGACGGTCTCGACGCCCAGCTCACGACAGGTTCTGATGACCCGCACCGCGATCTCGCCACGGTTTGCGATGAGGACCTTCTTGAGCACCCGTGCCTCCTCTTCGTCTGCCGTTCCTCAGCGGCTCGGCAGGAGAACCCTAGGGTGTCGCGTGTGGTGCCGTCCTCTTTCGCCATCCACCGTTTCGAGGAGATCGACTCGACGAACACCTGGATGGCCGCCGCTGCCGCAGCCGGGGCGCCTGACCGCTCGGTAGCGGTTGCCGACCTCCAGACTGCCGGACGAGGCAGGTTCGACCGCCGCTGGGAGGCACCGCCGGCATCTGCGCTGCTCTGCTCCGTGCTCGTCCGCGTGCACCTCGACCCGCCGGCCCGCCACCTCGCCACCGTCGCGGTGGGCCTCGCCGCCCTTGACACGTGCGCCGCGGCGGGTGCCGCCGGAGGCCTCAAGTGGCCCAACGACCTCGTGGCTGGTGACCAGAAGTTCGGCGGGATCCTCGCGGAGACCGACGGGCGTCCGTCTGCGGATGGATCGGTCGCGATCGTCGTGGGACTCGGCATCAACCTCACGTGGCCGGGCCCCCCCGGGGTTGGCGCGACCTGCGTTGCGGACGTGTCGGGCCGAGAGCCCGATCGCGACGCGCTCCTTGACTCGTTCCTGCTTGCGTTGGATCCCCTGATCGACGAGCTGGGATCGGCTGGGGGTCGCGCTCGATTGCAGCGCAGCTACGTCGACGTCCTCGTCACCCTCGGTCGAACCGTGCGAGTAGAGCTGCCCGGCGAGTCATTCGAGGGGGTCGCATCGGGTCTCACCGAGTTCGGGCACCTGCTGGTTGCGACGTCGAGCGGGACGAGGGAGGTGTCCGCCGGCGACGTGGTCCACCTGCGAAGGGCCACCCAAGGGGGACAGGAGGCCCGCGAGTAGCATTTGGCCATGCGTCTCCTCGTAACCGGCGGTGCCGGATTCATTGGTTCGAATTTCGTCCGATACTGGGTGTCTGAGCACCCGGACGACACGGTGATCGCCTACGACGCCCTCACGTACGCGGGCAACCAGGCGAATCTGGACGACGTCGCGGACGCATTCACCTTCGTCCACGGGGACATCCGGGACCTCGATCTCGCGGAGCGGACGATCAAGGACTTCGGAATCGACACCATCGTCAACTTCGCCGCGGAGTCCCACAACTCCCTTGCGATCCTCGACCCGGGACGGTTCTTCTCCACGAACGTGCTCGGGACCCAGACGATGCTCGAGGCTGCGCGTCGCAACGACGTGAGCCGGTTCCACCACATCTCGACCTGCGAGGTCTACGGCGACCTCGATCTCGACGACCCGGGCGCGTTCACGGAGGAGAGCCCGTATCGTCCGAGGACGCCGTACAACGCCGCCAAGGCGGGGGGTGACCACGCGGTCCGCGCGTACTACGAGACCTTCGAACTGCCGATCACGATCACGAATTGCTCGAACAACTACGGGCCTTTCCAGTTCCCCGAGAAGGTGATCCCGGTCTTCGCGACCAAGGCGATCGACGACCAGCCCATTCCGCTCTACGCGTCGACGCAGAATCGCCGCGAGTGGCTTCACGTCATCGACCACTGCATCGCGATCGATGCGGTCCTGTCCCGGGGACGGATCGGCGAGACCTACCACGTCGGCTCAGGCGTCGAGAAGAGCATCGAGCAGATCGCGGACACCGTGCTTGAGGCACTTGGCAAGCCGGCCTCGCTCAAGACGATCGTTCCGGACCGCCCCGGCCACGACCGCCGCTACCTCCTCGACATCACGAAGATCCGCACCGAGCTCGGCTGGGAGCCATCGATCTCGTTCGAGGACGGGATCGCCGAGACGGTCGCCTGGTACGCGGACAACCGCGCCTGGTGGGAGCCGCTTCGCGACCGGGCGCCCGTCGTCGAGGAGGACTGGGGCAAGGCTGGCTGATGCGGGTCCTCGTGACCGGTGCCACCGGACAGGTCGGCACGGACCTCATCGACGCACTGAGCGGCAGGTCCCCGGTCGGGGGCTGCGCGTCGGCGCTGCTCGGTGGGGTGCCGGTGGCCGCGGGTGAGTTCGAGACGGTGGCCACGACCCACTCGACCTTGGCGATCGAGGACGAGGCCGCCGTCCACGCCGCGCTCGATCGGGCGCGCCCCGAGGTCGTGATCCACCTGGCTGCCTACACGGCGGTCGACCGGGCGGAGACCGAGCCCGAGATCGCCTTCGCGGTGAACGCAACCGGGACGGCGCACGTCGCGGCGGCCTCACAGGCAGTCGGTGCCCACCTGATCTACGTCTCGACGGACTACGTCTTCGACGGCGAGAAGACGTCGGCGTACCTGGAGGACGACCCGCCGAGCCCCCGCTCCGTCTACGGCGCGAGCAAGCTCGCCGGCGAGCGTGCATGCCCGCCCGAGGCGACGATCGCGCGCGTGTCGTGGGTGGCGGGCTTCCACGGCCGAAACATCGTCAAGCTCGCGGTGGAGCGCGCTCGACGACGCGAGCCCCTGCGCTTCGTCGACGACCAGCGCGGCTGCCCTTCCTTCGCCGCTGACCTGGCCGGCGGCCTCGTGACGCTCGCGAGGATGCGGCCCGCAGGGATCGTCCACCTCACGAACGCCGGCGAGACGACCTGGTTCGACCTCGTCCGCGCCGTCGCAGAGGCCGCCGGTGGCGATCCGGCGCTCGTCACGGCGATCCGGACCGACGAGCTGGACCCCCAGCCCCTCGCGCCTCGCCCGCGCAACTCCGTCCTGGCGCCCGGGAGGCTGCTGGCTGACGGGTACGATCTGCTCCCGACGTGGCAGGACGCGATGCGCCGCCTCGTCTCCGCCTTGACCGAAGGGAGCCAGCGTGCCGGGCACTGAATCCACGCCCATGCCGAAGGCCGGGGTGCGAAGGATCGCGGTGATCGGAGCCGGCTACGTCGGGCTGCCCACAGCCGCGGTGCTGAGTCACCACGGCCACTTCGTGACGGTCGCCGAGCGCGACGACGTGCGCCTCGACGCGCTGCGCCAGGGGCGCTCGCCGATCGTCGAGCACGGCCTTGAGGAGATGCTGAAGAACGGCATCTCCACGGGACGACTCCGCGCGGTCAAGACAGCGGCGGAGGCCGTCGTCGGCGCCGAGTTCGTGTTCCTCTGCGTCGAGACCCCCCAGGCAGCCGATGGGTCCGCCGACCTGTCCTACATCACCGCCGCCGCCGGCGAGATCGCCCCCCGCCTCGCAGACGGGGCGACGATCGTCAACAAGTCCACCGTGCCGGTGGGAACGTCCGGCCTCGTCGAGCGGGTCATCGGGCGCCCGGACGTCGCCGTGGTCTCCAACCCCGAGTTCCTCCGCGAGGGCACTGCCGTCGCAGATTCGCTCAGCCCTGACCGCATCGTCGTCGGCTCCGACGACCGGGAGGCGGCCGCGCGCGTCGCGGATCTGTTCAGCGATTCAGGAGCGCCGGCCGTGATCACCGATGCGACGACGTCGGAGCTGATCAAGTACGCCTCGAACGCCTTCCTCGCCACCAAGCTCACGTTCATCAACACCATGGCCGGGCTGTGCGAGGCGGTCGGCGCCGACGTCCTGGATCTGGTGCTCGGCATGGGCTACGACAAGCGAATCGGCTTCGAGTTCCTCCGTCCCGGTCCCGGATGGGGAGGATCCTGCCTTCCGAAGGACACGTCCGCCCTTGTCGCGATCGCAAAGGCGGCGGGATTCGATGTCGGAATCGTCCGGGGCGCGATCTCCGGGAATGAGGACCAGATGCAGCGGGTGGTGACGAAGATCCGCGTCGCGGCGGGAGGCTCCCTCGACGGCAGGACCGTCGGGGTCCTCGGCCTCTCGTTCAAGGCGAACACCGGAGACCGGCGCGACTCGCCTGCCGTGTCGATCACGCACCGCCTCGTCGCGGAGGGCGCGACGGTTCGCGCCTTCGACCCGACTGTCACGACCGATGACGCGGCCGCTCCCGACCTCGCGCACCTCGAGGTGTTCGACAGCCCCTATGACGCGGTCACGGGGACCCACGCGGTCGCGCTCCTGACGGAGTGGCAGGAGTTCCGCTGGCTCGACTTCGCCAGGGTTCGCGCGGAGGTCGCCACGCCGGCGATCGTCGATGCGAGGAACCTCCTCGAGGAGGCGCCCCTGCACCGCCTCGGTTTCTCGTACACGGGCATCGGCCGGTAGTGCGCGTCGTCGTCGCAGGCGGCGCCGGGTTCCTCGGCTCACACCTCAGCGACCTCCTGCTCGCCCGTGGCGACGACGTCATCGTGATCGACAACCTCTGCACGGGGTTCGAGCGAAACATCGCGCACCACGAGACGAACCCCCATTTCTGCTTCGTCAACGCGGACGTCTCGCTCGACGTCCCGGTCGCGGGTCCCGTGGACGCGGTGGTGAACCTCGCCTCCCCGGCGTCCCCCCAGGCATATCTCTCGATGCCCTTGCAGACCCTCGCCGTGGGGAGCGAGGGGACGAGGCGGCTCATCGAGCTCGCCTCCCAGCACGACGCCAGGTTCATCCAGGCATCCACGAGCGAGGTCTACGGCGATCCGAGCGAGCACCCGCAGCGCGAGGACTACTGGGGGAACGTCAACCCGATCGGACCGAGGAGCGTCTACGACGAGTCCAAGCGGTTCTCCGAGGCGCTCGTGATGGCGCACCAGCGCGCTGCGGGCACCAACGTGGGGATCGCGAGGATCTTCAACACCTACGGTCCGAGGCTGTCGCCCGGGGACGGTCGAGTGGTCTCGAACTTCATCCTGCAGGCGCTGCATGGCGATCCCGTGACCGTTTACGGGGACGGCTCGCAGACCCGGAGCCTCTGCTTCGTGGCTGACATGGTGTCGGGTCTCCTCGCGCTGCTCGACGCGAGCGTGACCGGCCCGGTGAATCTCGGGAACCCGAGCGAGCTCACGGTGCTCGACCTCGCGAGACTCATCATCGAGCTCACGGGGTCCACATCGTCCATCGAGCACCAGGAGCTGCCGACCGACGACCCTGAGCGCCGCCAACCCGACGTGGCGCTCGCCGCGCGGCTCCTCGGGTGGGCCCCGGTCACTGCCCTCGACGAGGGACTGGCGGCGACCATCAGGTTCTTCATCGAGCCTGTAGGGGCCGATGCACCTAGGTCACGCCCAGATTCGGTAGCCTCGCTCGACTGGCGAAGGAGAACGGATGCGGCAGCGCACACTGCGGCCGATCGAGTACAGGACCCTCACCGTGCTCATGCCCGTGTACAACGAGCAGTCCACGGTGAAGGAGATCATCTCGAGGTGTCTCCAGGTCGAGCTTCCCGTCGCCGTTCGACCTCGTCATCGTGGACGACGGCTCCGCGGACGCGACCGCCGAGGTGCTGCGCGGCGTGGATGATCCGAGGGTGACGGTGCTCACCCACGAGGTGAATCAGGGAAAGGGCGCCGCGCTGCGCACGGGCCTGGCGGCGGCGACGGGCGACCTCATCATCGTCCAGGACGCCGACCTCGAGTACGACCCGGCGGACTGGAGGACGCTCCTCGCCCCGGTGCTCGACCACGCAGCAGTCGTGGTGTACGGCAACAGGTTCGCGGGCAACGGCCAGAACATGTCCGGTCTGCACTCCATCGGGAACCGGTTCCTGTCGCTCGTCACGAGCGTGCTCTACGCGAAGCGGCTCGGCGACATGGAGACCTGTTACAAGCTCTTCGACCGCAGGGTGCTCGAGCCCGTCCACATTGTCTCGAACCGGTTCGACTTCGAGCCCGAGATCACTGCCAAGGTGCTGCGCCAGGGCTACGACATCACCGAGGTGCCGATCAGCTACGCCGGCAGGGAGTTCCACGAGGGCAAGAAGATCACCTGGCGCGACGGCTTCGGCGCGATCCGCGCCCTCGTCCATTTCCGCTTCACCAGGAGCCTGTGACACCGAGCAGCGCGGACCTGCTTCGCGTGGGCTGCGTGATCGTGGACTACCACGCAGGAGCGCACCTTCACGACGCCGTGACCTCGGTGCTGGACGCAGGCGTGCACGACCTCGTGGTGGTCGACAACGCCGGCGGCGGTGCGACCCGCGATGCGCTGGGCGACCTCGCCGGCAGCGTCCGGATCGTCGAGCCGGGCAGGAACCTCGGCTTCGGGGCGGGCGTGAACCGCGGCGTCGCCGTGCTCGGCGCCGTGCGACCTGGTCCTCGTGGCCAATCCCGACATCGTCCTGCACGCGGGAGCCTTCGACCGGCTTGCAGGTGCCCTCGCGCTCCATCCGGAGTGGTGCGTCGTGGGCCCCACGATCCTCAACGAGTCCGGGGCTGTCTACCCGTCTGTCAGGACCTTCCCGTCGCTCTTCGACGCCGTCGGGCACGCACTTCTCGGCAGGGTCTGGCCGGCGAACCCCTGCACCCGGCGGTACCGCGAGTCGGGGGGCGACGCGGCGGGCAACGCCGACTGGGTGTCGGGAGCCTGCTTCCTCGCGGACCGCGCGCACGTTCGAGCAGCTCGGGGGCTTCGACGAGCGGTACTTCATGTTCGCCGAGGACATGGACCTGTGCTGGAGGGCGCACAAGGCGGGCAGAGGCGTCGGGTCCGCTCCCGAGGCCGTGGTGACCCATGTGGAGGGTGTCTCGCGCCGCAGCGCGCCGTACCGGCATGCAGGTCGAGCACCACAAGAGCGCGCTGCGGTTCGCTGCGGAGCACGACGTCCGGTCCGGCGCGTCTGCTGCTCGCCGATCGCAGCGGCCGTGCTCGCAATGCGCCTCCTGGCCGTGCTCGCACTGGCGCGCCTGGTCCCAGCCGACGCCTGAGAGGGCCGTGCACGTCGGGGCGCCTAGGATCCTCAGCGGGCTGCGCGCGGGTCTGTGGTTGAAAGTCGAGGCCAGTCGCAGGCGAAACGACCCACGTAAGGCGACTTGTGGTCGCTGAGCATGGTGCGGCTTAGAAGTAAGTCCTGCCTGCGGTCGGGGAGATTCCCCGGTTCGCAGCGACGGGAGGAAGCGGGCGGCACGCGCGCCGGAGTCCGGGGCGCCGCCCGCGAGCCCTGCTGCAGGCGAGTGTGGGGGCAAAGACCAGGTCAGCCGCGCGCAGCCCACTGAACACCGCCATCGTCCCGGTAGGATTGGTCCCCCATGGGTCTCTTCGAGAAGTTCCTGCGCACCGGCGAAGGCCGGCGGGTCCGGCAGCTGGCGGAGCTCGTCGGCCCGATCAACGACCTCGAGCCGGAGGTCTCCGCGCTCAGTGACGAGGCGCTCGCTGCGAAGACCGCGGAGTTCCGCGAGCGGCTCGGCGGGCGGCGAGACCCTCGACGACCTGCTTGATCGAGGCCTTCGCCGTCGTCCGCGAGGCGCGGCAAGCGCGTGCTCGGACAGCGGCACTACGACGTCCAGCTGATGGGGGGCATGGCGCTGCACTTCGGCTGGATCGCCGAGATGAAGACCGGGGAGGGCAAGACGCTCGTCTCGACCCTGCCGGTCTACCTCAATGCGCTCAGCGAGCGCGGCGTCCACGTGGTCACGGTGAACGACTACCTCGCGACCCGTGACTCCCAGTGGATGGGCCAGCTTCACAACTTCCTCGGGATCACGGTCGGCAGGGTCGGGCCGGACATCACCGACACCGCCGAGAAGCAGGCCGCATACGCGCTGCGACGTGACGTACGGCACGAACACCGAGTTCGGCTTCGACTACCTGCGCGACAACATGGCGAGGTCGAAGGACCAGATGGTCCAGCGGGGCCACGTCTTCGCGATCGTCGACGAGGTCGACTCGATCCTCATCGACGAGGCACGGACGCCGCTCATCATCTCGGGTCCCTCGGACGAGCTCGGCGAAGCTCTACTACCAGTTCGCTTCGATCGCGCGGATCGCTGTCGAGGGATGCCGACTACGAGGTCGACGAGGAGAAGCGGACGGTCGCCCCCACCGAGGAGGGCATCGCGAAGGTCGAGGGAGACCCTCGGCGTCTCCAACCTCTACGACCCTGTCGCGGTGAACTACGTCCACCAGCTGACCCAGGCGCTGACGGCCAAGGAGCTGTACCACCGCGACAAGGACTACCTCGTCGACGGCGGCGAGGTGAAGATCGTCGACGAGTTCACCGGCCGCACCCTCGAGGGTCGCCGCTGGGCACGACGGCCTCCACCAGGCCGTCGAGGCCAAGGAGCGCGTGCAGATCAAGGACGAGAACCACACCTGGGCGACGGTGACCCTGCAGAACTACTTCCGCCTCTACGAGAAGCTCGCGGGCATGACCGGTACCGCCGAGACCGAGGCGGGCGAGTTCTCGAGCACCTACAACCTGTCGGTCATCCCGATCCCCACCGAACAAGCCGAACCAGCGCCGCGACGACGCCGACCTCATCTACAAGACCGAGAACGCCAAGTTCGACGCCGTCATCGACGACATCATCGAGCGGCACGACAACGGCCAGCCGATCCTCGTCGGCACCGCGTCGGTGGCGAAGTCCGAGCACCTCTCGAGGCTCCTCGACAAGCGGGGGATCCAGCACGAGGTCCTGAACGCCAAGCAGCACTTCCGCGAGGCCGAGATCGTCGCGCAGGCCGGCCGGCCCGGCGCGGTCACGGTCGCGACCAACATGGCGGGCCGTGGCGTCGACATCCTCTCGGGGGCAATCCCGAGGGGCTGGCGACCCGCGAGCTGCGGGGCACGGGCCTGCAGCCCGGATCGAGGAGTGGGATGCCGCGTGGCCGGCGGTCTTCGAGCGCTACCAGGCGCAGTGCGCCAAGGACGCCGAGATCGTGCGTGACGCGGGTGGGCTCTACGTGCTGGGTTCCGAGCGCCATGAGTCGCGCCGGATCGACAACCAGTTCCGGGGCCGCTCGGGCCGCCAGGGCGACCCCGGCGAGTCGCGGTTCTTCCTGTCGCTCGAGGACGAGCTCATGCGCCTCTTCGCGACCGGCGCGGTCGGCTGGGTGATGGACCGCTCCATGCCCGACGACCTGCCGATCGAGGCGAAGATGGTGACCAAGGCGATCGAGAAGGCCCAGAACACGGTCGAGGGCCGCAACGCCGAGAAGCGCAAGGACGTCCTCAAGTACGACGAGGTGATGAACGAGCAGCGCAAGGTCATCTACGCGCGTCGCCAGCAGATCCTCGAGGACGAGGACCTGCTCGCCAAGACCCATGACCTCCTCGGCGGAGGCGTCCCAGGCGCTGGTGCTCCGCTGCGTGCCCCTCGGAGTACACCGAGGAGTGGGACCTGCGCCAGCTCGTGATCGAGGTCACGCAGTACTGGCCCACGACCCTGACCGACCGAGTGCTCGCCGAGTGCTCCACCCTCGACGAGCTCGCCGAGCGGGTGCAGGCGGACGGCGCAGGCTACTACGAGCGCCACTGCGCCGAGTTCCCCGGCGGCGAGGAGACGGCACGGACCGTCGAGCGAGACGTGATGCTCCAGATCATCGACCAGCGTTGGCGGGACCACCTCGCCGAGATGGACTACCTGCGCGAGGGCATCAACCTGCGGGCGGTCGCCCAGCTGGACCCGCTCGTCGCATGGCAGCGCGAGGGCTACGCGATGTTCGAGAAGCTGCTCGACTCCATCGACGACGACTACCTGCGGTTCGTGATGCACGCCGAGCTCGTGGAGACCGCCCCTGAGGCGCCCTCGCTCGAGGGTGCGAGCTACATCTCGCAGGACGATCCCGTGGCCCCGCCATCGATGGGGGCGCTCGCGGGCGAGCTCGGTGCCGCCGGCGTCGCCGCCGAGGCGACCGCGACATCGACGGCGACCGTGGTGAAGTCCCCGAACCAGAAGCTCGGACGCAACGAGCCGTGCTGGTGCGGGTCAGGCAAGAAGTTCAAGATGTGCCATGGCCGGGCCTGAACGGGGCGACGACGCCTCTCCCGCAGACGTCCTCGCCGACCTTCGCACCCGGCTCTCCGACGCCGAGAGCTATCTGAAGATCGGGGAGCTCCGGGCGCGTCGGGCGGTCCTCGAGGAGCAGGCGGCTCGCCCCGACCTCTGGGATGACCAGGACGAGGCCCGCCGGATCACGACGGAGCTGGGTCGCGTGAGCGACGACGTCAACAGCTTCGACGCGATCGATCGCGAGCTCGGCGACACGGAGGTGCTCTGCGAACTGGTCGACGAGGCGCAGCGCGCTGGGGCGCCGGAGGCATCGCTCGCCGCGGAGCTCGACGTGGCACTGGGCGGCCTCTCCGCAAAGCTGTCGACGCTCGAGATGCAGAGCCTGTTCAGCGGCGAGTACGACGAGCGCGACGCGATCGGCGAGATCCACGCCGGAGCCGGCGGCACGGACGCCCAGGACTGGGCGGAGATGATGCTCCGCATGTACACGCGGTGGGCAGAGCGACGCGGCTTCGACGTCGAGATCGACGAGGTGACCGAGGGCCAGGAGGCTGGGATCCTCTCGGCCACCTTCATCGTGAAGGGCCGCTTCGCGTACGGGATGCTCGCTGCGGAGCGCGGCGTGCATCGCCTCGTGCGGATGAGCCCCTTCGACTCGCAGCACCGCCGGCAGACGTCGTTCGCGAGCACCGACGTCACCCCGTTCCTCGACGACGTGGCCGACGAGGTCGAGATCGACGAGAAGGAGCTCCGCGTCGACACGTACCGGTCGTCGGGAGCAGGCGGCCAGCACGTGAACAAGACCGACTCGGCCGTTCGGATCACGCACCTGCCGACCGGCATCGTGGTCAGCTGCCAGAACGAGCGGAGCCAGCACCAGAACCGGCACCGCGCAATGCAGATCCTCGGTGCGAAGCTCGCGGAGCGCGCGCGCGAGGAGCGGCGCGCCGAGATCGACGAGCTCTCGGGGATCGCACAGACAACGCGTGGGGGAGCCAGATCCGCTCCTACGTGATGGCTCCTTATCAACTTGTTAAGGACCTGCGGACGAACGTGGAGACCGGGAACGTGGATCTCGTGCTGGACGGGGACATCGACATGTTCATCGAGGCCGAGCTGCACCGCCGACGCGCGAATCCTTGACACAGGTTCGGACCGAGCCCCCGGTAGGCTGGTTTCGCCGTTCAGGCGTGAGCGACACCGGTCGCGGCCTCTGGCACCACCCCCATGATCGAACTCCAGAACGTCACCAAGACCTATAAGGGCGGGACCGTCGCGCTCCGCGACGTGTCGATCGACATCGAGAAGGGCGAGTTCGTCTTCGTCGTCGGGTCGTCGGGCTCGGGCAAGACGACGCTCCTGCGCCTCCTGCTCCGAGAGGAGCTCCCCGACTCCGGTCGGATCCTCGAGGCCGGCCGGGACATCGTCAACCTCCCGAAGTGGCGTGTTCCCTACCTGCGAAGGAACATCGGCTGCGTCTTCCAGGATTTCCGGCTGCTCCCCAACAAGACCGTGTTCGAGAACGTGGCATTCGGCCTCGAGGTGATCGGTCGCCCGTCGGCCGTCATCAACCAGCAGGTGCCCCAGATCCTCGAGCTCGTCGGGCTCACGCACAAGGAGCGGAACCTGCCGAACGAGCTCTCGGGAGGCGAGCAGCAGCGGGTCGCCGTCGCCCGGGCGTTCGTGAACCGACCGCTCATCCTGCTCGCCGACGAGCCGACGGGGAACCTCGACCCCACGAACTCCGAGGGCATCATGGCCCTCCTCGACCGGATCAACCGGACCGGCACCACTGTCCTCGTCGCGACGCACGACAAGGTGCTCGTGGACCGGATGCGCCGGCGGGTCATCGAGCTCGATGAGGGTCTGCTCGTCCGCGACCAGGTCCGCGGCGTCTACGGCATCGAGGACGCCCAGGGGGCCGCCGGCTGATGACCAACTTCTTCCGGTACGCCTTCAAGGAGACCGCCGTCAACCTGTGGCGCAACCGGCTGATGACGATGGCGGCCGTGCTGACGGTGGCGGTGTCGCTGTCGCTGGTCGGCGCGGCGCTGTTCCTCCGGCAGGGCGCCGCGCAGGCCTCGGTCTCGTGGGAGAAGGGCGCTCAGGTCCAGGTCTGGATGCTCTACAACGCGTCGCCGAGCGAGATCAACGCCGTCAAGGTCCAGCTGGGCGAGTCGCAGTACGTCACCAACTGCGTCTACTTCAACCAGCTCGACGACTACAACGAGGCGCGGCGGATCGAGGCGGCCTCGATCTTCGACGTCCTCAAGGTGGCGACGATGCCGACGTCGTTCCGCTGCCAGCCCGTCGTCCCCGACGACGCCAAGATCGTCCAGAGCCAGTTCCAGGGCACCGCCGGCGTGCTCACCGTGATCGCCCCGGACAAGTACCTCCACGAGGTGCAGACGACCGTCACGGGGATGCAGATCGCCTTCCTCGTGATCGCAGCCGTGCTGCTCCTCTCCGCCACCGTGCTGATCCTGAACACGATCCGCATGGCGATCTTCGCGCGAAGAAGAGAGGTGTCCGTGATGAAGCTCGTCGGCGCCACGAACTGGTTCATCCGGCTCCCCTTCATCGCGGAGGGCCTCATCCAGGGGGTCATCGGCGCGCTTCTGGCGTCCGGCGTCGTCTACGGCATCCACGTGACCGTGAACCATCTCAGCGACTCGGCCAATCCGGGTTCGCTGCTGACCGAGATGCGGCTGACCGGGTGGCAGGTGTTCGTGACGGACGCGGTGGTCGTCCTGCTGGGGGCCGCGATCGGTTCGATCGGGTCCGCCTTCGCGATCCGACGGTTCCTCGACGTCTGACCGCGGGGCACCGGACGCCCACAGCGACAGGCTCGGGGACCGAAGCCGTAGCATGCCGATCGATGTTCGATGAACTGCTCGATGCCAACCGTCGCTACTCGTCGGGGTTCGAGCTCAAGGGCGTCCCCCCGCGTGCCGCACGGGGCTTCGCGCTCGTCACCTGCATGGACAGCAGGATCGAGCCGCTGACGATGCTCGGGCTCGTCCCGGGCGACGCGAAGATCCTCCGCAACGCCGGCGGACGGGTCACCGTCGACGTGCTCCGCAGCCTCGTGCTGGCGGTCGCGAGCCTCGGGGTGCGCGAGGTCGCGGTCATGCAGCACACGGGCTGCGCGCTCATGGGTCGCACGGAGGCGGAGGTCGCCGCAGGCGTCGAGGAGGCGGCGGCTGCGTCGGCGGACGGCTGGGAGTTCCTCGCGATCCTCGATCCGGACGAGTCCCTCCGGCTCGACGTGGAGTCCGTCCGGGCCTGCCCCCTGCTACCCGTCGGGACGCGCGTCGAGGGCTGGCGCTACGACGTCGAGACGGGGCTGATCGATCGGGTGATCAGGGCCTAGGGCTTCGCGCCGAGGTCCGCGTCGAAGTCGATCGAAAGGGAGTTCACGCAGTAGCGCAGCCTCGTCGGGGTCGGTCCGTCCTCGAAGACGTGGCCGAGGTGGCCGCCGCACCGCGAGCACAGGATCTCGGTGCGGCGCATGCCGTGGCTGAGGTCGCGCCGCTCGATGACGGTGCCCTCGATGGCCTGGTCGAAGCTGGGCCACCCGCATCCCGACTCGAACTTGCGGTCCGAGGTGAAGAGGACTTGGCCGCAGCCGCCGCACGAGAAGGCGCCGTGCTCGTCGACGTGGAGCAGCGAGCCTGAGAACGCGGGTTCCGTCGCGGCCTGCCGAAGGATCCGGAATCGCTCGGGTCCCAACTTGTCGCGCCACTGGTCATCGGTCATCTCGATCTCGTACGCCACCGTTCCTCCTGGTCACTCTCACGGTACCGAGTGCAGTCCCGTCTGTCGACCGGCGCGTTACAGCCGCGGGCGGGCCGGGCGCGGGCGCATGCGCGCCCATCCCTGCGGATCACGCTGGGGTCTGTAGGCTGACCCGCCGTGAAGGGCGTCCTCCTCGCCGGTGGCACCGGCTCGCGGCTCCACCCGCTGACCGAGAACACGAACAAGCACCTCCTGCCGATCGCGGGCCGACCCATGGTCGAGTGGGCGATCGAGGCGTTGGTACTCGCGCGGCGTCACCGAGCTCGTCGTCGTGACGGGCCCGGAGCACCTCGACGCCTTCCGTGAGCTCCTCGGCCAGGGCGACGCCCTCGGCGTCACCCGGCTCGAGTTCGCGGTCCAGGACCGCCCCGGCGGGATCGCCGAGGCGCTTGGCATCACCGAGGCGTTCGCCGGCGGGGAGCCGATCGTGATGATGCTCGCCGACAACCTCATCGAGCGATCGCTGCGGGGGATCATCGAGGGGTTCGAGTTGAACCCCGTCGGCGCTCGGCTCCTCCTGAGCGAGGTCGACGACGACGAGCACCTGCGGCACCTCGGCGTGCCCGTCCTGGACGACGAGGGCCACATCGTGTCGATCGTCGAGAAGCCGGCGGTGCCGCCGAGCAGGTTCGCCGTCACCGGGGTGTACTGCTACGACCCCTCTGTCTACGAGATCGTCACGACCCTGGTGCCTTCGGGTCGCGGGGAGCTCGAGATCACCGACGTCAACAATCACTACGTCCAGGCCGGTGCCGTCGCCTACGACGTCATCGAGGGATTCTGGGGCGATGCGGGGGAGTCCCTGGACGCCTATCGCGAGGTCGACGCGTTCGTCATCGCGAACGGGGTCAACAACCAGCCCTAGGTTCAGCGCAGCGGTGGGATGACCCCGCTGTGGTGCGGCGCGAAGGGAATGACGAGGTCGGCCTCGGGCGCGCCCTCCAGCGTCCTGTGCACCGAGTCCGCGATGCCCGCACCGTCGAGACCCAACTCCGAAAGCAGGAGGTTCGGCTTGCCCTGCGCGATGTACGCGCGCGGGATCCCCAGGACGCGGAAGGTCGGCAGGGACCTGCCGGTGTCGCGCCCCTCCTGGCAGATCGCGTCGACGAGGAACTCGCCGGCCCCGCCGTGGCGGACCCCGTCCTCCACGGTCACCACGGTGCTGAGGCCGAGCGCGTCGGCGATCATCTCGGGATCCGGGGGGGAGACCACGCGCACGTCGTAGACCGTCGCGCTGATGCCCTGCTCGCTGAGGAGGTCGGCGGCTTCGAGCGCGGCGCCCACGAGCTTGCCGACGGCCAGGATGCACAGGGGGCCGCTGCCCTGCCGCATGAGCCTGGCATGCAGGCCCGCGCCGGCGCCGGTGCACCGCGCGGGGGGAGGGGTCTTCGCGAACCGGATCGACGACGGGCCCGGGAGGCTGAGGGCCGTCTCAAGCATGACGCCGACCTCGTGGGCGCTCGACGGTGCGAACACCGTCATGTTCGGGATGGAGAGGCACAGTGCCATGTCGAGCACGCCGTGATGGCTCGGGCCGTCATCGCCGGTGATCCCCGCGCGATCGAGCACGGTGACGACGGGGAGGCGGTGCAGGCCGACGTCCAGGTTCGCCTGATCGAACGCCCGCGTGAAGAAGGTCGAGTAGACCGCCACGACGGGCCGCAGTCCCCCCATCGCCATGCCCGCGGCCGCCGTCATCTCGTGCTGCTCGGCGATGCCCACGTCGAAGCACCTGCCCGGAAAGCGAGCCTGGAAGGGGAGCAGGCCCGTCGGACCGGGCATCGCGGCCGTCAAGGCGACGACCCGCCCGTCACGCTCTCCGGCATCGACCAGGGCTTTGGAGAAGGCATCGGTGTAGCTCTCCGGGGCCACCTCCTGATCCTCATCGGTGACCGGTTGGACCTTGTAGTCGTGGAGTCGCTGGATCTCGTCCTGCTCCGCCGGCGCGTAGCCGCGACCTTTCTCGGTCAGTACATGGACGACGATGGGCCCGTCCCACTCGGCGGCGTGGCGCAGGGTCTGCTCGAGGACCGCAATGTCATGTCCGTCGATGGGACCGACGTAGCGGACGCCGAGCGCCTCGAAGAACGTGTGCGGCGTGACGATCTCCCGCAGCACCGATGTCACGCCGTGGACGCCCGTGTAGGCGAACTCGCCGACCCCCGGTATGTCCCGCAACACCCTGCGGAGCCGCTCGCGCGCCTGCACGTACGTCGGGTGCGTCCTGAGGCTGGTCAGCGATTCGCTCAGCTTCGACACGGTGGGCGCGTAGCTGCGTCCGTTGTCATTGAGCACGATGACGCACCTGCGCCCCGAATGACCCGAGGTTGTTCAGCGCCTCATACGCCATGCCCCCGGTGAGCGAGCCGTCGCCGATCACGGCGATGACGCGTCGATTGCCGCCGTGGCCCTGGAGTTCGCCCCGAAGCTGGAACGCCGTCGCGATGCCGTGCGCGTACGAGAGGGCCGTGGACGCGTGGGAACTCTCGATCCAGTCGTGCTCGCTCTCCGCGCGGCTCGGGTAGCCCGAGAGGCCCCCCCGCTGGCGAAGGTCCTTGAAGCCGTAGCGGCGGCCCGTGAGGAGCTTGTGCACGTAGGCCTGATGCCCGGTGTCGAAGAGCAGGACGTCGCTCGGGGACTCGAACACCCGATGCAGGGCCAGCGTCAGCTCGACCACGCCGAGGTTCGAGCCGAGGTGCCCGCCGGTCTTGAGCACCGCGTCCACGATGAACGCACGGATCTCCGTGGCGAGCTCTTCGAGTTGCTCGATCGAGAGCGTCCGCAGGTCCGCAGGCGTCTCGATCGAGGGGAGCAACATCGGAGCGCCAGCCTATCGGGGCACTCCGCCCCTGCACGGGAAGAGCGGCTGAATCGGGTTCAGGCGAGGTCGTTCCTGTGCCCGCGCTGCGAGCCCGAATCGGGAGCGACCCGGCCGTGCGTGCGCATGCTTCGTCGCTCTCGAATGCGCCGTCGCTACGATGCCGCCATGGCTCCCACGGATCTGGTGGAACGAGAGACGATCGAGCGGGTCCTTTCCGAGGCCCTCGCCGGCGGCGGCACCTTCGCCGAGGTCTTCTGCGAGGACAAGACGTCGACGACCGCGATGATGGACCAGCGGCGCGTCGAGGAGATGGCGAGCAGCCGAGAGCGAGGCGCTGGCATCCGGGTGGTGATCGGCGAAACGACTGGATTCGCCCACACGTCGGACCTGTCCGAGCACGGCCTGCTGGAGGCGGCCAGGACGGCCGGCGCGATCGCCCGGGGCGCCTCGCAGCGCAGCTCGGCCGCAGCGCTGGGCACGGCTGACTCCCACCCGCTGCGCGCGCGCATCGACCCCTCCACCGTGGCAAAGGAGCGCCGCGTCGCGCTGCTCGAACAGGCTGACGATGCGGCGCGCTCCGAGGGCGCTGCGATCTCCCAGGTGCAGGTCGGCGTCGGCGACTCGCGCAGGCGGTTCGTCGTCGCGAACTCCGAGGGCACCTACGCGGACGACGACGTCGCGCGCACGAGGCTCAACGTCATCTGCATCGCGAACGGGGACACGGGGATGCAGACCGGCTACGAGCCGATCGCCGCGACGTCTGGCTTCGAGGTGTTCGAGCGCCACGACGTCGCCGTCGCCGCCCAGCGCGCTGCGCGGCGGGCGATCGTGAAGCTCGACGCACGCCCCGCACCGACGGGCCAGCTTCCCGTGGTGCTGAAGGGGGGATCGGGCGGGATCCTCTTCCACGAGGCCTGCGGCCACGGCCTCGAGGCCGACGCGATCCTGAAGCAGGCCTCGATCTACGCCGGCCGCGTGGGCGAACTCGTCGCGAGCCCGCTCGTGACGCTCGTGGACGACGGGACCGTGGACCTCGAATGGGGCGCGATGGCGATCGACGACGAGGGTCGCCCGGCGCGACGCAACGTCCTCATCGAGAACGGCATCCTCACCGACTACATGTGGGACTGGCTGCAGTCAGAGAAGGAGGGGCGTCGGTCCTCGGGGAACGGTCGGCGCGAGTCGTACCGGGACCTCCCGCTCGTCCGCATGACGAACACGTTCCTGCTCGCGGGCACCGAGGACCCCGACGAGATCGTGGCGCAGACGCCCTACGGCATCTACGTCGCCCAGCTGAGCGGCGGCCAGGTCAACACGGCGACGGGCGACTTCACGTTCGGGACGTCCGAGGCCTACCTGATCGAGGATGGCAGGATCACCGCACCGCTCCGTGACTGCCAGCTGATCGGCAACGGGCCGGAGATCCTCTCGCGCGTGGACGCGATCGCGACCGATTTCGCGATGACGCCGGGAACGTGCGGCAAGGACGGCCAATCGGTCCCGGTCGGCTGCGGGCAGGCCACGATGCGCGTGTCCGGCATGACCATCGGCGGCACGGCGGCATGAGCGACCTCCTGCAGGTTGCCCGATCGATCGTTGCACGGGCCGGACACGGTGAGTCGATCGAGGCCTACGTGTCCTCGGGCACCGAGACCGAGGTGCTCTCCTACGAAGGAGAGGTCGAGTCGCTCACGTCAGCAACCTCCGCCGGTGTCGGCGTCCGGGTGCTCGTCGACGGCCCCGACGGCGCCCGCGTCGGGTTCGCCTCTGCCGGCTCGCTCTCCGCTGCGGTCATCGACGCGGTCCTCGCCGATGCCCGGGACAACGCCAGGTTCGCCACGCCCGACGAGTCGGTCGTGCTGGCAACACCCGACGGGGTCGGCGTCACCGTCCTCGACCTCGAGGACCAGCGTCTCAGCTCGACTCCGACCTCGCGAAAGATCGAGCTCGCCGTCGAGCTCGAGCGCGCGACCAGGGACGCTGACGCGCGGATCCGGCAGGTGGACCAGGCCGGCTACGGCGACGCCATCGTGGAGTCCGCGATCGCGTCGACGACCGGCATTGAGTCGTCCGCCCGGCGCAGCATCGCGTGGATCGCGATCTCCGCCATTGCCGAGGAGTCGGACCAGACCCAGACAGGCCATGCGAGCCGTGTCGCGCGTGCATCAGAGGACCTCGACGTCGCCGAGGCAGCCTCTGAGGCCGTCCTTCGCGCGACGCGGATGCTCGGAGCCGTCAAGCCCGCATCCGGACGATGCGCGGTGGTCTTCGACCCGCGCGTCACGGCGACCCTGCTCTCCGTCGTGTCTTCGGCCCTGTCGGGAGAGTCGCTCACCAAGGGCAGGAGCTTCTTCGCGGACCGACTCGGCGAGACCGTGGCCGCGCCGGACTTCACCCTGGTCGACGACCCGACCGACCCCCGGCACTTCTCGGCAAGCCAGGTCGACGGCGAGGGACTTGCGTGCAGGAGGAACGTCCTGATCGACCGCGGCGTGCTGCAGGGTTTCGTCTTCGACGCCATTTCCGCCAAGCGAGCCGGCGCGTCGTCCACGGGGTCGGCGATCCGCGGCGGGTACTCGGGCACGCCCACCGCCGGATGCCGCGCCCTGCTCCTCGAGCCGGGGACCCGTGACGAGGATGAGATCCTCGCGCTTGTCGGTGACGGCATCTACGTCCAGTCGATCTCCGGCGTGCATTCCGGGGTCAACCCCATCTCGGGGGACTTCTCCGTGGGCGCCGAGGGAATGCGGATCTCCTCGGGCGTGTTCGACCAGCCACTGCGCGAGATGACGATCGCATCGACACTCCAGCGACTCCTCCAGGACGTCATCGCGATCGGATCGAATGTGGAGTGGCTGCCGGGACTCGCTGCCGGCCAGACACTGGCAGTGGGCGACATCTCGATGTCCGGAGCCTGATCAGGGCGCCGGCGTCGTCCCCGAGGTCGTTGGCGCGGGCTTCGAGGCCTTCTCGGACGTCGAGGAACCGGCAGCTCCAGCGTCCGATGACGACGAGCCCTCCTTGGGGGTGTCTCCCGACGGCTCCTTCGGCGCATCCTTCTGCGAGGGGACCGTCGAGCGCGACGAACCTGAGCCGCGGCTGTCGGTCTTGTAGAAGCCGGATCCCTTGAACACGATTCCCACCGGTGCATAGACCTTCCGGAGGGTCCCGCCGCACGTCGAGCAAGTGGTCAACGGATCATCGTGGAATCCCTGGACGACCTCGATCGTCATCCCACAGTTCTCACAGCGGTACTCGTAGGTCGGCATCAGACTCCTCGGCAGCCGATTGGCACTCGGCCTCGTGGAGTGCCAATCGTAGCCGGGGTCCGGGGCATGGGACGCATCAGCCATAGACTTCCCGCGTGCCGGACCGCCACCAGATGCACCTCGACCCGATCGGCACCCCCTTCGCCCGAGAGGTCGGCCCGTCCGAGGTCTCGTCGCGGCGGGCAATGGCGAGGTGCCGGGTGACGATGCTCCCCGAGACAACATCGAGGATCGCCTCCAACGCCATCCACAAGGGCGATGTGCTTGCGGCGGCGCGGATTGCCGGGATCCAGGCTGCGAAGCGAGCAGCGGAGCTGCTGCCCATGTGCCACGCGGTCATGGTGGGGAACGTCTCGGTGAACTTCCAGATCGGGGACACCTTCGTCGAGGTCGAGGCCCATGTCGACACCGTGGACCGCACCGGCGTGGAAATGGAGGCGCTCATGGGTGCCACGGTCGCCGCGCTCTGCATCTACGACATGTGCAAGAGCGCTGACCGGACGATGACCATCGAGCAGGCGGCCGTCTGGGAGAAGTCCGGCGGGCGATCAGGCACGTGGCGCCGGGCCCTCGACCTCTGAGCTGACCACGGCAGCGCCCGACACTGCGCTCCGGCAGATGGAACGACGGCGTGGACGTCAAGGCCTTCGCCTCGGCACCTGCCCGGCAGAAGCAGGAGCGCGTGAGGCGCGTAACGTGGCCCGCTGATGGCACCACGGACCGAAACACCGAAAAGGCGCATCGTCGAGAAGCAGGAGCGACAGACGAACCTCGTCCTCGCGCTGCTCAACACCACGACCCCGCTGTCCCTCGCGCGCATCCGCAAGGACGTGCCCGGCTACGACGGCGGCCCCGATGCGGTCCGGCAGAAGTTCGAGCGAGACAAGCGCGAGCTGAGGACCACCGGCATCGAGATCCTCTCGATCCCGATCGAGACGGACGAGCAGGTCGGCTACCGCATCGAGCCCGCCTCGTTCTGGCTGCCCGACCTCGGACTCACCGACGCCGAGGAGCACGCCCTCGGACTCGCGGCCGCGACGCTTGGCTTCGGCGGGGCGGGCGTCGCACGCGTGCTGCTCGATGCTCCGCCCGCAACGCCGACGGCAGCCCTTGCCACGCTGCCCGCCCTGCCGTACCTGTACCGGGCGCTCGCGGGGCAACGGGCCGTGTCGTTCACCCACAAGGAGCGCGAGCGCCGCGTCGCGATCGGCACGCTCGTGCGGCACGGGACCCACTGGTACGCCGGTGGCTACGACCTCGAGCGTGAGGTGCCGAGACACTTCCGCGTCGACAGGATCACCGGCATCCCCAAGCTCGATGCGCCCGGCTCCGGGCACCTCACCGCGGCCCAGCTCGAAACGCTCCGGGCTGCACGTCCGTGGGAAGGCGGGCGCGGCCGTCAGGAGGTGACCGTGCGGGTGGACGCCTCGATCGCGGGCTCCGTCGTCTCGGAGCTCGAAGGCGACACGACCACCTCGCGGCACCGCGACGGTTCGGCGCTCGTCTCCATTGGCTGGGGACTGCCGGGACTCTCGAGGAGCTGGGTGCTCGGCCTGCTGCACCATGCAGTGGTCGTCTCGCCCCCCCGAGTTCGCGACGACATCGTGGCCTGGCTCGATGCGATCATCACGGCGCAGCACAGCAACCCCGGGACCATCGCGTGGGGTCCTGAGGCCGACGCATCCACGGCGACGCCCAGTGCCGCGCAACGGCTGCTCGCAGTCCTCACCACGCTCGCCCAGCAGCGCCGGACCACTTTGACGGAGCTGTCGATGCGCTTCGGCGTGTCGCGCGACGCGATGCGCACTGTCCTGCTCGAGGCAGCGTGCATGGGCGTTCCCCCCTTCCTGCATGGCGACCTCCTCGATATCCAGGTGCCCCTCGACGACGAGGAGGGAGACGATGTGGTGTGGGTGGACAGCGGCCTGTTCCGTCCACAGCTCACCTGGCGGGACGGCTTCGAGCTCGCCGCGTCCGCCCGGGCAGCCCTGGCGCTCACCGGTGCCGATGACCGCGGCGCACTCGCTGGCGCCCTCGAAAAGCTCGAGACGGTGACGGGCGCCAAGGTCGACATTGACGTCCCGAAGCCGGCGGCGCTCGCCCCGATCGAGTCGGCGGTCGCTGGGCACCGCCAGCTCCTGGTGACCTACTACTCGGCGTCCTCTGACGCGGTGAGCGACCGCAGGATCGAGCCTGTGGCCGTTCGCGAGCGCGCTGGAAGGTTCTACGCCCTCGCCTGGTGCCACCTCGCGGGCGGATGGCGAACGTTCCGCCTCGATCGGATCGACTCCGCCGTCGATGTCGGGACATGGACCCATACCGAGATCCCCCCGGCGTTCGACGACGTCTACGGATTCGCCGATGCGGAGCGAGTCGACATCGCCCTCACTGATGACGTGGCGTGGCTGCAGGAAACCGAGGGCGTCGAGCGGATCGGGAGCCTCGCAGACGGGCGAACCGTCATCCGCCTGGCTGTCGCGTCGCCCACCTACCTCGCGAGGCTGATGGTCCAGGCGGGCGCCGGAGCGGAGGTCATCGCCCCGGAGTCCCTCCAGGACATCGGACGAGATGCGGCTGCGCGGGTTCGCGAGCGCTACGGACGTCGCGCCAAGGACTGACCAGCGCAGCGACCTTTGGGTCCGGTGACGGTCCGGATCCTCTCCTATCGCGGGGACGGCTCCTACTTCCTTCGGGACCAGGCGCACGAGCTCGATGGCCTGCGCGTCGGGCCTCCTGGGGTCGTGCTCGCGGGAGGCCGTGGCCGCACCGTCGACGAGACGGTTGGAGCCTTGCTCGCGCGCCCGCTGCGATCGGGCCGACGCGGCTTCGATGTCATCATCGCGGCGCCGAAGGAGGTGAGCGTCCTGCTCGCGATCGAGCCGGCGGACGGCGGACGCCGCGTCGTCGCACTCCACGCAGAGGCGATGTCCGGTGCGCTCGAGTACCTTCGCGAGGAGGGGCTGCGGACGAGGGCTCCGACTGGCCAGCGGGTCTGCGCGCCAAGTGAGCCGGTCATCGTCGGATTCACCCACGGCACCAACCGGACGCTCGATCCGCATCTCCACAGCCACCTCCTGATCGGCGGCTGGGATGCCTCCGGCGACCCGCTGGACGCTCGTCGGCTCTATCGGCACGCCGCAGCAGCCGACGCGCTGTACCGCGCGGCGCTGCGCGCGGGGCTTCCCGATGCGGTCGACCGGTTGTCCTGGACAGGAAGGACGGGCGCAATGCGGGTGGAGGGCATCGATCCGGGGCTCGTCGCGGCGATGTCGGTTGCTCGTGGCCGTGATGGCAGGGTGGAGCGCACCGGGGGCAAGGCCCAACCGAGTCGTCGAGAGGTCACGGACCACTGGAGGGGCCTGGTGTCGAGGGCCGAGCGGTTCGAACCTCCATTTGTGCCGGACAGGTCGCGCTTCCTGATCGACGAGCACAGGTTCGGTGCAGAGCTCGGGGACGGCATGGTCTCACGGACGGACGTCACGAGGGCCTGGGCGCAGGCAAGCACATTCGGCTTGGCCCGTGGCAGCGCCGGTGAGGCCTCCCGGATCGTCATGCGCGGATGGTCAGACGAGGACGGCATCCCCGCCGTCACGCTGCGCCGCGCACGCGCCGTGCGGGTGCTCGGAGCCCGACCCACCGAGGTCGGCGCCCTCGCAATGTGGGTGGAGCGAGCCGTCGACCTCGATCGGTACCTTCAGGCGGGTCACCCGATCGAGTGGGCGATCGATCCTCGCGGTGCGACACCCGCGGCGCGGATCGCCCTCGCCCCGCTTGGGCGACGGAGCACGGCGAGCAGGAGCACTGGAATCGAGATCGATCCCATCGCACGAGGAGCGCACCGAGGTCGCTTCATCGGGTGAGCGACCGGGACGCACCGAACCGCGGATCGAGGTACGCCGGCGTGAGGCGGATCCAGCCGAGCTGCTTGGACGCGTCGAGCGTGAGAGCGTGTCCTGCTCTGCCACGTGCGACTGCGTCGACGGGGAGCCGCGGTCGCTCGACGAGCGACCGCGTGACGACCTCGTGTCCGCGACGGGCACGAGCGACGGACGTCGCGGCCACATCGTGGCGGCCGGCGAGAGCGCTCAGCGCCTCCAGCGTCGCGCGGTCCGCAATGCCGGGAAGGACGACGGTCGTCGGGAAGAGTGACAGGAACCCCTCGGCGGCAGCCCCCCATCGCACTCTCGCCTGACTCAGGTCCTGCAGGCATCCGACGACGATGACGCCTTGGGCCGCGCCTTCGCTCACAATTGATGGGAGGGAAGGCAGCGGCGCGACGTTCGCCAGCTCGTCCAAGGCAAGGAGCACGCTCGCACCGCGTTCGTGCTGGTCGTATGTCGCGTGCACGATCGAGTCGATCATGCCGACGACCAGGGGCGCCGCCGCGACCTGGTGCCGAGAGGGCGAGACGATGTGCAGCGTGCTCGTTCCCCGGACGAATGCATCGATGTCGAGCGGTGGGTCCGCGGCGGCCGAACGTGCCGCGTCGGTACGCCAGGCACGCAGCACGCCTGCGGTGGTTGACCAGATCCCCGAGAGCTCCCGCTCTTCGGTTGCCAGCACCCCACCGAGCGAGGCCGCTGCAGTGTGCCCGGATCCCGCGACCCTCGCGATGATCCCCAGCGCCTCGTCCCCCTCCCTAAGATCGACCCATCGGGCCAGTTCAGGGACCCCCTTTTCACCCAACGAGGCCGCGTGCAGGAGCGGCGCGAGGAGAGCGCCAGCCCGTTCGGTCCAATGGTCCGGGACGCCGCTGCCCCGCGCCCGGAGCAGAGCGGCGTCGACGAGCGAGCTTGCAGTGAGCACGGCAGCATCCCAGCTGGATGAGGCGTGGACCGGCGACCATCCGACGCGCCGAACGCCTGGTGGGCATGGCACTGTGCCACTCGGATCGAAGAGCAGCACGTGTCCGACGTCCGAGCGCACCGCAGCCGTCATCCGCATCACGTCGTCCTTCGTCGACGTCGTCACGACCGCGCAGCGCGCGAGCAACACATTCGGAACGAGCACCGACGTTGTCTTTCCCGATCGAGTGGGACCGAGCACGAGCGTGCTGCGTTGCGCACCACTGAACACGAATGACGAGTCCGACGCACCGAGGTAGATCCCTTCGCGCGGATCGTGCATGCATGACAACGGGCGTGAGAAAACAAATGCTTGACATTGCGTTGCTGAACGACTGAACTTTTGTGTGGTCCTTCTGGCGGAGGAGACGGTGAATGGTGTGTGTGATTCGTCTCGCATCGTGCACACAGCACGATGCAGTGCGCATCAGAATTGATTGCACGCCACTACATCGCCTTCCGAATCCGAGGTGACCGTGGTCTGCGGCCGAACGGTGCACTGCCGAGTGGCAGGGCGCGAGAGCGGTCGAGACCTCTTCACAGAATTTGGTGCAGCAATGCGGAACCCGGCACTCGAGGGTGTGTGCGGCCCCGCAGGCTCCACCTTGAGTTAGCACTGGACACCAAGGAGGTGCACTGTGGCGATAGCCGCAAAGAAGGCCCCGGCCAAGAAGGCCCCGGCACGTAAGACGGTTGCCAAGAAGGCAGTCAAGAAGGCCCCGGCCCGCAAGGCCCCGGCCCGCAAGGCCCCGGCCCGCAAGGCTCCGGCTCGCAAGACCGCCGCCAAGAAGGCGCCGGCCCGCAAGACCGCTGCCAAGAAGGCTCCGGCTCGCAAGACCGCTGCCAAGAAGGCTCCGGCCCGCAAGACCGCTGCCAAGAAGGCTCCGGCCCGCAAGACCGCCGCCAAGAGGGCTCCGGCTCGCAAGACCGCTGCCAAGAAGGCTCCGGCTCGCAAGACCGCTGCCAAGAAGGCTCCGGCTCGCAAGACCGCCGCCAAGAAGGCTCCGGCTCGCAAGACCGCCGCCAAGAAGGCGACGCGCCGCTAGTTCCCGATCGCCGGAGCTCCGGCGATGCGAAGGACGTGAAGGAGGGGCCCTACGGGGCCCCTCCTTCACGATCACGAAGCTCGTACAGATCTTCAGGAAGGTCGACGTCGAAGGCGAGGTCGTCGCGCTTCAGAATCTCGACTGCGAGACCGCGTCGTCGACACTCGTCGAGGTGGCGCTCGAAGGAGCCTTGACCGAACTGCATCGCGAATCCCTGCGTCGTCGGCACCCGGATGAGGTTCGTTCCATCCCGGCGCCTGTTCGGCGCGAGCGTGACACCGTCGAACGAAGGCAACAAACCGATGTCCCGAGCGACAGGGAGGTCGGCGTGCACGACGGTCACATAGGCCGCACCAAGGGCTGCGAGCTGTGAGACGCCCGCCTCGACAGCACCATTGAGTCCCAGGCCGGGCGTCCAGGCGACCGCCGCGCCATGCGCCTCGGCGAACGTCGCGACATCGGGATCATCGCAGGCGACGCAGGTCGGGAGAGGCGCGGCTGCGGCAAGGACGTGCGCTGTCATGCGCCTCACGAGCGCGCGCCGGTTCTCTTCATCGAGAACTGGAGCCAGGCGCTGCTTCGCATGGTGAAACGCCTTGACCGGCACGAGTACCCATTCACGGCCCGACCGCGCGTCGACGTGCACGGTCTCCACGCGCAGGAGGCTACCGGGGTCCTCGAACGCTGGGGTTCTAGGATCCGGAACGTGGGGGGACGAAGGCTGTGCGTGCTCGGCGGCGGTTCGTGGGGGACCGCCATCGCATCAGTCGCCGCCGTTGATGTCGTGCTGTGGACCCGTCGACCGGAGGTCGCGGCAGAGGTCAACGAGACGAGAAGGAACCAGCGGTACACGGGGGACATCGAGCTGCCCGCCACGCTCGTTGCCACCGCATCGCTGGAGGAAGCGTGCAAAGACGCCCTGGCGGTCCTGGTGGCCGTTCCGAGCTCGGTCTTCCGCGCCGTCATGGTCGACGCAGCCGCGCACCTCCCTTTCGATGCGCCGCTCCTGAGCCTCACCAAGGGGATCGAGCGCGGCTCGAACCTGACCATGACCCAGGTGCTGTCGTCGTGCGTGCAAGCGGCGGCGGTCGGGGTCATCACGGGGCCGAATCTCGCCAAGGAGATCGTCGCGGGCATGCCCGCTGCGTGCGTCATCGCGCTGCGCGACGAGGGCCTCGCGAAGGTCGTCCAGTCCCGGCTTCACACGCCGCAGCTCCGGGTCTACACCTCGACCGACGTGGTCGGTTGCGAAGTTGCCGGAGCGACGAAGAACGTCCTCGCCATCGCTGCCGGTGTCTCGGACGGCCTCGGGTTCGGTGACAACACGCGGGCAGCGATCATCACGAGGGGGCTGGCGGAGATGGGGCGGCTGGGCGTCGCGCTCGGCGGGCAGCCGCTCACCTTCGGAGGTCTCGCAGGCGTCGGTGACCTCGTGGCCACGTGCACGTCCGACAAGTCGAGGAACCGCAGGATCGGTGTCGCCCTCGGGACCGGGCGCACGCTCGACGAGGCCGTCGCCTCGATCGGCGAGGTCGCAGAGGGGGTTGTCAGCGCGCGTCCCCTGGTGGAGCTTGCACGGTCGCAGGGCGTCGAGGTCCCGATCTGCGAGCAGGTTGCACTCATGATCGAGGGATCCACCACACCCATCGCTGCGCTCCGGACGCTCTCCGAGCGCCCGGCACGCGAGGAGTGGGACGTCGAACTGCTTCGCGAGCTCGGGCGGTGACCGGGCTAGTCCCCTGATCCTGAGAGCCGGATCGTCGCGATGCCTCTCGCTCGAAGCGAGAACGATCCCTCGAACGAGCTCATGGCACGCCCCCGGAGATCGATCTCCCACCCGCGTCGTCCCGGGATCGTGACGAGGACCTCGCGGTCCATCGGATTGAAGACGCGCACCTCGGTCAGGCCGTCGACGATCTGCAGGCTCGACACCTCGGCCCCGTCAACGGTCAGGATCGTGCCGCTGTCGCCCCTCATCCCGCCGCCCGGTGAGGTAGTGACCTCGAGCGGCAGAAGGACGTCGTCGCAGAGCGACCACGGATCCTCTGCGTCGATGGCGACGGCGTAGGTGGCGGTGATTCGGCGTCCCACCAGCTGGAGTCCTTCCACCGGAGTCATCGGCCCCGCGGGCAGCGGTCGGTATGCCATGCCGAGGCGCGACAGCATGCCAGTGGATCGCAGCAGCGTGATCGCGAGCTCGGTCGCGCCCTCGTCGGTCGTGCCGGTCAGCTCATACTCGTGCAGGCCGAGGTGGACCACGGTCGTCCTGCCCGCCCGAACGAAGCGTCTCGACGGGAAGGTCGGGAGTCCGAACTCGTCCGGGCGCCCCTCAGCGGCGAGCCCCCTCGTGACCGTTCCGAAGGCGCACTCCGCCTCCGAGGAGATCGACGGCTCGATCGTGGGCAGGTGGACGCGAAGCCGGTGGTCTCGGGATGGATTCGTGAAGGAGGTCTCGACCCGGACTGCTCGCTCGTCGGCGACGAGCTGGACTGTGGTCTTTATCTCGACTCGATTCGTCCCCACCCGCTTCTGGCTTGAGCCGTCGACGTGATTCGGCCAGTCGTAGTGAGCCGTGATCTCGGCTGCGGCGCGGACCGGCCCTCGCTCGGTGACCTTCACCTGGACTTCGACCGGCGCATCGATGACGACGTCCTGGGCAGGCGGTGAGTAGTTGTAGGAGTCTCCGAGGTCGCCAACGTCGACGAGGCGTCCGAAGCCCGTATGGCCGTCGATGCTGAACGTGCCGGTCTTGGGATCGATCTCCACCGCTACGAGGTCGTTGCCCAGCACAACTCGGCCCCCTTCATCGTCCGCCGTGGCGGGATGCATGAGTGCCGCCGGGGAGAACCTGCGCCATCCGAAGCCCTGGACCTGCTCGGTGCGCCCGAGCACCCGCCGGATCGGCACCTGGTCGAGCCGGACGCGAACGGGGACGCCGGGCCTCGCCCCGAGCTTGCCCAGCAGTGCCACGCGAGCCGTCTCGAGCTGCGCGTCGGGACGCTCACTCGGACCGATGGCGACGGTGAGGACGATCTCGTCGTCATCCTCTGTGACGTCGATGGACTCGATCCACGCGTCGTCATCGATCCTCGGACCCTGGATCATCGAGACCAGGGTCCTGGCCGTGTGCGAGTCGAGGACCATCTCACCGGGGAGGGCTCCTCGCTCCGAGATGATCTGGAGCCGATCTGGGTCGAACGAGTCGCCGGCGACCACCACTTCGACGACACCGGCACGTTGGCGGGGCGACGCGTTGGCCACGACGTAGCCGCCGGTGGACATGGAGGCGCCCAGTCGTTGGAGTGCCTGGTTGGCAAGTCCATCGGCGATTGCGCGTGCCTCTTGGAACCGGTGGAGGACCGCGTCGACGACCTCGTCCACGCTGCATGCGCAGATCGAGTCGTGGGCCGAGTTCCGGATGACCTCCCGCCATGCGAGGGCGAGCAAGGACCTCGGCCACTCGACGGTGGGGAGGAACATCGCGGCGAGAGGTTCAGCTCGGCGTTCGAGTGCGCGCTCGGTGACCATTGAGGCCGCGCTTCACGTCGACGCGATTCGAGGTCACGCCCATCAGGACGTTCGCCCGAAAGCCGCTGCGAAGCTCTCCGGACCATTCCTGCAGCCCATCGCGAGGTGCCGACTCGAGGTAGTCGGCGAGGCTCGAGATCCTGAACTCGAAGTCGTCCTGGATCGCGTTCGCTTCGGCGAGCACGCGGCCCAGGAACGGCTGCGGCAGCTGATGGTCCGAGCCGTTCATGAGCAGGATGCCACTCTCGAGGAAGGTTGAGAACTCCTCGGCATGGTCTCGAAGTCGGCCGACTACCGCCTTCGCGTCATCGGGCAACGAGGCTCCGTTGCCGTATCCGGAGAGGAGGTACTCAGCACGCACCCCGCTGCCGTCGGGGGCGCGCCACGTGAACGCTGAGCGGGTGACCTCGCTCGGGACGCCCCTCCAGACCGCCGTGTCGGCGAACCCTGCGAGCCGGAGGATCTGGGGCATCTGGGCGATGTGCCCGAACATGTCCGGGAGGTATGCGACGCTCGAGACGCCACCGAAGGCAGCACCACGCTCCATGCCGAGCTGCAGGTTGCGGACGATGGTCTCCCCGGACACCAAGAACTCGTCCATGAGGATGTACCACGGTCCCATCGATACCCGTCCGGACGCGCCAAGCCTCCGCAGCCGTTCCGTGTTCTCGGGACGCACCTCGAGGTAGTCATCGACAACCGCCATCTGCCCGTCCAGGAGGTAGCGCGCATACGACGGGTCCTTCTCGAGCAGGTCGAGCAGGGAGTCAAGCAGTTCCACCAGGCGCAGCCGGAATGTCTGAAAGGGCTCGTACCACTCCCTGTCCCAGTGGGTATGCGGAACGACGGATACACGGCGAGGAGTCATCGCACGACTTTATGCCGGGCATCCGCCGCGCAGCAGGGGAGGGACCAGCCGGCCCGAAGATCCTGAGCACATGGCGGTGCCGATGTGATGCGAGGTGCCATGCTGACCGAAGGACTCGGGGCAGGCGAGGTGAGATGGCGAAGGCGCGCAGGCAGGGCCAGATGCCCGAACTGGCAGCGGAGCTCGCATTGGCTGCAAGCCGACCGTGCTACGTGGGCGGTCTCGATGAGGTCGGGCGCGGCGCGTGGGCGGGACCTGTGGTCGTGGGAGTCGTCGCGATCGGCCCGGACCTTCCCATCGCGCCTGTCGGCGTCAGGGACTCAAAGCTGATCCCCGAGGCGAGGCGACCAGCCGTCGCTGCCGCGGTTCGAGCATGGTGCGCCACGTGGGCGGTCGGGCAGGCGACAGCCCGTGAGGTGGACGAACTCGGCATGACGCGTGCCCTCGGACTCGCGTCGTGGCGCGCGCTCCGCGCGCTGCCCCTCTCGCTCGACGTCCTCATCGTCGACGGCGGTCTCGATTTCGTCACTGCCTTCGGATCGGAGAGGCCGCAGCCGGGCGGTCCGGGAGCCTCCGGCGGCGGTCCCAACGTTGTGACGCTCGTGGGCGCTGATCGCACGTCGTCGACGGTCGCCGCGGCCTCCGTCATCGCGAAGGTCTCGCGAGACGCCCAGATGCGAGCCCTGGGGACGAGGGAGCCTCGCTTTGGATTCGACCGCAACAAGGGATATGGAACACGGGAGCACGAGATCGCGATTCGCACGCACGGCCTGACCCGGTATCACCGATCGTCTTGGTCCTTCGCCGCCAGGTTGTCGGAATCGCGAAACCCCCCTGAACAGGCCGGTCAGACCACCACCAAAGGGTAGGATCGCCGCCCATGAGTCCGCTGCTGTCGGTCCAGAACCTCCAGGTGCAGTTCAAGATGCGCAAGGGTGCCGTCACCGCGGTCGACGACTTCTCGGTTGATGTCGAGGCCGGCGAGTGCCTGGGCGTGGTGGGCGAGTCTGGATGCGGGAAGAGCACCACCGGATTCGCGATCATGCGCCTGCTGGCAGGGAACGGCTCGATCACCGGAGGGAAGATCGAGTTTGAAGGAACCGACCTCGCGAGCCTGTCCGAGTCCGAGGTCCGAAAGTTCCGGGGCAACCAGGTGGCGCTCATTCCCCAGGACCCGCTCACGTCGCTGAACCCGACCATGAAGATCGGCCGCCAGATCGGGGAGGGATTGCGCCTCCATCGCGGTGCATCGGAGGCGGATGCCGAGAAGCGCGCACTCGAGGTGCTCGAGATGGTTGAGATGCCACGGCCGAAGGAACGGCTCACGCAGTACCCGTTCGAGCTGTCCGGCGGACTGCGCCAGCGCGTGATCATCGCGATGGGCCTCGTGTGCTCGCCGAAGTTGCTCATCGCCGACGAGCCGACGACCGCCCTCGACGTCACCATCCAGGCGCAGATCCTCGACATCTTCGACCACCTTCGATCCGAGCTGGACATGTCCGTCATGCTGATCACCCACGACATGGGCGTGATCGCCGGCCGCACCGATCGCGTGGTCGTGATGTACGCGGGCAAGAAGGCGGAGGAGGCGATGACCGAGTCGCTCTTCAAGACCATGCGCCACCCGTATACCCAGGCGCTGATCGCGTCCGTCCCGAGCATCGAGCACGCATCGAAAGTCGAGTTGAAGTCGATCCCGGGTCTTCCGCCCGACCTCTCGAGGGAGATCGTCGGCTGCCGGTTCGCTCCCCGGTGCACGGAGGCGACCGACCGTTGCCGAGCGGAGGACCCTCCAGAGCTGAACGCCTCGGGCGAGGGCCAGGGGGTCCACACCTACGCTTGCTTCAACCCGATCGATGGGCCGCTGGTCACGCTGGCGGACAGGTCCGGCGAGCAGGGGCCACGGGCGATCAGCTCGAAGGAGCTCGTGCGCGTCGACTCCCTGGTCAAGGAGTTCCCGATCAAGAGGGGACTCCTGCGCAGGCAGGTCGGGAAGATTCACGCCGTGTCCGGGGTGTCCTTCACGGTCCACGAGGGTGAGACCTTCGGATTGGTGGGCGAATCGGGCTGCGGCAAGACGACCATCGGCCGCATGGTCGTCGGCATCGAGGACTCGAACTCCGGGGCGATCGTGTTCGAGAATGAGGATGTCACGCGACTTAAGGCAAAGGGGGCCCGTTCCTCCCGTCGCGATCGCCAGATGATGTTCCAGGACCCCTTCTCCTCGCTCAATCCCAGGATGCGCGTACGCGAGATCGTCCGCGAGCCGCTCGCAATCCAGGGCATCGGCTCGAAGTCGCAGCAGAACGCACGTGTCGACGAGCTCCTCCTCGCAGTTGGACTCGATCCCGAAGGCTGCTGAGCGCCACCCCCACGAGTTCTCGGGTGGTCAGCGTCAGCGGATCGGGCTCGCTCGCGCGCTCGCCCTCAATCCGAAGCTGATCGTCGCCGACGAACCCGTGTCGGCACTCGACGTCTCGATCCAGGCACAGATCCTGAATCTCATGAAGGACCTGCAGAAGGAGCGCGGACTCTCGTATGTGATGGTCTCGCACGACCTCGCCGTCGTGTACTACATGGCGGACACGATCGCCGTCATGTACCTCGGCAAGATCGTCGAGCTTGGCGATGCCGAATCTGTCTTCCGAAGCCCTGCCCACCCCTACACGCAGGGCCTCCTCGATGCGGTGCCCGTGCCCGACCCGATCGAGGCGCGGCAGCGGCGCGGACGCCAGGTCACCGGGGAGCTCCCGAGCGCGGCGGAGCCGCCGTCGGGCTGCAGGTTCAGGACTCGCTGTCCCCGTGCCCAGGAGGTGTGCTCCGTGGAGGAGCCGCTGCTGTCGCAATTCGGCCCCACACACCAGGCGGCGTGCCACTTCCCGCTGCACGCGCCGGTTGCGATCGGTTCAACCGCGCCGCCATCGGCCGTCTGAGCGCCGGTCGATCAATTCCTGCGAATCGGCAGGTCGGACCTCCACCTAGGTTGCGCTGTACGAGTCCGCGACGGGAGCCACGTGCGGAGCACGTTCGAGCGAGGGTGACGCATGCACGTTCTTGTTACGGGATCCCATGGGCTGATCGGCAGTGCCCTGACGTCAGCACTTCGCGCTCGGGGTGACACGGTCACTGTCCTGATCCGCGATGGGGCGGTGAGAACTTCGGAGGACGTCGCCTGGAGCCCGTCGGATGGAACAATTGACCGCGCGGCCCTCCGTGCGAGGGGTCCCATTGATGGCGTGGTCAATCTTGCCGGCGCAGGCATCGCGGACCGGAGGTGGACCCCCGCACGGAAGACCGAGATCCTGTCGAGTCGGGTGGACTCTACGGATCTCATCGTTCGCGAGATCGGCCAGCTCGAGGTCGTGCCGCGCGTGCTGGTGAACGCGTCGGCGATCGGCTTCTACGGCGACCGTGGCGCGGAGGTCTTGACCGAGCAGTCGGGGCCGGGCTCCGGATTCCTCGCAGACGTCTGCAGGGAATGGGAGCGGTCGGCCGCGGGCGCGCCGTGCCGGACGGTCCTGCTCCGTACCGGCATCGTGCTGTCACGAGAGGGAGGGACGCTCGGCAAGCTCCTTCCCCTGGTCCGTGCCGGCGTCGCTGGGCAGTTCTCAACGGGAGAGCAGTACATGAGCTGGATCACGCTCGACGACGAGATCTCCTGCATCCTCGCCCTCCTCGATGGCGCCGCCGCGGGCGTGGAGGGTCCAGTCAACGCGTCGGCTCCCATGCCGGTGACGAACGCAGCGTTCGTCAGGGCGCTCGGTCATGCAGCGCACCGTCCGACGTTCCTCAGGGTTCCTGGAGCCGCGCTCAAGCTCGCGCTTGGCCGCGAGCTGGCTGAGGCAGCGATCCTCTCGAGTCTGCGCGTAGTTCCCGCCGCATTGCTCGAGGTGCCCGGATTCGCGTTCCAACATCCGACTCTCAGCGCGGCGCTTTCCAGCCTTTTCAGGTAGGAAACGAGGCTGCCCTGGGGCAGATCGGGCCAAAAAATGAACATCGGAAGAACAGATCACATTTTTCACTTGCCTGAACGGTCGTCATTCTCAGCCTGCGCTACATTTTCGACACCCGGCGTCGGGAGGCGCGATGGGTCTTTATCAGTGCAGTCGGAAGCGACTGCGGGGAGGAAACCACATGCGAGCAGGAACAAACTTCCGGCGCATAGTGACCACCAGCCTTGTGGCTGGGGCGCTTGTCGTCGGCGGTGTCGCAGCTGCATCCGCTAGCGGTGCAGCTTCAAAGCCAAAGGGGGTGAGCGGCACCATTTCATTCGCGGAAGGACCCGGGGCAAACCCCAACTACATCTTCCCGTACATGGGCTGTTCATACTTCTCGGTTGACAACATCAACCAGTTCCAGGAGTTGATGTACCGACCGCTGTACTGGTTCGGTCTCGGCGCCTCGACCGCGGTGCAGTACCCGCTGTCGCTCGCTGCCGCTCCTGCCTACAGCGGTGGGAACAAGACCGTCACGATCAACCTCAAGGGTTGGAAGTTCTCCAACGGCCAGACCGTCGACGGTCAGTCCGTCCAGTTCTTCCTGAACCTCTACAAGGCTGACCCGGGCTCCTACTGCGGGTACAACGCAGGCTATGGAATCCCCGACGACCTGACGAGCGCAACCAACTCGGGCAACACCGTCACGCTGCACTTCAGCAAGTCGGTCAACGCGAACTGGTTGCTCTACAACTACCTGTCGGAGATCACTCCGTTCCCGCAGGCATGGGACATCACCAGTGCAGGCGCAGCCGCCGGTTCGGGTGGATGTGCGACCGCCGCCTACGGCAGCTCGGATGCGACGACGAAGTGCAAGGCAGTCGAGGCGTACCTCGACGGCATTGCCACCAACACGTCGACCTACACCTCTGCTCCGTGGAACGTCGTTGACGGCCCCTGGAAGCTCTCGGCGTTCGACACGCTGGGCAACGCGACCTTCGTGCCGAACAACGCCTACTCGGGCCCGCAGCACGCTCAGGTCGCGCAGTTCGAGGAGAAGGCCTACACGTCGGAGACCGCTGAAGAGAGCGACCTCTACGCCGGGAACCTGACCGAGGGCACCGTTGACCCGAACCAGCTCCCGAGCGCGGCTCCCGCGCCCGGCAAGGTCGGTGGTCAGATCGCGGCGCTGAAGGGCAAGTACAACCTGGTCTCAGGTTCGCCTTGGTCCTTCAACTACTCCCCGTTCAACTTCGCCACCGGCAAGAAGGGCGACCCGCAGGCCGCAGTGCTCAAGCAGCTCTACATCCGCCAGGCACTCCAGCTGACGGTGAACCAGCTCGCGATCATCAAGTCTGTGGACAAGGGATACGGCTGGCCGACCTACAGCCCGCTGCCTCCCAACACTCCCAGCTCGATCTCGGGCAAGGTCACCAACCCGTACCCGTACAGCGAGACCAAGGCAGCATCGCTGCTCAAGGCTCACGGCTGGTCCAAGGTTGGCAGCGTCCAGACGTGCGAGAAGCCCGGTACGGCTGCAGGCGACTGCGGAGCGGGCATCGCCAAGGGCGCGAAGCTCAACTTCTCGATCATCTGGGCGAGCGGCTCTCCTGCGCTCGACTCGACGTTCGAGGCTCAGATCTCCTCATGGGACACCCTGGGCATCCACTTCACGCACACGACGAAGTCGTTCAACGACGTCATCAGCCAGTGCAACGGTGGGTCGTTCCAGATCTGCTCGTGGGGTGCTGGCTGGATCTACGCGCCTGACTACTACCCGTCAGGTGAGACGCTGTTCCAGACCTCTGGCAGCTTCGACGTGGGCGACTACAGCGACCCGCAGATGACGAAGCTGATCCTTGCGACCACGCAGGGCACCGCACCGCTGACGCAGTACGCGCAGTACGCAGCGGACCAGCTTCCGGTTCTGTACGAACCCAACCCGACGGGTACCGGCGAGGTTTCGGTGAAGGTCAAGGGCACGCAGCCCCCGAACCCCCTCGCGAACTGGATGCCGGAGTACCTCCACTTCTAGGAAGTGCCACGGCAGGGTTCAACCCTGAAGCGAACGTCCGAGAGCCCCCTCCCGATGGAGGGGGCTCTCGGCGTTTCGCGGCCACCGACCGAGTGCCGTCGCGGGGACAGCGTCCTGCAATTCGAGATGCGGTCGGGGACACGTGCGGGCGCGTGCACGGTGCGCTGCTCCGCACATAGGTGCCGATGGACACGTCCTGAATCGCACGGAGGGGCCTGTGGACGATGCCTTCAATGTTGAGGGGTCGGTTATGCTTCCGCGATGCTGTCGTACGTGGTGCGCAGGCTCCTCCAGGGCGCCTTCGTCATCCTGTTCGTCATCATCTTCTCGTTCTCGCTTTCCTACCTCCAGCCGCACGGGGCGCTGGCACCCGCGTACATCCTGTGCGGCACGCACCAGACGACCGCGTGCCTCAACGAGTACATCAACCAGTTCGGCCTCAACAAGCCGTACTTCGTGCGGTTGTGGGACTACCTGTTCGGCGTTGTGGTGCACTTCAACCTCGGGCACTCGTACAAGCAGAACCAATCTGTGGGGCAGATCCTCAGCATCTTCATTCCCCGCACCTTCTGGATCGCCTTCGTCTCGCTGGTCCTCGCCGTCGTGATCTCACTCCCGATCGGCGTCTACCAGGCGTGGAAGCGCAACTCGGTCTTCGACTACACGGCGACGGGGATCCTCTTCGTCATGTACGCGATGCCCGCGTTCGTGCTCGGGTTCCTCCTGCTCTCCGCGTTCAGCTTCCACACGCTGCACCTGCCGAACTCGCCTCCTGAGGGCCTGCATCCCTGGGCGATGTTCACCGACCCGGTGTCCTTCATCCTGCCGATCGCGACGCTGACCGCGCTGTCGATTGCGGGGCTCAGCAGGTTCATGCGCTCGTCCGTGCTCGACGTCCTCGTCCAGGACTACATCCGGACCGCCCGGGCCAAGGGGTGCAGCCCGCGGAGGGTGCTGTTCCGGCACACGATGCGCAACGCCCTGGCACCGATCGTTATCATCATCGGCCTCTCGATCCCGGCGCTGCTATCCGGCGCGCTGATCGTCGAGGAGGTCTTCAACTACCAGGGCCTCGGCTACGAGACCGTGCAGGCGTCGCTGAACCAGGATGTGCCGATCATCCTCGGGATCACCATCGTCGTGACGATTCTCACGGTGCTCGGCAACCTGCTGGCTGACCTCGGGCTCGTCGTGATCAACCCCCGGGTCCGGATCGAAGGGTCGGTGCGATGAGCCCAGAGGAACGCGACCACGAGAGCGCGAAGGACCGGTACATCGACCAGGCGTCCGAGCGGTTTGAGCAGAGCGAGGAGTACTTCGGCTCCAGCACAGAGCGGTCCGAGGAGATTGGCTACGAGGCGATCGACGAGTACGGCGTCAACGAGCTCCACAAGTTCGGCTCCGTGGCCGATCCGAGAGTGGCGGCGACCGGCATGGTCGGCGTGCGGATGCACGACGTCGACATGCTCTCGACCGACGACTTCGAGGACATCGGCACCAAGGGGATGGATCTGCCGTCCGAGGGCGAGGGCGACAAGCCCATGGCGCTGTGGCGCCAGATGCTCCGCATCTACCTCTCGAACAAGCTGGCCGTCACCTCGACGATCGTGCTGCTCTTGATCGTCCTCGGCTGCTTCATCGGACCGCACTTCTACGTGACCAACCAGACCGACGCCAACGCCGCGCTGTTCCAGCCCCAGAACCTCCCACCATCGGCAGGGCACCCGCTCGGGACCGACTCGCAGGGATGGGACATCCTCGGCCGCATCATGTACGCCGGCCAGTACTCGCTGACCCTCGGGCTGTTCGCCGGGCTGATCACCATCTTCCTCGGCACGGCGTACGGGATGGTCGCAGGCTTCTTCGGCGGCGTCCTGGACGCCGGCATGATGCGCCTGCTGGACGCGCTGCTTTCCATCCCCTACCTGTTCCTGCTCATCGCGCTGATCTCGGTCTTCGGGAACACGACGACCTTCCTGATCCTGGTGATCGGGCTCACCGGCTGGTGGGGGAACGCCAGGATCATCCGGGGTGATGCCCTGCTCATTCGGGACCTGGAGTACTCCCAGGCCGCGAGATCCATGGGAGCGGGCCGACTGCACATCATCCGAAAGCACGTGTTCCCGAACTCGATCAGCAACATCGTGACGGTGGGGACGTTCTCGGTCGCCGATGCCATCCTGGCCCTCTCGGCGCTCGGATTCCTCGGTCTCGGGATCCAGACCCCGGCGACCGACTGGGGAACCATGCTGACCGGCGGGGTGGACCAGCTGATCAACGGCTACTGGTGGGAGGTCTACCCGGTCACCGCGGTCTTCGTCATCGTGATCGTCTGCATCAACTACATCGGTGACGCACTTCGCGACATCTTCGAGGTTCGACTCCGCGAGCGGTAATCCGCATGCGTCGTGCGTCCCACGCAGGCCTGTTGCCGGGCTGCTACAGCAGGCTGAGCTCGGCGATCCGTCGTGCTGCATCGAACGCGACGATCCGGAACGTGCGGTGCTCGCCCTTCTTGAGGACGTCGCGCGCCCGCGTCGGTGCCGGCTGGGCCAGTCGGGCCAGCGGCGCGTAGCACGTGACATGCATGCCTCGGCCGACGGGCACCGAGACCATTGCGCCGTGCGAGGTGAACGACACGACCTCGCCTTCCACTGTCGACTCGAGCGGATGGTCCGAGACGAGGGCCAGGAAGGCCCTCGGCGTGTTCACGGGTTCCGCCTTGGCTTTCGGCGAGCCCGATCCGCGGGAGGCCGACGGCTTCGGCTCGACGACGGGCGCATCGCCCGGCTTGGCTGACCGCGCCTTCGGCGCCGGGGCGGTGGGAGCCTGCTTGGCGGTCGAAGGGCCGGCCTTCTTCGCCGCAGGCGCCTTCTTCGCCGCCTTGGCGGTCGCGGTCGTGCGCCCAGTGGCGGGAGCCGCCTTCTTCGCCGCAGGCGCCTTCTTCGCTGCCTTGGCAGCGGCGCTCGCCTTCGCCGGCGTCTTCTCCGTCGCCTTCGCCGGCTTCTTCTCAGTGCCTCCACGGGCCGGCACGGCCTTCGTTGCACGGGGCTTCTTGGCGGCGACCTGACCGTCCGCGGCCGGCTCGCCCTGGTCGGTCTCCGTGTGCGCCCTCGGCCTGCGCGCCGGCCCGGACTCACCCGCTGCCGCCTTCTGATGCGTGCGGGGTGCCGTGCCGCCCGCTTCGATGACGTCGCCGATCCTCGGGGCCTTGCCGTCGGCCAGCGCCCGCTGGAGCTTGGCCGCGCCAGCCGTGACCGAGCGGCTCCGCGGGCCACGAACCGGGTTGCGGGGGGTGAAGATCCATCCGACGTTGGCGACGGGCTTCCCGCCGAGCAGTCGACCCTCCTCGAAGAGCCACGGGTGCTCGGCGTGGAACTCCTGGAACGAGTCGTTGGAGAGGACGACCGCGTTGGCCCGCTTGGCGATCTTCAGGATGAACGCGTCACCGCGCCCGATCGCCCCTGCCGGCGGGGTGACGATCTCGCCGGCGAGCTCGGCATCCTTGAACCGGTTCCGCTCCTCGGGGGCCGCGCGATGCTCGAACGTCGCGTCTGCGACCACGATCACCTCGGAGTCCGGATACTCCTCCAGGAACGCCTGCACGCACTCGTCCAACTGGACGAGGCTCGGGGTGGTCCTCCCCTCGGTCGCGAGGTTTGACCCGTCGACGACGACGACCGTCCTTCGCTTCGCGGTCATCCGATCGACCTCCTGAGCAGGTCGGCCTGCTCCGCTTGGTGCACGAGCGCGCTGCCCGTCGCCGGGCTCGCGGACTCGGCACGCGCGACGTGGTGCAGGCGGTGCGAGGCGCGCAGCGAGCGATGCAGCTGATGGTGCACGAAGGGCCACGAGCCCATGTTCTCGGGCTCCTCCTGCAGCCAGAGGACGTCCTTCGCCCCCTCGTACCGGTCGAAGACCGCGGAGAGCTCGAGCTCCGGCCACGGGTAGAGCTGCTCGACACGGACGATCGCGACCGTGTCGCGCTCGAGCGAGCCGGAGGACACCAGCGCGTCGCGGTGCGCCAGGGCCTCGTGGATGACCTTGCCCGATCCGAGCACGATCCGGGAGACCGCTGCGGGGTCGTCGATCCAGGTGTCGTCCACGACCTCGCAGAACCGACCATCGGTGAACGCGGCGAGCGGCGAGCGCGTGGCAGCCGCTCGCAGGAGGGACTTGGGGGTGAAGCAGATGAGCGGCGTTGGTCGTGCCCGGCGGACCTGGCTGCGCAGCAGGTGGAAGTACTGCGCTGCGGTCGAGGGGATCGCGACGCGCAGGTTGTTGCGGGCGCAGAGCGACAGGAAGCGCTCGATGCGTCCGCTCGAGTGCTCCGGGCCCTGTCCCTCGTAGCCGTGGGGGAGCAGGAGCGCGACGCTCGCGAGCTGACCCCACTTGTCCTCGGCGGCGACGAGGAAGTTGTCGATGATGATCTCGGCCCCGTTCACGAAGTCGCCGAACTGTGCCTCCCAGGCGACCAGCGTCTCGGGGCGCTCGACCGAGTAGCCGTACTCGAAGCCGAGCCCGGCGTACTCGCTCAGCAGCGAGTCGCGGATCGTGAGCCTGCCCGTGGCGCCGTCCAGATGGCAGAGCGGCACGTACTGGTCGCCGGTGGCGTAGTCGACGAGCGCGGCATGGCGCTGGGAGAAGGTCCCGCGGCGGGTGTCCTGCCCGACGAAGCGGACGTCGGTTCCCTCGAGCAGGAGGCTGCCGAGCGCCATCGCCTCGCCGAGCGACCAGTCGACCTCGCCACCCTCGAGCTGCTCGGCCCTGGCCGTGAACTGCCGGGCGAGCTTCGGGTGGATCGTGAATCCCTCGGGAACGGTCATGGTCGCCGTGGCGATGCTCTGCAGCACCCCCTTGGCGACGCCGGTCGCGGGAGAGGGAGGGTCATCGGGGAGCAGGGACACCGGAACGTCCTCGAGGACGGGAACGGGGCGCTCGCGAACCTCGTCGAGGACCGCCTGGAGCTTCGAGTTGAAATCGTCCAGCGCCTGCTCCGCCTCGTCGAGCGTGAGGTCCCCTCGGCGGACGAGGGCCTCTGTGTAGAGCTTCCGAACGGACCGCTTGGAATCGATCACCTGGTACATCAGGGGCTGGGTGTAGCTCGGGTCGTCGCCCTCGTTGTGGCCATGGCGGCGGTAGCAGACGATGTCGACGACGACGTCCTTGCTGAACGCCTCGCGGAAGTCGAAGGCGAGCCGCATCGCGCGGGCGCACGCCTCGGGGTCGTCGCCGTTGACGTGGAAGATCGGCGACTGGACCATCTTGGCGACGTCGGTGGGGTAGAAGGAGGTCCGTGCGGCCTCTGGGGCCGTCGTGAACCCGACCTGGTTGTTGATGACGAGGTGGACCGCACCGCCGGTCCGGTAGCCGGACAGGCCCGAGAGGTTGAGGGTCTCCGCCACGACGCCCTGGCCGGCGAAGGCAGCGTCGCCGTGGACGAGCACCGCGAGCACCGGATGGCTCGCGAGCGGGACGTCGTTCACGACGCCCTCGCTCGGGGCGAGCACGCGGTCCTGCTTGGCCCGGGCGATGCCGAGGACAACCGGGTCGACGGCCTCGAGGTGTGAGGGGTTCGAGGCCATCGAGAGGCGCAGCGTGGCTCCCGATGCGCCCTTGAAGATCCCGCTCGCGCCCTTGTGGTACTTGACGTCACCGGAGCCCTGCACGCTCTCGGGGTCGAGGTTGCCCTCGAACTCGCTGAAGATCTCCCCGTAGCTCTTGCCCACGATGTTCGCCAGCACGTTCAGCCTGCCGCGGTGGGCCATGCCGAGGACGGCCTCCTCGACGCCGCGCTGCGCCGCGAGGTCGAACAGGGTGTCGAGCGCGACGATCGCGGACTCTGCACCCTCGAGGCCGAAGCGCTTCTGACCGACATAGCGGGTGTGCAGGAAGCGCTCGAAGACCTCGGCTGCGTTGAGCCGCTCGAGCAGGTGGTGCTGTTCTTCGACGCTGGGCGAATCCCGCACGCCCTCAACGCGGGCCTGGATCCACTGCTTCTGGGCAGGGTCCTGGATGTGCATGTACTCGATGCCGATCGTGCCGCAGTAGGCGTCGCGCAGGACGGCGAGGATCTCATCGAGCGTCGAGGACTCCCTGCCGACGAGGCCGGCCGTGACGAAGGTCCGCTCCAGGTCCCAGATGGTCAGGCCGTAGTGCGCGAGGTCGAGCTCGGGGTGCAGTGCCGGCGGCTCGGCGTCGAGCGGGTCCAGGTGCGCGTTCAGGTGGCCCCGCACGCGGTACATGTTGATGAGCTGCTGGACCTGGATCTGCTTCAGCGTCTCGTCGTGGTTGGCGCTCGGGGACGCGGCCGGTTCAGTCGGTGCTCCACCTCGATGGCTCGTAGGGGACGCCCAGGTCCGAGAAGATCTCGTCGTAGAACCCGTGCCCGCCGGTGAGGCACTCGCCACGTGGCGCAGGAACAGGCCGGACTCGGCGCCCTGGATGATCCGGTGGTCGTAGGTCGATGTGAGCGTCAGGACCTTGCCGACCCCGAGGTCGGCGAGCGCCCGCGGATCGGCGGCCTCGAAGCCCGGGGGCCAGCTCGAGCGACCCGACGCCGAAGATCGCGCCCTGGCCCGGCATCAGCCGTGGAACGGACTGCACGGTGCCGAGGGTCCCCGGGTTGGTGATCGAGACCGTCGCCCCGGCGAAGTCGTCGGCCGAGGGGTTCCCGCCGAGGACCCGCCGCACCTTGTCCTCGTAGGCGAGGATGAACGAGTGGAAGTCGAGCGTGTCGGCATCCGCGATCACCGGGACCATCAGGGTGCGCGTGCCGTCAGCCTTCTGGACGTCGACGGCGAGGCCGAGGCCGACGTGCTCGTGGTGGACGACGCCCGGTGTGCCCTTGGCGTCGATGGCGTCGACGAACGTGGCGTTCATCGACGGCATGAACGCGAGACCCGCGCAGGATCGCGTAGGCGATCACGTGGGTGAAGGAGACCTTGGTTCCGCTGAAGCGCGCAAGGTACTCGTTGAGCGTCACCGCGGTTGATCTCCAGGAGCCGCGCCGGCACCGTCCTGACGCTGGTCGCTGTCGGGACGGCCAGGCTCGCCTCCATGTTGGTGACGATCCGCTGGGCTGCGCCGCGCAGGGCGGTCGCGCCCTCGGGCACCTCGGTTGCACCGGCGCCAGCCGCGGCGCGGCAGCGGGTGCGTGAGCCGGCAGCGCCGGGGCCGCGGCAGCCCTCGGGGTGCGCTGGTAGTCGCTGAAGAAGTCGCGCCAGCTCTCCGAGACGCTCCGGGGTCCGCGAGGTAGCCGGTCGTACATGTCATCGACGAGCCAGGCGTTTGGCCCGAAGTGACCGGTTCGCCTGGGCGCAGCCGCGTCCATGGGGGAGCCGCCGGATTGCGGCATCTCGGGGTTCGACATGCACCTGAGCCTACCGGTGGCTGTCGCGGGCTCCTCTGAGCGCAGGGCAGGCACCGCCCGGCGGTATGGTCCTTCACGTGCGATCCGGGGCTCCCGCGCGGAGCGAATCGGCCGAAGCCGCTGAGGATGTGTTCCTCGCGTCTGGCCTGCGCTGCCACCTGCGGCGCGCCCCGGTGCCGGCGCTCGGGACCGTGGTCTTCATCCATGGCGGCCTCGACGGGGGAGCGAGCTTCACGCGCGCCGCCCGACGGCTCGCGGAGTTCGACGTCATCACCTACGACCGTCGCGGGTACCGCGGGTCTCGGGGTGTGCCGGTCGAACCGGGACTCGCGATCCAGATCCAGGATCTGGCCAGGGTGCTCGAAGCGGCACGGCTCCAAGGCGTCACCGGACCGCAAGTCGCCGTGGGCCACAGCCACGGCGGGCTCATCGCCCTCGGCGCCGCCGCTACCGGCGTTGCCTTCGACGCCGCAGCTGCCTGGGAGCCCCCGTTCCCGTGGCTGCGCGTCGACCCGTTCTCGCACCACCGTGAGATGTCCCTCGATCCGGCGACGGAGGCCGAGTCGTTCTTCCGTCGGATGGTGGGCGACACCGCGTGGGAAAGGCTGGGAGCCGAGCAGCGAAACGAGCGCCTCGCAGACGGCGAGGCGCTGCTCGCCGACCTCCAGGTACTCCGCGGCGAGCAGCCCTTCGATCCGAGCGACATCTCGATGCCCGTCGTGCTCGGCCTGGGCTCGCGGACGGAGGCACGCCATGCTGAGTCCGTGCTGGCTCTTCACGCGACCATTCCCGGTTCGCACGTCGTCGAGTTCGATGATGTCGGCCATGGAGCGCACCTCTCGAGCCCCGACCGCTTCGCGGAGCTTGCGCGCCGCTCGATCGGGGGCATCTGATGGGCGTGGTGGATCCGGCCTCGATCCTCCCGCATCGACCGCCGTTCCTGTTCGTGTCCGAGGTGACGTCTGTGACGCCAGGGCAGTCTGCGACGGGCCTGTGGCACCTCACGGGTGACGAGTGGTTCTTCCCGGGGCACTTCCCGGGGCGGCCGACTGCTCCCCGGAGTCCTGATGGTCGAGGCGATGGCGCAGCTGGGAGCGGTGGCCGTGCTCATGGAGGACCGCTTCGCCGGAAAGCTGCCCCTTTTCGGAGGCATCGAGCGCGCCCGGTTCCGGCGTCAGGTCGTGCCGGGCGAGACGCTCGAGCTTGCCGTCGAGCTCGGTCGGCTCTCGGGTCGCGGAGGGCGCGGTTCGGGAACCGCCACGGTCGGCGGCGCGGTCTGCGCACAGGCCGACCTGCTCTTCATCGTCGTCGATGCGGGGCCTCCCTCGTGAAGGTCGCCACCTGGAATGTCAACTCCCTGACCGCGCGATGGGAGCGGGTCGTTGCCTGGATCGAGGACAACGGCCCCGATGTCCTGTGCCTCCAGGAGACGAAGCAGGACGACTCGAAGTTCCCCTTCGCGGGGTTCGAGGCGCTCGGCTACGAGGCCGTCCACAACGGCGAGGGTCGATGGAACGGCGTCGCGATCGCGAGCCGGGTCGGCATCGACGACGTGCGGCGCGGATTCGGGACGATCGAGGACGACGACGGCGCGAGGATCATCGGGGCGACCTGCAACGGCATCGAGGTCATGAGCTGCTACGTCCCCAACGGGAGGGCGCTCGATGATCCGTTCTACGCGCGCAAGCTCTCGTGGCTCGACCGGCTCGCCTCGCACATCGGGGCCGTGCCGCCGCAGCGAGCGCTCATCGTCGCTGGCGACTTCAACGTCGCGCCGGAGGACCTCGACGTCTGGGACCCTGCGGCGCTCGAGGGGTCCACGCACGTCACGCAGCCCGAGCGCGACAGGCTTCGGGCGATCGGCGGGCTCGGCCTCGTCGACATTGTGCGGGACCGCCGTCCCGGCGAGCAGGTGTTCACATGGTGGGACTACCGAAACGGGGCCTTCCATCGTGGCTGGGGCATGCGGATCGACCTCGTGTGGTGCTCTCCGCTCGTCGCCGCCGGTGTCACCGATGCGCTCGTCGACAGGGAGGCACGCAAGGGGACGAAGCCGTCGGACCACGCGCCCGTGGTCGTCACCTTCGAGCTGCCCGGCGCGCCGTGACCCTCGAGGTGGCGGCGATGACCGCCGCGTGGGCCCAGGAGGTCGCGGGTTGGCGCTACGAGCCGCCCTTCGACGTCTACGACGGCGACGAGCGGTCGGAGGCGGCGCTCATGGACGGCAACCACCTCGCGATCCTCGACGCTGGCGAGTTTGTCGGCTACGTCGGGTTCGGTCCGGAGTGCCGGGTCCCGGGCGGGCCCGACGACGACGGGGCCGTCGACATCGGCATCGGGATCCGACCGGATCGGCTCTCGGACCGTCTGGGCACGAGGGCGGGGGACCTGATCCTCGAGACGATGCGGGTGGGCGGGGTGCGCCGGCTCCGCGTGAGCGTGCTGGCGTCCAACGAGCGATCGATCAGGTTGGCGCTCCGGCTCGGGTTCCTCCAGTCCTCGACGTTCCTCGACGCGCGCGACGGGCGCCAGTTCGTCGTCCTCGAACGCGAGCTGCTCGACTGAGCGGCCTGTCCGTTTCGTCCCCCTACCGGATGATCGAGGGAACCTTCGCGTCGATCACGGTCGGGCCGGGCGTGGCCAGGCTCTTGTCGAGCGCGACGACCAGCTCATCCGCCGTCGTCACGGTCTCGGCGGGCACCCCGAAGGACCTCGCGGTCGCCGCCAGGTCGAGCGTCGGGCCCGTGAGGTCGAGCATCGCCTTGGAACGCTCGCCGTGGGCCGTGGCCCCGACGCGCGACAGCTCGTAGTTCAGGATCGCGTAGGAGTCGTTGCTGCAGCACAGGACGGTCACGTCGAGCGCCTCGCGAGCCATCGTCCACAGGGCCTGTGGGGTGTAGGCCGCAGACCCGTCAGCCTCGATGCTCAGGATCCGACGGCCACCGCCGCCGATCGCGGCGCCAACCGCTGCGGGGAGCCCGAAGCCGATCGATCCGCCGCAGAGCGTCAACCACTCGTGGGGCGGAGCACCCTGCGTCGCGACCGGGAGCCCGACCCCCGAGGTGTTGGCCTCGTCGACGACGATGCAGCCCTCGGGGAGGACCGACCCGACCGCCGCGGCGAGGCTCGCCGCCGTGAGCGCACCGGACGGACGTGCAGGACGCGACGCGTCCATGGGAGCCGGCGACGCGTCGCTCGCACCGACGGCCTCTCGTAGCGACACAAGTCCGCGGGCCACGTCGAGGTGCAGCGGAGCAAGATCGATCACAATGCATCCGGCCGGGACGATGCGCGAGGCAAGGTCCGGGTAGGCGAAGAAGCTCACCGGCTCGGGTGCGCCGACGAGCACGAGCACCTCGATGCCCTCGAGCTGGGCCATCGCGAACTCCGCGATGTAGTTCAGCCGCTCGGCGGCGTGGATCCCCGCCCCGCGGTCCACCACCGCGGGGAAGGTCTCGGAGAGCACCTTGCATCCCGTCGCCTCGGCGATCGCCGCCGCAGCCGCGAGCCCGTCGTGGCGAAGCGCGGGTCCCCCGAGGAGGAGCGCCGAGCGCTTCGAGCGCAGGAGCGACGCGGCCTCCTCGACAGACTCGTGGGCCACCAGCCCCGCGCGCGCGCGGACGGCGTCGGGAGCGATCGTGAACGCGGGAGCCTCTGACCAGGACGCATCGGCAGGGAGTACCAGGGTCGCGATCCGTCCGGGCGGGCCGCACGCTGCGCTGATGGCGTCCGCGGCGTCCTGCGCCACGTCGTCGGCGCGCGCGGACCTGCGGTACCAGCCCTCGAGTCCCCGGGCGATCGAGGCGATGTCCGTCGTCAGGGGCGCGTCGTAGCGCGAGTGGTAGGTCGCGTGGTCGCCCACGATGTTGAGCACCGGCGAGTGCGCCCGCCTCGCGTTGTGGAGGTTCGCGAACGCATTGCCCAGCCCCGGCCCGAGGTGCAGGAGCGTCGCGGCGGGACGACCCGTGACGCGCGCGAACCCGTCGGCCGCGCCAGAGGCGACACCCTCGAACAGGCAGAGCACGCCGCGAACGCCGGGGACGTCATCGAGGGCCGCCACGAAGTGCATCTCGGAGGTCCCGGGGTTCATGAAGCACGTCGTGACGTCGTTGTGCTCCATCGTGGTGAGCAGCGAGACGGCTCCGTTCACGCGTTTCTCCTGTCGTCGAGCATGCGCCCGGGGTTGAGCAGGCCCTTGGGATCGAACGCGGCCTTGATCCGATGCTGCAGGTCGAGCACCGCCGGATCTGTGAGTGCGAGGTACGGACGCTGCTTGTCGACGCCGATCCCGTGCTCCCCGGAGACCTTGCCGCCCGCGTCGATACCCGCCGCGAAGAGCTCGTCGAGCATCGCGGTGCGCCGGGGGCGGTCAGGCTGGAAGACGGCGAGGTGGATGTTGCCGTCGCCCACGTGGCCGCATCCCGAGATGAACGCCTCGTGGCGCTGCGCGATCGCCGTCGCAGCCGCGAGGAACGCCGTCACCTCCGCGCGGGGGACGACGATGTCGATGATCTCGTCGGCACCCGCCGCCTTGCTGACGTAGAAGGATCGCTCCCTCGCCTCGATGAGGCCCTTGCCCGCATTGGTGGGCAGGACGAATACGTCGAGCGCGCCCAGGTCGGCGAGGAGCTCGGCCGCGAAGGCGGTGTCATCATCAAGCATGACGGGCGTCCTCGTCTCGAGCACCACGACCAGCCAGGCCGCCGCCTTCTGCGTGATGTCGTCGGGGACCCCGAACTCGAGCGACGCCGCCTTGGTCACCGCTGCCATCGACACGGCGTCGAGGTACTCGAGGATCGACGGGGCCAGTCCGGTCGCGAGGATGCGGGGCACCGCCTCGGTCACTTGGGCGACGTCGCCGAACGGGACGAGCAGGGTCGCGACGTGCTCGAGCGCCGGGGAGAGCTTGACGGTGACCTCCGTGACGAGAGCCAGCGTTCCCTCCGAACCCACGACGAGCTGGGTGAGGTCGTATCCGGACGATGACTTCATCACCTTCCCGCCGGTGCGCACCACCGTGCCGTCGATAAGCACGAGCTCGAGCCCGATGACGTGGTGGCGGGTGACGCCGTGACGGACCGCCCGCATGCCGCCGGCGTTGGTGTTGACGTTGCCACCGAGCGATCCGGAGAGCTCACCCGGATAGACGGGATAGGAGAGCCCCGTGCCCGTCAATGCCGCCTCGAGCTCGCGCAGCGTCACGCCCGGCTCGACGACGGCGACCTGGTTCTCGACGTCGACCTCCTTGACGCAGGCCATCGCATCAAAGGCGACCAGGACCGCGCCGGGAAGAGGGGTGCCGGCACCGGACAGCCCCGTGCCCGATCCGCGGGCGACGATCGGCGTGTCGTACCGGTCGCACGTGGCGGCCACGATCACGACCTCCTGCGTCGACTGCGGCCGCACGACGCAGAGGGGCAGGGTCTCGCAGGGATGGAGCGACTCGTCGTGGCAGTCGTCCGGGCTGATCGCGGCACCCGTCGCGACGCGTCCGGCGGGCAGCGCAGCCTCCAGCTCGGTGATCAGCAGGTCGGCGGCTCCCATCGGGGCGAGGCTAGCCCTCCGACCTCGGAGGCAGCACGTCGCGCAGCGACGCGATGCGCCTCGAGAGCGCGGAGCCCTCGAGCGGCTGGCGCTCCTCGTTGAGTCGATCGATCTCGGCAGCGACGGGTGCGAGGAAGCGCGACCTCGTTCGCCTCCCGCCGTCCGAGGACCACGTGCACAGCAGCGTGGATTCCGGCCGGGTCATCGCCACGTACAGGAGGCGCCGTTCCTCGTCGAGCTGCTCGGGGGTCGTCGCCCCGGCGAGCGGGAGGTGGCCCTCAGCGAGTCCGGCGACGGCGACGTGCTCCCACTCGAGGCCCTTCGCCCGGTGGATGGTCGAGAGGACGACGGCATCGACCTGCTCGGGAGGCAGGCCGCGCCTGCCGACCGGCTCGTCGAGGTCCGAGGCGGGGGAGTGCTCGGCGCCGAGGCGCTCGACGGGCACGCCGGCGGAGGCGCAGGCCACCTCGATCGCATCGATCGCGGCATTGGTCCTCGTGAGGACCGCCGTCTGGCTCCATCGGCGGGCTGGACCGTGCATCGAGCGGCACCATGCCGCGATGCCCTGCGCCTCCGCCCGAGCGTCGTCGAAGCCGACGATCCGCGGGACGGCGCCCCCCTCCCTCGCTGGGATCAGATCGAGGGGCCCGTAGTCGAGCGCTGCTGTGGCGACCCTCACGATCGCGTCCGTCGAGCGGTGGTTGCGGGGGAGGTGCAGGATCCTGGTCCCGGGCCACCGTTCGGCCAGCACGTCGAGGAGGTGGGGGTCGGCCCCGTTCCAGCCGTAGATGGACTGGTTCGGGTCGCCCACCCCGAAGAGGTCCGGATCGTCGCCGGCCATCGCACAGAGGAGGTCGAACTGGGCGGGGTTCATATCCTGCAGCTCGTCGACGAACAGGTGGCGCGTCCGCCACCGGAATCCGTCCCGGATGACATCGTCGCGCTCGAGCAGGCTCGTGGCTTCCTCGAGCAGGCCGTCGAAGTCGAGGACCCCCCGGGTGCGGCAGATGCGGTCGTACGCCTCGATGATCCGCTCCATCTGCTCGGCGGACGCCGGCATCCGCCTGCGCGCCGCTTTCGCGCCCTCGACGTAGCTGCTCGCGTCGAGCCGACGTGCCTTGGCCCAGCTGAGTTCGGCCTCGAGCCGGGCGACAGCCGGAGCGGGCAGCGTTATCCCCAGCTCGCTGACGACCATTGTGAAGAGCCGATGCCGGTCGCCGGCGATGACAGGGGGCGGCTGCTCGCGGAGGGACCGGGCATCGCGGACGAGCTCGAGCGCCGCGCGGTGGAACGTTCCCGCCCGGACCCCCTCGACACCGGAGGCGTGCAGCCGGGTGCGCAGCTCGCCCGCTGCCTTTCGACTGAACGTCGCGACCAGCACGCGGTCCGGGTCGATGTCCTCCTCTGCGATCCGTCGTACGACGCGCTGCGTCAGCACTCGGGTCTTGCCTGCCCCCGCTCCCGCGCGGACGATCAGCCGACGGTCCGGTGCCTCGATCGCCTCAAGCTGCTCGGGAGTGAATCCCGGTGTCCTGAGTGCGTCGTCACGGTCCTCCACAGCGGCAACCTACCGATTCGCAGTGACGATGACCGGATCCGGGGCTTCGGAGAGGCCGAGGGCGCGAATTGACCGTTGGTAGCCTCACTGGGTGCTCAGTGCCTTCCTCGACGGCGCCCTGTTCGGCGCCTCGACTGGAGAGGGCCCGACGAGGGTGGTCGCGCTGCACGGCTGGCGCCGCACACACGAGGACTTCTCGACGGTGGCGGCAGACCTGGCGGCCCGCGGATGCGCCGTGACCTCGGTCGACCTTCCCGGCTTCGGTGCCACTCCGGCGCCGCCGAAGGCCATGGGGGCGTTGGGCTACGCCGAGGTCCTCGCGCCCCTCATCGAGCAGATCGCCGAGGAAGCGGGCCCCCCCGTCGTCCTCGGCCACTCCTTCGGAGGCCGGATCGCCACCTGCCTCGCTGCGGGGCACCCTGATCTCGTGGGGTCCCTGATCCTGACCGGCGTCCCTCTGGTGCGCAGCGCGCTGCCGTCCGCGAGGCCATCTCGTCGGTACCAGCTGGTCCGCACCGCGGCACGCTGGCACCTCGTGTCCGAGGAGAGACTCGAGGCCTCCCGACGCCGGCACGGGTCCGCCGACTACCGGGCGGCCACGGGCGTGATGCGCGACGTCCTCGTCGCGCAGATCAACGAGTCATACGAGGAGGAGCTGGCGGCCCTGCGCTGCGAGGTCTCGCTCGTGTGGGGAGCCCTGGACACGACGACACCCGTCGTTGTCGCCGAGCGAGCCCGCGACATCTGCGTCGGCGCGACCCTGACGGTGCTCGACGGCGTCGGCCACCTCGTGCCGACGGAGGCGCCCGGCCCCCTCGTGACGGCAACCCTCGGCCTCCTCGGTGCACACGGATGAATCCTGCGGGCGACGCGATCGCCGCGGCGGCGCTGGCTGCGGGCGCCACGGCGTCATGGCTCCGGTGGCTGCGGGTCGCCCAGCGCGAGCATTACCTCCCCGGCAGCGTCCTCCGGTTCACGTGGCGCTGGTGGACAGCCACACCGATGGCCGCGGTGCTCTCCGTGGTGGCGGTCGCCGCGACGGTTGCAGCGTTCTTCATCCCGCTGCTCGCGGTCGTCGTCGGCCTCGCGACCCTCGTCGGGCCACCTCGGCTCGGGATCCGGGGCCGAACGAGCAAGCTGGCCTGGACGAGGCGCCTCAGGACCCTGGCGGCTGTGTCCGCCGGGCTGCTCGCGATCCTGGGCGCCCTCGCCGCATTCACCGCGACCCCGGTCGCCCTGGCCTCCGTCGTCGTGCTGCTCGTCCCCCTGGCGGTCGACGCGTCGTCAGCCCTCCTGGCCCCGATCGAGCTTCGGGCCTCGAGGTCCTGGGTCGAGCGCGCCACGCGGCGGATCGAGCGCGTTCGCCCGCAGATCGTCGCGATCACCGGGAGCTACGGGAAGACTTCCACCAAGCAGCACCTGGCTGATCTCCTGGCTGGCGAGACGGCTGTCGTCCCGACTCCCCGGAGCTTCAACAACCGAGCGGGGCTCGCCAGGGCGATCAACGACAACCTCGCCGACGGCACGCGGGTCTTCATCGCCGAGATGGGTACGTACGGACCAGGCGAGATCCGCTCCATGTGCGCGTGGTGCCCGCCCGACGTGGCCGTCATCACCGCGATCGGACCGGTGCACCTCGAGCGGTTCGGGACCCTCGAGCGGACGCTCGAAGCCAAGTCCGAGATCACCGAGCGAGCCCGATCGGTCGTGCTCAACGTCGATGACGAGCGGCTGGCGGTCCTCGCCGACGAGCTCGCCGGACAGGCGCGCGACGTCGTGCGGGCAGGCTCCTCGTCACCGGAGGCCGACGTTCGCGTCGAGGTCGTCGAGGGATCGTGGCGCGTCACCGTCCGAGGTGAGACCGTCGCGCATGCCACCCAGATACCCGGCATCCAGGCCGTCAACCTCGCCTGCGCCCTCGCAGCTGCGGTGGCCCTCGGCTTCGACCCCGTGGGACTCGCCGCGAGGATCTCCAAGGTGGCCCCGGTGGCGAACCGGCTGGCCGTGTCGACGGCGCCATCGGGGGTCCTGATCGTCGACGACACATACAACTCGAACCCAGCCGGGGCCGCCGCCGCCCTCCAGGTCCTCGCGTCGGCGCCCGTCAATGGGCGCCGAGTCGTCGTGACGCCGGGGATGGTCGAGCTCGGCCGTCGCCAGGCCACGGAGAACGAGGCGTTCGCGGGGGCGTCGGCCCTCCTCGGTGCGACCGTGCTCGTCGTGGGCAGGACGAACGCGAAGGCGCTGGAGGCAGGCGTGCAGGCCCACGGGGGCACATCGATCGGGGTCACGGACCGTGACAGCGCCGTGCAGTGGGTGCGCGCCGAGCTGGGGCCGGGCGACGCCGTGCTCTACGAGAACGACCTGCCCGACCACTACCCTTGAGCCACCCGGTCGACGGTCGGCCGGAGAGAGGCGGGATCGTGGGCCAGGTTGCGGTGCTGTTCGGTGGTCCCGCCCCGGAGCACGATGTCAGCATCCTGACGGGCCTCCAGGCTGGCCGCGAGCTCGTGGCCTCTGGGCGTGATCCGCTCGCGATCTACTGGACCAAGACCGGGGGATTCGTGTCGGTCGATCCGTCGAGCGAGGCGGCGGCGTTCCTCGAGGGTCCGCCCCGCGACGCCGAGGTCCTGACGCTCTCGGTCGGACCTGAGGGGGGATTCAGCGCGGCCGGCCGCCTGGGCAGGCAGCGACGGCTCGATGTGGACGCGGTGGTGCTGTGCACCCACGGCGGTCCCGGCGAGGACGGATCGATCCAGGGGGCGCTTGATCTCGCGGGCATCCGGTACACGGGCCCCACCGTCGCCGGGGCGGCGATCGGCATGGACAAGCTCGCCTTCCACGCGCTGATGGCTGCGAACGCCATCCCGGCGCTCCCGCGAGTCGAGCTCAATGGTGACACCGACTCGGTCGGCTTCGACGGCCCGTACATCGTCAAGCCCCGCTTCGGCGGATCGTCGATCGGCATCGATGTCGTCGGCGATCTCGCGACGGCGAAGGCCCGGCTCGGAGCGAACCCTCACCTCGGCGCCGGCGCCGTCGTCGAGCCCTACCGGCCCGACCTGGTCGACCTGCAGATAGCCGTCCGCACCTTCCCGACGCTGCAGCTGTCAGCGATCGAGCGGCCCATCCGCCGCGACGCTGGTGCGGAGATCCTCGACTACGCGGACAAGTACGTCGGATCCGAGGGCATGGCGTCGGCCCCCCGGGAGCTCCCGGCCGCAGTCAGCGACGATCGACGCCGCGCGGTGCTGGAAGCCGCGACCCGCGTCGCGTCGCTCTGCTCCGTGCGCGGCGTGACGCGCATCGATTTCCTCGAGGGTGAGGACGGGCTCTTCGTCAATGAGATCAACACGATCCCCGGTTCGCTGTCGCGGTACCTGTTCATCGATCCGCCCGTCACGTTCCTCTCGCTTCTCGACGACCTCGTGTCGGAGGCGATGACCTCGAGCGCGCACCACTACGTCACGACGGGCGCAGACGGCACCGTGCTTCGAGCCGCGGGAGCGATCGCCTCGAAGCTGGCCTGACCGGCGCCGACCGCGTCCTCGGCGACCACCGAGCCGCGGGCGTCGCGCGTCTGTGCCTCGAGCGTCCGCCACTGGCCGTTGGCCGTCGCGCGCAGCCGCGCCTCGGCGATGTCGGCCGCTGCCATCGACAGGTGCTCGCTCGATGGCTCGATGAGACGGGCCCGCTCGACGGCGAGCGTCGCCAGGGCGACGAGGTCGCGCTCGAGCGCCAGGGAGACGAGCTCGCACGCCGCGTCCTCGCACAGGACTTGGAGCCTCGTGAGGTGCCCTTCGGCCAGGAACCAGTCGTAACCGGAGAGGACGGTCGCGAAGGGCTCTCCCTCGATGAGCTCGAGCGCGCAGCGGAGCCACGCCAGGCGCTCATCGGGGTCCGTCGAGGCACGCGCGCGGCCGAGCCACTCGGCGAGCAGCACGACGTCGCAGGTCACGTCGGCGGTGACCGTGTACTGCCCGAGCCTTCCGGCAGCGGGCAGCCGCGGTCCTTCTGGACCATCGCCGAGGCTCCGCCGCAGGGAGGACGCGACGTTGAACAGGGTCTTGGACGCCGCGTCAGCGTCGGCGGTCCCGAGGACGCGCATCCTGAGTCGCTCGCCCGTCACCGGTTCGCCCCCGCGAAGGGCGAGGTAGGCGAGGAGCTCGATGGCGCGCCGCTCCCTGCTCTGATCGAGGGGGACTGCGAGACCGTCGATCCTCGGGACCGCGGTGAGGAGCCGCACGACGACCATGTCGCCCGGGATCTGGATCCGCCTCGCCGCTGCGACCACGGCGGGATTCGGCACGGTCCTCGCGTCAGCCGGGTTCGCTCCGTGCCCCGAGGATCCGCGACTTCCCGTGCCGCCAGCGGTGCCGAACGCGAGGTCGTGGGCGCCGTCGAGGAGCTCGCGCACCTCGGGAGAGAGCGCGCTCGCCAGGAGGCACGGGCCGTCATCGAGGACGACGACGTCGCCAGCGCAGTCCACTGCGGGACTCGAGCCCGTGTGTGTGATGAGCGCGCACCTCGCCACGATGGACGGATCCAGCGAACCGGGGTCTCCGATGCAGACCACCAGCTCGCCGTCGTCGCGCAGGGCGAGCGCTCGCAGGAGCCCTTCGGGGAGGACGGCGACGGGGACACCGAGGTCGAGGGACGGGGCCACACGGATCGCGTCTCGGACGAGATCGGCCGCTTCGGGCCCGGCGATGGAGAACTGCGAGCCCGCGGGGACCACGCCGACGTGGGTGCGACCGTCATGCTCACCGAGGAGGAGCACCAGGACGATCGCTGGCACAGTCGCGGCGGCCGGGTCGTAGCGCCACGAGCCGTCGTCCATCGTCACCTCGCCATGCTCCACGACGAGGTGACGGGAGCGGTCGAGGAGACCCGCTGCGGCCAGGGAGCGGACGGCCCGGGTGAGCAGGGATGGTTCAAACGACGCATGCGAGAGCAGCACGGTCTCGAGGTCGACGGCCCGCTCACCGTTCAACAGCACCCGGCTCCGCCTCCTGGACCGGCGGCGAGCCGCTGCGGCGAGTGCGATGAGGACAGCACCTGTACCAATGAGCGCGGGCAACGGCACCGAGCGCGGCGTCCGGCGTTGCCCGCCGTGCCGGCGCAGATGCGTTGGACTCCCACCCGCTCGCTCCGCTGAAGCCTCGGCCCCTGGTCGGTGGACCCCTGCGCGGGGAAGCTGCGCATCCGAGGTCGATGACGAGGCCGAGGGCGGCGCTCCGGTGCGATCTGGCGTCGAGGTCGGGAGGCGCAGACGCCATCCAGGAAGGATGAGGTCCGGGTCCTCGAACGTCCGGCCACCGGTCATCGTGCGGCCGAGGTTGAGGGATGCGAGCTCGGTCCATCGCTCGGCGTCCCCGAGCTGCTGCGATGCGATCGTCCAGAGCGAGTCGCCCGCGACCACCGTGTAGAGGCGGGTGGCTCGCGGAGGCGAATCAACGGCCACGACGGTGGCGACGGCTGGAGAGCGGATAGGCGCTGGTGCCGGTGCTGCCCCGGCGCTCGAGGCGAGGAACGGGGCGATCGCGATGGCGAGCGCCGCGATGCGAATCGCGGCCCAGGCGAGCGGTCCCTGTGCCGAGGCCGCGGCCGCGCCGCGCAGCTGCGACGCAACGAGTCGCGACAGTCGGATGACGACGGCACACCAGGCGAGCGAGCCCGCCGAGACAAGACCCCTGGCCACAGGCTCCATCCGCGGGTCCAGCGGGGCGTGCAGGGCGGCGAGCAGCGCGACGGGCACGAGCGCCATTGCCGCGACGACAACGGCTCCCTCGACGGCGGCAAGCAGCCGGCGTGCGCTCACGGGGACGCGAGGACCCACGACAAGGGATCCGGAGAGCCCACAGGGATGGAGACGGTCGCCTGGCAGGCTGACGCGTCAGCGGCGAGCTCGACGGTTGCAGTGCCGAGGCCGGTCCCGCTGACCGATCCCGATGCGCACGAGACGGTGATCGAGACCTCCACTTGCGCGCCGACGGTGACCGTGAGGGAACCTTGGGCGTGCACTGCCGTTGTCACGGAGGTGAACCCGCCTTCGAAGTAGCCCGACGGCGCTGGTGACCCGCCTGCCGTCGCTGAGACCACCGGCTCGGGAGTGCCGCCGTGCTTCATGATCGTGGTGGTGGTGGTGCTCACGGCCACGGGCACGACGGTCGCGACACCGGTGTCAGTCGAACGGACGCCAGCTGTCGGCCCTGCGGACTCCCGGTCGACTGCCATCGACCGCGACGACCTCGATGGGCGTCGCGCTGCTCGTGACGACGGCTTGGCGGCAGGTGAGTTGGCATAAGCGATGGCTTTCCGGGTGGAGACCGCACCGCGCGGGGCGGTGATCACGGCGAACCGGCGCACCACGTTCGGTCTCGTGCGCACCGCGGCGGTGCCGACCACGATCGCCAGCGCTGCCAGGAGCACCGCGAGAGCGGCGAGTCCCGTGGTTGGCAGGCGGCGGGTCATCTCGGCGGAAGGCTACGGATGCCTAGGACAAAAGGGGGGTCGCCACTGCGGCCAGGCGGCGCTTGACCGCCCCGCCCGAGATCCCGAGGGCGTCGGCCAACTCAGAGGCGGGCACGCCGAGGATGCATCGGGCGTAGACGAGCTCGGTGTCGGGGATGCCCGCGGCCGCTGCCTCGCGCAGCGTCGCGGCGAGCTCGGCGAGGTGGTCCACCCGCTGCGGACCGAGGCGATCGGGCAGTCCGGTCAGCTCGCTGCGCCGTTGCTTGTCGGACAGCATCCGCCGTCGCATCCTGCACCGCAGGGCGCCGAGCAGATCCGGGCCCGCATAGGGACGGCGCTGTCCCGCCCAGTCGCAGAGGAGCTCGGACGCCTCCGCGAGCCCATCGGAGAGGAAGGTGCCGGGGTCGTCGGCGATCCCCTCGCCGAACCTGAGCTTCCTCGCGACCGAGACGATTCCCGGGATGAGCGTCTGCAGGAGGCAGCGCCGCACCATTGGATCGCCGGCGTGCTCGAGCAGGACCTCGAGGATCCGCGCTCGCTGGAGCTGGCTCAGTCCGCCCATCGGCTCCAGGGCGAGGACGAGGTCCCCGAGGTCCCGGATCCCGGACGGGACTTCCTCGGGAGCTGCAGCGAGAAGGGAGTCGAGGGCGCGCCTCGATGCCGCGGACCGGCCGAGGCGGGTCCATTCGGTTCGAAGCTGGGCGAGCACGTCTGAGTTCGTCGATATCTGCATCGTCGCATCGTGGGTGGAGGACTCCCCGGAACCCTCCCCACGGCTCGGGACCTGCGGCGATGTAGCGTGCAGGTCGTGGACATCGAGGAGTTCTACGACGCAGACGAGCGCCGCCGCGAGAGCCAGGAGATCGAATTCGGGAGTGACTGGCACGATGCCGCAAACAACCGTTTCGAGCTGAGCTACGTCGTCGACACGGGGGAGTTGTACCTGATGGCATCCCCGGAGGCCGAGTCCCTGGAGGACGCCTTCGGGGACATCGCCGTCGACGATGAGCCCGTGGAGGGTCTCACGGTCCGGGTCATCGCAACGGTCCCGACCCTCGCCGACCTCGAGGGACGGCTGGCCGGGTGGGAGGACGAGATGGTGAAGCCGGCCTCGATCGCGTGGCTGGAGGCGCGGTTCGGCGCCTCCGGTGGCGCATGACGGCCTAGCCGCCACGATCTCCCCGCTGGGCCTCCTCGGTAGCATCGCCTCGATGCGCCCGGCCGCCGCGCTCGCTTCCTTTCCAGAGCCACGGTGCCGCGCTACGTGAGCGAGCAGGATCTGCTCGGACCTGATCCCGACGCCTCGCCGGTGGGGGAGCGCCTTGGGTACGTCCCGGGGCTCGATGGCGTCCGGGCGATCGCAGTCATCGCGGTCATGGCCTTCCACGGTGGCATCTCGCGGGCGTCGGGCGGTTTCCTGGGCGTCGATGTCTTCTTCGTCCTGTCCGGGTTCCTCATCACCTCCCTGCTGCTCGGCGAGGCACGGCACGCTGGCACGATCCGGCTCGGGTCGTTCTGGGCACGCCGCGCCCGGCGCCTGCTGCCGGCGCTCCTGCTGGTCCTGTGCTTCGTCGGCCTGTACGCATGGCTGGCGGTGCCGCAGGGGACCTATCCGGGGCTGCGACTCGATTCGCTGGCCACCCTCTTCTACGTTGCCAACTGGCACTTCATCCTGGAGGGCCAGAGCTACTTCACAGCCGCGCTCGCTCCGTCGCCACTGACGCACACCTGGTCGCTCGCGATCGAGGAGCAGTTCTACCTCGTGTGGCCCCTCGTGGTGCTGGCCCTGGTGAAACTGCGTCGAGGTCCAGCTTCGCTCCTGTGCGTCGCCCTGCTCGGAACCGCGGCGTCCACCATCTGGATGGCCGTCCTCTACCGCCACGGCGTCAACCCGACGAGGCTGTACTACGGGACGGACACCCACGCGATGGGGATCCTCTGCGGCGCGGCACTCGCCGCGGCGTTCGCCCTCCTCTCGCGTGGCGCCGACCCTGCGGGCCTCCGGGCGCGTGGTGCCGCGTCCGTGGGTGTGCAGGCGGGCGGCCTCGCGGGCCTGCTCGTGCTGGCGTACCTTTTCGTGGAGGTCACCGGGAAAACCGCATGGCTTTACCAGGGCGGCTTCCTCGTCGCGGGCCTCGCGACGGCGGCCGTCCTCACCAGCGTGGTGACCGCTCCCAGGGGACCCCTGGCGGTCGTGCTCGGCTGGCGTCCCGTCCGGTATGTCGGGAGGATCTCCTACGGCCTGTACCTCTGGCACTACCCGCTGTTCCTGTGGTTGAACAGCGAGCGCACGGGGTTAGGCGGCCACAAGCTGCTCGCCGTCCGCGTCGTCGTGACCTTCGCCGTGGCGACAGCCTCGTTCTACCTCGTCGAGCGCCCCATCCGGCATGGCCTCGTCCTCAGGGGCATGACGGCGGTGGTTGCGACCGCGGGCGCGGTCGCCACGACGGTCGCCGTGATCCTCGCCACGACGGCGGCCGCTGCATTGCCCGCGCTCTCGACGCTCCCACCGCAGCCACCATTCCACGACCCCGTCCGCGCCCTGATGCTCGGTGACTCGACGATGTACACCCTCGTCCAGGCGATCCGCCCGTGGAGCCGCGTCAACGATGTGCAGCTGGAGAACGGCGCGATCAAGGGGTGTGGGGTGACGATCACGAACGCGCAGATCGAGCACGGCGTCTCCGTGCCCACCAACTACCCCTGCGCCGACGACCCGCAGGGGCACCGGACGATCTACGAGCTCTGGCGCGACGCAGTCCGGGCATTCAGGCCCGACGTCGTGGACATCCTCGCGGGTCGCTGGGAGGTGCATGACGTGTACGCGAACGGCACGCTGGTCAACATCACTCAGCCGGCCTTCCGCTCCGAAGTGGTCGCCGGGCTGATTCGGGCAGTCCGGATCGCAGGATCGCGAGGCGCTCGCGTTGTGCTCATGACCCAGCCGTGCGCCGACAGCGGCGAGCAGCCCAACGGGCAGCCGTGGCCCGAGGACTCGCCGGCACGCATCGCGACCTACAACGCCATCGTCCGGGCTGTCGCCGCACGGACCGGCGCTGCGGTGCAGGACCTGTTCGCCATGGTGTGCCCGAACCGGACGTTCGAGGAAGAGATCGACGGGATCAGGGTCCGGTCGCCCGATGGCGTGCACTTCGCGCGATCGGGCGGTCCCTACCTCGCTCCGAGAGTGTTCCCTCTGCTCACCGTCGAGGGGCGACTCGCCCAGTCCGCCACCGGATAGCGGCGACACCTCAGTCGAGCCAGGCCTCCGCTCGTTCGAGGAGGAACTCGCTGACGTCGCGGCACCGGTCGAAGACGTCGCACAGCAGCTCCTCTCCCTTCAGGACGCCGGCGAGCGAGACCGGGTGGCGCGCGACGATGGTCACGCGCCGCTCCGATCCGTCGGTCGCCGAGGCGTACGAGTCCGTCGCGGAGACCTCGAGCGGGAGGACGAGCCCACCGACGGGTGCGAGGTCGATCGCCAGCCGGAGCAGGTCCGGGCCGTGGGGGAGCGGGGGCAGGGCCCAGGTGAAGGTGACGGGGAAGTGGAAGTCGTCGGGAGGCTCGTCGTCCTCGGGAAGGCCCAGGACGGCGTCCTCGAAACTCAGGAGGATCCGGGGATCGACGTCGAGCGCCAGATGGAGGTCCAGCGGACCCCCGCACCCGTCCTCAGGGTGCAGATCGACCTCCCAGACCTGCCGGAGCGAGTACGTCTCGACGAAGTGCCGCTCGTCATGGACGTGGAATCCGTGGTCGACTGAATGGTCCTTCAGGTCTGCGACGTAACCCGCGACATCGATGGCTGCCACACGTCGAGACTACCGGGACTGCCTTCGCAGGGCAGAACGGTACGCTTCGGCTGTGCTCGACCCGGAGTTGCTGGAGCTCATGCGGCAGGCAGCCGCAGCCGCAGGTGCGGCGATCGAGGGCCAGCAGGGGCGCGGATTCTCCGGTGAGCGAGACTCCCAGTACTTTCTGGATCTGACCGCCGACAAGGCGGCCGTGGAAATCCTCGTCGGTGGAGGCCTACGGGTCCTCTCCGAAGAGTCAGGACCCTCCGGATCCGGACCCCTCGTCTGCGTCCTCGACCCGATCGACGGATCCACCAACTGCGATCGCGGCATCCCGTTCTTCTCCACGAGCGCCTGCGTGCTCGACGATCAAGGAATGCGGTGCGCCGTCGTGGTCAACCATGCGACCGGAACCCGGTACGAGGCGGTCCGCGGAGGGGGTGCGACGCGTGACGGAGTCCCGATCCGGGCGTCCGGCGTGCACGTCCTGGCCGATGCGATCATCGGGTTCTCCGGGCTGCCCGCCCGGTATGGGGGCTGGGCGCAGTTCCGCGCGCTCGGCTCGGCGTCGCTCGAGATGTGCGCAGTTGCCGATGGATCCCTGGACGGCTACACGGTGGCGGCCCACTCAAGGCTCAGCCCGTGGGACTACCTCGGAGGAATGCTCATCGCACTCGAGGCCGGCGCGACCGTCATCGACCTGGATGGCGCGCCGCTCATCGAGGCGTCGGGCGCGCGCAGGCGTCCATTGGCTGCCGGAACCGCGGCGCTTGCCGAGGAACTCCTTTCCTTTTGTATGTCACCCTGATCAATCGAGCAAGGCGTAGTGTCGGCCGACCGGGCGCTTAGCTCAGTTGGTTAGAGCAGCTGGCTTACAACCAGCAGGTCGGGGGTTCGAGTCCCTCAGCGCCCACTCGTTGTGGCATTTACAACGAATATCCGCCGTTCAGCCGCCATTTCTGACTTCGGTTCGCTAGTCGAGGCAATGTCGTTTATTCGAACCAGGGTGGTTGTGACTCTTAGCTGCCTGCGATCTCGGTTCGAATTAGGCCTCTAAGCCGCGCGGCGACGGACCAGCCACACGGTGACGACGATGAGGAGCACTGACAACCCAAACAGCCAGCCAGCCTCGATCCACTGGAACGCCCAGAACCGGCTGGCAGGTTGGTAGCTCGTCACCTGCGTGTAGCCGTGTTCGACGAGGTACTGCCACGCGGCGAGGGCGTGCAGATTCGGACCCCCACCATCCTTTCCGGCGACCTGTGCGGGTGCGCCTTGAAGAACCTGATAGAGCACTGATTGACTGACTGTCTGGCCGGCTTTGGTCATCCAATTCTGGCTCACAATCCAAACAGCGTTTGGAACATTCAGTGACCTCGTCACGAGTGGCGCTAGGTAGTGCGCTCGCAGCCACGATCCGGTTGCGATGGCGAGTCCCGAGTACACGAACAGGGTGGCGACAATCGCGGGCACGACCTTGCGGATCAGCATGCCGGCGAGGACGCCGATCGAAAAGGCGGCCAGCGTCCATGCAGCGAGTGCGACTCCGCGCAGATCGAAAAGGCTGGGAGCAAGCGAGGCCAGCTCAGAGAGGTTCCGGGCTTCGTTGCCCGCGCTGAAGTACGGCTGGTAGTACCAAGAAAACAGCACGCTGATGGCGCCGGCCGCAGCAGTCACCGCGACCGCGAGCCCCGCCAGCTTGGCGAGGGTCCAACGCCACCGCCCGAAGCCTTGCGTCCAGGCGTAGCGGTAGGTACCAGTTTCCAGCTCTCGGGCCAGCACCGGCGCTCCGACGAATGCGCCGATCAATGCGGGTACTAACTGCAATATCCATCCATTGGTCAGGAAGCCGCCAACGCTGTTGAAACCGCTCGTCAGCTGGAGGCATGCATCCGAGCCCGCGGGGCGGCAGGCGAGTTGGGCGGCATAGGCGTGGTGAAGTTGCAGGCCGACCGTCCACGTGTACGCAGCGATCGCGGCCAGCGCCACCACCAGGCCGATCAGTGCGGCGCGGTGCTGGCGCCAGGTGACCCAGGCCATCCGTCGCCACGGGAGCGGCCGCAGGCTCGCGACCTCCTTGCTACGTGGAGATACGGCGGGCGCCATCATCGCGGTCATCTCCTCGCCTCCGAGGCATCGATGACCGAGCTGCGGAGCGGACCGGGCAGCGCCGAGGCGTCGGGTTCGCGCAGGTAAGCAAGAACGAGCTCTTCGAGACCGACCGGATGCGACTCCCAACCTCGGGGGACACGATCGTCCATGGATGTCCGGACGAGCAGGTGTGTCTGCACCTCGCCTTGACGCGCGTGGACAACTGGGAGTTCGGTGTACGCAGCGGCATCGGCGGCCGGGCCAGAGAGAATGCGGTGGCCCGCGAGCAAGTCGTCGACCTCGCCGGCGACTTGTACCTTGCCCTGCGACATCAAGATGATGTAGTCCGCTGAGCGTTCGAGTTCGGCGAGTACGTGCGAGGACAGCACGACCGACACGCCGTCTTCGGCCGCCGCCACGAGCACGGTTGCCATGAAGTCGTGTCGGGCGATCGGGTCAAGCATCGCCACGGGTTCGTCAAGTACGAGCAGCTTCGGATGTCGGGCCAGCGCCAGGGTCAATGCGAGCTGTGCCTGCTGGCCACCCGACAACTTGCCCGCCTTGCGCTTGAGTGGGATCCCCAACTCACCGAGCCGGGCCTCGGCGTAGGTCCAGTCAAAGTGCCGGTTCAGATTGCGGGTCAGGTGCAGCATGTCGGCAGCTGACACGTTCTTGTAGAGAGGCGTGTCCTGGGCGACGAACGCGATACCGTCCAGGGCGGCGAGGGAGCCGGGTCGACAACTGCCGAGGACACTGAGGCTCCCTTCGGATGGCGCCAAGAGTCCGACTACCAGGTTCAACAGCGTGCTCTTGCCGGCGCCGTTCGGACCGACCAGCGCGGTCACGTGACCGGCGGGGATGGCGAGCGTGCATTCACGAAGCGCATGCGTGCTGCCGTAGCGCTTGCTCAAGTTGCTCGCCTCGATGACGTTCATGCGGCGCCCTCGACGTCCTCGTCGGCCGAGCCAACGCGGGTACTCGAACCGTCGCGGCGGCCATAGAAGTCCCGGAGTTCACTGGCGACAAGCGCCGCGATCCCGCTCTCGTCGAGCCCCCCCGCGTCGACCTTGGCTAGCCAGTTCCGCAGGGAACGACGAAATCCGGCCAGCTCGGGGAGTGCGACCTGGCTGAGGGTGGCCAAGATGAACGTGCCCTGGCCTGGGCGCCCCACAATGAGGCCCTTGGTCTCCAGTTCGCGGTATGCCTTGGACACCGTGTTCGGGTTGATGGCGAGTGAGGCGACCACATCTCTCACCTTCGGGAGCTGATCGCCCGGCTTGATGTAGCCGAGTCGCAGCGCGTGCTCGACCTGATGGACAAGTTGAAGATAAGTCGGCACTCCTGAGGCGGGGTCGAGCCGGAACTCGATCAGCGACACCGGACTACTGCTCCCAGCCGGGGAGGAACCTGCTCTGACAACACATCCGCCGCCATTGTCCTATTGCCATAGGACAAGATTAGAGCATGTCTCTCACGGGAAGTCAACGGCACTCTTGGCAGAAGAGCCTCCGCTCGAAAGTCGCCAATCGACCTCCAGGTCGTTTTCGCGACAACGATGAAGCCGGTCAGGGCTTACGAGTTAGCCTTTGATCAGGCCAAATACTGGAGATAAGGGGTTCGAACATAGTCCCGTTACCTCCACCACCGTTGTCACTCTTACAACATTGCCGCAGGTCAGGCTGATGTTCCCGCTCTCCATTCCGATCGCTCAACTCAGCAAATGATGCTCGTTCGAACCCCGACAGCGACCGGAGCAGCGCCGAACGAGGCACCTTTGTAGGTGCTGCACCTCGCCGGTAAGGCGCCCGGACTCGGCTAGGGTCGGAGTCGGCTACTCGTCTAGCCTCGCGACGCAACTGATCTCGATCACTGCAGCCGGCAGAATGAGTTCAGTCACTCCCACGGCTGTCCACGCGGGAAAGGGATCTGAAAGGAACTCGCTCGCAACTTCGAGCAGTTTGCTCGCCTGTTTTTGGAGCCCGACGTGGTACGAGTTGATCTCGACAACGCTCTCCCAACTGGAACCCCCTTCAGAGAGCGTCACTGCGATGTTCTGAAAGGTCTGTCGGATTTGAACTTCGGCGTCGTCCGAGAATGCTCCATCGGAAGTTTCGCCGGTGTGTCCCGTCAACCGCAGGAGATTGTCAATCTTGATGGCGGCAGGAACGCGCGTCTCGTTGTAGAACTCTCTCCAAGAATCGGGAATGATGGCTTCGCCGCGCTTCACCTGGTGCGCATTCTCGTGCGTCATGTTGTCCCTTCCTCAGCCAGCATCCACCGTCAGCTCGAGGGCTAGTCAACAAGGGAAGGGTACTTAACAGCAAGTGGTCGTGCCCGACCGGGAAGAGAGGAGCCGATGTTGAAGCGGTTCGAACAGCGTTTCATCGCTACGGGAGTGGACCAGCGACACAGTGAGGTCGCGTCTGAGGTGTGCCCGACTCGAGCGTCAGTCTCGGTTGTTGTCAGGTGAAGCGGGCCTGCCGTACGTGACAGCTTCAACAACTTCATTTGGAAGGCTCTTGACAAGTTGAGGGTCTGGTTGTGCCCCCAGGGCGTCGTTGACGGTCGAGAAGGCCACGCGCAAGGCAACAAAGGTTGTGATTGCGAATATCTGTTCGTCGTTGAGCCCGGAACTTCGCAACGCCTCGACATCGGCCGAAGTCGTCGCGTTGGGATCCCTGACAACTTTGCGCGCCCAGGCAGCCATGGCTCGTTCCTGCTCGTCCAGTTCGTCGTCAGTACCTCGCAGTACGGATGCCGCCAGATCTGGTTCGGTCGCGCCAGCGAGCTTTCCGCCCCATGCCAGAGAGCAATACGAATCACCGAGAGTCGATGCCGCGGCAGTGACCAGAATTCCTCGCTGGCGAAAACTCAATCCGCTTGGCCGGAATGCATCTGACATCAAATCGAAAAGCCGATTGACGGTCTCAGGCTGATGAGCCCATAGCCGCGATACATTCCACACGTAGCCGCTGTCCGCTGTGTCTTCGTCGTAAAGAGCTTGAGCCTGCGGCGTCTCTCTTGCCGGTGAGAGAAAAGTACCGGTCATCACAACTCCAATCCTCAAGGCTTACGGGCGAGATAGCCCACGACATTGACTTCGGCTCTCAGAGGTACGCCTTCGACGACCTGCAGCCGAGCTTGTTCAAGCGCTGCACTTCGAAAAGCGTCCTCACCGACGTTTTGAATGGCCTCGTAGGCCGGACCAGTTGAAGCCAACGCCCGTACGTAGATCTCGGGATCCGGAAATTCCCAGGCAAACGGAACTTCGATTCGCTCGACGTCAATGAAGCCGCACGACTCCAAAAGACTTTCGCCAGCGCCCGGGCGACCCAGGGACACCATGGCCGCCTGATTGTCAACCTTTGCTGGGGCAGCCAGTCGAAACGGTGCGAGTACCCATGCGCCTGACGAAGCTTTGAGGTGCCCCCAGACGGTAAGTCCGATCTGACCTCCAGGTCGCAGAACACGTCCCATCTCGGTGACAGCATCGGGTGTCGTGCCCCAGATGCCGCGAAAGCTCGTCGCGACGTCGAAGGTCTCGTCACTCCAGGGGAGGTCGTGCATATCTCCCACTCGGATATCGCTCTCAGGGCTCCGGTACCGAGCTATAGCGATCAGCCTCGACGAGGCGTCGATGCCCGAGCAAATGGCACCCCGAAGTCGAGCCAACTCGATGGCTAATCCAGACCCGCAGGCAACGTCCAGAAGGCGACAGCCAGCGTCGACGCCAAGCCGGTGATGGAGGGCGACGTATTCCCGACAGTTACCCGGCTCGCTCAATGTCGAGAAATCTACGGCCTTGCGACCCCAGCCTTCGTCAACTCCCAGCCAGCCCGGCGAGTCCGTGCTCGATTCCGACATGACAACTCCTCCTCCTCCGCGCGAAACACTGGGAGGCTCTTGAGCACGCTAATTCCGTCTACCTTCTCCTGCACGGGTCGCCCAGCAGGTGCTTCGGCCGTCAGTCGCGCGAATTGCTATTTGCCGCGCCAGGCCGAAGGTCCTGGTTGTGTTGGGTTTGAACAAAGTCGCATCACCTCCACTCGTTGTCGAAATCACATCGATCTGCCTGATGAGCGGCCCGTCCTGGGCGCACATCGCTCGACTAGCAAATGTGGCTTGTTCAAACCCCGAGCGTGTTTGCGGAACGTCCTCTACCGGCACGGACACACCCGTCAGGCTCGCCTGGTTGTCGCTGAACTTCGTGCCTCCTTCACTGGCTGACCTACCGCAACGTGCCGAAATCGAGCGGATGCAAATGGTGCCCTGGTTCGCCGGGAGAGTGGCTCGAGAAGCTGCGCCGGTCCCCGCCGTGCTCAGTCAATCGAACCTCGGGCAACAATCCATTCGACCGCCTGCCCCGTCACGCTTGAGATGACGTCGAAGTCAACGTCGTAGTGCAGAACTACGAGTCCGCGCTCCTCTGCGGCTGCGGCGATAAGCAGGTCGGGCAACTTGCGTCCTCGCAGGCGCCGTTTCGCGAGCATCCGCTGGACCTGGCGTGCCCGAGAGAAGTGTGTCGACGTCGATTCGATGAGCTCGAGCACGGACAACGCGCCCAAGAGTTCGACCCATTCCTTCGCGTCTCGAGCTGCATAGCCCACCTCCAGGTCGGTGACCCCGGCTCTCGCAACGCAGCCGGCCTCAACGAGGGGCTCGATGACCTCGCGGACCCGCACGGCGCCAAGCCGAGTGAGCACGCTCGTATCGACGACGTGCGTCAGCGCCACGCGTCGTCTCGTTCGAAAGGAGCAGCGGCAGCGAGGCGGCCAAGCGCCTCGTGGACGACTTCTGCTCGCCGTGTTCCTGCGAGTCGAAGGGCCTCATTGATCGTCGCCTTGATCGTCACGGTCCCCAACTCCGCCTGCGCTGCTTCGAGGGTCGCATCATCGATGTCCACCAGACGCTTGCTCATGACGTGAGTATATACAGTTGATATAACGATATATATCCCTAATCTTAGGAGCCCTTCGTCGTGCCTGATGGCCGGGTTGAGGGCAACGCCCACACCGGGCCTCGTCCCGCGGCCGATGTGCTGTTTGGGGCCGAACTCCTCGCGAGTCTCTACGACGTCCTCGATCCAGATCGGTCGGATCTTGAGGTGTGCGCGAAACTCATAGAAGAGTTCGGAGCAACGAGCGTCCTCGACATCGGTTGCGGAACCGGATGCTTGGTGACCCTCTTACCTTCTCGCGGCATCTCGGTCATTGCCCTCGAGCCCGCATTGGCAACGTCGAGTCTTCGAGCAGCAGGTCGACTCTGCTCGGACTGAGCATCGCGATGTGGCCGTCGGGCTGGAAGGTCGTGAACAGCCTGCCGTCGACGACCTCCGACCTCTCAACGCGCGGATCCTCCGGGAGGTTCGACACGTCGAAGAGTCGCTGCCCGTTCGGTTGCAGGCACTCGGGGCACCCGCAGTGGTCGCGCACCCATGTGGCTGTAACGAGGATCGGCACGTGACCACCCGGCGAGACGAACAGTATCGACCCATCGCTGTGGGGCTGCGCACTGAGAATGACAGGAGCCTGCGTAGCCATCCCTTCGACGTTCACGACTGCGGCCTCGGAAGGAACGTAGACGGTCCGATCAGCGGACGCGCCAGGGTCAGCAGCTTCCGCCCGCAGGTGCCGGCCGCCGTATGATCGCGATGCTGTGCACGACGCGATGGTAGGTGAACCGACAATTGCAGGGGACGCCGCGCCTGTCGAGGTTCTGGTCATCGGCGGCGGGTTCGCCGGCCTTCAGGTAGTCCGCAAGCTCGCCGGCACACCAGTGCATGTCACGATCGTCGACCAGCACAACTTCCATACGTTCCTGCCGCTCCTCTACCAGGTGGCCACCGCCGGCCTCGAGCCGGCCGACGTCGCCTACCCGATCCGGACCATCTTCGGAAAGAGCACCAACGTCACTTTCCGGCACGGCCGGGCTGTCGGAGTCGATCACGCGCGACGGACGGTGGCGCTCAGCAATGGCGATGAGCTCGCCTTCGACCATCTGGTCCTCGCGTGCGGAGCCACGGCGGCCTTCTTCGGCGTCCCCGGCGCTGAGCAGAACGCCATGCCCCTGTACACACTCGCCGACGCCAGGGGGCTCCGGAACCATCTGCTTCTCACGCTGGAGGCAGCCGACGTCAAGGGAACCGGTGGCGCTGCGCCGCTGACCTTCGTCGTCGTCGGCGGAGGTCCCACGGGCGTCGAGACCGCTGGCGCGGTCCTCGAGCTGCTCGAGGTCTGCATCCGCCGCGACCGACTCCGGATCGACCCGTCCACGACGAAGGTGATCCTCCTCGATGTCGCCCCGAGGCTCCTCAACGGGTTCCCGAGGTCGGCGAGCACCTACGCGGAGCGCGCGCTCTCGAGGAAGGGCGTCGAGATCCGCCTCGGCGAGTCCGTCGTCGAGGTCGGGCCCGACAGCGTGACGCTCGCGAGTGGCGAGCAGATCGAGACGAGGACGGTTGTCTGGGCCGCCGGAGTGACCGCCACGGGGACCATGGCCGACCACTCCGGCGCGGCTCCCGGACCGGCGGGCCGCGTTTCGGTTGCCAGCGACCTCTCGGTCACGGGGCATCGAAACGTTTGGGCCGTCGGGGACGGTGCAGCGGTGCCCACGGGGAAGGCCGACGGCGTGTGCCCGCAGCTTGCGCCCGTCGCCATCCAGTCAGGTCGCCATTGCGCGGCCCAGATCCTCAATGCCGTCGAAGGCCGCCCAACGACACCGTTCGTCTACAGGAACAAGGGGATCATGGCCACCATCGGACGGCGCTCCGCCGTCGCGAAGCTGCCGTCGGGTCCGGTCATCAAGGGGACGATGGGGTGGCTCGCATGGATGAGCCTCCACCTCTTCTACCTGGTGGGGTTCCGGAACCGGCTGCGCGTCTTCATCAACTGGACATGGCGGTACTTCGACTGGCCATCGGGTCCTCGGCTGATCATGGCCGACGCGGAGACGGCCGACTAGCCCTTCCGAGCCAGCGCAGATGGTCTTTGTGTGACGGTTCGGTGCGCTTCGCACGTGCCCGGGCGTCATCCCTGATCAGGCGTCCGTTTTTCGACTTCACCCCACCGAGTCAACGATGTGAGCTGCAGGCGAATCGCGACACGACGGCGGGTGCCGCCGCGATACTGGAAGAGAGGCTCTGGACCGCACGGCCTTGCGTGATTGCGATCGCGCGAGTGCACAATCCGCCCATGCGGGTGTAGCGGCTGTTCTGCGAACAGCCGGCCGCGAGAAGGAAGTGTCCACCATGCCGCAGTCCAAGGTCTCCCGTTCGCGCTGGACACCGCTGTACGTCGGGGCATTCGCCCTCACTGCCGCGGTCGTGCTCGCCTCGTGCTCGTCCAGCTCCGGGTCGAGCACCCCGACGACGACTCCCCACACGAACTCCCAGCTGGCGGTCGACCTGAAGGCGGCGCCGGCGACGCTCACCGCCGCGGGCTCGACCTTCGTCCAGCCCTTCTTCACCGCCGCCTTTTACGACTACACCGGGAAGAACTCGAAGGTGCAGGTCAACTACCAGGGTGTCGGCAGCGGGACGGGCATCACCGACTTCCAGCAGGGCAGCGTCGACTTCGCGGCATCCGACGTCCCGATGAAGGCTTCTGACCTGGCCGCGGTCCCGGCGTCCAAGGGGACGGTCCTGCAGATACCGGACATCCTGGGAGGGGTTGCGCTCTCGTACAATCTGCCTGGGGTCAAGTCCGGGCTCAAGCTCAACGGGTCGACGCTCGTGGGGATCTTCGACGGGACGATCACGCAGTGGAACGCCCACCAGATCGCGGTGCTCAACCCGGGCGTCTCGCTCCCGGCGCACGCCATCACCGCCGAGGTGCGGGCCGACAGCAGCGGCACGACCTACATCTTCACGGACTATCTGAGCGCGGTGTCGACGTCCTTCGCGTCGTCGATCGGTACGAGCAAGACGCCCGCGTGGCCGGCATCCGCCGTCGCGACACCCAAGAACTCGGGGGTGGCAGCGAGCATCAAGTCCACGCCGTACTCGATCGGCTACGTCGAGCTCGCGTACGCGCTCCAGAACAACTTCACCAACGCCGCGGTCGAGAACTCGGCAGGCAAGTTCGTGCAGCCCTCGCTCGTGACGGTCGCCTCGGACGCCTCCGCTGCGCACCATGTCACGCCGACGGACTTCTCCATCGTGAACGAGGCCGGCGCTGCGAGCTATCCGATCGCGGGGTACAGCTGGGCCATCCTCCTCATGAAGCAGACCAACGCCGCGACCGGCGGCGCGATCGTGAAGGTCCTCGACTGGACGACCCAGTCGGGCGGCGGCCAGCGCCAGGCAAGGGGGCTCGGCTACGTCGCACTGCCCCAAGCGATCCAGGCCTCGGACCGCGCGAGCCTGATGAAGGTGACCGGGCCGTCGGGCACGTCGCTGCTCGCCAGCTGACCGAGGGCTTCGATCGTGCCTGACGAGCGACCAATGGCCATGGCCCCGAGGACCCTGCGGCGCCGCCTCGTCCCGGCAGACCGGACCTACAAGGTGGCGCTCGGGATCCTCGCGGCTGCCTTTGGCGCCGTGACGGCGTGGTTCGTCGTGAGTCTCGCGATCCAGGCGCGGCCCGCGTTCTCGAAGCTCGGCTTCTCGTTCATCGTGGGCAAGACATGGAGCCCTGCCTTCGGCCAGTACGGACTGCTGCCCTTCATCCTCGGAACCCTCGAGACGACCGCCATCGCGATGGTCCTCGCGATCCCGATCGGTCTCGGGACCGCGATCGCGCTGGCGTACCTGGTCCCGCGCAAGGTGCGACCGCCGCTCTCGACCGCCGTCGAGCTGCTCGCGGCGATCCCGAGCGTGGTCTACGGCCTCTGGGGGCTCATCGTCGTCGCGCCGATCGTGCGGGACCGCCTCGAACCCTTCCTTACGGCGGCCTTCGGATGGACCGGGCTCTTCAATGGCCCGGACGAGGGGGTCGGGCTGCTGCTCGCCGGGATCATCCTGTTCATCATGGTGCTCCCCACCATGACGGCGATCTCGCGTGATGTCATCGCCGCGGTCCCCGAGGACCAGGTCGAGGCTGCCCTCGCACTTGGAGCCACGCGGTCCCAGACGCTGCGCCGGGTCGTCGTGCGGGGCTCGAGCAAGGGGATCCTCGGAGCCGCCACGCTGGCGACAGGACGCGCACTTGGAGAGACCGTCGCGGTGGCGCTGGTGATCGGAAACTCGAACTACATCGTGCACTCAGTCAAGTCCGGCTCCGCCACGATCGCCTCGCTCATCGTCAACCAGTTCGGCGAGGCGTCGGGGACCGAGCTGAGCGTCCTGTTCGCCGCGGCTCTCGTGCTCCTCGTGATCGGCATCGTGGTGAACGCGCTCGCGCGGGTGCTCGTGCGATCGACGTCGCGCAGCAGTGCCGCATCCGTGGCAGTGGCATGACCGCCGACCCGTTCGAGGCCATGGTGGACCCCATGGTGGCCCGCCGCCAGCTGGTCCAGTCGACGGCGACGGCGACACTGAAGCGCCGGCTCTTGGCATCGAGGATCCAGGTCGGGCTCTGCTGGGCCTTCCTCGCGATCGCGATCGTGCCGCTGCTGGGTGTCCTCATCTACGTGATCATCAAGGGACTCCCGGCATGGAATGCGGACTTCTTCACGCAGGTGACCGTCCCCGAGGGGATCGAGGGCGGCGGAGTGTGGAACGCGATCGTCGGCACCCTCGTCATCGGAGGTATCGCGACAGCGGTGTCCGTCCCGCTCGGGCTGGGCGCGGGCCTCTTCCTCTCGGGGTCCGGGGGAAGGTTCGCCTACGGCACCAGGTTCACCGCCGACGTGATGACGGGGGTGCCGTCCATCACGATCGGCATCTTCGGGTACATCGCCATCGTGCGCAACGACGGGGAGCAGTACAGCGGCATCGCAGGCGCGTTCGCGATCGGGCTCATCATGCTGCCCGTGATCATTCGCGCGAGCGAGACAGCCTTCCGGAACGTGGATCCGGACCTTCGCGAGGCGGGGCTTGCCCTGGGCGCGCGCGAGGCGACCCTCGACCGGCGCATCACGCTGCCGACGGCACTGCCCGGGGTGATCACCGGCGTCCTGCTCGCCATCGCCCGCGGCATCGGCGAGACCGCGCCGCTCCTGCTCACGATCTTCGGGAACCAGTACCTGCAGTGGAACCCGACGAAGCCGATGGACGCGCTGCCCCTGGTCATCTACAACGACTCCAGCCAGCCGTCCGCCGAGCTCGTCCAGGTTGCGTGGGGGGCGGCGCTCCTGCTCATGGTGTTCGTCTTCACGCTCAACATCGGGAGCCGCCTGACCGCCGCATATCTGGCCAGGGAGCGGACGTGAGCCGCCGGTCGCCGGCGTGCCGCCGCAGCGTGGTCGGAGCCCCACCTCGGGTGCCCCTCCGCGGGACGCTGTAGGTTCGACGCCATGAGTGTTCCCAGCGCCTCCTATTCCGTCACCATGCGCGTCGAGCTCGATCACGCCTCGGGCATCGGCGCGGTCACGACCGCTGTCGGCGACGCCGGCGGCGCGGTCACCGCGCTGGACGTCGTCGAGCCGAACGCGAAGCGGATGATCGTGGACCTCACGTGCAACGCGACGGACGACGGCCACTCCGAGCGGCTCCGCACAGCTGTCGAGTCCGTCGATGGCGCGCACGTCGTGGCGATGAGCGACCGGACGTTCCTCCTGCACCTCGGCGGGACGATCTCCGTGGAGCCGAAGGTCTCGCTCAAGACGCGCGACGACCTGTCCATGGCGTACACGCCCGGGGTGGCGCGCATCTCGATGGCCATCGCGAAGGACCCGTCCGTCGCGAGGAACCTGACGATCAAGCGCAACTCGGTCGCGGTCGTCACCGACGGCTCCGCAGTCCTCGGGCTGGGCAATATCGGGCCGGAGGCCGCATTGCCGGTGATGGAGGGCAAAGCCCTGCTGTTCAAGCGCTTCGCGGGCATCGACGCGTGGCCCGTATGCCTGGCGACCCAGGACGTCGACGAGATCGTCCGCATCGTCGAGTGCATCGCCCCGGTCTATGGCGGGATCAACCTCGAGGACATCTCGGCACCCCGGTGCTTCGAGGTGGAGGCGCGCCTCCGCGAGCTGCTCGACATCCCGGTATTCCATGACGACCAGCACGGCACGGCGACGGTGGTGTTCGCAGCCCTGCTCAACGCGCTGCGCGTCGTGGGAAAGCAGATGAAGGATGTCAGGGCAGTCGTGCTCGGCGTCGGCGCTGCCGGAGTGGCGATCAGCAAGCTGCTGCTCGCCGAGGGGATCGGCGACATCATCGGCGTGAACCGCAACGGGATCATCGACGAGACCGACACCCGCCTCGACGAGGACCGGCGGTGGCTGGCGCAGCACACCAACGTCGAGCGGCGAACCGGCTCGCTCGCCGATGCGATGGCCGGTGCGGACATCCTTATCGGCGTCTCCGGCCCCGACCTCGTCCACGAGGAGCACCTCAAGCTCCTGGCGCCGGACGCCATCGTCTTCGCGCTCGCGAACCCCGACCCCGAGATCGACCCCGTTATCGCCCGGCGCTACGCGGCGATCGTGGCGACCGGTCGGAGTGACGAACCGAACCAGATCAACAACGTGCTTGCCTTCCCCGGCATCTTCCGCGGCCTCCTCGACGCCGGTGCCAAGAAGGTCACTGAGGAGGTGGAGATCGCAGCAGGCAGGGCGATCGCCGACGTCGTCACCGCAACGGAGCTCACCGCCGAGTACATCGTGCCCACCGTCTTCAACCCGAGCGTCGTCACGGCGGTCGCCGCGGCCGTCGAGCAGGTCGTCCTCACCGGGCCGCGGACCTCAGCCGCCGAGGTCCTGTTCGACCGCGCTGGCGATGCCTCTCGCGATCACGTGCTGCCCGAGTGCGCTGGCCGCAATCGTGCCCTCGAACGGGTCGGTGAGGTAGAGCGGCTCGATGACCGTGCCGGGCATCTGGCTCGGGGTCGTGAAGAACCCGGGGGCCGCGGGTCCGAGGAGGAGCAAGTGGTCGTAGGCGGCGGCCCCGGCGGCGATTCCCCCCGACGAGGGTGAGCCGACGTAGGAGCCGAGCTGGGTGTCGTCCTGGACGCCGTCGTCGGGGATCTGCCACCCCTGCGCGTCGAGGTCGGCGACCACGTCGTGCTGGACGAGGTCGGCGAGCTGCAGGCTCTGCTGGGAGAAGGGGCGGTCGGCATCGTACGCGGTGAGGCTGCCCGCGTCCGAGGGCGACCCGCCCGCATCGAAGTAGATCCCGACGAGGACATTCGCCCTCGCCAGGTTCGCGCAGACGTCGCGGGCCGCGACGTCGTCGTGCGCGCCGATGAGGGTGAGGAGCCTTCCGTCGACGTCGGCCGGCGTCAGGCGCAGCACCGTCGTCTGGGTGGTCCTCGACACGACCACGCGGTAGCCGTCGGATCGGAGCAGTGCCATTGCGTCGAGCTCCACCGGGAGCGTGAGGGTCGACTCGGCGATCGCCGTCCCCGAGGACGTGCTCCCGACGCCACCGGGGTCGATGCCGCCGTGCCCGGCGTCGAGGAAGACCGTGAGGTGCCGGTTCCCGGCGGTCGGCGCGAACGACTCGCACGAGCCGGCGGCGAAGTACGCGGCATCGAGGGGCTGCCCAGCGTCCCGACGATCGGTGATGGCGCGCTCGGCGACGACCGCAACCGCAGCCGCAGCGAGGACCAGGACCAGGAGCAGGATCACGGCCACCTTCGGCCAGCGCCGCCGACGCGATCGGCCGCTCGATCGCGACCTCGTCAGGGCGCCGCGCAGTCTGAGGCGTGATCGGCTCCGCCAGTCTCGCGGGCGCGTGGCACGCTCGACAGGTCCAGAAGCGCCGACACGTCGCGGATGGTAGCCATCGACCGGCGTGCGAGATCCTCGCCAAGGCCCTCACACGTGCACGATCAGGGAACTCGGTGGAGGTTCTTACGGACCCCTTACGCCCAACCGAGCTCCTCGAGTCGCGGGTCGCCGATCCCGAAGTGGTGCGCGACCTCGTGGAGCATCGTCTTGCGCACCTGGGCGCGGACTTCGTCCTCGGTGTCGCAGCGACTGCAGATCGCGTTGCGGTACAGGGTGATCCGGTCGGGCATGACGCCGTTGTAGCTGAGCGGGCCGCGCTTCGTCAGGGGGATGCCCTCGTAGAGCCCGAAGAGGCTGCGGCCGTCGGCGTCGTCCTCCACGAAGAAGGCCACATTCTCGATCTCGTTCGCCAGATGCGGGGGGATGTCGGCAAGCGCCTCGGCCATGAACTCCTCGAACCGCTCGGTTGTGACCAGGTACACGCGACGAGCGTAGTGACGGCGCCTCGATGAGCATCCCGGGGATCGCGTGGCGCACTCGGCAGACTTCACATGTGCACGGGACGCTCACGACGGACGGTCCCCCTGTCGAGCTGACGGCCGAGGCGGCTGCCGCCGCCCTGTCGGGATCGGCCTTCTTCTGGATCGAGGCTGATGCCAGTGAGGAACCCGACGAGATCCAGGGCCTGCTGGCCGACGTGTTCAAGTTCCATCCGCTGGCCGTCGAGGATGCGGATCACTTCGGGCAGCGGCCGAAGATCGACGAGTACGACGGCTACGACTACATGGTCGTCCACGGCGCGCTCGACGGGCTGCAGGGGACTGAGGAGGTCCACATCTTCTTCAGCGACCGGTACGTGGTGATCCTGCACCAGGGCACCTGCGTCTCGCTCGAGCAGGTCCGCCATCGGATCGCCCAGCATCCGCTGTCGGTGACATCGAGCCCCTCGAACGCGCTCGTCTATCTGGTCGTCGATGCCCTGGTCGACTCCTACTTCCCGGTGCTCTCGACGTTCGACGACCGGATCGACGAGCTCGAGGACGAGATCCTGAAGCAGCCGACCGAGGCGCAGCTGGGCGAGCTCTTCCAGATGAAGCGCCAACTGCTCACCGTCCGCAAGGTGGTGACCCCGCAGCGCGACATGTTCGCGACCCTGACCGCGGGGATCATCACGCTGCCGGGGTCGTCGCCTATCGCGGCCACCTACTTCCGCGACCTCTACGACCACCTGATCCGGATCAGCGACCTCGTTGACGGCTACCGGGACCTGCTGTCCGGTGTGATGGACACGCACATCTCGACGGTGTCCAACCGGCTGAACCTGATCATGAAGCAGCTGGCGATCATCGCCACGATCTTCCTGCCGCTCAGCTTCCTCACGGGCTTCTTCGGTCAGAACTTCGCGTATCTGGTGACCAACATCCGGTCGCCCTGGGCCTTCGCCATCTGGGGCATCGGCCTCGAACTCGCGGCGGTCGTGGCCCTCGGGGTCCTCTTCAAGAAGCGCGGCTGGCTCGGCGGGCCGACGAACTAGCAGGCCCCCAGGCAAATCGGACTGCTACAGGCCGAGGTTGGGTGCTGGCAGCGCCCAGAGCGAGCGCATCCACGACTCGATCTCGTCGGGGCCCCTCGGGAGCGCCGCAGACAGGTTCCGGGATCCCCGCTCAGTCACGAGGATGTCGTCCTCGATGCGCACGCCGATGCCCCGGTACCGCTCGGGGACCGACAGGTCGCCGGGCTGGAAGTAGAGGCCCGGCTCGACGGTGAGCACGTAGCCGGCAGCGAGGTGACCGCCCTTGTTCATCTCGCGTCGCGCGTTGGCGCAGTCGTGGACGTCGATGCCGAGCATGTGCGATGTTCCGTGCGGCATGTAGCGGTAGAGGAGCGGGAGCTCTTTGCGCATGGCCTCATCGGGGCCGACCTTGAGGATGCCGAGGTCGAACAGGCCCTGGGCGAGCACCGCGCTGGCAGCCCGGTGCGGATCCTGGAAATGCGCGCCCGGCCGCACGGCGGCGATGCCCGCGTCCGCCGCTGCGAGCACGATCTCGTAGATCTCGCGCTGCTCGGTCGTGAAGGTCCCCGAGATCGGCATCGTCCGGGTCACGTCGGCGGTGTACAGGTCGTGTCCCTCGACGCCGGCGTCGAGGAGGAGGAGCTCGCCGGGCCGGATATCGCCGTCGTTGCGCATCCAGTGCAAGATCGTCGCGTGGGCGCCGGCGGCGGCGATCGTGTTGTACCCGACATCGTTGCCGCCGGTCCGTGCGCGCAGGTGGAAGATGCCCTCGACGACGCGCTCGCTCTTCCCGACAGCCGTCGGCAGCGCGCGCACCACGTCCTCGAAGCCGAGGATCGTGAGATCCACCGCCTCTCCGAGCCTGGCGATCTCGTAGTCGTCCTTGGTGAGGCGCAGCTCCGCGAGGGCCGCCGCGAGCGCCGCGTCCGTGTCCGTCTCTGGCAACATCTCATCGAGGGCGCCGTCGAAGCCCCGCAGCACGGCCACCGTGTCAAGCCCGGCCGCGAAGAGGTCCTTCTCGAGCGACTCGAGCGGCGCAGTCTCGATCCCCCAGCGGTGGCGTGCCTCGGCAAGGCCGCGGCGAGGTCCGACCCAGAGCTCCCCGTACCGGTCGTCGCTGTAGAACTGGTGGGTGCTGGCGTCCCTGCGGCCCTCGAGGTAGAGGGTCGCGACGCTGACGTGCGAGGTGGGGTGGATGACCAGCACGCCGTCCACGTCGTCGCACGCGGTCAGCCAGAAGAAGTCCGATCCCGGCCGGAATCGGTAGTCGGTATCGTTGGAGCGGACCGTCGGGCCGCCCGTCGGGATCACGAGCACCCGATCGGGGAAGCTCGCCTGGGTGAGTGCCCGGCGCCGCGCGGTGAACGCCGCCGCGGGGTGCTCCGGCTCGTCGATGGACGTCGGCGCGCGATCCCTCGTCATGAGCTCGGCCATCGGCTTCGGCACCGGTGGACGGTGCGTGCCCGCCCAGATCCAGTGGTCGCTCTCGGGGAAGTGCTCCGAGACGTCCGGATCCGGGTATGTCGACTCGTTGTCGCTCATTGGAGAAATGTACCGGCTCATGGGCCCGAAGGCGCGAGCGGGATGCTGTGTCGGCGGCCTAGCCACCACGCAGGGTGATCGCGGCGGCGTGCTTCTCGTCGACCCTGCCTGTGTCGAGGAAGAAGCGAGTCGCGTCCACCAGCGCCTCGACAGCCGGCCGCGAGACGTAACCCAGTTCGTCACGTGCCCTCGCGTCGTCGTAGCGCATCTGGGTGGCGGACATGCGCGCCCCCTCGAGGGGGACGTGCGGCTCGCGTCGCAGCAGGCCGGCCTCGACGAGGTCGCTCGCTCGCGCGGCGAGCAGCGAGACTGAGTTCGGGACCCGGATGGTTGGCGCACGCAGCCCGGTGACCGACGCGAGCAGCTCCACGAACGCACGCATCGTCAGGTTTTCGCCGCCGAGGATGTAGCTCGTGCCCTGGCGCCCGCGCTCCATCGCGAGGAGGTGCCCTGCGGCGAGGTCGTCGACGTGCACGACGTTGAGCGTGGTGTCGACGTACCCGGGGATCCTCCCGTTGAGGAAGTCGAGGACGAGCTTGCCCGTCGGCGTCGGTCGGCGGTCTCCGGGACCCACGGGGAACGTGGGTTGGGTGAGGACGACGGGTGCGCCCTGGGCGGCGAGGCGCAGCACCTCGTGCTCCGCCACGTACTTGGAGCGCTTGTAGTTGCCGAAGAGGTGCTCGACGTGCGCGTAGTCGCCCTCGGTGGCCTCGCCGCCGCTCCCCGTGGACTCGAGCCCGATGGTCGCAACCGAGGAGGTGTAGCAGATCCTCTCCACGCCGGCGATCGTCGCTCCGGCAACGACGTTGCGGCTCCCCTCGACGTTGGTCCGGTAGTAGGGATCCGGGTCCTTCGGCCAGAACGAGTACAGCGCAGCGATGTGGAAGCAGAAGCGCGCCCCGTCAAAGACACCGTCGAGGCCCGCCGCATCAGCGATGTCGGCCGTCACGAGGGAGGCGTCGAGCCCTGCGAGCGCTTCGGATGCGAGCGCCTCGGTGCCAGGTTGCACGACCGCGCGGACCAAGGCCCCCTTCGCGTGCAGGGCACGTGCGACCGCTGAGCCGATGAAACCCCCGGCGCCGGTGACGACGACCTGGTCACCGGCCTCGATCGTCGTCATCGCGCCGATGGGACCTGGCTCGGCGTCCGGTGCCGGGCCGGTCGCCTCGCTGCCCCGCGCGCCATGGCGGTCATCGTCTCGCGAAGCAGCGCACCGCCGTGGTGCGCGTCTGCGAGCACGTCGTCGAAGGCCGCGGCGACGAGGTCGATCTCCTCTGCACCCATGGTCAGAGGGGGCAGGAACTTGATGATGTTCACGTTGTCCGCCGCCACCTGGGTGAGGATGCGGTGTCGATGGAACAGGGGGAGCACGACCGTCTGGGCGAAGAACGCCGGGCGGATCCGCTCGGCGGCCCACCACCAGCGCTTGAGCCGCGGGCTTGAGGGGGGCCCGAACTCGATCGCGAGCATCTGACCCTTGCCCCGGAAGTCGCTGACCATCTCGTACTTCTCGACGAGCGGCGCGAACCGGTCCCGCCAGACCCCCTCCATGGCCCGCGCATGCTCGACCACGCCCTCGTCGTCGAACGCGGCGAGGGTGGCGAGGCCGGCGACCATCGCGAGCTGGTTCTGCTTGAACGTGGTCGAGTGGACGAGGGCCCGCTCCATCGACGAATAGACAGCGCGGAAGACGTGGTCTCGCGAGAGGACGGCCGCGACGGGCACGTAGCCGCCCGACAGGGCCTTCGAGGCGCAGATCAAATCGGGCGCCACGCCGAACTGCTCATGGCACCAGAACGTCCCGGTCCGCCCGATGCCGGTCTGGACCTCGTCCATGATGAAGAGGGCCCCGGCCTCCCGGCACGCTCGCTCGGCGCCGCGCCAGTACTCGGGGGGCGCCTCGTAGACTCCCTTGCCCTGGATGGGCTCGGCGATGAACGCGGCCACGTCACCCCTGCCGAGCGCCACCTCGAGAGCGACGAGATCCCCGAACGGGACCTCCTCGACGTCGGCGAGGAGGGGACCGAAGCCCTCCTTGAAGCCGCCGCCCCCGTTCACCGACAGCGCGCCCAGCGTCAGGCCGTGGTACGAGTGCGACAGGTAGACGATCCTCGGCTTCTTGGTGAACGCCCGGGCGAACTTGATCGACGACTCGACGGCCTCGGCGCCCGAGTTGCAGAAGTAGACCCTCGAGATGCCCGGATGGCTCCGGCGGCAGAGCTCCTCGGCGAGCAGGCCCGGCAGCACGGCGCAGTCGATCTGGACCATGCTCGGCAGGTCGAGGTCGATCGCCTGATGCAGGGCGGCCTTCACGCCCGGGTGGCCGCGGCCGAGCGCGAACACGCCGAAGCCGCTCAGCAGGTCGAGGTACCGCTCTCCGCGGTCGTCGATCAGCCAGGGTCCCTCGCCGCGCACGTAGGTGCGATCGAAGCCGAGGGTCTTGAGCACCCGGGGCAGCTGCGGGTTGAGGTGTGCCGCATGCAGTGCGAACTGCTTCCCGCAATTTTCGCGAAACGCGTCGGCGACGTCGAACGGCACGCGACCTCCTTGGCGTGGCAACCCTACCGGCGCCACGCGACGTGGTCGGACCTGCGACGATCAGGGAGTGCAGACCCCGGCCGCCTTGTCGACGAGGCGGCTCATCCTGACGCTCGGGCTCGTCGCCCTGGCGGCGGGATTCGGGCAGTTCGGTGCGACCTCGGCGCTGGGCCAGGTCGCCAAGGCGTTCGGCACGGTGACGGACCAGCAGACCTTCACCGCCCAGGCCGGCCTCTCGGGCGGCACGATCGCGATCGGCCTCGGCGTGCTGCGCGCCGCCTCGCTGCTCGCGCTGCCGCTGTCGGCGCTGGCTGACCGCGTCGGCAGGCACCGCATGCTCTTCGTGTGCGGGGTCTCCGGGTTGCTAGTGACTGCTTCGGCGGCGCTGAGCCCGGGATTCTGGTGGTTCGTGGCGCTCTTCGCGCTGGCGCGACCGGCCCTGACGGCCGCCGGCTCGCTCGCCCAGGTCATGACCGCCGAGCTGACGAGTTCGCGCCTGCGCGTGACGGCGCTGACGATCGTCGCGGCGGGCGCTGCGGTGGGTGCCGGGTGCTCGGCGATCCTCCACGGCATCTTCCACGGGCCCGACGGATTCCGCATCCTCTTCGCCTGCGCGCTCGCGCCGGCGCTTCTCATGATCGTCCTCGTCCCGCGGATCCCCGAGAGCCGAGGTCCCGTCCACGAGGCATCGCACATCGCGCACCTCGGTGCCATCCCGGTGGCGTTGCGCGGACGCCTCGCGATCGTGATGGGCGTCACCGCGGCCGTGGGCGCCGTGAGCGGGCCGGCCAACGGGTTCGCGTTCGTCTACGGGGAGAACATCTTGAAGTTCAGGCCGCAGGTCGTGGCGCTCGTGGTCACCCTCTCTGCGGTGACCGGTGTCATCGGGCTGCTGATCGGCCGGCGGCTCGCGGACCGACGGGGCCGGCGCCCCACGGTCGTGATCGGCGTGCTCGCGACCGCGGGCACCAGCCTGCTGGCGTATTCCGGAGGCCGCCCGGCGTTCGTGATCGGCTACATGGTGGGCGTGCTCGCCGCGGCGGTCCTCGCACCGGCGGGAGCTGCGCTCACGACCGAGTCCTTCCCCGGCGAGGTGCGGGCGAGCGCTGCGGGGTGGGTCGGGGTCGCGGGCGTCTTGGGCGCGCTCGTTGGTCTCGCGATCTTCGGCGCGGTCGCCGATGCGACCGGGACCCTCGCCTGGGCGGCGGTCGCCGCGTTCCTGCCGGGCCTGCCCGTGCTGTTCTTCCTGCGGAGGCTTCCAGAGACCAGGGGACTTGCGCTCACGTAGCCGTCAGGTCGGCGACGGCCAGCCGACGGTTCACGAGCCCCTGATCGCCAGGGTCGCCGTCACGGGACGATGGTCGCTCGCCCGGACGTCCTCGACCGTGGCGCCGACGACCGAGACGGGCCCGTGGACGAAGAGGTGGTCGATCTGGCTGTGGGGCCGCCATGAGGGCCACGTGCGGCCCCGGCCCGCCTGCTGCCACCCGCCCAGGAGCGCCCGCAGCGGCGGTCCCCAGCAGTTGAAGTCGCCTCCGAGGATCGCCGGTGTCCCGTCCGCGCACAGGACCCCGAGGTCGCGTGCGAGCTCGCGGTACTGGCCGATCGAGCCGTGGCCGAGGTGCGCGCCGTGCAGGGCGAAGAGCCGGAGCGGGCCGGTCTCGTGCTCGACGGTCACCATCAGCAGCGCCCTGCGCGCACGGTCCTTCGCGAGGTGGCGGAGCTCCACGACATCCGAGGCGAGCACGGGCAGCGAGGTCACGATCGCGATGCACCACTCGCCGGGCTCGAGTCCCGGGGCTGCTGCCCGAACGGCGGCGCGGCGACTGTCGAGCGGCCGCGTCGAGTCCAAGAACAGTCCCCGATCCGCGCGGAGCACGCCGAATCGCGGGCCCCATGCGGCCGACCCAGTGCCTCCGGTCGCGCGCTGGCCTGTGGCGAGCGCGACGGCGTGGACGGTGCCGCGCGTCGCATCGGCGATCGCAGCGGCGAGGTCGACGGTGTCGCTGCGCCAGGCCTCCTGGAGGAACAGGACGTCGGTCGCGAGCGACGTTGCCGCCTCGACCACCGGGGTCTCGCGTCCCCAGCCGTCGACGCCAGCGTGCACGTTGAAGGTCGCGACGCGGACGGGCACCGCCGCACCCTACGCCGACCCCGAGGTGGGCTGTGGCAGGCTCGTGTCATGTCCGAGATCTCGACCGACTTCGGCAGGCGCATGTGGTGGGTGGACGCCTTCATCGGCGAGGGAGCCCGCGGGAACCCTGCGGTCGTGGTCCTTCTTGAGAGCGATCTCGCCACCGCGCACTGCCAGCAGATCGCCGCCGAGCTCGGCGTCTCGGAGACCGCGTTCCTGCGACGGACCCGCGACGGCTGGGACCTGCGCTGCTTCACACCGACGGTCGAAGTCGACCTGTTCGGCCACGCGACGCTCGCGGCCCTCCACGTGCTCGCCACCGACCTCGGGGTCTCGGGTCCCGAGCAGGTCTTCACCACCCGCTCCGGCCCGATCGTCGGGCGGATCTCGCCGCGGCAGCTCACGATCGAGCTGCCTCGTCACGAGATCGCCGACGTCCCGCTCGACACGGTGGGCGGCGCCCTCGGCGCCCTGCACCACGCGTGGACGACCGAGGCGGGCGCACTGGTCGCGCTCGTCGACTCGTACGACGCACTGTGCGGCATCGACCCCGATGCCGTCGAGATGTTTCTGGTCCCCGCGTCGCTCATCGTCGCGGTGTGCGAGGGGGGCATCGACGCTGACGTCACGATCAGGGTGTTCGCGCCGCGACTCGGCGTCCGCGAGGACCCGGTCACCGGTTCGGCGCTGTGCGCGCTCGCGCCGATCTGGAAGGCGCGCACGGGCGAGGACCAGCTGCTCGTCCGACAGGTCTCGAGGCGTGGCGGTGTGATGGCGGCGGCGCTTTTCGAGGACCACGTCGAGGTGATCGGTCGGGCGCGCACGTTCATGTCGGGGGACCTCTGGGCGTGACCGGCCCGACCGACCGCACGAGGGTCAGGCGGGCTCCCGAGAAGGCGCGCTACGACACCGAGACCGTGCACGCCATCATCGACGCCGTGTCGTTCTGCCACGTGGGCGTCAGCCTCGGCGGCGACGCCGAGGTTGTCGTGCTGCCGTTCCTGCACGCCCGAGAGGGGAGTGTCGTCTACCTGCATGGCAGTCGGTCGAATGCCCTGCTCCGCGCGATGACGACTGCGCCGCGGGTGTGCGCGGCCTTCACGACCTTCGAGGGACTGCGCGTCGCGCGGACCGCCTTCGAGAGCTCGGTCACCTATCGCAGCGCCGTCGTCTTCGGGCCCGCGACGCTCGTGGAGGACCCCGTGGAGCGGCTGCACGCGCTGGACGTGCTCACCGATGCCGTGCTTCCTGGACGGACCGCCGAGGTGCGCAGGCCAAACGACCGCGAGCTCGCGCTCACGACCGTCGTCGCGATCTCCATTGTCGAGGCCAGTGCGAAGGTGTCCGCCGGCCCGACGGACGACGAGCCCGAGGACAAGGCCTCCGCTGTGTGGGCCGGCGACGTCCCCGCGGCCACCACGTACCTCGCTCCGGTCCCCGCAACCGACGGCGCGATGGCGACGGGCGCCATCTCGGTCCCCCCGAGCGTGCGGGCGATCACCGCCTCGTGACCGAGGATCCGCGCGCAGCGGCGCTCATCGCCGAGCTCCGTCTCGTCGAGCCGGACGGCGAGCGCGAGGCGGCCGACCTCGCAGCGACGATCGGCGCGCTGGAAAGGCTCGCCCGTCCGTTCGACGAGTCCGCCCAGTCCGAGCACGTCACCGCGTCGTCCTTCGTCCTGTCGTCTCGGGGCATCGTGCTGCACCGCCACAAGCACCTGGGGATCTGGGTGCAGCCGGGGGGCCACGTCGACCCCGGTGAGGACCCGGCGCAGGCCGCGCTCCGCGAAACCGAGGAGGAGGCCGGCATCGCCGCCCGCCACCTCGCCCCGCCGCTCCTCATCCACGTCAACACCCACGACGGGCCGCGGGGCCACCTGCATCATGACTGCCGATGGCTGCTTGTCGCCGAGCCGGTCGGCTTCTCGCCCGGTGACGGGGAGAGCAGCGAGATCGACTGGTTCCTCCCCGACGCGGCACTGGAGCGCTGCGAGCCCGGGCTTCGCGATGGCTTGGGCAAAGCGTTCCGGGAGGCCGCCCGCCTCAATCTCGATCCAGTGACGGCGTGGCAGCGTTGAGCATTCCGAAGGTGCCGGGGCTGCACAGGTCTCAGGAGCCCGATCAGTTCCTCACTGCCGCTGATCGTGGACCTCGCGTTCCGCTGCGGTGACGCGAAACCGTCCGAACACGTGCGCGCTTTGCGACCGGCACGGGAGTGCCCAGCACCCGGACCACGTGACCAGCGTGCCCGCCTGACGTCCTGTTGGTCACATTGACTCCACCAGCCGCAGTCACGGGCCCTGTGAACGAGCGAGACGCCGATGCGACCAAGAGCACGTCACCACCACCTCCGGCTCCGTTCGACCCGTCCTGCTGGGAGAATCCCCCTGCATCGGGCTGACCGATGCCCGCGCTCGGAGGCAAGTTGAGACTGCCGCCGTCTGCCTCGATCGGCCCATTGCCGATGAGCGTCTGGACGTGCACCTGCACGGAGCCGCCTGCCCCCGCGCTCGCGCCCTCGGTCTGGCCCAGCACCGGGAATGCAATCGTTGGACCGTCCTCATCCTGCCCATCAGCCGAGATCACGCCGTCGTTCGTCAGTTGCTGCGCAATGATCTGGAGCACACCGCCTCCGTACGATCCGCGATTGTCGTCGTCCCCGTAACCGCCGCCGCCTCCGCCGCCCGGAAGGACGGGGTCCATGGGGTTGTCGTAGGTGCTTCCCGCGTTGCCCTTGGGCCTCGCGATATCCGTGCCTCCGGCGCCGCCGTGCGACCCGCCGTGGTTCGCCTCTGCCGGAGTGGTCCCCGGTGGACTCGTCGCAATGCCGAATGCGCCATCTGCGTCGGTGCCGCCGGCGTACCCATGGCCGCTCATGTCGATGCGGCCGGACTTCTCGATCGTGATGGCCTCGGCGCTCACGACGAGCCGCTTTGCCAGCGGCGCGGCGCTCAGGACCCCGTCCGAGGCGATGACGATCTTGCCGAACGTCGGGTTCGTCGCGTAGACGTGCGCGTCGCCAGTGATCTCGAGCTCCACGCTCTTGTTTGACCAGCCGTCAGGGAGCGGGGTCCCGTCCTCGGTCGGCCACACATCAGTTGACTCGCTCGTCGGGCGGTAGCTGTCCTGCTGGTCGCCATCGATGATGAGCGTGCCGCCCGATGTCTCCGTTGCCGGTTTCGCGGGCTTGGCCACGGTCGTGTCCTGGAGGAAGACCGTGCCGGCACCGCCGAAGTCCTTGCTGAGCCCGGGCTCCTTGGTCACGGGCAGCAGGCCGCCGTGGGCATGCTCGGAGCCCGTGAAGGTGTCCGATGTGTAATGAATGGCGAGCGCGCCGCCACCGCCGAAACCGCCGAACTCGCAGGAGTCCTCGGGCGAACCACCCCCGTTCGCGTGCACCGTCCCGTGCCCGCTGAACGTACCGGTGGTGATATTGATCGCTCCGCCTGCCCCGTCGCCGCCGCAGTGCTCCTGCGTGTCGCTGTCGCCATCGGCGAGGAGCTGGCCTGCGAGGTCGAGCGAGCTGGAGTTGATCGTGATGACACCGCCTCCCGGGAAGCCTTCGCTGAAGTCGTAACCGCCGCCGCCGCCGCCGCCCGGCTCGTGTGGCTGATAGGGGCTGTCGAACGTGGGCCCTCGCGGGCCGGGACCATACGTCTTGTCGGTCCAGATCGGGGCGTCAACCGGCCATCCGCCGTAGCCGATGTGGCTGCCGCCGTAGTTCGCGTAGGCACCGCCGCCACCGGCGACTGCACCGGTGTACGGCCCACTCGTATAGATCGCATGGCCGTAGAACGCAGCCCCTGCCTGACCGAGCCCGTCCGCCGAGATCGACCCGCCGGAGCTGACGGTCATCGCTCCCGCCTTGACGGTGATCCTCGAGGCCCACAGCTGCGCGGGGAGCGTCGTGGTTGCGGGAAGCGCGGTCGCGAAGAGGCCCGCGATTCCGTTTGCCCCCGTTCCGGTGTCGCCGGTCTGGGTGTCGACCTTGTCGTTGAGCAGCGAAGGCACGAAACCGAGCGCGTCCTTCGTTCCAACCTCGCCGATCGAGAGCGCGCCACCGGCACTGATCGAGAGCGAGCCCAGCATCGACACATCGGCACCCGCGAACTCGACGTCCTTTGCCGCGGTCATGGAGAGGTTCACCCCCTCGATCGCACCTCCAAGAACCAATATGGATCCCTTGGTCGTGATCGTCGGCGTGGTTGCCGATCCGAGACTCGCACCAACGGGGGCCGCCAGGATCGCCCCGCCGGGGACCACGATGACGCTCTTGTCCCCTGCGTCGAACGAACCCGCGAGCCCGACGGGCACGCAGACGACGAAGAGCTTGGGAGGGGGGTTGTTCGCCAGTTCGGGACAGGCACCGCCCTGGGAGTCGTCCATCGAGTCGAGACCGGGCGTCGCATTCGACGGTGGGTCCTCGGTGTCACCAGCGGGCTCGTTGATGAGGGGCAACTGGCAGTCCGGAACCGGATCCTCGTACTTGAGTGTTTGCTGGCACAACGAGTCGAGGTTCTTCAGAATGCCGCCCACTGTGTCTCCCGAGGCGGCGATCTGCGATGGGTTTGGGAAGGCGTCGAGCAGGCTCTGCGGACCATTGCTCACCAACCACTCACCGAGTGCCTCGGGCACCTGTTGGGCGAATCCATCGACGAGTCCCTCGAGGTCATCCGCACCCCCGACGGGCACATCGATCGATTGGGTGATCGCGCCGGACGGCAGGGCGACACCCGCGATCGTCCCCGTCACGCTGCCGAAGCTCACCTTGGTCTCGCTCACGTCGAAGCTCGACGTGCCGTCCCAGTCGGCGGTCAGCGTGATCGAGGCCGCCGTCCCGCATGCCACCGTCCCGGCCAGCGTGCCGCTCGTTGGCTCGCCCAACCAGGTCGCCTGGAGCGTGTAGCTGCATGTGCCACCCGCGAAAGACCTGGGACCGAACGTCCATGGGCTCTTGAAGATCGTGCTCTGCGCCTGAACGAGCGCGGCGTCGGCGAACTCGGATATGAAGTCAGGAAGGTCGAGTGTCGGGTCGTAGTCGTCCGATATCACGGCGTCCACCGTCTGGGGGCTGACCGTATGGCCGTAAAGCGTGCCTCCCACGGTCTTCAGTGTCGCGTTGGCGGACTCCCACGATCCCGTCACGGAGAGCGACGCCGTTGATCCGCAAAGCACCGAACCGCTCAGGTCCCCGGCAACCGGGGTGGGATCAGACCACGAGGCGGTGATCGAGTAGCTGCACCCAGTGTTGCCGATCGATCCGGTCACTTTCGTTGGGCTCGATGGCGTTTCACTGGACGCGCTCGCGACAGAAGGCACGTCGAGCCCGAACGCGAGGAGCACGAGTGCGACGAGGACTGCCACCGCTTCAGTCATGACCCGGATCCTGTTGCGCCCCACGGTCCCCGGGCGGGCCCTGTTTGCACGTGTGACTTGCATGCCTCCCGATTCCTGACGCACGGCTGGTCGGCCTGCAGGTCAATCCAGAAGTTGTTGATCCGGATCGTACGCGTTCTGCCATCGTCGCGGGCGTGACGCTCCGGATCACCGTACCTGCACGGGTCAGCGAGCAATCGTGAGCTCGTGAAATTCGAGACGGCAGCTCGGGATGTCGTCGCCCGCGCGGACCTCAACCTGTCGCGGTTGCGGATTCGTGCGACTGACTGGGCGCTCTTTGCGACGGGCATCAGTGTGCCAACCTTGGATACCCCTCGTCTGACGTGCCCGACCAGCCCCCGCTCGGCGAAACTGTTCTCCCATGCCGCGAACATCGGCATCTCAATTGGTTTCGGGCATCCGCAGGCTTCGGCCTTGATCCTGTGGCATCGTGGCGACGATGAACGAGCCACTCCTTGCCCTTGCAGACCACGACGAGGCGCTCGTTCGCGCGCGCCACGAGGCGCTGCATCCCCCGTTCGCATCGACCTACGAGGAGGCGTCCGAGACGCTTGCAGCGCTGGCAGCGCGGAAGCGCGAACTGGACTCCCTGCGTGTGCCCCTCGACGAACGCGCGGCCTCGCTCGACCAGGAGGCCTCGGCCGCCCGGGACAGGTCGGCGGTCATCGCAGCCAAGCTCACCGCTGCGACCGGGGCCGCCCGCGAGCTGACCGCGATGGAGGCTGAGCGCACCCACCTCGCTGAACGGGCTTCAGCCCTCGAGGACGAGCAGCTCGAGGTGCTGGAGCAGCTTGAGCCGCTCGAGGACGCCGACGCGGCGCTGCGCGAGCAGGCGCGGGCTGCGATGGCCGCGCGCGATGCCGCCGCGTCACGAGTCGACGAAGAGCGTGCCGCGGCAACGGCCGAGGTGGCCCGACTCGAAGGTGAGCGACCCGGACTCACCGCGGCACTCGACGCGGGATTGCTCGCACGGTACGAGCAGGCTGCGCGCCACACGGGCGGGGTCGGCGCCGCCCGCCTCGTCGACGGGCGGTGCGGCGGGTGCCGGGTGACCGTGCCCGCGGCGATCGCCGATCACCTGCTCCACGGCGAGGACGGCCTCGTCGAGGTGTGCGATGAGTGCGGTCGCCTGCTGGTGCGCTGATGCTCATCCTCGTCCGCCACGGTCGGACGGCGGCGAACAGGGAGCACCGCTTCGTCGGGCGGCTCGATCCCACCCTCGACGAGATCGGCCGCGCGCAGGCGGCATCGGTGGCGTCCCTGCTCGGCGCAGTGGCGGCGCTGCGGACGAGCCCGCTGCGCCGCGCGGTGGAGACCGCCGGGCTGCTCGGCACCGGGCTCGATCCCGTGGTGGACCCCCGGTTCATCGAGCTGGACTTCGGTGACCTCGAGGGGACCCTCGTCACCGACGTGGACCCCGCGGTCTGGCAGCGGCACCTGACCGACGCCGCTGCGGTGCTGCCGAACGGCGAGTCGATCGGGATGGTCGCCGATCGGGTCTCGGGCGCGCTCGAGGAGCTCTTCTCGTCGCCCGGGGAAGGTGCCCGCCGTGAGGACGGTGACGTCGTGATCGTGACCCACATGACCCCGGTCAAGGTCGCCGTCGCGTGGGCCCTGCGCGTGGATCCGATCGCCTCGGTGCGGATGCGGCTCGCCAACGCGTCGGTGACGAGGATCGCATTCGGACCGACCGGCCCGGTGCTCGCGTCCTACAACGAGCAGGCGAGCGGCGCCCGCTGAGCCCGTGCGGTCAGGTGGCGTCGATGAACTCGACCAGGATGCGGCCGAGCTCCTCTCCCGCGTCCTCCTGGAGGAAGTGGCCCGCGCCCTCGATTGTCGTGTGCGCCTGTCCCAGCGCGCCTGGGACGGTCGAGACGAATCTCGCGTCACCGCCGCGCGTGATCGGGTCGCCGTCGGAGAAGCAGCACAGGAAGGGCCGCGCGAACTCCGAGAGCACCTCCCAGGCCGCCTTGTTCGCCCCGTGCGCAGGATCGTCGGCGGAGGTGGGGATGAGCGTCGGGAAGATCCTGGCGCCAGCCTTGTAGGTGTCGTCGGGGAAGGGAGCGTCATAGGCGGCGACGGTGGCCTCGTCGAGCGTGCTCGTGCACCCGAACGAGACGATCTGGCCGATGTCGAACGTCTCAGCGGTCTGGGAGTACTGCTGCCACGCGAGCAGCGCGTCGGAGAGCCGCTCCTCGCCTGTCGGCAGCCCTGTGTTGCCGATCGCGACGCGCCGGAACCGGCCGGGGTGCTCGGCGACGACCCGGAGCCCGATGAGCCCGCCCCAGTCCTGTCCGAAGTACGTGACCTCCTCGAGGTGCAGTGAGTCGAACAGCGCCGCCCGCACCCATTCGACGTGGCGCGCGTAGGTGTAGTCCTCGCGCGAGGCGGGCTTGTCCGAGCGCCCGAAGCCGATCAGGTCGGGGGCGACCACGCGGTGGCCGGCCGCCGTCAGGACCGGGATGACCTTCCGGTACAGGAACGACCAGGAGGGCTCGCCGTGCAGGAGCAGGACCGACTCGCCGGACGATCCGGGTCCCGTGTCGACGACGGCGAGGTCGAGCGGGGGCCCGCCGGTCGGATCGGCGACCGGCACAATGACGACGGGGAAGTCGAATCCGACGACTGCGTCGAAGCGGTCTGCGGGGGTCTTCAGTCGGTCCATCGTTCCCTCCGAAGTGCCTCTGGTCGTCCGCCCGCCGAGGCGGGCGGACGACCGGGCACCTTGGCCCCCCCTGCCAATGGCAGAAACGTAGTGGCGGCAGCCCCGGTCGGCAAGCGCGACAGGCACGCGAGCGGCCGCTGCGACGCTCCCTAGGATCGGGACGACGACAAGGAGGGGCGATGCGACGACGCACACTCGGACAGGGGCTCGAGGTCTCCGCGCAGGGGCTCGGGTGCATGGGGATGAGCGACTTCTACGCGGGTCGCGACGAGGCCGAGTCGATCGCCACGATCCACCGGGCCCTCGAGCTCGGCGTGGACTTCCTCGACACCTCCGACGTGTACGGTCCGTTCACGAACGAGGTGCTCGTGGGCAAGGCGATCGCCGGCAACCGCGACTCGTACGTGATCGCGACCAAGTTCGGCAACCAGCGCAACCCTGACGGCAGCTGGCTCGGCGTCAACGGGCGACCGGAGTACGTGCGCGAGGCCTGCGACGCGTCCCTGCAGCGACTCGGCATCGAGACCATCGACCTCTACTACCAGCACCGCGTGGACCGCACGGTCCCCGTGGAGGAGACCTTCGGCGCGATGTCGGAGCTCGTGACCCTAGGCAAGGTGCGCCACCTCGGGATCTCCGAGGCGGCAGCGCCCACGATCCGCCGCGCGCACGCGACACACCCGCTCACCGCCCTGCAGACCGAGTACTCGCTGTGGACTCGCGATCCCGAGGGCGAGATCCTCGACACCTGCCGCGAGCTCGGTATCGGCTTCGTCTCGTACAGCCCCCTCGGGCGGGGCTTCCTCACCGGGAAGGTGAGCACGCCTGACACGCTGGAGGAGAGCGACACGCGCCGGTTCATGCCGCGGTTTGCGGAGGAGAACGCCACGCAGAACGCGGCACTCGTCGAGGTCGTGGCGACCGTCGCGGCCTCGCTCGGCGCGACGCCGGCGCAGGTGGCCCTCGCGTGGGTGCTCTCCAAGGGCGACGACATCGTGCCCATCCCGGGCACCAAGCGACGCACGTACCTGCAGGAGAACGTCGCGGCCGACGACCTGGTGCTGCCCGACGAGGATGTCGCCGCGCTCGAGGAGGCGTTCATCCCGGGTGCCGCTGCGGGGGACCGCTACCACGCGATGGGCATGCAGACCATCAACGGCTAGGAGACCCGGCCCTCGGCGACCCAGCAGGTCACGTCGGCCCAGCGCACGACGTCGTCGTCGTGGGTGGCGACCAGCGATGCCGCACCGGTGGCGTCGATCGCCGCGAGCACCCCTGCACCTGTCTGCTCGTCGGCGCCCGCCGTCGGCTCGTCGAGCAGCAGCAGCCCGGGCCTCGCGATGAGGAGACGGGCGAGCGCGAGGCGCCGCCGCTCGCCGCCCGAGAGCCCGAGCCCGCGCGATCCGACGACGGCGTCGAGCCCGCCGCGCGGAGCGAGCACTGAGGCGAGCCCGACGTGGTCGAGGACGGCGAGGATGGCCTCGTCGTCGAAGCCCCGCCCGAGATCCACGATGTCGCGGATTCGTCCCTCGAGGAGGGACGGGACCGCCGGGAGCCAGCCCACCTGCCGGCGCAGCGAGTCTTCCTCCAGCGACGAGAGCGTGAGGCCGGCGAGCGTGACGGATCCCGCTCGCACGGGCTCCAGGCGCGCGGCGATCGCGAGCAGCGACGACTTGCCCTCGCCCGATGGCCCCGCGAGGGCGATCGATGCCCCGGGCGCGACGACGAGCGACACCCCGCGGAGCAGCGTCGGGCCGTCCTGCGCGGCGGCGACGTCCACCGAATCCAGGCGAAGCGGGCCGGCGATCGCGGTCGCGGTTCCCGCTGGGAGCGGCTCCTCGAGCCCCGCGAGCCGCACCGCGGCGCCGAAGACGTCACAGGAGGCGTCCAGGTCCTGGACCCAGCCATCGAGGAGTGATGTCGCGGCCAGGGCGGCGACGACCACGCCCGCGATGCCGGCCGGATGGCCCACGGCGAATCCCCACCCGATGGCGTGCCGGCCGGAGACGGCGGCGATGACGACGAGGCCGGCGAGCAGGGCGACGGCGATGTGCAAGCGGGCGATGATCCGCTCACGGGTTCGGCGAGCCTCGCGGGCGGCTGCCGCGGCCGCGTCGCTCTCGGCCGCGAGGCGTCCGGCCGCCCCGAGCAGCTCCAGGGCCGCTGCGCCGTGGGCCAGCTCGACCGAGATCGACGCAGCCCGGCCTCGGTGCGCGGCCTCGTCGACCGCGCACCGCAGCGCCCGCTCGCGCACGATGCGGAGCAGCCCGAGCGTGAGCGCGGCGGCGGCCAGGATCGCGGCACCGGCGGCGACCTCGAGCAGGGCCAGCGCGACGGCACCGACCCCGATGGCGACCGCGGTGCTGCGGAAGGGGACGTCGGCGCGCACCCAGTAGTCCTGGAGGCGGTCGGTGTCGTCGATGCACCGCGTCAGGAGGTCCCCGGTGCGCGCTGCGGCGAGGCGGCCCGGGCTCCAGGTCGCGACGGCGTCGAGCAACCAACGACGCCATCCCGCCAGCCCTTCGAGCCCGAGGTCGTGCGAGGCGACCCGCTCCGTGTGGCGAAGCGGCGGACGCAGGAACGCGACCAGCTCGACGAGGATGAGGATGCCCGCGACGGCACCGAGGCCCGGCCGCTGCGACGACCAGCACAAGAGTGCGGTCGCGGCGCCCACGAGGACGATGCCCGCGATCTGGGCGCCCGCGCCCGCGGCCACCGCTCGGATGAGCCGCCGGCGACTGGGTGCTCCGCGCTCGGCGACCGTGCGCAGAATCGAGCGGTCGACCCCTTGCGTCATGTCGGCACCGCGGCGGGGACGAGCTCGAGCGCCTGTGCATCGGCCAGCAGTGGGCGGCCGTGCGCGGCCTCGACGACGGTGCGCCCGCTGAGGAACGCGGCAAGCGACATGCGCAGCGCGTCGAGTGTTGCGCCGTCAAGGTGCGCCCCGACCTCGTCGAGGAGCAGCAGCCGCGGCTCGCGCAGCATCGCCCGAGCCAGCGCCACGCGCACGCGCTCGCCCGCGCTTAGGAGGCGGCCATCCTCGCCGACCTGGGTGTCGAGGTCCTCGGGAGCACGGTCGAGCAGGCCGCCGAGCATGCACGCCAGCGCCGCTTCGCGGGCATCGGTCCGCGAGGCGGGCCTGCCGAGCACGAGGTTGTCGTAGATCGACCCGGCGACCACCAGTGGCCGCTGGTCGACCATGGCCACGAGGTCGCATCGCAGGCGCGGACTCCACAGTGCAGGTGCCGTGCCGCCGACGTGGAGCTCGCCCCCCGCGACGAGCGGTTCACCGGACAGCGCGCGCAGGAGGGTGGTCTTCCCCGATCCCGACGGTCCTGTGAGCAGCAGCCCGCTGCTCGCTCGGACCGACACGGAGATCGGCGCAGCGATCGCTGCCCCTCCCGGGACGGCCGAGACCAGCAGGCCCACGGCGTCAATCGAACAGGCCGACGGCACGGCGGCACCTGCGGCGGCTGAGTCGGCCGGAGCGCGGACGGAGCCGAGCATCTCGAGGGCCGCGAGGCCGTCGGCGCCCGCATGGAACTCGCTGCCCGCGCGCCGCAGCGGAGCCGCGACCTCGACGGTGAGCAGGACGGCGCCGAGAGCATGGAAGAGGCCCATCGAGCCGCCGAGCAGGCGGAAGCCGTCGGTCATCGCCACGAGCCCCACGGCGATTCCCGCGAGGAAGTCGAGCGCGTAGGAGGACCGCAGCCCGATCCGGATCGACCGCATGGTGGACGAGGCCATCCGCTCGGTGGCCGCGGTGAGCTCCTCGCGTCCTCTCGCGAGCGCGCCGAGCGCGCGGAGCTCGACAGCACCGTCGATGAGCTCGAGTGCCCGCGACGTGAGCGACGAGAGCCGCGACAGGCCGACTGCGGACTCGGCGGCAGCCGCGCGGCCGACCGTGGCGAGCACCGGCGCGGCGATCGAGAGCACGACCGCGGCCACGAGCGCTGAGATCGGGTCGACAACGGCGACGAGGACGAGCACGCCGAGGGAGAGCAGGGGGCCCGCCTCCCTGGCCGGGACGGCTCTCGCCACGTACCGCCCGATCTCGGCCGATCCGGTCGCGTGGAGCGAGGCGAAGGCCCCCGGCCGCGCGGGCGGGGCGAGCCGGATCGCCGCCGCGAGGACCGTGCGGGCCTCGTCCTCGGCGCGCCCGGCGGTGCTGGCGGCGACCTGGCTGCTCGCCACCCCGAGGGCACCCCGCGCGACGAGGAGCACGGCCACGACGACGGACCAGGCGCCGGGTGCGTGCAGGAGCGGCACCGGGCGCGAGAGCAGCGTCGTCGCCAGCGCTGCGAGCGCCAGCGCTGCGGCGGCACCCAGTGCCACACCGAGGGCGTCGAGCACCTCGATCGTCCGGATCCGGCCCGAGGCGCCGGGCACGAGCTCGGCGCGCAGTCGTCGCGCGTCGCGCGCCGTCGGCCTCGCCTGGGTCTCGACGGCCGCCACGGGCTGTGAGCCTAGGTTGGCGACGGTCGGGCCCCCTCGACGTCGGGCAGGTCCCTCGCAGGTCCCTCGAGCCAGTCCCGGAGCGCCCTCGTCGCCCTGCAGTCGTCCTCGTTGTACTCGAGCAGCCGGTGCCTCGCCGCGGTCTCGAGCGCGCTGTCGCCTCCCACGGCCTCCTCGTACCACCCCATCGAGGCCTCGCCGCTCGGGGCGTCATCGCGCCACGAGAAGCCTGCGGCGGTGGCCAGGACCTTGAGGCCGGCGGGACCGGCCGTCTGGATCTGCGTGGAGACGACGCGATGCAGGTCGCTGAGGGTGCCCGCAGACTCGCCGAGCAGCGCGTCCACCTCGGCGCGCGAAGGGAGTCCCGCCACCCCGCTCTCCAGGGCGCGGCGCATCTGGCCACGCTCGGCGTGTGCCCAGAAGCAGTAGACGCGGACCGTGCGGCCCGCGTCGCGGGCGAGCCGGGCGGTCGTCGTGAGCCAGTCGAAGAACGAGGCGAAGATGGCGCCCTCCGCCTCGCCGGTGAGTGGTCCCCACTCCACGAAGGCGTGGTAGCCCTCCTCCACCCCCGGCGTTGCGACGCGGGAGGTGACGAGGGCGCCCCACAGGTACGTCGCATGGCCGTAGCTCTCCATGTCGATGTCGATCTCGACGTCGGCTCGGAACCCGTCGAGCGCGTCGGCGTCGACGAGACGGAGCATGGTGCCGGCGACCTCGACCCTCGCGCGGCGCACGAGCCTGCCGAGCTCGCGGATCCGCCGTCCGAGCGCGGTGGCGGCCGGGGTCGACCGGTCGCTCGGCTCGTCAGATGTCGCCACGCCCATCGCCACGAGCTCGAGGTCGAGCGAGGCGAGCTGCCGGCGCGTCATGACGCCGTGGTCACGGAGGATCTCCTGCTCGGTCGCGTCGGTGAACCGGACGAGGCTGACGTCGTCGGTGATCTCGAGCGTCGCGCGGCAGGTCGCCTCGAAGGGGCACTCCTCGCACTCCTTGTGCCACCACGGCGCGCCGGGAAGCGGCTGCGCCGGGTCGTGCGCCCGCCCGATCGTCGCCTCGAGCAGCGCCACGCGCTCCGCGAACCGGGCGTCGTACTGGGCGAGCGCGGAGCCGCGGGCATCGAGTTGCACGTCGAGGGGCATCCAGAACACGACCGAGCTCCGGTCGATGATCCCCGCGATGGGCTGGCCGTCGGCGGCATGGCCGAGCGACTCGAGCATCCGATGATGGTGCGCGAGGCGCAAGAGGTCGCGTCGCCACGCACCGCCCTTGCGGAGCCTGACCCCCTCGCGTGGCTGCGCGTCCTCGGGGAACGGCGCGGCGAGCGAGGCGGTGCGCTGGGTGCCCGACCCCTCGTTCGTCACGAAGTGGTTGTGGATCGCCACGGGCCGCCACCCGCCCGACGTGGCGTCACGCACGAGGAGCGACGGCGCGCCGCGCCGCCTCCCAGGGAGGTCGAGTGGCAGTCGGGGCTTCACGACGAGCGACACGGCAGGGTCTTGGAGCGCAGCGACAGTGACCTCGAGGTCGAACGTGGCGTCGACCGCCCGGTCGGCGTGGAGATCCAAGAGGAGTGCCTGCACCGCCGAGCGGTGGTCATCGGCGGCCTCGACCCGGCGCACGACCGCGTCGTCCAATGGAGCACGAGCGTGCGGTTCGGCCAGGGGATCGTGCTCCAGGACCGTCCGGTACGCACAGCGGCCGGCGGCACCCGGGTCGAGGGTGGGCCCGGACGCGGTCATCGCAGTGAGGCTATTGCGCCCCGCCCCGGTCGTTCCGCCACGAGGCCCACAGCGCCGCATACTCACCGCCATGGCCCAGCAGTTCCTCGTGCGTGCCGAGCTCGAGGATCCGCCCGTCCGCGACGACGGCGACGCGGTGGGCGTCGTGAGCCGTGTGCAGCCGGTGGGCGATCGCGACGACCGTCCTGCCCTCGAGCACCGCGGAGAGCGATCGCTCGAGGTGCCGGGCCGCGCGGGGGTCGAGCAGGCTCGTCGCCTCGTCGAGCACGAGGGTGTGCGGATCGGCCAGCACGAGCCGGGCGAGGGCCAGCTGCTGGGCCTGGGACGGCGACAGCGGGTGGCCGGTCGTGCCGAGCTCGGTGTCCAGCCCCACGGGCAGCGCCTCGGCCCACTCCCACCCGTCCACCGCCTCGAGCGCTGCGCGCAGCTCTTCGGGCACGGCTGCGGGCCGGGCGAGCAGCAGGTTGTCCGCCAGCGTCCCGATGAAGACGTGGTTCTCCTGGGTCACGAGCGCCACGTGCCCGCGCAGGTCGTCGAGGTCGAGGTCCACGAGCGCGACGTGGCCGACCTCGATCGATCCGGTGCGGGGCCGGTCGATGCCGGCCAAGAGTCGTCCGAGCGTGGACTTGCCGGCTCCGGACGGCCCGACAACGGCGAGCCGTTCGCCGGGCTCGAGCGTCAGGTCGACGCCGTTGAGCACGTCGTGTCCCTCGCGGTAGGCGTAGCGGACGTCGCGCGCCTCAATGTGGTCGTCGGCTGGGTGCTGACCAGACGGGGTGCGGTCATTCTCGACGTAGGCGACGCCGATGAGCCGGGCGAGCGAGGTTGAGCCGACCTGCAGCTCGTCGAGCCACGAGATGATGCGGTCGAGCGGGTCCATGAGGGCGACCGCGTAGAAGGTCAGGGTCGTGAGCGCGCCGATCGAGATCACATGGTGGATCGCGAGGATCCCGCCCCACAGGAGCGTGCCGGCGGTCGCGAGCGCATAGGCCATCTCGACCGACGGGAACCACCGCAGGCGCAGGCCGAGCGTGAACATCTCGGCGTCGTAGGCCTCGCCCAGGTCGCGGTCGATCCGAGCGCGCTGGCGCTTCGAGAGCCGGAGCGCGTCGATCGTCCGGGCGCCCTCCACGGTCTCCGAGACGGTGCCAGAGATCGTCGCGTACGCGGCGCGCTCGCGCAGGTACCCGGCCGTCGCGTAGCGGAGGTACCGGCGGGTCGAGAAGTAGATGATGGGCGCCGCGACGAGCACGCCCAGCGTCGCAAGCGGCGAGACGACGAGCATCGCCACGAGGGTGATGGCGAACGTCAGCAGCGCGACGAGCCATTCGGGGGCTGCGAACCGGACGGTCCGCGAGAGTGCCTCCATGTCGTTCGTGGTCCTGCTGAGCAGGTCCCCGGTCCCGGCCCGCTCGACGGTGCTCAGGGGCAGGCCGAGGACGTGTCCCAGGAACTCCTCGCGCAGCTGCGCGAAGACGCTCTCCCCGGTCACGTAGCTGGCCCTGCGGGCGAAGAACGTGATGATGCTCTGCAGGATCGCGGCGGCGAGCAGCACGATGACGAGGATCGCGGCGCGCCGGTCGGTCAGCGAGTGGTCGGCGACGTCATTGGTCATCTGTCCGACGACCCAGGGGCCGACGAGCCCGAAGACCGCAGCGACGCCGTACATGGAGAGCATCCGCGCGAGCTGCCTGCGATGCGCGCCGGCGAGGAGGAGCGCGTGCGTGCGCACCTGGGGCGGCGTGGCGATGGGGAGCGTGCTCATGACTCGTTCCCCCGCAGGATGAGCGCCCGGTACGCCGGGTCGCCGTCGAGCAGCGCCTCGTGGCGTCCGCGCGACACGACGCAGCCGCCGGAGATGTAGAAGACCTCGTCGGCCTGCTCCAAGAGCAGGGGGCTCGTCGTGGCGACGACGGTGCCGTGCGCGCCTCGTGCGTTCCGGAGCCGCGCGGCGATCCTGCCCTCGGTGTGCGTGTCGACCGCGGAGGTGGGTTCGACCAGCACGAGGTACTCGGGGTCCATGAGCAGGACCCGGGCAAGCGCGAGCCGCTGGCGCTGGCCGCCCGAGAAGCTCCTCCCGCGCTCTTCGACGACGGTGTCGAGCCCATCGGGCAGCGCGTCGAGGACGTCGGCGGCACTCGCGACGTCGAGCGCGGCGAGGATCGCCGTTTCGTCATCCGGCGCGTGGGGGGACAGCTCGTCGCGGAGCGGTCCGCTGAAGAGCCGCGGTTCGATCTCGCTCACCACGACCCGGCTCCGGAGGTCCTCGAGCGCCAGGGTCGAAACAGGGATGTCCGAGAGCGTGACCTCCGACCACTCGCTCGCACCAGGGGGGGTGAAGCGCCCAAGCCGGTCCGCGATCGCCTGGGCCTCCTCGGGCGTCTCGGTGACGAGCGCCGTGAGACGGCCCGCGCCCGCGGTGAAGCCCGAGTGCGGGTCGAAGAGGTCGCCGCCCGCTGGCGGTGGAGCAGCCGGCGTGTGCGTCTCGGTGGTCGCCTCGGTTATCGCCAGCACAGCGAGCACCTTGCGGGCGCCGACCACGCCGCGCGTCACGGCGATGATCGCCTCGATGCCCGTACGCAGCGGCATGGTGAGGAAGGCGGTGTAGCCGTAGAAGGCGGCCATCTGCTGGGTGCCGAGCGTGCCGCGGACGGCCAGGCGCGCGGTCAGGAGTGTGACCGCAGCCACGAGCACCGCCGGGAGGAGGACCTGGCCGGATTCAAGGAGCGCCTGGGGCGCGGCCACGCGGTTGCCGGCGAGACGAACCAGCTCGCTGCGCTCCTTGTAGCGGCCGAGGAAGACCTCCTCGCCCCCGATGCCGCGCAGCACGCGAAGGCCCGAGACCGTGTCGGCGCCGAGTGCCGTGAGGCGGCCCACCGCCTCGCGCTGGACCGCCTGGGAGGCGTGCAGGGGCTTCATCATCGGGGCAGTCAGGACCATCAGGATCGGCACACCGAACAGGACGATCGCGCCCAGCGCGAGCGATGTCGACAGCAGGATGCAAGCGACGACGATCCATGACACCACCGCGCCGATGAACCTGGCCCACACGTCGAAGATGCCGCCCACCCGGCCAGCGTCGGCCGCGACGGTGTTGACCACGTCGCCCGAGGGGATGGAGGCGGGCAGGGCCGGTCCCGTGTCCGCGGCGTGATGACCGACGAGCTGGATCGTCCGGAAGGTCGCGGTCAGCCAGTTCGTGACCGCGAAGCGATGCCGCATGCGGCCGCTCAGGGCGGTGACGACGCCGAGACCCACCACGACGGCGGTCCACTTCACGAGCTCGGACATGCTGCCCTTCGCCGCCCCCTGCCCGATCGCCGCGCCCACCGCGCCCCACACGAGCGCCTGGGACACCATCCAGAGCACCCCGAAGACGGTTCCGCCCGCGATGGTCTGCCACTGGCGCCTGGCCAGCCACACGATGTACCGGTACGGCGAGCGCAGATCAGGGCTGCCAGGACTCTCTTCTGGCAGGCGACGCATTTGCACAACGCTACCGCCGGCCGTCCGCGCGGGGCAGGGCGGCTCCGCTCGCGACGTGGTCCGCAGCCTCGCGATCTAGCATCTTCGGGTGTCCGAGGACCTGAGCGCTGCTGCGATCGACGCCGCCGAGCGGCTGCTCGCGCCGGTCGTCCGGCGCACGCCGCTCGAGCGCAGCGACCGGCTGACCGAGTCGGTCGGTGCCCCCGTGTGGCTGAAGCGCGAGGACGTGCAGCTGTGCCGCTCGTACAAGGTGCGCGGTGCGTACAACCTGATCGCGTCGCTCGATGCCGCGCAGCGCGACCGGGGCGTCGTGTGCGCGAGCGCGGGCAACCACGCCCAGGGCGTCGCCTTCGCCTGCAGCCTCCTCGAGCTGCACGGGAGGATCTTCCTGCCGAGCAACACCCCCCGCCAGAAGCGCCAGCGGATCGAGGCGATCGGCGGGGAGTGGGTCGAGCTGATCTTCGTCGGCAGCACGTACGACGACGCCAGCGCAGCGGCATCCGAGGACTGCCGGAGAACCGGCGCGGTCTACGTCCACCCCTTCGACGACGCGAGGACGATCGCCGGCCAGGGCACAGTCGCGGTCGAGATCGCAGCGCAGTTCGACGGGCCCATCGGCACGGTGATCGTGCCGATCGGCGGCGGCGGGCTGATCAGCGGGGTCGCGCTGTGGCTGCGCGAGCACGCGCCTTCGACGCGGATCGTCGGCGCCGAGCCCTCCGGCGCCGCCAGCATGCTTGCTGCGCTCGCCGCGGGAGCCCCGGTCGACCTCGACGACCTCGACACCTTCGTCGACGGCGCAGCGGTCGGGCGGGTGGGGGAGCTCACCTTCCCGATCGTCCGGGACCTGGTCGACGAGGTCGTCACGGTGCCCGAGGGGGCGGTGTGCTCCGAGATGCTCGAGCTGTATCAGTCCGAGGGGATCATCGCGGAGCCCGCCGGCGCGCTCGCCTCGGCCGCGGCTCGGCACGCGAAGCTCGGCGGCGCGGGTGCCGTCGTGTGCGTCGTGTCGGGCGGGAACAACGACGTGAGCCGGTACGCGGACATCGTGGAGCGCTCCCTGCTCTACGAGGGGCTGCGGCACTACTTCCTGGTCACGTTCTCCCAGGAGCCCGGATCACTGCGCCGGTTCCTCGACGACGTGCTCGCCGAGGGCGAGGACATCATCGCGTTCGAGTACGTGAAGAAGAACAACCGCGAGACCGGTCCCGCCCTCGTCGGCATCGAGCTCGAGAGCGCGACGGACCTCGACGGGCTGCTCGAGCGCCTGAAGGCGAGCCCGCTGCAGGTGGAGCCGGTCTCGCCGGGCTCGCCGCTCTTCTCGTTTCTGCTCTGACGCGCACGTCACCATTGCCGCATGCCACCGCGCCCGTGCGAACCGCCGGACCGTGAGACTGGCCCGGTCGCGCGCTTCGGCCCAGGGCACTGATTGCCGCGAGGCAGCGGACCCCTCCAGGACGTCGCCGCGTACGCGTCAGATGAGCGGCTTGAGGGCGGCGCCCATCACGCCGGACAGGTACCCGGCATAGGAGAACGAGACATGGTTCGTGTCGATATAGGGGATGTACGGACCGATGACGGGCGAGCACAGTGCGGTGCAGAACCAGCCCTGGGTTCGCACGTAGGTGGCGCCCGTCTTGCGTGCGGCGGCGAGCTCGGCGGACTCATGACCGGGGATCTTGGGATCGACGTACCGCACGGCGCACGACTGCACGGCGGTCGGGTGCGCGGCGAGGCACTCGGGGACCGAGCTGGCGAACGTCGGGGTGTCCTCGAGCACCGCGACCTTCGTGGCGGGCGTCTGGAGCTCTGTGATCGTCGTGACCAGCCCGGCCTCCCACTGGGCGTCGGTGAAGTAGGCGCTCGCGGCGGACTTCACCTGGGTGGTCTTCTCGGCCAGGACGACGAGCGTCGGCGCGAGCTTCTGGATTGCTGCGATCATCTGGGCCCGGTAGGCGTTGCAGAGGGGAGGGTCGGCGAATCCGGGCGCGTAGACGCTCAGGTCGCCCGGAGGGCAGAGTCCTTGCCAGAGCAGCACCAGCTTGACCTTGTCGCTGGCGGCCCACGGTGCGAGCGCATTGAGCCACATCAGGGCATGGGAGTCGCCGAAGAGCACAACGACCTTGGACGACGTGAGGTCCCCGTAGACGCAGGCGGTGACCGTGTGGCAGGTCGAGCCGGTCGAGGTCCCGACGGCCGGGTAGTTGGACCATGAGAAGTCGGTGGGAGCGGCTGGCAGCTCGGCCGCCACCGCGGGCGAGAGGGTGGTGATGTGCACCGAGGCCGCCACCTGGCGCTCGACCTGGGCCAATGTCCCGTGCGATCTCGAGGCTGAGCTCGCCGGAATGGACCAGGCCGCGAGGAGCGAGCACGCGATGATGGCGATCGAGGACACCCGTCCTGCCCTCAGCATGGGCGAGACGATAATCGCTCAGGGAGCGATTTTGGGTGCGCCAGCGGCCGGACCTCCCGTGTCGCGGCGGGGTGAAGGCCGACGTCGACTGCGTTCAGGCAACGGTGAATTCCGCCGACACGCGGACCGAGTCGTCGGTCGTGAGCCACATGCGGCCCGGCTCGGACAGCAGGCTCACGACGTGCCCGTCCTCGACCGGACCATGGTGTGTCAGCGCCGCTGTCGCGACCGACTGACCCGACACCTCGACGAGCGCTGCCCAGATCGCCGCGTTGTTCACGTGGCCGACGACGTCGAGGTCGGCACGGCGAACGGGCCACGCCCGGACCTCCGGACCCGTCGGCGCCGGCGCCGGTGGCACCCGGCCCGAGACGCGACGTCCACCCGCCGCCTCCGCGTACAGCTCGAGGAACGAGGGGCGGATTCGCATGGGTCGCCCGCGATCGTCGACGGGCACCCACAGCGACACCGTCTCGAGCATCACGGTGCCCCCGATCTCGATGTCCGTTCGGCGCTCCGCCCAGGCGGCGCCCGTGCCGCCGCACCAGGTCACGAGGGAGACGTCCTCATAGAGGTTCGGCCACCGTCCCGATGCGGCGATCCGCAGCTCGGTCCGGCGGACCACCCAGGTGCCCTCGCGGTCGAGGCCCGAGTCGATCCAGTCCTCGGTTGCGACATCCTGGAGGAAGCGAACGATCCCGTCGAGGCGGAGGACGCCATCGGGACCCGCATCGCCGAGCTGGACCCTCCGCTCCTGGATGAAGCGACGGCCGCGTCGCGGCTGTGGCACGAACTCGGTCATCGCCGACACGTTCTACCTCGTCGCAGCCGGGGGTCGTTCCGGGTGGCGCGATGCACCGACGCCGGAGAGGCCGTCGGCTGACCCGCTGAACCACGTGGCAAGGCGCTCGAGGCCCTCGTCGACACCGATCATGGGCTCCCATCGCAGCACCCTGCGGACCTCGCGCTGATCGAACCAGTGCGCGACGGAGAGCTGCCGGGCCGCGAAGTGCGTGATGGGCGGCTCGGTTCCCCGCCAGAATCGGTCGGCGACGTGCCCGGCGACCGATGCCAAGGGGGCCGGGATGGAGCGGACGGCGGCATCGATCCCGGCTGCACGCAGGATGCCGCGGACCAGCTCGCCCACCGGACGGGGATCGGACCCGGTCACGACGAAGGCGCGTCCGCACGCCTCGCTCCCGGTCTCGGCGCGGTCGAGGGCCGCGACGATGGCGGACGCCGCGTCATCGACATACGTGGTGTCGATGAGTGCGCGCCCGTCGTCCGGCACGGCGAGGCGGCCCTGGCGCGCACGAGCGACGATCCTCCCGACGAGCTGGGTGTCACCCGGCCCCCAGACGAGGTGGGGGCGCACGACGACCGTCGGAATGTCGGCGCGCTCGAGGACCAGGCGCTCGGCGATCGCCTTCGACCGGGCGTAGGTGTCGTTGCCTGCGTAGGTGGCGAGCTCGGCGCCGCCCGCGACCGCCGGAACGTCGTGGAACGCGACCGATGGCGTCGAGATGTGGACGAACCGGCCGCAGGCCCGCGCTGCCTGCTGGGCGTTGGCCGCGCCGTGGACGTTGACGGCGTAGGCCTCCGACCACGCGGAGCGTGGAGCGACCAGCGCCGCGAGGTGGATCACGGCGTCGTTGCCCTGGGCGGCTCGGAGCAGTGCGGGCGCATCGCGGACATCTCCGGCCACGTCGCGCAGGCCGGTCCCCGACGGGGCTCGCTGGAAGCACGTGACCTCGTCACCTCTCGCCGCAAGCTGCGTTGCCACCGCGCCGCCCAGCAGGCCCGACGCGCCGGTCACGAGGACCCTCACGGCGCGCCGCCGCTCATCGGCCCGCGAGGAAGCGTCCGACGGACACGGCGAGGTTGGAACGGTCCACCTTGGACTGGTGGCGTCGATCCGTCGGCAGTCGCCCCTCGAGAACGGCGGCGACCCGCACATTCGATGCCGATCGCACCGCGGCCGTCACGTCGCTCGGTGCCAGGCGCAGTCGCGACGGTGCCTCGACCACCATCGCGACGACGGCGGCCCCCTCGGGACCCACCGCCACGGCGGCGACCCGCCGTCCGAGCGCCTCGGCGACCGGCTCCTCGGCAGCCACGCTCGCCACGGGCCCTGCGGCTGTCCGGATCACGTGCTGGGCACGGCCGAGCTGGTGCAGCACGCCATCGGACAGGTAGCCCACGTCGCCCGTCCGGTGGAAGCGGATGTCGGAGCGGACGACGCGCGACGCCGCATCCTCGACCCATCTGGCGTCGTAGCCGTCGAACATCCACGGTGCTGCGACGAGGATCTCGCCCCAGACGCCGTCGGACACGCCGGGGCCTTCTGGGTCGTCCAGGCCGACGATGACGACGGTGCAACCCGGGATCGGCCGTCCCGTCGCTGTGCCTCCGAGCGGCCCGACCCGCTCGGGATCGACCCCGTCGGTGACAGGCAGGCACTCGGTCATGCCGTACGGGGCACGGACCTCCCCCTTGGTCACGCCCCGGACGTCGCGGACGAGCGACGTGGGGATCGGCGCGCCGGCGAGCATCACGAGTCCGACCGGAGCCACGCGCCCCGCAGCTGTCGCGGCGATCGTGCGGGCCGAGGCCGGCGAGAGCCACGCCGTCGTGACCCCCGTGCCGTCGAGCGAGGACGCCAGGGCGTCGAATGTGAACGCAGCCGGCCTGTTGACATCGAACTCCGCGCGCACGCAGCACATCCCGAGAGCCGGAGCGAGGAGCATGAATGGGGCGAAGGAGGTCGTGAAGGCATCGCCGACTTGGATGTCGAACAGGTTCGCGAGTGCGTCGCGTTGGGCGGCGAGCCCGCCGTGCGTGTATCGGACCGCCTTGGCCGGCCCCGTGGCGCCCGAGGTGTGGACGATTGCCGCGGTGTCGGACGGCGCCACCGGGATCGGCTCGAACCTGTGCCGGCGGGACGCCCGTCGAAGGTCAGCCACTCCGGGAAGGCTCGCGAACGCCGAAAGACCCGCACCAGGCGCAAAACGGCCGATGCTCGCCGCCGTGAGCGTGATGCGGGCGCCGATCACATGGGACGGGGCGGCAGCCCGGAACAGGTCGCGCAGCTGCCCGAGTCCTGCGGACGCATCGGCGACAACGATGACACCGCCTGTCAGCCAGACGGCCACGGCAGCGACAAGCAGGTCGACTCCCGGCGGGACGAGCAGCCCCACCCGGTCGCCCGGCTGCACCCCGGACTCCCGCAGGACGGCGGCTGCAGTCGCGGACCGGCTGGCGAGCTCGGCCCACGAGATTGACCCATCTGGCCCGCGGTAGACGAGGGCGTCATCCCCGGATCGCGCTTCGAGGTCCGCAAGCACGGGTCGGAAGTCGCCGGTGTCCGTGTCCCGGCCCTGGTCCGCGGCAGCGTCGCTCGACGACATGGCGATCGGAGATGCCTCCGGTACGACGCGATCGAGCCAGGATGCGATCACTGCGCCGACCGGTTCGTCGAGGCAGACGAAGTGGCCGGCACCGGGGAATCGCTGGACCTGCGCAGTCGGCGCGCGTTCCCGGAGGTCCCTGAGGAACCGGTCATGGAACACGGGATCCCGGCCACCCCAGAGGAGCAGGATCGGACACGTGAGCGACGCCAGGACCGCCGCGCTCCTGGCGAGCGCGCTGTGGGACGGGTCGTTCGGACCAACCGGGATGTCCGCGACGAAGTCCGCGATCGCGGCCCGACGGCCGGCTGCACGGTAGGGGGCGCGCAGGGCCTGGCGGTGCACCCGCTTGGTCATCGCTGCAGCACCGTCGACGAAGATCGGTGTCCGCCTGCACACCAGATCGACGAATCGCCGGGCGACACCGATGAGCGGCGGCACGCGCACGCCCTCGGGCTTCGCGACCGCCGTGTTCGCGAGCATCAGCGCCTGGACATCCAGCGACTGAGCAGCGCCGACGGCGACCGGTCCACCCCAGTCGTGCGCTGCCAGCACCAAGGGGCCGTCGGCTTCCTGCTTGCAGAATCGGACCAGCTCGTCGACCCGATCGGCGAGCCTGCGCAGAGGCGCACGCTGCGAGTAGCCCATGCCCGTCTGGTCGACCGCGACGACACGCCAGTCAGGCGCGAGCGTGCCCAGGAGGTCGCGCCACAGGTAACCCACGAGGGGTTCCCATGTACACAGACGATGGTGCCCCGAGGTCCGGGTCCGGTGTCGAGGACGTGCCAGGTGACGTCAGTGCCTTCAGGCGTCGCGAACGTCACCTGCCGCGACCACTCTGGCTTGAGTCCCCACCGGCGCAATTCGCTCGATGAGGGAGCGGTCGCACGAGGCACGGTCGCGGACGCATCGCCGCGCCGGGCCACCCCGCGTTACCAGACCAGCTCGGCGCCGGCGCAGTTGAGTCCGGATCCGATGCCCATCAGGAGGACCCGCTCGCCCGGCGAGAGCTCATCGGCGATCGTGGACAGCGTGTAGGGCACTGCGGCGGGGCCCATGTTGCCGAACAGGGGATAGCTGAGCGGGACGCGGCTCATGTCGATGCCGAGCAGCTCGCAGAGCTTCGACGTGTGTACCGCGGAGACCTGGTGCATCACGTAGCGGTCGCAGTCCTCCCAGTCCCATCCTGCAGCGATCGCGGCATCATGGGTCTCCTGGGCGAGCTTGAGGCCGCTCACGAGCAGGCCCGCGGTATCAGTGCGCATCTGGTCGAGGTCGCCAACGCAGAGGTCGTGGTTGCTCGTGGCGGCCAGCGTGATGCCTCCGAGGAATGCGTGCGCGCCAGCCCGTGGTCCGCCCATGACCATCGCCGCGGCACCTGATCCGAGCGTGAGGGATGCGAACTGCTCGAACACGTCGTTCGTTGTGGTCGTCTCTGACTTGAGCCGCTCGATGGTCGCCAGCTGCGTGTAGCGGCTCCCCTCACCGTCGACGATCAGCACCGTCCTGGCCTGGCCGGACTCGATGGCCATGGCTGCGACGTTCATGGCGTTCACGAAGCCGAGGCAGGCATTGCCGAGATCGAAGTTGGAGCAGGTCGCGGGGAGGGCGAGTCGGTGGTGGACGGCGCATGCGACGCTCGGCTCGAGGTGGTGCTTGCAGACCGATGTGGAGATCAGCATGTCGACGCTCGAGGGGTCGATGTGAGCCGCGGCCATCGCCGCCTGGCCCGCCATCGCGGCCGCCTCGTCGAAAGTGACGCCTTCAGGCCACCACCTGCGCTCGATGATGCCGGCCACCGACTCGAGGAGCCCGGGGCGTATCCCGCACCGCTCGAAGGTCTCGGCGAGCTCCCCGTCGATCCATGCGGACGTCACGACCTCGGGTGCGTCGACATGTGCGAGGGCCCAGATGTAGGTGCGGGCATAGGCGTTGGAGGGTGGCACCCCCTCAGGTTACGACTTTCACGCCCGGCGTTTCTCCGAGACTTCCGCTGTGGCGGACATCACACCCTGCCGCGCCGAGGGCCTCGGACCCATCGCGGTCGACCCGGGGTCCACTGCTGTCCCGTCCGCGCCGAAAGCAGGCACGGACGACACCCGACCAGCGGGCACGACCAGCGAGTTCGGATTGATTGCAAATGGCAGCACGTTGGTGCGGGCTCCAGCCTCGTTTTGCGCAGCTCCGCTCAACGGGATGTCTAGAGGTCGAAGTCCTGGTTGGGACGGATGACGATCTCCGCGAGGTGCACCGAGCTTGGCAGGCTGACCGCGTAGAGGACAGCGTCCGCGACATCCTCGGGCTTGAGCATGATCTGGCCCAGGATCGTCTGGGCAGCTTCCAGGACGTCGTCCGGCAGGCGTTCACCGGGCGTGAACGTGGCGTCAATGCCACTGGCGGCGACGAGGCCGGCAATCACCTCGGGATCGACGTTCCGGCCGATGTTCGTCGCGACGAGACCCGGCATGATCGTGGTCACCTGGATGGGGTCGTCCATGAGCTCCTGGCGCAGCGTGTTGGAGATGACGTTCACCGCGTGCTTCGTCGCGCCGTAGACGCCCGATTCGTTGCCGTGGGCGGCGACGGATGACACGTTGATGATGCGACCCGGGTTCCCGAGGGCCCGCATGGCCCGCACGGCCGCCTGGCACCCGACGAGCAGCGAGAAGATGTTGGTGTCCAGCATCGTCCGCCAGATGTCCGGATCGGCGTCCAGGATCGGCGCGAAGGAAGCGACGCCCGCGTTGTTGACGAACACGTCGAGGCGCCCCGTCTCGGTCACCGCCGTGTCGACGAGTGCCCGCATCGCAGCTTCGTCGCGGACGTCCGAGACCACGACGGTCGCGTGCCCGCCCGAGGCCTCGATGCGGTCGGCGGACGCGCGCATCGCATCCTCAGTTCGCCCGGAGAGAACCACGTGGGCACCCGCGGCACCCAGGCGCTCCGCGATCGCCCGTCCGATCCCGCTCGACGAGCCGGTGATGACGGCGGTGTGATCGGTCAGGTCAGCCGAGTGCGACATGCAGGACTCCCATCTCACAGTTCACGGGCCACTCTCCTACGAGGTCAGCTCCCCTGGCCACCGCGTAGGTCCAGGCGGGGCGCCACGACCACGCGGTCAGGTGCGGGGAGCGTCGTCCTACTCGGTGGTGTCGATGATGGCCACGGAGCAATGGGCTCCGTGTGCGACCGAGTTCGGCACGCTCCCGAGCACCCGGCGCACCCCCTTCATGCCACGGTTCCCGACCACGATCAGGTCCGCGCTGACGTCCGCGGCCGTCTTCAGGAGCACGTCGGCCGGCGCGCCCTTCACGCCATGGAGGATCGGTTCGACTCCCTGCTTCTTTGCGATGAACGAGAGGGACTGGAGCAGGGCCTCGACCTCGCCCTCGTGGTTTATGAACTTGAACTCGTGGGGCAGGAAGCTGTCGTTGTAGGACTTCGGACCATAGGCGGTGACGATGTGCAGCGTCCCCTTCGAGAGCAGGACCATGCCGGTGGCTGCCTCCACCGCACGGCGCGCGGTGGCCGAGTCATCCGCTCCAACGACAACGACGTCGAACATCGGGCTGCTCCTCTGGCCACGCGCGACGGCGGGGGCACGGATCCCCACAGCGACCATCGCCGAGACCAGTGCGGATCCTATCGAGACAGTGGCCGGCGGGCCATGGACGTGGCTCGCACGGTCGGGCAGCGCGGCGTCGATCAGTCGAAGCTGGGACTTCGGTCGCGGCTGCGCTTCAGCTCGAAGAACCCGTCGGTGGTCGTGACCAACTCGACTCCGTCCCACAGCCGGCCCGCCGCCTCGCCCTTTGGCGCTGGCGTGACCACCGGTCCGAAGATTGCAACACCCTTGAGGTGGAGCACCGGGGTGCCGACCTCGAAGCCGACGGGATCCATCCCCTCGGAGTGCGACGTGCGGAGCGCCTCGTCGTAGTCGGTCGATGTCGCCGATTCGGCGAGCTCGACGGGGAGACCGATCTCGGCGAGCGCTTCGGTTAGCAGCTCGACGTCCTGCCGCTTCTCGAGGTGGATCCGGTTGCCGAGGGCCGTGTAGAGGGGCCCGAGCACTTCGTTGCCGTGCGCCTGCTCTGCCGCGATACAGACCCGGACCGGTCCCCATGTTCGCACCATGAGCTCGTTGTACTCCTCACCCAGGTCCCTGCCCTCGTTGAGGACCGCGAGGGACATGACGTGCCAGCGAACCGTGACGTCGCGCACCTCTTGGACCTCGTGCATCCAGCGAGAGGTGATCCATGCCCACGGGCAGACGGGGTCGAACCAGAAGTCAACGGAGGTGCTCATGCCCTTTCCAACCTCCTGATCGCCGAATCCATTCCCTCGCCGCAGGCAGTCGCCCGCGAGGGGGCCCCGGCCGTCGGGTGCCGGGATCGCCTTGTGGTCTGGCGCTCGATCGGAGAGCATGCTTGCGTGCACGACGAGGGTCACCGACCGCTGCCGTCCGCCGCCCGCCAGCTGCGCCAGTCGGGGGGCGGTGACGAGCCGAGAGGCCGGGGTCTGGTCCACCTCGCTGCGCTCGTCCTCGCGATCCCTGCGGCCGTGGCACTGGTCTGGCACGACGGCGCCGGCGGGGGAGTCCTCGTCTACGCCGCTGCGCTCGTCGGGCTCTACCTGGTCAGCGCCTGCTACCACCTGATCTCATGGTCGCCGGTGGCCCGCCGCCGCTGGCGCCAGCTCGACTACTCGATGATCTACATCTTCATCGCGGCGTCCATGACGCCGTACTGCCTGCTCGGGGTCACCGGGACCCTCTCCAACGTCGTGCTCGGCATCGGCTGGGCCGCTGCGCTGCTCGCCACCCTGTCGCTCGTGCTGTTCTTCGACGCGACTCGCAAGGTCCTCTCCTCTGGCTACCTGGTGCTCGGCTGGCTGATGGTCGTCACCTTTCCGGCGGCATTCGAGCAGCTGAGCGCAGGCCAGCTGACGCTGCTGGGCGCCGTGGCGCTCGTGTACACCGTGGGCGCCGGGGTGCTCGCCGCGAGATGGCCCGACCCGAGCCCCGAGGTGTTCGGGTACCACGAGGTCTGGCACGCGATGGTGGTCGTGGCGAGCGCCTGCTATTTCGCCCTGGTATGGACCTTCCCTCCGTCGCCGCGTTGACCACGGCGCGGCACGTTCGTACCGACCGCTCGACGCACGGGCTGCTCGACTATTCGGGTCGAGTGCCGCCCAGCCCGGGATTGTGCCAGCGTCCCGGCTCGATGAGGACGTCGGCAGCCGCCGGCCCCCAGCTGCCCGGCGAGTAGGGGATCGCAGGACCGTGCGACTCGAGGACCGGATCGACGACGGCCCACGCCGCCTCGACGGCGTCCTCGCGGGTGAACAGCGCGCCCTTGCCGGCCAGGGCATCGCCCAGGAGCCGCTCGTAGGGCTGCTCCTGGTCCGGCTGCGCGTTGAGCAGCGAGAGTTCTCGCTGGGTGCCGACGAACTCCTCGCCCGAGCGCTTCACCCGGGCGGCGAGGGCGATGACCGGGTTCGGGGCGATGCGGAAGCGCAGGTAATTGGTCTGGCCGTCGCGCAGCGCTGAGTCGGTGAACAGGGGCTGGGGCGGGGGCTTGAGCTCGACCAGGACCTCGGTCCCCGTCGCCGCGAGGCACTTGCCGGAGCGCAGGTACCAGGGCACGCCCGACCACCGCCACGAGTCGATGTGGAGCCGCAGCGCGCAGAAGGTCTCCACGTCGGAGTCCGGGGCCACCCCCGGCTCGCTCCGGTAGCCCTCGAACTGCCCGCGCACCATGTCGTCGGCCGCGAGCGGTCGCATCGCTCGGAACACCTTGAACTTTTCGGTCTGCACCGCGCCCATCCCCTGGTAGGCGGGTGGCTCCATCGCGAGTAGCGCGACGATCTGGAAGAGGTGGTTCTCGATCACGTCGCGCAGGCACCCCGTCGCCTCGTAGAAGGCCCCACGACCCTGCACGCCGAACTGCTCGGCCAGCGTGATCTGCACGCGCGAGATGTAGTTCCTGTTCCAGATGGGCTCGAGGAACGAGTTGGCGAATCGGAAGTAGAGGAGGTTCATGATCTCCTCCTTGCCGAGGTAGTGGTCGATCAGGAAGATCGACGACTCGGGGAACGCCGAGCGCAGGATGCCGTTGAGCTCCCGTGCCGAGGCGAGGTCCCGTCCGAACGGCTTCTCGACGATGACACGCGCGTCGGCAGCGAGTTCATTGCAGTCGAGCTCCTCGACCACGGTCGCGAACAGCGACGGCGGGATCGCGAGGTAGTGCGCCGGTCGCGTGGCGTCGCCCAGAGTCTTGCGCAGCGACTCGTAGGTGCTCCGATCGCCGTAATCACCGCCGACGTACGCCATGAGACCCAGCAGCCGATCCATCGCCTCGGTGTCGTCGATGCCGCCATCGGACCGCGCGATGCTCTCCCGTGCGAGCGCTCGAAACTGCGTGAGATCCCGCCGCGCCGAGGCGACACCGATGACCGGGATGTCCAGCGCGCCGCGCTTCACCATGCGGTACAGCGCCGGGAAGATCTTCTTCTGCGCGAGATCACCCGACGCTCCGAAGAACACGAATGCATCCGCGGCGCCAATGTCCTCCGTCTCGTCCATCAGCTGGCCCACCTCAGGCTCGTCAGTTGCGCGAATCCTAAGTTTCAGACTCGCCGTCGTGACCTCCGTCGACATGCACGAAGCAACCAGCACCAGTGCGAGCAGGCAACCTGAGCGATGCGGTGGTCTCACCGCGGGCGTTGATCCCAGCGATGACTTGCAAGGGGGGCTGTTCAGCTTCCTCGGGCACGACATGTGCTCGTCGCCTCGGCGCGAAGCCGGCGACATCGGTCGACGGGGATCCGAGGTGACCAGGGCGGGCCGGGACCACTGACTCCCTCCGGTCGTGCAGGTGCCTTTCATATACTCGCAATCTCATAGAAGTAGTAGGAAAGACGAGAGGAGCTCGCCGCCTTCCTGGAGTGCGTTCGTCGACGTGCATCCGTGACCCTCGCCCGTCGGTGCGGGGACGCGCGCATGCAGTCTGTGGGCGGCGTCAGGTGGACGGCCTGTCCGCCTCAACGACATAGCGGCGCTCTCCCGACGCGTCGATCCACACGCGCATGACGCGGTCCGTCGACGGGTCGTTGAATACCTCGTCCGTCCGCTGCCAGCCGGCTCGCGGGCTGTCCGACTCACGGTGGCGGCGGACGAAGAAGCTCGCAACCAGCAGCCCCAGCAGGACAGCGACGACGAGGAGCCCGATGAGCGCCCCCACGGGTGCCCTAGGTCCGGCTCGAGAGCGTCACCGCGGTCCCATAGGCGACGATCTCTGTCAGGGACTGCCCGACCTCGGATGAGTCGAATCGCATCGACACAATCCCGTCCGCGCCGAGGAGCTGGGCATTCTCGATCATCCGGTCGAGGGCGTGGCGGCGGCTGTCCTCGACGAGGCGCGTGTACTGCTTCACCTCGCCGCCCGCCATCGCCTTGAAGCCTGCACTGATGCCGCGGGCCATACCCATGGACCGCACCACCACCCCGAACACCATGCCAAGGCTGCGTTCGATCCTCCACTCGGGGAACTCGAGCGCGGTCGTGATGGGAAGCTGCGGACCGCCTGGCTGCCCGTAGCGAGGCTGCTCGTCCGCCATGGCCGCTCCCTTGGTCGCGTGATCGGATCCCATCCGGGTCTAGCACGGACCGTGCAGGAGTGGCGACGGTGGTCGGCACCGGCGGATGGGGTCAACGCCGGCTCCGCTTGGTCGAGCCGTGACTCGGGGTGACGGCTGACCAGGTCGGAGTCTGGTTCGGTAGGATCACCGTGAGGTCTCGGTTCGAGAAGGTCGGGTTGTGACCTCGCGACCGAGTTTCCGTCTGGGCCGCTTCGACTGACCAGGGGGCGACGTGACCACACACGAGGATTCGGACGTCGGAGCTCGGCTCGACGAGCACCACGCCCCCGAGACGAACGGGCGGATGGCAGTGTGTCGGCGCTGCGGATCGTCGACGGATGCAGCTGCGGGAACACGACACGAACCGGACGCGTCGAGGATCCCCAGGCTCGTCGAATGGTTGGACGCGCAGGCCCGCATGCGCCATTTCGAGGAGGCGAGGAAGCGGCTTCTCGCATCACCCGAAGGTGGGCGCCCGGGTCGGTGAGCGGCGCCCTGCGGGGTTCGCGCTTCGTCCCGGCCAGATGTCCAGAAAGTTCATTCGGCATCGCGGAGCATGGAAGCGACCGGTCCGATGACGATGACCGCAGGTGCTTCAAGTCGAACGTCCCCAAGTCGCTGGAGCGTCGTGGCGATGCGCCGCTCGCGCGGAGTCGAACCACGCTCGATTGCTGCGACAGGCGTCTGGGGGCTCCATCCGAGGGCGACGAGCTTTCCCGCGATCGCTTCCCTGTTCATGACGGCCATGAGCAGGACCAGCGTCCCTCTTGAGGACGCGGCGTCGGCTGCGTCGACAGCTGCGTCGACGTCGTGACCCGTTGCAACCGTGACCGACGTCGCGACGCCCCTGTAGGTGACAGGAACACCCGCGAGCGCCGGGACGGCGAACGCGGACGTGATGCCGGGCACGATCTCGACGGGGACACCGGCCTCGGCCAATGCCGCCGCCTCCTCCGCGCCTCTCCCGAACACGAACGGGTCTCCGCCCTTCAATCGAACAACGCAAGCCCCGGTACGTCCATGGGCAACGAGCAGCGCGTTGATCTCCGCCTGGTCCGCTGATGGAGATCCGTGCCGGGGGTGCTTTCCGACGTCGAGGACGATTGCGTCATTGCGGACGAGTGCGAGGATTCGGCGGTCGACGAGCCGGTCTGAGACGACGACATCCGCGTCGGTGACCAGGCGGGCAGCTCTGACGGTCATGAGCTCGGGATCACCGGGTCCCGCGCCGACCAGGTAGACCGTCATGCGCCTACGGGGGGAGTGCCCAGGCCCTCTCGCACCCTGCGCCGCGCTCCCTCGAGGTCGCCGCCAGCCGCCATGGCAACCAGCTCGTCATTGACCACCGAACTCCACGTGAGGCCCTCCGTCGAGACCCCCTGACGATGGAGATCGGCGCGCACATCTCGCAAGGCCGTCGCGAGCTGGCCGAGTCCGGGCTCGAGCGCTGCATCCAGGCGGCGACGGAGGTGCGCCGCGAGGGCCGGCGATGCTCCCGCCGTGGAGATCGCGACGACGACGGGGTCGCGGCGAACCACCGCGGTCATGAAGAAGTCGCACCGGTCGGGATCGTCGGCGCTGTTCGCCCACACGTGCCGGTCCACTGCGTCGTCGTAGACGTGCTGATTCACGGCCCGATCGTCCGTCGCGGTGATGACCATCCAGGCCCCCTCGAGGTCCTCGGATTCGTAGCGGCCCTGTCGCCACGTGACGTCCGGCTCGTTCGCAAGGATGCCGCGCAGGTCGTCCGTGACCGACGGGGCGACGACGTGGATCGTGGCGTCCGCGGCCAGGAGGTCGCGGACCTTCCGAGTCGCGACCGGCCCCCCTCCCACAACCAGGCATCGTCGTCCGGTCAGCCTCAGGGCCACAGGGAGCACGGCGTGCGGGTCGGACATCGGCCTCCTCAGCGACCTCGTGACACGTTCTCGTAATTCCTGACTAGTTTAGTCGGATATGAGGGGGACTCGCAGGGGCCTGGGAGCCAGGTGAGAGACGACCCACCTTCCGCTGGCCACGCCGACCCCCACGGCATTGCCATCCTCGAGGAGAGCGGCGACGAGCTGACGTTCGTCAACCCGACCCGCCAGCACGGGACCCTTAACGAACAGGAGCAGTTGAAGCTCGCCCGGCACCCCTTTGAAGTGGCAGCTGCCGTCGTCAACCGATACGCGGCAGATGGACCTGCAGCGCTGCTCGAGATTCCCGGCGAGGTCGACCGGCTCAAGTGGGTGGGCGTCTACCCGCAGCGCCAGGGCGGCGACGCCTTCATGATGCGGGTGAAGGTGCCAGGTGGCGTGCTGTCGGCGGCGCAGGTCAGCGAGATCGGGAGGGCGGCGATCGACTTCGGGGCCGGCCCCCTCGAGCACCCGGTGTTCGCGAACAACTACGCGGACCTGACCACCCGCCAGACGATCCAGCTCCACTGGCTGCACATGGCCGACATTCCGACGATCTGGGAGCGATTCGCCCGAGTCGGGTTGACGACGATCCAGGCGTGCGGTGATTGCGCGCGAAACGTCACGAGCTGTCCCGTGAGCGGGGTCGACCGCGACCAGCTGGTCGACTCTCTCTCAGCCGCGCGCGAGATCTCACGGTTCTTCACCGGCAACCGGACCTACTCGAACCTCCCGCGGAAGTTCAAGATCTCCGTCGGGGGATGCTCGCAGGACTGCGCGCGATCGGAGATCAATGACATCGGCCTGTGGCCAGCTCGCCTCGGGGAAGCGATCGGCTTCAACGTCCTCGTCGGCGGGGGCCTTTCAGACGGCGAGCGGCTCGCGTCGGACATCGACCTCTTCATCGAGCCGGGCGACGCCGTCGAGCTCTGCCGGGCGGTCGCCCAGCTCTACTTCGAGCTCGGCGACCGCGAGCACCGTGGCAGGTCGAGGATGCGCTACCTCGTCCAGGAGATGGGTCCCGATGCGTTTCGAGCCGAGCTTGTCACCCGGCTGGCGGCGACATCGAGGTCGGGGGCAGCGTCGTTGACCACCGGGTATCGACGCGACCACGTCGGCGTCCACCCCCAGGTCCAGGACGGGCTCAGCTACGTGGGCGCCGTCGTGCCGGTCGGCAGGATGACCGGATGGGATCTCGTCGAGCTCGCCCGGCTCGCAGTGGAGTACGGGGACGGCACCGTCCGGTTCGGGGTGGATCAGAACTTCGTCCTGGCCGGCGTCCGCGATGCCAGCGTGGATGCCCTGCTCGAGGAGGATCTCATCGGGAGGTTCTCACCGGACGCAGGACCGTTCACGCGCGGTGTGGTGGCCTGCACCGGCAATGAGTTCTGCAGGTTCGCGGTCACCGAGACGAAGCAGCAGGCGCTCGAGCTCGCGCGCCGCCTCGACGCGAGGGTCTCGGAGCTCGCCGAGGACAGCCCGCTTCGCACGGCGCCACTCCGGATCCATGTCTCGGGCTGCTCGGCCTCGTGCGCCCAGCCGCAGATCGCCGACGTCGGGCTGCGCGGCGCGGTGCACAAGGGGGAGTCGGCCCTCCTCGAGGGCTACGACCTCGGCATCGGCGGCGCCCTCGGGCCTGAGGCCGGGTTCATCAACTGGGTCGAGGGCGCAGTCCCCGTCCATGAGCTCGAGGATTCGATCATGCGCGCGGCCGTCGCGTTCGACGCCGGTCGCGCGCCGGGAGAGACGTTCACGGCATGGTCTCGCCGAACCAATGTCCTCGAGCTTCGTGACATCGTCAATGGGAGGCAGGCGTGAAGGGCCATCCAATCCGCGAGGAGATGAACTCGATCACCGAGGCACCGCGCAAGACGTGGTTCTGGGAGCTCGGTGAGGCGGTCATCGACGCCGACCGCTGCGTTGGCTGCGGGACGTGCGTCGCGGTCTGCCCGTCGAACTCGATCGGGGTGAGCGCTGCGTCGGGGCTGCCAGAGCTGGTGAAGATGTGCACGGGATGCTCGCTGTGCTGGGACTTCTGCCCGCGTGCGGGACTCCGATTCGAGGCGACCTGGCCCCCTGCCACCCCCGATGGCGAGTTCGATTCGGAGAACGAGATCCCCATCGTCGAGTCCGAACCCGACGATCCGCAGTGGGCGATCACGGGCACTGATCCGGGGCACGGCCTTGGGCAGGTCATCGAGGCCGTCGCGGTCCGTGCCCGGGATCGACAGCTCGGAGCCCAGGACGGCGGTGCCGTGACATCGCTGCTCTCGGCGCTGCTGGCGTCCGGTGACATCGACGGTGCCCTCGTCTCCAAGCCATCAGACGTCGCAGGTGAGCAGTGGAAGGGCGTGGCGACCATCGCGACGAGCGCCGACGAGCTGCGGGCCGCAGCCGGCTCGTTCTACAACCAGACCATGGCGCTCGCCGAACTCGACCTCTCCCGGTACGCGTTGCCCCGGAACCCCCGACTCGCATTGGTCGGCACGCCGTGCGAGGTCCAGGGACTCCGTGCGATGCAGCTGCGCCCGTGGTCGACTGGCGCGCACCGCGTGGACGCGGTCGCACTGACCATCGCGCTCTTCTGCACGAAGAGCTTCGACTACGAGGGCCTCATGCTCGCCGAACTCGAGCGCAAGCGCGGCGTCGACCTGGCAACCGTGGCGAAGGTCGACATCACCAGGGGGCGTTTGCTGGTCACGGACGCCGACGGCGCCGTCGTCGTCGACGAGCCGGTCAAGGAGTTCCATGGCGCTGCGCTCAAGGGGTGCAGCGAGTGCGCGGACTTCGTCGGGCGCGCCGCCGATCTCTCGGTCGGCTCCGTGGGCTCGGAGGATGGGTGGACGACGGTGTTGATCCGGTCCGAACGGGGCCGGAGACTGTTTGATCGTGCGCGGGACCGCTTCGAGGTCAAGGACGTCATCGATGCTGCGGCGATCAACCGGCTCGATGCGCTCAACAAGCGAATCGCCATGCGCTCCCTCGCCAGGCCATTCGATCCGAACGCGGCACTGTTCATCGAATACGGGCACCACATCGGGTCCGAGCCCCTGCCGGAGCGCACAGCCGTCACGATCGGACGGTGAATCGCCACACGGTGGTCTCGATGCGCGAGAGTCCGCTCCGGCGGTGTGTCCGAGCGCCGCGGCCAGATGAACCGCCCGTGTAGATTCGCCAGCGCGACGGGTCCGCTCGGCCTCCGTCGATGATGGGAGGTGCCATGGCACCGAATCTCCGGCGTTCGCGAACGCTCCGCAGATGGGTGGCCCAGGCGGGCGCGCTGGCGGCGCTCGCCGGAGCCATGTCGTTCAGTGCCGCCGCAGTGCCCGGCGTGGCAAGCGCTGCGGCAGCGACTCCGTGCCCCCACGTCGTGACCGGAGCCTCCTTCAACTACAAGGCGGTCGGAGGGAAGCAGCTCGCCGGGAGGACCTACCAGGTCCTCGTCATCAGCGAGTCGTGCGCGGCAGCGGGGACGTGGGTCTCGAAGCTGACCCGCGACAGCCGCGGATCCAGGACCGCCGACGGGGGGTACGCGATCGCAGGCGGGCCCACCGGCTGGAAGTGCGAGGGCGGCGGGTATCCCGCCGTCACGCACTCGGCGCCCACGATCAGCGGCGAGTGCTACGTGGGGAGCCTGTTCAGTCCGACCAAGTACTTCTACTGGAAGCCGAGCGTGAGCTAGGTCGGCGCGCCGAACGGTCGCGCAGAGATCCGATCAGGACCTCGCTCGGTACCGGCTCTCCCTGCTGACTCGGATCCCCGGTGCCCGTGCAGCGTCGCCCGGAGCATCAAGGGCCGAGATCGCGTAGTTCCACGATGCTGTCCTGATGGGTTCGCGCAGATGCGGCCTGCGCGGCCGCCGCCGGTGCGAGCCCGGGGTCCTCGTGCCCCGGCATGCCCGATGGATCCGCCGAGCGCGCCCGGCCACTGTCGTCGACGCGAGTCGCGACAGTGACCCCCGGAGCCGGATCGAGTCGCCGCCGACGTCGCCGCGCGATCGCCATGATCCCGACGAAGGCGAACCAGCCGATCAGCACGGCCAGCCAGAACGAGACGATCCTGTAGACGAGCACCGCCGAGAGGGCGGGGATCCTGAGCGCCCCGTAGGCGACGAGGATCACCGCCAGGCTGCCTTCGACGATGCCGACGCCCCCGGGGATGAGCGGCAGCACCGCGACGATCTGCGCCACGCCGTAGGCGAGGATGACACCGTGCCAGGGGATCTGGGCATCGACAGCGGCGAAGCTGCACACGAGGCACGCACAGTCGAACAGCCACACGAAGGTCGCCAGCAGCACGATCCATGCCGTGGTCGCGGCGCCGAGGCGGATGCTCCGCATGTTCTCGATCGCGGCCTCCACTCTGGCGCCGAGGTCGCCCCTCGGGTGACCGGTGGCCCGGCGGACCATCCTCACGATCGCGTTGAGCGTCCGGAACAGTACGTCCCTGCGGACGAGGACCGTGACGGCGGCGACCACGATGCAGAGCGCCACGACCGCCACGCCGGCCTTCCCGCCGCTGGCGTTGCCGAGCAATGCGAGCGCGATGCCGAGCAGGAGGACGAGCGACATGCCGATCGCCTGGGCGACGATGAGCATCGTGATCGTCCACCCGGAACCCGCCTCGCTCACGCCGTGGCGGCGGTACTGGCGGTACCGGAAGGCGCCGGAGACCGCCGGCTCGCCCGGCACCGTGTTCGCGATGCTGTTGTTCGCAAGAGTGATCGCGAACAGGGGCGCGAGCCGCACGCGGGGACCGCTCGCTCGCAGGACGCGCTGCTGGAGGTACGCGAAGGTCGCCAGTGAGAGCGTCTCGGCGGCTATGGCGGCGAAGACCCACGTCCACTCCAGGTGCGCAAGCCTCGTCGACGCACCGGAGAGCTCGCCTCTCCGGCCGAGCAGGACGAGCAGGATGACCAGGGCCAGCGCGAGCCCCGCGATCCAGCGGAGCAGCTGTCTGCGGTTGGGGGACCAGCTTGAGCGCCGGTCGAGCGATGGCACGATCCAAAGATAGACAGCACGCGGATCTCGGCGCGGCACGTCTTTCCGCGAGGCGCGCGGGTTCGCCTAACTTGCATCGAGGTGGGAGCCGGCACGCGCCGCGCTCCGACGAACGATGACAGGGGCTGATGTGATGGATGCGACGTCCGAGGGTCGGATCGGCAGGGACTGGCGGGATTCGGATCCCTGGTGGCCTGCCCATGCGACACCGCCGGCGGGTGCGCCGAACGTGCTCCTCGTGGTCCTGGACGATGTGGGCTACGCGCAGCTCGGCTGCTACGGCTCCGACATCGAGACCCCGGTCATCGACGGGCTCGCGACCGGAGGCGTGAGGCTCGCGAACTTCCACACCACGGCCCTGTGCTCTCCGACGCGAGCCTGTCTCCTGACGGGGCGGAACCATCACCGCAGCGGGATGGGGAGGGTGGCAGATCTCGCTGTCGGGTTCCCCGGGTACTGGGGGAGTCCGCCTCGCGAGAACGGGTATCTCTCGGAGGTCCTTCGGAACGCCGGCTACGCGACATACGCGGCAGGGAAGTGGCACCTCACCCCCGAGGACGAGACGAACATGGCGGCGTCCCGGGCGACCTGGCCGCTCGCGCGGGGGTTCGACCGCTGGTACGGGTTCCACGGCGGGGAGACCCACCAATTTGTGCCGGCCCTGCAGCACGACAACCACTCGGTCAGGCCGCCGGCAACCTACGACGACGGCTACCACCTGACCGAGGATCTCGCGGACCACGCGATCTCATTCCTCGCTGACCTGCGGGCCGTCGATGCCGATCGACCCTTCTTCTTGTACTTCGCGACAGGAGCGTGCCATGCGCCGCATCAGCCGCCCGCTGCGTGGCGAGAGCGGTACCGCGGCTGCTTCGATCGTGGCTGGGACGCGTGGCGCGACGAGACGTTCGACCGCCAGCGCTCGTTCGGGTTGCTTCCCCCATCCACTGCTCTGTCGCCGAGACCGCCGTGGGTGCGTCCGTGGAGCGAGCTCGAGCCGGAGGAACAGAAGGTCGCGGCGCGATTCATGGAGTGCTACGCGGGCTTCCTGTCGCACACCGACGGGCAGATCGGCAGGGTGCTGGAGTTCCTCAAGGACATTGGCGAGTTCGAGAACACCGTCATCGTCGTCGTCTCCGACAACGGAGCCAGCTCCGAGGGAGGTCCGGACGGAACGATCAACGACGTCCGCATGACGAACATGGACCCGGCCAGCACCGATGAGATGACCGAGCGCATCGACGAGATCGGCGGTCCGCTGACCCACAACAACTACCCGTGGGGATGGACCATGGCCGGCAACACCCCGTTCCGCAGGTGGAAGCGGGAGGTCCATGAGGGTGGTGTCGCCGATCCGTGCATCGTCCATTGGCCGGCAGGTGCCCTGGACCCGGGGAGCATCCGCCACCAGTTCACCCACGCGATCGACGTCCTCCCCACCATCCTCGAGATCACGGGGGTGACGCCCCCGTCAGTGATCGACGGCGTCACCCAGAGCGACGTGGACGGCGTGAGCTTCGCCTATGTGCTCGGAGAGGGTGCGGGCGATGCTCCCGAGCGCCATGAGACCCAGTACTTCGAGATGTTCGGATCCCGCGCGCTCTACCACCGTGGTTGGAAGGCGGTCGCGTTCCACCCGATCGCCCCGCTCTATGACGATCAGGATCCCAACGCGTCCTTCGACGACGACGTCTGGGAGCTCTACGACGTCAGGGACGACCTTTCCGAGACGCGGGACTTGGCCGCTGTGCACCCGGAGAAGCTCGAGGAGCTCGTCACGATCTGGTGGCAGGAGGCCGAGCGCAACCAGGTGCTGCCGCTCGACAACCGGGTGCTGTGGGCCGTCGTGCACCCGAAACCGGATCGGCGCCGGCCGAGGGATCGACACCGGTACTTCCCCTTCACGTCGCAGGTACCCGAATCGGTGGCCGTGAACGTCCGCAACCGGTCGCACGCGCTGATCGTCGACGCGACGATCCCCGAGTCGGCGAACGCCGATGGCGTGCTGCTCGCCCTCGGCTCGGTCCTCGGCGGGTGGTCATTCCAGATCCTGGAGGGCCGGTTGCGGTATGTCCACAACCTCTACGGCAAGGAACGCCACGTCATCGAAGCCGCAGAGCATGTCGGCGCCGGACGACACCGGTTCGAGTATGTGTTCGCAAAGGACGACGGACCCGGCGGGACCGGCGAGTTGCGCTGCGATGGCGAGCCCGTTGCCAGAGGGACGATTCCCCGGTTCACACCGTCGGGGTTCAACAACGTCGGTGCGGGGCTGACCTGCGGCTACGAGTGGGGTCCTGCGATCGGGGTCGGCTACGAGGCTCCGTTCAGGTTCGCGGGAAGCATCGAACGGGCCTGGGTGGAGACGAGGGGGCCCGTCGTTCGCGATCCGCTGGCAGAGCTCGAGGCAATCCTCTCCGAGCAGTAGGCCGGATCAAGCGAAGCATCCCGCGTGGCCGCGACGAGCGAGCGCACCAGTCCGGCGCCGAGGCAATCGGCGCTCGGGGAGCGGGTTGCTGTGCTCGCCTCTGGCGCGTCCGACCGAGCCCTACTTCAGCCTGCGGACCTCGAGGCTCATGAGCACTTCGACGATGCCGTAGACGATCATGCCGATCCCGACGATCACGCAGATGATCGAGAGCGACAGGGATGGGTAGACGAGGCACAGGACTCCGATCGCCGTGGAGACGACGCCGAGCAGGACCGCCAGCAAACTGACGTGCCCGTCATTGGCACTGAACCCCGCGAACAACTGGGCAACGCCACCGACGGTCCAGAAGACGCCGACGATGAATCCGACGACGGCGACAGAGGTGGTCGTGTGGTGCAGCAGCAGCAGCGCGATCAGAATCGAGAGCAGGCCGACGATCACGAGGGCGGACCGCTCGCCTGCTGCCCCGATGGCCTGGATGAGGCGGAAGACGCCGAGAATGAGCAGCCAGATCCCGAGGATCACGGCGATTGCGTGCACCGACTTGCTGGGCTTGAACGTGAGGACAATGCCGAACCCGAAGGTGATGACCCCGAAGACCGCGAGCAGCCACCACTTGCGACCAAGTTCCTTCGCCATCGCCACTGAGTCGGTGGCCGTCATGTCGGACATGTGCTGCTCCTCGGATCAGACGACATCCACAGCCGTCATTGGACGAGTTCACGTTAAGGACTGACTGGAGGGTCAGCGGGGATGCTGGCACCAGCGCCGTACACCGGACCCGCATCTCGTCCTTCCCAGAACCGGGTGCGGCAGTCGTCTCGTAGCATGCCGACCATGAACATCATCGTGACCTCCTTGAAGGGAGGCGTCGGCAAGTCGACGACATCGATCTACCTCGCCGCCGCAGCAGTGGAGCGAGGGTACGACCCGGTGACGCTTGTCGACGCCGACCCCCAGGCGTCGTCAGCCGAATGGCTCGAGACGTGGCCTATACCTGGCATCACTGTCGTGGAGGCACCGTCGGAGCGACTCGCAACACGGTCGATGCGCGGGGTCGAGGGCCTCGGGGTCGTCGACACGCCGCCGGGCAACGAGCGGATCACCCAGGCGATCGTGGCACTCGCCGACGTCGTTGTCATTCCGACTCGTGCGGGAGGCGTCGAGTACTCACGCGTGCTCGCGACGCTCGAATTGGTTCCGACCCGCATTCCGCGGGGCATCGTCATCTGCGCCGCGAGACTCGGCACGAACGATCTCGAGGCGGCGATCGACTGGTGGAAGGACCAGAAGGTCGAGATCTGGGGAGTGATCCCCGAACGCGTCGGCATCGCTGCGGGCCCCGAGGCGCGGCTCAGCCGAGACGGCCTCGAAGGCTATGACGCCGTGTTGCACAAGGCGCTGCGCGGTTGGCGTTGATCCACTCGGAGCGTTGACCGCTCTCGCCTATCGGATGATCCATGTCAACGAACCGTCTCGCGAGCTGGAAGGTGACCCGAGCATGTCTCGGATGTTTCGCGACACCGCGACGGGGGTGACGGCCTCCACGAGCACGACCTCGATCGGGGACCATGCCGTGAGAAGGGCGTGGAATCGGCTCGCCTGCAGTGGCGTGATCGAGCTGGTCTGGGTCGTGACTTGCCTGAGGAACCTGGCCGAGGCGAAGGGGGAGAGGACCTCGTCCTTGGAGTGATCGCTCCCGGGGATGAACCCCCAGCCCCCGACCAGCGAGAACCGGATGCCGGTCTCGGCCTGCCAGGCCATGGCCTCGTCGCGAATCTCCCACGCAAAGGGGATCACGAGCACAGGGCGATCGCTCGGAACATCGCTCGCATCGCGGCTGAACCAGGCTGGGACGCGTGCGGTCCTGATGACGAACGGGACGGAGTAGGTGGATGCCACCGGAACGATGGCGACGAGGACGCTTGCGATCGCAGCGAGTGAGCCGACCCATCGACCTCGGCTGCGCGTCAGTCGCACGAGCCAGGGCCGCGCCGGGAGCAGCCATCCGTCGATGACCATGCCGAGCATGAGTCCGAGCACGAGGGCCGCAACCAGCGCGAGACGGGACTGTGAGGCGCTGGACACGATCGGGATGGCGTGCCACTGGCGGCTCCCTGCCGATTCGAAGAGCAGGCATGCGGCGGCAGCGACCGCCAAGACGGCGTAGGCCCTTCGGCGCGCGATCACCGGAGCGCACAGCGCGAGGACCACGAGAATGCCGAGGCCGACGAAGTCCGGCTTCGGTCCGATGGGCCCCGCGTAGCCGATTGCCTGCAGGGCTCTCGAGATGCCGTTGAAATCCTCACCCGATTGCAGGAAGCCGAAGAGCGTGTGACCCGCGTTGGGCCAGTACGGCCCAGCGACATGGTTGCGTCCCGCGACCGCGACCCACAGCGGATACGAGAGGGCGACGGCGCAGACCCCGCAGGACACCCCGGCAGCAACCGCAATGTCGCGAGCAGCGCGCAGGAGCACTTCGCGTCGTACGATCGCCGTTCCCGCGAGGAGGATCATCGCGAGGAACGCCGTGAAGACGATGACCTCGACACCGATGAAGAACTCGAGGACGGTGAGTCCCCCGAGGAGCAGTCCGGCACGGACGGCCGGCAACTCACGGCGGACGAGCTTGTCCCCCACGAGCAGGACGAGCGGGACGTAGGCGATCAGCGTAAAGCCGAGGTGCCCGAGCACGGTGTTCCTGATGACGAACGGCGAGAAGGCGAAGACGGCGCCGGCAACGGTACGTGCCGCGAAGCTCCGCATGAATCTGGATGCGAGGGCGAAGGCTGCGACGCCCGAGAGGACGGGCGCGAGAAGGTTCGCAACGTTGGACGATGCGATCGGCCCCCAGAGCAGCGTGATGGGCGATAGCACCGCAGCGGGCAGCATCCAGCTCGTGTTCGACATCGCATTGATCCCGCCGAACCGCGCGAACAGCGCGCTCGAGTAGAAGGGATTGTGCCCGTGCAGGAGCGCCTGGGGGAACCATTCGAGCCACCAGAGTTGCTGGGCGGCGTCGCCGCAGGCGCACGTGGTTGAACGCGCCGGATCTCCCAGGATCCAGATGTGGCTCCACAGCACGATCGACGTGGCGAGGTAGATGCAACCGGCGACCAGGAGGTGGTTCCGCCGGCGCGAAGGAGGGGTTGGAGCCTCGAGAGCGGGCGCCTCCTCGACGAGCGTCGTCACGCGGCGGTCCCCGACGGAAGGCGAAAATGCGAGCTTGCGTGGTCGCCGCGCCACATGCGGAAAGATTGCCACGGCACCGGAGAGGTCGTTCATGCCAACGCCAGGCATCGAGATGTCAACGGGTCCGACAAGCGATTCAGCCCAGTGGATGTGTCTCAGCTCGCTCGGGAGGCCGTGGAGGCGCAACGAGTGACTTGCTGCGCGCACGCCCTGTCCGGCTTTCAAGCGATGAGGGCTCCGAGTAGACCCGCGTACTCCGGCCCCGGCCGAAGGTACGAACCTCTGATGACCGTCCAGGCACGGATGCGGAACTCGTCGAGCCCTGTGGCAACGAACGCCTGGATCCGACGATCCGTCTGGTGGGAGTCCTCCAAACGATTGCCCATGGGATTCCACAGGAACGGGGGGACGTCGAACTCACGGTCCGCCAGGTAGGGCTTCGGATCGATGGCCACGTAGCGGTCGGCCGACTGAAGGATGTTGTGGTGGTGGAAGTCACCATGAACGATCCATTCGGCTCCGCCGCCGACCTCTGCGAAGAGGGTTCGGGCAAGGGGCACGAGCTGACTGCCCTCCTGCTCGGCTCGATCGAGCCAGCGCTCGACGTGCGGCCCTACTGGCCGGAAAGGCGCTTGTGCGGGCCGCCACAGGCGCCGAGCAATCTCGGCCGCGATCTCCGTAGCCTCGGTGTCGGGGAGTTCGGACAGGTCGCTGCCGGGAAGCACTCGCTCTTCGAGGAGCGCGCGGCCGGATTGTCGCAGGAGGCGAACGGCGCACTCCCCGTCCCACAGCCGAAGAGCATCACCTTCGTGCATCGACTCGTCGTCGCCACTCCATGGCACCTTGACGACCGCGCCATCCTTCGTCGGTGCGACATACGAGACATTCGAGTATGCGAACGGCAGCTCCAACTCGACATTCCAGTGCTCGGCGCACCGCACCGCGATCCGCTTCTCTTCTGCGAGATCAACCTGCGGCACGATCTGTGGGCTCACGGGCCGAGCATAGGAATGCAGTCGACAGCGCTCGAAGGGGCCGAACCCCTGAGCACCGGGCGACGCTGATGGCGCCACCCTGATCCTCTCGCCGCGTGCCGGCGCTGCGCAAGAAAGCACGGAGCCGCAAGCCGCATCTTCGAGTCGAATGAGAGAGACACGACATGCCACGGATCGAGCGGGTCTGCCGACCTGTGCGGTGTGCTTGACAGTGCAAAAGGGGGGACTACTGTCCGAAACGCGGGCAAACTGTAAGCGGTTACATAAATTTCTTCTAGTGGTTGGGGATCCGTTCACCTTGTGTGAACGAAAGCAAACGAAAGATTTGTAAGCGGTTACATAAGTTTTTTAGTCACCTGGGGGAGGTGCAGTGGCTGATTCAGCGCCGACGATCTACGACGTCGCGAAGCGTGCGGAAGTCTCGATCGCCACCGTCAGCCGCGCCCTCAACGATCAATCGTCCGTGCGACCCTCCACCCGCGCTCGGGTCATGGAGGCGATGGACGAGCTCGAGTACGTGCCCAATGTCGTCGCTCGAGGTCTGTCGAGCGGGAAGCACTGGATCCTCGGGCTGGCGTTCACCAGGGCCGCGGTCTCGAACAGCGTCCTGCTTGTCGAGGAGGCGAGCCTCCTCTACACCGACATCGTCATCCGGGGCGCCGAGGCACGGGCTGCGGAGCACGGCTACTCACTCCTCTTGAGCAGCGCCGACGAGGGCCACCCCACGGGCATGAGTTCCCTGCTGAGCCTGAGCGGGACCGTCGATGGGCTGATCCTCATGGACAGGGTGCTGGGGGATGACGCGGTCGCCGACCTCTCCCGGCGGATACCGATCGTGCTGCTCGCCGGCAAGGCACATTCGGACTTCGCCTTCACGGTCCGCGTCGACAATGAGGGTGCGATGGTCAGCCTGGCAGAGCATCTCGCCGGCGTCCACGGCGTCACGCGGGCTGGCTTCGTCTCGGGCTCGGACGAGAGTCCGGACAGCGTCGCGAGAGCCGATGCATTCAGCGCCTCGATCCGCGAGCGTGGCGGCACGATCGATGACGTGGACATCCTGAGCGGAGACTGGACATCGGCCGGCGGGGAGGCGGTAATGCGGGCCCGGCTGCAGCGGCACGAGCCCTTACCTCAGGTCTTCGCGTGCGCGAACGACCAGATGGCCGTGGGCGTCATCTACGCGCTCAGCGCGAACGGGCTCAGGGTTCCCGATGACATCCTCGTGACCGGGTTCGATGACATCACCCTGACGCGGTACTTCAATCCGCCGCTCACGACCATTCGCCAGTCGGGCAGCCTGCTGGGTGCCGTGGCCGTCGACACGCTGCTCACCGTGCTCGACGAGCCGCAGGACCCTGCGCGGACGATCGTGCTGCCGACAGAGCTGGTCGTTCGAGGGAGCTGCGGCTGCGACGAAGGCTCGACGGTGCCGTCGACAGCAGGAGCCGCGCACATGCGGACGGGCATGGCGGGGACATGAACCGCATCGTCTTTCGCAGGCTCGCCCTCTACGCCGTCACCGCATGGGTGGCGATCACGGTGAACTTCATGCTGCCGCGGTTCATGCCCGGCAACCCGATCCAGACCCTGATCGGCAAGCTCACCGGTCAGGTGACGCCCGCAGAGATCCGATCGATCCGGCTCTCGTTCGGCCTCGGGTTCAAGCAGGGCATCTTCGGGGAGTACCTCACGTATCTCACCCAACTCGTGCACGGCAATCTCGGGGTGTCGATCACGCTCGGCGCTCCGGTGAGCACGATCCTCGGAGAGACCGTGCCCTGGACGGTCGGACTCATCGGGATCGCGACGTTCATCAGCTTCGCGATCGGGACCTTCATGGGCGCGCTGCTCGGCTGGTCCCGCGGCTCGCGCTTCGACTCGCTCATCCCCACCTTCACGTTCTTCCAGGCGGTGCCCTACTTCTTCCTTGCCACCGTCATGCTCCTCGTGTTCGGGAGCCACCTCCACTGGTTCCCCGTGCTGGGCGCCTACAACGAGAGCGTCACGCCCGGATTCAACTGGCCGTTCATCTCGAGCGTCGTCCGATACGGCGAGCTCCCGGTCATCTCGATCGTCCTGGCCTCCATCGCCGGCTGGATGCTCGGCATGCGCAACATGATGATCACGGTCATCGGGGAGGACTTCGTCCTGATGGCTGTGGCGATGGGCCTTCCGCGCCGCAAGGTGATCATGCACGCGGCGCGCAACGCGATCCTCCCGAGCATCGCGAACCTCTCGCTCGCCTTCGGCCTGGTCGTGTCCGGCGCGCTGCTCGTCGAGCTCGTCTTCAACTACCCGGGCGTCGGCAACCTGCTGCTCCAGGCCGTGCTCAACGAGGACTATCCGCTCATCCAGGGGATCTTCCTCGTCATCACGTTCACCGTGCTCGTCTTCAACCTGATCGCCGACGTCGCCTACCTCGCGCTCGATCCCCGGACTCGGATCCAGGCCACCGTATGAAGGCCGTCCGCCTGCCCAAGTCGCCCAAGGTGCTCCTGGGGCTCGCCATCCTCGCGTTCTTCGCGATCCTGACCGTGATCGGGCCGTGGATCGCACCGTACGACCCGAGCGCGACCAACTTCGCGGCGAACCTCACTCCGTCGGCGCAGCACTGGCTCGGCACCACGAGCCTCGGCCAGGACATCTACTCCCAGCTGCTCGTGGGCGCCCGCGCGACCATGATCGTCGCGATCATCGCCGGGCTCATCGCGACGTTCCTCTCGATGACCATCGGCATCTCGGCGGGATACCTGGGGGGCAAGACCGACGACGTGCTGTCGCTGACCTCGAACGTGTTCCTCGCGATCCCGGGTTTGCCGCTGCTCATCGTCATCGACAGCTACCTGCCCGTGCAGAGCCGCTCGAACCCGCTGGTGATCGGGATCGTGATCAGCCTCACCGGGTGGGCGTGGGGCGCACGCGTGCTGCGTGCCCAGACGCTGTCGCTGCGCAATCGCGACTTCGTCGAGGCGGCGAGGATCATCGGCGAGAAGCGCTCGCGGATCATGTTCTCCGAGATTGCGCCGAACCTCCTGCCGGTCCTGGCGTCCTCCCTGCTCTTCACGATCCTGTACTCGATCGGCGCCTACGTGACGCTCGCCTACATCGGCCTCACGAGCACCTCGGTGTGGAACTGGGGCACCATGATGTACTGGGCGCAGGCGAACAACGCTCCGCTCTCCAACGAGTGGTACTGGTTCGTGCCCCCGGGGATCTGCATCGCGCTCGTGGGCACCGGGCTCGCCCTCGTGAACTTCGGGATCGACGAGTTCATCAACCCCCGACTCCGCGCCGCCGGCCTGACCGGGCGCACCTACCGTGCACTGGGCCTGCCACGGCGTGTCCGGCTTGGACTGACGCCGGTTGTCCGTTCCGCCCAGAAGCCAGTCGTGACCACTCCTGCCCCGGAACTGGTGAGCAAGTGATCGTCGACCCCACAATCAGGCAACCGCCCGCAGCGGCGGAGGACGTTCGAGACGGCACGGCCGAGCAGCCGACCCGGCGCAGCGAGCTCGTGCTCGAGGTCAGGAACTTCAGCGTCGACTACGGCGTCGGCGAGAAGATGGTTCGCGCGGTGAACGACGTGACGTTCGAGCTTCGCCGCTCCAAGGTGCTCGGCGTCGCGGGAGAGAGCGGCTCGGGCAAGTCCACGCTGGTCTACGCGATGACCAGGCTCCTGCGGGCCCCCGGCATGATCAGCGGCGGCGAGGTGGACCTCCACCTGACCAATGAGGGCGAGGAGGGCTCCACGCTCGACCTCGTCACCGCGAACGAGCAGCAGCTCCGGAGCGTCCGCTGGTCGCACGTATCCGTCGTGATCCAGAGTGCGCTCAACGCACTGAATCCCGTGTACCGGATCAGCAAGGGCTTCGACCAGGTCCTGAAGACGCACCGTCCGGGCATGTCCAAGAAGGCTCGGCGAGAGCGGGCCGTGGAACTCCTCACGATGGTGGGACTCAGCGAGGACCGGATGGCGCGCTATCCCCACGAGCTCTCGGGCGGACAGCGCCAGCGCGTCATGATCGCGCTCGCGCTCGCGCTCGATCCGGAGCTCGTCATCATGGATGAGCCGACGACCGCGCTCGATGTTGTCACGCAGCGCGAGATCGTCAACGAGCTGCACGACCTTCGCTCGCGCCTCGGTTTCGCGATGATATTCATCACGCACGACCTCTCCCTTCTGGTCGAGCTCGCAGACGAGATCGTCGTCATGTACGCGGGCCGCATCGTCGAACGGGCAGGCGCGACCGAGCTCTACGAGTCGCCTCGCCACCCCTACACCCTCGGCCTGCTGAACTCCTTCCCGCCGATGCACGGTGAGCGGCGAGTGCTCGAGGGCATCCCCGGCTCGCCGCCCGACCTCTCGGACCTGCCCGCCGGCTGCTGCTTCCATGAGCGCTGCCCGTATGCGATGGACCGATGCCGGATCGAGGATCCTTCGCTCGAGCTCATCGACGGCACGGAGCGGAGCGTGGCGTGCTGGCTGCACGTCAAGGACAGCCCCGTGGCGGTCCCCGTGGAACTTTCCAAGGAGATGGCCGCAGCGTCGTCGAGCGCGCCCGGACCAGAGGCGGGCCAGTGACCAGCGTCGAGACCCCGATGGTCCAACTGAGTGCGCGAGACCTGACGCGCCACTTCACGAGCCGCACGCACGGGTCGACGGGTCACGCGAGGCGGGCCGTGAACCACGCCGTCGACGGCGTCAGCCTCGATCTCATCGCGGGGAGGATCACCGCCGTCGTCGGCGAGAGCGGGTCGGGCAAGTCGGTGCTCGCGAGGATGCTCGCGAGGATCGTCGTCCCGTCATCCGGGGAGCTTTCCTTCCAGGGGGTGCCAATCCCGTCGCGAGCGAAGCGCACGCTCGATTACGCCTCGAAGGTCCAGATGGTCCTCCAGGATCCCTTCACCTCGATCAATCCGGTCCGTCCCGTGCGAAGCAGCCTTGAAAGGCCCCTGATCCTGCACGGTGCCAAGAAGAGCGACGTCGGGGAGCTCGCAATGGCCGCGCTCGCGCGGGTGTCGCTCGAGCCGCCGGAGCGCTTCTTGGACCGGTACCCGCACGAGCTCTCCGGAGGCCAGCTCCAGCGGGTCTCGATCGCGCGCTCGCTATGCGTGAAGCCGAAGGTCCTGCTCGCGGACGAGCCGATCTCGATGCTCGACGTCTCGGTCCGCCTCGGGATCCTGAACCTTCTGAAGGGCCTCTGCGACAACGACCGCCTCGCGATCATGTACATCACGCACGACATCGCGTCGGCCCGGTACCTGGCAGATGAGACCATCGTCATGTACGCCGGGCAGGTCGTGGAGCGATCGCGCGGCACCACCCTGGTGGACCACCCGGCCCACCCCTACACGCAGCTCCTCATCGCATCGGTCCCCAATCCGGAGGACCCGACGAGCCAGGCCACGCTGAAGAGCGAGCACGCGTCATTCGAGGTCGCGAAGGAGGGCTGCCGGTTCGCCCCCCGCTGCCCGTTCGCGATGGACATCTGCCGAAAGAGCGATCCGCCCGACTTCGTCGTCGGCGAGGGCCACAGCTCGCACTGCTGGAAGTACGCGAGCGAGCCTGAGGCCGGTGTCGAGGTCGCGGTTCCAGAGCGGCGTTGGGGGGAGGAGGGATCAATGAAGCCATGAGCGTCGAATGCGAGTCGAGCGCGTAGCCAACCTCTCAACCAATCGCGCTCCAGATCTGGCGTACAGGCCACCGTGGCCTTGCGCCGAGAAGCAAAGAACAGACAGCACAAACACATGACGGCGACTGTCGCCGGTGACACACAATGGAAGGGTGAATATGTTTAGAAAGACAGCGATATCCCTCACTGCCTTGTCGTGCTTGACGCTCGGCTTCGCAGGAGTGGCAACCAGCACCGCCTCGGCGGCCGCAACCCACGTGCTGACCCTCGAGGGCAACACCGGGGTGACGTTTACCAACAACTTCAATCCCATGGACTCGAGTTCGTTCGCGGCAGAGCTGAGCGTCCGCTCACTCGTCAACGAGCCGCTCTTCGAGTTCGACACCTTGAAGGCGAACACCCAGTACCCATGGCTCGCGACGAGCTATGCGTTCAGCGACGGTGGCAAGGCGATCACCTTCAACCTGCGTCACGGCGTGAAGTGGAGCAACGGCACGGCGTTCACGTCGGCCGACGTTGCGTACACCTTCGACCTGCTGAACAAGGTGCCCGCAGCAAACGTCTGGGGAGACCCGACGATGGCATCGAACGCCACGACGTCAGGTGCGTACTCGGTGACGCTGCACTACTCGTCACCGCAGTACCTGAACATCCCGACGATCGCCGGCTCGACGCTCATCGTGTCGAAGGCCGTCTGGTCCAAGATCGCCAACCCGGCGACCGCAGTCGTGACCAAGCCGATCGGCACGGGACCATACGTCCTGAGCAGCTACTCCTCGACCGTCGTGAAGTACAAGGTGAACCCGAACTACTGGGGCGGGAAGCCGGCGGCGACCGAGATCTACGTGCCTTCGTACTCGACCAACACGACTGCGGCCACCGCTCTCGCTGATGGCCAGCTCACGTGGGCGGGCAATGACATCGCCAACGTGAACTCCATCTTCGTGAACAAGGACAAGAAGACGAACCACACGTTCTTCGCGCCCGGCAGCACCGTCACGCTTGAGTTCAACACGACCGGCACGGGACCGCTCAGCGACCCGAAGGTCCGCGAGGCGATCAGCTACGGCGTCGACCGCACGGCACTCTCCGTCAAGGGCGAGTCGGGATACGAGGCTCCGGCGACTTCGTCGGGCGCGCTCATCCTGCCGAACCAGGCGTCGTACCTGACGAAGGCGCTGACCAAGAACCTCCCGGCTACGTCGGACCCATCCAAGGTCGCCTCGATCCTGACTGCGGACGGCTACGCGAAGAACTCCTCGGGCTTCTACGCGAAGAACGGCCAGGAGATCACCTTCTCGCTGGAGGACCCGACCGCGTACTCGGACTACTACGCCGATGACCAGTTGATCTCCAACGAGCTGCAGGCCGTGGGCATCGACGCCACGGTCGACGGTGTCCAGGCATCGCAGTGGTACACGGACTCAGCGCAAGGCAACTTCCAGTCGATCATCCACTGGGGGAGCGGCGGCTCGAGCCCGTTCGTGCAGTACGACAACTGGCTGGACTACACCCAGTCGGCGCCAATCGGCAGCTCGGCGAACGCTGACTACGGTCGGTACGACAACCCGAGCGCGCAAGCTGCGCTGAAGACATTGGAGAACACCAACCCCTCGGACACCGCTGCGCTCAAGGCGGCAGTGGCGACCTTGGAGAACCTCGTCTCAACCCAGGTGCCGGTGGCACCGCTGCTCTACGGGGCTGACTGGGACGAGTACTCGACGGCACAGTTCACCGGCTTTGCGACCGCGGCGAATCCATACGCCGACCCGTCGCCCGGTGACCCGCAGCTGCCGTTGATCCTCATGCGCCTCAAGGTGGCGTAGCAAGCATCCGCGACGCGTGGTCCCGCTCAACGGTGAGCGGGACCACGCGGAATCGGATCATCTAGTGTGCACAATCAATCGTTGGGAGATGTGGAAATCGTGAGCACCTCAGGCTCGAATGGTCACAGTTCGACGCGCCTCTTCCCCCCCAGTTTCCTGTGGGGGACGGCGACGGCCTCATACCAGATCGAGGGCGCGGCCCTCGAGGACGGACGAGGTCCCTCCATCTGGGACACGTTCAGCCATGCCCCCGGGCGGGTGTGGAACGGCGACAACGGCGACATCGCCTGCGACCACTACCACCGCATGGACGAGGACCTCGATCTCATGGGCGAACTCGGCGTCCGGGCGTATCGGTTCTCCGTGGCGTGGCCGAGGGTGCAGCCCACGGGGCAAGGATCGGTCAACCAGCGGGGGATCGACTTCTATCGGCGCCTCGTCGACGGCCTGCGCGACCGGGACATCGAGCCGACGCTCACGCTCTACCACTGGGACCTGCCTCAGGCGCTCGAGGACAAGGGCGGATGGTGCGTGCGCGAGACGGCGGAGCGCTACGCCGAGTACGTCGACATCGTCGCAACAGCCCTCGGCGGAGACGTCGAGCGCTGGATCACGCTGAACGAACCGTGGTGCTCGTCGTGGCTCGGGTACGGCGCCGGCGTCCATGCGCCGGGCGTCCGTGACATCGGCAAGGCTTCGGCTGCCAACCACCACCTGCTTCTCGGTCACGGCCTCGCGATCCCGATCCTGCGATCCGTCGCGCCGTCGGCCAAGATCGGCATCACGCTGAATCTCGGCGATCACCGCCCGGGTTCGGACCACGAGCTCGACGTCGCAGCGGCGAAGCGGGTCGACGGGAATCTCAACCGACTCTTCCTCGAGCCCGTCTTCCACGGCCGCTACCCAGAGGACATGCTCGAGCACTACGCCGGGGCAGAGCCGGGTTTCTCCGTCGTGCAGGACGGCGACCTCGAGGTGATCTCCCAGCCACTCGACTTCCTCGGCGTCAACTACTACTTCCCCTCGACGGTGACGGACGAGACGCGGGCCACCGAGGCGCGGCTCGCCGGCTACTACGTGGCGCCCGTCGAGCTGTTCCCTGACCTCCGTGTGCGCTCGCTCGAGACGCCGGGCCGCGACAAGACGGCGATGGACTGGGAGATCCAGGCGTCGGGGCTGACGGCGCTCCTCGTCAGGATTCGAGACGAGTACACGCAGCTGCCGATCTACATCACGGAGAACGGCGCAGCGTTCGACGACTACGTGGATCCCAACGGGCACGTGCTCGACCACAATCGGGTCGCCTACCTGCAGGAGCACATCTCGGCGGTGCACGACGCAATGGACGCAGGAGTGAACGTGCAGGGCTACTTCGTGTGGAGCCTCCTCGACAACTTCGAATGGTCCTACGGGTACTCGAGACGATTCGGCATCGTCTGGGTGGACTTCCCGACCGGTGCACGCCTTCCGAAGGAGAGCTTCCGCTGGTACCGCGAGACGATCCGATCGAACACGGTCGAGTACGCCACCTCCAACGGAGGCGTGTAGGGGCCCGTTGAGCCACGTCCTCATTGCGCACACGGGGCGTGTTCGACGGGGCTGGCCGAGACACGGGCGCCGAATGGTCACCCAGGAGCACTGAGCATCGATCGGAGGACGCGATGGAGCGGCGATCATTGGGAACAAGTGGCCTCGTGGTCTCCGCGCTCGGACTCGGGTGCATGGGGATGAGCCACCATCGCGGCACACCGCCGGATAGAGGCGAGATGATCGCGCTGATCCGCTCGGCCGTCGATCTCGGCGTGACCTTCTTCGACACGGCCCAGGTCTACGGACCGTTCACGAACGAGGACCTGGTGGGTGAGGCTCTCGCTCCGGTGCGCGAGCAGGTCATCATCGCGACGAAGTTCGGACTCACGGATGCCTCTGGGAACGCCGTCGTGTCCAGCCGACCCGAACTGATCAAGGAATCCGTCGATGGCTCGCTCGCACGTCTGCGAGTGGACACCATCGATCTTCTCTTCCAGCATCGAGTAGACCCAGATGTTCCCATTGAAGAGGTCGCCGGCGCCGTCAAGGATCTGATCGCAGCGGGCAAGGTGCGACACTTCGGACTGAGCGAGCCCGGGGCCAAGACGATCCGCCGCGCCCATGCCGTCCAGGCAGTTGCCGCAGTCCAGAGCGAATACTCGCTGTGGTTCCGCCGCCCTGAGCTGGATGTCCTCCCGACCCTCGACGAACTTGGCATCGGCTTCGTTCCGTTCAGTCCACTGGGCAGAGGGTTCCTGACCGGCACGATCGACGAGACCACGACTTTCGATGATGCTGATAGCAGGAACGACTATCCCCAGTTCGCGCCTGACGCGCGAATGGCCAATCGATCGATCGTGGAGCTGCTCCGCTCCGTCGCTCTCGCGAAGGACGCCACCTCGGCTCAGGTGGCGCTCGCCTGGGTTCTCGCCCAGCGACCGTGGATCGCAACGATCCCCGGCACCACGAAACCGCATCGGCTGAGGGAAAACTGTGCCGCCCTTCAGATTCACCTCACCCACGATGATCTCGCCACCATGGATCGCGCACTGTCGGATATCACGGTCGTGGGGGCTCGGTATCCGGAGTCCTTGGAGAGGATGACGGGCCTGTAGCTCCTGTGCACCCGGCGTCGACTGATCGATTCAGCGTCCTCTCGCGCGAACGATCCCGCCCAGTTGTCCGATGCCTGATCCGCAAGAACGACAGCGTCTCCGCGACGGCATGCTCGATGTCAGTGCCCGCTCCGACGGGCAGCCAGCGCATCGCGTGCCGCACAGGGCGACCGGGTCACCAGGGAAAGCCCGAGCACCCATGCCTGCGCACGCTCCGAATGGTCCCGGCTGAGGGGGTGACCCGACCCCGGGGTGACGTGTGCTTCGGTGTCCCGGGTGCCTCTGCGTGCGAAACGTGCCTGCAGTCGCAGAGCACCGCTGCGCGGTTCGTGGAAGACGGAGCCGGGATGCTCCGACACGGGGTTCTACGTGACGGCGGCGACGACTTCGGCCGACTTGGGACTCGTTCCGGCCGTGTCGCTCGAGGAAACCCTGAAGTAGTAGGGACGCGCGGAGAGGTGGGTGACCTTCACCGTGATCAGGTACTGCCTTGGTCCCCTGAGCTGTGCGCTCTCCGCATATGCCGACGAGGGAAGGGGGGTCGCCGCTTCGTGACCAGCCGACGTTCCGACGTAGATCTGCACGCCGGTGACCGCGCCTTCGTAGATGGTGGGCCCGTAACGCCACGACAGGATTGCCTCTCCGGCACCGCCACTGGCGGAGACGACAGGAGCCGGGGGAGCCGACTCGAGTGGAACCTTGAAGGTCGCGCGGGTCCCCGTGCCGTAGCCGTTGACCGCCGCGAGTGCGATCGAGTCCAGCTCGCCGTTGAGGAGCGTGGTGAATGTCGTGGAGGTCGCCGGGGCGCCGACCTCGACGGTCTTCGAGACGGTCGTGACGGTGGGCACGCCACCTGAGGTCGTCATGATCTCGGCGAGATAGGAGAATTCGTAGTGGTCGACCGCGCAATCGGCGTATTGGGGAACCGTGGACGTGCAGCCGCCTACCAGTGGAGCATGCCACGAGACGGCAACCGTCGCATACGGGTCTCCCGCGGTCGGGGCAGCGGAGACCCGGGCACTCAGGTCCCTCGGCGAACCCGGTGGCGAGGCGATCTGGGGCGTTGCTTCCAGCCACGGCGTCGGGGAGCCGGCGCTGTAGGAGTTAACCGCCTCGACCGCGAAGTCATATTCCGTCTCGTTCACGAGTCCCGTAACCACCGACTGCGTCGTCTCGCCACCCGATACCGTCGAAGAGCTCGGTGTGCCGGTCGCGCCGGCCACACGCCACAGGACCGTGTAGCTCGATACCTTGCAGGATTGGAAGACGGGCGAGGTGGGCCCGCAGGATCCCAAGGGAGGAGGAGTCCAGGTGAGCACGACCTGGCCCTCACCGGGCACCGCGTGAAAATCGTTCGGCGTTCCCGGCGGCCCCTCTGCCGCAGCTGAGACCTCCGTAGAGGGAAAGCCCGCTCCCGAGGCGTTCAAGGCGGTGACGTAGAAGAAGTAGTCCGTCGCGGCCAAGAGACCGGTCACCGTCACCGATGTCGATGTGATCAGCATCGGATTGACCGGTGTACTCGACTCGCCGCCCGGAGCGGTGCCCTCGTAGACGTCGTAGCCGGTGACAGCACTGCCACCGTCCGTGCTGGGTGGAGCCCAAGTGAGTGTCACAGCAAGGTTTGCCGCCTTCGCGACCACCTGTGTCGGCGCACCAGGAACCGGTCCCGGTGTCGCAAAGGCCTCGGTTGACGCGGGGCCAGTGCCGCTCGCCGATACCGCCCTCACCGTGAAGTAGTACGTGGTCCCGTTCGTGATCGTGAGGGGGTCGCTCCGCACGAGGTACGACGTGCTGGAGGTCCTGGCGAAGGATGTTGCTGACTCTCCGCCCGGTGCGGTGCCCTCGTAGACGTCGTAGCCAGTGATCGCGGTCCCACCGTCATTCTTGGGGGCGTTCCACTCAAGGAGGACCACATTGTTGCCGGGGAACGCCTTGAGGGCGGTCGGTGCAGCGGGAGGTCCCGGCGTGGGTGTCGCGGAAGCCCAATTCGGGATGCTTGCTCCGGAGGCGTTTGTCGCGGCGACGGCGAAGTAGTACGTCACGCCACCTTGGAGGCCTGTCACCGTGTACCTGGTTGCCTGGATGCCGGACTCAATGGACGTGCCATCGACCTGCCCTGCTGACGAGACCTCAGTGACGTCGTACCCGGTGATCTCACTGCCGCCGTTCGAAGCCGGCGCGGTCCACGTGAGCGATACCTGCGCGGGACCGGCCGTTGCGACCACGTCTTGAGGAGACGACGGCACGGGCTCGGGAGTCGCCGACACCTCGCTTGCCGATCCCGGGCCTCCTGCATTGACCCCGGCGACGGTGAAGAAGTACGTCGTCCCGTTCACGAGGGTGAACGGATTGTCGACGTCGTTCCGCACGAGAAACGACGTGCTCGTTGTGCTGGCGAAGTGCGTCGTGCTCTCGCCTCCCGAGGCGGTGCCCTCGAACAGCTCGTACCCCGTCAGCGATGTGCTCCCGTCACCTGCCGGAGGACTCCAGGAAAGCAGCACCTGGCTGTTCCCCGCGACGGCGGTGAATCCGACTGGGGCATCGGGCCCCACCGTTGTCGTCGCATTCGCGTACTTTGAAAGCGCGCCAACACCGGTCGCGTTGACTGCAGCGACCTCGAAGCAGTAGTCGGAGCCCGATTCGAGCCCGGTCACTGTGGCTGACGTCCCTGTGATCGGAGCTGCATTGAATTGCGTCATGTCCGGTCGGCAGCCGCCATTTGCCTCGAAGACGTCGTAGCCGGTGACCGGGCTCCCGCCATCGGCATTCGGTGCAGTCCAGGTGAGCACGGCGGAACTGTTGGAACCGGTCGCGGCAAGGTCCAAGGGAGCGCTCGGGACGCCTTCTGTCGCGGTGACTTCGTTCGAGTAGGGGCTCGGACCTTGCGCGTCGGCAAGCCTCACCTTGAAGTAGTACTTGGTCCCGGGCGCGAGGCCGGACAGGGTGGCGGTGACCGTGGAGCCTGTGGGTCCGTTGTCCACCGCACCGATCGTGTACGCCGAGCTCGACAGCGGCGTCGACTCACCGCCGGGACTTGCGGCGTCGTAGATCAAGATATCTGTGATCGGTCCTATGCCGGTCGGACTCTCTGAAAGGTGATTCGGCCAGGACAGGACTGTTCCGGTTGCACCCGCCGACGCGCTGATGACGGGAGCGTCTGGGACCGTCTCAAGCGGGACCGCGAACGCGAGCGCTGGTCCCTTCCCGAAGTGGTTGACGGCCACAACCGAGAAGCTGGCGTCCTTGAGGATCAGCGCCTCGCCGACGGCCGTCGAAGTCGTCGTGAGCGTGACGACTTTGTGCGCGATCGAGGTGTGGATCTGACCGATCGAGTTCTTGATCTGTGTGTATTGGTCGTAGTCGAGGACATAGCCGGTGACCTTGCATCCGTTGTACTGCGCCGTCGTGAGGTCGGCCGCCACGCAGCCACCCGCAGGCGGCGGCGACCAGGAGACACGCACCGTGCCTGGCGGATAGGCACCTACCGTGGCAACGCCGGCCAGGGAGACAACAACTCCCTGGCCATACGGAGCTCCGGGCGGAGCAGCGAGCGATGGCGTCGCATCGACCCATGACGTTGGTGCTCCCGAACCGTACGAGTCGTTCGCCTCGACTGCGAACTCGTAGGCAATCGAATCGCTGAGATCGACCACGACTCCGGACGTGCCCGTACCGTTCAGCGTGAGCGATTCCGGCGTTGAAGTGGCGCCCTGCTTTTGCCACAGGATGGTGTAGCTCGAGACCTTGCAACCCGGATAGTCAGAAGCGCTCCTTGTGCAGCTGGCATCGTCCGGCGCGGTCCAACTGAGCGCGATCTCTCCCACCTCTGGCGTGGCTCTCAGGCCGGTGGGAGCGCCAGGGACTGTCCCCGCAGGCTCGGAGCTGGCTGTGAAGACGTAGCCGCCGCCTGCACCGTTGTCGACGTTGTCACCGCCGACAAGCACCGTCGTCGCGTCTTGCGAGATCGCAGCGGAGCTGCCGAAGTCGCTGTCGCCCGATCCGCCCGTGAGGGTGGCGACGGAGGGCTGCGAAGCTCCCCAGGACTCCTCAGTCGCAACCTGGAAGACGTATGCCGCGCCTGCGGAGCCGCTCGTGCCGTACGCACCGACGAGCGCCGATGCCCCGTCGCCTGACAGCGCGACCGACCAGCCGAAGTAATCACCGCTCGATCCTCCCGGATCGCTCATGGCCGCTGCTTGTGCGGAGGTCGCGCCCCAGGAACCCTCTGTCGCTGCGTGGAACACATAGGCCGCTCCGGCCGTGGCGCCCGAGCCCGGCGCGCCGATGAGTGCCGTGGAGCCGTCTTTGGACAGGGTCACCGATGACCCGAATGCATCGTCGGTTGCCCCGCTCGCCGCTGTCAGCGTGGTTATGGGCGACGAGGATGCCCAGGATCCCTCGCTCGCAACGTGGAAGATGTACGCAGACCCGGCCTGTCCGTCAGCCGTGTTCGCACCGACGAGTGCCGTCGTTCCATCTCCCGAGATCGAGACCGAGTACCCGAACGCACCAGCGTCAGGACCGTCTGACAGGGTGGCGGCAGGGGCTGGTGTGCCCCTCCATGATCCCTCTGATGACGTGTGGAACACGTAGGCGGCTCCTGATCCCCCGCCGTTTCCCCAGGAGCCGATGAGCGCTGCGGTGCCATCCGCTGACAGCGAGACGCTGGAGCCGAAGTAGTCACCGCTCACCGCTCCGGGGTCGATCAGGGTTGCCTCGGGCACCGAACTGCTGGACCACGCAGCCTCGGAGGCCGCGTGGTACACGTAGGCGACCCCGGTCGAGGCGTTGAAGCCCATGCCCCCGACGATCGCTGTCGTACCGTCTGCCGACAGCGCGATCGAACTTCCGAATCGATCGTCCGTTGCGCCGCCGGGCGCAGATAGCGTTGCCGTCGGCGTCGGTGTGGCGCTCGTACTCCAGCTGTCTTCCGAGGGGGAATGGAAGACATACACCGCTCCGGCGTTCGAGTTGACCCCCGGTGCAGCCACGATTGCGGTGGTCCCATCAGCCGACATCGCCACCGCGTACCCGAACGCGCCCCCGGCTGAGCCATCGTCCAACGTCGCCGCTGGCGTGGGGCTGGAGGACCACGTCGGATCGACAGTCACCGGGTAGTCGCTCGCGTTGCCCACGCGAACTCGGATCTGAACGACACCATGGAGAATCGCCAGACGCGAGGTCAGGACGTCGCCGTCGGCACCCACGGCCCGGAGTCCCTGGTAGTGGAGCGAAGCCTGTGGGTTTGAACCGCGCTGCACGATTGCCGTGGCATTCGAGACGACCGCCCAGCCCCGTGCGCGCCCAATCGTGATCACCATCGTCCGTCCGATCGCACCGTGGGGCCGATGGACGGTGAACCCTTGCTCGAGGCCCTTGGGAGTCACCTGGAACCACGTGCTCAATGGACCCATGTTCTGGATGAGCCGCCCTGAGAGGAGCGAACTCGACGCCACTCGAAGATTCGTAGGCCGGCCCGACGGGGCTGTCGCCAGTGACCGTGCGGCGAAAGTGCCGTAGAGCACGGAGCTCCTCGGTGCGCGAAGCGAGACCCGAACGGATCCAAGGCGCGAGACGGATGCTGAAAGACCCTCGTTCGGAACCCTTGCGCTCCAGCCCGTCGGAGTTCGTGCGATTCCAGCGACAAGCGCCGCTGTGCCGTACCCAATCGGTCCCGGTCCCAACGCACCGTGGATCGCACGCTGCAGGCTCTCGGGGACATGCTGGGGCGATGGGCTCGCCACCCAGGAAGCATCGGTGCGAGTGCTGTGCGAAAGCGCCCGGTGAAATGGCAACCCCGGGAGGCCAGCGATCGCGAACGCGGCACAGGCGAAGGCGGTCACGGCCAAATGCGCGCGGGAGGGGGACCCAGCCGATCCGGTCGTCCGCGAGCCCCCGAATGGATTGCGAGGAACCATGTGCACGCTCACAACGCCCATGTCGACCTCGATTCAGCTCGGGCCGACCGCGAATTCCCCAATCGGAGGGACTGAGGGCACGAGGCTCTGCCTGTGAGCGGCACTGTACAGCGCAGGGAATCACGACGCCCGTGCCCATCGTTCGCTCAGCTCGGATGCACGCCTCCGCCGGGATATGGCCCCCGTCAATGGACAGTCGCGTTCACGAACTGGCAATCGCTCTTGGTCGATGAACCTGACGAACGGCCATGCCTCCGGATGCTCCGCGCGACAGTGACGACCACTCGCTGATGGCGCAAGGGTTGCCGAGCGCGAGCCTTGAAGCCGATTCAAGTCACCCGGTCGCGACTAGACCGGATGCAGCTGTCGACGAGGTCGGCTCGTCCAAGCACCCGCGCGGGACCTCGGGACGACCAGTTGTGGGATTGGGTGGCCGGGCGAAACCTGCCCTCGCCTCGCCGAAGTGATCACCCATCGCGACTCGGAACAATTCCGTGACCCTCGATCATCGGTCTGCCAGTGATCTCGTTTCACGACGAGAATGCCGGCGCGGATGTCCTCTGTCGGAAGCAATTTGATTGCGAAGTCCGATCGGCTGGTGTTCGACGTGTGATCGAGGAGTCGACCTACCTCGCAACGACCTCGGCGGGTGCCGAGGGGCTGCTCGACCCGTACTGGTTCGTCGCGATAACGGCAACCGAGTACGAGATTCCCGAGGTGAGACCCGTGATGGTGCAGGTACGCGCAGGTCCAGTGAGCACCGTCGCGTGCGTCGAGCAGCTGAACCTGCCTGCGTTGCCGGTCGCCGTCGCGGTGTAACTGGTGATGCCCGCCCGACCGAGAGTCGGCGCTGCCCAGTGCACGATGACACCGGCCTTCCTTGCGACCGCCAGGACCGACGTGGGAGCACCAGGCGTCCCGATTGTCGCCATTACGGCATCGGACGGAGCGGACGAGCCGGCCTTGTTCTTGGCAATCACCGTGATCCTGTAGTCCACGCCCCCGACCAATGGCCCGATCCGGCATGTGTCCAACTCAGTCGTGCACGACTTCGTCGCCTGGCCTGACGCCGTAGCGCTCGCAATGAACCTGATCACTCCTGTCGATGCATCGGACCACGAAACGATGATGGCCTTGCTCCCAACAGTCACGGCGACGCCGGCAGGGGTCGCGGGAGGGGTCAGCTGTGCCTTAGTGCGAGCCGCGAGGGCGGTCGTCGATACTGCCGTGGCACCGGCGAGGGTGATGGCGCCCACGAGAGCCAACCGAACTGCCTGCCGCTTGAATCCCACAGGTCCTCCTCATGCCGAGTGAGCATCCTCTCGACGCCCACATCTGTTTCATGCCCAGCATCCACACTGTCTAAACAACCCTACGGGCCCGTCACCGGCGCGTCGGACGCTGCGCCGGTGACGGGCCCTGGCGTGTCAGGCTGCCGGCGTCCCCGTGTCCTGAGCTGCGAGGCCGACGGAGGTGCTGACCATCTCGACCGGGTTCGTGCCGCCGACTGCGGCGACCACGCGGAGGGTCGCCGTCGGGCTTTCGGCGACCGTCTTCTTGTCGAGGAACTGCACGGTGATCGTGCAGGACGCCCCTGCCGTGAGTGACGTCGTGCACGTGTTCTGGGTGACCGTGAAGTGGCCCGGAGCAGACAGCGATCCCATGCCCGCACCGATGACCGCCTTCTCGAACGTCACCGTGCCGGACGAGTTGTTCGTCAGGGTTGCCGTGCCGGTCACGGCCGCACCCGGAGCCGCGGGCGCGAACGTCGGCGCGGTGAGTGAGACGGGAGGCAGGGTCGCGTTGCCGGTCAGCGCAACCTTCTCAATGACGTTGGTCGTGTGCGAGCCAACCGTGATGTCGAAGGTCGCGGTCAGGGTCACGCCGAGTGTCCCCTGGGAGCGCGGTGCGAACGTGACGTCGAGCGAGCAGGTTCCGGAAGGCGGCAGCGCGGCCGAGCATGCGCTCGCGGAGAGTGCCCAGCTGGACTGGTCGGCTCCCTGGAAGACGGCGTCGTGGAAGGTGATCGGCACGAGCGAGGTGTTGGTCACCGTGACCTGGCCGTCGCTGGACGCGCCGACCGCTGTGGACGGGTACGTGGGTGCGCTGAGCGTGAAGCTCGGCGCGACGCCGGTTCCCGAGATCGCGGTCATCTCAGAGCCCGCGGGCTTCGAGCCGTTCACTGTCGTGACCACGAGGTCGGCGCTCTCGAGGAGCGGGGCCGGGGGTGTGTACGTGACGGTGATCGAGCAGCTGGCCCCCGATGCGACCGATGTGCCGCAGGTTGATCCAGTGATCGCAAAGGCCTGTGCCCCGTCGCGGGTGATGGTGTCGGTGCCGATCGTCTCGGACGAGGTCGACGTGTTGGTGAACGCGACCGCTCCGGAACCGGACGTCCCGACGGTCACGAGGCCGATATTGAGCGTCGACAGCGTGAAGGCGGGGCCGGAGCCCGTGCCCTTCGGGGTGCCGATGCCCGTAACGGTGGCCTGCTCAAGGACATGGGAGGCCTTGGTGCCCGGAATCGACATGGCGACCGAGAGGGTCGCCTGGGCTGCGCCGACGCGCTTCGGTGTGAAGGTCATCGCGATGTCGCACATCGCCCCTGGGGCGATCGCAGCCGTGCAGGCTGAGTCCGACGCTGCGAACAGGGTCTTGCCCCCGCCCTGCAGGTACAGGTGCTGGATCGTGAGCGCGACGCTCGAGGTGTTGGTGATCACTGCGTCCGTGCTGCCAATCTGACCGACGGCAACCGTCCCGAAGTCGGCGTACCCGAGCGTGAAGGATGGGGCGAGACCCGTCCCTGAGAGCGTGGCATCCACCTTCGCGTACCCGTTGGGCTTCCCCTTTGCATTGTGCGTCGCGAAGATCACACCTAGCGTGGAGGACCGCAGACCCTTGTCATTCGGCGTGAACGAGACGCCGACGGCGCAGGTACCGCCCGGCGCGACGGCCGATGTGCAGGTCCCGGCACTGCCGTTGAACTCCGCTCCCTTGTCCGAGGAGTTCGGATGCGCGCTGACGAAGTAGATGGGAGACGTCCCGGTGTTGTCAACGATGCTTTGACCGGTGCCGGTGGTCCCGATCGTGACGCCGCCGATCGCCACGGGGGTCACGGTGAACGTCAGATTCTCGTTCTGAGCTGCACCGGCCGGTGAGGCGGCGAGGGCTGGCGCGAGCGCGAGGATTGGGGTGACCAGCAGTGCCAACGTGGCGTTGCGGACCCCCCTTCGACGCTGCTTTGCGTGGATCATCGTGCTGAAGCTCATTGGGCCTCCTCGTGCCGAATGCGGTCCCTCCGCGAGGGCCACATCTGGTTCATGCCCAGTGCGCGAGGACGCTAAACAACCTTTTCGACATGGCTTGCGAGGCTGAGCTCGAAGAAACTCGCCGTCCCGCCACCGGGACTCGACATTCCCGCGTCGCTGGCGAGCCGGGAGACGAGGGCGAGTCCACGACCGCCGGCACCCTCCACGCGATCTGTCGCGGCAAGGTCGTGGGCACGACCCTGGTCTCGGATCTCGACCCTGACGGCATCGCTTCGCCTCTCGACCGAGACGAGGAACCTGGTCCCTGCGTGCAGGACGGCATTGGTCGCGAGCTCGGACGTCAGAAGGATGGCGGATTCGACGAGATCGCCTGGCAGGCCTTCGAGTTCGCTCGCGACGAAGGCCCTCGCCTTCGAGATCGACGCGGCGCTGGGGAGGAACCACGCCGCGCGGCGCGCAGCGGGTCCTCGCCACTTGAACAGGAGGAGGGCGATGTCGTCGTCGCACGCCTCGGGTGCCAGGGCGTCGGCCAGCTGGTCCATGCGCAGATCTGCACGGAAGGTCTCAGCGAGGCGTGCCGAGAAGCGCCCGAGTCCTTCATCGATGGACTCCCCGCGCCGCTCGACGAGCCCGTCAGTGAAGAGCGCGAGCACGTCACCCGGGTGGAGCTCGAAGATCGTCGACGACCTGCTGGCCGTGCCCGGGACGCCGATGGGGCGGCCCGTCGCCAGCGGCACCGCACGGACGCCGTCGCCGGAGGCGATGATCGGCGGGAGGTGGCCAGCGTTTGATACCTCGACGAGCCCCGTGTCGCCGTGGATGCGCAGGCACAGCGCTGTGGCGAAACGATCGCCGCGCTGAACCCGAACCATCTCGTCAAGCCGGGTCAGGATCTCGTCCGGCGCGAGGCGTTCGAGCGCATATGCCCGGTGGCCGCTGCGCAGGAGCGACATCGTCGAGGCTGCATCGATCCCGCGGCCGGCGACATCGCCGATGCAGGCGGCGAGCGTCCCAGCCACCTCCACCGTGTCGTACCAGTCCCCGCCGATCTCGAAATCCGTGGACCCGGTGATATGCCGCGCTTGGGCCTCGATGCCCGCGGCGTCATCCACAACAGGGGGCAGGAGGATCTTCTGGATCTGCCGGGAGACGAGGATCTGCGTCTCTGCCTGCTGCCGCATCGCCGCCTCGCGCAGCTCTGCCTGCGCGCGACGCCTGGTCACGATGAAAGTGAAACCGGCGATGAGCACGGAGAGCAGCAGCCCGAGTGCCAAGGCGAGCGTTCCGGACCAGGTGGGCAGGGTGCCGGTCGCGGCAGATGCACCCATGACGATGGAGGCTGTCTGACCGGCGTAGGGGATCGATGCGGCGACCGAACCCGTCGTCCCCGCCTGCAGCGTCGACTCGACGGGGTGCATCGCGTCCGACGGTGCTCCCAGGTACCACGCAAAGGAGAGTCCCGAGAGCGGTGAGTTCGAGGGCAGTCGAAGCCGACCAACGGGAAGCGCGACCTCACCGATCGCGAGGTATTGGTGTTGTGAGGCCGCGGTCGATCCGGACTCGAAGTAGAGCAGCGAGGCGGGCCTGGAATCGACGAAGGCGACGTCCGATCCCGAACCCGAAAGGTCGCTGGACCGCAACCAGCTCCTGACCGACGCGTCGATGCGCCGCAGCCGACCGCCCGATGCTCCGTCCGTGAACGCCACCACCGCGGAGCCGTCGCGGATCCGCCAGAGCGTCAGGTCGGTGAACGGCGCTCCACCCCCGACCTCGCTCTGCGCCAGGGAGCGAATGGCAGTGACGTCCCCCTCGTCGGCAAGTCGCACGATGCTCACGAGTGGCGCCTGCACAGGCTGGAGCGTCGCTCGGATCGCCGACTCAACCTCGTGCACCTGCGTCACCCGGAGATGCTGCTTGGCCGCGTCAACCGAGCGGTTCAGCACGATGCCGAGCGTGCACGAGAGCGTGACACCGACGACCAGCACGGCGGCAGCCACTGCCGCAGGTCCAAGGAGGGAGCGGGGGGTTCGGCTCACGCCAGGTTCGAGCCATCGAGCGTGTCGACGAGCTCGAAGACCTCGTCGAGCGCCGTCAGCTCGAAGACGCGTCGCACGGCCCCGTGGGGCACGACCAGCACCGCGACATCTCGGTCCCTGGCTCTCGTGAGGGCCGCCGCGTTTGCGATCAGGACATTGAGTCCGCTGGAGTCGATGAACGTGAGGTTGCTCAAGTCAACGAGCACTGGCTGGGTGGAACGCGCGAGCGCGTCACTCAGCATCGGTGCAGTCGCGAGGTCGAGCTCGCCGGACACGACCAGTTGGTCGAAGCTGTGGTGCATGGTGACTGCAATGTCCATGTGCAACTCCGGATCGCCGAGCCGTGCCATGCTAACCCCGACCGATCCTGTATTGAGGTGCGCCACGATCTTGGCACGGCAACCGACGAGAGAACGGAGCTGGCGATGACGATCTCGGTGTCGTTCCCGTGCGAGCCGAGGCTCGTCGGACTGCTTCGGCTCGAAGTCTCATGGTTGTGCGCACAGGCGGATTGGCCTGTGGATGCGACCGAGGACCTGCTCCTCGTCGTGTCCGAGATCGCCGGCGTGTGCCTCGCGGCGGCGCAGGATCCGGGCGCAATTCTTCACGCCGACATCGACGCGAACGCCGAGTACGTGCGACTCGCATTCCGGGTTCCCTCAACCGCGGAACCCGTGCCCGTCGATCCGCTTGTGACGACGATTGTCGGCGCCCTCTCCGACGAGTACGACATTGTCCGCGATGACGGCGAACTCCGGGCGTGGGTGCGCAAGCTCCGCCCCGCCTGAACGGTCCGATGCCCCGTCACCACGACGCCGAGGACGACCTCGTCGTCTCCCATCTACCGCTCGCCCGGCTCCTTGCACGCCGCTTCGCGCATCGCGGGGAACCGATGGACGAGCTCGTCCAGGTTGCCTCCGAAGGGCTGACCACCGCGGCACATCGGTTCGATGCGGACCGGGGCGTCGACTTCGGAGCGTACGCGACGCCGTTCATTCTCGGTTCGCTGCGACACCACTTCCGAGACCGGGTCACCGCGGTTCGCGTGCCGCGCTCGATACGCGAGCAATCGATCCTTGTCAAGGCGACCGTCGAAACTCTGAGCGCCGCATTGGGCAGGTCGCCCACAACGAGGGAAGTGGCCCGAGAAGCCAACCTGGACCTCGAGGACGTGCTCATCGCGATGGAATCGGACCGGGCGCGCGTACCCGAGTCGCTTGATGCAGATGATCTCGAGCTCTCCGCCGGCACAGATGCCCGATTTGACGAGTTTGATGACATCGACATGCTCTCAAGGGCGCTCGCGCCCCTCGAAGCGCAGGAGCGTGAGCTGCTCCGGATGCGATTCTGGGACGCCATGTCCCAGGCGCAGATTGCCGAGGCACTCGGCGTCAGCCAGATGCAGGTGTCTCGACTTCTCGCGCGGGCGGTCTCGCATGCACGTGCCTCCCTTCGCGAACGTCCGTGACGCGGGACGAAGCGAGTTGGCGTGGCGGACTCCGGCCCGATGAGTCGACTGAGCCCGGTCGGGAGATCTGCAGCTGCGTTGGCCGCTTTCAGCGGGTGCGATTGGGTTCGGCATGTGACGTGCCTGTCCATACGCGCCTGAGGTTCGCTTGGCGGCAGAAGGTCGTTCGGGGTGTCAAGTGTCTCGGAGGCCGCCCGCAGATCCCTGTGCCACCTTCAGCCCTTGACGGTTCGCGATCCCGCCCATAGCGTCGTTCTGGTAGTTCATCACGGGGCGCATCGGGGGCCAGACCTGTGGGAATGAGTCGAGGAAGATTCCAGATCCGCACCCGCTTTGCGAGGTGGCCTATCGCCTTCCTCATCGCCGTCGCGGCGGTGTGTATCCCCGTCACATTGTCAACGACGACGGCCTCAGCATCTCGTCTCCACGGCCTTGGCACCTATGCGGGCACGATCGGAGACACGGGGTGCGGGTACTCGGTCGTCGTCCTGGTCGACACCGATGCCGTGAATGTGCATCTGACGAACGCATCGGACTGCGGAGGTGTGTCACTGTCGGGCGAGGTGTCCGGCAACTTCGACGGATCGTCAACGGACGATCCAGGTACGAAGACGCCTACTGAGCCGGGGACCTCGGTCACGATCAATTACCTGAGCTCGGCTTCAGCCACTGTTCTGGGGCATCGTCTCTCACTTGCGAGCAAGACACTGAACCTCTCCTTCAATCTGGGCGTCAACCTCGAGCAGGCGCACGAGAACCTCCCGGCCGTCCAGAAGTCGATGCAGTCCGCAAGCGGGACACTCGCCACAGATGCGGAGCTCTACCTGTCCCAAGGCGTCGCCAACAGCGCAGCGGGTGGGTCGACGGGGCTCGACTTCGACGCACCCTTCGACGCGCTGCAGAATGCTGAAGGAACCTTCTGCGCAACCTTTGCCGGTGACCAGGGACCCGTGAAGGGGAAGCCTGTCGGCACCTATCCCAACTGTGCCCCTCCGCTGTGCCCGCCCGGCGGAGCCGCTGGCAACGCGTGCACCTTCGTCGCGAGTGACTCGGCTTCGATTGGAGGCACGTCCGAGTCATCGCAGGACCAGCTTTGTCCGGCAACGCCGCCGAACGAGCAATTCATGTTCGTCTGCGTGCCAACGTTCGTCGGCAGTTCCTACAGCTTTGGGAAGCAGTCCGTCGTGCTGCTTCCCGGCGGCGCTCTCATCGCGGGTCCGATCGGCAGCAAACTGGGAAATCTCCTCGCCGGCCCGATCGTCTCGTCCAACGCGGCGATCGTGTCGCTCGGCGGCGTCATCGCAGGGGACAACCTCACGCTGAAGGCGCCCGAGGTGGAAATGGCCGCAGGTGTCGTCACCGTGATCGGCAATCTCACGATCTCGGCCGGCACGTCGGCGGCATTCGGGAGCATTGATGCAGCCGACCTCCCCGGGCTCGTCAGCAGTCTGACGAGTGCGCTGAAGGCGATCCAGCAATGGGTCTCGATCGCATCTGCCGCGGGCGTGAACGACAAGGCACTTGCCGGCCTCGTGCCCTCGGCATCCATCGCGCTCCCCTTGGAGGTGACTGCCAAGACGATCACGGTGACGACGAAGCGGTTCGCGCTCGGATCGAGTTCCGAGTTCACGACCAGGGGCCTCGGCAGCTCGACGGGGCTCAACGAGAAACTGGCGCAGAGTGGGAACTCGAGCGGGTACTTCGGTGCGAGCCACGGTGGGTACGGAGGCATCACGGGCACCTCCGGCGACACGGGCGCGTACTGGAACACGATATCCACGAGGACACCGACCTACGATGACCCATTCGCTCCCACCCAGCCGGGAACCGGTCAGCCCGCCATGCCCGGTGGCGGAGTCGTCCGGATCGACGCCCATGCGGGCAGTGCCGAGATCGACGGGACGATCGACACCGACGGTTTCTGGGAGCCCGATAATCCCGACTACAGCTACGGCTGCTCCCAGAGCTGCGGCCTTGGGGCAGGAGGTTCCGTCTTCATAACCGCGGGTTCGCTCTCGGGCGACGGAACAGTCTCGGCCAACGGCGCGTCCCTGTGCCCCTTCGAAGATCCCTGCGATGGACAGCTCTATGACGGCTGCGGCGGAGGCGGGCGAATCGCCGCGATCTTCGGCAGCGATGCGGGATGGACCGGCACGCTCGAGGCATATGGGGGCTGGGAGCGGTTGACCTCGAAGGACCTCGGCATCGTGTACCCGAACGGGACTGGCGGGGCGGGGACGGTCTTCACCCAGCAAGTGCAGTTCAACAAGTCCGGAGGCGTCAGCTCCGGGGTTGGCGCGTTCCCGGACGGGACCCTCACCATTGATGGCGGCCAGTCGAACGGGTGGTACCCACCGCCCGAGTTCTATCCGCCGCCCGATGCGACGCCTGTCTTGGCTGCGTGGAGTGATCCGAAGCGCAAGCTCGTCATCACCGGGGAGGCGCTCGTCTGGGCGACGTCGCTTGACTATGGCGAGATCGACGTGCTCGACGATTCGATGCTGACCACCCCGCCCGGCCAGATGACCCTCACCATCACGTCGCCGATGCTGACCATCGATGCAACCAGTCAGGTGACCGTTGCCACACGAGGCTACGCAGGCGACGGCAAGCAGGATGGCAGGGGTGGGACGGCAAAGGGTGCCACCACCTCTGGTCCTGGCTCTGGCGGATCCCATGGCGGCAGAGGGGGCAACAACCAGACGCTGAACGCAAACACAACGGTGTCAGGTTCGACGTACGACAGCGTCCAGGATCCCCAGTTGCCTGGAGGTGGTGGCGGCGCCGGCGCGAGCGGACCGGGGTCCTACAGCAACCCGGGCGGCGGGGTGCTGAACCTGCAGGTGGGGACACTTCACCTGGACGGGCTGCTGTCGGCGAACGGTCAGGACAGCGAGGGCCCTACCGCCGTCGATCAGGCGGTCTACGACAACAGTGCGGGAGGTGGGGGCGCCGGAGGCAGCATCCTCTTGCATCTGACCCAACTGTCCGGTTCCGGAACCATCAGCGCCGATGGGGGGCTCGCCTGTGAGACCGGTGGTGCACCACTGACACCAACGATTCGCGCTCCACAAGGGTGCAATGCACCGAGTGGGGGAGTCGGAGCTGGTGGCGGCGGCCGGATCGCCGTGTACGCCGGAGCAGAGTGCAGCTGGACCGGAGCGATTGGCGCTTCGGGAGCAATTGATCAAGTCTCAGTCAAGAGCGGATACAAGAACGCGAACGGAGAGCCCGGTTCTGTCTACGTCGATGCCGGCAGCGGCTCCTGCTGAGCACGACACAAGGACTCCGTGTCGACAGCTGGCTTCCTGACGATTCTGCGGATCGAACGTCCACCTCCGGGGCCGGGATCGGACAAAGTCGCAAGCAGGGGCGCAGATCCTCTGCGCACGGCGGTGGCACCGGATCTCTCGGCTTGGTTTGCGGAACCGCAGGCGCGCACCGGAGCCGTGTGGGTTCATCCCTCTTCAAGGCATTCGACCAGCGCTGCTAACCGCGTCATTCCGATGAGCTCGATCCACGACGGAGTCGGACTCGGGTGACAAGGTGCCGAAGGCGAACGCAATTGGCTCGGGTCGACGTCGGCGACGTCGATCGGCTCTCGAACGCCATGCCTATTTCAGCATGGCCGTTGACTCCTCGCGGAACGCAAATCCCGCATCGAATACCTCGTGACAGGCAACGACGACGTCGGCGTCGAACAAGGTTCCCGATCGCTCGCGAACCTCGGCGAGGGCAGCCTCGACACCGAGCGCCGGGCGGTAGGGGCGCATATGGGCCATTGCCTCAACGACGTCGGCAACCGCGATGATTCGTGCTGGCTGGATGATCTCACTCCCAGGCAAACCTGCAGGGTAACCAGATCCGTCCATCCTCTCGTGGTGCTGCAAGGCAACCTCTGTCATCGGCCAGGGCAATGATGCCCGCGAGAGAATGTCAGCGCCCACGAGCGTGTGGCGCTTCACCATTTCGTACTCCAGTGCGCTGAGCCTCCCGGGAAACACGAGTATCTCCGCGGGAATTGAAATCTTGCCGATGTCATGCAACTCCCCGCTCTTACGGACGAGGTCGGCCTGCTCGTTGTCGAGTCCTAGCCGGACGGCGATCGCACAGCCAAGGTCGCCAACATGGAGCTGGTGGCCGGCCGTGTAGGGGTCTCGGGTCTCCGTCATTCTCGAAAGTGCCGCAATGGTTCCATTGAATGCCCGCTCAAGTTGCTCGACGGAACGGACATGGGCGGCGCCGAACTCGACTTCGCGTGCGACGCCCTCGAGTCCGGAAACAGTCCGCGGGTCGAATGCATGGGCGTGCTGACCGTAGATGCTGAGCACAGCCTTCTTCCCGCCGATCTGCATCGGGATCGCGACCAGTGATTTGAAGCCGAACATCGCAGCCCGGTCCCGCCATGGTCCGTAAAGTGGCTGCGTCGGCAGATCATTCGCAACCTGGGTGGACATCTCACGTAGTGCTGTGCCCGTTGGCCCGATGCCCGTCTCCTCCGAGCCGAGCGACGAGAACATCCCCGTCTCGAGGAAGGCGGATCGTCCCGCCGAGCACGCGACGGTGACGTCCCCTGGTTCTCCGCCAGTACCGAGTCCGACCCACGCGAGCGAGTAGCTGCCCTCGTTGATGAGCGCTTCGCAGAGCTGCTGAAGACACGATGTCTCATTCGAGGCGAACATGACGAGGCGATTGACCTCGGTGATGAGCTTTAGCTCCGTGCGCTCCTGCCAATGTTCTGAGAAGTCGGAGAACTCAGTCACTGCGCCGCGCAATTCTCCGTCTACAAAATAAGGAGCCGAATTCACGAGAATCCAGAGGCGAGCCTTCCCGGGAACATCGACACCCATGACGACGCCCGTAGAGGGCTCGCGCGTCCGCAGTGTGATGTTGCCGGGGTGTTCGTCCTCAGGGTACGGCGAGCTGTCTTCCTGGACCGCGTCCCACGGGTCTCCGAACGGGGAACGTCCAATCATCTCATCTCGAGTGATGCCGAGCAGTCCGAGCGCCCACGTGTTGCAGTCGATCGCACGGCCATCGACTCCTTGAAGCACAAGGCCCGCGTTAATCGCGTCGATGAACTGATCGGATGACACGATGGTTTGGAGCGTGAGCGCGGGTGGAGCACCTGCAGATGATCCAGGCATAGCCACCTCCCAACACATGCACGCTATGGGTTGCTTGGGGCGACCCGCCGCTTGCCATTTGCGTGCCACACGGCTGCCGCTTTTCACAGTGCGGGTCGTCCACGCACGACGATCGCGCCAGGATGCCTCGGAGGTCGCTGGTGGTGGGAAGCGTCGCACAATCGCACGCAGCGCACGATCGGATACGCGAGCACAGGCCGCTCGGCGAAGTGCACGGACATTGGAAGATTGAGACCGCTCTGCATGCTCCCTAGTCCGGTCCCGCAATAGGAATGTTCAAATGCATCGCTTCGGCATCGAACCTGTCGTGCCTGACATCGGCTTCAAGCACGGGCCAATAAGAAAAACTTAGGCACGAACTGTCTCGTGTGGGATCCACGCCTAGGCACGAGATCGGTTCGCTCAGGCACGCCTCCTCCACAGGTTGACGCTGCGTGAGCCACCACGTCTCACGTATGCGGTCCAGATGAAGCCAGTCTTCCAGCACAATTGGTGCTGGTGTACCCGTGACTTCGCTGGGAGGACATTTCATGTCCTACTCTCGAAGATTCAACAGTCGCCTCCGTTCAAGAGATGGTGCCCGAAAGCCCCGTCCCACCCGCCAGCGCACCTACACGTACCGTCAGTCCCATTCCGGTCCGCGTGTCCTGACCGTCGGTCTGCTTGCGGTGGCCGCAGTCGCGATGTTCGGTACGCAGCCGGCGGATGCCGCGACGGCCGTTGTGAACTTGGCTTCTGCGAGTTCATTTGCAGTGATCGCGGGCTCAACAATCACGAATACAGGTTCGTCGGTGATTGCGGGTGACATCGGACTCTCTCCAGGCAGCTCCATCACTGGCTTCCCTCCGGGAGTGCAGAGCACCGGCGCGACTCACGTCGATGATGCAGTCGCATTGCAGGCGCAAGCCGATACAACGACTGCGTACCTGGACGCCGCGGGAAGGACCCCCTTCACGGTCGTGCCAGCAGATCTCAACGGGATGACCCTTGTAGGTGGCGTCTACGAGGCGGCCTCGAGCATGGCGCTCAGTGGCACTTTGACATTGAATGGTGGTGGGGACGCCAACTCGGTCTTCATCTTCCTCGCAGGATCGACCCTGACTACTGCCTCGGGCAGCACCGTCGCGCTAGAAAACGGCGCCCAAGCGTGCAACGTCTTCTGGCAGGTTGGGAGTTCAGCGACGATCGGAACGACCAGTGACTTCGTCGGAACGATCCTCGCCCTCACGTCTGCAACGCTGGACACCGGGGCATCGGTCGACGGACGAGTGCTTGCTCGCAATGGGGCAGTCACCCTTGACGACAACGCCGTATCCCTGGCGACTTGCTCTGCTGCGCCGACCACCACGACAACGCTCGCCGCGCCGACCACCACGACAACGCTCGCCGCGCCGACCACCACGACAACGCTCGCCGCGCCGACCACCACGACAACGCTCGCCGCGCCGACCACCACGACAACGCTCGCCGCGCCGACCACCACAACCGCCACACCACGACAACGCTCGCCTCGCCGACCACCACGACAACACTCGTTCCTATTACGACGTCGGCGACCACAACCACGACGCGACCACCAGTTGCGACGACGACAACAGGTCCTCGGCCACCGACACCCACAACGCTGGTGCCCGTTGGAGCGCCAGCGACCGGTGATGGTGGAACGGCTCGAACAGGCCTTTCGCTTCGCGTGCCCATTGGAATCGGTGCGCTAGCTATCGCAGGCGTGACAGGAACGATCGCCACGAGGGGTCGGCGTCGTCGGGTCGGCAACAGTCCGGGATCGTCCGTCGACGACAATGATGAGTCGTGAGCGCACGAATCGACAGGTGGCGCTCTGGACTGTCGCTGGGATCTCGCTAAGCGTCGCTGTGGCCTCACTTGTTGGGTGGTCGTCAACAAGTGAGGCTCGCACGGTCGTCCTGGCCTCGAGGCTCCCAACCGCGATGACGAGGCCGAAGCCCGTGGTTCATCCGATCGAGCGCTCAGTGCCCGTCCGGCTCACCATCGCGGCGATTGGGGTCAATGTGGGCGTTGGCTCTTTGGGCTTGCAGGCGGATCATCAGGTCATGGTGCCGACGAATGTGCAGACTGTGGGCTGGTTTCGCGACGGACCAACTCCGGGGGAACTGGGGTCGGCCGTCCTCCTTGGCCATGTCGACTCGTACGTAGGCCCCGGCGTTTTCTTCCGATTGAAGGCGCTCAAGGCAGGGAGTCCGATTGTGGTCACGCTGGCCGACGGAGTGATCATTCGATTCGGGGTCACCCAGGTGGTCGAGTATTCGAAGTCGACATTCCCTGATCGCCTCGTCTACGGCTCCCATGGAACCCGGTCCCTCCAACTCGTCACGTGTGGAGGAGTGTTCGACCATGCGACGGGCCACTACGAGTCGAACATCGTGGTCTTCAGCGATCTCGTCGGCGTCACAACTCCGAAGAGCGGGGCTCGCGGATGAAATGAAGACGTGCCAGGAGCCATGTGGACGACCTCACAGGCGATGCTGGTGCCGATCGGACTTCATTGCGACGCGAATGCTGCGAGCTGAAGGTTCGATACGTCAATTGCAGAGTGCCGCGTGCGTGCCCGACTGTTGAGAGATGTCGAACGCTCGGGAATTGCCCCGATTGGGAATGCGCGCGCTTCTCCGGGCGGCAAGTACAGTCTTTAGTGACGAGTGGGCCGAACTGGTTGGCCCATCGTCCACAGAAATGAGTGGTTGTGGCACAAGGAACAGTGAAGTTCTTCAATGCAGAAAAGGGTTTTGGCTTCATCTCGCGAGAGCAAGGTGATGACGTGTTCGTTCACTTCTCCAACATCCAAGGAGACGGCTACAAGAGCCTCGACGAGGGTCAGCACGTCGAATTCGACGTGGCGCCCGGCAAAAAGGGTGAGGAAGCGCAGAACGTCCGAGTGATCTGAGTTCATTCGATAGTTGAGGGAGCCGCCGCGCGTAGAAGCCGGCGGCTCCTTTGCATCTCGCGGTGACGCCAGCGAGATTGCGCGTGGTTGCAATTCCTCACCTTCAAGAAGACAGGTCGGGCGGCGGTTTGGCGATTGTGACCAAGAGCGCATGCGCCAATGGCGTGAGGGTTCTTCACCTTCCACTGGCGAAGTCCCCACAAATCCCCTTGGCGGCAGATGCGCCTGCGCCGGCGCCGAGAACCGAAGGAACGCACGGACCTGCCGCTTGATCAGCGGGATCGATTGCACCTGGCGGGACGGCTACGGCTACGACTTCGACGCACAAGAGGTCACACCTGCGCACACGTGCAAGCGACTTGGCAGTCACGAGTGGCTCACTTGCAACTGGTTGGGCAATGCGCTGCGCCGATTCCACCCACAAGTCGGCACCGCGACCTTCGCCTTCTGTCCATTGCGAGCGGGACGCTGCATAGAGTGCAAGCACCATCTCAAGCTCCGAACAGCGCCCCAACCGAGTTGCGCCGCCAGAACGGTAACGGGATGGAGCGCGTGACTTGCGTGACGCCATCAAGGCGACTGACGTCGCTGCGTGCATGACCTTCGATTCGCTGCATTGGAGGCGCGCGAGAGACGGCCACGCTGCAGCAGCATCGTTTGCGGACTAGTTCGACCCCGACCAGGAGCCTGCCGCGGTGATGGTGTCGCCCTGATCGTCCAGGACAGTGCCGGAGACGGTGGCAGTCAGGTCGGCTGGGCCATTCAGCGAATAGCTGAAGGCGTAGTCGATCTCAAAGTACCCGGTGAATCCAGCAACAGGAATCGGAAAGCGGGCGGCCGCCGTCGCCGAAGCGCTGAGCGGAGGTTCAGTCGTGACGACAAGTGCTGACCCGTTGACAATGCCGTCCATGACTGTGACACCGGGCAACGACAGTGTTTCGACAGTGGGAGTATCCCCAGAGGCGTCAGTGAGGGTCACGGTCACACTTCCCATGCCGTGATAGTCGCCATTGAACAAGGCAGTGGCGGCCTCCTCCTGCGCCTTCTTGTATGCAGCCGCTCCATCTCGCACCACTGCAATGTGATATTGGCCTGCGACATACTCGCAGCTTTGCCGCTTTGCCTTGTTGGCCTTGCTAAGCGCATTGTTGTAGGTGGGGTAGGCATGCTCGCACTCGGCGAGCATGTTCGCGATGAACGCGCTGTCGCAGTCGCCCTTGCTGATGCCGAAATGTGCGTAGCACTTGTCGTGCTGGATGCAGACGAGGGTGAAGTCGTAGTACCCCTTCAGCGCTGGAGTGAGGCTCGCTGTCACCCCTCCGCCACACTTGGCGCCCTCGGCGTATGCGATAGGCGAGTGGCCACCTGGCGAGAGAGTGAGCAGTGCCGTCAGCATCACGACCGCCAACAGGATCTTGCGAAGCATCGCGCCTCCCCCGAGGCCGCCCGCACTCGCCATGCGACGGAAGGCGCCTTCCATGGCCCTTCGGCAGATCCCCGCGAAACCGAACGGTACCAGCGTCGTAGAGCCTGTGAAAGAACGTTCCCGCCATCTCGGCGACCGAGCCTCGCCTTTCAACCTTCACCCTCCACCCTCCACAGCGAAACAACTCATTGTGTTCAGCCCGGGCCTTCGACCTCCATGGTGGGTCGTGCCCTGAAACGCCAAGTGGACACGTGGACCAACAGTGTGGTCACCCACCTGTCCGCCGAACGACTTCCCGGAGCCTGACGCGCGATCCCGTGCGGAGGATCGCTTTGCGGTAGATGTTTGCAGCGAAGCGCGCGACCCCGATGGTGCAGATGATGCTGATGACCACCGACGCAGCAAATTGCCACCACGAGACTTCGCCGAGGCCAACGAGCACCGGCATCGCGAACGGCGCCGTGGGTGGCAGATAGGCGAGGACCTTGAAGAACTCGGACGCGCTTCCGGAGCTGGCGGCGATGAGCGCCATCACGTACCCGAAGACGATGGGCAGCGTCAGCGGCACTGCCAGGCTCTGGGCCTGGTCCTGGCGCTCTGACGTCGAGCCTGCCGCGGCAAAGACCCAGCAGTAGAAGGCATAACCCAGGACCAGCCAGACGAGGGTGCTCACAAGGACGACTGGCGCCGTACCGTGCAGCAGGTTCGAACCAATGGCGTCGGCAAGGGCAAGCGCGAACACCACGGCAGCGGACGCCTGGGCAAAGGCAACCAGCCCTATGCCGAGGACCTTGCCCGCTAGCAAGTGCAGAGGCGGGACGGTCCCGAGAAGTACCTCGACAACTCGGCTCGACTTCTCCTCCATGACCCCCAGGAGGATCCATCCGTCGTATTGCGAAAGCAGCATGAAGACGAGGATGAGCCCGATGATTGAGACGCCATTCGCGCTCTTGTGCGCTCGTCCACCGATGCCGCTCGACTGCAGGCTCTGGATGGGCAGCGGCCTCGTCTCCTCGAGCGCAGAAATCTGCCCCGACGTCAGGTGTGCCGCCTGCTCTGCCTTGACGATCCCAAGCGCCTGCGCCAAAGTGTCGACAACCTGGGCAGTCGTCGAGGTATCCGTAGCCGCGACTGGCGTTTTCACCAGAATCGCCTCCCCGTCGATCACGGCCAGATCGATTCGTCCTGAAGCGAGAGCGTCGTCGGCTGCCTGACGATCAAGTCCTGGAAGGACCATGACGGCTGCCCCCACGCTCTTCGAGGCTGCGTGGATCGTTGTGATCAGAGCCGGCGTGGCCTGTCCCACGACTCCGACGTACTGCACCTGCTGCTTTGATGCCGTCAGCGTCGGAATGACGATGGCGCCTGCGATGACCGCGAGGATGATCACTGTCCCGATCTGGAACGCGCGCGCGCGGACCCTCTCGCGGATCTCTCGAGACGCGACAAGGGCAACGTCTCCCGAGAAGGGGCCGAAGTTGGCGGGCTTGTGGTCCATGGAGCCTTGCCGTCGACTTCGTGAGCGCACCACACGAAGGATCACGAATGCCGCGACGACGACTAGGACGATTGAGATGCTCACTGCACGGCCTCACGGAAGACCTCGGACAGTCGACGGCGTTGGAACGCAAACTCGGTCACCCGTCCGGCAGCCATCGCAGCGACCAGAAGGGTTTGACTGTCCACAGAACTATCGATGATGAGGCGGGCCTCCCCTCCGCTCACCTGTGAGATCTCGACACCTTCGATGTATCGCGCCCACGAACCATCCCTGTCGCCTTCGACCCGGACGACCAGACGTCGCCCACCGCCGGACGCCAGCTCGTCAACGCCCCCACTCGCGACGAGACGTCCGTGGTCGATGATGACAACCGACTCGCAGAGGTCCTCGACCTGGTCGAGCTGGTGGCTGGAGAACAGGACGCAGCGACCAGTCCGTGCCTGCTCGACGAGAACATCACCGATGGTCTCGATGCCCGACGGATCAAGCCCTGCGAGCGGCTCGTCGAGGACCAGCAACTCCGGACCGTGGACGAGCGCGCCGGCAAGCTGGACGCGCTGCTGGTTGCCGTGCGACAACGCCTCAATCTTGCTCCCCGTCCTGTCGGCGATGCCGAGACGTTCAAGCCAGCACTGTGCCGACGCATGCGCTTCCTTGGGACCCAAGCCGTGCAATCTCCCGAGGTATTCGAGATGCTCGCCCACAAGCATGCCCGGATACAGGCCGCGCTCTTCAGGCATGTAGCCGAACCCTCGCCGCTCTGCTGGACCGACTACCTTGCCATTCCACCGGACGCATCCGCCAAGGAGGTCGACGAGGCCGAAAATGGCGCGCATCGTGGTGGTCTTGCCGGCACCGTTTGGCCCGAGGAAACCGATCACGTGCCCACCCGGGACCGAGAAGCTCAGGTTGTCCAGGGCGAGGAGCGCCCCGTACTGGCAGCTGAGTCCCTCGACCACAAGCTCATCGGTCATCAGTTGAGACTACGACTGCAACCAGAGCTGCGATCTCTGGATGAACTGCAAGCAGACAATGTGGCGGGAAACTGGTTGGGGATCGGCCGATCGCGAGGTGTGGCAGCTCACCAGCCGAGTAGACATCTCACTGCCGTCGCTCTCGGGTCCGGTGCACATCTGTGTGAATGGGGTGGCACCGGAGAAGGACCACCTTGTGGCCTTAGTCCGATCGCGTCAGATCGATCGTGCCGATTGACGGCCTAGACGGCGCCTTTGACCTTGCGAAGATACTGATGCGGTACCAGGTTGATCCGGGAGTTGCTCGTTGGAGGACCAGTGATGCCGCCCTTCGACAGCCCCTATCGAGTGTTCCGGCAGTGAGCCGTACCGCGCCAAGGCCACACCGATCACTTCCGTAACGTCGTAGGTCTTACGTGACACCTTGTGGATTCAACCGGGGAACCACCGCTTCAACAGACACCACTTCGTGACGCAGCGATGCCTGCGGTCCGTGGGACTACGTGATTGCGAGAGTTGCCCAGGCTGATTGCGAAGGCGAATACCTGAGGTCCCCGGTGTAATCGGCGACCACGGTAAATGTGCCTCGGGGGAGGGTCCGCGGCAAGAGCGTGCACGATCCGTGCGCGTTCGAGAGGGTCGCGGTGCACACGCGACGAGTGCCCGCAAAGAATTGAACCTGCCCCGTGGGGAGCGTGGCGAATCCATGATTCAGGACCTTGACGCTGAAAACGGTCTCCTGCTGGGCACCGAACGGGACTGACGATCTCGACAATGTGAGCTCGGGCAGGGTGGTGATCTTGTAAGGATTGCCTGGCACGCCATTGGAGGGCTGCGACCTGCCTTCTGCGTTCACCGCCATGACCTGGAACTCGTCGTTTGCCAGATACTCCTGTGGCACCGTGAGCAGGTCCGTGATCGTGCACGAATCAGGCCCACCCTTTGAGACCACGTGGGTACAGGTCTGCGGCTCACCTTCCGTGACGGCGATGTACTCCGTGATCGGTTGGCCACCGTTGCTCGCGGGCGGGGCCCATGAGACGGTGACCTGGTTGTCGCCGGACTTCACCTTCACCGCCGTGGGCGGCGTTGGCACCGTCAGGACATTGAATGACCAGGCGATTGTCGGAACCCCGGGCTGCGTCACGGTCACGGCGTACTTGCCGGCTACGAACGTGGCCCTGGGAATCAGGACCAGAGCCCTGTCGTCTTGGAGGATCGCAAGACCCGTCGGTCCGTAGACCGGGTCGGAGGACTTGTAGGTGAACTGGTCCACAACGCAGAGCTGACCATTCGAGGCCGTTTCAACCCTTCCGTTGGGTTCAACGAGCTGCGCAGTCAGCGACGCACTCGGTGTCGATGTCATCTCCACGATGATGGGAAGGCCCATCCCACTCAGTGATTGCCAGCCGCAAGTCTCGGTCGGCGTTGGCACCTCCGAAGCTTCAGAGATGAGTTCGGTCGGCGAGCCGCTTCCGGGGAAGAGCACCTGGGTCGGCTGAGTCGCAGCGGCTCCGTCAGCGTCATCGAGGCCAGCCATGTGCGAGGTCGCCGCATAGGCAACCTCGTGGAGCCCAGGATTCAGGATGGCCAACGCATGAAAAGGAGCGTCCAGCCATTCGTCGATGGCCTGCTTGGGAGTGAATGAGCCACCGAAGAACGCGAGATCGCTCGACGCGGCCGCCTGTGCGCCGGCGACCGTGTAGTAAGGGCTCGAAGGATTCTCGGTGTGCACGCTCGCGTAGGCGCCAGTCATGAGCGAAGGCGGTGTCTTCGTGAGATAGGTGAAGTGGGCTTCGAGGCCCTGGACCCATTCCGGATTGCTCGTGACGGGGGCCAGTCCTGACGCGGAGCGGTAGGCATTTATCTCGCCGAGCCAGTCGCTGGACGCAATGGCTGTACTTGGCCGGAATGAAGGAACACGAGTTTCAGCTGACACCGATGCCGACTGAAGTGAGAGCAGGGCTACCAAAAGGATGCTGGCGGATCCAAAGGACACGAGGGAGCGGTGCCGGTTCGCATGCATTGAAGCTCCAATCACGGGCACAACCTTGAGATAGCAGTGTAGATATGGCCTGGAGAATTTGCTTCCTTCCTCAACATGCTGCCGCTGCATTGGTCAACGACGACCGGTGTCAGGGTCCCAGATTCCACAATCCGTAGGGAGGACCGCACCTCGGCTCGTTGAAATGCCGAAACCTCCCACAGACTCGGCAAAGGGCGGTGAGCTGGCCCGTAGGCGAGGTACAGGTCGAGAGTGAAACTGGTCGCGAGTTGTGGACCCCCGAGTCTCGATGTGCAAAAGCGTGACCGTTCAACGATCTGGGTCGAGGAGCGGGCCAATGGTGTAGCATGACGTAGCACAATCTGCTACGCTTCTCGCATGACCAAGACGATCGCTCAGCGTGAACTACGCAACGAGAACGCCAAGGTGATCGATGAGGTCGTCGCTGGCGAGAGTTTCGTGGTGACCCGTAATGGAATTCCGGTGGCAGAGTTGCGCCCCCTTACCGCACCATTGCGAGCAGTTGTTCAGAAGGTCGCGATCGCAGCATTCGTTGATACCGGGCCTCGTATTGATGCGAAGTGCTTCAGGAGCGACCTCGACGGTTTCGTCAATCAAGAGCTTTAGATGGCCATCGGACTGCTCGACACGTCAGTAGTGATCGACTGGGATCACGCCTCTGTTCAACGAGCCCTGCCCGACCAAATCTCTGTGAGTGCCGTCACTCTCGCAGAACTTGCCGCGGGCCCGATCCTGGCGACAGCAGTCACCGAACAATCAAGCCGTCAGGCTCGCCTCCAGCAAGCGGAGGCGACCTTCGATCCCATTCCGTTCGACGCTGCGGCCGCCCGAAGCTTCGGTCAGGTTGTAGCGGCCATTGCAAGCAACGGTCGATCGCACCGATCACGCATGGCCGATCTCCTGATCGCGGCAACCGCTCACGCCAATGGGCTAACCCTGTACACGCGCAACCCCAACGACTTCATTGGCCTTGAGAATCTGATTCAAGTAGTGGCCGTCTGATCTTTGGGGTCCATGAGGAATTCATTCGCATCCGATATCTGGAACATTCGTTCGTGCTGCCTACAAGTGAATCGGGCAGCTCCGTCGCAGGTGCGTCAAGGGGGGAACGGCAAGAGGTGTTTCGGTGCGAACGGCGGCGATCATGCCCCCAGAAGTGGCGAGAAGCTCCGCTCGCTGCGGGCGTCGACGACCCTCTTGATGCTGGAAGCCCTGTCAACAAGGTCTGTGGTCAGAGCTGCGGGGTCGCCTCGAGCACGATCAGTTGGGTGAGTTGGGGATAGAGCGTGTTGATGCTGAAGTCAGCCAGACGTTCGAGGATGTGCCCTGCCTCAAATTCCTTGAAGCCGAACAACTCTGCAGGGTCACCTTGGACAAGTCTCATCTCGAGGAAGTCGGCAACCCATCTCGGTGGCACGTTCGTCCCCCACATGTTCCGCTCCCGTCGGCAGAAGGGCTCCAGGTCGAGGAACAAGTCGATCGTGCACACGAAGTGACCTCCCGGGCGCAGCAGCCGTCGTACCGCGCGCAGTGTGTCCTCCAGGGCGCCGCGGGGAATGTGCTCGAGGGTCGACACTGAGAAGATGGCGTCGAAGTCACCTGCAAGCTCGACGTCGGGAAGCGAACCCTTGTGCAGTCGCACATCGGTCCTCAACGACCGGTTGAGTTGACGATGGCGCTCTTCGGGCATGGGGCCATACCCGCCGTCCCCATAGTCGAGGAACGGATCGACGTTGTGGACCTCGCAACCGGCTCGCGCGAGGGCGAACTGGAGCCCCGACAGCGCCCCTCCGAGTTCCAATACCCGAAGCCCTCGTCCCGGGCGGAGGGCCTCGTAGACCCAGGGGTATTCGAATTCACGGGTGGAGCTGTTGACTTGAAATGCGAACGGCCCGAGGATGGGCGCCAGCCGGTAAGTAACGCCGGCGCTCCGGGCGATCTGCCTCAAACCGGGGATGACCCTGCGCCCGCTCGGTGCGCCCCACTTCGAGTTCCAGCGTGCATAGGCCGCGGGGAGCTCGCGTCGTGCCAGCATCCGCCAACCCTAGAGTTGCTCCGGGGAAGGGAGGGGTCCGCTCGGGGATCGAAGGACGCCCGGAGTGCGAGCCGTGCACTCGATCGAGCGCCGTCCGCCATGCAGTGGAGGTCCGAATCGGCATGCGGGTGGGGCACGGGAGGTGAGATCGTTGCGGGTGTAGGTCAAGCGCGTTGAGCACGATGACCAGTTGACCCATCAGGGAGTTGACCCGGGAACGCGACGGCCACGCGCATGCGGTCATCACATCCAGTTCCTGATGATCCCTCCTCGCGCACTACGCGAAGGTTCTAAACGACGTTGGCTTCTGGGCGCTGATCTTCCACACCGACCACACCTTCGTCTTCAGTGAGCTGAAGTAGTGCCGCGGATTCAAACGGACGGGACTGCAGGTAAGCAACGGGAGTAGATCCGACGAGGGACAGAGACAACATCCATTCTCGAACATCGTCTGCAAGCTGGCTAAAGGACGGTGAGCCGACCTGTAGGCGGGGTTCTGTCCACCCCCTTGCGGGGGATGGGTGGCCATCCATCTGCGCGGCCTACCTGGGGACTGCCCGGTCTCCCGGGCGGACGGGCCGCCCGTATCCCCTGCTTGGCCTTGCTCCGGGTGGGGTTTACCTAGCCGGACCAGTCACCTGACCCGCTGGTGCGCTCTTACCGCACCGTTTCACCCTTACCTGTGCCGTCTCCGGCCATCGGCGGTCTGTTCTCTGTGGCACTTTCCTTCGAGTCACCCCGACTCACGTTTCGTGAGCACCCTGCCCTTCGGAGCCCCGACCTTCCTCGACGCGCTAGCGCCGCGGCCACCCAGTCGGCTCACCGTCCACTTCTAGTCTTGCAGGCTCGGGGTCAGTCGGCTATCAGCCTCGAGAGAGACCTGCCAACTGCGCGACCTCGGTAGCCTCGACCCCCATGGACGAGCAGGCGACCGACGTCGAGCAGACGCGATCGATCGGGCAGCTCTATGCGGAGCTCATCGGCTACCTCGACGAGGCGTGGGGTCGAACTCACCAGACGTGGGTCTTCGGAGAAATACAGAAGCTTTCGGACCACCGCTCCGGCCACTGCTATCTCGATCTCGTCGATCCGACGGTCACTGGTCGTGACTCGCCGACACTCAAGGCCAAATGTTGGCGTTCGACCTGGGGACCGCTTAAGGCAAGGTTGGCCGATTCGGGACTCTCCCTCGCGGAGGGTTCCGTCATCCGGATTCGCGGGTACGTCGACGTCTACGCACCGCGCGGGGAGCTCGGCTTCATCATCACGGCGCTCGACATCGAGTCATTCCGGGTCGCAGCCTTGGGCGAGCACGCTCGCAGGCGTGAGGAGCTGCTCCGCACGCTCGCGGCCGAGGGTCTGCTTGAAACGAACAAGCAGCGGGCAGTCCCGGTGGTACCGCTCAATATCGGCCTCGTCGCCTCGCCCGGCACCGAGGGGTACAACGACTTCCTCGGCATGCTCGACAACTCGGGCTTCAGCTTCCGCGTCACCCTCGCGCGAGCAGCCGTGCAGGGAGGGTCGTCCCCCATGGAGATCGCCGGAGCGCTCGCCGCGCTGGGGGAGACGGATGTGGAGGTGATCTGCGTCGTTCGCGGCGGGGGTTCCCAGGCCGACCTCGCGGCATTCGACGACGAGGTCGTCGCGCGCGCGATCGCGTTGTGTCCGATCCCCGTGTTCACGGGGATCGGACACACGGGCGATGTCTCGGTTGCCGATCTCGTCGCGGCGCAGATGTTCCGGACACCCACCGCCTGCGGTGAGGCACTCGCGGCGATCGTCAGAGACTGGTACGGCACGCATGTGGCTGACGCCGCGCGTCGTGCGCAAGCGGCCGCAGCGGGCGCGATGGAGGAGCTCGCCGACGAGGTGGACCAGTCGCGACGCCATCTCGTCACGATCGGCAGGCATCGCCTGCACCGGGTCTCGGATCGCCTGGTGGGGACCCGCACCACGATCGCTCGCCGCGCCCCGCAGGCGGTGTCGGCCACCGCTGGCTCTGTGGCGCTCAGGACGCGGCGGATCGGCCCGCTCGCGACGCTGCATCTCGACGCCGCCACTGCAGAGCTGGCGGCTCGCCGCCAGCTGCTCGCCGCCTACGACCCGGGCCGGCTGCTGGAGCGGGGTTGGTCGATCACCCAGGATGCCGACGGCAGCGTTGTCCGGTCCGCTGGATCCCTGCGAGCAGGCGACCTGCTCATTACCCGATTCGCCGACGGCGTGGCACGATCAACGGTCACCGAGACCCAGGTCGCCGAGGAGGCACCGTGAAGGAACCCGCAGACATGACATGGGAGGAGGCGAGCGCGGAGCTGGACGAGATCGTGTCCTTCCTCGACTCGTCGGATGTCGACGTCGACAAGTTGGTCGAGCGACTCAAGCGCGCCGCGGCGCTCGTCGAGGAGCTTGACCGGCGCCTCGTCGCGACCCGAACGCAGGTCGATGAGCTGCTCCCGCGCCTTGAGCGGGCAGCGGAGCGTGTCGACCCGGACACCGGCGAGGTCCTCGAGGACTGATGGCGAGGCTCTACTTTCGCCAGTGGCTCTCGGGCCAGGACTACGGTGCCCGCGTCCCCGGCGCGGCGGGCATGCGCAACTTTGCCTATGCCATCGGAGACCTTGACACCCGCGAGGCCCTCCTCGTCGATCCCGCGTACGACGTCGACGACCTCGTGGACCTGCTTGATGCGGACGACATGCGATGCGTGGGAGCCCTGGCGACCCACTATCACGTCGACCACGTCGGCGGTGACTTCCAGGGGTACGCCGTCCAGGGGATCTCGTCGCTCCTCGAGCGAGTCGATGTCCCGATCCATGTGCAGCGCCTCGAGGCCCCCTGGATCGAGCGGTCGACGGGGGTGCGCGATGCGCTCGCGAGCCACGACGGCGGCGACGTGATCCATGTCGGGGACGTGCCGGTGGCCCTGCTGCACACGCCCGGCCACACGCCGGGAAGCCAGTGCCTCCTCGTCGACGGGATGCTGATCACGGGGGACACGCTCTTCATCGACGGCTGCGGCCGAACCGACCTACCCGGCGGGGACTACGCCGAAATGCAAGAGACGCTGACGAGCCGCCTCTCGCAGATCGCGGACTCGACCGAGGTCTTCCCGGGACACTTCTACTCAGAGGTGCCCTCGATGCGGATGGGGACGCTGCGGATCCGCAACGACTTCCTCGGGCCCAAGGCTCCCGATGCCGATGACGAGGTGGACGAGGAAACGGACCCGACCGAATGAGTGCCGGCAAGGGCCTGCCTGTCGACGGGTCCGTGGTCGTCGTCGGCGCTGGCCTCGGCGGCCTTCGCTGCGCCGAGGCTCTGCGCAACGAGGGCTTCGCAGGGTCGATCACCCTCGTCGGAGACGAGGCGCACCTTCCCTATGACCGGCCGCCGCTCACCAAGCAGGTCCTCACCGGTGCGTGGGAGGTCGATCGGATCGCGCTCACCACGACCGAGAAGCTCGATGCGAACGGGATCACGCTCCTCGCCAACGGGCGAGCCGTTGCTCTCGACGTCGGGGACCGGACCGTGGCGCTCGAGACAGGAAGCCACCTTCAAGCCGATGCGATCGTGCTCGCCACGGGAACGAGTCCTCGCTGGCTTCCCGGGACGCGCGCCCTTCCGCGTGTGCACGTCGTTCGCACAATGGAGCAGGGCGTCGCGTTGCGCGCGGCCTTCGACGAGCTCGGCGGATCGGGAAGGGTCGTCATCATCGGTGGCGGATTCATCGGCGGCGAGGTTGCCTCGGCTGCGGTATCGCTCGGCCTCGATGTCACCATCCTCGAGGCGCTTGCGACGCCGCTCTCGCCGATCGTCGGCGAGGAGATGGGATCCCTGCTCTCCGGACTGCACAGTGCCGCAGGAGTCGACGTCCGCACGGGCGTCACGGTGTCGGGCATCGACGGCGACGACGGCGGACTGGCGGGCGCGGTCGTGCTCGATGACATGACGCGCATCGATGCCGACGTGATCGTCGTGGGCATCGGCGTCGTGCCGAACACGCAGTGGCTCGAGCAGAGCGGGCTGGAGCTTGGCAACGGGGTGGTGACCGATGCGGCGCTCTTCGCCGCCGACGGCGTCGTCGCGATCGGTGACATCGCGCGGTTCGAGTGGCGCCACGGGGGCGTGGTCGAGCAGGTCCGAATCGAGCACTGGCAGGTCGCGGCGGACCATGCCGCCGCCGCGGCGCGCTCCCTGCTCGCCGGCAGAGCTGAGGCCCCGGCGGTCTCCCTCGTGCCGTACTTCTGGAGCGACCAGCACGGAAAGAAGATCCAGATGCTCGGTCACCCCGGACCAGCCGACTCGGCGACCTGCGTCTTGCGGGACGATGAGGCCGGCCGCTTCGTCACCGTCTACGGCCGGGACGGCATGTTCACCGGGGTCCTGGGCCTCTCGAGCCCCCGGCAGGTGATGGGCTACCGGAGCCTGCTGCTGGGCGGTGCGACTTACGACGAGGCGCTGGACGTCGGCCGGTGACGCTCGTCGATCGGCAGGCGGCCGACCCGCCTGCCGACACGCCCGGCGGCGTGGACCTCGGGTTCCGTGCCGACATCGAGGGGCTGCGGGCGGTCGCGATCATCCTGGTCGTCCTCTATCACTGCGGGGTCACCTGGCTCACCGGCGGCTACGTGGGCGTCGACGTCTTCTTCGTCGTATCGGGCTTTCTCATCACGGGCCTCCTGATCCGCGAGCACGAGGAGCGCGGCACCGTCTCGATCCCGGGCTTCTACGCCCGGCGCTCCCGGAGGATCCTGCCCGCCGCGATGGTCGTCATCATCGCGACCGTGATCGGCGCGCACCAGATCCAGAACTTCATCACGTACGCCCAGACCGCAGTCGACGCGCGGTGGGCTGCACTCTTCGCAGCGAACTTCCACTTCGCCATCCAGGGGACCAACTACTTCGACGCCTCGTTCGCGCCCTCGCCGCTGCTGCACTACTGGTCCCTCGCGGTCGAGGAGCAGTTCTACGTCGTGTGGCCCGCCGTCGTCCTCCTCGCCGGCCTCGCGCTGCGTCGCTGGCCGTTGCGACGCGCGGTGCTGGTCGCGGCCGCCATCATCTGCGTCGCCTCGTTCGTCTGGGCGCTCCTCGAGGCGAAGACAGATCCCACGTGGGCGTTCTTCTCGCCGCTCACCCGGGCGTGGGAGCTGGGCCTCGGTGCGCTTGCGGCCACGCTCGTGACGCTCGCGTCCAGGATCCCGAAGCCGGCGGGCATCGCGCTCGCATGGGGGGGCCTCGCCGCCATCCTCGTGAGCGCGCTCGTGTACTCGGACACGGTGACCTCGTACCCCGGGGCAGTGCTCCTCCTCACGCCGGTGCTTGGCACGGTCGCGGTGATCGTGGGCGGGTGCTCAGGGACCGGCGCGGTCCACCTGCTCGGGCTGCGCCCCGTGCGATCCGTCGGGCGCGTCTCCTACGGCTGGTACCTGCTGCACTACCCGCCGATGATCCTCGCCGCGGGGATCCTCTGGACGGGCCCGGTCTCTGTCCACGAGCGCCTGGCGATCGCCGCAGCGACCCTGGCCGTCGCCTACGTCATGTACGCCCTGCTCGAGAAGCCGATCCGCAGGTCCCGCACGCTGGCCCAGCGGCCGTGGGCGAGCATCGCGATGGGGCTGGGATTCGTCGCGGCTGCGTTCCTGGTCGCCCTGCTGCTGCACAAGTCGATCTGATCCGCCCGCGCGAACATCGCAACGTGGCGGCCAGGCCGATGGGACCCAGCAGCTCGAGATCGGCGCCAGTCAGAATCGGACGTCCGAGAGCCCCGGGATGGTGCGCAGGGTCCGCGCCTTCGCCTGGGACCAGTGCGCACGCGCCGCATCCCTGTCACCCTCGGTGCCACGTGGCTCGACTGTCCGCGAAGGCTGCCACGTCTGGGCGATGTCCGCGTCGTCGGAGATCGTGCCGGTGGCCACGAAGGCGAGGAGCCCCGCGCCGCGCGTGGTGGCCTCGCGCACCGGCGAGACCTCCACGCAGCGCCCCGTGCAGTCCGCAAGGAGCTGGATGAAGGTCTCGTTCTCCGTCATCCCGCCATCGACACGAAGCTCGGTGAGCGTCGGGAGACCGTCACGCTCCGCGGACTCGACGAGGTCGCAGCCGCGCTGGGCGATGCCCTCGAGCACCGCGCGAACGAGATGGGCCCTGGTCGCACCCCGCGTCAGCCCGAAGAATCCCCCGCGTGCGCCGAAGTCCCAGTCCGGGGTCCCGAGGCCGAGCAGCGCCGGCACGAACGAGACCCCGCCGGTGTCCGGCACTGACGCGGCGAGCGGGTCGGTCTCGGCGGGATCCGAGATCAGCCCGAGGTCGTCTCGGAGCCACTCGATGCAGCTGCCCGCGGTCAGCATCACCGCCTCGAGGCCCCAGGTGATCGACCCGTTGCGGCGGCGTGCGACGATCGGGAAGCACCCCGCGGGACTGAGCGAGCTGAACGGCGGCTGTCCGCCCAGCACCTGGTCGAGCATGCCGCCCGTTCCGAATGTGAGCTTCCCCTGCCCCGGAGCGACGCACCCCTGTCCCGCAAGCGAGGCCTGCTGGTCGCCAACGATCGATGCGATGCGCGGTGCGCCGCGCAGCGCGCTCGCCTCACCGACGACACCGACCGAGTCGACGATCGCGGGCAGCACCGACGCATCGATCCCGAGGATGTCGAGCGTCCGGTCATCCCAGCCCTGGGCGTCGGCAGTGACGAGCCCGGTCACGGCGGCGTTGGTGGCGTCCGTGACGTGCAGCGCGCCTCGCGACAGTGTCCAGGCGATCCAGGTGTCGATCGTTCCGAAGCGGAGCCGGCCCGATGCCACGAGGTCGGGATCGACGGACTGCAGGATCCACTGCAGCTTCGTGGCCGATGCGTTGGGGGCGAGCCGGAGCCCCTCGCCCTGGAGCACGAGGCACTGCACCACCGTCCGGAGGTCCTGCCAGCCGATCCCCGGCCCCACCGGGACCCCCGTGCCGGCATCCCAGACAACAGTCGTGGCGCGCTGGTTCGTGATGCCGACGCACTCGACTTCGCCCGCCTCGGCGATGACGGCGGCTGCAGTGGACAGCACGGCGCCCGCGATGGCCGACGCGTCGACCTCGACGGTGCCGGTCTCGGGCGTCGAGGGAAGGACGGAGACCTGGTGGACGTGCGAGACCGTGCCGTCCGGGTCGACGATGCTCGATCGCACCGAGCTCGTGCCCACATCCACGACGAGGACGCCCTCGCTCACGCGGGACCCGCCGTCGCGAGGCCGAGGACGCCGGGGTTGAGGATGCCCATCGGGTCGAGCGCGTCCTTGAGCGCCTCGAGGACGCCGAATCCCGACCCGAGCGCCTCTCGCATGTAGCCGGCCCGGTGGCGGCCGACGCCGTGGTGGTGGCTCAGCGACGCGCCCGCAGCGAGCGCCGCGTGGCTCCCTGCGTCCCAGACCGCGCGGTAGTAGCCGTCGGCGTCCTGCGCAGGGTTCCCGACGAACGTGAAGTACAGGCAGGCGCCATCGAGGTAGGCGTGGGACTGGTGGACCGTGGCGAGGATCGTCCCGTCCACGGCGGCCATGGCGTCGACGACATGGCCGTGGACACGCTCGAGCCTGCTCCATGAGGCAGCGATCTCCATCGTGTCGACGACGAAGCCCCGCGCCCAGAGCGGCGCCAGTGCGGAGACGTCGTTGCGGTGTGCGAGCCACGTGTCGACCAGGGCGACATCCTCGCTCGCCGCCGTCTCGCACTCCTCATCGACCACCGCAAGCGTCGCCTCGAGGAGGCCGGGATCCGCCTCGTCGAGGACGATCAGCACGTTGCGGTCGCGCTCGAAGGACCTGGTGCTCTCGGCGATGTCGTACAGGCGCAGGACGGCAGGCGTCGCGCCCCGCGCGAGGATCCTCCTGCATGCGTCGAGTCCGGCGCTGAACGTGTCGAAGCTGAACGCCCGGCGACCTTCGCCACGGGGGAGGGGATGGATCACGAGCTCGACCTCCGTGATCACGCCGAGCGCACCCTCGGACCCGACGAACAGCTGTGTGAGGTCCGGTCCGACGGCGGAGCGCGGACCCGCCCCTCCGGTCTCGACGACCGTGCCATCCGCCAGCACGACCGTGAGTCCACGCACCATGTCCTCGATCTTCCCGTAGCGCGTCGAGTACTGCCCGGCGCCGCGGCACGCAACCCAGCCGCCGACGGTCGACAGGTCGAAGGACTGCGGGAAATGCCCCGCCGTGAATCCTCGGGTCCGCAGCGAGGTCTCCAGCTCCGGTCCGAAGGTCCCCGCGGCCACACGCACGCGCAGCGAGCGCTCGTCAATGTCCAGGATCCCGCGAAGCGCGGTCAGATCGAGCGCCACGCCGCCGGAAGCCGGGACGGCACCGCCGCAGACGCCGGAGCGCCCTGCCTGGGCGGTGACGGGGATGCCCGCTCTGCGGCATGCGACGAGCACGGAGGCCACGTCCGGCGTGCTCGTCGCCGAAGCCACGATCGACGGGCGCGCGGGCAACTCGCCGCGCTGGGCCCATCCGATCGACACGGGCCACCAGTCCCTGCTGTGGTCGTCGAGCTCGCCAGCCGCGATGCTCCACGCGACGCCAGCCGACGTCAGTGACGCGGCAAGTTGCGTGATGTCGAATGACCGCGGCGTGTCACGGACCGTGGCGTCGCCCGGTGGCGCAGCCAGCGCGCTCGGCGGCGTGGGCGTTGTCACGGCACCTGTGCCGCGCCGCGGACACCGGCGGCCTCGAGCTCGAGACGGCAACGGTGCCGGTAGGCAGCGACCTCCTCGGTGATCCTGGACTCGTCCCAGCCAAGCTCGCCCGCGACGATCCGGGCAGCCCGCTCAGCTGCGGCGTAGGTGGCGCGCGCGTCGATCAGGTGGGCTCGGGTGCGCCGGCACAGGAGGTCGTCAAGGGTGACGACCAGCTCGCTGCGCGCCGCGAAGACGAGCTCGGCGCCAATGTAGGGGAGTCCGTCGGCGAAGGGCTCGAGCAGCGTCTCGTCGAGGGCGGCCAGGCCGACCACCGCGGCGGCCTCGGTCCCGTATCGGTGGGAGAGATGGTCTGACAGTCCCCGATCGATACCCGGCACCGCGCCCACGGCTGCACCCGACGGGGCACCGTGGAGCTTGAGGGTCCTCGTCCGGCACCTCGGCGTCCCGGGCAGCAGACGTGCGACGGCGTCGACGGTGTCCTCCGCCATCAACCGGTACGTGGTCCACTTGCCACCGGTGACGTCCACGACCCCATCGGTCGCGACGCGGACCTTGTGTCGGCGCGACAGGTCGGCGGTGCGCTCGGATTGGCGGTGGCCCGGCTCCGGCGCGAGCAGGGGTCGCAGACCCGCCCACACGCCCGTGACATCGTCGGCGGTGAGGTTCGCCGACGTCGCGGCATTCACGGCGGACAGGAGATAGTCCACGTCCTCGGGAAGGCAGAGCGGGTCGTCGAGCCCGCCGTCGTACGCGGTGTCGGTGGTGCCGATGTAGGTGTAGGGGGCGTCCTCCCAGGGGACGACGAAGATGCTCCGCCGGTCGTCGCGCACCGGGATGACCGCAGCCGTTGTGCAGGAGAGGCGCGATGAAGGGACGGTGACGTGCACGCCCTTAGCCGGGGTGAGCGTGTGCCGCTCATCGTCCTCGTCGAGGCTGGTCACGTGATCGACCCAGACCCCCGACGCGTTGACGACGACCTTGGCGCGCACGTCGAAGGCGGCAGGCTCGTCGCCTGGCGCCGTCGGCTGCACGCGCACCCCGTTCACCCGACCGTCGGCGTCCCGGGTGAACCCGGTCACCTGCGCGCGGGTCGCGATCACCGCGTTGTAGTCGGCGGCCGCGGTCCGCGCGATCGTGAGTGCGACTCGCGCATCGTCCCCGCGCGCGTCCCAGTAGAGGAAGCCGGCCACGAGGTGGTCCACGTCGAGACTGGGGAAGTCCTCCAGGACTTCGTCGCGGTCGAGCTTGCGATGGCGCTTGCCGATCCGCCAGCCGCCGGTCGCGTCGTAGAGCCACAGCGCGGTGCGATAGGACCTCGCGACGGCCTTCGAAACGATCCCGTCCTTGCCGAAGAGGGGGATCAGGAAGGGGAGGGGGCGCACGAGGTGCGGCGCGTTCTCGAGCAGGCGCTGACGCTCATGGAGGTTCTCGTAGACGAGGCGGAACTCGCGCTGCTGGAGGTAGCGCAGGCCGCCGTGGGCCATCTTCGAGGACTTCGAGCTCGTGCCCTCGGCGAGGTCCCCCTTCTCGACGAGCGCGACCGAGAGGCCTCGGCTCGCCGCGTCGAGTGCCACGCCCGTGCCGGTCATCCCTCCGCCGATCACGACGACGTCGAAGGAGCCTGCCCGCAGCGCGCTCAGCTGGTCGGCGCGGACGAACCGGGTCACCTCCTCAGCCTGCCACAGCCGATACGGACCCCTGTCTGTGCGGGTGGCGCCCGACCGGGGGCCCTTGGCTACGGTGACCCCATGGACTTCGAACTCTCCGAGGAGCTAGTGGCGCTGCGCGACTCCGTGCGCCGGTTGTCGAACGACCGGATCAAGCCCCGTGCGAGGGAGGTGGATGCGACGGGGGAGTACCCCCAGGACTTCTTCGACGCGTTCCGTGACGCCGGGCTGCTCGGCCTGTGCATCCCGACCGAGTACGGGGGTTCGGGTGCCGGCATCTTTGGCCTCGCGCTGGCCATCGAGGAGGTCACGAAGTACTCGAACGTGGCCGGTCTGATGCTCCTGCTGACGCGACTGCCCACGGGGCCGGTGATGATCGCGGGGACCGAGGAGCAGAAGCGGCGCTATTTGCCCGGCATCGCCGAGGGGACGACCCGATGCGCGTTCGGACTCTCCGAGCCCCAGGCGGGCAGCGATGTCGCCGGCATGCGGACGAGAGCCACCCCGGATCCGGACACCCAGGGCGGCTGGGTCCTCAACGGCACGAAGTGCTGGATGTCCGGCGTCACGCAGGCCGACTGGTACACGGTGTTCGCCAAGACCGGTGACCCGGCGTCGAGGAAGCACGACTCCATCACGGCGTTCATCGTCGACCGCACCGCGCCCGGACTCTCCACCCCGAGGGTCGACAGGAAGATGGGCGTCCGTGGCGTCGACACGGGCGAGCTGCTCTTAGAGGACGTGCGCGTCGGCCCGCAGAACGTCATCGGCGAGGTGGGCGGCTTCCGCCTCGCGATGCTGGGGCTCAATGCGATGCGGCCGATCGTCGCGGCCCGGGGGCTCGGCCTCGCCGAGGGGGCGCTCATGTACGCGACGGAGTACGTCAAGCAGCGCGAGGCTTTCGGCACGACGATCTCCGCGTTCCAGGGGATCCAGTGGGAGATCGCGAAGCTGGCGGTGGACATCGAGGCGGCGCGCCTCCTCACGTACCGATCGGCGTGGCTCGCCGACCAGGGCAAGTTCACCAAGGAGTACGTCCCGTTCCTCTCGATGGCCAAGTACCACGCGACCGAGGTCGCCGTGCGCGCGTCTGGGCTCGCGGTCCAGCTCCTGGGAGCCGCGGGATACATGGAGGACCATCCGACGGAACTCTGGTACCGCGACGCGAAGCAGCTCACGATCGTCGAGGGGACGAGCCAGGTCCAGCTCGGCCTGATTGCGCGCGGCGTCCTCGACCACGATCTCTGGTGGGACTGACAGTGGCTGACGACGAGTCCCTGCGCCATTCGATCGACCTGCTGATCCAGGGGCGCTCCCTCGGCGCCGACGGAGCTGCGGCGGCACTGAACACGATCCTTGCCGGAACGTGCGCGCCCGAGCAGGTCGCCGGATTCCTTGTCGCCCTGGCGGCCAAGGGGCCGACGGCCGAGGAACTCGTTGGCCTGCTCGACACGATGACCGCGCTCGGGGTGCACCTCGACCTGCCGGTCGACGTGCTCGATCGAGCTGTTGACGTCGTGGGCACCGGGGGCGATGGTTCGGGGAGCATCAACGTCTCGACGATGGCAGCCTTCGTGGTCGCCGGCGCCGGCGTCCCCGTCGTGAAGCATGGGAGTCGCAAGGCATCCTCAGCGGTTGGATCATCGGACCTCCTCGAGGCGCTCGGCGTCTCGATCGCGCCCGGGCCTGATGTCGTCGCCCGCTGCGTCGAGGAGGCGGGCTTCGGATTCTGCTTCGCTCCCGCGTTCCACCCGGCCCTCGCCGCAGTCGGTCCGATCCGTTCCGCCCTCGGCGTCCGGACCGTCTTCAACTACCTCGGCCCGATGGCGAACCCCGCAGGCGTGCGTCGCCTGCTGCTCGGGGTCTCGGACCCGCTGCTCCTGGACGTCATGGCCCACGTCACGGCCGAGCGTGGGGCGCGCAGGGTGCTCGTCGTCCGTGGCGCCGACGGGCTCGACGAGGTCTCCGTGTCGGGGCGAACCCAGATCGTGGAGGCGTCCGTGGATGCCGCGGGGGACCAGCACGTGCACGAATGGTGGTTTGACCCCGGGACCCATGGGTTCGCCACGTGGCCGGTCGATGCGGTCCGCGGTGGCGAGGCTCCGCACAATGCGTCGGTCGCACGGTCGGTGCTGGCCGGGGACCCGGGGCCGGGGCGCGACATCGTCGTGCTGAATGCCGGATTCGCGCTCGTGGCCGCCGATCAGGTGTCGTCGATCGACGACGGGGTGGCTGCTGCGCGAGAGAGCATCGACGCGGGCCGGGCGTCGCGGGTGCTCGACCGCGTGATCGAGCTCAGCGCCACCGGGGCGTGAGGCTCGCGCCAGCGCTGGGGTGCAAACGCTCGCACCGCAGTCCGGGCACCTGCACCGGCAGATCGGGATCATGGGCAACGACGAGGCAGCCGCCGAAACCGCCGCCCACGAGCCTCGCGCCCAGGACGCCATCGACGCCGAGCACGAGATCCCGGGCACGCTCGATCCCTGGCGTCGAGGTCTCGAAGTCGTCGCGAAGGCTCATGTGCCCGGCGTCGAGGATGGTGCCGAACCGCTTCGCGTCACCGCCGGCCAGCGCGTCCCGCGCCTCGTCGACCCTCGCGCACTCGCTGGCGACGTGGCGCGCCCGTCTCGCGAGCAGATCGTCGCCCATGCTCGCGAGCTGATCCGGGTCTGCGCGGCCGAGGGGGCCGAGGATCGCAGCCGCCTCCTCACACTGTCGCCGCCGCAGTGCGTACTCGGAGGCTGCGAGCTCGCGGCGCTCACCGGTGTCCACGACGCTGAGGCCGATCGCCGCCGACATCGGGAAGGTCGAGATGACCGGACCGTCGAAGTCGATGGCAACCACGTGCCCCGATCTCGCGGCGAGCACCACCAGCTGGTCGAGGAGGCCGACGTCGCTGCCGGCGCGCCGCTCGGCCTCCTGGCAGAGCATCGCGATGGCGAGGTCGTCGCCCTCGACGCCGAGGGAGAGGGCCGTCGCGACGGCATAGGCAGCCGAGGAGCCGAGGCCGGCCCCCACGGGCAGATCGCTCGAGACGTGGATGTCCGCTCCCTGCCAGCCCACGAGCGAGACAAGCGTCGATGCGAGCTGGACGAAGGCCGGCCCGGATGGTGCCGCAACGGTGGTCGAGGCGGTGCCGCAGGATCCGGAGCGGACTGTGACGAGACCGTCGTCCCGGGGGATGGAGGCGACGCTGGTCCGCTGCCGCGTGGCGACGCCCAGCGAGCGCCCGGCGTTGTAGTCCGTGTGCTCGCCGATAAGGGTCACGCGACCCGGTGCGCTTGCGGGGCGTGGGACGGCAGGCACCATGCGCGCAACGTACAGGGTGCGAGGGACTGGCCGCGTGCCACGATGTCATGCGGGAGGTGGCATGCCGGGACCACTGCAGGGAATCAGGATCATCGAGCTCGCTGGGATCGGTCCGTCTCCGTACGCGTGCATGCTGCTCGCCGACGCGGGCGCGGACGTGCTTCGCCTCGTGCGGGCGGGCGCCACGGCACCGGACGGTCCCCACTGGGACCTGCTGAACCGCTCGCGCCAGTCCGTCGGCATCGACCTCAAGCACCCCGAAGCCAGGGGGTTGGTCCTGGATCTAGTCGCGGACGCGGACTGCCTGATCGAGGGTTTCCGCCCGGGCGTCGCCGAGCGGCTGGGGCTCGGCCCCGATGACTGCCTCGCTCGCAACCCCCGCATCGTCTACGGCCGGATGACCGGGTGGGGCCAGGACGGCCCGCTCGCGAACGCCGTCGGCCACGACATTGACTACATCGCGGTGTCCGGGGCCCTCTGGCAGGTGGGCCGTGCCGGTGAGCGGCCGCTGCCACCGGTCAACTTCGTCGGCGATTTCGGCGGCGGCGGGATGCTGCTTGCGTTCGGCGTCCTCGCCGCGCTCCTGGAGGCGCGATCGTCAGGGCACGGCCAGGTCGTGGACGCAGCGATGACCGACGGGTCGGCGTCGCTCACGACCATGGCCCACGCCTTCCTCGCGACCGGCATCTCGAGGGAGGTTCGCGGAGTGAACACGCTCGACACCGGCGCGCACTTCTACGAGGTCTACGAGACCAGCGACGGGCGCTACATCGCGATCGGGGCGATCGAGCCGAGGTTCTACGCGGCGCTTCTGGACGGACTCGGCCTAGCGGCGGAGGACCTGCCCGACCAGATGGACGCGACGAGGTGGCCCGAGATGAAGGAGCGGTTCGCGTCCATCTTCAAGGAGCGGACGCGCGACGAGTGGGAGGCGCACTTCACGGGCACCGAGGCATGCGTCGCGCCCGTGCTGTCACCGTCCGAGGCGCATGCCCATCCCCACAATCGGGCGCGCGCGACGTTCGTCGAGGTCGAAGGGGTCGCTCAGCCCGCGCCTGTCCCGCGGTTCTCTCGGACCGCAAGCGCAATCAGGTCGGCGCCCGAGCACCCGGGCAGGTCGACAGCAAGTGCGCTGGCCCGCTGGGGGATCGAGCTGTCGCGCATCGACACCCTGCTCGAGGACGGCGCGATCGGGCCTGCGGTCAGAGGTTGACGACGGGACAGGTCAGCGTCCGCGAGATGCCGGGGATCTCCTGGATTGCGCTGACGACGAGGTGGCCGAGGTCATCGACCGATTCGGCCTCGCATTTCACGATCACGTCATAGGGACCGGTCACATCCTGGGCGTCGGTGACGCCCGCGACCTTCCGTGCGGAGATCGCGACGCTGCTGGCACGCCCGATCTCGGTCTGGATGAGGACATACGCGCTGACCGCCATGGTCACCTCCCTTGCTGCAGGTCCCATGATGGACGAAATCCGGGGTCCCCGTCGATTCGGTCATTCCCCGCGGAATCGCTTGCCCATGTGCCATCCGTCGCAGATGTCGCAGCGGTACACGTCGAGCTCAACGCGGTCGAGCACCCAGCGCAGGTGGGCCGCGTCGGCGGCCTCCTTCTGGCTCGGGTACCGGTTCTTGGGTGCGCCGTCGCGACGGAAGTGCCCTGATGCCGACGGCTTGGGTGGCGGCGTCGGACGTCGCTGCCGTCGCTTCGCCATGCGTTCAGTCTGCTCGATCCCGACCGGATGGCTACGCTCGCCCCGTGGAGCAGCAGACCCAGACAGTGCTCGAGCGCACGGAGGCACCCGTCACGGAGGACGGGGACCACGAGCGGTACACGCACATCGTCCTCGAGGGCTTCAAGACCAAGCACGACGAGTTCGTGTCGACCGGCAACTCGGTCGTCGAGGGGATGATCAACACCACGCCGGTGACGGCGCTGTGCGGGAAGGTCTGGGTTCCCGGACGAGACCCGGGCAAGTACCCGGTATGCCCGACCTGCAAGGAGATCGCGGTCTCGATGGGGTGGAGCGTCCCGGGGTCCTGAGCGGACGCCGGCATCCTGGATCGTGCGAGGCCGGCCATCTCGGCCTGGCGCGTGACGGTCACGTTCCCGGAGACCGACGCCGCGGAGATCGACACACGCGGATCGTCAGATCCGGTCGACCCGCCGTCCTGCGAGAGGTCGATCTCCGAGGTGAGCGTCCCGGACATCGATCGTGCGTCGACCGACACCGCCCGCCCTGGCGCGACACCGATGCGCGAGGCGCCGGACACGGTCACGATCCTGACGTCACCCTCGAAGGCCTGACCCACGATGACGTCACCCGACGTGGTCTTGCAGGACGCACCAGCGTAAGCGGCGTCGATCACCACGTCCCCGCTCACCGACGCGATGTCGACGTTCCCGTGCGACACCGCAACAAGCACGTCGCCGGAGACGATCGCGACCGACAGGGTGCCAATCGCCTCATCGACCCGCACGTCCCCGCTCACGGCGCGAACCTTCGCGGGGCCGTCCACGCGTCGGACGAAGAGGTTTCCGCTCACCGTGCGTACCTGCAGCGAACCGGCGACCACGTCCACGTCCGTCGCGGCGCTCGGCAGCGAGACGTCGACGTCCCCGAACGACCCGGCGAGCGTGATCGAGTCCCCGGACCGCCTGGCAAAGATCCGCAGCGCGCGCTCGTCGCTGTCCGTGGAGATCCGGACGTCTGATCCGCTCGGGGCGATGACCTCGATGTCCACGATCCGACCCTGCTTCGCGAAGGCGCGAGAGCCCGGCAGCTCGATGGTGACCACGTGGACGCCGTCGCGCTCCTCGTGCGCGACGATCGCTTCTGCGACGGCGCCCGAGCCTGCCTCGCCGCGAGCGATGAGGTCGACGGTCGTGGTGTCCAGGTCATCGGTCGCGATGCGGACATCGCCGAGCGGGTTGAGGACGACGATCCTGGTCTTCGAGTCGGTGGGGTAGGTGTGCATGGGTCTCCTTGTCAGCTCGTTCGTGCGGTCAGTCGTGCGGTCAGTCGTGCGGTCAGTCGTGCGGTCAGCTGTGTCCGAAACCCTGGAGTCGCCTCCCGCGCGGAGTCCCCGGCGAACGGCCGAGGGCACCCTCGAGGGCACGGACCATCCAGGCATTGGTCGAGACCCCGTCGGTGCTCGCCTTCTCGTCGATCCTGCGCTTGAGATCGTCGGGGAGCCGGAGGGAGAACCTCGCCTGCTCCGCGACGCCCTCGGAAGCGCGCGCAGACGTAGGGGCCGCCGCCGACTCGACCGCGACGAAGGTGACCTCGTTACCATTCACCCGCAGGTCAACGCCATCGACGTGCAGTGCCTCTGCGAGCTCCGAGGCGGCGAGCGAGAACGCCTCGAGCATGCGGGCTCTCGCGAGCGGGATCGTGACGGCGATCAGCAGCTCTGCAACTCTCGCTGCCTTCTCCGAGCCGAGCGACCCCACTGCCTCGAGGTCCGCTTGGAGGCTGTCTGTGAACCATGACGTCTGCATGACATCACTATAATGTCATTTTGACGCAGATCAACCCCCTCCTGACGTCACTTCGAGTCGGGCGGCGAGGAAGTCGAGGACCTGGTGCAGCGCGGCGAGGGTTGGCGAGCCCTCCCGATCGATGAGGTCCTCGGTGAGGACCGAGTGTGCCCCCTTGCGGTTCCCATACGGGTTTCCAGGCGAGGAGTCGATCTCAACGCCGATGAAGCCATCGCCGAGCTCACGGCGCAACGTCGCGAACCGCTGCGCCGGCACCATCGTGTCGCACGTGAATCGCAGTCCGAGGACATGGGCGCCGGCCGCCACCTTGCGCTTGACCGCGGCGAACTCGGCGTCCGTGCAGTCAATGGCCGCCTTGCGACGCGTGCCGATGGGCGCCGGGAGTCCTGGCTGGCTCAGGACCGGCGCGACCACCGGGGCATCGGCCATGACGCCCAGGCGAACCCCCCGGTGAAGCACATCCCGACGACGCCGACGCCCGGCCCTCCCCAGCGTCCGTGCTCGGCGCGGGCCAGCACGCGGATCCAGTTCACGATCGGGCTCGACTTGCCGAGTGCGAAGACCGTGAACTCCCTCGACACGCAGCCGTGGAGCATGGATCTCATCAGGTAGGCGCTGGACGGCTCACGTCCGTCGTCGCCGAAGAGGTGCGGCATCGCAACCGACATCCCTCGATCCGCCACAGCTCGCGCGAATGATGCGACGGCCGGCGTGATGCCGGGAATCTCGGAGAGCACGATGACGGCAGGACCGGTCCCGATCCTCCAGACGTCCCGGGTGACCCCGAGCGCGTCGAACGCTGACCTCTCGAATCCCTCAAGTGCCTGGGCCGCCATGGCGTGGCCTCCGATCGGGTTCGTGGACGTGTCGAGCACACTCTTGCACCCCGATGAAGTCGCCGGGCACCCGCTCGACCCGCAGGCGGCCCTACCGCAGCGCGCGTCGCCAGACGAAGCGCAGGCCGGTCCAGGTGTCGTCGATCGCGCACACCTTGGTGTCGACGAGCCCGATGGGGAGCAGCACCGAGCGCACGACGTCGTCCGTCAGGTCCGTCGGGACCTTCGAGGTGCGCTTGGGCCACGCGATCCAAAGCCCGCCGTCGGGCCGGATGCGCTCGCCGAGTGCGGCGCCACGCTGCTCGAGCCGGGTTCGCTCGAGGAAGAACGCGACGATGACATCGGTCGCGCCACGGCCCGACGTGAGGACGGAGGCGCCAACGGGGATCTCGAGGTCGACGTCATCGGGGAGATCCTCGATGACGATCCGCGACCGCTCGGTGATGCCGAGCTTCTTCTGCAGCGGCGTTGCGCTGTACCCGGCCACGCAGCAAGTGTTCCACGCCTGCGCGCACGCCCGCGCCCTTTCCGCTCCCGGCCCCGCGAAACACGCAGGAGCGGGGCACGGATCGCTATAGGTTCTCGGTCGTGACCGACGGACGCGACCGACCGCGCAGGGCGCTCTTCCTGCGGCACCACATCGAGGACGATCCTGGCCTCGTCGGAGACGCGCTCTTCGGGCTCGGGTTCGTCGTCGACCTGTGCATGATTGAGGACGGGTCCCCGGCGCCGGATCTCGACGGCGTGGACCTGTTGGCCGTCCTCGGTTCCAAGTGGTCCGTCTACGACCACGACGCCGTCGGCGGTTGGATCGCGACGGAACTCGACCTGATTCGCGAGGCGGACCGGCGCTCGATCCCGGTGCTGGGCATCTGCTTCGGTGCTCAGGCGCTCTGCAACGCACTCGGCGGCACGGTGGAGCCCGCACCGGTTGGCGAGATCGGGTGGGTCGAGTTCGAGGGAGACCCCGATGCAGGCATCCCCCCCGGCCCGTGGTTCGAGTTCCACGGGGACCACTGCCTCGTGCCCGAGGGCGCGACGGTCGTTGCCCGCAACGAGGTGTGCGTCCAGGCATTCACGATCGGTCCGCACCTGGGGGTGCAGTTCCATCCTGAGATCGATGCAGCACAGCTGTCGCGATGGCTCGCGCACGGCGACGGCGATGCCGCCCGGGCGATGGGAGCAGCGCCAGCGGACCTGCTCCGCGAGACGACGCAGCGCGAGTCCGAGGCCGCGGTGAGGGTCGCCGCGCTTGTCGGGTCGTTCGTCGCCCGGCGCTACGACTGATCGATCCCCGCCCGCCCTCTGCAAGAGTGGGACCGTGACGATGGCGGTGGAGGTCGACGGGCTGGTGCGCCAGTACGGGGATCTGCACGCCGTCGACGGCATCAGCTTCGCGATCGAGCGGGGGTCCTGCGTGTCGCTGCTCGGCCCCAACGGCGCCGGCAAGACCACCACGGTGGAGATCCTCGAGGGTTACCGCCGCCGCGACGCCGGCACGGTCAGCGTCCTCGGCGAGGACCCGGCGCGAGCCGGGCGCTCGTGGCGCGAGCGAGTCGGGATTGTTCCCCAGGACTGCAACGACCTCGCAGAGCTGACGGTCGCTGAGTGCGTCTACCACTTCGCATCGCACTACCCGAAGCCGCGCGACCCTGCGCGAGTCGTCGAGCTCGTCGGCCTCGAGGAGAAGGTCTCGAGCCGCGTCTCCCAGCTCTCCGGCGGCCAGCGCCGTCGGCTGGACGTCGCCCTCGGGATCGTGGGCGATCCCGAACTGCTCTTCCTGGACGAGCCGACGACGGGGTTCGACCCCGAGGCGCGCCGGAGCTTCTGGCAGCTGATCGGCACCCTGCAGGAGGAGGGCACGACGATCCTGCTCACGACCCACTACCTCGAGGAGGCCGATGCGCTCGCCGACCGGGTCATCGTGATCAACCACGGCCGCGTCGTTGCCGACGGTCCGACCTCGACGATCGGGGAGCGGGCCGGGCATGAGGCAGTCGTGACCTGGATCCAGAACGGCCAGCGGCTGGAGCGAACGACGGATGCGCCCACGGGACTCATCGCCCAGCTGCACGAACAGCTCGGCCACGAGCTCGAGGGACTGGAGGTCCGTCGCCCGACCCTCGAGGACGCCTACCTGCGCCTCGATTGATGCGGACGAGCCGTGACCGGCCTGCTGGCCTCGTGGTGGGGGAGGATCAGGATCGAGGTGCTGCTCGCCCTGCGCGACCGCCGCACCATGGCGTTCACGGTAATCCTCCCGCTGGTCCTCCTCGTCGCACTCGCGTCGCTGATCCACGGCACGCCGCTTCCCGACGGCGTCTCCTATGCGCAGTACCTGACGGCGGGGATGATCGCGTCGGGTCTCGTCTACGGGGGCTTCCAGGGACTTGCCATCGCGATCCCCGAGGAGCGCAGCGACGGCACACTGAAGCGGCTCTACGGCACCCCGATGCGCCACAGCGCCTACTTCGCGGGCAAGGTGGGTGCCGTCGTCGTCATCTACGTGATCCAGATGGTCCTGCTCCTCGGCACGGGTGCACTGGCCTTCCACGTCAAGCTCCCGACCTCGGCGACGGCGATCGTGACCTTCATCTGGCTCAGCGCGCTCGCCCTGCTGACGTTCACCACCCTCGGCATCGCCTTCTCGTCCCTCGCGAAGACAGGTCAGTCGGCCGCCGCGCTCGCCTCGCCGATCGTGCTCTTCCTGCAGTTCACGTCGGGCGTCTTCTTCGTGTTCACGCAGGAGCCCCGGTGGATGCAGGTCTTCGCCTCCTTCTTCCCGCTGCGCTGGCTCTGCCAGGGGATGCGGTCCGTGTTCCTCCCCGCCAGCTACGGCGCACAGGAGGTCGGCGGGTCGTTCCACCTCGGCCAGTGTGCGCTGGTGCTCGGCATCTGGGCGGTCATCGGGCTCGTGCTCTGCAAGCGGACGTTCCGCTGGCTCCCGCTCGGCGAGGACTGACGAGCTCCCGTCGCATCGGGGCCAGCTGCATCGGTGAATGTGGGAGGGTGCGGGCATGTCGAACGTGGAACTCGTCCTTGGTGGTCCCGCAGCCGGAGGTGGCTTCGTGGCCCATGACGACACGGGCCGCGTGGTGTTCGTCCGGCACGGGCTGCCCGGTGAGCGGGTCGTGGCCGAGCTCACCGAGGAGCATCCGACGTGGGCCCGCGCCGACGCGATCGAAATCCTCGAGACCTCGGACCTGCGCGTCGCCGCGCCCTGCCCGTACGCAGGTGCAGGTCGGTGCGGGGGATGTGACTACCAGCATGTCGGAATCGACGAGCAGCGTGGCTTCAAGCGTTTGCTGCTCGCCGAGCAGCTGCGGCGAGTCGCCGGACTAGATCTCGAGGTCGACGTGGAGGCGGTTGGCGACGGAACCGGCCTCGGCACGCGGACGAGGGTGCGTTTCGGCGTCACGGCAGACGGGGACCTCGCGATGCGGCACCACCGCAGCCACGAGCTGCAGGCAGTGGACCGCTGCGCGCTCGCGGTCGACCGCATCAGCGCGCTCGGGCTCTCCGGGTTCGACTGGCCCCCGGGAGCGGACGTCGAGGCCGCGTGGCTCGGGGGTTCCGCAGCGCCGACCGTGACGATCGAGCTCGACGAGGACGCGATCGTCGAGGCCGAGGAGATCGGCAGCCGGCTCGAGCGCCTCGGCTGCGTCCACGAGCAGGTGACCGTCGTCGACGGACAGACCTACCGGGTCCCGATGGGGGTCTTCTGGCAGGTGCACGAGCTTGCGGCATCGACCCTCGTCGGTGCGGTGCTCACAGGGCTCGAGCTCGTTCCCGGAGACAGGGTGCTCGATCTCTACTGCGGCGCCGGGCTCTTCACGCGTGCCGCGGCGCTGCGCGTCGGATCGACGGGAACAGCGGTGGGGATCGAGGCCTCCAGGGCCGCGGTCGAGGGGGCGAGGACCAACCTTGCCGACCTGCCCTGGGCGTCGGCCGTCGCATCGCGCGTCGACGCGCGCTCCATCGCCCGCCATGGCGCTGGCGCGACGCACGCGGTGTTCGATCCGCCTCGCCGCGGGGTGGACCGCGGGGCGCTCGCGGCGCTTGATGCGATCTCGTCGCTCCGGCGGATCGTGTCCGTCTCCTGCGATGCCGCGACGTTCGCGAGGGACCTGCGCATGCTGCTTGACGCCGGGTGGTCGCTCGTCGGGATCCGCGCGCTCGACCTCTTCGAGATGACGGAGCACGCAGAGACGGTCGCCGTCCTCGAACGCTGATCAGGGTCGCCCGCCGGCACCGTCCCCGTGGCGTCCGATTCCGCTCGCGAACCGCGACGCGCCCTCGAGCGTCTCACCGGATTCGATGACGCTGAGTCCGTGGAGAAGCTCGTTGGTCGTCGCCTCGGGCTCCGACAGGTCCCACTGCTCGATCGCAGACGCGCGGTCGCTGCGCAGGCATCCCTGCGGGAACGCGCTCAGCGCCGTCGCGAGCTCGAGGGCAGTGTCGAGCGCGGCACCGTCGTCGACCACGCGGTTGACCAGACCCATCCCAAGCGCCTCGTCGGCGCCTACGGCACGACCGGTGAGTATCAGGTCCATCGCGCGTGAATGGCCGATCAGCCGGGGAAGCCGGACGGTCCCAAGGTCAACGAGCGGCACGCCGAACCGCCTGCAGAAGACTCCGAGCGTGGCCGACGTGCCCGCGACACGAAGATCGCACCAGAGGGCGAGCTCGAGGCCACCGGCAACCGCGAAGCCCTCGATCGCGGCGATCACCGGCTTCGAGAGCCGGAGCCGCGTCGGGCCCATCGGCCCGTCCCCGGACGCGGTGACCCGGTTGCCACGCCCCTCGGAGATGCCCTTCAGGTCCGCGCCCGCGCAGAAGGTGCCCCCTGCGCCCGTGAGGATCGCGACGTCGACGCTGTCGTCGGCATCGAACGCGCGGAACGCCTCGACCAGCGCCGCAGCGGCGGGGCCGTCCACGGCATTGCGGCGCTCAGGTCGGTTCAAGGTGACGACCACGGCCTTCCCCACGGTTGTGATGTCTACGGAAGCCAAGGCTCCTCCGATCCTCGGTGTTGCACGCTCACGTCCTCGATTCGGGCATCGGGGATCCGACTTCAGAGTCCGCACGCGATCGCAGGGCGCATGCGCTCAGCCATTCATCCAGCGGTCCGACGAGCACCGACCATCCCTTGTAGGTCACGAAGTCCCCGGACATCGCGCGCAGGGTCGCACGAAGCGGCTCGACCATCTCGGGACGGGCGTCGACGAGGGCACCGAGCGGCATGACGTAGGTGCGGATCGTGAAGGCAACCGAGCCGGTCCGTTCCAGACGTCGAAGCGTCTGGCGCTCCACCCGGAACCACAGGTCCGTGCCGCAATCGCTCACCTGCAGGCCACCGTGGCGACGCGACGCGGGCGAGGGCAGGCTCAGTGCTGGCGTGTCGACGATCGTCCAGTTGCACCGCCAGACCGGCCTCGACACCGCGAGGCGGTCGAAGAACGTCGATGCCTGCCTCGAGAGGTCCGTCCCGAACCCCGGGACGGGACCGTGGATGTCCCGCAGGGAACGACCCACCTTGTCTGCGAGCCGCCACCTGCTCGGGAAGCAGACGCTGGCGGCAGTCAGCCGCCATTCATCGTCACTCCGGGTGAGCACGCAGAGGTCCTCCTGGGCGACGCGTCCGGCTGCCTCGATCGGCTCCATCGCAGCGGTGTCGACGACTGCACCCGTGGTCAGCTCGACCAGCTCCGACCCCCGACGCGCGAGTACCCCGGGATGCTGGCCGACGATGTGCGAGGCGACCAGTTCGAGCAACTCCCGGGAGCCCTCCCGACCTTCCTGGCGCACCGCCAGGAAGGCGCCGGGCGACGCCTCAAGGAGCCGGTGCTTCAGGGCAAGCTCGTCAGCCCGCAGCGAGTCGACGTCGAGCCACTGGCGCGGATCCAGCCGGTGGAGGCCCATCGAGAGCCGCCAGGACTGACCCTCAAGGTGGATCTGCGGCATCCCGGTCGCGGCAAGGCCTTCAGGGGCTCGCGGTCCGGCCACGTGCCGAGCGTATGCCTCCTGCCCAAGACGGAGGGTCCTCTCAATCGAAAGCAGAGACCGCCGGCCCGGGGCCGGCGGTCGCGCAATCCGGGGTGGCGGACGAATCCTTGCTCCGTCGCCACCCCCAACAGGGGGTCTCATCCAAGCTCCGGGCGTTCGTTCATGAAGCCCCCCTCGTGGGGTGTTCATGAAACCCCTCTGACGAGGGCGGCACCCGGCCCACGGGCTGAGGAACCACAGATTGGCGAGGTATGTCTCCACAACGCCCTGACCGGCGCCGCTGTCCGGCAATGTCCACTTATGTCTAGTTCTGAGGCTCCGAATCATCCTGCGATGGCTCTTCGCGCCACATTGCGCGCTCTTCCGAAGGATCTTCATCGTCACCAATCCCCTCATGGAAGCCGAGCGTGGAGTGCCCGCTCACCTCTTCGTGGAGTTCGGGGGTGGGGTTCCGCAGAAGCCGCCAGTCGTAGTCATCGTCGATCGGAGCGAGGAGCCGGTAGGTCCTGACGTCGGGGTACCGAGCAAGGTCGACCGGGGCGGGACCGCCGGCGATCCACGCATCGATCTCTGCCTTCAGAGACATGCCTCCGTCGTGGCCGATCAGACGGTCGATGAGGTAGAAGCGCGCCCAGATCCTGTTCTTCTCGACTTCCGGCCTCAGCCACGGATACCGCCAGACATCGGGATCCCAAGGCCATGGCTCGGCGGTCTCGGCGCGCGAGGTGCGTTCACGAGGACTCAGCACCGCGCAGGCATTGAGGACCGGGTAGTAGAAGAACTGATGGTCGTACCTGTACGCCGGACAAATCACCTCAAACCGCCCATAGTGGGCCTGTAGCGCGAGGGCGATCTTGATGTCTTCGCCGGCGATCTCGAAGACCCGCTCAGCCTGCAATGTCGTGAGCGCATTGCGTGACATGGCGCCGATGAGGTCATCGTCGCTCGTACTGGGGAGGGTGAGAGCCCGTGCTGCATTCTCTAGGCGCTCCATGCGGTCGTAGATGCTGTTGGACCTCATCCTGCAACACCGCCGTGGGCAAGCGAGTTGAGGACGGCGAGGGCCGCCTCCATCCTTGCTTCGAGGTCATCTTGGCGAGCGGCCAACTCTTGTTCTTCCTCGCTACGGCGATGACGGAGACCATGATCGAGAACCAGTCCCGCCGCACGCAGCGCAACCTTCAGGTCGTCTGCTTCAAGCGCATCGGTGAGGACCTCAGCGGCGCGGTTCGACGCTACCGAGAACTGGCCCGCGAGTTGCGTGAGCCGCTGGCGCCTCCGCCGTACGACCTCGCCGGCGAAGGCCGTGTCCGAGACACGACGCTGCACCGACTTTGTCGAGATGCCGAGGACGTCAGCCGTACGCTGATGGCTCGCCCCCTCGCTCAGCAGGTCGATAATCGCGTCGTCCTCCGGGGTCCACGATTCGTGAGCGCAGGTCTGCTCATCCGATCCAGATGGTGCGGTCGTCATTGTGCTGTCTCCTTGCCGAGCCCGCCGGCGGGCTTCTCATCCTTTAGGTGAGGACCTTTGGCAAGGCAGGCAGCACCGTTCCGAGAACTTTCTTGGGTGCCGACGGCTGGCTTGGAGCGGATGGCGGGCACGGGCTCCCGCAAATCGGAGCTACAACCGGAAGGCGACCCCTGGCGCCCACTGGCCGTGTAGGCCAGCTAAGGCTGGCGAATTGTACTTGACCGAGAGTCAGAGATGTATGATATAATAGACGTAAAGCAAGTTGCCGACGGCTATAAGGAGCAAAATGAAGAGGACGAGAGCCTACTCGCGGACAACGAATGAGGTCGCTCGGCTCCTGGGGTCTCGGGTGCGGTTGGGACGAATCGATCGGCACTGGTCGGCTCAGGAGCTCGCGAACCGTGTCGGCGTGACGAGGTCCACGATCAACAAGATCGAACACGGAGACCCCTCGGTTGGACTTGGCGTCGCCCTTGAGGCGGCCGCCCTGGTTGGCGCCCCATTGTTCTCGGAGGATGACGGACTTCGGCGTCTCGAGCTTGGCCGCGTGAGTGACCGCCTCGCGCTGCTCCCCAAGCGGGTGCGTCGCCCGCTGATGGTGAACGATGCCTTCTGAGCCCGATCACGCGTTCGTGTGGATATGGCTTCCAGGGGCATCGGAGCCGGTGGTGGCCGGGCGGCTTGACGTCGACGGCGATGTTATTGCCTTCACCTACGGCCGGAGTTACTTGGAACGCAAGGAGGCGATCCCCCTCTACCTGCCTGAACTGCCGCTCGTGCCGGGGACGAATTATCCCGAGGGTCGCGAGATCGCCGGTTGCATCTCAGATGCAGGACCTGACAGTTGGGGACGGCGGGTCCTCGAGAACAAGGTTTTGGGTGATCCGTCGAAGGCAGGTGAGCTTGGCACGCTCGATTATCTTCTCGAGTCAGGCTCTGACCGAATCGGCGCTCTCGACTTCCAGCACTCCAGCGATGACTACTTTGCACGTACCCACGACCAGGCGACACTCGAAGACCTAGTCGAATCGGCAGAGAAGGTCGAGAACGGACTGCCGCTTACGCCTGCTCTCGATGCCGCGCTCCTGCAGGGATCCTCCGTTGGCGGGGCTCGCCCGAAGGCCCTGATCTCGCTGGGGGAGCGTCGCATGATCGCGAAGTTCTCTTCGAAGACGGACACCTATGCGGTGGTTAAAGGGGAATACGTCGCGATGGAACTTGCTCGCCGTGCCGGCGTCCGAGTCGCGAACGTAGAGCTCACCAACGCGCTCGGCAAGGACGTGCTACTTGTCGAGCGCTTTGACAGGATCCCGGGTGGCCAGCGTCGGGCGATGGTATCGGCTCTCACGGTCCTCGGGCTTGATGAGATCGCGGGGCGATATGCCAGCTATGCAGACCTCGCCGAAGTGATTCGCAAGCGATTCACCGATCCCGTCGAGACGCTACGTGAGCTGTTCGCGAGGATTACTTTCAATATTCTGGTCGGCAACACGGACGACCACGCGCGAAACCACGCCGCGTTCTGGGATGGTGAAGCGCTATCCCTGACGCCGGCATTCGACGTAGGACCCCAACGACGCTCCGGGGGCGAGGCTGAGCAAATCATGGCCATCGGTGCTGATGGGACTCGCTGGAGTCAGGTGGCGGTTTGCGTCAAGTGGGCACGCGTCTATGGGATCTTCTCTGAGAGCGACGCTCGGGAGATCATCGACGGCCAAATCGAAGTCATTAGGTCCGAGTGGCTGGACGTGTGCGAGCTGGGCAAGCTCACCTACGTAGAGCGACAGAGCCTCTGGGGAGTCCAGTTCCTAAATCAGTACGCGTTGCAGGGATATTGACCCCACGTGGGATGCGGCAGGGACGTCGACCGATGTGGACTGTGAATGCTGATCGAATCCTGGAGCGCGCGCTGGTCGAAAACGGGAGCGCTCGTTGGTGAAGTTAGTTGGTCGGTTCGATCGTGTCGATGAGCTTGGCGGGTGCTGCTGAACGGGCCCGCCTCGTTCGAGCCTTGGCGTCGTGGAGCCGGTAGCTCTCGCCCTTGGTCTCGATGATCTTGCAGCGATGGGTGAGCCGGTCGAGCGTGGCGCCAGTGAGCCGCTCTGAGCCCAAGACCTCGGTCCAGGACTCAAAGGGCAGGTTCGTCGTCACGATCATCGACGTGCGCTCGTAGGCGGTAGCGATCACGTCGAAGAGCAGCTCGGCGCCGACCTTGGTGGCCGGGACGTAGCCGAGCTCGTCGAGAACAAGCAGGTCGAGCTTGGCCAGCTGGGACTTCAACCGCAGGAAGGTCCGTTCATCTCGTGCCTCGATGAGCGTGGTGACGAGCTCGGTGGCTCGGAAGAACCGGACCTTGTAACCCTTGGCGCAGGCTTGCGCAGCGAGGGCCGTCGCCAGATGAGACTTGCCCGTCCCGGGGTTGCCGACCAGCAGCACGTTCTCTCGCTTGTCGATGAACTCACATCTGGCGAGCTCGGCGACCAGCATCTTGTTGACCGATGGTCGAGCGGTGAAGTCGAAGTCCTCCAAGGTCTTCATCGTCGGGAACTTGGCTGCCTTGAGCCGGCGCTCAGCCGCCCGACGTTCTCGCTCCAAAAGCTCGAGCTCGGTCAGCTGCAAGAGATAGGTCAGGTGATCGACGTTGTCGCTCGCCGCCTGGGCGGCGACCTTCTCAGCTTCGGCGCTGATCGTTGGCAGACGGAGCGCCTTTAAGTGATGGCGCAGCAGGACGGTGGACGTTGACTCGAGGGACTTCATTCTCATGCTCCTTGTTCGGTGAGGGTCTGGCTGGTGAGTTCGTCGTTGGTGAGCGATGCGTAGGCGCCGAGATCGGGCGGCTCGATGGCGAAGGACTTGAGATGGGGGTGGCCGTCCAGGCTGAACAGAGGGATCGGTGCCTCTCTGCGGTGCTCCAAGATCAACCGGATGGCGTCGAGGTTCTCGGTGCCGAGGTCGAGGGCTGCCTCGATGGCTCGGGCGAGCTCTGAGACCCTTGCGTTCTCCATGAGGCGCAGCACCTGGATGAACTCTCTCGTGCCTTTGTGTCCCCGCTCGGCCTCCATGCGTCGGCGCAGCAGGGAAAAGCAGTCAGGCAGCTCCCAGCGCTCCAAGGGCTTGGCCGCGTCAAAGGCGCCGGGCTTGCGCTCAAGGAGCGCCAGGTAGTGGACGGGATCGAAGCTCACGTGCTCTCGTCCCCAGCAGCGAGGGTGGGTGGCGACGAGCTCGTCGGCTGCGGTGATGGAGATCTCGTCGATCCCGCCAAGAATCGTCAGCTCATGGTGGGCAAACGCCGTCGGGACTGAGTAGTCGTTGCGATCGAAGCGGACGAGGCTCAGCGAGTTGGCTCGACGCTGAACGACCCGCCGGGCTTCAAAGGACTCAGGCGGCAGCTCCAGCATCGCTGCTCGGTCGTCGTCTAAGCGCTCCCGCTTCGAAGACCCCTTGCCCCGGACCTGGCGGTCAAGGTCCCGCTCACAGCGATCCTCGAGATGCCTGTTCAGCGATGAGAACGAGTCGAAGGCCGGGACGGGGACGAGGAAGTTCCGCCTCGAGTAGCCGACCAGGTTCTCGACGTGGCCCTTCTCGTTGCCTCGGGCGACCCGGCAGAACCGGTGACGGAAGAGGTAGTGGCTCTCGAGCCGCAGGAACTCCCTCGTCAGCTCACGTTCGGAGCCGCCCATGACCTTGCTGACGGCGATCGAGGTGTTGTCGTAGGCGGTCTTGGTCGGGACCCCGCCGAAGAACTCAAAGGCTCGGACATGGCCCGCCTGGAAGGTCTCGGTGCATTCGCGTGGGAAAGCCGAGACGAAGAAGGCGTCAGAGTAAGGAAGGGTCATCACCGCCAGCGCCGCTTTGCAGCGCGCTCCGTCGATCTCGACCGTTGCTTCGCCGAAGTCGAACTGGGCTTCGCCCGCGGGCTGGCTCAGGGGGACGAAGACTTCGCGAGAGTGCAGCCTCCTGTCAGCGACGGCCGCTCGAACCTGGGACGACGAGCCCTCGTAGCCGTGTTCGTCGCGGAGGCGCTCGAAGATGCGCTTGGCCGTGTGGCGCTGCTTGACCGGCGCGTCACGGTCATCGAACAGGATCTGGTCGATGATGCCGATGAACTCGCCGAGCTTTGGCTTGGCTCGTGGCGACCTCTGGCGATAACCAGGGGGTTCCGCGTTGGCCAAGATCTTGTCCAGGGTCTCTGATCCGATCCGATAGTCACGTCGGATCTGGCGCTTCGAGACCTTCTCGACCAGCACCTTGTGCCGGATCTCATTCCATTGCTCCATGTCGGTGTGCACCTTTCTCCCGTCTGCTCACGTTGAACCTCAGGTGACGAGCCTTCGGTTCCGTGTGAAACAGAACGGGGATGATCAGGTGCTCCCGTTTTCGACCAGCATTCTCAGCCGGTCAAGCGCTCCAGGTTTCGATCAGCGTTTACAAGCTACGACAACGCCATGGCCGAGTCGATGATGGGGACGTTCAAGACCGAGCTCTACCGCAACCCCGCGGTGCTCCGTCGCGTCGGCGGGCACTGGAAGGGCCTCGGCGACCTCGAGGTCGAGACCTGCGCGTGGGTCTCGTGGTTCAACGAGGAGCGACTGCACTCCGAGCTCGGCGACGTGACGCCGTCAGAGTTCGAGGAGCGCTACGGTCACCAATCTCAGGCCCTCGCGGCGTGAGGAAACCAAACTACCGGGTCTCCGGAAAACCCAGTCCGATTCAGAACGATTTTCTCGCAACGCCCACGGAATCTGTACCCCCTCGCGCAGCCGACCCGCCGGGGTAGCGCCTTCCGCCAAGTCAGGGTCTCCTGGCCGAAGGCTTGTACTTTCGCGCGGTGATTCGTTCAGACAACTTCATCTGCAAATTACAACCGCCGGCCCTCAGGCCGGCGGTTGCAGTATCTGGGGTGGCAGACGAGTTAACAACCCGTCGCCACCTCCAACAAGGGATTTCATGAACACTCAGCGTGTTCTTTCATGAACACCCCCTCGTGGAGGTGGCGGGTATCGAACCCGCGTCCATCAGATTCTCAGTGGGACTTCTCCGAGCGCAGCTGACGTCAGGTTGTCGGGACCGAGGCTGCTGTCAGCGGCTTCCCTGGTCCGTATTCGACTGTGTTGTCCCTAGCGCCCCATCGACAGTGGCATTAGGTAAGCCCTACTTCATGATGCCGGTTTGCTGATCCGTAGGGCTGGGACCAGACCGACATCGCTGCCCTAAGCAGCGAGCGCGAGCTGAGGCTCGGCGTTTATTTTTGGTTCCGGCTCTTTTACGTGGCTCCGGAGACCACGGCTCGCTTCTCCCACCTCGACGGCCGATGTCGAGACCATTCACCCCCATGTTCCTCGGCGAGTGCCGAGATGCCAGCATACCCGCGGAGCGACGCGCGCCGACTGCGCGTCAACCGCCGCGCTCGGCTCCGCGCAGCACCCTCGCCATGTCCCGCTCCGCATCGCGCTTGGCGAGATCCTGACGTTTGTCGTACAGCTTCTTGCCCTTGGCGATGGCGAGCTCGATCTTGACCTTGCCGTCCTTGAAGTACACGCGAAGCGGGATGAAGGTGAGCGGCTGGGCCTGGGTCTGGCCGACCATCTCGCTGATCTCCTTGCGGTGCACGAGGAGCTTGCGCTTCCGATCCGGATCGTGCGCGCCGAACCCGACGCCCGTCTTCCAGGGGGGAATGTGCATCTGGAAGAGCCAGAGTTCCCCGTCGTCGACCCGCGCGTAGGAATCTCCGATCTGCGCCTTGCCCTCGCGCAGCGACTTCACCTCGCTGCCCTGCAGCACGATCCCGCACTCGTAGGTGTCGAGGATCTCGTAGTCGTGGCGGGCCTTGCGATTGGTGGCGACGACCCGGTCCTGACCCCGGGCGGCCTCCCTCGCGGCCTCCCTGCGCTGGATCGTCCGCTTCGCCCGTGCCATCCGCGCAGCGTACCGATCCGGTGGCGACCGACCGCTGGGTACGCTTCGCGCGTGCTCGAACTCAGTGAGGACCAGGTGGACGAGATGATCGCGCACTGCCTGCGAGCGCTGCCGCTGGAGGGCTGCGGCCTGCTCGTCGGTGACGCGTCGAACGGCAGGATTGCGTCGGTCGCGGCAACGCCGAACGCAGCCGCCTCTGCGAAGGTCTACGCCATCGACCCCGGAGAGCACCTCCGGATCGACCGGTCAGCTCGGTCTCATGGGGAGGACGTGATCGGCGCGTTCCATTCGCACACGCACACGGACGCATGGCCTTCTCCCACCGACGTGGCGAGCGCGGTGGACGATTCGTGGCACTGGGTCATCGTCTCGCTTCGGGCTGCGTCCCCGATCGTGCGGAGCTTCCGAATACGAGCTGGCGAGATTGAAGAGGAGCCGATCGTCCTTCACTAGGGAATATGTGCCCGCACCGGGCGTTCTCTCGTGCAGAGGAATCGGAGGATTGAATGCTCGCAGCGTCCCACGACGTGACCGCGGTGAACCTGGCCCTGCTCGTCCTGCGGGTCGCCTTCGGGGCGATGATCGCGGCGCACGGCCTCAACAAGTTCTTCGGCGGCGGCAGGATCGAGGGCACCGCCGGGTGGTTCGACTCGATCGGCATGCGACCGGGCAGGCTGAACGCCCTCGCCGCTGCGACGACCGAGGTTGGCGTCGGGATCCTGCTCGTCGCCGGGCTCGTCACGCCGCTCGCCGCCGCCGGGCTCCTCGCCCTCATGGTCGTCGCCATCGTCACGGTCCACAGGCGCAACGGCTTCTTCGTCTTTCGGCCCGGGCAGGGCATTGAGTACTGCCTGATGGTGGCGGTGACCGCGGTCGTGATCGGAGCGCTCGGACCAGGCGAGTGGTCGCTCGACCACGCGTTGGGCATCTGGCACTACTCGAACGTGACGGGCCTGCTCGTGGCGCTGCTCGTGGGTTTGGGTGGCGCAGCGGTCCAGCTGCTCGCCGTGTACCGACCGCCGCGCGATGCCGCCTGAGGGCACGGGCGAGTCCAGGGGGCCTAATATGCGACTAAACAAGTCAGGAATACTTCGGGAGGCGTACCGATGTCCATCACCGTGAGAATCCCCACCGTCCTGCGCTCCTCGACGGGCGGCGTCGCGACCGAGGAGCTCGAGGGCGACACCGTCGGTGCCGTGCTGGGCAATCTTGTGGACTCGTTCCCTCAGGTCAAGGGACAGGTCTTCACCGACGACGGGGGACTGCACCGCTTCTTGAACGTGTACCTCAATGACGACGACGTCCGCTACACCGGGGGGCTCTCGACGTCGGTGTCGGCTGGCGACGAGATCACGCTGCTTCCTGCGGTCGCTGGGGGCGCCTGGTAGTGGCCAGGTTCGGCTCGGTCCTCGAGCTCATCGGCGGCACGCCGATGGTCGACGTCAGTGAGCTCAGTCCCTCAGAGTCGGTCCGGATCTGGATGAAGCTCGAGGGCAAGAACCCTGCGGGATCCATCAAGGACCGCGTCGCGCTCTCGCTCGTCTTGTCGGCCGAGGATGACGGTCTGCTCATCCCGGGCAAGCCGGACCAGGTGCTGCTCGAGCCGTCGAGCGGGAACACTGGCATCGCGCTCGCGATGATCTGCAGGATCCGCGGCTACCACCTGAAGGTCGTGCTCCCCGACAACGTCTCGCCCGAGCGACGCCAGCTCCTCGAGGTCTACGGTGCCGAGATCATCGACTCGCCGGGCTCGGAGGGGTCGAACGGCGCCGTCAAGCTGGCCCGCTCGCTCGCGGCGGACCATCCCGAGTGGGTCTTCTGCTACCAGTACGCGAACCCGGCGAACCCGCGGGCGCACTACCGCTCGACCGGTCCCGAGATCCTCGCGGACTGCCCGGAGATCACGCACTTCGTCTCGGGCCTCGGCACGACGGGCACGCTCATCGGCGTGGGAACGTTCCTGAAGGAGCACGTCCCGGGCGTGCAGGTCTGGGCGATCGAGCCCCCCGCGGGCGAGATCGTCGACGGGCTGCGCAGCCTGGAGGACGGGTTCGTTCCGCCCGTATTCACAGACGGCGACGGCGAGCACCTGCTTGACCGCCGCGTCGTCGTCCGGCCGAGGGAGTCGATCGAGTGGACGCGTCGACTCGCGGACCTCGGGCTCTTCGTCGGCATCTCGTCAGGCGCAGCCATGGCGGGCGCGGTCAGGTGCGCCGGGACCGTCGCGCCCGGCGAGGGCGCAACGATCGTGGTGATCTCCGCTGACGACGGCTGGAAGTACCTCTCGAGCGATGCGTGGAGCGGTGACCTCGACGAGGTGACCGAGCGCGCGAGCCAAACCATCTACTTCTAGCGCCTGCTCCCGAACCCCGCCCCCGCCCCCACCCTTCGTGGCCCCACGTACACTCGGCCCGGTGATCCATCATGGCTGCTGACCCAAACGCACGCTTCGACGGACGGGCGCTCGATGAGCTCCGCCCCTGGTCCTTCGAGCGGAACTACACGGTGTTCGCCGCGGGCTCGGTCCTTGTCACCATGGGGAGGACCAAGGTGCTGTGCACCGCGTCCGTGGAGGACGACATCCCGCGGTGGCTGCGAGGATCCGGCCGCGGGTGGGTCACGGCGGAGTACTCCATGCTCCCCGGCTCCACCTCCGGGCGCGCCTCGCGCGAGGCGGCCCGCGGCAAGCAGTCGGGACGGACCCAGGAGATCCAGCGGCTCATCGGCCGCTCGCTGCGCGCCGTCACCGATCTTGCGGCACTCGCCGAGTTCCAAGTCACCGTTGACTGCGACGTGCTGCAGGCGGACGGCGGGACCAGGACCGCCTCGATCTGCGGTGGCTACGTCGCGCTGCACGATGCGCTGACCCGGCTCGTCGACGCGGGGAGGCTCCGTCACCACCCGCTCATCGACCAGGTGGCCGCGATATCCGTCGGCATCGTCGACGGTGTCGCGATGCTCGACCTGCCGTACGAGGAGGACAGCCGCGCGGACGTCGACATGAACGTCGTCATGACCGGAGCGAGGCGCTTCGTCGAGCTCCAGGGGACCGCGGAGAAGCTCGCGTTCTCAAGGAGCGAGCTCGACACCCTCCTCGAGCTCGCGACCTCCGGCATTGATGAGCTGCTTGAGGCACAGCGCACCGCACTCGCCATGCCGCCGGGCCCGGGCACCGCCTGATGCGCGTCGTGCTCGCCACGGCGAACCCCGACAAGGCACGCGAGATCGTCGCGATCATGGCCCCGGTCCCGGGCCTCGAGCTCGTGGCGCGCCCCGAGCACGTCCCCGAGGTCGAGGAGACCGGCGAGACCCTCGAGGAGAACGCCACCCTCAAGGCCGCGGCGCTCGCCGACGCGACGGGCATGCCCGCCGTCGCCGACGACACGGGCCTGTTCGTCGACGCGCTCGGCGGCGACCCCGGCATCTACGCCGCGCGGTACGCGGGGGAGCACGCCACGTACGAGGACAACCTGCGCAAGGTACTCGACGCGCTCGGTGGCGTCCCGGCCGAGCGGCGGACCGCACGGTTCGAGACCGCGGCCGTCCTCGTGGACCCGTTCGGGGCCACGGTCGTCGCGCTCGGGACGCTGCATGGGGCCATCGCAGAGGTGCCGAGGGGAACGAACGGGTTCGGCTACGACCCCGTGTTCATCCCGGCCGAGGGGGATGGCAGGACGCTGGGGGAGCTCTCCGATGAGGAGAAGCACTCGCTGAGCCATCGGTCCCGGGCGTTTCGCGCCCTCGCAGCTGGGCTCGAGAACCGCTGATCAGGTCGCGACGCGGGCGACAACGACGAGGTGGCACGCGAACGCCGCCACCGTGCAGGCGTGGAACAGCTCGTGGTACCCGAAGTTCGTGGGTGACAGCTTCGGCCGCTTGAGCGCGTAGAAGAGTGCGCCGGCGGTGTAGAAGAGGCCGCCCGCGAAAATGAGGATGCAGTTGAGGACGCCGGCGTAGTGCCACAGCTCGGGGAGCCAGAAGACCGCCGCCCACCCGAGGCCGACGTACGCGGCGGTGTAGAGCCACCTCGGGGCGCCGAGCCAGAAGACGCGGAAGACCACGATCGCGAACGCCATCGACCACACCACCCACAGGAGGACTGTCGCCTGCGACTTCGGCAGGACCGCGACCGCGATCGGCGTATAGGTCCCGGCGATGATCAGCGCGATGTTGGCGTGGTCCATGCGGCGAAGGACGGCAGCAATGCCGGGAGGCCATGAGCCCCGGTGGTACACCCCGGAGGTACCGAAGAGGAGGCACGCGGTCACTGTGAACACGGCAATCGCGATCCGGTCCGCGCGGTCGGATCCGAGCGCGGTGAGCAGCAGCCCCGACGTGAGCGCGAAGGGGAAGGCGATGAGGTGGAGCCAGCCGCGGAGTCGGGGCTTCGGGGGCGCCATCGTCGCCGTCACGCCCTCAGCCTAGGGAAGCCTGAGTCACAGTGCGCAATGCGTCACCGCGGTGTCCCGGCGTCCATAGGCTCGCGGTTGTGACCGTGGAGCCGCTGGCGATGTTTCCGCTTTCGACGGTCGTCTTCCCCTTCACCGAGCTCCCGCTCCACGTGTTCGAGGTCCGCTACCAGCACCTCACGCGCGACGTGCTGCTCGGCTCGAAGGAGTTCGGGATCTGCCTGATCTCGCGTGGCTGGGAGGTCGGCGGCCACGACGAGCGCGTCGATGTCGGGACACGAGTCCGCGTCGAGCTCGCAGCACCCCTCGAGGAGGACCGCTGGATCCTCGTCACCCGGGGCATCGAGCGCTTTCGTGTGACCAGCTGGCTCGATGACGCGCCGTATCCGCGAGCGCTCGTGCTGCCGGAGCCCGTTGCGGATGCCGATGTCCCTCGCGACGTGCTGGAAAGCACATTCAAGTCAGTCAAGGCACTCCGACGCATCCAGTCGGAGTTCTCCGACGGATGGACGAGTCCCTGTGTCGACCTCGGGCTCGACGAGGACTCGAGTGCAGCTGCCTGGATGCTCTGCGCCATGAGCCCCCTGACCCTCGTCGACCTGCAGCTGCTGCTCGAGGTCCCGGACCATCGGTCGCGGCTCACACTCCTGCGCGACCTGTGCGATGCGAAGCGGAGCGATCTCGAGACCGCGATGCGGCTCGACGACGCCACGTGAGCCAACTCACGAGACTGATCGAAGTCGATGACTCGATCGCCGCGCAGTTCGCGGGAACAAGGCCGTGGACCCTCCGACTCGCCGAGGGCTTCCCGCGCCAAGAGGACCGCGTGGGGATGGCGGGCCGCGAGCGGGGCGCCACGAATTTCCTCATCGTGCATGCCGGGGAGGTCGTCGGGACATGCGGCACGCACGGCTCGATTACGGCCGAGGGACCCGTGGAGCTCGGGTGGGGACTGGTCGAGCAGGCCAGGGGACGCGGCGTCGGCACGAGCGCGGTCATCGAGCTCGTCGACGTCATCCGAGCGCGGGCGCCACGCGCGACGCTCTGCGCGACGACCGAGTGGATCGTCAGTGACGGGACGGCCGCGCCCGTGAGCCCGGCCTCCGAGGCCATTCTGCGCCGTCTCGGCTTTGCGGCGGGCGAGATCCCGTCGTCAGCCGGCGCGCGGACGTGGGTTCTCGCGACGAGCTCGCGAGCTCAGTAGTTGGCGGCGAGGAAGTCGCGGACCACACGTTCGATGGACCGTGCAGTGCCGACCTCGGCATGGAGCGCGACGGGGAGCTCGACGAGGTCGACCCTGCCTGCTCGCCTCTCCCTCAAGGCGCGCAGCGCATCGTCCTCGGCGGAGCCCGCGACGATGAGTGCGGGGACGCTCGGGCGCAGGGCGAGGACAACGTCGACGACCTTGCCCTCGAGGGTCCCTCGGTCGAATCGACCCTCTCCGGTGACGACGAGGTCGGCAGCCTCGAGGTCGTCTTCGATACCGCGCGACGCAGCGACGAATGCGGCTCCCGAGATGACGTCGGCGCCGAGGGCGATGAGCCCTCCTGCGAGCCCACCAGCCGCCCCCGCGCCCGGGACATCCTCGACATCGACGCCGAATCGCCGCCGGTAGGAGTCGGCGAGCGCTTCGAGTCGATCAAGCAGGGCGGCCACCTGTGCTGGCGAGGCCCCCTTCTGCGCGGCGAAGAGGCGCGCCGCGTCACCGAAGGTGCTCTGGACGTCGCACGCCGCGATCAAGGGGACCGTGACCTCGATCCCGAGGTCGTCGAGCGCCTCGATGCAGCCCAACCCGCCGTCCGTGGTCGCCGATCCGCCACACCCGACGACGACACGCGCCGCCCCTGCCGAGATGGCTGCGCCGACGAGCTCGCCGACGCCGTAGGTCGTGGCGTCGACCGGGTCGTCTGGGCCGGGCGCCGCCAGCAGGGCCCGGCCTGCGGAGGACGCCGACTCGATGATGGCCGACCCGTCTTCTCGCAGGCGCCACGACGCCTCGATCGGTGAGCCGAGCGGCCCGCTGACGACCTGCGTCCTGATCTCGCCTCCGACCGCGTCGGCGAAGCCCTCGCCGCCGTCGCTCATGGGACAGGCGGTCACCTCAAAACCGAGATGGCGCGCGCCAGCTGCGATCGCAGCGGACGCAGCGGGTGCCGAGATGGTGCCGCGGAACTTGTCAGGTGCGGCGACGAGCCGCACCGCTCACTCGACCTCGAGGAGGTCGACCACGAAGAGCAGCGTCTCGCCGGGTGCGATCACGCCGCCCGCGCCGCGCTCCCCGTAGCCGAGGTGCGACGGGATCACGAGTCGCCTGCGACCGCCCACGCGCATGCCTGCGACGCCGTTGTCCCAGCCTGCGATGACCTGGCCGACGCCAACGGTGAAGGTGAAGGGCTCGCCGCGGTCCCACGAGGCGTCGAACTGCTCGCCCGTGGAGTTCGAGATGCCGACGTAGTGCACGGTGGCCCGGGATCCCTTGACGGCCTCGTCGCCGGTCCCGACGACGAGGTCCTCGGTCACGAGGTCCGATGGCGCCCCATCGAGGTGCGGCTCGACGAGTGGCTTGGTCGATTCAGTCATGACGCCATGCTACGAGCCGGCACCGACGTGGATGGTCGCTTCAGGCGGTGTGTGCGGGGACGCGGGCCAGGATGCAGCCGGGGTCCTCGCCGAGCGGATCGCCCGATGCCGCGAAGGCCCTGGAGCGGGACCCACCGCACAGGTCGGCGTACTCGCAGCTGCCGCACGCGCCGGAGAACGTCGCGGCACGGATTGCCTTGAGGATCGGATCGTCCCGGTAGGTGCCGATGACACCATCGGGGGCGATGTTTCCGAGCACGAGCGGCAGGAAGCCCGAGGGGAAGATGTCGCCGTTGCTGGCGATGAAGACGATGCCCTTGCCGTCGCGTGTGGCCGCGCTGGGCGCACGGACGCGTGCCATCGGTGGACCGAGCAGCTCGAAGAGGCGATCCCGCAGCCGCACGTAGAGGGGGCCGAGTGCGAAGGCTTCCTCCGGCGGTGCATCGCCGAGCTGTGCGCGCTGCGCCGCGACCCGGCGGAAGAAGGGTGCCTCCACGGTCCTGACGGTGAAGCCGTATCGGGAGGCATCCACGAGGAAGTGGCAGACATCCTCGTTCTGCTGGGCGCCGAGGGCCTCGATCGCAGTGCCGCGTCCTGTGCCGATCAGAAAGAAGACCTCCCAGAAGTTGACGCGCCGCTCGTGCATCAGCGCGGCGATGTCCGCGAGCTCCTCGACGTTGCGATGCATCACCGTCGTGTTGATCTGCACCGCGATTCCCTCTGCCTGCAGCAGCTCGACCGCGCTCAGCGTGGATGAGAAATGTCCAGCGATCCCCCGGATGCCCTCATGCGTCGATGCGACGGATCCATCGAGGCTGAGCGACGCGGTCCTCACCCCCGCCGCTCGAAGTGCGGCGAGCACCTCGGTGGTGAGGCGGGGCGTGACCGACGGTGCGATGGCGACCGGAACCGACCTGTCCTTTGCGTAGGTGACGATTGTGACGAGGTCCCCGCGGATGAGGCAGTCGCCCCCCGTAAGGATGAGGATCGGGCGTGGGCTGCCGAGGGACGCGAGCTCGTCGATGAGCGCGAACGCGGCTGGCGTCGAGAGCTCCTCGGGACCCGGCGAGGGCTGCGCATCGGCCCGGCAGTGCGCGCATGCGAGGCCGCAGGCCCTCGTCATCTCCCAGAAGACCAGAAGCGGACGATCGTGGAAGCGAATAGAGGACCCTGACCCGTGGGCCATCGGGACAGGCGGCTCGTGCGCGAAGGCACGCGTCGCCACTGCAGGGTCCATTCGAGCACTCTGCAACGGCGCGGACGACGCCGGTAGGGCCGTTGGACCCCGAGTCGACGCAGCGTCGGAGTCGCCCAGCTAGTCGACCGATCCCGAGAGGAACGCCAGGAGCCCGTCGAAGTACGCGCGCTGGTCGTCGTACATGGCCATGTGACTCCCCTCGGGGCAGTACAGGTACGAGCCCTGCGGGAGGCGCGCTGCCATCGCGGCGAGGAACGACGGATCCATGGTGTCGTGCCGGGCACCGATAACGAGGGTGGGCACGTCAATCCGGGCCAGGTCCTCGGTCCGGTCCCATTGAGCAAGCAAGCCGCTCGCACCGAGCTCGCTCGGCCCTTGCATGGGCACGTAGATCTTCTTGTTCGTGTGCGCGAAGCTCCGCACGACCGGATCGGGCCACTCATCGACAGGGAGCCGTAGCACGTGGTGCACGTTGTGGTGCTCGTTGAGGAGCAGTTCATAGCGGGGACTGTCGATGTCACCGCGAGCCTCCAGATCCTTGATCTGCGCAAGAGCGTCCTGGTCCATCGTTGGCATCAGCTCGGACGTCGCGTAGGCGTTGTACGCGGGGATGCTCGACATCATGTTGGAGATGACGAGCCCCTTGAGGTGGTGCTGGTGCCGGAGCGCGTACTCAATGGCGAGGATGCCGCCCCAGGAGTGGCCGAGGAGGAAGAAGTTGTCACTGGTGAGCCCGAGCGCCACGCGGACCTGCTCGACCTCATCGACGAAGCGGTCGACGTCGAGGAGGTCTGGATCGTCGGGCTGGTCGCTGTAGAACGATCCCAACTGGTCGTAGTAGTAGTACTCGACGCCCGCCCCCGGGAGGTAGCTGTCGAATGCCTCGAAGTATTCGTGCGTGCAGCCGGGGCCCCCGTGCAGGAGCAGGACCTTCGTGCTCGGGTTGTTCCCGACGCGCTTGACCCAGACCCGGAACGTGCCCGAGGGCGTCGAGATCGGCACCATCCGCGCGCCTCCCGCAAGTGCGTCAGATCGTCCGGCGTTGTCGAAGTAGTCGATGGACATTCCTGCACCTCCCAGCCCGCGACCGCACTGCCCACGCCGCTCGGCCGTCCGGCCCGAGCCGGACCTCCGCACTCACGATATCCGCGCCTCGAGTGGCATCCACAAGGACCCCGGGCGATCTGTTCAGTGTGCAAGCAAGGTGTCGATGGCGTCGGCCCAGACCTCGGTGAGGAACTCCGCGTAGGTGGCGGTGACATGCTCGCTGTCGAAGTAGACAACGAGGTTTCCGACGATGGGCGAGCACACGGAGGTGCAGAGCCACGGCTGAGGATTGATGTACGGGACCCCCTCTTCGTTGGCCGCCTCGAGCTCCGCCGCAACGTGCTGGTGGGTCTTGGGATTAGGGTTCGGAACCGAGCACGCCTGCACATCGCGAGGGTGGGCAGCGACGCAGGCGATCGGCGAGTCCGTGAAGGCGGTGATGTCGCCGATGACCGCGACCCTTGTCCTTGGCCGCAGCAGTGACTCGATGGTCAGCGCTTCGCCTCTCTCCCAGAGGGTGTCGGGGATCGGGCGGTTGCCGGAACCCGGCACGTCGGAGGTCCGGTCGGCGATGAGCACGAGGGCGGGACCGAGTTTGTCGATGGCCTCGAGGGTCGCCGATCGGAACGATGAGCACTCGACGTTCACCGAGCGTGTCGATGCATCCCACACAGCCACGTCCGCAGCGGGACACGATGGCATCCACGCGAGCAGCAGTCGGACGTCCGCAACCTTCGCCACGCGGGCAAGTGCAGGGAGCCACATCAGAGCGTGCGAGTCGCCGAACAGCACCATGGTCCTGTGCGATCGGATGGCGCCGAAGGCGCATCTCGAGAGCACCGGGCACCCGTCCGCCGTGCCCGGGAAGTACGCCGGTGCGATGTCGCTCCCTGCGAGGACCAGTCCAGGCTGCAGCTTCTGGGGGACGGTCTGGATCTTGTCCGAGCCTGCCACGAGAGCGGTCACCTGGGTCGGGGTGGCCGGGGCTGGCATGCCCGCGTTCCCCGCAGCAGCGGCGAGCGGTGGCGCTGCGAGGAGTCCAAGCACCAGGAGTCCCGCCGCAAGGCGCCGGTTTCGGCTCATCGATGCTCCGACGGCCGTGACGCACGATCAGGTGCGCCGATGCGTGTTCCCCGCGGCACACTGGTCGACGAGCCGGGTCGATCGACCGGCGCCGTGGGCGCGCCGCATCCACGACGCGCGCGAGCCTTCCTCGGACCGCAACCTGCCGGTCCGAGGGCGGTGCGGGCGAGAGGATTTGAACCTCCACCCCCGAAGGGACCGGGACCTAAACCCGGCGCGTCTGCCAGTTCCGCCACACCCGCATCTCCATCGCGCCTCCGCGAAAGGTTTGGTCAGCCTATGTCCAAGTGATGTGGTCGGCATGCCCGCGCGGGTAGCCTCGGTGCATGGCAGACACTCCTTTTGGCGACCTGAGGGCACTCGGGTCCGACAGTCCATTCGACCTCACCCAGCGTCTCCTGCGCGAGCGCATCGTGTTCCTCGGCTCCGTCGTGGACCAGCAGACCTCGAACACCATCTGCGCGCAGCTGCTGCTCTTGGAGTCCGAGGACCCTGACCGCGATATCAGCCTGTACATCAACTCGCCCGGCGGGTCAGTCACCGACGGCCTCGCCATCTACGACACCATGCAGTACGTCGGTTGCGACGTCCGGACGATCTGTCTGGGGATGGCGGCCTCGATGGGGCAGTTCCTGCTGTGCTCGGGGGCTCCCGGCAAGCGGTTCGCGCTACCGCATTCGAGGATCCTCATGCACCAGCCGCACACGGGCACCATGCAGGGCCAGGCCTCCGACATCGCGATCCAGGCCGAGCAGATCGTCTACATGAAGCAGATGCTCGCGGAGCGCATCGCCTTCCACACGGGCCAGCCGATCGAGCGCATCGAGGCTGACTCGGACCGCGACCGCTGGTTCACGGCTCAGGAGGCCAAGGACTACGGCTTCATCGACGCGGTGATCGAACGCCATACCGCGCAGGCCGCAACGCACTAGGTGGCTGACATTCCCACGGCGCCGGGGTCGGCCAGGCGCCCTCCTGAACTTCGCGAGACGACGGTCGTCTCCGCGCAGTACGGCGTCGCGCACCGTTTGGCAGATCTCTGGGGGACGAGGGACCTGCTCGTCCACCTGACGCGCACGGACATCAGGGTCAAGTACAAGAACTCGGTCCTCGGACTCCTCTGGTCGACGATCGCGCCGCTCGTCCAGCTCGTGGTCTTCTTCTTCGTGTTCTCGGTCGTCCTGAAGAACGGGATCCCCGATTACGTGATCTACCTGTTCGCCGGGCTCATCGTGTGGAACTTCTTCCAGGGGTCCACGCTGACGTCGACCGCGATCATCGTCGAGCGCGCCGGGATCGTGAAGAAGGTCTCCTTCCCGAGGGAGATCCTGCCCCTGTCCGCGGTCGGCGCGCAGATCATCTACTTCGTGATGCAGGCGGTCGCCTTCGTGATCATCTTCGTCGCGCTGGGCCAGGCGCCGCAGTGGGACCTCCTCTGGTTGCTCGTCATCTCGATGGCCGCGCTCGTGGTCGTGTCGGCAGCGTTCGGCATCCTGCTCTCGGCGATCAACGTGAAGCTCCGCGACACGAGGCACCTGATCGAGATCGTGATGCAGGTGTGGTTCTGGGCGACCCCCATCGTCTACATCTACGAGAAGTCGATCTCCCCGAAGCTGCACGACTGGCACATCGCGTGGCTGTACCTTGCGAATCCGATAACGCCCATCGTCCTCACGTTCCAGCGCGTCCTGTACCCGCACACAACGGTGCGGCTCACGACGACGCCCCACACGCTGATCAACGTCGTGCCCACCTGGTCCGTCGGGACCTTCGCGCTCGTCAACCTCGGGATCATCGTCGCAGGGGTCGTGGCGTTCGGAGTCGCCGTGGCGATCTTCGGACGGCTCGAGGGAAACTTCGCCGAGGAGCTCTGATGACGACCCCCGCCGTGGAGATCCAGCACGTGTCGAAGCACTTCCGGCTCTCGAGCGATCGGCACTCGTCGATCAAGGAGCGGGTGATCCACCCTGGCCGTTCCAGCTACACGGATCTGGTGGCGCTCGACGACGTCGACTTCGCGGTCGGCGCCGGTGAGACCGTCGGGATCCTCGGGAGGAACGGGTCCGGCAAGTCGACGCTCCTCAAGTGCGTGTGCGGCGTGCTTCGGCCAACGACCGGCAGGATCCTCGTACGCGGCTCGCTCGCCGGCCTCCTCGAGCTGGGCGCGGGATTCCAGATCGAGCTCTCCGGACGCGACAACATCTATCTGAACGGCGCGATGCTCGGCCTGAGCAAGAGGGACATCGACCTGGTCTTCGACGACATCGTCGCGTTCGCGGAGCTGGAGCAGTTCATCGACACGCAGGTGAAGTTCTACTCATCTGGCATGTACGTCAGGCTCGGCTTCGCCGTCGCTGTGAACGTCGACCCGGACGTGCTCGTGATCGACGAGGTCCTCGCGGTCGGCGACGAGAAGTTCCAGGCGAAGTGCCTTGACAGGATCCGCACGTTCCAGCAGGAGGGCCGAACGATCCTGTTCGTCTCGCACAATGCCGACCAGGTCCGAGCGATCTGCGACCGGGCGGTCGTCCTCGAGAGCGGCAAGATGATCGCGGACGCAACGCCGGGCGAGGCGGTGCGGACCTTCCGCGAGCACCTCAACGAGACCCCGACCATGGACGCCCTGAGCGCGCCGAACCGCCAGAACCTGGCCGTTCGCAACGTGGAGATCACGGGCGTCGATGTCGTCGGCGGCGCCAAGATCCACACCGGGGATCCCGTCCACCTCCGCATCGGCGTGAGGGCCGACGAGGCGGTGTCCGCGGGGGTCGTGCTCGAGTTCCACAAGCACACTGGCGAGCTGCTGTGCCGGACCGATCCGGACGCTCCGGGGTCGATGGTCGACATCCCGAAGGGAGAGACCGTTCTCACGGTGGACCTCGCGTCGTTCGATGTGCTCGACGGGGCGTATCAGATGAACGTGGGCATCGTCGGCCCGCACGGCACCACAATCTTCGACTGGAAGGAGTCCGCCTCGGCAGTCGAGGTCACCTATGAGGGGCGTGCCTCGGGCATGCTCGCGCTCGAGCCAACGGTGGGCATCGAACGCAGCTAGCAATCCGGTGGTCGGCCACGGAAGCGCCTAGGTGAGCGGCTGGGCCTCGAGGCGCGGGAACCGGGAGAGTCGCCCGAGCCTGCCCAGCTTGGAGACGTCAACCGGACGGTCTGCCGACCCGAGCAGGCGGAGGTCCCCTCGCGAGTTCCCATACGCGTACAGGGGCAGCTCGGGCCCCGTGTCCCCGACGCCGAGCTCGTCGAGCAGTTCGCGCACCCTGCGAAGCTTCTCCTCGCCTCGGCAGTTCTTCCCGTCGTAGCGACCCGTGAGGTTCCCACCCTCATCCACCTCGAGCTCGGTCGAGACCGAACCGGCGACGCCGAGATCGAGGGCGATCTGTCGGACGTAGAGGGCCGGCGACGCCGACACGATGACGACGGTGTGCCCGGCCTCAAGGTGTGCCGTCAGCCTGGCGGCCACCTGCCGGCGGACCTTCAGGTGCAGGTGCTCCCGCGCGAATCGGTCCGAGACCTCGACGACCCGGTCGAGGGAACGACCCGCGAGCACGGACGTGAACAGCCGCTCCTTGGCGTCGTCAGCGGTGCTTCCTGACCGCACGGCACCAGCGAGCAGCGAGGGACCGTGGCGCACGACGGCCTGAGTGACCACCCGGCGACCTGCGACGGCGCGCAGCCAGCTGACCACGGAGCCGCCCTCCGTGAGCGTCCCGTCGAGGTCGAACGCCGCGACCGCCTGGGGTCCGGCCAGTGGATCTCGTCCCATGGATCGGGCAGTATCGCACTGCGCAGACGTGACCGGGCGTGAAAGCCGATCATTCCTATCCTCTTTGTAGATGAAATGCGGATCGCTCGCTACACTTGCGCCACGTATCCACAGACCAAGGAGCACACAATGGCAGTTCGACTGGGCGACGACGCACCCGACTTCACCGCCGAGACCACCGACGGCACGATCACCCTGTACGAGTACCTGGGTGACAGCTGGGGGATCCTCTTCTCGCACCCGAAGGACTTCACACCGGTCTGCACGACCGAGCTCGGCGCCTTCTCGGCGCACAAGGCCGACTTCGATGCCCGCAACACCAAGCTCCTCGGCCTGTCGGTCGACTCGCTCGAGTCGCACGAGGGCTGGAAGGGCGACATCGCCGAGACGCAGGGTTCGGCGCTCAACTTCCCTCTGATCGCCGACGAGGACCGCAAGGTCGCTGACGCCTACGACATGATCCACCCGAACGCGAGTGACACCCTGACCGTGCGCAGCGTCTTCATCATCGGGCCCGACAAGAAGGTGAAGCTCACGCTCACCTACCCCGCCTCGACTGGTCGCAACGTCGACGAGATCATCCGCGTCCTCGACTCGCTGCAGCTCACGGCCGGCTACAAGGTCGCCACGCCGGTGAACTGGAAGGACGGCGAGGACGTGATCATCGTCCCCGCGGTCAGTGACGAGGAGGCAAAGGAGCGCTTTCCGAAGGGATTCGAGTCGGTCAAGCCCTACCTGCGCATCACGCCGCAGCCCAACAAGTAGCGGTCAACCCGACGCGGCCTGAGTGGGCGGGGCGTCCGGCATCGTCCGGACGCCCCGCGACGCTCGGACGTAGGGTCTAGGCATGCCGTCACCCATAGAGCGCTCTGGAACATTCACGATCGGAGGCCGCGCGGTCCACCGCCTCGGTTACGGGGCGATGCGGATCACCGGGCCGGGAATCTGGGGACCGCCGGCGGACCACGATGGTGCCATCGCGGTGTTGCGTCGCGTCGTCGAGATCGGCGTGGACTTCATCGACACAGCGGACTCGTACGGTCCCGCGGTCTCCGAGGAGCTGATCTTCGAGGCGCTGCACCCGTACGGTCACGTTCAGGTCGCGACGAAGGCGGGGCTGCTGCGCACCGGGCCGGGCGTGTGGATCCCGTGCGGGCGCCCGGACTACCTGCGGCAGGAGTGCGAGATGTCGCTGCGGCGCCTCGGCGTCGAGGCACTGGACCTCTTCCAGCTGCACCGCATCGATCCCACCGTCGATGTCGACGAGCAGTTCGGCCTGCTCGCCGCCCTCTACCAGGAGGGCAAGGTGCGGGCGGTCGGCCTCTCCAATGTCACTGCCGGGGATCTCGAGCGCGCGCGGGGGATCGTCGAGATCACGTCCGTCCAGAACCTCTACAACCTGACGAACCGATCGAGCGAGACGGTCCTGCACGCATGCGAGGCGAGCGGGATCGGGTTCATCCCATGGTTCCCCGTGGCGTCGGGCGCGCTCGCGCTCCCGGATTCGCCGGTTGCGGCCATCGCCGCGGAGACCGGTGCCACGACCTCGCAGGTGTCGCTCGCGTGGCTGCTCGCCAAGAGTCCGGTGATGCTCCCCATTCCCGGGACGAGCTCGGTCGCGCACGCCGAGGAGAACTGCGAGGCCGCCCAGCTCACGCTGACAGCCGAGCAGGTCGCGACGTTGAGCGCACTGGCGCCAGCCGGCTGACGATCCGGACCCGTCGGACCCGCGCGTCGTGCCGTCGTGCCGTCGCAGGACGTCACGTCGGGCCCGATGCCGCAGGGCTGAAGCGGGTCCGGACTATCGTCGGTGCCGCGCCGGGACCCCCGCTCGCGGTGCACGGGACTTCCCGATCCCAAGGAGACAACCCGGTGCCGTCCTTCCCACCGCTCGCAGTCAACGCACGGCTCCGCTGGTCTGTGGTGAAGCCCTACCTCGACGAGCTCGCGCCGCGACGCATCCTTGAGATCGGCTGCGGCCAGGGCGGTTTCGGTGCTCGGCTCGCGGCGAGGGCCGAATACCTTGGCGTCGAGCCGGACGCCACCTCCTGGGAGGTCGCATCGTCGCGCATCGAACCTCATGGGGGCAGGGTGCTCCACGGCACCTCCGACCTCGTGGCACCCGACCCCACGTTCGACCTCGTGTGCGCGTTCGAGGTCATCGAGCACTTGGAGGACGACAGCGCCTCCGTCACCGACTGGGCCCGCCGCGTGCGCCCGGGAGGGGCGCTGATGGTGTCGGTGCCGGCGTTCCAGGAGCGGTTTGGGTCCTGGGATCGCCACGTCGGGCACTACCGGCGGTACAGCCCAGGGGACCTCGAGGCCACGCTGTCCAAGGCTGGACTCTCGAGCGTCCGGACTACCGTCTACGGCTGGCCGCTCGGCTTCCTCTTGGAGCAGGTCCGCAACCGCGTCGCGGACCGCCGCGTCGGCGCCGAGAAGGCGACGATGGGAGACCGCACGGCGCAGAGCGGCCGACTGCTGCAGCCGAAGGAGCTCCTTGGCGTGGGCATCGAGATCGGCTGCGCCCCGTTCGAAGCGCTGCAGCGGACGCACCCGGCGTCCGGGACCGGCGCGGTTGCCGTGGGCCTGAAGCTCTAGTCCACCCTCGCCGTGAGCTCGTCTCGGAGCTGGCGCTTGAGGACCTTGCCCGCCGGGTTCCTCGGGAGCTGCTCGCTGCGGAAGTAGATGCGCGTTGGGACGTTGAAGTGCGCGAGCCTCGACGAGACATGGTGGCGGAGCTCCTCCTCGTCGATGCGGTGGCCCGTGCGCGCGACGACGACCGCGCCGACCTCCTCGCCGAGCGTCGGGTGCGGCACGCCGATGACGGCGCAGTCGGCGACGTCGGGGTGCTCGAAGAGGGCTGCCTCGACCTCGACGGAGTACACGTTCTCGCCGCCCCTGATGATCATGTCCTTCGATCGGTCGACGATGTAGATGAATCCCTCGTCGTCGATCCTCGCGACGTCCCCTGTGTGCAGCCACCCGTTCGTGAAGACCAACGCGGTGTCCTCGGGCCGGTTCCAGTACCCGCGAACGACCTGCGGGCCCCTGATCCACAGTTCACCGACGGCATCGGGGCCGAGGGGCCGGTCTTCTGGAGGCTCGGCACCCGTGAAGTCCTCGGGCACCACGGCGACGTCGGCGACGGGCACCGCGGTGCCCACCGAATCGGGTCGCGCCGCGTAGTCGGGGCCGGTGTTCATGGAGGTCGCCGCCGACGTCTCGGTCAGGCCGTAGCCGTTGCTCGGCTGGCCGATCGGGAACGCCTCGCGGATGCGGCGCACGAGGTCGGGCGGTGCCGGGGCGCCGCCGTAGGAGACGCCCCGCACCGAGGAGGTGTCCCGGCGGGCGAGGTCCGGCGAGTCGAGCACCTGCATCACCATCGTCGGAACGCCACCGAACGTCGTGATCCGCTCGCGTTCGATCAGCTCGAGGGCCCGCTCGGGGTCGAAGTGGTGCATCATCACGAGCTTCCCTCCCGCAGCGGTGTTGACGATCATCACGGCGAGGCAGCCGGTTGCGTGGAAGAGGGGGACCGACAGGAGGAAGGAGTTGGGCGTGGCATCCTCGAGCGGGTCCGTGGCGCCGAACCGCAGCTTTGCCCGCTGGGCGATGAAGAAGAGATTCATGAGGTTGGTGCATGCGTTTCGGTGCGTCCCGACAGCCCCTTTGGGTCGGCCCGTCGTCCCCGAGGTGTAGAAGATCGTCGCATCGTCGTCGGGCACGATCTCGACTTGGGGCGGGACGGCGTCCGGCTTCACATCGCCCATGACCTTCCCGAAGGGTCGCACGCGCGTCGCCGGCACTGGCGCGCCGAGGTCAGGCTCGCCCGACCGGTCCTCGGCGACCACAACGACGTCGTGGAGGAACTCGAGGTCGCAGAGGTGCTCGCGGATCCGATCGAGCCGCTCGGTGTCGCAGAACAGGATCCTCGAGCCGGAGTCCGACACTCCGTAGGCGAGCTCCTCACCGGTCCACCAGGCATTGAGCGGCACCGCCACCGCACCGATCGAGACCGTCGCCCAGAATGCGACGACCCACTCGGGCAGGTTGCGCATCGCGATAGCAACGCGGTCACCGCGCTCCACGCCCATGTCCGTGAGGCGCGCCGCGAGCGTCGACGCCTCGCGGTAGTGGCGGTCGAAGCTGCAGCGTTCGTCCTCGTAGACGAGGAAGTCCCGCCCAGCGTGGTTGAGCGAGAGCTCGAGGACGGCCCGCAGCGTGGGCGGGGCGTGCTTCCACACCCGGACCCGCGCCCCTCGGACGAGGGCTGAGCCCATCTCAAACATGGCATCCGGCGCCGTCATCTGCGCCGTGGCGTCGGCGATCGGCAGGACGCGCTCGGTCATGGTCCGCCCTCGGGTCCCGCGGGGAAGAGGGCCTCGCGGTAGTGGCGCAGCTCCTCGATCGAGGCCTTCACGTCGTCCATGGCTCGGTGCGTCGACTGCTTGTCGGGGGCCGTCTTGAGCAGCTCCGGGCGCCACCGCCTGACCAGCTCCTTCACCGTCGAGACGTCGACGTTCCGGTAGTGGAAGTGGACCTCCACCTCGGGGAGGTACTCCTGGAGGAAGCGCCGGTCGGTGCCGATCGAGTTGCCCGCGAGGGGCACCTCGCCCGCAGGCACATGCTCGCGCAGGAAGGCCAGGGTCTGGTCCCTCGCCTCGTCCAGGGAGATCGTCGATGCCCTGATGGCATCGAGCAGCCCCGACGAGGTGTGCATCTCGACGACGACCGGCGGCATCTCGGCGAGCTGTGCGTCCGTCGCGTGGATGACGAGGTCGGGGCCCTCCGCCACGATCTCGAGGTTGTCGTCGGTGACGAGGGTCGCGATCTCGACGATCACGTTCCGCGCCGGATCGAGACCGGTCATCTCGAGATCCATCCAGACGAGCACGGTGTCGCATGCTAGATCGTGATCTGTGTGTCCCGAACTGGGCGCGCGCCCCGGACAGGGCTCGTCCCATCCGCACCGCGTTCGCTAGCCTGCAGCGATGATTCCGGTGCCGGTGACCGCCCTGCGCGAGGGTGCGCAGGTCCCCGCGTACGCCCACCCGGGGGATGCCGGCTGCGATCTCGTGGCCATCGAGTCCGTCGAGCTCGCACCCGGGGGAGGCAGGGCCCAGGTCTCATGCGGCATCGCCGTGGCCATCCCGGACGGCTATGCGGGCTTCGTCCTGCCACGCAGCGGCCTCGCCCTGCACCACGGCGTGACCTGCCTGAACGCGCCGGGCCTGATCGACGCGGGCTACCGAGGCGAGCTCAAGGTCGTCCTCGTGAACACGGACCCGACGACCCCGTTCCTCGTGCAGCCCGGCGACCGGGTGGCGCAGTTCGTCGTCCAGCGCGTCGAGCACGTCGCCTTCGAGGCGGCCGACTCGCTCGAGGCATCGCACCGGGGCGCAGGCGGCTTCGGTTCGACCGGGGTCCGGACATGAAGCCCCCGCCGCTCGATCCGCTCGACAGCGCCTTCATCACGCTCGAGTCGCCCGGGGCGCCGCTGCACATCGCGGCGATCCTCGAGCTCGACCCGCCCGACGGCGAGCCGGTCGACGGCGTGACCACCTACGAGCAGATCAAGGATCTGGTCGCGTCGCGGCTCCACGAGATCCCGGTCCTGACCAAGCGGATCCTGCGGGTCCCGTTCGACCTCGCGTGGCCGGTGTGGGTCGACGACCCGCAGTTCGACATTGGCGAGCACGTGCTGCGCCGCGCCTGCCCGTCCCCTGGCGGGGAGGCCGAACTCGACGCGCTGGTCGGCAGGATCATGGCGACCGAGCTCCCGCCGGATCGTCCCCTCTGGGAGCTCTCGGTCGTCGAGGGCCTCGCCCACGGCCGGACCGCGTGCATCCTGAAGGTCCACCATGCCCTGGCCGATGGGGTGTCCGGGGCGGCGACCTTCGCGGGACTCTTCGACATCTCGCCGGACATCAGGCCCTCGTCCCCGAGATCTGCCGACGTCGACACCGTCGACGAGCCGCTTCCCACTCCGCTCGAGCTCCTCGGTCGGACGGCCGGTGAGCTGCTCCGGCGCCCGCAGGCCTTCCTCGAGGCCCTCACCACGGGCATCGAGCAGGCGGCTGCCGTCGTGGAGCGGGCCATGCGTCCCGCCGAGCCCGGCGTCGACCCGAGCCCGTCGCTGCTTGCGGCCGCGAAGACCTCGCTCAACGGCTCTCCGAGCCACGCCCGCCGGTTCGGTCGCCTCCACCTCGATCTCGCCGAGGTGAAGGCCTGCTCCAAGCGGCACGGCGCGACGGTCACGGACTTCGTGATGTGCACGGTCGGCGGCGCGCTTCGCCGCCTGCTCGAGGAGCGCGGCGAGGTGCTCGAGCGCGACCTGATCGCCTTCATGCCGGTCAACGTGCGGCGCGAAGGCGCGGAGGGCGAGCTCGGGAACAGGATCTCGGCGCAGCTCGTGGCGCTCGGAGCGCACCTGGTCGATCCTGAGGAGCGACTCGCGGTCCTCAGCGCGGCGAGCCGCAAGCGCAAGGAGCAGCGGTCGGACAGCTCGAAGCTGCTGATGAACCTCGCCGCGGCCGTCGGGCCGGCGTTCGCATCGGTTGCCGGGCGCACCCTCTACGACCTCGAGCTGTTCAACGATCTGCCGCCCGTCGCCAATGTCACGATCTCCTCGGTGCCCGGACCGCCGATCCCCCTGTGGGTGGCGGGGCGCCGGGTGGCGACCGCTGCGCCCCTCGGGCCTCTCATGGGCGGCATCGCGCTGAACATCACGGTGCTGGGCTACGGAGGGCTGCTCGAGTACGGGATCCTCGCGTGCGCGAAGAAGCTCCCGGACCTCTCTGGCCTGCGCGACCTGCTCGAGGACGAGGCGAACATGCTCCTGAAGTCCCCTCGCGAGGAGGCCGACCGGCTCTCTGTGTGACGACTACACTTGACGCACATGCGGACGTGGCTCAGTTGGTAGAGCATCACCTTGCCAAGGTGAGGGTCGCGGGTTCGAATCCCGTCGTCCGCTCCAAGAGAATTACCTGATCAGAGGGTAAAAAGATCCCCGCTGGAAAGTTCGTCCGAACACCGAGAATCGGGATTCGACTCTTGACGGAGAGGGTCAGCCTCGAGTGGCAGCGATCTGGTCTGCTCGAATCCCCTGGTCGGAGGCCCGAAAAGTGGGTTCAGAGATCTCGTCGAATGCAGCTTCACATTGGGCACGGGTTGGGCACGACCCGACTCGGCGCGCGTCACGTCGAACTTCACAGCCGATCAATTTCAGGCAGCACGCGCACTGTCTTAGCGGGCGTGTCTGAGCCCAGCGGCCGACGAAGCAACGCGTGACCCGAACTGGCGCTGGGCACCAGCCCTTCGCTTGGTTCCTTCAATGACATCTTGCCCGGGGTTTTCGAAGCCGTCAGCGAATGCGAGTACATCTTGAAAGCGAGTGAGAGCCTTGCCGCGCTCCAAGGTGCGGACAAACCTTCACTCGACCTCGACCCGTGGTGAGCTCAAGCAAGCTCTCTCCTCGGAGAAGTCGAAATGCCCGGAGCACCGTGTTCGTGCTGACTCGCAGGTAGGTCGCGAAGTCAACTGCCGACGGAGCCGTGCGCCGGCCGTAGCCTCAGAGCAATCTCTCTTGACACCGCGCTTGATACCTGACCAGATCTGTACTAATATGAACAACAATGTCAATAAACACTCAAGGGCGTTCGCATCCCACGTTGCTGGAGCGACGCACGGATGAGCTCCTCGCGGCTGCAACGGAGGTTCTCGTCGCTGAGCCGGGCGCCTCGCTGTCAAAGGTCGCGCTCGCTGCTGGAGTGAGTCGCACGACCCTCCACGCCCGCTTTCCAACACGTAATGACCTGCTCCGCGAAGTGGCGCGTCGAGCGATGGACGTGTGTGAACGCACGGTGCACGAAGTGATGCTTCTTGAGGGGGAGCGAGACGGCGGCCTGGAGCGCCTGGTCGCAGCGCTGATTCCAATTGGGCCACAGCTCTCCTTCCTGTGGAGGAATCCGAGCTTCGACCACGACGACGAGCTCGGCGGACAATGGAATGCAGTCGAAGAGGAGCTCGCAGCAGTGATCCACCGTGTGCACCAGAGCGGTGCGATCCCGAGCGGCCGCCCGGTGTGGTGGGACCTCTTTTCGTTGCTCGCTCTGGTCTACGTCGCGGCAGAGAACATCTATCTCGGCCGTCTCGCTTCACTCGATGCGCCTCGGCTCGTTCTCGCAACACTCAGAGGAGATGGAGGATCTCATGGAAGACACTGACCGGCTGGCGCGATCGCGATGGAGCCATGATGTACTGACTGCGGTCACCCTTGCGGTCGTCGCGATGGTCCTGCTTTACGGCGTCGGCGTCAGCGTGTGGACGATCGCAGTCGTTGCGGCGATGGCGGTGGTCTCGGTGTTTGACGTCATTCAACGGCATGCAGCGACAGTGCCAAGCACCGTTTGGCCAACGTGGCGTGTAGAGGTGACGCCACTCGTGAGGATTACGAGGGGAAGTTCAACCTGATTCCCTTGGTGTGAGCACGCACGTGGCTCAGCGTCACCCGATGCCGCGGATTGATCGTGGGCGGTAATTAGAGCTGGCCCCCGCAACCTTCACGGAGCCTACGTGACCCAACCGAATCTGATTGAAGTGCAGGATGAACTCCCTCCACTCAATGTAGGTCACCATCTCTTGATTCAGAGGAAGTGTCGGACACCCAAGACGGCAGTAGCACGAGCACAAACAGCATCCCTATGCCAGCGACTCCGGCGCCAACTAAAGAACGAGATACCTAGACCGCTCATGAACGCGAACCGGGCCGCGGCCGCCAACTCCCAGCCGACATCGCCGCCAACGTTGTGGGCGACGCCCAGCGCGCCGCCAATGGATCCCATGATCGTGTTGGACACGGTGGCTGGAAGGTGCCGCCCGGACAGTGCGGCGGTCATGTGGTCCTTGTAGCGAGTCGCCGCCACGCTGCCGATCACGGCAACACCGAGGGCACCTCCTGTCTGGAGCGCCACAGCATGGATCGCTGAACCCGTACCCGAGTCGCCCTGCGGCACCGAGCCAACGACCGAGTTGGTCGCGGTGGGCAACAAGAGCCCTGCACCGATGCCGATCAGAAGCAGCCCCGGGAGGACGTCTTCGTAGGTCGTCGTGTAGGAGTACGTCGACGCTATCTGCAACAGCCCACCGGCAATGGAGGCCAGAGCAGCCGCGACAGTGAGTTTGACGCCGACGCGCCGAGCGACGCGGGGCGACAACACGGCAGTCACGACGAGCGCTGCGGCGGTTGGCAAGATCTGGGGTGTATCCCCGGCGCTCGCCAACCGGCGTGCCGTGATGCCCCAACACAGCGGACCTGCGCTCACAGCCCCCGCGTCCCGCGGCGGCCACCTCCTGTGGCGCGCGTTCCTGAAGTTTGTTTCGGCTCACAGCCCCCGCGTGCCCGCACGGCGGGGACAGCCAAGGTCTAACGTCTCCGACAACCCGAACGGGTCACAAACAATTAGGGGGGTCTCGTGCGATTTCGCAGAGCATCACTGCTTGTAGCAACCGCGGCCATTGCAACATCTTCGGTGGCGGTCGCCGTTCCACTCACCGGTGCCGCTGCGTCGCAGAAGGTCCCCTTCGTGTCGACCCGGGCCACGTCGAAGATGATCGTCTTCCTGCGGTCCCTCGAGCCGTCGGCTCGTGGTGCGCGAACCGAGCGCCTGGCACGCAACGAGCAGGCGAACGTCGCCGCCTCCGTCCGCGCCTCGGCCGGCCGGGTCCTGTCCTCGACGAGCACCCCGGACACGCTGACGGTTCGCGTGACGCACAGTGAGGCGTCGCTTCTCGCGAGGAACCCGCTCGTGTCCGCTGTGGACCCGGATGTCTCGATCCCCGGGCCATCAGTCCCGACAACCAGCTTGGCGAACCGCGGCGGTGCGGCTTCGGCGGCGACGCTGCGCCGGGACGTCGCAGCCGGCCTCTGCGGCACGGCAGCGGATCCCCAGCTTGACCCCGAGGCGCTGACGAACATCAACGCCCCTGCCGCGTGGTCGCAGGGCGACACCGGTGCCGGCGTCAAGGTGGCCTTCCTCGCCGACGGGATCGACGTCACGAATCCGGACTTCCAGCGCAACAGCGAGTGGGCCTCTGCCGGATCGCCGACCGGCAGCGCCGTCATCTCGAGCTACCAGGACTTCTCGGGCGACGGGATCCTCGCGCCGACGGCCGGCGGCGAGGCGTTCCTCGATGCCAGCTCGATCGCGGCGCAGGGGAACGAGACCTACGACCTGTCGCAGTACGTATCGGCTGCGCACCCGCTGCCGGCGGGGTGCGACTTCAAGATCGTCGGGGTGGCCCCCGGCGCATCGGTGATGGCGCTCAAGGTCTACGCGCAGAACAACTACACGACCGGCGACGGCTTTGTGCAGGCCATCAACTACGCGGTCGCCCAGGGCGTCCAGGTCATCAACGAGTCCTTCGGTGGCAACGGCATTCCCGATGGCGCAGCTGACATCATCAAGAACGCCGACGACGCAGCGGTCGCAGCGGGCGTGACGGTCGTGGTCAGCACCGGCGACGCCGGGATTACGAGCACGATCGGCTCGCCGGCCACCGACCCCAATGTGATCTCCGTCGGCGCCACCACGACCTACCGCGCGTACGCGCAGACCACCTACGGCGGCATCAACACCCCCGGTGAGAGTGGCGGCTACATCGACAACAACATCTCGGCGCTGTCGTCGGGCGGCTTCACCCAGAGCGGGACAACCCTCGACCTCGTGGCTCCTGGCGACCTGAACGACGCCCTGTGCTCCACCAGCAACCTCTACTCCGACTGCGCGGGCCAGAATGTCGAACTGTCCGGTGGCACCAGTGAATCCTCGCCGCTCACCGCGGGCGCCGCGGCGGACGTCATCGAGGCGTACTCCTCCACGCACAATGGCGCGACGCCCTCGCCGGCGATCGTGAAGGAGATCCTGACCTCGTCCGCAACCGACATCTCGGCACCTGCCGACCAGCAGGGTGCGGGACTCCTGAACGTCGGCGCGGCGGTCGACCTCGCCAAGGCGTTCAAGGGCACCAGCGCACCTGTCGCCTCGGCCGGAGTGCTCTCGAACACCAGCCAGATCGACGTCTCGGCCTTCCCGAACCAGACGGCCAGCAAGTCGTTCGTGCTCACCAACCCCGGGACGACGCCTGAGACCGTCGACCTCTCGACGAGGCAGTTCGTGGCGAACCCGGTCACGCAGACCGGTTCGATCACGCTCGACCCCACGGCGAGCTCGACGGAGCCGACATTCCTCAGCACGACGGGCGCAACCGAGGTGTACCAGACGTCGAACTTCACTGTCGCACCGGGAACCGGGCGGGTGGAGTTGGGCGCCGACTACACCGACACGGGGCAGACCTCGGTCCTGCACGTGGCGGTCTTCGATCCGAACGGCGATCTCGCCGAGTACTCGGAGCCGCAGGGCCAGGCCGGTTTCGCCGATGTGCAGGTCGCGAATCCGGTAGCGGGCACCTGGACGGCCGTCTACTACACGCTGTCGGATACGAACAGCGCCAAGACGGCCGGCACGACGGGTCCCGTGCAGTGGCAGGTGACGACGTTCACCGCCGCGCCGGCCGGCAGGCTGAGCGCCGCGAGCATCACCCTCGGGGCCGGGCGCTCACGGTCGGTCGCGCTGCGGGTGACGATCCCGGCTGGCGCCGGGGACTCCTCCCAGTCGATCCTCATCGACGCCGGGGGAGCGACCACGACGATCCCGGTCGTCGTCCGCGCGCAGATCCCGTTCGTCCATGGCACGGGCTCCTTCTCTGGCGCCTTCGCCGGGGGCAACGGACGGGCCGGGGCACCCGGCCAGACGAACACCTATGACTTCACGGTGCCCAAGGGCGAGTCCAACCTGGAGGTCAGCGTGCTGCTCTCCCAGTACGGCGGCGCCGGGAACATCCAGGGCAACCAGGTCATCGGGTTCGTGATCGACCCGAACGGGCAGATCGCCGCCTACGACTCCAACTACTCGCTCTCCTCGGCGTTCGCGCCGATCGCGACGCCGTACCTGACGCTCTACGACGCGCATCCGATCCCCGGCCAGTACGAGGTGGTCCTCGAATGGGCGAACCTTGTGTCGGGCGCATCGCTCACGACGCCGTTCTCGGGCGAGGTCCAGTTCAACCAGGTGCGCATCTCGAGCACGCTCCCGGACAACGCATCGACGGATGTCTCGGCGAAGCACGGCAAGGCGGCCGGGGTCGCGGTGACCAACGATGGCCTCGCCCCGCTGACGCTCTTCACCGACGCACGCCTGGACCAGGAGTCCACGCTTCCCCTCTCGGACTTCTTCGGGGCCAAGCAGACGACCGCGCTCCCGGACAGCTCGCACACCTACTTCGTGCCCACCGACACGTCGTCGATCTCCGTGTCTACCACCTCGACGCTTCCCGCCACATTCGACCTCTCGACCTACAGCGGGGACCCGGACCTGAGCCCGGTGGTCCCGTCGCCCTATGTCCAGGGCTCGGAGACCTCCTCGGCCGCCTCACTGACTTACACCCCGCCGAGCGGCGTCGGTGCGGGGCTGTGGTACCTCCAGCCGGCCGAGATCGGGCCCTACGGCCAGAGCGGCGAGCCGACGACCGGCACGATCACGACCACGGCGAGCGTGGTCACCAAGGCGTTCGACCCGGGGATCCTGTCGGACACGGGCGACGGCGTCGAGGCACTGGACAACCTGGCAGGGTTCAACCCGGTCACGATCTTCCCCGGCGAGACGGTCATCATCCCCCTGGAGGTCGCCCCGGCGGCACCGGTGGGCTCGACCGTGCGCGGCACGCTCTGGGTGGACGACCTGAGCACGGGTTTCGCGCTCAACTCCGCGATCCAGGGCACGGATCCCGCGGCGAACCAGCTGAAGGGGATCCCCTACGCGTACACGGTCTCCAACTAGCCGGAGCCATCCCATCGCGCCGGCCGTCACCGCCGGGTCGTTCTCGACCCGGCGCTGACGGCCTCGGCGGGCACCGCCGGGCAGGATCCCGGAGCGGCCGTGCACCTACACTTCGGCGTCTTGACGTCACACACGACTCACCGATGCCACCGGATGCATGCCGCGGTCAGATGTCTCCGCACGCACCGACCCGGTGACGGGGACAGCGCACCGTGACGACCTGGGTGCGAGTCCTCTCAGGGCTCGTCGGCCTCGCGCTCGTCATCACCGTGCTCGACGCGGCGATCCGGACGTTCCTGCTTCCGCGGGTCGCGAGCGTCCGGCTCAGCCGGAACATCGCGAGGTCGCTCGGCTTCGTCTTCAAGGCCCTGGCGCACCGCCGCAGCACCTATGCGGCGCGCGACAAGATCATGTCGCTCTATCCGTCGATCCTCCTGCTCACCTACCAGGGGGTGTGGCTCGCGATGAGCCTCGTGGCGTTCGCACTCGGGTTCGTCGCCCTCGGCGCGCCCAGCTTCGTGGAGGCCTTCGAGCTCTCCGGGTCCTCCCTCTTCACCCTCGGGACCACGGTCGGCGATGGCGGCGGGCAGCTGGCGCTCACCTACGTGGAGGCGGGCGTCGGCCTGACCCTCCTCGCGCTGCTCATCGCGTTCATCCCCACCCTCTACTCGGCGTTCCAGCGGCGCGAGATCTCGGTGTCGAGGCTCTCCGTGCGAGCCGGTGTCCCGTCGACCCCCTGGGGGGTGCTCGAGATCGCCCAGAGCGTGGCGTCCTACGTCCGCCTCGACGAGCTCTGGCAGGAGTGGGAGCAGTGGTTCATCGAGGTGGGCGAGACCCACACGACGCTCACGATCCTCAACTACTACCGCTCCCCGGTGCCGAACCAGACCTGGATCGGTGCGGCCGCCACCGTGCTCGACGCCGCCGCGCTCTTCAACTCGGCCGTCGACCTCCCGCCCTCGCCGACGGCCGGTCTCTGCATCCGCTCGGGGTGGCTCTCGCTGCGCGGGCTCGCCAACTACTTCAAGATCCCGTACCCGCACCATCCCGACCGGACGATCCCGATCGCCATCACACGCGCCGAGTTCGACCTGGTGCTCGACCACCTCGAGCGCAGCGGCATACCGCTCGTGAGCGACCGTGACGCCGCCTGGCTGGACTTCGTCGGCTGGCGGGTCAACTACGACGCGATCATCGAGGCCGCCTACCACCTGTTCGACGTGCCGCGCGTGGACTGGGGGCTCGTGGCGTCCCAGCCGCTCTTCGGGCGATCCAACCAGCGCGGCGCGTCGGGCGGCGGCTAGGGAGCCGGCGTCTCGACGGCCCGCTCCGGAGCGAGGACGGCGTCGCTGATCGCGACGGCGAGGAGCACGACGAGGACGCACGCGCCGACTACCAGGTTTGCGAGCGGGCCGGCCAGCAGGCCGAGGAGGATGAGGACCGCGCACGCGGCCACCCGGGACCAGGGGACGACGCGCCACACCACCCATGTGAAGCTCGCGTGGCCGACGAGGAAGAGCCCAGCACCCCCGATCGCGAGCCAGAGGAACTGGGGGTCATGGCGGCTCGCAGGGCTCGCGATCAGCAGCTGGTCGCCGGCGGCCACCGCGACGATGCCAGCCACCATGACCGGGTGCAGGTAGTGGTAGGCGCTGCGGCCGAGCCGTCCCGGGTCGCTCGACGCGGCGATCACCGCGGCGCCGTCGTCGGCGCTTCTCGCGAAGTACAGCCACCAGAGCGTTGCGCAGCCCCAGAAGGCGACGAGGACCCCGAGCGCGCTGCGCACCCCGACGTGCTCGAGGCCCGACACCGACGCGCCGATCGCCACGATCGACTCCCCGAGGGCGATCAGCAGGAACCCCTGGCATCGCTCGGCGAAGTGGTGCCCCTCGATGACCCAGTCGCCCGTGGTGGACCGCCCGAGACCCGGTGTGAGGAACCCCATGCCGCCGCCCAGCAGGTCGACGGCGACCGCGGCGAGCCAGAGCGAGAGCCTGCCCGACCCGGCTGTGAGGCCCCCGAGGACCGCGAGCGTGCCGCTGATCGTGCACCAGAAGCCGATCCGCTGGAAGTTCCTCCCGAGGTCGGTGCCGCGCGTCTCGACGGCGGCGAACACCGACCGGCCGACCTGCATCGCCGCGTAGCAGATGCCGATGGCGAGACCCCTCGTCGTGAACGCGTCGGGGATGGCGGACGAGAACGCCAGGCTGGCGAGCATGAGCAGCAGCAGCGCGAGGCGGACCGGCGCCTGGTCCGGATCCAGGAAGTTGGTCATCCAGGTCGTGTAGACCCAGAGCAGCCACACCATGGCGAAGAGGAGCCCGGTCTGCAGCGCGGCCTTCGCCGTCCAATCGGCCACGAGCCTGCCCGACAGCTGCGTGATCGCGAAGACGGACACCAGGTCGTAGAAGAGCTCGATGCTCGTCACGCGCTCGTGCGCCGCGTGACGGCGGAGGATGCCTGTCTGCTTCACTGTCGCTCCGTTCGTTGGATCGCGTCGCGCGCCATCGCGATGCCGGAGGAACCTAGAGGTTCTCGGCTCGGCGGCGCTTCGAGGACCACGCATCGCCGCGGTGCCTAGCATGCTCGCGGGAGGCACCATGGCCGAGGACCACGCAGTTACGTTCACGACGAGCGATGCGGAGACCGTGCTCGACCCCGCGGCGGACGAGCAGCTCGATGCACTGCGAGCGGCGCAGGGCGATCTGGTCGCACTGCGCGCCGTGGCTGCCCGATGGCCCTCCCTGCTCCTCGCCTGGGCGATGCTGGCCGAAGGCTCGGACGACCCGGTCGACTCCTACGCGTTCGCCCGCGTCGGCTACCACCGGGGCCTCGACGCGCTTCGCCACGCCGGATGGCGGGGATCCGGACTCGTGCGCTCGAGCCGCGAGGAGAACCTCGGGTTCCTGCGCTCCCTGAATGCGCTCCGAAAGGCGGCGGCGTCCATCGGCGAGGATCAAGAGGCGAGCCGGTGCGAGCTCTTCCTCTTCCAGTTGGACCCCGCCTGGGAGTCGCACCTGCAATCTGGATAGTCCCGACGGGCAGTGGGCGGTTCCCGCAGGGCATCGCTGCGCCAGGGTCGCGAGGCAGGTAGAACGTCCCGCGATGAACGTTCTCTTCGTGACACTGGACCAGTTCCGCGCCGACTGCCTGGGTGCGGCGGGGCACCCGCTCGTCCAGACCCCCACGCTCGACGCGCTCGCGGCATCGGGCGTGCGCTTCGCCAACCACTACTCGCAGGCCGCCCCGTGCTCGCCGGGACGCGCTGCGCTGTACACGGGGACGTACCAGATGACGAACCGGGTCGTGTGCAACGGCACGCCGCTCGCCGACCACTTCGACAACATCGCCCGCGCCGCGCGCCGCGCCGGTTACGACCCGACTCTCTTCGGATACACCGATATCGGCCAGGACCCGCTGACCGCCGACGGCCCCACCGACGTGCGCCTCGACAACTACGACGGCGTGCTGCCGGGGTTCTCGATCGGCTTCCGGATGCCCGAGAACCAGGCGCCCTTCCTCGAGTGGCTGCGCGGCCTGGGCCACGACGTGCCGTCGAGCTGGGTCGATGCGCTGAGGGGCGAGCCCCTGCGCCCCGCGGAGCACTCGCACAGCACGTTCATGACGGACCGGTTCGTCGAGTGGCTGGACCGCCAGCAGCCCGGCTGGTTCGCGCACCTGTCGTACCTGCGGCCCCACTCGCCCTACGCGGCGGCGGGCGAGTACTCGACCATGTACGACCCTGACGACGTCGAGCTCCCCATCGCGAGGGCGGCCTCGGTCAGCGGCATGCACGAGCTGCTGCTCGCCGTGCCCGGTGCCGCGGCTCCCACTGACGAGCGGGCGATGCGACAGGTCCGCGCGCAGTACTACGGGATGGTCTCCGAGGTCGATGCTCAGCTGGGGCGGGCCATCGACGCGATCAGGGCCCGGGGCGAGTGGGACGACACGCTGGTCATCGTCGCGTCGGACCACGGCGAGCAGCTGGGGGACCATGGCCTCATGGAGAAGCTCGGGTACTTCGAGCAGAGCTACCGCGTGCTCTGCGTGATCCGCGACCCACGCCTCGAGGGCACCCGAGGCATGGTGGTGGACCGCTTCACCGAGAACGTCGACGTCTTCCCGACCCTCTGCGAGCTGGTCGGGATACCCGTGCCTTCCCAGGTGGACGGCAACCCGCTCACGCCCTTCCTGCACGGCAGGGAGCCCGCGTGGTGGCGCGATGCGGCCCACTACGAGTGGGACTGGCGCTACATCGTGATCGGGAAGGGCGAGGGCCGGTGGCCCACCGACCGCTCAGAGGAGCGCCAGAACCTCTGCGTGCTGCGGACGGCCAGCCACGCCTACGTCCAGTTCGGGACAGGCTCGTGGCGCTGCTTCGATCTGGAGACCGACCCGACGTGGCGGACCGAGACCGTCGAACCGGCAGTCGTGCTGCCACTCGTTCAGGCGATGGCGGTGTGGCGCCAGGAGCACCTCGACAGGACCTACACCGGGATGCTGCTCTCGAAGGACCGCGTCGGGCGCTGGCCGGAGCTCAGCGAAAGCATCTGAGGTCCGGCGCGCCGGGAACGATCCTCGCACCCGGCGACGGCGTCGCGGTCTGTGCCGCCAGAGAGAACGTGGCTCCGCGCTGACCGAGTCAGCGCGGAGCCACGACTCAGATCGCCTTGCCGCTCTTGCACCACGCGTTCGCGGGCACGCCGACGCACGGGTTCGGCATGGTGGGCTGGGCCGGCAGCGGCCGCATCACGACCGTCGTGTGAGCGGGGTAGCTCGCACCAGCCGGGCATGATCCGAACCCGGTGTCGCACAGCGCCTGGAAGTAGAGGCTCTGCGCCGCGCCGAGGGCGTTCCCAGGAACGGTGTCGCCGGTGCACGTGCCCTCCGACGTCGCGAGGTCGGTCGGGAAGCTCCCGTCCGCTGCGGAGTTGTTGCTGAAGCAGTTCGCGACGTGGTTGTTGAGCGTGAGCTCGCCGAAGTCGGAGTTCGAAGGGTTCTTGAAGTAGCCGTTGTCGGTGAAGGTGTTCCCGATCATGGCGTCTCCCTGGGGGTCGTAGACGCAGCCCAGTCCCGACTCCTCGTAGCCGCCTGTTCCCGAGCACGTCTGCCCGTCCTCGGGGGCGTTGGCGTCGGGATACGGGACGAACAGCGCACCCCACGCGCCATTGTCGTAGAAGTCGTTGTCCATGATTGTGTCGTTCTTGCCGCCCGACACCGTCATGCCGGTGCCCGTCGGGCCGGCTGCCGCGCCGCCCGCGGCGGGGACGTTGGCCTCGTTGTTGTCGAAGACCTTGTTGTCAAGGAAGACCCAGCAGCTGTGCGTGTGGGTGATCGGCGAGATCGCGTTGTTCGGGCAGGCACCGTTCTGCGGCGCGGGCGGGTCGCCATTGATCTGGGTGTTCGTGTCGAACCCCTCCTGGTTGTTGTCGAACGTCGAGTGCTCGATGACGACCGCGCCGCCCGAGTTCGTGCCCGAGTAGCCGAGCGCGTTGTACTGCATCGTGGCGCCCGAGATCGTGATGTTGCAGAGCTGCTGGCAGGCGCCCACGTACATGCCCGAGTCGTTCTGGTTGCTGGCGTAGATGTTGGTCCACTTGCCACCCGAGGCGTCTGAGGAGAAGATGCCGTAGGTCGAGGCCGTGGCCTCGCCGCCGAAGTACGTGGTGGTGTCCGAGAGGTAGTCCCCGGTGTAGCCAGTGAGCCCGATCTTCTCGGAGTCCTCGCCGCCGTTCCACCAGATGCCGTTCCCGGAGTCCTGGCTGCCCGAGAGGAAGTTGCAGGCGGTCAGGTTCTCGACGCTGACCCCGTTCGCCTCGAAGACCACGACGCCGTTGCGTCCGACGGCCTTGCCGCCGACAACGTGGCCGAACTCCTGGTCTGCGGGGTTCGCGGTGCACTTCGACGATCCGGGCTTCGTGCCGTCGACCACGACGGAGTTGCGGTTCATGCCGCGAAGATGGATGTCCGAGGTCCTGATGAGCACCGAGCCGAACCGGCCGTTCGCGTAGGTGGACGGCGGGTGAGCCAGGTCATCGGTCTCGTGGTAGTCACCGGGCGCGATCAGGATCCAGTCGTTCGGCTTGGCTGCGTTCACGGCGGCCTGGATCGACGAGTACTGGCCCTTGACACCGTGGAACGTCCCGACGAGCAGCACGTGCCCGGTGGCGTGCCTGGTGGTCGCGGACGCGGATGTCGCGGGCTGGGCCAGGGTGCCGAAGGTCACCGCGCTGGCAACCAGCGCGATCGACGCTCCAACGCCGAACAGTCTTGGAAAACGAGTCGATGCCCGCATGCTCCCCCTCTTTCGTGCAGTGACCCTCCGGTCACCGACCACGAGAAACTAGCCGCGGCCGGGCCACCCGGAGTGTCAGGTGCGACGAGACGTGCGGAACAATGTTTCCCCCAGAAGCCCCCCTCCGCGACCCCCGGGGGACAGGCGAACGCCGCGCTCGCGGTGTGGGCGACGTATTCACGGAGCGCGTCGTTGTAGGCGAGGCTCGACTGGATCCTGATGAACTGGGCGCGCGGATCCTTCTGGAAGCAGATGAAGAACAGTCCCGCGTCGAGCTCCCCGGTGGTCGGATCGACGCCGTCGGCGAAGCTGTAGCCGCGCCGGAGGATCCGCTGGCCCCCGTTGCTCTGCGGTGCGGCGACGCGGATGTGCGCGCCGGCGGGGATCACGTAGCCGCCGTGCGGCTCATATGCGCCGAGCTTCACGGGGTCGTGCTCTCGATGGCCGGTCAACGGCGCGCCGGACGCCTTGAACCGCCCGATCACGTCCTGCTGCGCGGCGAGCGACGTCGCTGCCCACTGCTCGAGGTGCGTGCGGATCCGCCTGGCGACAAGGTAGGACCCACCCCTCATCCACGACTGGTCAGATTCCTCGCCAGCCCACACGAAGCGGTCGAAGGAGGCTGCGTCCTGGGCAACGAGGTTGTCCGTCCCGTCCTTGAAGCCGAGGAGGTTCCTCGGCGTCGTCTGCGCCGACGAGGTCGACGACGTCCGGTTGAAGCCGACCTGCATCCAGCGGAGCGCGGCTGATCCCGTGGCGAGTCGCGCGAGGTTGTGGATCGCGTGGAACGCGACCTGAGCATCGTCCGCGCACGCCTGGACGCACAGGTCGCCGCCCGACCGGCTCGGATCCAGCTGGTCGCCGGGGAACTCTGGGAGGTCCACCAGGGCGGCGGGGAGCCTCGATGCGAGGCCGAACCGACGGTCGAACATCGAGCGACCGAAGCCGACGGTCAAGGTCAGGTTGGCCGATCCGAGCCCGGTGGCCTCACCCGTGTCCGCCGGCGGCTGCCATTCGCTCGCCGAGCCCTCGAGGGGCTGGCCCTCGGTCAGCCGTGCTGCAGCTGCGGACCAGGTGCGCAGGAGATCCTCGAGCTCGCTCCGACTGGCGGTCGTGAGATCGAACGCAGCGAAGACGAGGCGCTCCTGGGCGGGGGTCGCGATGCCGGCCTGGTGGATTCCGGTGAACGCGATGGCGTCGCTCGCGGCTGCGAAAGCGGACCCCTTGGCGATGATGCCAGCGGTCACCAGCCCCGCTGCGGCGGCCGACGTGCCAGCGAGCAGCGCGCGTCGAGAGAACCGAGGTCCGCCCGGGCGCTCCATCGGTGCGGTCGCTCCGGTCTCGCTCATGCGTACAGCCTTCCGCTCCCGAACCCTGCGAGGTCGCCGGTGAGGGTCCCGAGCGGTGCGTCAACGGCGTCGACGTCGACCGCGAGGGTGTGCCACTGGGCGGTGCTGATCGAGTCGTCGAGGCGGGAAGCCACGTCGCCACGCTGCCCGAGCGCCGAATCGAGCGTCGCGAACCTCGCCGCCACGAGCGTCGTCGTCGCCGGATCCACCATGCGGCCGAGTGGAGCCACCAGCTCGTATGCAGATCGGGCGGCATCGATGCTGGCCGCGACGTCGAGCATGTTGTCGTGGCTGTACAGCTCCTCGCGCTGCTGGATCGGGACGTCCACGACCCAGTCCAGCGTGCTCTGCGCCTGCGCCGAGATCTGCTGTGGCGTCAGGATCGCCCGGTAGAAGAGGAACGCCACGGTCGCCGATGAATTGACGAGCTGCGTCGCGTCACGTGCCGCCCCGGATGTTCCCGAACCGTTCCAGAGGGACCGCTCGACGGCGTGCAGCCCGGCGAAGGAGCCCGACCCGGTGCTCCAGGCCTCGCCGTCGATGGCGTTGGCTGTCGCCGAGTCCGGCTGGATGTTGGGTCGAAGGACGTCGTAGTCGCGCTGCGCTGCGAGCTCGTCGCTCCGGGCGGCCGAGAGGTCGCCTGCGCCGATGGCTGCCTCGAGACGCTGCACGTCCCCGGCGTACGACTCCGCGGCCGTCAGGAGCGCCCGGCGGTACCCGGCGGTCGCGGCAAGCGTCGCGGCCTGCTCGGCGGGGGAGGGGTGGGTGGGTGATGCGCCGTACTGGGCCGTCCCGTAGGTCGTCGTCGAAGCGGTGCCGGCGGCACTGGTCGAGCCGCATGCAGCGAGCGACGCCGCTGCCAGGGCTCCGATCGAGACCACGAGCACCGGGCGCCAGACGCTGAGGAACCTTCCTCCGCCCGTCCAGGTGTGAGGCGCTTTGGGCACGGCACACTGTACGGGCGTCGGCCCGCCGGATTCGGTCGGGCGCAGCGTCCCACGTGCACTTGTTCACGTGGGTGCGCCGTGGAAGGATCTCGCAATCCCAAGGGGGACGAAACCTTCCACGTTAGGGGGACCTGGTGAAGCACCGTTTGACAATGCCCGCCGTCAGGCGAGGTGCAGTCGCATTCGCGGCCGCCTCGCTCGCACTCGCCGGCACGATGTCGCTGGCAGGGGCGACGAGTGCCCCACGGACCGCCCCGACGGCCACCTACGACGCGGCCGCCGCGAAGCTCGTGCCCGCCGCCATCGTCTCGCAGAGCAAGAGCGGAGGGCTCGTCGAGGCATTCGACGCCACATACCCGCCCGACGAGATGCTGGCCTCGAACAACACGACGATCATCGGGTTCGATGCGCAGCTCGGCAAGGCTCTCGCGACCACGCTGGGACTGAAGTTCAAGCCCGAGAACATCACGTTCGATGACATCATCACGGGCATCCTCGACGGCAGGATCGCCATCGGCAACTCCTCCTTCACGGACACGAAGGCGCGCGAGAAGCAGGTCAACTTCGTCGACTACTTCCAGGCGGGCGAGGCCTTCTACGTCGGGCACAGCTCCTCGCTCAAGCTCAACGGCCTGAGCTCGCTGTGCGGTCACACGGTCTCTGTCGAGATCGGGACCACCGAGCAGTCCGACGCGCAGATCCAGGCGCCGAAGTGCTCCTCGTCGAAGAAGCTGACCGTGGACTCGTTCGCCACCCAGGCGGAGGCCAACCTGGCGGTCTCCTCCGGCCGTGCACAGATCGGGTTCGCCGACTCCCAGGTGGCCGGCTACATCGTCGCGCAGTCGAAGGGCGCCTTCAAGCTCGACGGCAAGGCGATCGAGGTGGCCCCCTACGGCATCGCGGTCTCCAAGGCGCCTGCCGACAAGGGGTTCGACGTCGCGCTCGAGGCCGCGATGAACGAGCTGATGAAGAACGGCGTCTACACGAGCATCCTCGACAGCTTCGGCGTCCAGGCCGGCGCACTGAAGGCCGCGGGCATCAACCAAGCGATCTCGTAGCCACTCCAGCGCCGCTCAGTCTCCCGTGAGCGACACCTCCACGACGACGAGCGACCGGCACGGCCCGATCAGGGCCGTGCCGGTTCGCCATCCGTGGCGATGGGCCGTCAACGCGATCCTCATCGTCCTCGCGGCGATGCTCGTCCACACGCTCTTCTCGAAGGTCCCGGCGCCCAACGGACAGGGATCGGTGTGGCGGTTCGGGTGGAATGTCGTCGGCCAGTACTTCACGGCGTCGACGGTCCTGTGGGGCGTCGTGCACACCCTCGAGCTGACCGTGCTCGCGATGATCCTCGGCATCGCCGGGGGGCTCGTCGTCGCGACGCTGCGCCTGTCCCCGAACCGGTTCATGTCCTCCACCGCGTTCCTGTACACCTGGTTCTTCAGGGGCACGCCTGTCTACGTGCAGCTCCTGTTCTGGTACAACATCGCCACCCTCTACCCGACGGTCCGGCTCGGCGTCCCGTTCGGGCCGAGCTTCTGGACGATCAACTCCAACAGCGCGATCACGCCGTTCATGGCGGCCCTCCTTGGCCTCGGCCTCAACGAGGCCGCGTACATGGCCGAGATCATCCGTGGAGGGATCCTCGCCGTCGATCCCGGCCAGGTGGAGGCAGCCAGCTCGCTCGGGATGCCGCGCGTCCTCACGCTGCGCCGGATCGTGATCCCCCAGGCGATGCGGGTGATCATCCCCCCGACCGGCAACGAGTCGATCTCGATGCTGAAGACGACCTCGCTCGCGATCGCGGCCCAGTACTCGGAGCTGACCTTCGTCACGACCAACATCGGGGCAACGACCTACCAGGTCGTCCAGCTGCTGATTGTCGCGAGCATCTGGTACCTGATCATGACGTCGATCCTCTCGGTGGGGCAGTACTTCCTGGAGCGCCACTACGCCCGGGGGGCCGTGAAGGAGGGCGACGACCGGCTGAGCGTCCTGTGGACGAGGATGCTCCTGAAGCGCAACGTCACGGTGTTCGGCGAGGCCGACGCATGACGGCGATGGTGGTCTCCGACCAGGTCCACAAGAGCTTCGGGAGGCTCGAGGTCCTGAAGGGCATCGACCTCGAGGTCGAGCAGGGAACCGTCTGCTGCCTGCTGGGTCCGTCGGGATCGGGCAAGTCGACCTTCCTGCGGTGCATCAACCACCTCGAGAAGATCAACGCGGGGCGGCTCTCGGTGGACGGTGATCTCGTCGGCTACCGCGAGAGGAACGGCAAGCTCTATGAGCTGAACGACCGGGAGATCTGCACGCTCCGCTCCCAGATCGGCATGGTCTTCCAGCGGTTCAACCTGTTCCCGCACCTGACCGCGACCGAGAACATCACGATCGGTCCGAGGACGGTGCGCAAGAGCTCGAAGGATGTCGCCACCAAGCGGGCGGTCTCGCTGCTCGACCGGGTCGGGCTCGCCGACAAGCGCGATGCCTATCCGAGCCAGCTCTCCGGTGGCCAGCAGCAGCGCGTCGCCATCGCGCGGGCGCTGGCGATGGACCCCAAGCTCATGCTGTTCGACGAGCCGACGAGCGCCCTCGACCCCGAGCTCGTCGGCGAGGTCCTCGACGTGATGCGCGACCTCGCCAAGGAGGGCATGACGATGATCGTCGTCACGCACGAGATTGGCTTCGCGAGGGAGGTCGGCGACATGCTGGTCTTCATGGACGGCGGAGAGGTGCTCGAGTCCGGCGTCCCCAAGGAGGTCCTGGCGAATCCCCAGAACCCCAGATTCCAGGACTTCCTCTCGAAGGTCCTGTGATGGCGTGGCCCAGCGACCCGGCGTCGGACGGGACCGGCCTGCCGCTCGAGGGAGTGCGGATCCTCGACCTCTCCAAGGTGCTGGCGGGACCCCTGTGCGTGCTGGTCGCAGCCGACCTCGGCGCCGACGTGATCAAGGTGGAGGAGCCCAGGGTTGGCGACCGCCTTCGAACCTTCGCGCCCCCCGCGTTCGGTCCGGACGCCACCTACTACCTGGCGGTGAACCGAAACCACCGATCGATCGGGGTGGACCTCACCTCCGAGGACGGCGGGGCGCTCGTGCGCGAGCTGGCGGCGCAGGCGGACGCAGTGGTGGAGAACTTCCTCCCGCACCAGCTCGAGTCACTCGGATTGGCGGTGCTCCGCGAAGAGCTGACCGATGTCGTCTGGGTCTCGATCCGGGGAGCGGCGTCCGGCGGTCCGCTCGAGGATGCGCCGTCCTTCGACCTCCTCGCCCAGGCGAGGTCGGGGCTCATGTCGGTCACCGGGGAGCCCGACGGACCGCCGACGAAGGTCGGTGCGCCCCTGGCCGACGTGGTCACCGGCCTCTACGCGGCTGCGGCGCTCCTCGCCGGGCTGTACGCGAAGACCGTCGAGGCCGGTCCGGCGCGCCGGTTCGAGGTGCCGCTGCTGGAAGCCACCATCACCGCACTCGTGAACCAGGCCCAGGGCTACCTCGTCACGGGTGAGGAGCCAAGCCGGCTCGGCAACGACCATCCGAGCATCGCCCCGTACGGGCCGGTGGATGCGGCAGACGGGCAGCTCCTGATCGCCGTGGGCACCGATGCGCACTTTTCCGCCCTCTGCGCGGTGATCGGTGCCGTCGAGCTCTCCGAGGACCCGAGATTCACGACGAACCGGCTCCGCGTGGAGCACCGAGCCGACCTGGACGAGGCGTTGCAGGCCCGGTTCGCCCGACGGACCGCCATGGAGTGGTCCGATGTGCTCGTGGCGGCCGGGATCCCGTGCGCGCCGATCCACTCGGTCGCCGGAGCCCTTGCCGAGCCGCAGATCCGCGGGGGCGGGTTCCTCGCCGAGGCTCGGACGGCCGCCGGGACGTTCACGATGGTGCGCTCGCCGATCCGCGTGGACGGCGACTGGCTGCCCGTGCGGCGTGATCCACCCGCGCTCGACCAGGACGGCGCGTCGATCCGAGAGGCTCGGGGTCGGCCATGACGACCCGAAGCGAGCTGAGCATCTCCGGCGACCGGTCGCAGGCGACTGCCGCAATCGAATCGATTGGTGCCGGCCGCGGGTGGTGCAACGTCGTCCCCGACGTGGCAGTGGACGTGAAGGACCTGGCGCCCAACGTCTTCAGCCTCTGGGCGAAGCAGGGTGCGCCCGTCGCCTCCCTCGTCACGGCTGCTCCGAAGAAGGGCGTCGCGCAGGCCTCCACGCTCGGGATCCTCCACACGAGAGGCCGGCTCGGCGCTGAGCGGGTCGCCTCGCTGCTCAATGGTGCGCCGTTCACGACGCGCCAGGACCACACGCAGCGCGGCCTGCTGCTGGTGGTGCCCGATGACGCTCCCGCGGCCCAGATCCTCGAGGTGATGTGCTCGGCAACGGCTGCGCTGTGCGATTACGAGTTGACCGGCACGTGGCACCTCTCGCTCTTCGTCCGGTAGGTCGATCGCTCGCGAGCTGAGACCGGATCCACCCCGCAAGCGGGAACGCTGGGTGCGAACAGCAGACAAGGGGTGCAACCGCCTTCACGCACGCGACCGCGAGCCCGCCGCGCGGTTCTGGCTTGGCCGCAATCCCGCTTCGCACTGCGGAGCCAAGAAAGGGAAGTTCGGCCCTAGTGAGTGCCGGCTGAGAACGGCAGTCTGTCTCGTAGGCGAAAGCCAACGAACACGAGGTCACAACCCGAAAGGAATCTCATGAAGAACGCTGAGAGGGGTCACAGGAGCACAAGGGCGGTCGGCATCGCGCAGAAGGCGTCGGCGATCGGTGTCGTCGCGCTCATCGCAGCTGCTGGCGTGTGCGCCCCGTCCGGTGCGGCGACCGTCCGGTCGGCAGCTCCGCACGCGACGGCGGTCCACGCGTCGAAGAAGGCCGCGACGAAGAAGATCACCTTCACCGGCAAGTACTCGGGGACGCTCACCGCGCTGATCGTGAACAGCTCGACATCGGCATCGGCGAGCGTCACATCGATCAAGGGCTCTGGCACGGGCACGACGCTCGGGGCCAGCACTCTGTCCGGCACCGGCAAGGTCCCGACGACGTCGACCAACACCGGATTCAAGTTCAACGGCACCGGCGTCCTCGCAGGCGGCGGGAGCACGCTCAGCCTGAAGGTCGCGACCTCCTCGGGCTCTGGCCCGGAGAGCGGTCCGGGGACCGTCACGCTCAGCGGCACCGCCACCATCACCGGCGGCACCGGGAAGTTCGCGGGCGCGACGGGCACCTTGAAGTTCAACGGCTCGTTCAAGGTCACGGGCGTCGCAAGCGGGACGCAGAGCCCAGCATTCACTAGCTCGCTGAGCGGCTCGATCACGGTCAAGTAGTTCACGTCAACCAGGACATGGAGGTCCAGATGAGGAATTTCGTCAAGACAGCAGGCATCGGGATTACGGCAGTCAGCATCGGGCTCGCCGCTTTCGCGATGACCACCGCGGGCGCGGCGACGCACAACCCGCACGCCACCACCACCACGCTGGCGCCACCGCAGCAGGGCGACGGGAGCACCCGCTCGGCCTCTACGTTGACACGGTCCAGGGTGCAGGCGGGACGCCGGCAGCCGCAGCCGGCTGCTCGCAGACCAACCTGTTCCAGCTCGGCCAGGTCGTCGTGTTCCGCATGACGGGCACCGAGAACCTGACCGGCGGACTGCCGCTCACGACCAAGAACGTCACCAGGGCGTACGTGTACATCCCCGGTGTCGGGAACAAGTCCCTCGCGTACGGGACCCACGGCTCCTCCTCGTACTGGACCCTGGGCTGGGGCACCACTGGCTACCCGCTCGGCGTCGTGAACTTCAAGGTCGTTGTCACGACCAAGAAGCTCTTCAAGAACGAGCTGTACAAGGGCAGCCCGCAGTACCCAGCACAGACCGGGACCTTCACCCAGGCTGGCTTGGCACCGCCGTCAGTCCTGACCATCGTGCCGGACGCAACGACCACGACGACCACCGTCGCCTAGTTGCGCGCAGCGGGGCCGGGCCCCGCATGCATCGAAGTCCACTTCGCCGGCCGAAAGGCCGGCGAAGTGCTGTGCGGACACAGGAAGGGACGTAAGTCACTTCCTGTGTCGCTGACGCCGCTGAGGGATCTTCGGCCCTAGTTGCACCCGTCGGGTCGAGCCACGATGCCCCTACGGCTCATTGGAGCCACAGGACAAACGGTCACAACCCGAAAGGAATCCCATGAAGAATCGCATCTGGTCACGAAAGTTCGGAGCGGCAAGTGCGGGGATGGTCGCGGTCGCGCTCGTGTGCGCATCGATCGTCACGGGCACCGCGTCGAGTTCGGCGATCTCCGCGCACGACGCGTCGACGCCGATCGTCCTCACGTCGCCGACGATCCCCGGCGTCGCGCCGCTGCCCGGCCCGATCGCCGCGCCGGCCACGCCTGCCTCCAACATCGGCATCCTGTCCATCAGCCCCAACGAGGGCGTGGTCGGATCGATGACGACGGTCTCGGGCAAGGGGCTCCCTGCGAGCGCTTCGATCCAGCTCAACTGGACGACGGAGAACGCGACGTGGGTCGTCGGGGCAGCTCCGGACACCGTCAACTACCTGGGCGCGAAGTACACCGCGGTCACCGTCGTGCTGGACACCGTCAAGACCGATGCAACCGGTGCCTTCACCACGCAGATCCAGATCCCCAAGGACTTCGGGGGCAGCCACGAGATCTACGCCGTCGTCGGCAGCAGTGAGCTCGCCGAGGGCGGGTTCGTCACGACGCGCACCGCCACCATGACCCCGACCAGCGGCCCGGTGGGCACGCCCATCACGATCACCTACACCGGCATTGGCGCGAGCCAGTACACCGGCGGCGGATCCCTGCTCTACGACAACCACTACGTCGGCGAGCTCATGGCGAACTGGACCCGCGGCGTGGCGACCCTGCACATCCGTGCCTCCGGAGTCGTCGGCAACCACGTCATCCAGATCGGCAACGCGATCAGCTACCTCTACCTGAACGTCCCGCAGTCGCCGATTCCCTACACGAACGGCATGACCATGACGTTCAAGGTGACGAAGCAGGACAAGACCCCGCCCGCGGCTTCCATCGACTGGCCTGTCGACGTCTCTCCGACGCTCAGCCAGATCACGACCCTGGATGAGGGCGGCCTCGGCGTCAACAGCAACGTCAGCGCCTCGCTTTCCACCACCAAGGGTCCGGTGGACTCCTCGGTCATGCTCTCTGCCACGGGCCTTCCGTCTGACGGCCCGGTCTCCATGCAATGGGCGAGCGTCGTGGGCAACCGGGTCAACTGCGCCAGCACCTGCTGGTCGTTCGTCACCCAGCCGATGTCCTCCGCAACCGTCTCTGGCAACTCGATCGACACCCCGGTGACGATCCCCGACGGCCTCGGCGGCTGGCACGCGATCCAGGTCGTCCAGAACGGCACGGTCGTCGCGCAGGTCCCGTTCTACGTCATGGCGAGCATCGTCGGAGCCGGCGTGTCCTCCCTGACCGTGAAGGAGGGCCAGCCGTTCACGATCCACATCAAGGGGATCGGATGGACGCAGCTCGACAACACCGTCGGCGTTGACTACGACAACAGCTACATGGGCTACGGCTGCGGCTTCAACTCGAACGGCGACGTCCTGCTCAACCTCGTCGCCACCGGAGGTGTCGGGACCCACCTGATCGACCTCTACCCGATGCTGTACTCGCTGTCGCCGTCCTTCGCGAACACCCCGTACGGCATGGTCCCGATGCTCACCTACGCGCAGGACAACCCGGGTCTCGCACTCGGCTACCACCTGCCGGCGATGCGGTTCGCGATCAACGTCGTCAAGTAACTGTTCCAGTTCAAGGTTCCACGGCCATCGCCCCTCGCTCAGCGAGGGGCGATGGCCGTGTGAGCATCACGCGGGCAACGGGGACGGGGAGCCACCAGTTCCATCGCCCGCACAGGGCCATCAGGCTCGGCATGAGCAGGCCCCGCACGACCGTCGCATCCAGCAGGACGCCGAGCGCAAGGCCGACGCCGAGCTCCTGGAGCCCCGCGATGCGGCCGAACACGAGCCCCAGGAGAGCTCCGACCATGATGAGCGCCGCGGCGCTGACGACCCGGCCGGTGTGCGCGAGGCCGTCGGTGATGGAATCCTTCGTGTCCATGCCGGCGTCCCAGGACTCCCGCATCCGTGAGACGAAGAAGACCTCGTAGTCCATCGAGAGTCCGAAGAGCATCGCGAACAGGAACACGGGCACCCAGCCCTCGATCTGCGAGACGCGGTAGAGGCCGAACACGTCGGCGCCGACGCCGAAGCGGAACACGACCACCAGCAGCCCGTAGGCAGCGGCGACCGAGAGCAGGTCGAGCAGGACCGCCATCAGGGGCAGCAGGAGCGAGCGGAACGCGCGGAGCAGCCAGAGGTACGCCAGCGCGAGGACGAGCGCGATGATCCACGGGAGCGAGCCGTACACCCGATTGAGGAAGTCCACGCCCTGCGCCGGGGCGCCCCCCACGGACACCACGACCCCTGCGGGGAAGCGTGCTGCGGGGATCTCGGTCGAGCGGATGCGGTCGACCAGCTCCTGGCTCTGCCGGTCACCGAAGTCATGGCGCCCGATGACGACGATCTGCCCGTAACGCCGCGATGGGTCGACGTATGGGGGCACGGTGCCCACCGAGACGATGAACGCCTCGGGATCCTCCGAGAGCGCGGTCGCGAGTCGGATGGTCGCGGCGTACACGGAAGGCCGCATCGCCCCGCCGGGCGCCTTCGTGGCGACGACGATCTCGACGGGCGTGATGATCCCCGGGCCGCCCCTGCTCCGCAGCAGCGCGAGGCCCTTCGCGGCCCCGATGTCCTGGGGGATCGCCGTCACGGATCCCGGGGTCAGCTGGAGCCACGCGATCGAGGTCGCGGCGATCACGAGGACGAGGACCGAACAGGTGGCGACGGCGACCGGCCGGCGGGTGACGGCTCGCCCGAGCCGCGGCCAGATGGCTCGGGCGCCGCCTCGGGCCCGGTCGGACGTCGCGCGCGAGGTCGCGGCCTGCGCGCGGCGCCCGAGAAGCGAGAGCAGCGCGGGCTGGAGGGTCACTGCCGCGGCCATGGAGACCAGGGGGACGACGAGGCCCGCGAAGCCGAGGGAGCGGACGAAGGGGACCGGGACCAGGAGCAGCGCCGAGAGCCCGAGCGCGACCGCGACACCCGACACGAGCACGGTTCGCCCGGCGGACGCCATGGTGCCGACGATGGCATCAGGGACCGGGACGCCATCGTCCGTGAGCTCCTCTCGGTACCGGTGCACGATCAGGAGGGAGTAGTCGATGGCGAGGCCCAGGCCGATCAGCTCGACCACGTTCGGCACGTAGAGGACCATCAGGAACCGGTGGGCCAGGAGGTAGATCACGATGAGGGACGTCGACATCGTGCATGCGGCGACGATGAAGGGGACGAGGAGCGACGCCGAGGGTCCGAGCACGGCCAGCAGGACGAGCAGCGCCACGAGCAGCGCGAACAGCTCGCCGCGGTGGAGGTCGTCGGTGAGGATCGGGGTGATGTCGCTCTGCAGCGCGGGGGCCCCCGTGACGAGCGCGCCCGAGATCCCCGCTGCCCGCAGCGCCCGCCGCAGCGGCCCCGTGAACCGCGCGGCCTGCTGCAGATCGAGCGAGGTTGCCACGTTCCCGTAGAGGATGCCCGCAGCGGGCCGAAGGGACGTGACCCGTGAACCGGGCACGACGCGCGCCGCGGCGCGGAGGCGCTCGTTCAGCTGGTCGAGGGCACCCGGCGACGGGTTCGTGCCCGGGCTCGCGAGCACCACCGTGAACGTGCCCTCGATGTTCTCGCCGAAGTGGCCGGTGAGGATGGCGTTGGCCTGCGCGGAGCTGGTCGAAGGGACCGTCAGCGACGTCGAGAGCAGGGAGGGGAGACCGGCGGAGCAGAGCCCGCCGAGCACTGCCAGTGCGATCCAGCACCCGATTGCTGCGAGGCGCCAGCGGATGACCCCGCGGGTCCAGCGCTCAAGCACCCGAGGAGCGTACCGCTCGAGAATTCCGCATCCGGGTCGTCAGGTCCCGAGCCGAGTGGCTCACTCGATCGACGAGGGTTCAGGCGTCGCGTCGGACCAGCATGAAGACGCCGCCGATGAGCGCGGCGATGGCATAGCAGGCGAGGATTGCCGTCGAGACCCACGGCGTGAACGTGTGGAACTGCGAACCCTGGGATGTGGCGGACCGCATCGATTCGGAGAGGACCTCGGGTAGGAACTTGAAGATGTGCACGTTCCACGACGTCGGCAGCAGCGCGACCACGATGAACAGGATCAGCAGGATGCCGACATAGGTCGTGATCGAACCAGCCGTGTGCCGGATCATCAGGGTGATCCCCATCGCGAGCAGCGCCAAGAGCGCGAGTGAGAAGCCGCCGAGGAGGACGGCTCGCAGGGGGTCAGACTGGGAGAGGGACGCAGTCGGGATGCTCGCGTTGCCGCTGAGGATCGCCTGGCCGACAAGGAATGAGATGACCGAGCACAGCTCGGCGACCACGATCGTCGTGACGAACAGCACGATGGCCTTCGCGAGCGCCACATTGATCCGACGCGGAGTCGCTGCGAGTGTGGTCCGGATCGACCCGGACGAGTATTCGGAGGAGACGATGAGGACGCCGATCACGCCGATGGCGATCTCGGCGAAGGTGAACCCTGCGAGGCTCGTTCTCGTCGGATCGAACGTGAGCTTGTCGACGAAGCCCTCCTGGCCCCACCGCGAGCGGGTCGCGAACGTCGCGATCGCGCCGAAGCCCACGCACAGGACGAACGTCGTGAGGAGCGTGTAGACAGTCGAGCGGACGGAGCGGAACTTGATCCATTCGCTCGAGACCGATGGGACGAGCGACGTGCCGGTCACAGCGACCCGCCGAACTCGACGTCGTCCTTCGTCAGCGCCATGAACGCCTCCTCGAGGGAGGCCTGCTGCGGAGAGAGCTCGTGCAGGACGACGCCCTCGCGGGCCGCGAGCTCGCCCACCTGGGCCGCCTCGATGCCGGCCACGGACAGTCCCCCGTCGCCGAGTTGCATGACGATCCCGCCGCTGTCGCGGATGGCGGCGGCGAGCCGGTCCGCATCGGGCGATCGCACGAGCACGCTCGACCCCGCCTTGGAGACCATCTCGTCCATGCTGGAGTCGACGAGCAGCTTGCCGCGCCCGATCACGATCACGTGGTCGGCCGTCTGGGACATCTCGCTCATCAGGTGGGAGCTCACGAAGACCGTCCGACCCTGCTTCGCAAGCGATCGAAGGAACTCGCGGACCCATTGGATGCCCTCAGGGTCAAGTCCGTTGACGGGTTCGTCGAACAGGAGGATTCCGGGATCACCCAGGATCGCGGCGGCGATGCCGAGCCGCTGGCCCATGCCGAGCGAGAAGCCGCCCGCGCGCTTCGACGCGACGCCGGCCAGGCCGACGAGCTCGAGGACCTCGTCGACGCGGGACCTCGGGATTCTGTTCGACGCAGCCAGCGCGCGAAGGTGGTTGCGGGCGGTCCTGCCGGGGTGGAGCGCCTTCGCCTCGAGCAGCGCACCGACCTCGCGGAGCGGCCACTTGAGCGAGGCATACGGCTTCCCGTTGATGCTGGCCGAACCCCCGTTCGGATGGTCGAGCCCGATGATCATGCGCATCGTCGTCGACTTCCCCGAGCCGTTGGGTCCGAGGAAGCCGGTCACGATTCCGGGCTTGACGGTGAAGGACAGGTCGTTGACCGCCACGGTCGACCCGTAGCGCTTCGAGAGATTCTTGGCTTCGATCATCGTCAGGGGAGTCTTCCATGCCGACATAAGCCCGGGGTAAGCGGAGGTCATGACCGCGGGATGCCACGATTGGAGGGTGGATGCCGGCGACTACCCCGAGTACCTGGGCGTCCCGGCGGAGGTGCCTGGGAGGCCGGAGCGCCCGAGGCCTGCTCGGCTTCGGCGGAATCCGAACTCCCACTGGCTCGCCGTGGCAGCCGTCTGCCTCGGGGCCTTCATGTCCCAGCTCGACACGGGGATGGTCACCGTCGCCTACCCGACGCTCCACCGTGCGTTCGATGTGCCAGTCTCGTCAGTCATCTGGGTGGGGCTGGCCTCACTGCTGACATCGGTCGCAACGCTCGTTGCGTTCGGAAGGCGTGCGGACATGTTCGGGCGCAAGCGTGTGTACGTCGACGGCTTCGTGGTCTTCGTTGCCGGCGCGGTCGCCGCGGGCCTCGCGCAGTCCTTCGCCTGGCTGCTGGTTGCGAGGATGGTCGAGGGGATCGGGATCGCGATGATCCAGGCGAACTCGGTGGCGCTCGTCACGGCGTCGGTGCCCACGAAGGACCGGACGACGGCTCTGGGCATCCAGGGCACAGCGCAGGCTGCGGGCCTCGCGCTCGGGCCGTTCATCGGCGGCATCGTGCTCACATGGCTCTCCTGGAGATGGCTGTTCGTCACGTCCGTTCCCATCGCGCTGCTCGCGTTCCCCGCAGCTGTCTTCTTCATCCCGAGGTCGCGCGACTTGCGCCCTGCCGTGCGACTGGACCTCGGCGGCGCCGTGCTGCTGGCCGTCGCGTCCGTGGGGATCGTGGGGTCCTTCACCGAGGGTGCCAAGTCGGGATGGGGCGGCGCCGCCCCGATCCTGCTCGGCTTCGGGGTCGTGGCCTCGATCGCGCTCGTGCCGTGGGAGCGGCGGGTGAGGAACCCCCTGCTTGAGCTCGACGTCATCCGCACCCGCCGCGTCGCGACAGGGCTGACCACCGCGACGCTCACTTACCTCGTCTTCTTCGGCGCCCTCGTCGCCACCCCGTTCTACGTCGAGGGCCTCGGCCACTCCACGACCGTTGCGGGGCTCATCACGATGGCCCTGCCCGGGGGCCTTGCCGTCGTCGCACCCTTCGCCGGCATGCTCCGCCGCCGCGTCTCCGAGCGCGTGATGCTGCCGATCGCATTCGTCGTCACGGCGATCGGCCTCGCGGTCGCCTCTCGGTGCACGGACCTCGCGGCGCTCGCGGCAGCGCTCTTCGTCGCGGGGATCGGACTCGGGGTGGCGAACACGATGAACAATGCGTCGATCATGGAGAACGTTCCGGCGTCGGGCCGGGGAGCGGCATCGGCGCTCGTGAACATGGTCCGGGCGCTCGGGACGGCCCTCGGCCTCGCGATCACGACCGTGCTCATCTCAGTTCTCGGCGGCATCCACTCGGTGAGCGGCCCGCGGTCCGCCGTGGCGGCGCTCGTCGCTGTCCCGTTGGTCGCCGCGGTCGTGTGCGCCGCGCTGGTCCCGTCGCGACGGGCAAAGGTGTAACGCCGGTACGCTCCGGGGGACTGCACCGCGTACCGCTTCCGAGGAGGTCCGCATGTTTTCCCGCCGACAAGTAGAGATGGTCTCCGAGCGCGATGCTCTCGCCGGGCGACCGGTCGCGATGCCGGTTCCTGCGAGGCATCTCGCCCTGGACGCGCCACTCGTGCCCCCCTTCGACGAGCCCTTCGAGGTGGCGTACTTCGCGCTCGGCTGCTTCTGGGGGGCGGAGCGCAAGTTCTTCCAGGCACCCGGAGTCCGCACGACGGCCGTCGGCTACATGGGTGGCTTCACGCAGAACCCGACCTACGAGGAGGTGTGCTCCGGACGGACAGGCCACGCCGAGACGGTCATGGTCGTCTTCGATCCGACGGCGACGTCGTACGAGGCACTGCTCTCCCTGTTCTTCGAGTCGCATGACCCGACGCAGGGCTACCGCCAGGGGAACGACGTTGGCACCCAGTACAGGAGCGCCATCTACACGACGTCTGAGCGCCAGCATGCACTTGCTGCGAGGGCGACGTCGGCGTACGCGGAGCTGCTCGCAGAGCGGGGACTCCCGGCTCCGACGACGGAGATCGCTGACGCTGGGACCTTCTACTACGCGGAGGGCTACCACCAGCAGTACCTGACCGCGAACCCAATGGGCTACTGCGGGCTCGGTGGCACGGGCGTCTCGTGCCCCGTCGGGGTCTTCGCCGCTGGCGACTAGGCCGACGCGCCCGGAGCTCGCCACCAGCGGCCCGCCTCCCAGTGGACCGAGATGCCGACGCACGCCGGCGCCTCGGGCTTCCGCGTCCGCGCACGCACGCGCCTGAAGCCGAGGCGAGCGGGAACTGCGCCGCTGCGCACGTTCGCCGCGTCGTGGCCGATGAGCACCGTGTCGACCTCCGGGTACTGGAATGCCGCGCATGTGAGGAGACGCGCCGCGCGCGTCACCCGACCGCGCCCGGAGGCGCCGGGCGTGATCCAGTAGCCGATCTCGAGCGTCTGGGGCCCCGCGTCGCGGAACATCGAGACCGTCCCGCAGGCGACGCCGTCGTCATCGGGAATCTTGTACGACGCGGCGTACGCATCGCGCCACGCCTGCTCCCAGCGCGTGAGGAGCGCGACTCGGTCGTCGACCGATATCGGCTCGAGGTGGGCCCATCCCAAGAAGGGCCGAAGGTGATCGAGGCTCGCCGCGACGATCGCGCGGAGCGTCGGCTCGTCGTCGACGCGCCAGCGCTCGAGGGCGAATCCCTCCTCCTCGATGCGGTCGGGCAGGGGGCTGCCCAGGGGAACCGTGTAGCGAGGCGAGGGCGGGACGGGAGGGGGATCAGCAGTCATCGACCCTGTTCGTTCCGGTTCGTGCCGTCCACACCGCCCGCTCCATGCGCCACCGGAGATTGATTCTCGAGTCCTGTGTCGTGAAGGCAACCGAGGTGAACGCGCCGACCCGGCGGAACCCCAGCCGTACCGGCACGGCCCCCGAGCGGTGGTTGTTCATGTCGTGCGTGATCTCGACAGCGTTGATCTCCGCGGACCTGAATGCCGCTGTCGTGGCCATGGTGCACGCTTCGGTCATGATCCCGCGCCCTGTCGCGTCCGCCGCGAGCCAGTACCCGATCTCGAGCTCGTCGGGCCCCCCGCGCCGGTGCAGCCCGATCATCCCGCGGACCTGCCCGTCCTCGCAGATGACGTACTGGGCTCCGCGACCCTCTCGCCACCTCACCTCGCCATCGGCGGCACGTTGCAGGTCGTCCTCGCGGCTCGCTGGGACGATCGCCCATCCGAGGAAGGTGGCGAGATGCGGGCGGGAGGTGTCGATGACCTCGCGCACCCGATCTACCTGGCCCGTCGTGAAGATGAATAGCTCCAGTCGCGGACCCTCCACCGTCCGTGGGAGAGGCGATGCGAGCGGACGCGGTCCCGTCATGATGGTGCGGAGGAAGCCGTGCGGCCGGGCGGCGTCGGACACCGTTCGGGTTGCGCACTTCGCGGATCGGACGTTGCCGGACATCGCATTGCCGATGGTCGGGACAGCGGCGGTGCTGCGGGCATCGTCCTGCAACGCTACCCATTTGGAGCGTCGCAACGAAGCGCTCGCTGGCGCGCGTCGATGACGTCGCTGGATCGGGCAAGCCCGCGATGGGCGCCGTGTCATCGTGCGACGCGGTGCGCACTCGCGCGGCGTTCACCGTTGCACAGGGAGCATGGGGGAATCCCCCGAGGGATTGGGCTAGCATGGTGCAGTCAAGGTGAGCCGGGAAGACTGGTCGGCATCGAGGGATATCCATGCCCATGACACCTGACCCCACACGCCTCCGCCTCGAGCTCGCGCGCACCGTGCAACCGACGCACGACCGGCTCGGGCACCAGTCATTGACCCTGGGTACCCGCGCATGACGACACCGCCGCCACATCGCGTGCGAGGCACCTCGGAAGCGCAGCCTCGTGACATGGAGATGAGCGATCACCTGCCCAACTGGAGGTGGGAGGCCCTCCGAACGACGCTGTGGGTCGTCCCGACGCTCCTCGTCGTCGCAGCCGTCCTGCTCTTCGTCGCCACCTTCGAGATCGACGTCGCCGTCTACCACCACCACGTCAATCTCCCCTTCTGGCTGCGAACGGGCAGTGCCGATGCGGGCCGGCAGGTCCTGATTGCGATCGCCGCGGCTGTGATCACGGTCGTCGGGGTGGTCTTCTCCATCACCATTCTTGCGCTGACCCTCGCGTCCCAGCAGTTCGGGCCGCGGATGATGCGCCTGTTCATACGCGACCTCGGCAGCCAGCTCACCCTGGGCGTGTTCGTCGCGACGTTCGTCTACTCGGTGCTCGCGCTCGGATCGATCACGAGCGACGCGAACGGCGACTTCGTTCCGCACCTGTCCATCTCGGTCGCTGAGGCACTGCTGCTGGTCGACCTGGCGGTCCTCATCTACTTCATCCACCACATCGCGAAACTGATCCAGCTTCCGCAGGTGATCGCAGGGATCGCCCAGGACCTGGAGAAGGCGGTCGATGCCGAGTTCCCGCTGCACGTCGGCGACGAACCGGTGCCAACGGCCGCGGGGACGGGCCCAGCTTTGGATGACCTGCTCGTCCAGATCGACGAGCGGGGTGGAGCGGTGCCGGCGAACGCGAGCGGCTACCTGCAGTACGTCGGGTATGCCCAGCTCGTCGACATCGCGGCGACGGTCGACGCCGTCATCAGGCTCGACTACCGGCCAGGACACTTCATCGTGGCCGGTCGACCCCTTGCGCGGGTCTGGCCTCGCGGTGCGGCCAGCCAGGTCGCGCTCGCCCTGGACAAGGGACATGTCGTCGGCCCGCACAGGACCCTGATCCAGGATCCGGTCTTCGCCATCGACCAGCTCGTGGAGATCGCGATCCGAGCGCTCTCTCCCGCGGTCAACGACACCTTCACGGCACTCACCTGCATCGACTGGCTGTCCGCCGGGCTGTGCCAGATCTCGGGCCGCGTGCTCGTGGAGGGCGTCTACCGTGACAGGGCCGGCCGCATCCGACTCATCTCCTCGGATCCCTCGTACGCGAGGATGGTGAACCGGTCGTACGACAAGGTCCGCCAGTCGTCGAGGGGCATGCCGGCGGTCATCATCCGGTTGCTCCACTCCTTGACGACGGTCGTGGAGGTGACGACCACTTCCCATCAGCGCGAAGTGCTCGCGCGCCAGGCGGACATGATCCTGGCCGAGGCGCTCGACTCGGTCGTCGATCCACGGGACCTCAACGACATCCAGCAGCGGTACGACCAGTTCCACGCGACGTCGGCCATCGTGGGCGGATAGCGCGGATCTGGGTCAGCATCCGACCCATGGGCTGCACGACCCCTCGCCTTGGAGCCCGCCGATTGCCGGGTGACAGGCGAGGGAGCGCCCTCTTAGGATCCGGTTGTCGCCGAGCAGAGGAGTCATACCGTGGATCTCAAGGGCAAGGTTGCAATCGTGACGGGGGGCAACAGCGGGATCGGCAAGGCGGTTGTCCTCGCGCTCGCCACTCAGGGCGCCAGTGTCGTCATCGACTGGGTCTTCGATGAGAAGGCGACGGAGGACCTCGAGGCGCAGGTCACGGCGCTCGGTGACCAGGTCCTCGGCGTGGAGGCTGACGTCAGCAAGGTCGAGGACCTCGAGCGCCTGGTCGCCACGACCGTCGCGACGTTCGGTCGGCTCGACGTCATGGTCAACAACGCCGGCATTGAGACTCGGACCTCGGTCCTCGAGACGACCGAGGCCCAGTACGACAAGGTGCTGTCGATCAACCTGAAGAGCGCCTTCTTTGGCACGCAGATCGCCGCGAAGCAGATGATCGCCCAAGGCGGCGGCGGGAGGATCATCAACATGACCTCCGTGCACGAGGACTGGCCCATGCCGAACAACACGGCGTATTGCGTGTCCAAGGGGGGCATGCGGATGCTGACGAGGACGGCAGGCGTCGAACTCGCCGCACACGGCATCCTGGTGGTCGGCGTCGGCCCGGGCGCCGTCGCGACGCCGATCAACACGGCAACACTCAACGACCCCGTCGCGCTGGCGAAGCTCGATGCTGCGATCCCGCTCGGGAGGTTGGCACAACCAGAGGAGATCGCAAGCGTCGTCGCGTTCCTTGCGAGCGACGGTGCCAGCTACATCTCGTCCACCACGATCTTCGCCGATGGCGGCATCATGCAGTCGAGTCCCGGCCTCTAGATGATCGACACGTGAACGGCTGGTGACGCGGCGGAGGAATCGCGCGCCGCGCATCGCGTCGCCGCGCAGTTCATGGCCCGGGTGCACGCAGGAAGGTACCCTGCGAGCGACTCGGCAACCGAGGACGGCGACGATCTGGAGGTCAGTGTGAACGAGGAAAAGCGCAGGATCGCCGAGTTCGGGCACCTGGAGGACGGCCTCAAGCAGGCCGGTCCCTGGTACTGGTGGGGACCGTACGTCAGCGAGCGGCAATGGGGGACCGTTCGCGAGGACTACAGCGCGGATGGAAACGCGTGGGACTACCTGCCGCACGACGCCGCCCGCTCGACGGCCTACCGCTGGGGCGAGGATGGCCTCGCGGGGTTCTGCGACGTCGAGCAGCGACTCTGCCTTGGCCTGGCCCTCTGGAACGGGCGCGACGCGTTCCTGAAGGAGCGGATCTTCGGCGTCAACCAGTCCGAGGCGAACCACGGCGAGGACGCGAAGGAGTACTGGTGGTACAACGACGCCCTGCCGAGCCACGCGTGGAACGTCTGGCGGTACCACTACCCGCAGGGAGCGTTTCCGTACGAGGACCTCGTTGCGGTCGGGCGCAAGCGCACGCTGGAGGATCCCGAGTACGAGCTGCTCGACACCGGGATCTTCGACGAGGACCGGTACTGGGCTGTTGAGGTCCGCTACGCGAAGGCGGACCCCACCGACCTGCTCATGGAGATCAAGGTCACAAACGCGGGCCCCGATCGCGACACGGTGCACGTGCTGCCGACCGCCTGGTTCCGCAACACGTGGGCGTGGGAGCTCGAGGCCGAGCGCCCGACACTTGAGGCCGAGGGCGAGCGGGCGATGCGCATCCACCACCCGTGGCTTGGCGAGCTCGCGCTGACCGCCTCGCTCGGTCCCGACGGGTCGACGCCCGTGTCGCTGTTCTGTGACAACGAAACGAACACGGTGAGGCGCTACGGCGTGCCCGCGACGCACGCGTTTCCGAAGGACGGCATCAACGACCATGTCGTGACCGGCGCCGGCACCGTCAACCCCCGCGGCGTGGGCACGAAGGGGTCCTTCTGGTACCAGCTCGAGATCGAGCCGGGCGAGACCGTCATCCTGCGGCTCCGCCTCCGGCCGGCGTCCGCGAGCGCGGGTGTGCACGCCGAGGCCCTCCTCGGCGAGGAGTTCTCGCGCGTGGTCGCCGAGCGGCGCCGGGAGGCAGACGAGTTCTATGCCGATGTCACGCCGCCAGAGTCGGGCGCCGACGAGGCCCTGGTCCTTCGACAGGCCTTCGCCGGACTCCTGTGGAGCAAGCAGTTCTACTCCTACGACGTGGCGCGGTGGCTGGCGGGCGACCCGACCCAGCCGACGCCGCCCGAGGGGCGCGACCGGGGGCGCAACGCCCGCTGGCGCAACTTCAACGCCTTCGACATCATGTCGATGCCGGACAAGTGGGAGTACCCGTGGTTCGCGTCGTGGGACCTCGCGTTCCACTGCGTCGCGCTCGCAAGGATCGATCCGGCCTTCGCCAAGTACCAGCTGATCCTCATCTGCCGGGAGTGGTTCCAGCACCCCACGGGAGGGCTGCCCGCCTACGAGTGGGACTTCGGGGACCTCAATCCTCCGGTCCAGGCGTGGGCCGCCATCGAGGTGTTCGCCATCGACGGCGCCACGGACTTCGAGTTCCTGAGCCGCATCTTCGACAAGCTCCTCGTCAACTTCACGTGGTGGGTGAACTGCGAGGATGACGACGGCTCGAACCTGTTCGAGGGCGGCTTCCTCGGCCTCGACAACATCGGCCCGATCGACCGGTCCCACCTGCCGATCGGCGGAACGCTCCGCCAGGCCGACGCGACCGGGTGGATGGCGTTCTACTCGCTGTCGATGGGCTGGATCGCCACGATCCTGAACCGGTCCGGCACGAGGCACGCGTCAGACCTCGTCATGAAGTTCCTCGAGCACTTCGCGCTCGTGCGCTCCGCGCTCAACGGCCTCGGACTCTGGAACGAGGAGGACGGCTTCTACTACGACCAGCTCGCCATGCCCGACGGCACGAAGCACACGATCAAGGTCCACTCGATGGTCGGCATGATCCCCATGCTCGCGAGCTCGGTCCTGCACCAGGAGCTCATCGACAGGGCCATGGCCTTCGGGAAGAACTTCGCCGAACTCGCAGGCATCAAGGGCGACGAGGTGGAGGGGCTCGGCGGGGAGGGGGTCCTTCGCGGCCCGCCCGGCAACCAGCGCCTCCTGATCGCGACCGTGGAGATCCCCCGTGTCGTGCGGATCGTCTCGAAGCTTCTCGACGAGGCCGAGTTCCTCTCGCCCCACGGGCTCCGCTCGCTGTCGGCCTTCCACCGCGAGCACCCCTACACGTTCGAGATGGAGGGCTACGAGTCGACCATCGACTACGAGCCCGCTGAGTCCACGACCTACATGTTCGGCGGCAACTCCAACTGGCGGGGCCCCGTGTGGTTCCCCCTCAACTATCTCGCCTGTGACGCGCTCGAGCGGTTCGGACGGTTCTTCGGCGACGAGGTCACCGTCGATTTCCCGACCGGATCGGGGAACTTCGTGACCTACACGTCCGTCGCGGACAACCTGCGTCATCGGCTGATCTCCCTGTTCCTGCTCGACGAGCACGGGCACCGGCCGTGCTACGGCACAATCGAGAAGTTCCAGGATGACCCGAGATGGCGCGACAACGTGCAGTTCAACGAGTACTTCCACGGCGACACGGGCTTCGGGCTCGGCGCCTCGCATCAGACCGGCTGGACCGCCCTGGTCGCGGACCTGATCTTCCGGGTCCACTCGGGCGGCGCCACGTCCTTCAGTTCCGTGTACTCGGAGGATCACACGACCGCGTGAGGCAGACGGACCGACCGACCGCGCAACACGGGGACCCGAGCGTGCTCGGCGCGACCCTCGCACGCGACGGCGTGAACGTCGCCGTCTTCTCGTCCGTCGCCGAGGCGGTCGACCTGTGCCTCTTCGACGAACAGGGGACCGAGCACCGTCTCGCGCTCACGGAAGGCGATGCCGGGATCTGGCACGGATTCGCCAAGGGCGTCGGGCCCGGGCAGCGGTACGGCTTCCGCGTCGACGGCCCGTTCGACCCGGCGCAGGGCCGGTGGTGCAACCCGGCGAAGCTGCTCGCGGACCCCTATGCGATGGCGTTCGTCGGCAGCGTCCAGTACGGGGACCGCCTGGCCGCGGGCACCGTCGGGGACGAGAACCGGCCGAGCAGCCTCGACTCGGCGGGTGCAGTGCCCCTTTCGCTCGTGGTGGACCCTGCGTTCGATTGGCGAGACGACGCCGACGTGCGCCCCCATCATCCCTGGGACGACACCGTGCTGTATGAGCTGCACGTCAGGGGGGCGACCATGCAGCACCCTGACGTCCCCGAGGAGGCGCGCGGAACCTACGCGGGGCTCGCCCACGACGCCGTGATCGCACACCTGGTCGACCTCGGTGTCACGGCCGTCGAGCTCCTCCCTGTGCACGAGCCGGTGTCGGAGCGCTTCCTCCTCGATCTCGGCCTCACCAACTACTGGGGGTACAACACGCTGGGCTACTTCGCCCCGAACCAGCGCTATTCGATGGGGGCACGCTCGGGACGGCCTGGAGCCCAGGTCGCCGAGTTCAAGGCGATGATCGCCGCACTGCACCGAGCCGGCATCGAGGTCGTCTTGGACGTGGTGTTCAACCACACCGCGGAGTCGGATCCCTCCGGTCCGGCCCTCTCCCTCCGGGGACTTGACGCGGCCGCCTACTACCGCTTCGACGAGGAGCACCGGCCGATCGACACGACCGGCTGCGGCAACTCGCTGAACTCGTCGAATCCCACCGCGCTGCGCCTCGTCCTCGACTCGCTCAGGTACTGGGTGAAGGTGTGCCACGTGGACGGCTTCCGGTTCGATCTCGCGCCGACCCTTGCGCGGCCCCAGGGCCGCTTCGACCCAGCGGCGCCGTTCCTCTCGATGTGCATCCAGGACCCGGTGCTGCAAGGCGTCAAGCTGATTGCCGAGCCGTGGGATGTCGGGCGAGACGACAGCTATGCGCTCGGGCGGTTCCCTGCGCCGTTCCGCGAGTGGAACGGGAAGTTCCGCGACACGGTCCGCGACTTCTGGCGCAGCGAGGATGGGGTGCTCGCAGAGCTCGCGACGAGATTCGCAGGTTCCTCGGACCTCTTCTTCAGCGCGGGACGGAATCCGACCAGCTCGATCAACCTTGTGACGGCGCACGACGGCTTCACCCTCACCGATCTCGTCACCTACAGCGAGAAGCACAACGAGGCGAACGGCGAGGCGGGTGCGGACGGGACGGACGACAACCGCTCCTGGAACTGCGGTGTCGAGGGGCCGACCGACGATCCCGACGTGGTGGCCCTGCGCGACCGCCAGGCGCTCGCGATCCTTGCGACCCTCCTGCTCAGCTGCGGCGTCCCGATGCTGCTCGGTGGTGACGAGCTCGGCCGCACCCAGCAGGGGAACAACAACGCCTACTGCCAGGACAACCCCACCAGCTGGATCGACTGGTCCGGCGTCGACGAGGCCCGCCTGTCGTTCGTTCGCAGGCTGCTGGAGCTGCGGCGCGAGCACCCCGTCTTCCGGCGCAGCCGGTACCTCACCGGCAGCGCGGTGGACGATCTCGAGTGGTTCACCACCGCCGGCACGCCGATGGCCGAGGGCGACTGGGACGATCCGTCCGCCCGGTGCGTCACGATCTACCTGGACGCGCGCTCCGTTGCACTCCCCGACGAGCGTGCGGTGCCCGACAGCGACTTCCTGGTCCTCATCAACGGCTGGTGGGAGGAGACGGCGTTCACGCTCCCGGACGTCGGGCCGGGGGACTGGGTCGAGGAGCTGCAGACGCACGATCCCGCTGCCCATCCCGCAGCCCACCAGCGGTCCGGATCCGTCGATGTCGCAGCCAGGTCGATCGTCGTGCTTCGGGGGCTGACGAGCAGCGGCTGACGTCGGTCAGTGCTTGTAGATCCGCTCGACGTAGTCGCCGAGCATGCGCGTCGCCCCGAACTGCGGCCCGAGGGTCCGCAAAGAGGCGCGGACGAGCTGCAGCCATGCGCCCGGGATGCCGTGCTCGTCTCGGTTGTCGTAGAACAGAGGCTTGATCTCGTTCGAGACGATCCCATAGAGCGCGTCGGCGTCGCGTGCGTCCTTCGCAGACTCGTCCGGATCGACGCTGCCGTCGATGGCCCATCCGTTCGTGCCGTCGTAGGCCTCCATCCACCAGCCGTCCAGGACGCTCAGGTTGAGACACCCGTTGAGCGCTGCCTTCATGCCGCTCGTTCCGCTGGCCTCGAAGGGCGGGCGCGGCAGGTTGAGCCAGACGTCGCACCCGGCGACCAGGGTGCCGGCGACCGAAAGGTCGTAGTCCTCCACGAACACGACCTTGTTGCCCACTTCGGGCACCCGCTTCAGGTCGAACATCCGCTGGGCGAACACCTTCGCCGCGTCGTCGAGCGGGTGCGCCTTTCCGGCGAACACGAGCTGGAGCGGACGATCGTGGTCGAGCAGGCTGATCGCCCGAGCAGCGTCGTGCACCAGGAGGTTCAGCCGCTTGTACGTCGCGAGTCTCCGCGCGAACCCGATCGTGAGGTACGAAGGGTCGAAGGCAGAGCGGCCGGCCTGCACGAAGTCGATGTCCTCACCCCGTGCGAGCCGGTCGACGACGACCTTGCGCCGGATGAGCTGGACGAGCTCCTCGCGCTGCACGCTGCGCGTCCTCCAGAGGTCCCCGTCGGGGATCTCATCGACCTGCTTCCACATCGAGGCGTCTCCGGCGTGGCGCTCCCAGCCGGCACCGAAGGCATCGGTCAGCAGGCGGCGCATCGGCTCCGCCATCCAGGTGGGCAGGTGCACGCCGTTCGTGACATGCGAGATCGGCACCTCGTCGGTGGATCCCGTCGGGAACATCTCGTGCCACATGGATCGTGCGACGACCCCGTGGCGCTCACTCACCGCGTTGGTGGACCGTGAGGCCCGGATGGCGAGGGGCGTGAGGCCCGAGGCCTCGTGCCCGGACTGCGGGTGGGTGCGCCCGAGCGCGACGACCTCGCTCCCGTCGAAGCCGAGCTGGGTGAACAGCCCACCGAGCACCGAGAGGATCTCGTCCTGGCTGTAGGTCTCGTTACCGGCTGGGACCGGCGTGTGCGTCGTGAAGACGAAGGAGTCGCGGTCCTGCTCGATCACCTCGTCGACGCGGAGCGCGACGCCGTCGGACCCTGACCTCCGGTTGGAGGCGACCGTGATGGTCGCGAGGGCCGCATGGCCCTCGTTCATGTGGTACAGCGATGGCGTGATCCCCATGTGGTCGAGCGCCAGGACCGCACCTGTGCCGAGCAGCGCGTACTGAGCGAGTCTGATCGAGCGATTCCCCTCATACAGACGCGAGGTGACCCAGCGCTCGAGGGGGGCGTTCTCTGCGAGCTCGGCGTCGAGGAGGTACAGGGGCACGCGACCGACCTCGACCCGCCAGACCTGCGCCGTGAGCTCCCCGTCCCACACCGGGACGGTGACCGTCAGGGGAGAGCCGTCGGCTCTCGACACCCGGACGGCGGGCATCACGTTCGGATCCGACTCGATCCAGTACTCCTGCTGCCATCCGCTGCGATCCATGCGCTGGTGGAAGTAGCCGCGCCGGTAGAGAAGGCCGACCCCCACGAACGGCAGCGCGCGGTCGGACGCCTCCTTCAGCATGTCCCCGGCGAGCACGCCGAGCCCTCCCGAATACACGGGCAGCGATCGGTGCACGCCGAACTCCGCACAGAGGAACGCAACCGGGCTGCCACCGAGCGAGGTGTCCGGCGGGCGGGCGAGGTCGGCCTGGATCGACTCTGAGACCCGCGCGATCTGCTCGAGGAACGCGTCGTCCGTCGCGGCGGTGAGCAGGCTCGCCTCGGGCAGGTCGCGCAGGAACCGGACAGGATTCTCGGCGGTCAGCGTGAAGCGGTAGGCACCGAGCGCTCGGAAGAGGTCGCGGCCACCGGGGGTCCAGGACCACTGGTAGTTGTAGGCAATGGCCGCGAGGTCCTGCAGCGGCTCGGGGAGCCGGCGCGCGAGCCGGTCCACCGCGCGCGCGAGATCCTTCGATCCGTCGATCGGGTTGTCACCTGGGAGGGTCAGGTTGATGGACATTGCCCCGGGAACCTAGCGGACCAATCCGACGTGTTGGTGTCCATCGTCAGTCACCGCGATGGCCGAGGACGAGGAAGCCGAGCGGCGGGAGGGTCAGCTCCGCGCTCTGGGACCGTCCATGGCAGGGATCGCCCGCTGCCCAGGCGTCCGACACCACCGGGTAACCGGAGCCCCCGAACTGGACCTCGTCGCTGTTCAAGAGCACCGACCACCGACCGGGATGCGGCATCCCGATGCGGTAGCGCTCGCGTGGCTGGGGCGTCGCGTTCAAGACGATGACGAGGCTCGTGCCCTTCCCGTCATGGCGCTCGATGCACAGCACGCTCTGCTCGCGATCATTCCCGTCGATCCAGGCGAAACCCGAGTCGGAGAGGTTGTCGCTGTGCAGCGCTGGCGCTGCCGCGTAGAGGCGGTTCACCCGCGCCACGAGCTCCGCGACACCGCGGTGCTCCGCTTGTTCGAGCAGGTGCCAGTCGATGCTCGAACTGTGGTCCCATTCACCGCGCTGGGCGAACTCGTCGCCCATGAAGAGCAGCTTCTTGCCTGGCTGGGCGAGCTGGAACCCGAACAGGAGTCGCACATTCGCGAAGCGCTGCCACTCGTCTCCGGACATCCTTCCGAGCAGCGACCCCTTCCCGTGGACGACCTCGTCGTGGGAGAGAGGAAGCACGAAGTGCTCGCTGTGTGCGTAGAGCGATCGGAACGTCAGCTGGTCGTGGTGCCAGCTCCTGTGGATCGGATCCTTTCCGAGGTAGTCAAGCGTGTCGTGCATCCAGCCGAGGTCCCACTTGTAGTCGAAGCCGAGACCACCCTCATCAAGCGGTGCGGTGACCCCGGGCCACGACGTCGACTCCTCGGCGATCGTGATCGTCCCGGGGAGGGACCGGTGGATCTCGTCGTTGCAGGACCGCAGGAACTCGATGGCATCGAGGTTCTCGCGCCCGCCGTTGCGGTTCGGGACCCATTCGCCGGGCTTGCGCGAGTAGTCAAGGTAGAGGAGGGATGCGACGGCATCGAACCGGAGTCCGTCGATGTGGAAGCGATCGAGCCAGTAGCACGCGCTCGACACGAGGAAGCTCCGCACCTCGTTGCGCCCGTAGTTGAAGATCAGGCTGTTCCAGTCAGGGTGGACGCCCTGGCGCTCATCGGCATGCTCGTACAGGTGGGTCCCGTCGAAGCGGGCGAGCGCGAAGGCGTCCGAAGGAAAATGCGCCGGGACCCAGTCGAGCAGGACGCCGATGCCCGCCTGATGCAGCGCGTCGACGAGCGCTGCGAAGTCCTCCTCGTTGCCGTACCGCGCGGTGGGTGCGAAGAAGCCGGTCACCTGATACCCCCAGGATCCCGAGAACGGGTGCTCCATGACCGGCAGGAACTCGACGTGCGTGAATCCATGCCGATGCACGTGGTCGATCAGGTGCGGCGCGACCTCGCCGTACGTGAGCGGGCGATTGCCCTCCTCGGGGACACGCCGCCACGATTCGAGCTGCAGCTCGTAGATCGATATCGGCCTCTGCAGCGACTGGTGCGCGGATCTTGTTTCCATCCATTCGTCGTCCGCCCACCGATGGTGCAGCTCGGTCGTCACCGACGCGGTTCGCGGCGGATCCTCCGCCTGCCGCGCGAAGGGGTCGGCCTTGTCCATCACGTCCCCGCCGAGCAGCGACTCGATGCGGAACTTGTAGCGCACGCCCGTCCCGACGCCCGGGACGAAGCCCTCCCAGATCCCGGTCTGCCCGTGCCTCGACAGCGGATGCTCGGTACCGTTCCAGTCGTTGAAGTCGCCAATGACCTCGACCCATGCCGCATTGGGCGCCCAGACTGCGAAATACGTGCCGGTCGCGCCGTCGATCGACATCTGGTGGGCACCGAGCTTCTCGTAGAGGCGGAAGTGTCGGCCCTCGTTGAACAGATAGTCGTCGACGTCGTTGAACTTCGAGACGTCGCAGCGGGTGGACACGGCCCGACCTCCCCGGCCAGCAGGTTCGTCTCCACCGCGCAGGGATCGCAGGGGTTCGATCGAGGTCTGGAGCCGCACGTCCTCGCCAAGGCGCTCGAGCGGGACTGCGGTCTGGCGCTGCCAGTTGGGTCGTTCGTACGACGTGCCCGGGAGGTTGACGGCGTCGAGCTCGAGCAAGAGATCGTCCAGCTGCGCGATGACCAGGCCCGCGTCGCTCCTCGCGAGCCGCTCGTGGACAGCAGTCAGCAGTGCGATCGGCGGCTCCGCCGGCAGCACGCCGTCCTGAGCGAGCCCGGGGACGAGCGCCGCAAGCTTGAGCTTCTGTGTCCGGCGTGCCGACCGCATGGTCGAAGCCCCCCTGGAGCCGACCTGGTGCAGCGCGACGCGCTCGTCGATGTCGCGCTCCTCCCACCAGCCGGCGAACGTCGGCAGGTCGTGGGTCGAGAAGGACGCCACGCTTCCGCTCGGCGGGTCGGTGAGCGCACCCTCCCCGTGGTGGTCGAAGCCGAGCTCCGTGACGTACGTCCTTCTGATCCCATCTCGCACCATGGCCCGCCGGACTCCCTCGTCCACGGTCCCGAGGTCCTCTCCGACGATCTCAGCGCGATGGCGCTGCGCCTCGATGGCGATGACCGCCATCAGCTCCTCCAGGGGCGAGGAGACGTAGACACCCTGCTTCGGACTGAACCCGTCGGGAATCCAGAAGAGCCGCTGCAGTCCGAGGAAGTGGTCGATTCGCAGCATGCCGGCCACGTTCAGGTGGTGCACGATGGCCTCGCGGAACTGGCGGTGACCGTCCGAGCGCACGGCATCGGGATGCGAGGGCGGGAAGCTCCATCCCTGGCCGCGCGGAAAGAACCTGTCGGGAGGGGCACCGACGGAGACACCCTGGACGAACTGGTCCTGGTGGCGCCAGATGTCAAAACCCAAGGGATGCACCCCGAGCGGGAGGTCCAACGAGAGGACCTGGCCACGCCTCTCGCACCGCTCGGCCACACGTGTCATCTGCTCGTGCAGGATCCACTGCGCGAACGCGTGGTGCCGCTCGGCCGACGGGTCGACCTCGTCGGCCGCGATCGCGCCACCCCGCATCGCCCTCGGCCACCGGGCCCAGTCGATGCCGAAGCTGTCCCCGGCCGCCCGGAAGCGCGCATACTCCACGGTTTCAGGCCGTTCATCGAGGAATGACTGGAATGCCGCCCCCCGCGTGGTCGCTGCGTCGCCGAGGGCGTCCGCCAGCTCGCGGATCACGGCGTGCTTGGCCCGCAGCGCCTCGGCACCGTCGAAGAGTCCAGCCTGCCCGGCAGCGGCCTCCGCGATCGCGCGAGCGTCGCGAACGAGACCGTCCATGTGCTCGGGGTGACCGAGGTCGAGCAGCTGGTCGATGTCGATCCAGCGCTCGTGCCAGAAGCGGCGGCTGACGGGCAGGTAGGGGCTCGCCTCGTACGAGGCGGGTCCGAAGCCCGAAAGGAGCGGGAGGGTCGAGACGACCGACGCATGCTGCGATGCTGCGAACTCTCCCAGGACATCGAGATCGCCAAGGTCTCCGCAGCCCCAGCTCCGGTCCGAGTGCAGTGTGAAGAGTGGGGCCGTCACGCCGAATGCCCGCCACTGCTCACCGAACCTGCCCCGAGCGCCTCTCGGTGGGCGCGCGAGCATCGTCGCCATCGCGCGGCGTCGTCCCGAGCGGAGGGTGAGCGTGTGGTAGCCCGCGGGGACGGGCACTGGGATCGCCAGGGCCCCGACCCCCGATCGTGGCGAGCCCGTCGCGAGCGGGCGGGGTGGTGCCAGCGACGCCGCTGTCTCGCTCCACTCGTGGCGACCGCCGTCCTCGTAGTCCAGGACACAGTCGATCCGACGGTCCCTCGGACCGACGGTGACATGGACGACGGCGTCGGTGCCTGCCTCGATGACGACGACCGGCTCGAGCATCTGCTCGCCTCTCATTCGGCGCCGCTCGGCGAGGTGCGCGGCCGGATCCGAGCCCGCGTCCGCATAGCCCAGGGACTCGAGGATTGCGACCACGGCATCTCGGCTGGCGTGCCTGCGGGAACCCTCCGCGTTCTTGTACTCGAGCAGCACCCCGCAGTCGAGCGCGAGGGCGCGCAGGTCCTTCGTGATCCTCCTGCGCGGCCCCGCCATCGTCAGTGGGACCAGGCGATGAGTCCGGGGACGAATCGGCTCGCGGCGCCATCGATTCGTGGGAGCACGCGCGCGGCGAACTCCGCGTGCCGCTCCGACTGCAGGCCCATCGAGACGCGGTAATGGGCGATCGGGCCGTTGCGCGATTCGATCGACGCCGCCAGGGGGTATGCGGGCCCGCTCGGAGGATCGACCCAGAGCTCGGCGTCGACATCGTCCGGCGAAAGCGTCCCGAGGTCGACGTCGAAGCCGATCTCGATGCCGGTCGCCTCGATGCTCGCGACGTTCGTGATCGTGACGCCGACGAGCGGCCACGCGAGCTCGAAGCGACGGATCTCCCTGGCGAGCGTCCGTGCCCCCTCCGCTTCGCTCGAGGTCAGGAGCCGCATCCGGGAGCTCGCCGGGAGGTACGCGTTCTCGACGTACTGCTGGACCATCCGGTTCGAGCTCCAGGTCGACGCGAGGGTGGCCATCGACTGACGGACCGACGCGAGCCACCTCCGCGGAAGCCCATCGGTGTCGCGCTCGTAGAAGCGCGGGACGATGTCGTGCTCGAGCTGCTCATAGAGCGATTCGGCATCCGACTCATCCTGCGCGTCGTGGTCCTCGAAGTACCCGGCCGTCCCGATGCACCATCCGATCGGCGGAGCCATTGGATCCGCGTCGTTCCACACCTCGTCCCACCAGCCGTCGAGCGTGCTGAGGTTCATGGCTCCGTTCGCGCCAGCCTTCATCCCACCGATCCCACAGGCTTCGAGGGGGCGCCGCGGCGTATTGAGCCAGAGGTCGACGCCTCTCGCGAGGAAGCGATCCGCGGTGGTGTCGAAGTCCTCGATGAAGACGATGCGATTCTGCAGACCGTTCTCGGCGGCGAAGTCAACCACCGTGCGAAGCAGGTCCTTCCCGGATTCGTCGTCCGGGTGCGCCTTGCCCGCGAAGGCGATCTGCACGGGCCGGGCCGGGTCGCTCAGGAGCCGGAGGAGGCGCTCGGGGTCGCGCAGGAACAGCGTCGGGCGCTTGTAGGCGACGAATCGACCAACGAACCCGATCGTGAATGCCGCGGGGTCGAGCAGTTCGCCCGTTGCCTCGACGAGGTCCCTGTCGGCGCCTCGGTGGATCAAGAGGGCGCGTCGCCTCGCGCGGACGGCCTCGACGAGGCGGGTGCGCGCGATCTGCTTCGCACTCCAGAGCTCCGAGTCGCTCGCGAGTAGCAGGTTCCGCCACGCCTCCGGATCGTCCGGGGTGGTTCGCCACTCCCGGCCGACCTCGCGGTCCAGCACCTGGTCGAACTCGTCGGACATCCAGGTGAGCAGGTGGATGCCGTTGGTGATGTGTCCGATCGGCACCTCCTCGATCGGCACCCGCGGCCACAGGCCGCTCCACTGCTGGCGGGTGATATGGCCGTGCAGCCGGCTCACGCCGTTGTGCGAGTCGGAGAGCCGCAGGGCGAGCACGGTGGGACAGAACGTGTCGAGGTGATCGTCAGGCCGGTACCGGCCGAGACGAAGGAGCGTCTCCAGCTCGATGCCGAGACGGGCAGCGAACGGGGCGAGGTAGGCCCCGGCGAGCGCCGGGGGGAAGTAGTCGTGCCCGGCGGACACGGGCGTGTGGGTCGTGAAGACGGTGCCCGCAGCGCCGAGCACCTTGGCCTCGTCGAAGGTGAGTCCGAGATCCGACTGGAGCGACGCGATCCGCTCGAGGGTCGCGAAGGCGGCATGGCCCTCGTTGAGGTGGATGACCGCAGGTGGATGGCCAACCGCGAGCAGCGCCCGGAATCCTCCCGCGCCGAGGACGAGCTCCTGCTGGATCCGCGTCTCCAGGCCCCCGCCGTAGAGGCGCGAGGTGATCGCCCTGTCACTCGGTGAGTTGCTCTCGACGTCGGTATCGAGGAGGTAGAGGCGATTCCGTCCGACAGCGGTGGTCCAGATCTGCACAACGACGTCCCTTCCGGGGAACGGCAGCGTGACGGTCAGGGGTGCCCCGTCTTGGCCGGTGACGAGCTCGACGGGCAACTCGGCCGGATCCAAGTCTGCCCATGACTCCTGCTGAATGCCCTGCTCGTCGATCCACTGGTGGGAGGACTCCTGGTAGAGCAGTCCCACGCCGATCAGGGGGATGCCGAGCGAGCTCGCCGACTTCATCAGCTCGCCTGCCACCGCGCCGAGGCCCCCTGCGAAGATCGGCAGCGAGTCGGTGAGTGCGAACTCCGCCGCGAAGTAGGCGATCTCAAGGGACGCAACATCCTTGTGCGCGGTCTGGAACCACGTGAGGGGGTACTCCTCGATGTACGCCGCCGCGTCGTCCGCCGCAGCACGGGCGAGTTCGGCGAGCTCGTTGTCGGCGCGCAGGCGTTCGCGCAGGCCGTCACGTCCGATCGACTCGAGCAGCTCCAGCGGCCACTCGAGATCCTCCGGACTCGCGTCCGGGAACAGTCGCGCGAACAGCGTTCGCGCACCGGTCTTCCAGGTCCATCGAAGATTCCGCGCGACGCCGACGACTTGGTCGTACGTCGGCACGCCGCCGTCCATCCGCTCGCCTGATCCGACCACAGCGTTCGCCTCCTCGGCCCCATCTTCGCCGATACCGAGGCGGTGTGGCAGGGGAGAAGGACCCTGCTGAGGATCTCGGGCGCAACGTTCCCCCATGGTGTCGAGACGATGTCCCGCAAATCGGAGTCATTCCGAGGCAGAAGTAGGCTCGAAGAGTGGTTTCCCCCGCCACCATGGATCCTGGGCGATCCAAGCTCAGACACCGGCGGCACGTCGGTGGCTTCGGCGCATTCGGGCGATTCATCGTCCGGTTCCGCTGGTACGTCATCGCCCTCTGGCTGATCGTCCCGATCGCGCTCACCATGGCGCTCCCGTCGCTCGGCAGCCAGGTCAACTCCAACCAGACCGCGTTCCTGCCCCCGACTGCCCCGAGCGTCGCCGCTGCGGCGCTCGTCTCGCCGATCATCGGGCCGCCTGCTGCTGCATCCGTCATCATCGTCATCACCTCCTCGTCGCCGATGACGGCGAAGGAGGCGGCCCTTGCCACGGCGGCGGTGCGCCCGCGCGTCGCGGCCGTCCACGGTGTCACCGCGACCGATCCCGCCGTCCTCAGCGGCAACGGTCTTGCCGTTCAGTTCGTCGCGCAGTCTCAGGTCAGTCAGTTCGATCAGGTCGCCGTCACGAACCTCGTGAACGGCGTGGTCGCGGCGACGGACAATGCACCCCTGCCATCGGGAATCCAGGCGAACGTGGCGGGCGCGACGGCGACGAACGCGGCGATCGAAGCCTCGAACAAGAGTGCCGGAAGCACCGAGATCTTCAGCATCCTGTTCATCATCGTCCTGCTGCTGCTCATCTTCCGATCGCCGCTGGCCCCGGTCGTCACCTTGCTTCCTGCACTCTTCGCGCTGGTGCTCGCCGGCCCGATCATCGGGGGACTCGGGCAGTCCGGCGTGATCAAGGTGTCCATGGTCGCGCAGCTGCTGCTCATCGTCCTCGTGCTTGGCGCGGGCACCGACTATGGACTCTTCTTGGTGTTCAGGGTCCGAGAGGAGCTCGAGCACGGCCGCGACAAGACGGATGCGGTCGCGACGTCCCTGGCTCGGGTCGGGGAGTCGATCACGGCCTCGGCGGCGACAGTCATCGCCGCGCTCCTCTCGCTGCTGCTCGCCACATTCGTGCTGTACAAGGACCTTGCGGTTCCACTCGCGATCGGCGTGGCGGCGATCCTGCTCGCCGGCCTCACGCTGCTTCCCGCGCTGCTGGCGGTGCTTGGCAACGCCGTGTTCTGGCCGACGCATCCGTCGGCAAGGGCGCACAGAGACGGCCTGTGGGGTCGCGTCGCCCAGCGGTTCGTCGCCAGGCCGGCGCGGACGCTGGTCATCGGGATCGTGTTCCTCCTCGCTCTCAGCGTCGGTGCCCTCTTCCTGAAGGACGCGGGATTCGGCGGGCAGACGACGGCACCTGCAGGGACTTCGGCGGCCATCGGCAGCGCATCGCTCTCGGCCAACTTCCCCGAGGCCGCGTCGAATCCGACGAACCTGATCTTCCGGTTCGCGAGTCCGATCTGGTCGAGCGCGGCGGAGGTGGAGCAGCTCCAGAGGGACCTCAAGGCGAGCGGACAGTTCACGACACTGGTGGGGCCGCTCAATCCGATGGGTGTGACGCTCGGTTCGATGCAGTTCGAGGCACTGCACTCCCTGATCGGCCCTCCGCAGCTCGCTGCCCACCTGATTCGACCGCCGACAGGCGTCTCTGCCGAGGTTTTCGCCGCGTACAGGGCTGACGTCCGATACGTGAGCAGGGACGGCAAGACGATCCAGTTCGAGTCCGAACTGACGGCGGGGGATCCAGCCTCGACGGCCGCCCTCAACGCCGTCCCGGAGATCCGCGCCACCGTGGCTGCGAAGGGCGCGGCGGTCGGCGCCATCGCGACCGGTGTCGCAGGCGAGGCTCCAGGTCTCTATGACGTCTCGTCCACGTCGAGCTCGGACCTAAGGAACATCATTCCAGTCGCCGTGCTCGCGATCGGCCTCGTGCTCGCGATCGTGCTGCGGAGCCTGATGGCGCCCTTCTACCTCGTGGTCAGCGTCGTGCTCAGCTACACGGCGTCGCTCGGATTGTCCGTGATCGTGTTCCAGTGGCTGGGCGGGAGCTCCGGGATCACGTTCCTCTTACCGTTCCTCCTGTTCCTCTTCCTGCTCGCGCTGGGAGAGGACTACAACATCCTCGTCATGACCAGGATCCGCGAGGAGAACACCCACATGCCGCTGCACGAGGCGATCGTGAACGCCGTCGGCGCGACCGGTCCGACGATCACGTCAGCAGGCCTCGTGCTAGCTGGGACATTCGGCGTGCTGGCGGTCGCGGGCGGTGCGAACGGCGGCGGCGCACAGGTGACGGTGATCGGTGCGGGCCTCGCGGCTGGTATTTTGCTGGACACCTTCGTCGTCCGCACCCTGCTGGTGCCCTCGACGGTGGCACTCCTGGGCCGCTGGAACTGGTGGCCAAGCAAGCTCTGGAGCCATCCCGAATTGCACCATGACTGACCGAACCGAAGCACCTCCCGGGGCGCCGATCGTCGCGACCGTCACGTCACGCAAGCTGCTCTTCATCATGGCCGCGCTCATGCTGGGCATGTTCCTCGCAGCCCTCGACCAGACGATCGTCTCGACGGCGCTCCCGACCATCGTCGGCGACCTCCACGGCAAGGCCTCGCAGCTCTCCTGGGTCGTCGTTGCGTACCTCCTCGCGTCGACCGTCTCGACACCGTTGTGGGGAAAGCTCGGCGATCTCTACGGGCGCAAGCGGCTCTTCCAGGGGGCCATCTGCATCTTCCTCGTGGGATCGATCCTGTGCGGCCTCTCGCAGAACCTCGTCGAGCTGATCGGCTTCCGAGCGCTCCAGGGCCTGGGCGGCGGCGGGCTGCTCGTCGGGGCCCAGGCGATCATCGGCGACGTGGTGCCCCCACGGGACCGCGGCCGCTATTCGGGGTTCTTCGGTGCGACCTTCGGCGTCGCGACCGTCCTCGGGCCGCTCGCAGGTGGACTCCTCGTCGAGTACGCGTCCTGGCGGTGGGTGTTCTACGTGAACCTGCCGATCGGTGTCGCAGCGCTCGTCGTGACCGGGCTCATCCTGCCGGCCAGCACCAATCGCGTGCAGCACGCCGTCGACTACGCCGGGATCCTGACGCTCACGATTGCGGCGACGGCGGTGGTGCTGTACGCATCGCTCGGCGGCACCACCTACGGGTGGGGTGAGCCCGGCATGATCGCAGTGATCGTCATCGGGATCCTCGCGACCGTCGCATTCCTGTCGATCGAGCGCCGAGCCGAAGAGCCGGTGCTGCCGCCCCGGCTCTTCAAGAACCGCACCTTCTCGGTCGCATCGGCGATCGGCTTCGTCGTTGGCTTCGCGATGTTCGGTGCACTGACGTTCCTTCCAATCTTCCTGCAGTACGTGAGGGGCGTCTCGCCGATCGAATCTGGACTCTGGCTGCTTCCGATGATGCTCGGGCTCCTCGGGGCCTCGATCACGTCAGGCCTGCTCATCAGCCGGGGCATGTCGTATCGCCGGTTCCCGATCCAGGGCACGGCCATGATGGTCGTGGGCCTCGCCCTCATGAGCACGATCAACATGGCCACAAACAACTGGGTCATGTTCGCGTACATGTTCATCTTCGGCATCGGGCTCGGCCAGGTGATGCAGGTGCTTGTGCTCGCCGTCCAGAACGCGGTGGACTTCTCGGACCTCGGCACCGCGACGGCGGGCGCGAACTTCTTCCGGTCCATCGGCGGGTCGTTCGGAACGGCCATCTTCGGCGCGATCTACGCCAACGTGCTCGTGGGCTACCTACCGCCCTTGCCCCCAGGGGTGCACATCTCGATGACAGGGCTGACGCCGGCGATGCTCCACTCGCTTCCCGAGTCGCAGATACTCGGCATCCTCGATGCGATGACCAAGTCGATCCAGGCGATCTACCGCTACGCGATCCCTGTCGCCATCGTCGCCTTCATCCTCTCGTTCTTCCTGCCTGCGATCGAGCTTCGAAGGAGTGTCGCGACGCCCTCGCCCGAGCCCCAGCACCTCTAACCGAGTGTGGCGGCGAGGTCGTCAGCCAGCCCTCGGCATGCCGGCACGATCAACTCCAGGCATTCGGTGAACCGCTCGGTGTGCCCGTAGTACGGATCGAAGACCTCGAGGACCCCGGCGGGTCCACCCCACTCGAGCAGCAGGGCCGCCCTGGTGGTGAGCGGGGCGATGTGGTCGAGCTCTCGAAGGTGTTCGCGATCCAGCGCGATCGCGAGGTCGACCGTCGCGAGTCCCCGTTTGCTGACCTGGGTTGCCGGCGTTCCGGATCCCGTGAAGCCCGCAGCGTCCAGGGCGGCCCGAGCCCGCGGGTCCATCTCCTCACCGGCGTGCCATCCCGACGTCCCAGCGCTCGCGATGTCGAGACGGCCCGCCAGGGAGGTCCCATCCGCGAGGATGACACCTGCGGCGATCTGACGGAACGCGACCTCCGCCATCGGCGAGCGACAGATGTTCCCCGTGCAGACAAAGAGGACGCCATAGGGCTCGTCCCTGGAGGCCGTGCGAGGCCCGGTGCGCCGATCCTCGCGCGAGTCACCCATGTGAGACATCATGACGGTGCGAAGGAGGACCCATGTCCGAAGTGAATCCCTCGAAAGGTGACAAGGGCCTGCAGACAAGGCAGGTCCTCACGATCGTCGCTGTCGTCCTGTTGGTCTGGTTCGTCGTGCAGAACTCCGAATCGGTCGAAATCCACTTCTGGGTGGTGTCCGCGCGCGCGCCCGTGTTCCTGGTGATCGTCGTGGCCGCGCTGCTCGGTGGGCTCGTCGCGTGGTTCGCCCGCCGCAAGAGGTCCTGAGCAACCGCATCGAATCGCGCCATCGGTGCCCGGTCGGTCCTGCGTGCGGGGTTCGCCCGGACCTCTCGCATTGCACTGAGCGCGGCGACGAGGATCAGGCCGGCCCGTCCGCTTCCTCGGCAGCGTCGTCCGGCTTCGTCTCGACCATCGTTGTCGAGCCCTGCGTGCCATCGTGCGCGATCGCAGCCGCACCATCCGCCGGTGCGCTCGCCGCTGCTGCGGGGCCAGCTGCGAGCTCGGAGGGCTCCGGCGACCGGGGACCGTATGCCCGCTTGACGGCCACGACGCCGACCACCCAGAGCGCGAGCACCACGAGGGTGACGATCAAGCCGCCGACAGACGTCACGACCCAGGCGAGGAGGAGCAGCGCGACCGTCACCCCTGTCCAGATAAATCCGGTCGCATGCACCGCGCAGAACTCGAGCGTGCTGATGGTGCCCGAGCGCACCTTGCCGATCGCACTGTCGTCGCTCGCGGTGCGGACCCGCTCGGCCATGTGCTCGCTGCCCGAGGTGAGCCGCTCGCGGAGCCGAGTCGCGCGCGGCGTGCTCCCGGTGATCCACAGCACGAGCGCCGCGATCGCACCGACGAGGATCGCGATCCGGAACTCCCACCGGAGCAGCGACGTGAGGACAGAGAAGATGACGTCGGCGACGTCGGGAGGAGTGGGGGAGTGGCTCTGGAAGTACCGGTTGCCGATGTCGAGGAGGGCCAGCATCACTGCGCTCGAGATCATGACGCCGAAGGCGAGACGCCGGCCGCTCCTGCGTCGCCTCGGATCCACCAGCACGGCTGCGATGGCGAGCACGAGCCAGATGATCGGGAGGATCCATCGGAGCTTCAAGGCAATGTTGAAGTATCCCTGAACCTTGGCGAACTGCTGGTCGTCTGCGAGCGTCAGCAGCACGCGCCGGTTGCTATTGAGCGCCGTGCGCACGGGGTCGAACACGGTGATCCCCTGGGCGTCGAGCTTCGAGATCGCCTCCTCGATCTGGGGCGTGTAGTTGACGACGAGCTTGGCCCCTTGGTTCAGATGCTTGCCGCCGGTTCCCGTGAGGAGCTTGACCATGGTGCCGTGCAGGAGGCGGATCCGTGTCTCGAAGGCCTTCTGGAACCACTGCTGCTGGTAGAGGTGCGACAGGGAGACGGTCAGCCTGTTCGTGAGCTCCTTGTCGAGATACGGGGCCAGGAAGGCGGTGGCGAACGGCAGGTACTGGTCGATCTGCTTCGTTATCCCGAATGAGCCGCCGATCGACGAAGCGGCGCTGGGCAGATAGTGCTCGAGGTTCTTGTCGATGTTGAGGGCACCGACGATGGCGGCGGCGCTCTCCGCCGCGGCGTAGTCCGTGACGGTCTTGTTGCTGGCGACCTCTGACATCGTCGAGGTGAAGCGGTTCGTGTTCGTGACCGTGGCGATGGCCCAGCTCGACGTGATCACGATCGGGGCGAGGATGGCCGCGATCACGATCAGGACCATCGAGATCCTGCGCCTTGACTTGGGTTCCTTCGCCGTGACGTCCATGGAGATCCTCCTCGTTGCCAGCACACGGTACCGACAATTCGCTCCCGGCACGGGGACTTCGGCCGGGATCGGCCGCGAGGACCAGGCCGGTAGGTTGGCGGTCGTGGCGGTGCACTCGCGTGGGCTTCCTGCCAGACGGCGTGCCATCGTCGCGTGCGCAGCTGCCCTGATCGCGGCGCTCGTCCCCACGGCTGTCTCAGCGACCGCGAGGTCGTCGTCCGGGTTGACCCGAGAGACAGTCCCTGCAAGCGACTGGACGACCTACCACCATGACGCCCTGCGGACGGGCGACGGGGTGCTCTCGGGGCACTTCACGAGGCTCGCGGCGTCGTGGACCTGGCACCTCCCTGCCGCCGACGCGGCAGGCGTCATCTTCGGCTCGCCGCTCGTCGACGGGCGCCTCGCGATCGTCACCACCGAGTCGGACCACGTCTACGCCGTGTCGACCGAGACGGGGAAGACGACATGGACGACGACCCTCGGAGCGTCGTACATCCAGCCGTCGGGCGTCTGCGGGGACATCGCGCCCACGATCGGGGTCACCTCCACGCCCGTGATCGACGAGGCGCGCAACGAACTCTTCGTGTCGGGCGTCATCGGGTCCGGACCCGCGCGGCATCACCCGACCCACTACCTCTTCGGGATCTCGGTCACCACCGGCAAGGTGGTATTCAAGCGGGCGATCGATCCGCCGGGCCAGGACGTGATCTACCTCCTGCAGCGGGCCGCGCTGGCGCTCGATGCGGGACGGGTGCTGGTGTCGTTCGGCGGGAACTACGGGGATTGCGGGAGCTACCACGGCTGGGTCGAGGCCGTCCCGGAGTCCGGCGGCGCCAGCATCGACCGCTTCGAGGTGGATCGGAGCAGCGGGCAGTCGCAGGGCGCCGTGTGGATGGGCGGCGGCGCCCCGACGGTTGATGCCACCGGCGACGTGTTCGTCGCCGACGGGAACGGCTCCGTCACGTCAGGTTCGGCCTACGACGACAGTGATGCGGTCCTCAAGCTGTCCCCGACGCTCAAGCTGCTCGACTGGTTCGCACCTTCCTCCTGGCGAACCGACAACGCGAGCGACTTCGACCTGGGATCCGGCGCCCCACAGCTCCTCTCGAACGGCGTCCTCGTGCAGGTCGGGAAGACTCATGTCGGCTACCTGCTGGACGCCGCGCACCTGGGGCACACCGGTGCGACGGTGCCGACCTTCCCGGTGTGCGTCAACCAGGGGCAGGCTGACGGCGGGGACGCGATCGCCGGCTCGCTGCTGATCATCCCCTGCCAGGGTGGCCTGAATGCGGTCGCAGTCACCGCGAAGCCAGCGACGGGCGTCCTTCGATGGACGACCACACTTGCTGGCGGCCCACCCGTCTATGCCGCGGGGGTTGTGTGGAGCATCGCCGGTTCGCCCTCGGCTTCGGTCCTCTACGGCCTCAGCCCGGCCACTGGTGCACGCCTCTTCCGCTACGGGTTCGGAGGCCAGGTGAACCACTTCGCGACGCCGGCTGTCGGAGCGAACCTGCTCCTGGCCGCCTCCGCCTCCACCCTCGTGGCCTTCCCACCGCGATGACGCCCGTCGTCCGCGGTCTCGATACAGGTGCCGTGGTGCCGGTGCCGAGCCAGAACTACGATGATGCCGGAGTGGGTAGACCCGGGCGGGAAGGAGGAGATCGTGCCACTGTCGGACCATGAGCAACGGATCCTCGCGCAGCTCGAAGAGTCACTGAGTCGAGAAGATCCAGAGTTCGCGGACAAGGTCCGCAACGAGTCCCTCTACCGGCACGCCGGCCGGCAGGCCAAGTGGGCGGCGTTCTTCTTCTTCATCGGGCTCGTGATCCTGGTCGCCCTCTATGCGACGAGCGTGTGGCTCGGGTTCGTGGGCGTGGCGGTGATGTTCGGATCCGCGGTCGTCTTCCAGCGCAACATGCGCCGCATGGGGCGTGCGAGTTGGCACGACCTCACCCGGGGACTCCAGAGCTCCCAGCCATCAGGAGCGGCCGGCATCGAACGGAACGTCCACGACGCTCGCGACTGGTTCAAGAACCGCTTCCGTCGCGACGAAGACTGAACTCATTGCCGGGCGGGCCCGGCGAGATCCTCGCCATCGACATCGGCGGCACGAAGATCGCCACCGGGGTCGTCTCATCTGAAGGCTCGATCGCCGGCGTTCGCACTGTGCCGACGCCGAAGGGCTCTGATCCCGAACACCTCTACCAGTGCGTGCTCGACCTCGCGCGCTCCTCGCTCGAGGGCGTCGCGGGACGCATCGCGGCGTGCGGCGTCGGCTGCGGGGGACCGATGGCGCCGCACGGCGTCACCGTGTCACCGCTCAACATCCCGGCATGGCGGGGATTCCCGCTGGTCGAGCGGCTCGAGACGGACCTCTCGCTTCGCGCGTTCGTGGAGAACGACGCGAAGGCACTCGCGCTCGCCGAGTGGTGGTTGGGCGCGGCCGCTGGGATCTCGAACTTCCTCGCCATGGTCGTGTCCACCGGGGTGGGGGGCGGCATCGTGCTGGACGGACGATTGCTCGACGGGCGCCTCGGCAATGCCGGCCACGTGGGCCACGTCATTGTCGAGCCCGAGGGCAGGCTGTGCGGGTGCGGCGCTCGCGGGTGCCTCGAGGCGGAGGCGTCAGGCATGGCCATCGAGGCCACGACGGGACGCCCGCCGGCGGACGCTGACACGGGGACGCGCGAGAGGACCGGGATGCTCGTGGGGCGGGCCGTCGCGTCGGTCGCAAACCTGTGCGACCTAGATCTCGTCGTCGTCGGGGGATCGGTCGCCCTCGGCTATGCGGAGACCTTCTTCTCGGCGGCGCAGCGCGAGCTGTCCGCGCGCACGGGCCTGTCGTACTCAAAGGACTGTCGGATCGTCCCGGTCGCTCGCGGTGCGCACACGCCGCTGCTCGGCGCCGCAGCTGTCGCGATGCGTTCGACGGGGGTCGCGGGGTGGCCCGCGTGAACATCCGCCACCAGGCAGATGGCCCGGAGGGCGCGCGGCGATCCTCGCGGGCGATGCTCTCGGCGATCTTCAGGCATCCATCCCTCGTCGTCCCCGGGGTCGGAGCGGCCGTCCGCTTCGCGCCGAGCGGGTGGTGGCGCAAGCCTCCCTTCCTCCCGGTTCCCGACGAGCGGTACTGGCAGTTCCGGATGGAGACCGCGTACGGCGATCCGCGGGCCCAGCCCTCGGAGCGCGACCTGGTCGATGCCCTGCGATGGTCGCACCGCGTGCGCGGGCGCCAACGGTAGGGTTCAGGGCCATGGGGCGCGTGCTCCTGCTCAATGCGACCTACGAGCCGCTGCAGCTGGTGTCAGACCGTCGCGCCGTCGTGCTCCTGCTCGCCGGCCGCGCCGAGCCCGTCGCCACGCATGACGAGCCGAGGATCATCCGGTCGCCGAGGGTCACCGTGACAGTGCCCTCGATCGTGAGGCTCGTGACGCTCGTGCGCCTGCCGTCGCACGCGAGGATCCCACCGGTTACCCGCCGCGCCGTGCTTGCGAGGGACCGTCAACGATGCGCGTACTGCGGCGAGCACGCCGACACGGTCGACCACATCGTCCCGCGGAGCCGCGGCGGCCTCCACGACTGGACAAACGTCGTTGCAGCATGCAGGCAGCACAACGTCGAGAAGGGCGATCGCCTGCTCGAGGAGTTGGGGTGGCGACTGCGCCACGAACCACGCGCACCCCAGGGCCTGTGGTGGCGCTGGCGACCGATCGAGGATCCTGACCCCCTGTGGGCGCCGTTCCTCCCGATCGCCTCGTGACCGACGGCGTCCCGGCGCTCTTCGACGTCGATCTGCTGCGGAGCCGCATGACTGCGGCACTCGGGGTCAGGCGTGCAACAGCGACGACCGTGGTGCTCGGCAGCCGACAGCCAGTCTCGGACCTCGATGACCGCGTGCTCGCCCGCGAGACTGTGGCCGTCCGCCGACGTCGGGGAGGTGGTGGGGCTGTGCTGCTCGGACCCGAGGACTGCTGGGTCGAGGTGTGGCTCCCGGCCGGGGCGGGGACGTTTCGAGATGACCTCCGAGCGACCGCCTGTCTCGTCGGCGAGTGCTGGCAGTCGCTCCTCGCATCGATGGGACTTCCCACCGAGATCCATCGCAGCGGCGTGCTCCGTCCGGACGAGGGATCCGTCGCCTGCTTCGCAGGCCTCGGACCCGGCGAGCTCACGGTGCAGGGTCGCAAGCTCCTCGGATTGTCGCAGTGGAGGTCACGCGAGGGGGCATTGGTCTCCTCGGTGATCCCGGCTCGGTCGCCGGCGAACCTCCGACCGTTCCTCGCGCAGAGCGCCCCGCGGGTCCCGGCGCTCGGCCTCGCCACCTCGTTGGACGCGGTGCTGGGCGCCGTCACGGGCGCCGAGCTCGCGCGCCAATTCGCGATCCGGGCGGCCTCAGTCCTCGGGACGCAGGATTCCGAGCCCGACCTCTTCGCCTGACCCACCCAGCCGCACTCCTGAGGGTCGTCCTCGGGACCCCCGGCTGAACGCACTCCCGACTTTCGGCACCGGCCGCCGGCCAGGCGGATGTCATCGCTGCACGCGCACGGAATGCGACCCATCGACCTGAAAGTGGCCCTTCGGTGCATGCAGATGGTTGACATGTGGGGGATAGGGGCGTAATGTGGCGCGAAGTGGTTCGAAGGGGAGGGGCCCTTCAACCGAGTCGGGAGGAAGAAAGTGGCGGGGTTCGTCGGGAGTTTCGAGCACAGCCTCGATGCCAAGGGACGGGTCATCCTCCCTGCGCGCTTCCGCCCGAACTTCGACCGGGGCGGCTATCTCACGCAGAACCTCGAGCGCTGCCTGGCACTCTGGACGCCCGGCGAGTTCGAGCGCCAGATGGCCGACATGCTCGCTGCTGCGCGCGAAGGCGACGCCGCGTCGCGGAACCGGGCGCGGGTGTGGTCGGCGGGATCTGTGGAGGTCGAGATCGACCGACAAGGACGGATGGGCATTCCGTCGAAGCTCCGGGAATTCGCCGGCCTCGAGGGTGACGTGCTTGTCGTGGGTGCCATCGATCGAATCGAGCTGTGGAACCCCGGGGAGTGGGACCTCCGTGTCGCCCCAGCCCAGGCGTTCTTCCTCGGAGAGACCGAGTGAGACAGAGAGGAGCACGAGCAACAGCACTGCCAAACCGGCATGCCAGGACCATGCGCAGCCTCCCGACCGGGACGGTGGAAGATTCCTCCTCCGCCCTCTTCCCCGTCGGTCGCCGAGGCCCCTACCCCGGTCGCACCGGACCGGTCGGGGGGCTGCGGATGGCCCAGGACTACTCACACGAACCGGTCCTCGTCGACGAGGTGGCAGCGCTGCTCGATGCCGTCCCCGCCGGTGTCGTCATCGATGGGACGCTCGGCGGCGGCGGTCACGCCGCGACGATCCTCGAGCGACGCACGGACGTCAGCATCCTTGGACTTGACCGCGACCCTGAGGCGGTCGCAGCGGCTGCCGCATCCCTCGCCCGTTTCGGGAACCGGATCGTGATCCGCCAGGCGAGGTTCGCATCGATGGCCCACGAGCTCGAGTCGGCGCGCGCGGACGGTTCCCTCGCGCAGGATCTGGAGGTTGTCGGCGTCCTGCTCGACCTCGGCGTCTCCTCGCACCAGATCGACGACGCCGCGCGAGGGTTCTCCTATCGTCACGAGGGCCCGCTTGACATGCGAATGGGGAACGACGACGGGCAGACGGCAGCCGAGCTTCTCGAGACGATCGACGAGACCGCGCTCGCGCAGCTGCTCTTCGAGAACGGCGAGCGTCGATTCGCGCGCTCGATCGCCCGGTCCATCCTCGCATCGAAGCCAACGAGCACCGCCGAGCTCTCGACGGCCGTCGAGCGGGCGGTGCCAGCAGCTGCTCGCCGCCACGGTCATGTCGCATCCAGGACGTTCCAGGCACTGCGCATTGCCGTCAACGAGGAGCTTGAGGAGCTCGCCGAGGCGCTCGACGCAGGTTTGGAGCTGCTCGCGGAGCACGGTCGGCTGGTTGTCGTCTCGTACCACTCAGGGGAGGACACGCTCGTCAAGTCACGTTTTCGTGATGCGGCGACGGGCGGCTGCATCTGCCCGCCCCAGCTGCCGTGCGTGTGCGGGGCTGTGCCGACTGTCCGGCTCGTCACCAGGGGGTCCCAGAAGGCGGGAGCGGCCGAGATCGCCCGCAATCCGCGATCGAGGAGCGCGCGTCTGCGCTCTGCAGAGCGACTCGCTGGAGACGGACAATGACTGCGACGGCACGGACCGCGCCTTCGGTTCGTCGGACATCCCCGTCTGCGCGCCCGGCACCGGCGTCGCAGCTGAGGAGGTCCGCGGTCCCGCAAAGGACGGCGAGGACATCGCGGTCGGCCCGTCGCGGGCCGCGGCCCATCTCGATCGCGGCGTGCATCGTCGTCGCGTGCCTGCTGCTCGTCGTCGGCGGCAACATGTTCCTCGCATCGGGCCAGCTCCGCCTCCAGGCGGTCCAGGCGCAGGTCGCTCAGGCCCAGTCCGCGTGGTCGGCCGGCATCGAGGAGGTGACGGCGCTGGAGGCGCCGTCGCGGATCGCAGTGGACGCCGGGCTCCTCCACCTCGTGCAGCCGAGCCAGGTGCTCCAGCTCCCGTCCGTTTCCCTTGCGCACCCGCTCGCCGCGCCCGCGCTGTCCTACGCCCCCTGCTGCTCGCTGAACCCGGGCCGATGAGCCGGACAGCCGCCCCGCCCCGGCCTGTACGCACAGCACCGGGGCGGCGTCCTCCGGCGCCGCCTCGCCGACGCGCGGCAGCTCCAACGGTGGGCGCCAAAGGATCGATGGTCCTCGGTCGGCGACTGCGGGTCCTGCAACTCCTCGTTGCATTCGGCGCGATCGTGCTCGTCGCGCAGCTGGTCAACCTGCAGGTGCTCCGGTCGTCGCACTTTGCGGCACTCTCGTCATCCCAGCTGATGCAGACGGTGACCGTTCCGGCGCTCCGAGGGGGCATCTACGACCGCAACGGCGAGACCCTCGTGATGTCGATCCCGACCAAGCAGGTGATTGCCGACGACTTCCAGATTTCCGATCCTGCAGCTGAAGCGGCTGCCCTGTCGCCGCTCGTGCATGTTGCGGAGGCCGCACTCATCCCGAAGCTCTCCGAGCGGGCCGGCTACGTCGTGCTGGCGCCCAATGTCGACGTCGCCGATGCCGCAACCATCGAGAAGGATGTCTTCCCTGGCATCACGATGGTGGACTCCTCGCTGCGAAGAGCGCCCAACGGCGCGCTCGCCTCTCCGATCCTCGGGAGCCTCTACGCGAGCGGTGCCGGCTCCGCCGGCCTCGAGTACCAGTACCAGCAGCTCCTCGCCGGGCAGAGCGGTCAGGAGCGGCTCTTCGAGTCGCCGTACGGAGTCGCACTTCCGACGACCCACGTGACCGTGCTGCAGCACCCCGTCGCGGGCAAGGGGATTGAACTCACCCTCGACGCACCGCTCCAGTTCATCACCGAGCAGGCGCTCGGCGCCGAGCTCGTCTCTGCGCACGCCCTGGATGGCACGGCGATCGTGATGGACTCCCAAACCGGCCAGATCCTCTCCATGGCAAACCTGGTGAACACGAACGTGCACGACAGCGTCCTGCGGTCACCCGCGGCCTCATCGACGTCGACGGGCATCCCAGGCGTGTACGAGGCCCAGAGCAACCTCGCCATCAGCCAGACGTACGAGCCCGGGAGCGTCTTCAAGATCGTCCCGTTCTCCGAGGGTCTCCTGCAAGGTTGGCTGACACCGACAAGGCACTTCACAGTGCCGGACTCCGTGAGCGTGGACGGCCACCTGTACCACGACGCCGAGGTCCACCCCGTCGAGAACCTGACGGCGACGCAGATCCTCGCGCAGTCGTCGAACATCGGCACCTATGAGATCGCGAACCAGGACGGGGAATCTGGACTCCTGTCCGAGGTCCAGCGGCTCGGGTTCGGCCAGCCGACGGGGCTCAACTTCCCGGGCGAGAGTGCCGGGCTGCTCATGAACGCCGCTGGCTGGGAGCCGACGGACATCGCGTCCCTGCCGATCGGTCAGCAGGACGCAGTGACCCCCTTGCAGGTGCTCGATGCCTACAACACCGTGGCGACCGGTGGCATGCTCGTGACACCGAGCCTCGTGCGTGCGACGATCGGGCCCGACGGCGTGCTGCAGCGGACCGCAACGCAGGCGCCGAGGCGGGTGCTCCCAGTGTCCGTGACGAACACGCTGAACCAGATGCTCGTGCAGGTCGTTGCGGGCGGGACCGGTACCGAGGCCGCAGTCCCCGGCTACACGATCGCCGGGAAGACGGGCACGGCGCAGATCCCCTATCCGGGTCGTGCCGCGTATCTCACGGGGGAGTACAACGCGACGTTCGTCGGCTTCGCCCCTGCGCAGCACCCGGTGCTGTCCATCATCGTCGTCATCCAGCGTCCGACCCCGGTCATCTTCGGTGGGTCCATCTCCGCGCCGGTCTTCGCCAGGATCATGGGCTATGCCCTGCACCGCTACGGGGTACCGACCTCGAGCAATGCCGCGGTCAAGCCGCCATCGTCGTCTGGCTCCCTCTCGCTGCAGGACATCACCTGACATGGCCGCCCTGGCAACCCTGCTTGAGTCGGTCGGCCTGCCCGCGCCGTCGAGCGACCGGGACGTGACGACCGTCGAAATCGACAGCCGCAAGTGCGTCGCAGGCTCATTGTTCATCTGCCTGCCGGGCCGGACGACCACAGGCGAGGCCCACATCGGCGACGCCGTCGCGAGGGGTGCGACCTGCATCGTCACTGCCTCCGCCGCACCGACGCTCCCGGAGGACGTCGTCGTCGTGCGGGTGGACGCGACGGACCTGCGTGGACTGACGTCGAGGTTGTCCAGCAAGATCGTGGGCAGCCCTTCGGAGCACCTACGGATGCTCGGGATCACGGGAACCAACGGCAAGACGACGGTGGCCTGGCTGGTTGCCGAGATCCTCGCGAGAACGGGGTTCGAGGCGTCCTCCCTCGGGACCCTGCAGGGACAGCGCACGACGCCAGCTCCGCCGGACCTGCATCGCCAGCTCCGCGAAGTGCTCGACCGGGCGACAGCGAAGGGAAAGCCGGGAGCTGTTGCGATGGAGGTCTCGAGCCACGCGCTCGACCAGGGCAGGGTGGACGGCATCCTGTACGACGTGGCCGTCTTCACGAACCTGAGTCACGAGCACCTCGACTACCACGAGACGATGGAGGCGTACTTCGAGGCCAAGGCGTCGCTCTTCGATGAATCCACGACCCACGCAGCGGTGATCTGCGTGGATGACCCCTGGGGGCGGATCCTGGCGGCGCGGACCGCTGTGCGGACCGTCGAGGTCTCCACCTCGTCCGCCGGCGCCGTCGCGACGGCGGTCGGGCGCACCCAGTTCCACTGGCGGTCATCGACCGTCACGACCTCGCTCACCGGCTCCTTCAACGTCACCAACGCGCTCATTGCGCTCGAGGCAGTTGCCCTGCTCGATGTCGATCCCGCCGACGCCATCGCCGCGATCGGCGACGCGCCGCCGGTGCCGGGCAGGCTCGAGGCCGTTGGCACCGGTGCTCCTCGAGTCCTGGTCGACTACGCGCACACGCCGGACGCATTGGAGCGGGTGCTGCGAGACCTGGCGCAGTTGCGCAGCGGCGGGCGCCTCGTTCTTGTCTTCGGATGTGGCGGGGACCGCGACCGGGCGAAGAGGCCGGTCATGGGCCGCATCGCGACCGAGCTGGCTGACGTGGTCTATGCCACCTCGGACAACCCGCGCAGCGAGGATCCCGAGACGATCCTCGACGAGGTGCTGGCTGGTGCCTCAGGTCCCGCCGAGATCCACCGGGAGGTCGATCGAACCGAGGCGATCACCGAGGCGATCGCCGGCGCTCGCGACAAGGACCTGGTGCTCCTGGCGGGCAAGGGGCACGAGACCACCCAGGAGGTCGCAGGGACGTTCCTCGATCTCGACGACCGCACCGTGGCGTTGCGAGCCCTCGACCTTCGGAGCGCGACGTGCTGAGCATCATGGAGGCGGGATCCGTCGCGCTGCTCTTCGCGATCCTGCTCACGCCGGTCCTGATCCGCTCGCTTCGCCGCCGGGAGATGGGCCAGAGGATCCGCGAGGACGGACCGCCGTCGCACTCGGTCAAGGCGGGGACACCGACGATGGGGGGGATCCTGATCGTCGGTGCAGCCGTCGTCGGCTACCTGTTCGGCCATGTCGGCGGGTACCGCACGTTCACCCGGAGCGGCGTGCTGGTCCTGGCTGTCGTCGTGGCGTCGGGGCTCCTGGGCTTCGCCGACGACTTCATTGGGATCCGAAATGACCGCAACCTCGGCCTCAACAAGCGGGGCAAGCTGCTCGGCCAGGTGCTGATCGCGGTCGGATTCGCCGTCGCCGCATGGAAGTGGGCGGGCGCCACGCTGACCCTGTCGTTCACGAGGTACGACCTTCCTGGGTGGCACCTCTCTCCCGCGATCTGGATCATCTTCGTCGTCATCGTTGTCGTCGGGACATCAAACGCCGTGAACCTCACCGATGGCCTCGATGGACTCGCCGCCGGATCCTCCACCTTCTGCTTCAGCGTGCTCGGCGTCATCGGGTACTGGCAGTTCCGTCACTATCCGATCTATCGCGTGGGACCGAGCCCGGCGACCGCACTCGACCTTGCCCTCGTCGCCGTGGCACTCGTCGGCGGGTGCCTCGGATTCCTCTGGTGGAACGCACCGCCCGCGAAGATCATCATGGGCGACACGGGTGCGATCGCCATCGGCGCCGGCCTCGCGAGCCTCTGCCTGCTGATGAACCTCGACCTGCTGCTGGTCGTGATCGGCGGCCTCTTCGTCATCGAGACCCTGTCGGTCATCGCCCAGATCATCAGCTTCCGGGTCTTCCACCGTCGGGTGCTGAAGCTTGCGCCGATCCACCACCACTTCGAGATGCTCGGATGGCCCGAGACGACCGTCCTCATTCGCTTCTGGATCCTCGCGGGCCTCTTCGCCGTGCTCGGCCTCGGGATGTTCTATGGCGACTTCGTCAAGATCGCGAAGGTGATCTGAGTGCGCGCGGACACCGTGGGACGTGCGGGGAGCCGGCCCGATGGACGGGCTACGGCGCGCACGCGTCCTGCACCGGGACGCGACAGGGCGCCGGCGTCCCTCGCGCCGTGGATCACCGGAGTCCTGGCACTGCTGTGCCTGGTCGGGCTCGTCATGGTCGGATCCGCGAGCTCCGTCGTGTCGATCGAGTACTACGGATCGACGTGGTCGATCTTCATCCGAGAGTGCCTCTGGATGGTGGTCGGTGCCATCGCGTTCGCAGCGGCCACGCGGATCCCCGCTCGCACGCTCCAGCGGTTCGCCACCCTCAGCGCGATCGCGACGGTGATCCTGCTGCTCGCGGTGCTTGTCCCTGGCGTCGGTTCGAGTTCCGGGGGCGCATCGAGGTGGCTTGGCGTGGGGCTCCTGCGGATCCAGCCCTCCGAGCTCGCGAAGCTGGCGATCTGCCTGTACGTGGCCCACGTCATCGCGACGAGGGAGCGACGCGAAACCGAGTGGGGGAGAGTGCTGTTCCCGATCATGGTCGTGGCGGGAGCGCTCGCCGGCCTGGTGCTGCTCCAGCCGGACATGGGCACCGCGGTCGTCGTCATCGTGATCGCGTTCTTCGTGCTCATCGCAGCCGGGGCGCCGGGTCGGGCCCTCGGGTTCGGGCTCGTCGTGCTCGCAGGGCTCGCGGCGGTCGCAGCCATCGCCCTGCCCTATCGCCGCGAGCGGCTCCTGAGCTTCATCAACCCGCAGGCAGATCCCTCTGGGTCCGGCTACCAGCTGATCCAATCGAAGATCGGCCTCGGTGCGGGGCACATCTTCGGACTCGGACTGGGCAACTCCCGCGAGAAGTGGGGACTGCTCCCAAACCCCCACACCGACTTCATCTTCTCGATCATCGGCGAGGAGCTCGGCCTGATCGGCACCCTCCTCGTCCTCGGGCTGCTCATCGCGCTGGTGATGCTCGGCCTCATGACCGCGAAGCGCGCACCGGCTCGATTCGACCAGCTCCTGGCAGTCGGGATCTCAGCATGGCTGGCGACCGAGACGATCATCAACGTCGGTGCCGCCACGGGCGTGCTCCCGGTGACCGGCATCCCGTTGCCCTTCATCTCCTTCGGCGGGACGTCCCTCGTCATCGACATGGCGGCGGCCGGGATGCTCGTCGGCATCGCGCGCCGTGCCGTCCCGGGACGCCCGTCGCTCCGAGTGGTCAAGGCGAGGGGCGACGCCGTGTCGCCGCGGACCAGTGCTCAGCACCCCAGCACCCAGCACCCGAGCAGCCAGCACGCCGGCGGCTCGGAGCCGCGTGCGCGGCGCTCTGACCCCCGGCATCCCAGCACAGCGCGGCATCCCTCCGCCCCGAGGCGCGCTCCACGACGCGACCTCCAGACTCGTCGTCCACCGCGACGCGACGACAGGCACCGGTGACGTCGCCGATCGTCCTGACGGGAGGTGGCACGGGAGGTCACGTCTTCCCGATCCGGGCCATCGCCGACGCGCTGCTGGCCCAAGGAGTCGCGCCATCGGGCCTGAAGATCGTCGGGTCCCGGCGCGGCCAAGATCGCGAGCTGCTCGCTGATCTGGCCGAAGTGGGCGTTGAGATCGTCCTCCTGCCCGGTCGCGGACTGCGCCGCTCCCTTTCGCCAGAGGCAGTGCTCCAGAACACGGTCGCGTCACTGGGTCTCGCCTGGGCGCTCCTTCAGGGAGTCCGCCTCGCGAGACGCTGGCGGCCAGCCGCAGTCGTATCGGTCGGCGGGTATGCGGCGTTCGCGGCGTCAGCGGGTGCGGTCCTCGCCGCACGGCCGCTCGTCCTCGTGAACTTCGACGCATCGCCGGGACTGGTCAATCGGGTCCTCTCCACGTTCGCGGTCGCGATCGCCTCGGCGCTGCCGGAGGAGGGTGTGGCTCGGGCCGTCGTCACCGGTGCCCCCATCCGAGAGTCGATCGCTGCCGTCTCGCGGGAGCCGTCGGCTCGAATGGCCGCGAGGGCGCGCCTCGGCGTCGCGAACGACGTCACGGTCGTCGCGGTGATGACGGGCTCGCTCGGAGCCGCATCGGTGAACACCGCGGTCTGCGAGCTTGCTGCACGCTGGCGGGACGACCCGGATGTCACGCTGTACCACGTGACCGGACGTCGCGACGCAGCCGCCGTGGAGGCCACGAGGGCGGCCTCGGGCATCGGTCCGGCGAACTGGCGCACGGTGCCCTTCGAGAGTGATATGGCCGATCTCTGGTCGGCGTGCGACCTCGCGGTGTGCCGCGCGGGCGCACTGACGATCGCCGAACTGTGCGCGACCGGCGTACCCTAGCGTGCTCGTGCCCCTGCCGGGGGCTCCGGGCTCGCATCAGGAGAAGAACGCGGACGTCCTCGCCCGAGCGGGTGCGGCGGTCGTGATAGCGGACGACCTCATGAGCGGCGAGCGGCTCGACCACACGATCTCGGGGCTCCTGGCCGACCCCGGTGCGCTCGCCCGCATGTCTGCGGCCGCGAGGGGGCTGTCGCGTCCGGATGCCGCGAGACGCGTGGCCACGGTGGTGCTCGACAGTGCCCGCTGAGCCCCTCGACCTCGCGACGCCCCTCCGGATCCACATCATCGGCGCGGGCGGTGCCGGCATGAGCGGTCTGGCCCGGCTCCTCTCGGGGCTCGGCCATACGGTGTCGGGCTCCGACCTGGCGCATTCCCCCTCTGCCGCTGCGCTGGCAGGCCTCGGCATCACCGTGGCGATCGGGCACGATGCGGCGAACGTCGGAGACGCGCAGGTGGTCGTCGCGTCGCCCGCCGTGCCGGACGGCAATGCGGAACTCGTGGCCGCTGCATCACGCGGGATCCGGGTGGCCTCACGAGCAGAGGTGCTCGCCGCCGTGGGCCGGTTGCGGGCGACCCTCGCGGTCGCGGGGACGCACGGCAAGACCACCACGTCGTCGATGTTGACGCTGATCCTCGCCACCGCCGGGCATGATCCCTCCTGGCTGGTCGGTGCGGACGTCTCGGGACTCGGCGCCAACGCGCGGATCTCCACGGGGCCCGAGCTCGTCCTGGAGGCCGACGAGAGCTACGGGGCGTTCGCGCAGCTGGCGCCGGCGCTCGTCGCGATCAACAACGTGGAGCCGGACCACCTCGACTTCTACGGTGACGTCGATGGCCTCCGCCGCGCCTTCGCGGGCCTGCTCGAACGGTCCGATTCGCAGCTGGTGAATGCGGATGACCCGGTCGCCGCAGATCTCGGCGCGCACTTCGGTGCCGCGACCGTCGGTGCGACCGCCGGCTCGGACTTTCTCGTGACGCAGATCGGACTCGAACGCTCTTCCTCGTCGTTCCGCCTCGAGCATCCCGGCGGCCGGCTGCTCGCCCGGGTCGGCGCGCCGGGTCGCCACAATGTGGCGAACGCGTCGCTTGCTGCCGCCGTGGCGCTCATACGCGGGGTCTCGGACTCCGATGTGGTCGAGGCCCTCGGGCGGTTCGCGGGGGTGCCACGCCGCTTCGAGTTCCGCGGCGAGGCGCTCGGCGCAACGATCGTGGACGACTACGCGCACCTCCCCACCGAGGTCGCCGTGACCGTCGCCACCGCCCGATCCGGCGGGTGGCGCAGGGTCGTCGCGGTCTTCCAGCCCCACCGGTACACCCGCACGCAGGCGCTCGCACCGCAGTTCGCGGGCGCCTTCGACGGCGCGGACGTCGTGGTCGTGACGGACATCTACGCCTCGGGCGAGGCGCCGATCCCCGGCGTGTCCGGACGTCTGGTCGCCGACGCGATCGCAGGGGCCGTGGGCGCTCCCGAAGTGATCTACGTCAAAGATCGCGCGGACCTTGCCCGAGCGGTCGCGGGCATCGTCGAGGTCGGGGACCTCGTGCTCACGATGGGCGCGGGGGACCTGACCACCCTGCCTGACGAACTGATCGGGCTGCGCGCATGAGCGACCTCGAGACGCTCGCGGTGCGCCTCGGGCCAGGGGCACAGCCAGAGGCCCCGCTCGGCGCGCGCACGACGTACCGCGTCGGGGGGACAGCCGCCGTGCTGTACGCAGCCCGGACCGTCGACGACCTCGCCGTGGCCGCCGACGCGCTCCGAGGGCTTGACGTCGACGTGCTCGTCGTGGGCAAGGGATCGAACCTGCTCGTGAGCGACGCCGGCTTCCGCGGCCTCGCCGTCACGCTCGCCGGCGACTTCGAGTCGATCGGCGAAGCCGTCGTGGGCTCCGAATCCAGCATGCTCGTGTCAGCGGGCGGTGCGGCGGCGCTCCCCGTGCTCGCGCGACGGCTCGCCGAGACCGGCATGAGCGGGCTCGAATGGGGGGTCGGCGTCCCGGGTTCCGTGGGCGGTGCGGTCCGGATGAACGCGGGCGGGCACGGCTCGGACATCTCGGAGTCCCTCGTGTCCGCGGAGCTCTTCAGCCTCGCGACGGGCGAGCGGGTGGTGCGGTCTGCGCGAGAGCTGGGCCTCTCCTATCGGCACAGCGACATTCGCAGCGACGAGATCGTGACGAGCGCGACGTTCCGGCTCACAGAAGGCCCCCCCGACGCGTCGCGCGCAGCAATTGCCGAGATCGTCCGTTGGCGGCGCGCCAACCAGCCCGGCGGCTCCAATGCGGGGTCGGTCTTCACCAACCCGCCGGGCGACGCGGCTGGCCGGCTGGTGGAGGCCGCGGGTGCTAAGGGACTCCGGCACGGCACCGCCCACGTCTCGGTGAAGCACGCGAACTTCATCCAGGCCGACGAAGCGGGGAGCGCCGACGACGTGCACGCGCTGATCGAGGAGGTTCGCGCTCTCGTCCTGCACGAGACCGGCGTCGAGCTGGCGACCGAACTCGTGACCGTCGGCTTCGGCGATACGCCATGACCGCGGCGCACCTGCGGACACGGGATCGGCGTCGAGGGACGTCGCGCCTCGGGAAGATCGGCACGGTCCTGCTCATCATCGTCGCCGTCCTCGTCGTGCTCGGCGCCCTCGGCGCTGGAACGTGGGCCGCGCTGCACTCGAGATGGTTCGCGGCAACCTCCGTGACGGTCACCGGCGCGAGGCATGAGTCCCCCGCCGAGGTCGAGCAGGCAGCGGGACTCGCCGACGCGCCGCCGATGATCTCGGTCAACCCGGCCGCTGTGAGCCAGCGCGTGCAGGCGGACTTTCCGTGGGTGGCGACGGCGACGGTCACCCGCCGCTGGCCGCACACGGTCACCATCGTGATCACCGAGCGCCGGCCGGTGGCGTTCGTCTCGACCCGCAGCGGTGTGCAGGAGGTCGACGTGACGGGCCTGCTGCTCGGGAAACCTCCAGCGGGTGAGGTCCTCCCGACGCTTGCCGTCGCGGCCCCGCCAGCCGATCCGCACGGGACACGGGTCCTCGGCACCGCAGCGCACCCCGGCCTCGTGGTCGCGGCGACGCTGCCGCCGGCGTTCGCCCAGCAGGTGGCGACGATCAGCGTGGACGCCAAGGGCTCGGTGACGATCGCCCTCACGTCGCCGCTGACGTTCGTGCTCGGTCCCGCGTCGGACCTCGCGGCCAAATACGAGGACATTGCAGCCGTCATCCATGGCGCGACGATGCACGCCGGCGACGTGATCGACGTGAGCGTCCCACAGGCGATGACGGTGACCGGGCCGTGACCGCCCGGTGCCCAGTGGGGGAGGATCCTTGCCCACGGGCGGTGGCCCCCGTAGCCTGCATGGAGACGGACCTCATCGGTCCGCCCAGACGCCTCGTGCGTATGGGGGCAAACGGGAAGGACAAACGATGACCATTGGGGGTCAGGGAAACTACCTCGCCGTCATCAAGGTGTTCGGCGTCGGCGGCGGCGGAGTCAACGCCGTCAACCGGATGATCGAGTCGCAGCTCCGCAACGTGGAGTTCATCGCGGCGAACACCGACGCCCAGGCGCTGCTCATGAGCGATGCAGATCTGAAGCTGGACATCGGCCGCCAGCTCACCAGGGGGCTGGGCGCGGGCTCGGATCCCGAGGTCGGCCGCCTGGCCGCCGAGGAGCACCGCGGCGAGATTGAGGAGTCGCTCAAGGGCTCAGACATGGTGTTCATCACCGCCGGCGAGGGCGGCGGGACCGGGACCGGGGCAGCCCCCGTCGTCGCCGAGATCGCCAAGGGCCTCGGTGCGCTGACGATCGGCGTGGTCACACGGCCGTTCAGCTTCGAGGGCAAGCGCCGCGCCACCCAGGCCGAGAAGGGCATCCAGGGCCTGAAGGACAAGGTCGACACGCTCATCGTGATCCCGAACGACCGCCTGCTCACCGTCTCGACGGCGCAGACATCGATGCTGGACGCCTTCAAGATGGCCGACGAGGTGCTCCTCCAGGGCGTGCGCGGGATCACGGACCTGATCACGGTGCCGGGCCTCATCAACACCGACTTCGCCGACGTGCGCATGATCATGAACAACGCGGGCTCGGCGATCATGGGCATCGGCTCCTCCACGGGCGAGGGGCGCGCGGTGAACGCGGCGCGCGCGGCGATCACGTCGCCGCTCCTCGAGGCCTCGATCGAGGGAGCGAGGGGGATCCTGATCAACATTGTTGGCGGACCCGGACTCACGCTGTTCGAGGTGAACGAGGCCGCCGAGATCGTCCACTCGGTCGCGCACCAGGACGCCAACATCATCTTCGGCAACGTTGTCGACGACACCATGGGCGATGCGGTGCGCGTCACCGTGATCGCCGCGGGATTCGAGCGCTGGGACGCCGGGAACCGGCCTGCTCGCACCACTGCGTCGGGAACGCCGGTGCCCGAGCCGATCGACCTGTTCGGCGATGCGCCGGAGTCCGAGGAGTTCACCTTCGACATCTCCGAAGAGGGCGACGACGACATCCCGAGCTTCCTGCGGTGAGTGACGCGCGCGACGACCTCGTCGCGCGCGTCTCGCGCAACCTCGAGGTCCTCCGGGGCCGCATCGCCGTCCACGGGCCGCGACCAGTCGGGCGTCACGATCCTCGCGGTGACCAAGACCTTCCCCGCAGTCGCGGTGCTGGCTGCGCGATCGTCGGGGCTCCTCGACGTCGGCGAGAACTATGCCGACGATCTGGTCGCGAAGCGCACGACGCTCGACGCGCCCGGGGTCGCGTGGCACTTCCTCGGCCGACTGCAGCGCAACAAGCTGGGCCGGCTCGCTCCGCTCGTCGACGTGTACCAGTCCGTCGCGCGCGACGTGGAGGCCGCTTCCATAGCCCGTCATGCGCCTGGCGCGCGCTGCTACGTGCAGGTGGACGTGGCTGGCATCTCGGGAGACACCGGACGCAACGGCTGCGCCCTCGCGGACGCGCCGGGCGTCGTGCACGCCGCGCGACTGGCCGGCCTCGCCGTCGAGGGTCTCATGTGCGTGGCCTGGGGAGACCCGAGCGCCACCCGCGTGCAGTTCCGGTCGCTTCGGGCGGTCGCCGACGACCTCGGGCTCCCCGGCTGCTCCATGGGGATGTCCGGCGACCTCGAGATCGCGCTCGAGGAAGGCTCGACGATGGTGCGGGTGGGCACGGCGCTGTTCGGGGAACGGTTGGAGCGGCCCGACCCGGCCGTCGCGTAGCATGACGGGCGCGCCTAGGTGACGCGGGGGAGATTGGATGGCCCAGAACATGTTCCGAAAGGCAATGGCATATCTAGGCCTCGTCGACGAGGAGTACGACGACCTCGACCGTGCCCAGAGCGACACTCGACCGTTCCGGGGCCGCCCCGAGCCCGCTGCACCGGTCTCCTCCTCGCGCTACGACGACGCTGACGACTACGAGCCTCCCGCCAACAAGGTGACCCCGATGCAGCCCCGCAGGGGCATCTCCGTGGTCGACTCAGGCACGCTGCGCCCCCAGGTCCGGCCCATGGGGTCGGGCGCCTCCCCGGGTTCCGTCCGCGTCGTCCCGTCCGACTCGGACGTCCAGATCGTCCAGCCCACATCGTTCAACGACGGCAAGGAGATCGCTGACGCGCTGAAGTCCAACCGGCCCGTGATCGTGAACGTGGAGAGCTCGGGCCCCGAGCTGCACCGCAGGCTCCTCGACTTCTGCTCGGGGCTCGTCTACATGGCGAGCGGGTCGATGAGCAGGGTCACCGACGGGGTCTTCCTGCTCTCCCCGGCCAACGTCAAGGTGTCCGAGGAGACCCGCCAGCGGCTCCACGAACGCGGGTATCGCCGGGACGGGGACGCGTAGTCCCGTAGCCTCGCGGTCGTGCACCTCATCGTCGACCTGCTGATCGCGCTGCTCGAGCTCTGGATCTTCGTGGCGATCGCGCGCGCGGTGCTCAGCTGGTTCCCCCTCAGCTACGGGTCGCCCTGGCAGCGCGTGAACCGCGTGCTGGTGGCGCTCACCGAGCCGCTCATCGCCCCGATCCGCCGGATCCTCCCGCCGGCGCGCATCGGAGGGGTCGGCATCGACCTCGCGTTCCTCGTCGTGTTCGTGGTCCTCCAGTTCTTCGTGATCCCGCTGCTGCGTCACTTCTCCGGCTGAACTCACCGCTCAGCGTCCGTCAGCGAGCCGCGGACGGCGCGGTTCGGGACCCGCTCGATGCATGCGGCCGCGCAGTTCCATGCGACCGGCCGAAACTTCGGTACATTTCTCGGATGGACACAGGATCGACCTCACAGGGCGCGCTCGACGCGCTTCGCACCGCAGAGTTCCGGCTGAGCCTTCGCGGCTACGACGTCGACGAAGTCGACGACTTCCTCGAGCGCGCCGCGGTCGAGGCCGACCAGCTCCGCGAGCAGGTGCGCCAGGCCGCGCTCCAGGTCGCGCAGGCCAACGAGCGGGTCCGCCAGATGGAGAGTGCCGGCGGTGCGCCGGCAGCGCCGGCAGCACCTGCCGCCCCGAAGCCCGAGGCTCCCGAGGCGCCGGTCGTCGCAGCAGCGGCGGCCGCGTCGGCGAGCGACACCGTGGCCAAGATGATCGAGATGGCGGAGCGGTTCGTGGAGCAGACCCGGCGCGACGCCGAGGAGGACGCCGCGAAGGTCGTGGCCGACGCCCAGGAGCGCGCTCGACAGCTCGCGACGGACGCGCAGCAGCGGCTCGCGGACGAGGTCGCCCGCCTCGAGGGACTGCGCCACCGGCTGGGCGAGGATGTCGAGAAGATGGCGCGCCAGCTCGAGAGCGAGCGCACGAGGCTCTCGGGTTCCCTCCACGAGCTGCTCGGGTGGATCGACCAGAACCTCCAGCCGGCTGCGGCGCTCGCCGCCCTGCGCAACGCGCCCACCGCGACGGCGCCGTCGCCCCGCGACGAGGAGCCGCCGGCGCCCGCGGCGGGGGGCGACGATGTGGCCCCGGCCCCGAGCGCCCAGGTGTTCAGCCTGGACGACGCGCGCCGCGAGGAATAGGGCAAGTCGGGTCCAACTGGTAGGGTGCGGCGCCGCAACGCGCCGACGTCGTCGTTGCACCCCAAGGAGGACGCGATGACCCCCGCCCGACCCCCTGCTGCCAAGGGCTCGAAGAGCACCCAGGCCACGAAGGGAAAGACGGTCACCAAGCACGCCCCGGCACGCCCGGCGCCGGCTCGCAAGCCTGCCGGGAAGCCGGCGGTCCCGGCGAAGAAGCACGCTCCTGTCGCAAAGGCAAAGGCAAAGGCAAAGGCAAAGCCCGCGGCCAAGGCTGCGACCCACGCCGCGAAGCCCGTCGCCAAGCGCTCGGCGGCGAAGCAGCCGATCGCCAAGGTTCCCGCGCGGCCGCTCACCGCCGCGCAGCGTGCGGCGGCCGCGAACAAGGTCGCTGCCGCGAAGAAGCTCGCCGCGGCGAAGAAGGCGGCTGCCGCGAAGAAGGCCATGGAGCAGAAGAAGCTCGCCGCGGCGAAGAAGGCGGCTGCCGCGAAGAAGGCCATCGAGCAGAAGAAGCTCGCCGCGGCGAAGAAGGCGGCTGCCGCGAAGAAGGCCATCGAGCAGAGGAAGCTCGCCGCGGCGAAGAAGGCGGCTGCCGCGAAGAAGGCCATCGAGCAGAAGAAGCTCGCGGCGGCGCGCTTCGCCGCGGCCGAGGCGCGCCGCAAGGAGGTCGCCGAGCGCAAGGCTGCGAGAGACAAGGTCCTCCTCGCTGAGCGCGAGCGCAAGGCTCGCGAGAAGGCCGAGGCGAAGGCGAAGCGCGAGCAGGAGCGGACGTACAAGAACCCCTACATCGGCGACACCAAGCTGATCGAGTCGCTGTCCGAGTCGCTCGCCGAGCACCGCGCCGAACTCGACCGCCAGGTCGACCAGCTGCTCGCCGAGGCCGAGTCCCTCGTCCAGGAGCGCGATCCGGGTCTCGGGTGGGACGAGGACGCGGGCGACGGCATGGGCGGCGACATCGAGCACGAGCTCGACGTCATGCAGGCCGAGCGGCTGCGCCTCGAGCTCGAGGAGATCGACGCCGCGTTCGCGAGGATCCGGACGAGGACGTTCGGCATGTGCGAGAGCTGCCACAAGCCGATCGGGCGCGAGCGCCTGAAGGCGATGCCGCACAAGTCCCTCTGCATCGACTGCGCCAAGGGCGGGCTCGGGGTCCGACGCTGAGCAGACGCGCTGGCCCGCCCCTGGCGCTCGGCGTCGCGGTGCTGGTCATCGCGCTCGACCAGTGGACGAAGTGGTGGGTGCTCCACCACGTCTCGCCCGGCCCGCACCACCTGCTCGGCCCCTTGGGCATGGACGTGGGGCGCAACACGGGCGTCGCATTCAGTCTGATCTCGGGCCACTCGGCCCTGGCGTTCGTGCTCGCCGCAGCGCTCACGGTGGTCGTCGCTGCGTGCGTGGCGAGGGTGCTGGCCGTGCTGCCGGCGATCGTCTTCGGTCTCCTGCTCGGCGGTGCCATCGGGAACCTCGCCGACCGGATCTTCCGCCACGCGAGCGGCGGTGTGGTCGACTTCCTCACCCTGCCGCACTGGGCGACTTTCAACGTGGCTGACTCGGCGATCACGGTGGGTGTCGCCGGCCTTATCGTGCTGCTTGTGCTCCGCCGCCCGCTCTTCATCAAGGGCGGACGGTCATGACGGCGCTCGAGGGCCCCGTCGAGCTCCTCGAGGTCGACGTGCCCGAGCTCCTCGACTCGGTGCGGGTCGATCGGGCCCTCGCCATGCTCACGGGGCTCACCCGCAAGGAGACCGCCGACTTGGTTGCGGCAGGATCCGTCGAGATCGACGGGGCCGTGGTGCAAAAGGGGTCGACGCCGCTCGCCGCGGGCCAGCGCCTCGTCGCCTCGCTCCCTGACGTCGGCCCCGAGGCGCTCCTGCCCGATCCGGCGGTCGACGTGCGCGTCGTCCTCGAGGACCCCGCGTTCCTCGTCGTCGACAAGCCCGCCGGGCTCGTGGTGCACCCCGGCGCGGGCCACGTCGACGGGACGCTGATCGCCGGCCTGCTCGCCCGGTATCCCGAGCTCGTGGCGATCGGGGAGGTCGAAGGATCGAGCCCCTTGCGACCCGGTGTCGTCCAGCGGCTCGACAAGGGCACCTCTGGGATCCTCGTCGTGGCGCGGACGCCCGATGCCTACCGGTCGCTGACCTCGCAGCTGGCGGCGAGGACGGTCGAGCGCCTCTAC
>CAWJES010000003.1:0-56107 GCA_963841965.1 uncultured Acidimicrobiaceae bacterium | reverse complement strand
CTGCCAAGTGCATTTCTCCCTCGATCAGGTCGAGGATTCCCCTTGCCCCGCTTAGGGTTTCCCCGTTTCCAACTACCCCATTTTCGAATACCAGCCCATGGGGGACCCCGTGCTGGCTGCTGGACACACTGTTCGAATGCCCCGGGGATCTCGTGACAACTGAGTAAAGATCCCACTTGACTTTGTTGCGCAAAGTATTCTAGCTTTGCGGTACAAAGTTGATCGGGGGAAGCATGAGTCAGGACCATGACGCATCTGGGATGAGTTCCGCAACGGAGTCAGAGGCACTCAGCGCCAAGAGGGCTGCCGAGCTATTGGAAGAGACCAAGCGACGCGCTCAGAGGGAGTTTGACGTCTGGCCTCCGTACCTACTGCTCATCGGAGCCGTGATCTTTCTCGTCGGCTACGGCGCGGTCTGGTGGTCAGTACGGGGTCAAGATCCTTTCACGGGACCCACCGGCGGGGCCTTGGCCGTGATGTATGGCGGGATCCTGGCGTGGATCATTGTCAGCGTCCAGGTGATTCAACGAGCCACCACCGGGATCAGAGGGAGCACGTCGAGGAGTCGAACGTATGGAGCTGGTTATTTCGCAATCATTGTCGGCTACTCGGCCTTCCAAGGTGCCCTGTATCACGCTGGTGCGAGCCATGCGATTGTCTACGGCATCTATCCGGCAAGCGCACCGTGGCTCTTTGCCGGTTCCGTTTTCGTGACCATTGCTGCGCTCCGTGAAGACTGGCGCCCGCTCGGACTCGGAGTCATCCTGATCGGCATTGGCCTGGGCGCTGCCTACGCTGGACCCGTCGCATCGTGGCTCGTCTCCGGAATTGGCATCTTCGTCATGCTCACCGGTTTCGCCGCCATACAGGCTGCAAGGCGCCGAGCGTAGGTCGCCATCATGGCCATCGAGGAGCTAGATCCACTCATTCACGTCCCCGCCCGTTTACGGATCATGGCAACACTCGCAGCTCTCCCCGAAGGCGACACCCTTGCGTTCACGAGGCTCCAACGGCTCATCGACCTGACACCGGGCAACTTGATTTCGCACATTCGCAAGCTCGAAGACGCAGGTTATGTCGAAACCGAGAAGACCGGCAACGGCGCTGCTTCGCGAACCTCCATCGAAATCACACAACAGGGTCGCAAGGCACTGGACACCTACACAACAGCGCTCCGAGATCTAATCCACGGTCTGTAGGCCGAAGGTGACTTCCAGGGTTCGGATTACGCCGCATCCCGCACCCGCAACCACAGGGTTGACTGCGCGTCATTTGACGGGTGGGATATATGGCTGTCGACCCACGAAGTTTGGCCAGTCCGCAAGTTGTTTCCATGAGAACTGCGTTGGTGCTGTGAACGTGCATTGGTAGATTCCGCGCATGACAATGACGACGCGAATCCTGAGTCTCTCCGTTCCGGTTGCCGACCAGGATGCCGCGCTGCACTTCTACATCGACGTGCTTGGCTTCGAGTTGCGCGCCGATTTCGAGGTCTGGCCCGGCGCACGGTATGTCGAGGTCGTTCCGCCCGGCTCCGAGGTAGGGCTCGTGTTGCTTCCGCCGGACAGTGAGATCCCGATGGCGCTTCGCATGGGCACGAGCGATGCTGACGCTGCCTACGGGCGGCTGCAGCGCGCCGAAGTGCGTCTGCACAATGATGAAGTGATCCAACTCGCCGGCTCTCCACGGATGTTCTTCTTCGCCGATCCAGACGGCAACGGTCTGGTCTACCTCCAGGAGTCCGACAGCTGAGCAGCAGGCTCTGGCTCGTGGGCTGATGGACGGACACCAATCGGCCCGCTCCTCGAATGACGGGTGCGGCCGCCGACCAGGAACGGCGCGATCATCGTCGGAGGCCGGGGCAGGGAGAAGGGAGCCCCAGGTCCCGAAGACCGCTCCGCTTGCGGAGCGGCTACGACAGGAGCGTTTCGACGAGCTCGAAGACCTCAGTGATCGTGTACGGCTTCTCGAGATAGCGCTGGGCCCCGGCTTCCAGCAAGCGCAGCTTGGTGTCCTCGTTGACGTCACCCGAGACGATCACGACCGGGATGCCCGATGTCTCGGTGTCGTTCCGCATCTCGCGCAGGATGGTCTCGCCGCTGACACCCGAGATGTTGAGGTCGAGCAGCACAAGATCGGGCTTCTGCTCGCGGATCCGCTCGAGACCGGCCCGCGCGTCGGATTCCGTGACCACGACGAGGCCCGGGGATCTTGAGAGGATCCGCCGCAGCAGCAGCAGGTTTGCGGCGTCATCGTCGATGACGAATACCGTTCTCGTCGCTGCAACTTCTTGTGTCATGCGGCGCCGGGGACAAGTGCAGCCTCGAGGCCGCACAGCAGGTCGTCGAGCTCGGCGAGGTTGATTGGCTTCGTGAGATATGCGGTTACCCCTCGCGAGAGGAGGCGCGTCACGCTCGCGGGTGTCGCATCCGCGGAAATCATGACCACCGGTATCAGTGCGGTTCGAGGATCGGCTCGGAGCTGCTCGAAGACCTCGTCCCCGGTCAGGTCCGGAAGGTGGAGATCGAGGAAGATCACATCCGGGTGATGCTCCCTGGCGAGTTCGACCCCCTGCTGGCCGAGCCTCGCCGATTCCATGGTCGTGGCCGGGCGGCTGCTCACGAACTTCTCGACGAGCCGCACGTTGACGGCGTTGTCCTCGATGTACAGCACACGCAGTACCGTCGTCTTCGCATCTCCGGCTTCGGGAACTGCCCGCTCGAGGGGGGACGCCACTGCTGGAGTCGCGATGTCCGCCGGGATGTCGGGAGCCCTCGGCAGCTGGAGGATGAACGTCGAGCCCTCGCCGAGCTTGCTCTTGACGGTGATGGCGCCCGACATCGCCGCCGCGAGGCCTGCCGAGACGGTGAGACCGATCCCCGCGCCCTCGACGTCCGATTGCACCGCGTGGAGGCGCTCGAAGGGGGAGAAGATCTTCGTTAGGTCGCTCGTCGACAGGCCGTGGCCGGTGTCGCTGACGCTGATGGTGACGGAGCCGTCGTCGGTGGCGTGGCACTCGATGCCGATCTCCCCGTCCTCGCGGTTGTACTTGATCGCGTTCGAGGTGAAGTTGAGGAGGATCTGCTTGAGGCGCTGGCGGTCCGCGACGGCCGCAAGCTCTTGTTTGCTGCATCGCTGGACGATCCTGATTCCGCGGTCTGCCGCCAGGGGGTGCATCAGGTCGACGACCTCGGAGATGATCGACACGACCGAGACGGGTTCGAGGGAGAGTCGCACTTCCTTGGACTCGATGCGCGAAAGGTCGAGCACGTCGTTGATCAGCGCGAGCAGGTGCCGGCCAGCCTTCAGGATCTGCTCGTTGCTGTCCTTGTCGGTCTCGCTGAGGTCTGACATCTCGAGGAGTTGGGAGAACCCGAGGATGGCGTTCAGCGGTGTCCGAAGCTCGTGGCTCGTCCGGGACATGAAGTCGTTCTTGATGCGATTGGCCTCGAGTGCCTCGATCGTCTCGTCTCGCGAGTGGCTGATCTCTCGCGAGCTCTGCGCGAGCTGCAGCTCAGCGCCGCGCAGTGCCCTGTCCAGTCCGTCGAATTCGTCGCCACCCGCCTGCTGGAACAAGATCCGCTCCCCCCGGCCGAGTCGTTCGGCGTTCCGGACCGATCGCGCGAGACGCCTGGTGATGCCCGACGTGAAGAGCAGGATGCCGAGGAGGCCTGCGAGGAGCGCCAGGATGAGCCCCGATACATCGACCGCCTCGATCGAGCCCTCGAGCCTGGCAACACTGCTGTTCCGGCTCGCACTCACCGCGAGCTCCCCGGCGGTCAGGATCTCGACCTGGGCTCGCAGGGTGTCCATCCCCTGCTTCCCGGATTGCAGCTCGGCGTCGATCGCCGATGGCGTCGAGCTCTTGCCGACGGACTCGCGCAGCGTGTCCAGGCGTGAGAACTCGACGTCGAGCGAGGTGACGATGGCATCAGCCTGACGGCTCTCGGAGGCAGCAGCTGCGGCAGCCTGCAGGGACTGAACCTGGGACGAACGCTGCCCGAGTGCCCGGTCATAGGGCTGCAGGAAGTCGGGATCCTTCGACGCCGCGTAGCCTCGAACGCCGGTCTCGGCATTGAGAGCGGTCACGAGGATCGTCTGTGCACTGGAGCTCACGGCGTCGGCCCTGATTCGAGCCGCTCGCTCGCTCCGCTCCTGCGCAAGCAGGTTCAGTCCGAGGCCGACGACGAGCACGAGCACCAGGATCGGTGCGGCCACCACCATCAAGCCCTTAGTGCGAACGGGCCTCGCGAACCACCACTTCTTGAGACCTACGATTTCAGCGCCATGCGGGTCATCGGTGCCTCCTATGGCGCCTGCATGCACACCCTACGGGCACGGAGTTGCATCATGACCCGTCGCAGCATCGCCGGAATATGCCTCCTGTGCATGACACCCGGATCCTCGTGCCTTAGGCGTGGGAGCTGCCTCAAATCCACACCAGAACGCCATTGCTTTGCAGCGATGTACGATGTGGCTTGATCCGCTTTGCAAAGCGGAATGCTCTGGCATTGGCTCGCAGACGAGACGCAGTCTGGGCATTTCTCCGAGGATCGCCGGGAGACCATGACCGTCCGAACAGAATTCGAGCAGTGTCGCATCCTCGTGATCGACGACGAGCCTGCGAACGTGATCCTCCTCGGTCGAGTGCTCCAGGCGGCCGGCTACCGCCACGTGCGGGAGTTGACAGACCCCCGCCAGGCGCTTGCGGCGATCCGGGACTGGGCCCCGGACCTGGTGCTGCTCGACCTGCACATGCCGCACGTGGACGGGCTCACCCTGATGGACGCAATGCACAACGACGTACCCGAGCTGGGATTCGTGCCCGTGCTCGTCCTGACTGCGGACGCATCGCGCGAGACCCTCAGGCGCGCGATGACCGGAGGGGCAAACGACTACCTGACCAAGCCCGTCGATCTCGAGGAAGTACTCCTGCGCGTGCGGAATCTGCTTGCGATTCGCCTTGCGCACGAGGCCCTCAAGGAGAGCAACGCCGAGCTCGCCACCACTCTCCGCGAGCGGATCAGGTTCGAGGATCTGCTCGTCGGAGACCGTGACGAGCGGATTGCCGAGATGCGAGCCACCATCGATGCGGGACCGTCGATGGCATTCCAGCCGATCATCGAGCTGGCCACCCACCGACCCGTCGGATTCGAGGCACTCGCCCGGTTCGATTCTGAGATCCCACCCGGCCAGTGGTTCGCGGAGGCATCGATCCTGGGTCTCGGCGCAGAGCTGGAGCTCTCGGCGGTGAACGTCGCCTTCTCCCAGCTGGATGTCCTTGCGGACGACGAGTTCATGGCTGTCAACGTGTCACCCGCGGTCGTGCTCGATCCCCGATTTCATGATCTCATCGAGCACCAGTCGCGGGACCGCATCGTGATCGAGATCGGGGAGCACATGACCTTCGATGCATATGACGACCTCGCGAACGCGTGCGAGGACCTGCGCGGAGGAGGTGCACGCATCGCGATCGATGCATCTGGCGCAAGCAGCTCGAGCCTGCAACATCTCGTCGCGCTCGAGCCGGACATCATCAAAATCGGGATCGGGCTCACCCGTGAGATCGACAGCGACCCGGTCAAGCGCGCGCAGACTGCATCTCTGCTCCAGTTCGCCCAGGAGACGAACGCCACGGTCACCGCCGTCGGCATCGAGTCGGTGGATGAGCTCAACACGCTGCGAGCCCTGGGCGTCAAGTGGGGGCAGGGGTTCTTCATCGGCCAGCCCGACTCGACCAAGTCTGCCGCTGGACCCGTTTACCACCTGAACTGAGTCATCGGACGGGCAGCTCGCTGGACCGAGTGACTCTCTGGCAGCGTGCCCGCGGCGCCATCCCCGTCCATCGGCACGGCGGAAGGGCCGCCGATGCCCTCGTCGCGCGAGCAATGAGGCCCGATGACGCTCCCGATGACGTCCTCACCCTGAGCCGCGAGGAAGACGGACGTTCCGACGAGATCGTCTCGTCGATTCCGCTCGACACGCCACCTGCGCAGTGTGATGACCGGCGGGGAGACTGGGCGTCGCCGGACCGGAGGGCGCTCACGCTCCGTGTGATCGCCGGGACGCCGTGCCACGCAGGGCATCGTGGTGCCGCGAGGGAGCTGATCGCCGGCCGGCACGTGCTCATGTTCCGAGTCGAGCGCCACGGGCAATATCTGTCCGCCTGTCGTCATGGTCCGCCGACGGGCGGTGCGAACACCTAGGTGAGCGTCGGACCCTCGGCGCGAACCTTGGACACGCCCTCCAAGGACGCCCGGAGCTCGGCAAGCCAAGCGCCCTCGCGCTGCCCCGCGAACCGGACGCACCACGCGAGCGCATCACTGCGGCTCCGCGCTGCCCCAGCCGCGACGAGCGTGTCGAGCACCTCACGCTCGGCGATGCGCAGTCGGGTCATCACCGGAACGCTGAGGCTGGTGAAGACGGTCACTGCTCCCCCCTTGGCCACGCCCCACGCCAGGGACCGCCGAGTCAAGGGCTGGACCTGCTCGGCGATCTGCATCCGCCGCTCACGGGTGGCCTCGCGAAACACCTCCGGATCGCCCGCGCCAGGTCCTTCTGGCGAAAGGGTGCCGACGACGAGGATCTCGTCGTCGTCCACGCTGATCGAGATCGGTCCGTCGAACCATTCCTCGGGAAGCAGGGGGGCGATGAGGGCTTTGAATTGCTGGTGATCCATCTGTGTAATCATAATTACAAGTTTACATGTGCATTCAGCCGACGTGCCGCGACCCCTCTCGCACCGATCAGGCGAAGCCCTCCTCAGATGCTGGGTACCTGCTGGGTGATGCAGTGGATGTTGCCGCCACCGAGCAGGATTTCGCGGCCGGGCAGAGCGACGATGCTGCGGCCGGGGAACTCCTGGGCGAGGCACTCGCCGACCGCCTCGTCATGTCGGGGGTCGAGCTGGGGGTAAACGACCGAGGCGCTCGTGATGAGGAAGTTCACGTACGAGGCTGCCAGGCGCTCGCCAGCGAGCCGAGGCTTGGCGCGCTCGCTTCGATCGATGCCCGCAGCCTCCGCATCGGTGATGTGGAGCGGCCCCGGGGAGGGCAGGAGCCCTATCTCGAGGGATCGCCCCTTCGCATCGGTGGCCGCCTCGAGCACATCAAGCGCCTCGCGCGAGATCGAGGCCTGCGGGTCGGCCGGGTCGTCCGTCCACGTGAGCAGGATCCGACCGGGTCGCGTGAAGCACGCGAGGTTGTCGATGTGGCCGTCGGTCTCATCGCCAAAGACGCCGCGCGGGATCCAGATGACCTTCTCGACCCCGAGGTAGTCGCGGAGGTGCTCCTCGATCTGCTCGCGCGTTAGCTCCGGATTCCGGTTCTGGTTGAGAAGGCACTCTTCGGTCGTGAGGCACGTCCCTTCGCCGTCGACGTGGATCGATCCACCCTCCAGGACCAGTGGGGCTCGATATCGCGCAACATCCTCGAGCTCGCAGATCTTTGCGGCGACGAGGTCGTCGCTCGCCCACGGAAAGTAGAGGCCCCCGTTGAGGCCACCCCATGCATTGAAGATCCAGTCGACACCTCTCCGTTCCCCACGGGCAGCGTTCACGACGAACGTCGGTCCCGTGTCGCGGACCCATGAATCGTCGGTGGTCATCTCGACGACGCGGATGGCCTCGGAGCAGATCGCGCGGGCGTGCTCGAACTGGCTGGCTGACGCTATGACGGTCACCGGCTCGCTGCGCGCGATTGCCTCGGCGACGGCCGCGAAGGTCGCCTGGGCGGGCTTCGCGCCCAGGCGCCAGGTGTCGGTCCGCTCGGGCCACACCAGGTAGCAGCGACCCTGGGGCTCCCACTCCGCCGGCATGTGGAACCCGTCTTCGAGCGGGGTCGACCCGAGTGTCCGCGAGGGCAAGGTGGCATGCCTCCTGATCGAGTCGATGCGAGGTCGCCGAGACTACCGCCGTGACGACGCCGATACGATCGGCGCGATGCGCGGAACTAGCCGCGTGCCTGTCGGGCGACCCGGACGAGGAAGTGCGGATTCATGACCAAGCCAGCCGTCGTTGCGGTGATCCAGCGCGCGTTCAGCGAGGATCGCGTTGAGAACAGGGAGGCGATGATCGAGGCAATCGCCCAGGCCATCGCTGACGGCGCCGACATCGTCCTGCCCTCCGAGCTGTTCGAGAGCCGCTACTTCTGCCAGTACGAGCGCCAGGAGTACTTCGAGTGGGCGACGACGCTCGAGGAGAACAAGGCGGTCGACGAGGTCCGCAGGATCACCTCGGGCACCGGTGCCGTGGTGCCCGTGTCGTTCTTCGAGGCAGCGCGACCCGCGTACTTCAACTCCGTCGCGATGATCGAGGACGGGACTGTCCACGGCGTGTACCGCAAGGCGCACATCCCCGACGGACCCGGGTACGAGGAGAAGTTCTACTTCAACCCCGGGGACACGGGCTTTCGGACGTGGTCGACGCGCCACGGCCGCATCGGCGTCGGCATCTGCTGGGATCAATGGTTCCCCGAGGCTGCACGGGTCATGGCCCTGCAGGGAGCGGACCTGCTCCTCTACCCGACCGCCATCGGCAACGAGGTCGGCAGCCAGTCGGACAATGACACGGCCGACATGTGGCGACGGGCGATGGACGGGCACGCCGTGTGCAACCACGTGGTGCTCGCCGCGGCGAACCGCATCGGCTCGGAGGGCGACCTGACCTTCTACGGGTCATCCTTCATCGTCGACCACCGAGGAAGACCGCTCGCAGAGGCGGGCCGGACCGACGCTGAGACGATCCACGCGGAGGTGGACTTCGCCCAGGCTGCCGCGGACCGCGCAGGATGGGGGCTCTTCCGTGACCGGCGTCCCGACCTCTACGCGGACCTGACCAAGCTCAGCGCCTGAGCGGTGCTCACAGGACGGTGCCCGATCCGCCGCTGCTCGAGATGATCGGGAGTCCCTCCTTCGCCCACGCGCCCATCCCTCCGACGAGGTTCACCGCGTGCAGTCCCGCTGCGCGGAGCTCGCGGACCGCGAGTCCGGAGCGATGTCCACTGCGGCACACGCAGACGATGACCCGATCCGTCGGCACCTCCGAGACCTTGCCCCCGAGCCCCCCGAGCGGGATGCTGGTCGCGCCATCGATGTGTCCCGCCTGGTATTCGTCCGGCTCCCGGACGTCCAGCACGAACGCCCCGGCGAGGATCGCCTCGTCCGCTACCACCGGGTCGAGCGCTGTCCCGGTATCGTCAGGTTCTGATGGCTCAGTGGTCATCACGCCACCCTATTGATCGCCGGCGCCGCGGTCCAAGGGAGCGTCCCATCGGCATGTAGGAAGGACTCCCATGCACTCGATCACAGCTGACCGTCTGCTTCCGCTCCTCGACGAGCCGGGCTCCCTCTACCTGCTGGACGTCCGCGAGCCCGACGAGTTCGCCGCGTGGAGGATCCCTGGCTCGGTGAACGTTCCGCTCGGTACCCTCGGTGACCACATTGCCGAGGTGCCCCGCGATCGCGAGGTCGTGACCGTCTGCGCTGCCGGCACGCGGGCGACCCGGGCGGCCGAACTGCTGAGTGGCTCGGGGATCGATGCAGGGGTGCTCGCGGGCGGGATGGACGGATGGGCTGAGACCTACGACTCGGCATCGATCGATCTGGGTGGCGCGACCGTGGTCCAGGTCCGTCGACGCGGCAAGGGGTGCCTCTCCTACATCATTGGCACGCAAGGGGCGGCGGTCGTGATCGACCCGTCTGCCGACATCGAGCAGTACACGAAACTGGCGCAGGACCGCGGATGGGCGATCACGCATATCTTCGACACCCACCTCCACGCGGACCACGTGAGCGGCGCGCGGGCGCTGGCAGCGGCGACGGGCGCCGAGGTCGTCCTCAATCCTGCAGACCCATTCCGGTTCGCGTACACCCCGCTCGCAGACGGGATGCGCATCGCCCTCTCCGACGAGGTCGCGCTCACGGTGTCGGTGATGAGCACGCCCGGGCACACGGAGGGATCGACGTCCTTCCTGCTCGGCGATTCGGCGATCTTCTCGGGCGACATCCTCTTCCTCGAGAGCGTCGGGCGACCGGACCTCGCTGACCAGGCCGAGGAGTTCGCGCACGCCCTCTACCGGACCCTGCACGACAAGGTCCTCGAGCTCCCCGGTGACGCCGTCGTCTTTCCCGCCCACTACGGCGACGCCGTCGAGGTCAACGCGGGAACGGTCGTGGGAGAACGGCTCGACGCGCTGCGAGCCGGGTTGCGGATGCTCTCGATGGACGAGGACGAGTTCGTCGCATGGGCCTCGAGCTCCGTGCCCGATCGACCTCCGAACTATGTCGAGATCGTCAAGGCGAACCAGGGCAGCACCTCGTTGTCTGCCGAAGAGCGCCGCACCCTGGAGGTGGGACCGAACCGGTGTGCGATCTCCGCGCACTGACTCGCGATTCTCGCCGCCGCCCGGCGTCATCTGTCGCGTGTGTTGCACGGCTGTGACGTGTGCAAAACTGCCGCCCGTCAGGAGGATCCATGAAGATCACCACGTTCCTCAACTATGCGGGCGGCTTCAAGGAAGCTGCCCAGCAGGTCGTCGAGATGGAGGCCGCGGGCCTCGATCACGTGTGGGTGGCCGAGGCATACGGCTTCGACAGCGTGAGCCAGATGGGCTACCTCGCCGCATTGACCTCCACGGTCGAGATCGGCTCGGCGATCCTTCCCATCTACACGAGGACGCCGACGCTGCTCGCGATGACGGCTGCGGGGATCGACGCCCTCTCCGACGGGCGCTTCCATCTGGGCCTCGGCGCATCGGGCCCGCAGGTGATCGAGGGGTTCCACGGGATCCCATACTCAGCGCCGCTCGGCCGCACCCGCGAGATCGTCGAGATCTGCCGTGACGTGTGGCGCCGCGAGGGTCCGCTCGAGCACCACGGCCGCTTCTATGACCTCCCGCTCCCTGAGGGGGAGGGAACCGGACTCGGCAAGGCCCTCAAGATCATCACGCATCCGGTCCGCGCGGACATCCCGATCTGGATCGCCTCGCTCGGGGAGCGCAACGTGGCCATGACCGCCGAGATCGCCGACGGTTGGATTCCGACCCTCTTCATCCCGGAGCGAGCAACGGCCGTGTGGGGCAGCGCGCTCGCCGAGGGAGCCTCGAAGCGAGCAGCGTCGCTCGGCGCGCTGCAGATCACCGCCGGGGGCCTGCTTGCAATTGGCGAGCTGGACGAGGTTGCCTCGATTCGCGAACTCAGCCGGCCGATGGTCGCCCTCTACGTCGGCGGCATGGGCGCCAAGGGCAAGAACTTCTACAACGAGCTCGCGTGCCGCTACGGCTTCGAGAAGGAGGCAGCGGAGATCCAGGATCTCTACCTTGCTGGGAAGAAGAAGGAGGCGGAGGCACTCGTCCCCGAGGAGCTGCTCGAGCTGACGTCGCTGTGCGGACCTGAGTCGTACGTGGCCGAGCGGGTCGCGGCCTTCAAGGAGGCCGGGGTCACGCACCTGCAGGTCCACCCGGTCACCCTTGGTGACCAGCGGGCGAGTGATCTCATCGGCACGGTCAAGCGGATCGCCGGCTGATCCTCCCTGGCGCGCGGTTCGTCGGCCGCTAGGTTCACCTGCCTGGGAGGTCGCATGCCACGTGCCGGGGCAAACGGGATCGAGTTGTTCTACGAGGTTGCCGGCGAACCATCCAATGACGCACTGCTCCTGATCCAGGGCCACGGTGCCCAGCTGATCTGGTGGCCGGACGAGCTCGTCACCGCCCTCGTCGACCTCGGCTTCCTGGTCGTCCGCTTCGACAATCGCGACGCAGGGCTGTCGACGCACCTCGACGGCGCGGGCCAGCCCGACATCCACGCCGCCATCGCTGGCGATCTGTCCTCCGTCGCCTACACGGTCGACGACATGGCCGACGATGCCGCCGCGCTGCTTGCCGGGCTCGGCATTGGCTCAGCCCACGTGCTGGGCATCTCGATGGGAGGGATGATCGCCCAAGCGCTGGCGATCAGGCATCGGCGCATCGTGCGATCGCTGACATCGGTGATGTCGACCCCCGATCCCGTCCACATCGGGACGCCGACTGATGCGGTCATGGCGTGGATGGTCCAGCCCCCTCCGGCGTCCCGCGAGGAGGTCATCGAGCAGGCGGTGGCCTGGGCGAGGGCGTTCGGATCGCCTGATCTCGGAATCGACGAGGCGTGGGTGCGCGACCTGGCCGGTCGGCAGCACGACCGATCGAGAGATCCTGACGGAGTGGCCCGGCAGTTCGGTGCGATGGTGGCGGTTCCCGACAGGACGCCGGCCCTCGAGCGGCTCGATGTGCCGACACTCGTCGTCCACGGCGCGATCGACCAGCAGATCCAGGTCGAGGGCGGCATCGCGACGGCGGAGGCGGTCCCCGGAGCCGAACTGCTCGTCATCGACGGGATGGGACACGATCTGCCGAAGTCGGTGTGGCCGATGCTCCTCGACTCGGTGGCGCGGGTGGCGGGCTACAGCTAGCGCTGCGCGTCGTCGCCGAGACCGCCCTGCCGCACCCAGGTGTCGTACATCGCCGCGTAGCGCCCCCCCGACGCCACGAGCGCGTCGTGCGACCCGGACTCGACGATGCCACCGTCGTCGATCACGACGATGCGGTCCGCGCGCTTCGCTGTCGTGAGCCGGTGGGCGATGAGGATGGCCGTGCGCCCCTCGAGGAGCTTCGTCAGCGCATGCTCCACGATGGTCTCGCTGCGCAGGTCGAGGCTCGACGTGGCCTCGTCGAGGACGAGGACGCGGGGGTGCGAGAGGAACGCTCGCCCGAGTGCGAGCAGCTGGCGCTCGCCGGCCGAAAGCGTCTGGCCGCGCTCGTGGACGACGGTGTCGATGCCATCGGGGAGCCGCTCGATGAGCTCGCGCAGGCCCACTTCGTCGACAGCCTCGTCGACGTCCGCCTCGCTCGCATCCGGGTTCGCGAAGATGAGGTTGTCGCGGATGGTCCCCGCGAACAGGAACGGCTCCTGAGGCACGACGCCGATCTGGCTGCGAAGCGAGTGAAGGGTCACCGACCTGATGTTGACGCCGTCGACGAGGATCTCGCCCCCCTGGGGGTCGTAGAAGCGGTTGACGAGCTTGGCCATCGTGGACTTCCCGGCTCCTGTGGGCCCGACGAATGCCACCGACTCCCCGGGGGCGATCACGAGGTCCACGTGGGAGAGCACCGGTCGATCAGGGTCGTAGCCGAAGGTGATGTCCCGGAACTCGATGGCGCCATCGACCACCGAGAGGTCGGCAGCGTGCTCGGGCTCCTCGACGCTCGGGGGCGTCTCGAGCAGCTCGCGGAGCCGGATGATCGACGACCGCCCCTGCTGGAGGAGGTTGTACTGCTGGACCAGGAGCTGGATGGGCTGGAAGAACCTGCCGAGATACAGAAGGAAGGCGACGAGGACGCCGAGCTGCATCTTGCCATCGAGCACCATCTGGCCTCCGATGCCGAGCAGGAGGGCCTGGCCGAGGATCCCGATGGCGAGGGTGGTCGGCCCGTAGATCGCGTTGACCCGCCCGGTGTAGAGGTTCGCCTCGCGGTACTCGCCAACCACGTTGCGATGGTTGACCACGTTGTGCCGCTGGCGGTTCGTCGCGGTGACGACACGGATCCCGTACAGCGACTCGGAGAGGTCCGACAGGACGTTGGCGATCCCGTCGCGGCTGCGGAGGTACCCGCGCTCGGATGCCCGGTGGAACCAGATGGAGAGCGCGACGAGGAGCGGTACGACGAGGAAGATCGTGTACGTCGCGAGCAGCACGTTGTAGTGGAACAGGATGCAGGTGATCGTCACCATCGAGACGACCTGGATGCCGAACGTGCTGAGACCGTCCTGCAGGAGCTGTTGGAGGTTCTCGATGTCACTCGTCATGCGGCTCATCAGCACGCCCGCCTTCTCCTCCGTGAAGAAGTCGAGGCTGAGGCGCTGCAGGTGGGTGAAGACGCGGATCCGCAGATGGTTCATGACGCGGGCCGCGAGGCGTCCCGTGACCTGGACGAGCATCCGCTGCGCGTAGGCGACGAGCAGGGCGAGCACGAGGAACACGGCCGATGTGACGATGACGACCCGCAGGTCGTGCGTGAGCATCCCGTGGTCGATCGCGTAGGCGACGAGCGCCGGGCCTGCGACGCCGACCGCGCCGATGACGAGGACGAGCGCTGCACCGACCGAGAGGAGCCCGGGATGCTCGCGCAGGAGCTCGCGCAAGGTGAGTCGCCGCGCCTCCTGCGCGGTCGGGCGCTGCGTGAAGGCGACCCGGTCCGTCCGCAGCTCCGGTTCCGTGGCGAGGATCTTGTCGACGCCGAGCTGCAGCTCCGTCGGGATGCCGCCGAACGGAAGACCCGACTGCTGCGCCGATGAGTGGCTGCCGACGAACCCGCCGCCTCCACCGAACCCGCCGCCCCAGCCCATCAGAGGCCTCCCGGCTCATCGTCGGGAACGCCGTCGGGCTCCTCGTCGACGACGGCGCGCGCAAGGACCTCGCCGTACAGCGGTGTCGTGCGGAGGAGCTCGGTATGCGTGCCCGTGGCGACCATCCGGCCACCATCGAGCAGGATCACCCTGCTGGCGAGCGAGATCGTCGAGAGCCGGTGCGCGATGATGAGGGTCGTCCGGTGCTCGAGCAGTGTGTCGAGCGCGGCGTGGATCTCCTGCTCGACATGGACGTCGATCGAGCTGGTCGCGTCGTCGAGGATGAGGACCGGGGGATTGAGCAGGAGGGTCCTCGCGATCGCGATCCGCTGTCGCTGGCCGCCCGACAGCGTGTAGCCGCGCTCACCCACGACCGTTGCGTACCCGTCGGGGAGCCGCATGATGAACCGGTGCGCGTTCGCTGCGCGTGCAGCGGCCTCGACCTCCTCGTGCGTTGCGCCAGGCTTGCCGTAGGCGATGTTGTCCCGGATCGAGACCGAGAACAGGAACGGCTCGTCCTGCACGACGCCGACCGCCGCGCGCAGCGACGCGAGGGTGAGGTCGCGCACGTCGTGCCCGTCTATCTCGACGGACCCGCCCGTGACGTCGTAGAAGCGGGTGAGCAGCCGGGCGAGCGTCGACTTGCCAGTCCCGGTCTCGCCGACGATCGCCACGGACTCGCCCGGCGAGATCTCCACGTCGAGGTCGTCGAAGATCTGCGTCCCGTTGCCGTACGAGAAGTCCACGTGCCGGAATGTCACGCGACCCTCCACGGCGTCGAGGTCGACCGCACCCGGCCGCTCGACCACCTCGGGGCCCTCGTCGAGGATCTCGAAGATCCGCTCGGCGCTCGCCTTGGCACGCTGTCCCATCATCACGAGCTGGCCGAGCATCATGAAGGGTGCCTGGAGCATGCCGAAGTAGAGGTTGAACGCCAGGATCTCACCCACGTTCAGGTTCCCGTTGATCACGAGCCACCCGCCGACGCCAAGCACGAGGCCCAGGCCGATCTGCGGGAGATTCTGGACCCAGGGTGTGAACTCCCCTCGGATGTCGGCGTCCTTGATGTAGGCCCACTCGACCTTGCGGGCAGCCTTGGTCAGCTTGTCGAGCTCCGCCTGCTCCTGAGCGAAGGACTTGACTACCCGAACGCCGTTCACGTTCTCATCGACGACCGTCGCGACGCCGGCCAGACGAGCCTGGATGACCCAGGAGATCGGGAACATCATCCGTCGCATGCGGACGCCGATGAAGTAGAGGAACGGCATCATCGCGAGCGCGACGACCGCGAGCAGCGGGCTGTAGTGGACCATGAACCCGAACGCGATGACGCCGATGCCGCACTGGACCAAGATGAGCGGTGCGAACGTCGTGTACATCTGGACACTTCGGATGTCGGAGTTCGCACGCGAGATCAGCTGCCCGGACTGCACGCGGTCGTAGAAGCCGAAGGACAGCGTCGTGAGGTGCTCGTAGATCAGGTTGCGCAGGTCGAACTCGATGTCGTATGCCGTCTTGAACATGTAGTACCGCGAGATCAACCCCGTGATGCCTGCGAGCACGCCGATGATGAGCAGCTCCGTCACGGCATCGGACAGCGACTTCGGGTGGGTGATCGACGTGTGGCTCAGGCTCGCCTGGAGCGTGTTCGTCGCCTCGCTGATCAGGTTGGGCGCGAGGACCTGGAACACGAGGCTGACGAACGAGAGCCCGATCGCGAGGGAGAAGCTGACCTTGTGGCCCTGGAGGACCGGGAGCACGCGGCGCAGCCACGTCTTGGATGTGTCAGGATCGAGCTTCCCTGAGGGCTTGGGGTACTTCGACTCGACCCCGATCGGGATGAATGCCGAGCGCTGGAACTCCCCGGATGCCTCGCGTGTCGTCGTGTCCCTCATCGCGTGACGATGCAAGGGGACGGGGAAGGCACCCATGGAGATTACTGGCCGGCAGACGCGGTTCTCCGGCGCCCTGGCGCGATCCGTGCGATGACGTGCGTGCGTGCGCCCTGCCAATCTCGAACCGGCAGCCGACTGGATATGGTGGACCCATGTCCGAGTCGCGCCGTCTCATCGTCGTCGAGCACCCACTCGTGGTCCACCGCCTGCGCTGGCTCCGAGACGAGCGGACGACGAACTCGGACTTCCTGCGATTGACGGGAGAGATCTCGCGGTTCCTCGCGTACGAGGCGTTCCGCGATGCCCCGCTCACGGACGCGACAGTCGACACGCCCGTGTCGAGGCAGGCCCCAGCCCAGGTGCTCGACGAAGAGTTCCTCGTCGTGCCGATTTTGCGCGCGGGTCTCGGCATGGTGCCGGCAGTCCAGGAGGTCCTCCCTCGGAGCCGCGTGTGCCTCGTCGGCCTGCGCCGCAACGAGCAGACGCTCCAGCCCGACGTCTACCTCGACGGGCTCCCCGAGCGCATCGACGGAGTCCAGGTCGTGGTCTGTGATCCGATGCTCGCGACCGGTGGTTCGCTCGTCCAGGTGGTCGCGATGCTCCGCGACCGGGGAGCGAAGAGCATCACGGCGCTCTGCCTCATCGCTGCCGCTCCCGGCGTGGAGCGCTTCTTCGACGCCCATCCTGACGCACGAGTCGTGGCGGCGGCGCTCGACGCGACCCTGAATGACGTCGGGTACATCGTTCCGGGGCTCGGAGACGCCGGGGATCGGCTGTTCGGACCTCCCGCGCGCTGACCCGGATGGTCGGGCCGGCTTGCGCGCAGGACGGGGTTCCTCCATGCTCGCTGGTCGTGGAGCGTCCCACTTGGCACGTCAGCATCGGCTCCCAGGAGGTGGATCTCCCGATCGTGCGGCTCAGCGATGAGCTCGCCATCGCCCTGATGATCTCGGTGGACCTCGGCATTGCCTTCTGCGACCGGGCCGGCGAGGAGCTCGCCGGGCAGCTCCGGGCGTTCGGTGCAGAGGTCGTCGTCTCCGTCGCGACGATGGGGATTCCCATCGCAATCGAGGTTTCCCGGCACCTCGGCATCGACGACTACGTGATCCTGCACAAGACGCCGAAGATCCACCTGTCCGATGCGGTCGCGGAGCCGGTCAGGTCGATCACGACCGCGTCGGACCAGCGCCTCCTCCTCGACAGAGCCCGGTTGGGCGCAGTGGAGGGGCGACGCGTGGCCGTCGTCGACGACGTGATCTCGACCGGTGCCTCTGTCGCGGCAGCCCTGACGCTGCTGCGGCGCGTCGGTGCCGAGCCCGTCGTCCTCGGTGCCGTGCTCGCAGAGGGGAGCGCCTGGCGCGGGCGCCTCGGGGGAGACGCGGAGCTTGTGCGCACGCTCGGCACGATCCCCATGTTCCAGCCGCGGTCCGACGGGACGTTCGTCGAGCTCCCGGCAACCTGACGACCGAGCGAGGTCAGCGGAGCTGGGCCTCGAGGTCCTGCTGGCGGCGCACCGTCCTCGTTCCGAGGAGCGCGTAGACGGCCGCCCCGACCAGGAGACCGAGGAAGATCGAGAAGTCGGCGCCGTTGGTGTGCACCGTCACGAGGTTGAGCCACTCGGGGATGTGGAAGGAGGTCGTGGAGACTGCCGAGAGGGCTGCGAGGCTCCCGATGAGCTGCGCGGCGATCGCTGCCCAGTTCACGCCGCTGCTCGCCCAGTAGACGCTCGTGCGACCCGTGTCCTGCAATGACGGCGCGTGGTACCGGCGGAGCCTGAGGTACCAGTCCGTGAGGAAGATCCCGCACCACGGCGCGATCCACACGATGACGATCGTGACGAAGTCCTTGAGCAGCGTCGAGAACTGCGAGTTGAATATCGCGTAGAACGTGATGCCCAGGCAGATGATGCTGTCGAGGAGCACCGCCTGGTACCGCTTGATCCGCACGCCCATCGCCTGCAGGGTGACCCCGGAGGAGTACAGGTCGAGGCTGTTGATCCCGAAGAGCTGGACGATCACGAACCCGAGGAAGACCACGACGAACCAACCCGGCAGGACGTGCTGGCCCTGAAACCCCGCGAAGGGGTTGGAGGCGTTCCACGAACCGTCGGTTCCCACGAACGTGAAGACCGCGGCGCCGAGCGTCATCAGGGCGATCTCGGGTATCGCCGTTCCGAGGAACAGCCAGCCCACGATCCGTCGGTGCGACGCCTCCTCCGGAAGGTAGCGGGTGTAGTCGTTCCCGTTCTCGGTCCAGCCAAGTCCCGACAGCGTGATCGTGAACGCGAGCCCCGCGGTCCAGAGCTGCCAGTTGACCCACGACGCCGCGGGAGCGCTCACGTGTGCGTGGCCGACGGCGAACCCCGCCAGCACCAGGTAGATGATCACGAACGGGATGATCAGCCAGCGCAGGACCTTCGCCATCGTCGCGTGCCCGAAGTACGGCAGGACGATCTGGACCCCCACGGCGAGCAGGATCAGGATGACCTTGAGCGGTGTCGAAGCGTGCACGCCCCCCTTGGCAAAGAGCACGAGGCCCGCGCCAACGATGAGGATCAGTCCCTCGGCCTCGAATCCGAGCTGGGTCAGCCAGTTGAAGAACGCGATCACCTTGGACCCGTTGGGGCCGAACGGCGCACGGTTGATCGCAAACGTCGTCGTACCCGCCTGCGGCCCCTGCAGGGACGCGAGGCCGAACAGCAGCCACGAGATGTTGCCCGCGACGATCAAGATGACCGCCTGGGGGAAGCTGAAGCCGAACGTCATGAGGATCGCGCCATAGACGAGGTACTCGATGTTGACGCTCGCACCCGCCCACAGGCCGGCAACCGCCTTCGGGGTCGCCCAGCGTTCGGTGGCTGGGATGAAGTCGATGCCGTGCTGCTCGACATGGAACGCGAGATCGTCCGGCGGCAGGTCCTCGATTACCTCGGTCATCCGGGCTCTCCCTTCCCTCGTGGCGTCCATGTGCGGTGACCGACGGGACCGAACCGGTTCCACGGAGCTCCGACAAACCACGCGGTCCGGGCTTCGGCCCTGAACCACCAACCAAGGCACGCAGTATGGCGCATGGATCGGTCGGCGCCGAGGAATCTCGCTGGTGGAGTGGGGATAGCGTGGCCGCCGTGCCGATTTCGAACAACGCAGAGCCGCTCGTCGTCGCGCGCGGCCTCGTGAAGCGGTTCGGGGCGTTCACTGCCGTCGATGGGATCGACTTCGACATCCACGCGGGGGAGAGCTTCGGCTTCCTCGGCCCGAACGGCGCGGGCAAGACATCCACAATGAAGATGGTGTCGTGCATCTCGGCGCCTTCCGCGGGGGAGCTGCGCGTCCTCGGCCGGGATCCCGCTGTCGACGGTCCGAGGATCCGGGCACGGCTCGGATTGGTCCCCCAGGAGGACGCGCTGGAGCTCGAGCTCACTGTCATGGACAACCTCGTGATGTACGGGAGGTACTTCGACCTGCCCAAGAGCGAGATCAAGCGGCGCGCGGTCGCGCTCCTGGAGTTCGCGCAGCTGTCGGACCGGGCGAACGACAAGACCGACAACCTCTCGGGCGGGATGAAGCGCCGGCTCACGATCGCGAGGTCGCTCGTGTCCGATCCCGATCTGCTGATACTCGATGAGCCCACGACCGGCCTCGATCCCCAGGCCCGACACCTGCTCTGGGAGCGGCTCTACCGACTCAAGTCCGATGGGGTCACGCTCGTGATCACAACCCACTACATGGACGAGGCGGAGCAGCTGTGCGATCGGCTCGTCGTGATGGATCGCGGGAAGATCGTGGCCCACGGCGCTCCGAGGGAGCTGATCGCGTCGCACTCGACCCGAGAGGTCCTCGAGCTGCGGTTCGGCGTCGGCGGGCACGGTCCTCATGCGGCAGCCATCGGCGACCTAGCGGAGCGGATCGAAGAGCTGCCGGACCGGCTGCTGCTCTACGTCCACGACGGCGACGAGGCGCTCGCCGCGGTCCACTCGCGGGGGATCACCCCCGAGAGTGCGCTCGTCCGGCGGTCCACGCTGGAAGACGTCTTCCTCAGGCTGACCGGCAGGACCTTGGTCGACTGACATGGCAGTCGCCGGTGACCAGCTGACGCAGCGGGGCGCGGCCCAGCCCCGCGTGGGCTGGGCCCCGTGGCGGCGTGCGCTCTGGTTCCACTACGCCTTCTGGCAGCGCACCTGGAAGGGATCGATCGTCTCGAGCTTCCTCTTCCCGATCCTGTACCTCGCGTCGATGGGGCTCGGCGTCGGCCACCTCGTAAACGAGCACTCGGGGGGCGTGCAGGGCGTCTCCTACCTCGACTACGTGGCCCCGGCGATGCTCGCCCTCACCGCGCTTCAGGTCTCTGCGAACGAGACGATGTGGCCGGTCCTCGCGTCGTTCAAGTGGGTCCGCAGCTACTGGACCGCGGTGTCGACACCCGTGAGCGCGCGCGATGTGGTGGTGGGCAAGATCGGATGGGTCACGATCCACGTGCTCATGGTCGGCAGCATCTACACGGCCGTGCTCGCCGTGTTCGGCACGTTGCACAGCCCCTGGGCCATCCTGCTGCCACTCGCCGGTGCGCTGACGGGCTTCGCATTCGCCGCTCCGATCGCCGCGTTCTCCGCCACGCAGGAGAGTCCGCAGGCGTTCCCGGTCATCTACCGGTTCGCCGTCATCCCGATGTTCCTCTTCTCAGGCGCGTTCTACCCGGTGAGCCAGCTGCCCGGCTGGTTGCAGCCCGTGGTCCAGGTCACTCCGCTCTACCAGGGCGTCGCACTGTGCAGGACCCTCGCACTCGGGCAGGGGGCACTGGCCATGACGTGCGTGCACATCGCCTACCTGGCAGTCCTCGCAGCTGTCGGAACGGTCGTGTGCATCCGCAACTTCCGCAGAAGGCTCGAGGTCTGATGGCAGTCGCGGCCACGCTTCGGATCCTGCCCTCGGGGGGCTTCGGCACCCGCCGGGCCCTGCGGATGGTCGAGCGCAACGTGATGATCTACCGCAAGGGTTGGCCCTACCTCGTCTCGGGCTTCTTCGAGCCCCTCTTCTACCTCCTGAGTCTCGGCATCGGACTCAACCACCTTGTCGGGTCCGTCACTGTTGGGGCCCAGACGGTGACCTACGCGGCATTCGTCGCGCCCGGACTGCTCGCGACGTCCGCAATGAACGGGGCCACCATCGACGCCACGTTCACCGTGTTCCAGCGGCTGAAGATCGAGCATGCATACGACTCGGTGCTCGCGACGCCGCTGACCGTCCAGGACATCGCGCTCGGTGAGCTCACCTGGTGCGTGTTCCGCGGCGCCCTCTACTCGGCGAGCTTCCTCGTGTGCATGGCCGCGCTCGGCGACGCCGCGTCGCCGTGGGTGATCCTGTGTCTCCCAGTCGCGATCCTGACCTCGCTCGCCTTCGCCTGCGCGGGGATGGCGGGCTGCACCTACCTGCGCAGTTGGCAGGACTTCGATCTCGTGTCGTTGGCCCTCGTCCCGATGTTCCTCTTTTCCGGCACGTTCTTCCCGATCTCCCTCTACCCCACGGGGATCCAGGTCGTCGTCCGCGCGACGCCGCTCTACCAGGCCGTTGCGCTCTCCCGTGGCTGCTCGCTCGGGGTCTTCGACTGGGCGATGGTCGGCCATGCTGCCTATCTCGTCGTCATGGCGGTGACCGGGCTGCTGATCACGTCGACGCGTTTCCGACGTCTGCTCACGCCGTAGCAATTAGCCGAGTCTTACCGCATCCTCCATCTCCGTTGTTGGTCGGCCCGCACGATGGTTCCACGCCGGCAACACCGTCGGCGAGCTGGGACCGATCCGGGCGCCACGGTCGGTCCCAGCGACTTGACCAAGGAGCACCAATGACCAATGAACCAAGGAAGCAGGGGCGCCGGAGCGGTCCGATCTCCGCGCGCCGCGTCGCAGCAAGCGCAGCGCTCGCTGCTGGACTGGTAGCAGGCGGTGTGGGCATCGCCTCGGCGGCGACCACGACGACCTCTCCGCACGCCTCGTCGAGCTGGGCGCCGCGCGATGGGCAGGGCCCGGCAGGGGGCGGCGGACCCGGCATGCCTGGTGGACCGGGTGGACCGGGTGGACCGCACGGCACGGTCACCGCAGTGTCAGCGGACTCGATCACCATCTCGGGGATGGGCGGGCGGTCGCTCACCTTCGCGATCGACTCTTCGACGATCGTGACGAAGGACGGGTCGGCAGCCTCTGCCTCGGACCTCGCCGTCGGCGAACGTGTGGACGTCATCGCGCCGATGCCGAGCTCGTCGAGCTCGGCGGCCACGCAGACGGCGACGTCGATCAGGATCGACTCGCCACGCGAGGGCGGGACCGTCGTCTCGGTGAGTTCCAGCGGCTTCGTCATCCAAGACGACCAGGGCTTCTGGCACACCGTGGCCACGTCGTCGACGACGACCTACACAAAGGCAGGATCGGCCGCGGCCGCTTCGGATGTGGCGGTCGGGGAGTTCGTCAGCGCGTCGGGTCCGATCGCGTCGGACCACACGACGCTGGAGGCGACCCAGGTGATGATCGGGCAGCCGGCACCCGGCCAGCCCTAGCCACGACGCGTCCTCGCGCACGCCCCCGCCGCATCGACCGCTTCGATGCGGCGGGGGCGACGCGTCACTGGAACACCTCGTTGCTATCGTCGCCCCACCAGACCGCGGGGTCGGGGGAGGACCAGGCTCCGCGGAGTCTGATGACCGAGGGGGTTCCGATGTCGAGCACGATCGACCGCCGTCAGTTCCTGGCCCACTCCGCAGCGGCGGCCGGGGGTGCCGTCGTCGCGGGGGCGGTCGCGGACGTTGCCCTGCCCGGCGCGGCCGGAGCCGCGACGAAGCGGAAGATCACCAAGGGCGGGACCTTGACCGTCGGGGTCGCATCCGCGCAGCACAAGCCCTTCACGCCCGACTACGCACAGATGGACACCGCTGGCTTCTGCCTGGCGCGCGCCATCTACGACCCGCTCTTCGTGACGTCCTCGGACTCGAGCACGGTCTATCCCTACCTCGCGGCAAGCATCACGCACAACGCCGCCTACACCTCGTGGACCATCACGATGCGCGAGGGCGTCAAGTTCCATGACGGCACGCCATGCAACGGCGATGCCGCCTACGCGAACGTCGTGGCCGACCGCGGCTCGCTTCTGACGGGCTCATCGCTGGCCGCTCTGATCGAGTCGACCTCCCACACGCCGGGCTCGCAGTCGTTCACAATCAACACCAAGTTCAAGTGGACGACATTCCCCTTCACATTGGCGGAGCAGCAGGTGGGCTTCGTGGCGGCGCCCTCGACCCTTGGAGCCAGTTACACCGGGAACCCGATCGGCACCGGGCCGTTCATCTTCGAGGGCTGGAACGCGTCGCAGGGTCTCAACGCGACGGCCAACGCGAACTACTGGCGGGCCGGTCTTCCCTATCTCGGCAAGATCACCTTCACGGTCATCCCCGACGGTCCGTCGCGCCTGCAGGCGCTGCAGAGCGGCGAGGTCGACATGATCCACGAGACGGATGGCTCGGATCTCAAGAGCTTCTCGTCGCTCGGCAGCGGTTACACATGGATGACCGATGCGAAGAAGCCCTCCTACTCTCCCAATGCGAACTGCATCCAGCTGAACGTCAAGGCGAAGCCGTTCAACAATCTCGACCTGCGCAGGGCGTGCGCCTCCGCCATCGACCGCCAGCAGTTCGCGACGGTCATCGACAAGGGCGTCTCGTCGCCCATCGACGGCATCTTCCTGCCGTCGTCGCCCTTCTACAAGAATCCGGGCTATCCGTCATACAGCCCCTCGACGGCGAGGAAGTACGCCAAGAAGGTGCCCAAGGCCGATCGGACGTTCACCCTGCAGTGCGTCAATGACAATGGCCCGATCACGGCCGGGGCCGAGCTCGTCGCGTCGTTCCTCTCCGACGTCGGCATCACGGCGACGCTCGATCCGATCGAGCAGGCGACCCTGATCGACAATGCGATCGGCCACAATTACCAGGCGATGACGTGGAGCCAGTTCGGTGGTGTGACGCCTGATCTGAACTTCCCCTGGTTCGGTACCGACACCGGGCTGAATTTCGCGAACAACCTGGATCCGTCGATCCAGGCGGCGATGATCGCGGGAATGGGCGCGACGACGGTTGCCGCACGGCACGCAGCATGGGCCAAGGTCAACTCGCTGCTCGCCAAGGACCTTCCCTATTTGTGGCTCGACCGGACAGTCTGGGGAACCGCCGCCCAAGCGAGCGTGCAGAACTGGAAGTCGTTCACGGCCCCGGGCGGTCAGGCGGTCCTGCAGCCCAACGGAGGCGTCATCTTCTACACGGAGATCTGGAAGAGCTAGTTGCGCCGCATGGTCCGCCGACGACCGTCGCATTGCCCAACGCAATGGCGAGCGTCCCCACGATGACGCATCCGTTCGACTTCGACGAGGCGTTTGGCGATGACTACCTGCACTTTGCCAGGCAGGCCTTCGACGACGACCATGACGACGAGGACGCCCGTGCGGTCCTCGCGCACACGGGACTCAGCGCTGGCCAGTCAGTGCTGGACGCACCGTGCGGGTACGGCCGGGTCGCCGTGCGCCTCGCGTCGGTTGGACTCACCGTCACCGGCGTGGACCGTTCCGAGAGGTTCCTCGACGAGGCACGCGAGCTCGCCACGTCTCGTGGCGTGGTGGTCGACCTTTGCGCCGGCGACCTGCGCGCCCTCCCCGTCGACGGTCCCTTCGACGCGGTCGTCTGCTGGTTCACCTCGTTCGGCTACTTCGCCGACGAGGACAACCGCCAGGTGCTCCGTGAGTTCCACCGGGTGCTGCGCCCCGGCGGCACGCTCGTCATCGACACGCTGAGCCACGACGGATTCGTCCGTGAGTTCACCGAGGCCCCCGAGTTGGTCGTCACGGAGCACGGCCAGGACATCATGATCGACAGGAGCGAGTTCGACGTCTCTGACGGATGCGTGGTCACCCATCGCACGACGATCCGCGACGGCTCGCGCCGCGACGCCCGCTACTTCATCCGCCTCCTCACCATTCCCGAGTGGCGTGTCTGGCTCGGCGACGCTGGGTTCGCCGACGTGGCCTTCTCGGACCGTGACGGTGACGCGGTGGACCTCGGGACGTGGCGCATCGTCGTGCGCGCCACCGCCTAGACCGACGCGGTTCCGGGCACGGCTGCCGGTGCCACCCTCCCAGGGACCCGACGCCACACGATCGGGGCGAATGACGCGACCACGACCGCGACCATCGCCATGGCGAGGAACGGGAACTTCGGGCTGACCTGGAACATCGCGCCGGAGACCGCTGCAGCAACGCCCATCGATGCGGTCTGGGCGGTCGCGAAGAAGCCCTGACGGCGCCCGACCTCGAGCGGGTTCGCACCCTCGGTCAGGATCGACTGCGCGGAGGGCAGCGCGAGCGATGAGCCGATCGCCTCGAAGCAGCACAAGGCTAGGAGCGCGTTGACCGAGGCGAGCAGGGGGTAGATGACGCAGAAGACGCAGTTGTTCACGATCCCGATCGTGGAGGTCACTCGGCGATCGGTGTGGTCTGCAAGCCAGCCTCCCGCGCGGACGAAGAACACATAGGGAAGGGCGAAGAACATCCACGACAGCCCGAGCTGGAACGTGGACGCGCCCTTCGAGTGCATGAGCAGCGACCAGCACGTCTCGTAGACGCCGAAGACGAGGCCGAGCGAGATCGCGACGATCACCGCACCGCCGAGGCGCGCGTCCAGCGTGATCCTCCCGATCGGCTCGCTGCGGACGTGCTTGGGGCCGAGGTCTCCGCGCAGCACGGGGATGGCGGCCACTGAGGCGAGCACCGCAGCGAGCACGAAGATGTAGGCCATCTGGCTCACGCCGACGAAGGCGCCCAGCAGCGGGCCGAACGCAGCGCCACCCAGCTGCGCGGAGTAGATCCGCGACGACGCGCGCCCGCGCTGCTCGGCGGGCACCACGATCGCCACGGTGGCGAGCGTGGCCACCTCGATCGCACCGGCGGCACCCCCCTGGACGAACCGGAGCAGCCCGTACGCGAAGGGCGCCGTCGGAAGGAGGAACCCCAGGCAGGCCGCGGCGTATGCGGTGAGGCCCCCGATGAGCACGGGCTTGCGGCCGAACCGGTCGCAGAGGCGGCCCGCCGGGTACTGCAGCAGCACACCGGCGAGGAAGAACGACGCCATCACGAGCCCCGTCGTCGATGGCGAGGCGCCCTGCGTCTTCAGGTAGAGCGGAAGCAGCGGCAGGACGGCGGTCGCGCCGAGCCACTCGAGGAACACCACGATGGCGAGTCGAGTGACGACCGAGGTCGACCGAGCGCCCTCGTGCATGTGCCAAATCGTACCCGGCGGTACGCTCGCGTCCGTGGTCGCGATCGAGGTGAATCAGGTCCCGAGCGACGCCAGGAGGATCTCGATTCGAGGATGCAGCGGGTCAGGAAAGTCGACGCTCGGGGGGCGGATCTCGTCGGCACTCGGGATCCCGTTCGTCGAACTTGACGCGCACTTCCATCAGGCGAACTGGACGCCGCTCGAGGACGACGCCTTCCGTGCACGGATCGCGGAGGTCGCCAGCGAGGACGCGTGGGTCATGGACGGCAACTACAGCCGGGTGCTCAGCGACGTGGTCGACGAGAAGGCGGACACCATCGTCTTGTACGACCTCCCTCGGTCGACCGTCGTGCGTCGGATCGTCCGTCGGACGATCCGAAGGGCGGTGCGGCGAGAGGAGCTGTGGAACGGCAACCGGGAGCACGTGAGCAACATGTTCCGTCGCGATCCCCACCGCTCGATCATCCTGTGGTCCTGGTCGATGCACGCCACCTACCACGAGCGAAACGAGGAGCTCCGACGCGATCCACCGTCGCCCGACACGCGGATCCTCGTGATCCGGTCCGTCGATGACGAGCGGCTCGTGTATGCGGGCCTGTCCCTTGAGGGATCCGATGCCCGATGACGATCCGAGGCCGTGATGGCACATTCCCAGACGTCCGGTGGGGGAGCTCCGACTCGTCAGGCGCACGGGTACTGCAGCGGCTCGCGGCCACACGGCCAGGGTCGGCGACGATCCGCTCCCTCGTGCCGGTCGACCGCTGGCTGCTCCGCAGATCCGGGGGCAGGTACACGATCCTCGGGCCGTTCGGCTCACCGGTCCTCCTGCTCACGACAACGGGTGCGAGGTCCGGCAAGCTTCGGACGACCCCGCTCATCTATCTCCACGATGGCGACGGGATCCTGCTGGCAGGATCGAACTTCGGACAGGAGCGGCATCCCGCATGGAGCACCAACCTGCTTGTCCATCGCGAGGCGACCGTCGCCATCGGAGGCGTCGACTTTCCCGTGACGGCCACCCTGCTCCAGGGGGACGCGCGTGCGGCGGCATGGCAGCAGTTCGCGAGTGCGGCCGCCCCCTATCGTGCGTACGTGCTGCGGACGGACCGGATGATCAGGGTCTTCCGGCTGGCGAGAAGGGACATGGCCTGATGGACCTCGAGTTGGAGGGACGTGCGTTCCTCGTGACCGGCGGGACGGACGGGCTCGGGCTCGCACTCGCTCACCGGCTGGTCGAAGAGGGGGCCGTCGTCGCGATCTGCGGCCGTGACGCGTCGCGCCTCGAGAGCGCCGAGGCCGGCCTGCCTTCTGCGCAGGTCTTCGCCGCTCGGGTCGACGTCACCGACGGGCGGGCCCTGGATGGCTTCGTGGACGCCGCGGCGGAGCGTTTCGGGCGTCTGGACGGGGTCGTCTCGAATGCGGGGAGGGCGGTCGCTGAGCCGGTCGTGGCTGCCACAGACGAGCAGTGGCAGGACGACTTCGAATTGAAGGTGCTCGCAGCCGTGAGGCTCGCCCGCCGGTCGGTCCCGTATCTCGAGCGCCAGGGAGGATCGATCCTCAACGTGCTCGCCATCAAGGCCAAGGCGCCAGATGCGGGGAGCACGCCGACGTCCGCGTCGCGCGCTGCAGGACTCGCGTTGACCAAGGCGCTCGCGGGGGAGCTCGGGCCGAGGGGCATCCGCGTGAACGCGGTGCTTATCGGACTCGTCGAGTCGGGCCAGTGGGTACGCAGGGCCGAGTCGACGAACACGGATCTCGCCACCTTCTACGCGACGATGGCCCAGCACTTCTCGATTCCCCTGGGGCGCGTCGGCCGTGCCGGCGAGTTCGCGGACCTCGCGGCCTATCTGCTGTCTGAGCGAGCCTCGTACGTGACGGGCGTGGGGATCAACCTCGATGGCGGACTCTCCCCGGTCGTCTGAGGTGGTCGTTCGCGTGGCCACGTCGCGCGACGCAGCCTCGCTCGGCCCGATCTTCACGGACGCGCGAGCGGGCCTCGGCTTCCTGCCGGAGCTGCACACGCCCGAGGAGGACATCGAGTTCTTCGGATCGACCGTCGGTCGCGATACCGTGCTCGTCACCGACTGCGGCGGGACGGTAATCGCGTTCGCGGTGGTGACGGCCACCCGCCTGGAGCACCTCTATGTTCATCCGGACCACCATGGCGAGGGACATGGCACCGCGCTCTTCAGGGCGGTCGAAGAGGAGCGACCCGACGGGTTCGATCTCTGGGTGTTCGAGGAGAACCGCCGCGCGCGACAGTTCTACGAGCACCTCGGATGCCGGGAGGTGGAGCGCACCGATGGGACTGCGAACGAGGAGCGATTGCCCGACATCCGGCTCGAGTCGCAGCACCGCATCGCTCGGAGCGGGGGCTAGCGTCACCCCGGGGGTGGTCCGATGACCCGAGAGGTGCACCAGCCGACGAGCGCGCAGTTCGCTGCGGCGAGGGAGGCCGTGGCACTGCACCTGCGCCCGACACCGACGATTCGCCTCGAGACCGGACGCGGGACCCTGTGGTGCAAGCTGGAGTGCCTCCAGCCCACCGGGTCGTTCAAGGTCAGGGGAGCCATCGCGGCGGTGTCGGCGGCAGTCGAGCGGCGGCCCGATGTCGAGGTCGTCACCGCATCGGCAGGCAACCACGCGCTTGGCGTCGCCTTCGCGGCGCGAGCGCTCGGCGTGCCCGCGACCGTGGTGCTCCCGACGACAGCCTCACCGGTGAAGGTGACCAAGCTGAAGCGGTTCCCCGTCCAGCTGGTCCAGCATGGCGCGGAGTTCGCCGACGCGCAGGAGTACGCGCTGCGACTGGCCGACGAGCGCGGTGCCGCATTCATCTCGCCCTACAACGACGCAAACGTCATCGCTGGGCAGTCGACGATCGGGACGGAGCTGCTCGACCAGGTTCCGGATATCGAGCACCTCCTCGTGCCGGTCGGGGGCGGCGGGCTCTTGTCAGGGATCGCACTCGCGCTCCGGTCGGCTCGCCCGACCGTGAGGCTGATCGGTCTCCAGCCTGCCAACTACGCAGTGATGGTCGCCTCACTCGAAGCCGGCCGGGTTGTGGACACCGCGCACGTCGAGACCATCGCCGATGGGCTCGCAGGCACCCTCGAGGACGACTCAGTGACGTTCGAGATCCTGAGGGATCTGGGGATTCCGGTCGTGACCCTCGAGGAGGAGCAGATCCGGGCCGCAGTCAGGACGGCTGCAATGGAGCACGGCCTCATCCTGGAGGGTTCCGCCGCGATCGCCATCGCGGCTGCCGAGCTCGGGCTCGTCCCGTTCGACGACGGCCCTGTCGCGATGATCGCCACGGGCAGGAACCTGACAGCGACGCTGCTGACCGAGCTGATCGACTCCTACTAGGCCAGTCCCGGCAGCTGCGAGCCCGCGTCGGCCTCGATGAGCTCGGGCCCGTCGTTGCGAACGTTGCCGACCCGGGCGTCCACCGGGTGGTGCACCAGCGTGCCGCGGATCGCAGGTCGGCAGAGCGACTCGAGCGCATCGAGCTCGTCGTCGGTCGCCGCGAGCCACATCTCGAAGGTCTCGGGCTCCAAGATGACGGGCATCCGGTCGTGGATGCCGTCCATGTCGTCTCCTGGCGTCGTGGTCAGCACCGTGCAGGTCTGCATGGATGGTGTCTCCGCGGCGGCCGCTGGGTCGTGCCACCGCTCATAGAGACCGGCGAGGACGATGGGGGCGCCGTCCGTCCTCGTGAAGAAGTGGGGGACCTTCGCGCCCCCGCGACGGTCCCACTCGTAGAAGCCGTCGACTGGGATCAGGAGTCGCTGGCGCTTGAACGCGGATCGGAAGGACGGCTTCGTCGCGACCGTCTCGCTGCGGGCGTTGAACATCTTGTTGCCCATCGACGGGTCCTTCGACCACGAGGGCACGAGGCCCCATCGGTACCGGTCGAGCACCCGGGTCGCCCCCTGCTCGGAGACGCCGAACAACTGTCGCTGCGGCCCGACGTTCCAGCTGGGGCGTCCCTCGGGGTCGAGGCCCGCGGCCAGGGTCGCGTCAAGCAGCCGTGCCAGCCGCCCGGGTGGCGTGAACAGCGCGATCCGCCCACACATGGTCATCCTTTCGCGAGGAGCGACTCCACCCTAGAGTCGCGGTGCCGACGCGGGGAGGGTAGACGATGCAACGAGAGTCCGACTGGCTCGCCGGCTCCGCATACGACCGACTCCGTGCCGCGGACTTCGACCGGTTTGTCGATGCCGTGGAGTCCGACCCATCGGCGTCGGTGCCCACGTGTCCCGAGTGGGACATGACTGCCCTCAGCGACCATCTGGCCCGCGTGTACCAGGGCCGCAGCATGGTGGTCGACAGCGGGGCCTTCGCCGCGCCGGATGCCTTCGAGCATCGCACTGAGGAGACTGATCCGGTCGACTGGCTGCGCCGGTGGTCCGATGCGCTCGATCGGGCGCTCGCCAGCCGATCCGACGACTCGCCGACGGTGACGTTCATGCCCGGTGCCGACACCGTCCACTTCTGGCGACGGCGCATGGCGATCGAGACCCTCGTGCACCGCGCTGACGCACAGGTCGCCATCGGCTCGGCCACGACGATGGATGACGAACTGAGCGCCGATGGCGTCAGCGAGCTGCTGTGGTTCGGTTCCCATCCCGAGCAGCCGAACGGTGACGGCATCGCTTCGCGGTCGGTCATCTCGCTCACGGACGGGACCCGCAGGTGGGCTGTGACCCTCACGGACGGCGGGTACGGACTGCCCTCGGCGGATGCGCCTGCAGACGTGACCGTCAGCGGTTCGGCGCCGGCGCTGCTGCTCCGCGTATCAGGGCGCGACCTCGACGGGATCGGATGGGCCCGATTCGGGGTGGAGCCGCTCCTGGTCGAAGGGGATGCATCGGCGTTTGCGCGGCTGCTTGCGAGGCTGGGGGCGTTCTGACCGGAGGGTGCGGTGCCGCATGCGCGGGTCGCCCGAGGAGCAGAGGATGGATGCATGGTCGTTGACCTGCTGCTGATCGGCCTCGTGATCGCGCTCGAGCCCGTTCCGCTGACGTCGTTCATCCTCGTGCTCGGAGCCAAGCACGGTATTCGCAACGGGATGTGGTTCATCCTTGGCTGGCTGGTCTCGTTCGTCGCCATCATCGCGCTCGTCGAACTGGCGACGGACGGCACGCCCCCCGCGCCGTCGACGGCGCCGTCGACGGCGATCATCATCGTCAAGCTGGCCATCGGCATCGCGCTGATCGGGATCGGGGTGCATCGGCGGCGCCGCCCGCAGCGGCCCGCGAAGGAGCCGAAGTGGATGCGCTGGCTCGACCACCTGTCCTTCGTTGCCGCGGCCGGACTGGGTTTCCTCATCCAGCCGTGGCCGTTCGTCGCGGCGGGGGCTGCGGTGATCACCGCTGCCGACCTCCACCAGGGGTCGACGTACATCGTCCTGACGGCATTCGTCCTGCTCTCGACCTCGACCTACCTGGCCATGGAGACCTATGCGCTGCTCCGGCCGGACACTGCGGCTGCGACGCTCAACGGGATCCGCCGGTGGATCGTCACCCACCAGGACCAGGCGATCGTGATCCTGGCCGTGTCGATCGGGTTCTGGCTGACCTTCACGGCCATGGTCCAGCTGATCACCTGATCCTGCAAGTCCAGTGGCCGACGTCTGAGGTGGTCGGTAGAGTACGAACATATGTTCGCCTCCTCTCCTGAACGGACCGCAGAAGCCGCCCGGCTCGCCACCTCGATACGGCCGACCACCCCATCGTCCACCCGGCTGCTCGAGGTCATCGCACCGCTGGCACCGCTCCTCCCCGATGGTGCGCTGCGCCGGGGAGCGACACTCGTCGTGGCGGGGGCAGCGGGGAGCGGCGCGACCTCGCTGGGGCTCGCCCTGCTGAGCGCCGCATCGACAGGCGGGCACTGGTGCGCTGCGGTGGGGCTCGACGACCCCGGTGTCGTGGCGATGGCCGAGCTCGGGGTCGACCTGCGCCGTGTCGTCTTCGTGCCGCGACCGCGCGGTGCGTGGGCGGCGGCGACCGCGGAGCTGTTCGAGGGGGTCGACGTCGTGCTGGTCCGCCCGCCTGCGAGGGTGGCGCATGGCGCCGCGCGCCGGCTCCTCGCCCGCGCCCGCGACCGCTCGGTCGTGCTGGTCGCGCTGGTCGAGCATCGTGACGACTGGCCTGTTCCAGCAGATGTGGCTCTCGAGGTCACCTCGTCGTCCTGGCGCTCCGATGGCAGGCTCGTCGAGCGGGTGGCGCAGGTGCAGGCAGTCGGCCGCGGCACGACCGGCCGTCCCCGCCTTGCGTCGCTGTGGCTGCCGAACCACGAGGGAAGCATCGCGCTCGCGGGATGATGGTTCGCCTCGTCGTGCTGTGGTGCCCGGGACTCTCGAGGGAGGGACCGAAGGGGGAGGAGGCCCGCCGGTTCGCCGCCGTCGTCGAGACCGCGACGGCCCTCGCTCCCTTCGCGCGCCCTGTCCGCCTCGGCGTGGTTGCGATCCCCTCCAGGGGACCGAGCCGGTTCTTCGGAGGCGAGACGGCATTCGCGGGACGCCTGGCGGCAGCGGTCGGGCCGCTGCTCGGCGGGGACAGCCGCGCGTGCGTGGGTGCGGCCGAGGGACTCTTCGCCGGCATCCTCGCCGCGCGCGCCTCAGTGTTCGTGCCCGTGGCGACGACCGGAGCCTTCCTCGCTCCGTGGTCGATCGCCACGCTTCGCGATCCTGACCTCGCGGCGGCATGCAAACGGCTCGGGCTGCACACGCTGGGGCGATTCGCGTCGCTCGAGGAGGCCCGGGTGCTCGAGCGCTTCGGACTCGATGCCGTCCGGCGCCACCGTGTCGCCCGAGGCCTCGACGGTGAGCTCCCGGGCCTCCGCGACGCGGCTGCGCTGCGGCGTCTCGACGCGCTCGTGCGCCGAGACGCGCCACGTGACATCCAGCGCGGCTTCTTCGGCGAGCGAGGCGCTGCAGACCTCCGTGCCGCCGCCGCCGCCCAGCGCATCGAGGAGCAGCTCGGCGTCGGGGCGGTGACCGTGGCGCGCCTCGGCGGCGGGCGCGCCCCCGACGACCGAGCCGCGCTGGTCCCATGGGGAAGCCGAGACGCGCAGCGTGCCGGCCGCGACGCTGCAGCGCCGTGGCCGGGCCGGATCCCAGCGCCCTCCCCGGCGGCGATCCCGTCGCGGTCGCTGCGCGTCAGCCTGCGCGACGCGCAGGGGGACGCCATCGCTGTCTGCGGACGAGGGCTGTTGAGCGGCACGCCCCTCCGGGCTGATCTCGGCGTCGGCCTGCCGCGCACGGTCATCGGGCACTGCGGGCCGTGGCCGATGGCCGAGCGATGGTGGAGCACGGGCCGGCGGCGCGCCCACCTCCAGGTACTCCTCGACGACGGCCTGGCCGTGCTGCTCCGGGCGGAGCGCTCCGAGTGGTGGCTCGCGGGCATCTACGACTGATGGCTCGGTACGCGGAACTCCACGCCCACTCGGACTTCAGCTTCCTCGACGGCGCGTCGGACCCCGAGGAGCTCGTCGCCACCGCCGTCGCACTCGGGCTCGAGGCCATCGCCTTGACGGACCACCACGGGCTCTACGGCGCGGTTCGCTTTGCCGAGGCAGCCCGTGCGCTCGGCATCCCGAGTGTCTTCGGCACGGAGCTGACGCTGACCGGCGGGGGGGCGAGAACCGGGGTCCCCGACCCGACGGGCTCCCACCTCGTGGTGATCACCCGGAACCCAGAGGGGTACGCCGCGCTGAGCTCCCTGCTGGCCGACGCGCACCTCCGGCTCGGCACCAAGGGCTGCCCGACGGTGAGCCTCGAGGAGCTGGCGGACCGCCACCGCGGGAACTGGGTCGTCCTCACGGGGTGCCGAAAGGGCCCGGTGCCCTCGGCGCTCGCGGACGCGGGACCCCGCGAGGCCCGTCGCGCGCTCGACCGGCTCACCGACGCGGTGGGCATCGAGAACGTGGCGGTCGAGCTGTGGGACCACGGCGACCCCCTGGACCTGGCTCGCAACGAGGCACTGGCGACGATCGGTCTCGAGGCCGGCGCCGAGGTGGTCGCCACCAACAACGTCCACTACGCCACGCCCGCGTCCTTCCCGCTCGCGAGCACGTTCGCGGCGATCCGCGCCCGCCGGACGCTCGCCGAGCTCGAGGGATGGACTCCCGCGGCACCGGCTGCCTGCCTGCGTTCCGCGGCCGAGCAGGAGCGTCGGTTCTCCCGGTTCCCCGGGGTGACCGATCGTGCCGCGGAGCTCGCCCTCGCCTGCGCGTTCGACCTGCGGCTGGTCGCCCCGCGACTGCCGGACTTCCCGACCCCTGACGGCCTCGACGAGCAGGCCTATCTCGCGAGGCTGGTCGCACAGGGGGCGATCGAACGGTACGGCCCGCGCGGCGCCGAACGGGTCCCCGGTGCGTGGGCCCAGCTCGACCACGAACTGGCGGTCATCGGCTCGCTCGGATACGCGGGGTACTTCCTCATCGTCTGGGACCTGACCCAGTTCTGCAAGCGCGAGGGGATCTACTGCCAGGGTCGGGGGTCGGCCGCGAACTCCGCCGCCTGCTACGCGCTCGGCGTCACCAATGCCGATGCGGTCGCGCTCGGGCTGCTGTTCGAGCGCTTCTTGTCGCCAGCGCGCGACGGACCGCCCGACATCGACGTGGACATCGAGTCGTCGCGACGCGAGGAGGTCATCCAGTACGTCTACGCCAGGTACGGCCGGCACCACGCCGCCCAGGTGGCCAACGTCATCACCTACCGGCCCCGCTCGGCCGTGCGGGACATCGCGCGCGCACTGGGGGCATCCGCCGACGACGCCGCGAGCGCCGCCAGCCGCATCGAGCGGCGCTGGAGCGCGGACAAGGACCTGCTCGGCGTTGATGCAGCAGCGACCGCCGGGCTCGATCCGCTCGTTGCGAGGCTGGCATCCGAGGCGCTTGGGCGTCCGAGGCACCTCGGTGTGCACTCCGCGGGGATGGTGATCTGCGACCGCCCGGTGGTCGAGGTGTGCCCGGTCGAGTGGGCACGCATGGAGGGGCGGTCGGTCCTGCAGTGGGATAAGGACGACTGTGCGGCCATCGGCCTCGTCAAGTTCGACCTGCTCGGGCTCGGCATGCTCGAGGCCCTGCATCGGACCGTGGACCTCGTGTGCGAGTCGACCGGCACGCAGGTGGACCTTGCGCGCCTTCCCCAGGAGGATGCCGTCTACGACATGCTGTGCGGCGCAGATACCGTCGGGGTCTTCCAGGTGGAGTCACGCGCGCAGATGGCAACGCTCCCGCGGCTGCGTCCTCGGTGCTTCTACGACCTGGTGATCGAGGTCGCCCTCATCCGCCCGGGCCCGATCCAGGGCAATGCGGTCAACCCCTATCTGCGCCGCCGTCGCGGTGAGGAGCCCGTGACCTACCTGCATCCGCTCCTGGAGCCCATCCTTCGCCGCACGCTCGGCGTCCCGCTGTTCCAGGAGCAGCTGATGGAGATGGCCGTGGCGATCGCCGGGTTCAGCCCTGCCGAGGCCGACGAGCTGCGCCAGGCGATGGCTGCGAAGCGGTCCGAGCTCCGGATGCTGCGGCTGAAGGGGAGGCTCTACGCGGGCATGGCGGAGCGCGGGGTCACCGGAGAGACCGCCGACGCCCTCTACGCAGCGCTCGCGGCGTTCGCCAACTTCGGATTCCCCGAATCGCATGCCGTCTCCTTCGCACATCTCGTCTACTGCTCCGCGTGGCTGAAGCTGCACCACCCGGCTGCGTTCCTCGCGTCGCTGCTGAATGCACAGCCCATGGGGTTCTGGTCACCGCAGAGCCTCGTCGCCGATGCCAGGCGCCACGGGGTCACCGTCACTCGACCGGACGTGGACCGCTCGGCTGCGGATGCCACGGTCGAGCCGTACGGGGATTCCTATGCGGTGCGCCTCGGGCTGGCCTCGGTCCGCGGGGTCGGGCGAGCGGTGGCGGAGCGGATTGCCGCAGGCGCGCCCTGGGCCGGCCAGGAGGACCTCGTTCGCCGCGCAGGGGTCTCGCGTTCGCACCTCGAGGCGCTGGCAGCCGCCGGTGCCCTGGATGCCATGGGAAGGAGCAGACGCGTGCTCACGTGGACCGCCGCCGCTGCAGCGCAGTCATCGCCTGATCGGCTCGAGGGCATCGTGACCGGCACCATCGCACCTGCGCTTGGTGAGCCGACCCCGCTCGAGGTTGTGGCCGACGACCTGTGGGCCCTTGGACTCGCCCCCGAGGCGACGGCGCTCTCCCTGGCGCGAGGCGCCCTCGATGCGCAAGGCGTCCTGCCCGCCGCAGCACTGGCCGGCGCAGAGGCGGATCGGGTGGTGGTGGCTGGGGTGGTCACCCATCGCCAGCATCCCGAGACCGCCCACGGCGCGGTCTTCCTGAACCTCGAGGACGAGACCGGGCATGTCAACGTGATCTTCTCCAAGGGGGCATGGGCACGCTGGCGCGATGTCGCCGGCGGCACGGCCGCACTCGTCATCCGGGGGCGGCTGGAGCGGGGCCAGGGAGCGCTCGCGGTGACGGCGGAGCACGTCCGCCCACTCGATCTCGGCGCACCCAGCGCGCCGTCCAGGGACTTCCGATAGCCAGCCATCCTCGAGCGGGCCCACACATGGCCCATCAGGGGTCGAGCGGGCACGGAGGTGCCATGATCGGCCGATGGTGACGGACCCGGCGCCGACCGACGGCACGCGCACGATCAACTGGGGCATGGATTCCGAGGCGCGAGACCGGTGAGGAGCCCTCAGCGTGCCGTGCTCCACGACCTTCCCACGCACGTCACGATCTACGAGGTCGCGCCGCGTGACGGCCTCCAGAACGAGGCCGCCGTCCTTCCGGTGGCAGTGAAGGCCGCATTCATCCACCGCCTCGTCTCGACGGGGCTGCAGGCAGTCGAGCTCACCAGCTTCGTGTCGCCGAAGTGGGTGCCTCAGATGGCCGATGCGGAGGAGCTCCTCGCGCAGCTCGGACCGCTTCGGGGGAGACATCCCGTCCTCGTGCCGAACGAGCGCGGCCTCGAGCGCGCCCTCGCCTGCGGGGTGGAGGAGATCGCCGTCTTCGCGAGCGCCACCGAGAGCTTCGCCCAGCGCAACCTGAACCGATCGCTTGCCGAGTCGATCGAGCGCTTCGCGCCGGTCGTCTCCGCCGCCATCTCGTCGGGGCTTGCGGTCCGCGGCTACGTCTCCATGTGCTTCGGCGACCCGTGGGAAGGCGATGTGGACCCGAGCCAGGTCGCCGACGTCGCTGCCGCGCTCGTCGACATGGGATGCGCAGAGCTCTCCCTCGGCGACACCATCGGCGTCGCCACGCCCGGCCAGGTGGTCGACGTGCTCCACGTGATCGAGGAGCGGGGGGTCGACCGATCTCGCCTCGCGGTGCACTTCCATGACACCTACGGCCAGGCGCTCGCAAACACGCTGGTCGCCCTCCAGCACGGCATCACCACGGTGGACGCATCCGCCGGCGGGCTCGGCGGATGCCCCTACGCGCAGAGCGCAACGGGGAACCTCGCGACCGAGGATCTCGTCTGGCAGCTGCACGGCCTCGGCATCGACACGGGCGTCGATCTCGAGGCCCTGTGCCGGACGAGCCTCTGGATGGCGGACCTGCTGGGCAGGCCGAGTCCGTCTCGCGCGCTCCGCGCGCTGTTCCCGCCTGACTGACGGCGGCGGCCCGCGGGATGTCGCGCCGGGGCCGATGTGCATCGGCGCTACCGTGGCGCGTGGTCCGTCGACAGCGGGCCGGGAGCCTCCGAGATGCCGCGGTGGCGTGGCCCGATCGAAGGGGATGCGGATGGACAAGGTCGTCGAGAGCGCCGACATGGCCGTGCGGGACATCGCCGACGGTGCGTCGCTGGCCGTGGGCGGGTTCGGCCTGTGCGGGATCCCCACGACCCTGATCCAGGCGCTGCTCGCAGGCGGCGCGACCGATCTCGTGACCGTGAGCAACAACTGCGGCGTGGACGACTGGGGACTGGGCATCCTGCTGGCGGCCCGTCGCATCGCGCGCACCACCGGCTCGTACGTGGGGGAGAACAAGGAGTTCGAGCGCCAGTTCCTCTCCGGGGAGCTCGAGGTGGAGCTGGTGCCCCAGGGCACGCTCGCGGAGCGACTCCGGGCGGGCGGCGCGGGGATCCCCGCGTTCTTCACGCCCGCGGGCGTCGGCACGGAGATCGCCGACGGGGGACTGCCCTGGCGATACGACGGGGCTGGCGGCATCGCCGTCGCATCCCCGCCCAAGGAGGTCCGCGAGTTCGACGGCCGGCCCTACGTCCTCGAGCGGGGCATCCGGACGGACTTCGCGCTCGTGCACGCCCGATACGGGGACCGGCACGGGAACCTCATCTACGAGGAGAGCGCGCAGAACTTCAACCCGCTGTGCGCGGCCGCAGGAGGCACGACGATCGCTGAGGTGGAGGAGCTCGTGGAGCCCGGCGAGCTCGACCCGATGCACGTGCACACGCCTGGGATCTTCGTCCAGCGCGTCGTCCACGCGCCCGGCGTGGAGAAGCGAATCGAGAGAAGGACGGTGGCACGATGAGCGGTCTGACGCGCGACGAGCTTGCGGCCCGCGTTGCGGCGGAGCTGGAGGACGGCCAGTACGTGAACCTCGGCATCGGGCTTCCGACGCTGGTGCCCAATTTCGTCCCCGAGGGGATGCACGTGGTCCTCCACGCCGAGAACGGGATCCTCGGCGTCGGCCCGTATCCGACCGAGGATGGGATCGACCCGGACCTGATCAATGCGGGCAAGGAGACCGTCACGGTCCTGCCCGGCGCGTCCTTCTTCGATTCCGCCACGTCGTTCGGGATGATCCGGGGCGGGCATGTCGACGTTGCAGTGCTCGGCGCGATGCAGGTGTCAGCCGCCGGCGACCTTGCGAACTGGATGATCCCGGGGAAGATGGTCAAAGGGATGGGCGGCGCGATGGACCTCGTCCACGGCGCGAAGCGGGTGATCGTGATGATGGAGCACACTGCGAAGGACGGCGGGCACAAGATCGTCAACCGCTGCTCGCTCCCGCTGACCGGCACGTCCTGCGTCCAGCGGATCATCACCGATCTGTGCGTCATCGACGTAGAGCCGAGCGGTCTGGTGCTCCGCGAGCTGGCACCCGGCGTGTCGGTCGATGCGGTGCGGGCCGCCTCAGAGCCCGAGATCACCATCGCACTCGTGTGACCGCGCCTGTGGTCGCTCCGCGAGTCGCGGGAGCAGGTGGGCTTCGTCGCGGTGAGCGGCTGGCCGTCTCACCTCGTGGCCGATGCGGATCCCAGTCTCAGGAGCCTTGGAGCATCGCGAGGAGACGCGCAGCCACTGACGCCCGCCCCGTCCTGGCCTCGCGGGCGTCTGCGGCTGCGGCAGCTGCCAGCCCCGCGTTGATGCCGATCCATCGCAGGGGCTCGGGCTCCCAGTCGCGGGACCGGTGCCCGACGAAGGGAAGCGATGAGTACTCGCTGTCCCGGCCGAGGATGACGTCGGCGAGCGCGATGGCTGCGACCCGGCTCATGACGACGCCGTCGCCCACGTAGCCGCCCGCAGCGGCAAGTCCCGTCCCGCGATCGAGCACCACGAAGGGCGAGCCGTCTCTCGCCATGGCCAGCGGCCCACCCCACCGGTGCGCGACGGGTGCCGGCAACGGACCGAACCAGGCCTCGAGCTCCGCCTCGAGCGTGGCGAAGACCCGCGCATCGGCGTCGTGGCTCGCAGCGACCCTCGATCCGAAGTGGTACGGGGCGCCGCGGCCTCCGAAGGCCAGCCGATCGTCACGAGTGCGCTGGCCGTACACGAGCAGGTGCCGCCCGTCGTTGAACGTCTCGCGGTCTGCGAGCCCGATCCGCTCGAAGAAGGAGCCCGGCAGGGGATCGGTCGCCACCATGAGCGAGTAGAGGGGGACGACCGCGCGTCGTGCGCCCTTGAAGCCGGGGGTGAAACCCTCGGTGGCCCGCACCACGACCTCCGCGCGGACGATGCCCGCCTCGCAGGCGGCCTGCGGCCTTCGCCACCGGTCACCCGCGAGGATCGAGCTGACTCTCGTCCGCTCGTAGATGTCAATGCCCAGTCGCTCCGCCGAGTCCGCGAGTCCCGTGGCCAGCTTGGCGGGATGAATGGCTGCGCAGTGCGGCGTGAAGAGTGCGCCGAGCACCCCGGTGGCGCCGCATCGAGCCAGCGCCTCGTCTGCCTCCAGCCAGCGGAGGTCGTCGTCGCCCGTGCCGTCGAGGCGGGCCTCGTCAAGCTCGGCTCGGAGTCGGGCCACCTGCGCGGTCGTCCTGGCCACCGTGACGGTGCCGCCACGGTGGTAGTCGCAGTCGATCCCGAGGGATCGGGCGTCCGCGCCCAGCGCGACGACGGCCTCACGGAGCGTCGAGATGAGGAGGTCGTGCGCGGCGCCTCCATGTTGCTCTCGCACGCGAGCCCAGGAGATCGGATAGAGCGCTGAGGCCCATCCGCCGTTGCGACCGGACGCGCCCGCACCGGCGACGTCGGCCTCGAGCACCGCGACGCGCAGCGACATGTCCGCGCGCTTGAGGGCGAGCGCCGTCCACAGGCCGGTGTAGCCCGCTCCGACGATCGCGACGTCCACGTCGAGATCGCCCGCGAGGGCGGCACGAGCGGCTGGCTCTCGCGGGAGCGTCGCCCACCAGAGCGACGCGTGCGGGGCTGGCATCAGCTAGTGCAGATTGATCGCTTCGGTGAGCACCTCTTGGATCGTCCCGACCATGAAGTTGATCTCCTCGGTCCCGCAGATGAGCGGCGGGGCGAGCTGGACGACGGGATCCCCGCGGTCGTCTGAACGGCAGATCGAGCCCCCGGCGGAACATCTCGGGGGACACGAAGCCCCGAAGCAGGCGCTCGGCCTCATCATGGGTGAAGGTCTCCCTTGTCTCCTGGTCGCGGACGAGCTCGATGCCCCAGAAGAAGCCCGTCCCGCGGATGTCCCCGACGATCGGCAGCGACCGCAGCGCGGAGAGCTGCTCGAAGAAGTAATCCTGGGTCGCGAGCACGTGCTCGAGGATCTTCTCGTCCTCGATGATCTCGATGTTCTTGAGCGCGATGGCGCAGCTCACCGGGTGGCCCGCGAAGGTGATGCCGTGGAGGAACGTGTTGTCCGCCTCGAGGAACGGCTCCGCGATCCGGTCGCTGACGATCATGGCTCCGAGCGGCGCATAGCCCGAGGTGATGCCCTTGGCGCACGTGATGATGTCGGGGACGTAGTCGTACTTCTGGCCGCCGAACCAGGTGCCCAGACGGCCGAAGGCGCAGATCACCTCGTCGGACACGAGGAGCACGCCGTACGTGTCGCAGATCTCGCGAAGTCGCTTGAAGTACCCGGGGGGTGGCGTGAAGCAGCCGCCGGCGTTCTGGACCGGCTCGACGAAGACCGCCGCGACCGTCTCGGGACCCTCGCGGAGCAGGGCCGCCTCGATCTGGTCCGCAGACCACAGGCCGAACGCCTCGGCGTCGTCGCGGTGCTGCGCGTCGGCACGGTACAGGTTCGTGTTCGGAACCTTGACCGCCCCGGGCACGAGCGGCTCGAACGGGGTGCGGTAGGGGATCACGCTCGTGATCGTGAGCGCGCCCATGGTCGTCCCGTGGTAGGCGATGTCGCGACTGATGACCTTGTAACGGTCGTGGTCGCCGCGCAGGCGGTGGTACTGGCGGGCGAGCTTCCATGCGCTCTCGACCGCCTCGGACCCGCCGGTCGTGAAGAAGACCCGGTTGAGGTCCCCGGGTGCGAGCCCGGCCAGCCGCTCGGCGAGGTCGATGGCCATCGGGTGCGCGTAGGTCCACACGGGGTAGTACGCGAGCTTCTCGGCCTGCAGGCGCCCCGCCTCTGCGAGGTCGCGGCGACCGTGGCCGAGCTGCGTCGTGAACAGGCTCGAGATGCCGTCGAGGTAGCGGTTGCCGCGCGAGTCGTAGACGTAGGCACCCTCGCCGCGCACCATGATCGGGATCTCGGCGTCCGTCGAGTACGAGCCCATCCTCGAGAAGTGCATCCACAGGTGCCGGCGCGCACGCTCGGACATCGAGTGGGTCTCGTCGTCGAGCATCAGCCCGGCGATCCCGTCGGTGTATACGTCTTCGGTCGTGGTCATTTGGTCCCCCAGTTGAAGGTCTGCTTGGCCAGTTTCAGGTAGATGAAGGTCTCGCACTCCGTGACGCCGGGGATGCTCCGGATGGAGTCGTTGAGCAGGTGCACCAGGCTCTCGTCATCCTCCGTCACGATCTCGGCGATGATGTCGTAGCTGCCCGCCACCAGCACGACGTAGCTGGTCTCGTCGATCGAGGCGATCTTGTCGGCGACGATCCGGACGTCCCCCTGGACCCGGATCCCGACGAGCGCCTCACGGCCGAAGCCGAGCTCGCGCGGATCGGTGATCGCGACAATCTCCATGACGCCGGTCTCGCGCATCCGCTGCACCCTGCGGCGCACCGCTGCCTCGGACAGGCCGACCTGGTCGGCGATGGTCCCGTACGGGCACCTGCCGTCGTTCTGGAGGACCGAGATGATCCTCCGGTCGGCGTCGTCCAGCGACCCCGGTGCGCCGAAGGCGCCTTCGGGCTGCTTGGCGCGCGGGTCCGTCGTGCCCCGCTTCGGTTTGACTCGTTCAGTCATTTTGGTTGACCCGCCAAGGCTGCACGAAGCACCCCATGACGGATATCTGCACTCTAGCGTACTTTGCTTGCGAATCCAGCCCCGATATTTCCTGCTGATGAATGTTTCCGAGGTTTCTTGCCTTTCTGTGGCAGATCTGGAATGGTGAGCAGGCTGCGGGGACGACCCCGCGCGAGGGGAGGGGAAATGAGCCGCCTCGAGAACTTCATCGGAGGGGTCAGCGTCGCGCCCCGGTCAGGTCGCTACGCGGAGCTCATCAATCCGAGCACGGGCGAGGCGTTCGCCGAAGCACCCGTCTCGGGACTCGAGGATGTCGATGATGCGTGCCGCAACGCGCTCGGGGCGTTCGCAGCCTGGCGGCGCACCACGCCGTCGCAGCGCTCCCGCGCCCTGCTCCTCATCGCCGACGCCCTCGAGGCTCGCGCCGACGAGATCGTGGCCCTCGAGAGCGAGAACACGGGCAAGCCGATCGCCCTCACGATCAGCGAAGAGATTCCGCCGATGATCGACCAGATCCGCTTCTTCGCGGGAGCCGCCCGCATGCTCGAGGGACGTGGTGCCGCCGAGTACATGGCCGGCTTCACCTCGTACGTCCGCCGCGAGCCCATCGGGGTCTGCGCCGCAGTCACGCCGTGGAACTACCCGATGATGATGGCGGTGTGGAAGTGGGCACCTGCGCTCGCTGCGGGCAACACGATGGTCCTCAAGCCGTCCGACACGACGCCGGTCACGACCCTGTTCATGGCTGAGGTCATCGCGGAGGTCGTCGGTCCCGGGGTGCTCAACGTCGTCTGCGGGGACCGCGCGACCGGCCAGGCGCTCGTCGAGCACCCGGTGCCCCAGATGATCTCGATCACCGGGTCCGTGCGGGCTGGAAAGGAGGTCGCGGCGACCGCGTCTCAGACCCTGAAGCGCGTCCACCTCGAGCTCGGCGGCAAGGCGCCCGTCATCGTCTTCGACGACGCCGACCTCGCCGTCGCCGCCGAGGGCATCGCGATCGGCGGCTACTTCAATGCCGGGCAGGACTGCACGGCGGCGACCCGCGTCCTCGCCGGACCGAGGGTCTATGACGACTTCGTCGACGCGCTGTCCGAGCAGGCGAGGGGCACGCTCGTGGGCGGGCCTGACGTCGAGGATGCGTTCTTCGGCCCAGTCAACAACGCGGGGCAGTTCGCCAGGGTGTCCGGTTTCCTCGACCGCCGACCTTCGCACTCGGTCCTCGCGGCCGGGGGAGGCCAGGTGGGGGACAGGGGCTACTTCATCGCACCGACCGTGGTTGCAGGCCTCCGCCAGGACGATGAGATGATCCAGCAGGAGGTCTTCGGGCCGGTGATCACCGTCCAGAAGTTCAGTGACGAGGCCGAGGCGATCGAGTGGGCGAACGGCGTCGACTACGGGCTCGCCTCGTCGGTCTGGACCAAGGACCACGGCCGCGCGATGCGTCTGTCGCGCGATCTCGACTTCGGCTGCGTGTGGATCAACGCCCATATCCCGCTCGTCGCAGAGATGCCTCACGGAGGATTCAAGCAGTCCGGCTACGGCAAGGACCTCTCGATGTACGGTTTCGAGGACTACACGAGGATCAAGCACGTCATGAGCAGCATCGAGGCATAACCGTCGGCCGCGCAATCGCGGGGCTCATAGGGGGGAGAAGAGGATGACGATCCACGACGTCGAGGGGCCGTTCGGGGTACCGGTCCCTAAGAAGGAGGAGGCCGCGACCCTCAAGGCCGGCGAGCTCAACCTCTTCGACTCGACCGCTGTCGCCGTCTCCTCGGTCGCGCCCGCCTACTCGCTGGCGACGACCATGGTCCTGCTGTGGGCCATCGTCGGCGTCGGGTACGCCGGTCCCGCGGTCATCTGGATCAGCTTCATCCCCGTGCTCTTCATCGCGTACTCGTACTTCCACCTGAACCGCAAGGACCCGGACTGCGGCGCCTCGTACTCGTGGCTGTCCAAGCTGATGAGCCCGTACGTCGGGTGGTTCAACGGCTGGGTGCAGGTTGCGACCTCCGCGCTCTTCTGCGTGCTCGCACCGGTCACCGCCGCCCAGAACACCCTCGCCTTCTTCGTTGAGGAGAACTGGATCAGCCAGGCCACGGCGAACAACCTGTGGTGGCAGGCGATCGTCGCCGCCCTGTGGCTCGCGCTCGTGACCTTCATCTGCGTCTGGGGCATCCGGTACACGACGAACTTCCAGTGGGTCATGGTGATCGTGGAGTACGTCGCCGTGCTCGGCTTCTCCATCTGGGGGATCATCAAGGTCGCCGCGTCCCACCCGGCGCACACGATGGGCTTCCACATGGCATGGCTCAGCCCCTTCTCGATCAAGAGCTTCGCGGCGCTCGCGGCGGGAGCCGCGCTCGGCGTCTTCTTCTTCTGGGGCTGGGACACCTCGGTGAACCTGAACGAGGAGTCGAAGGACGCCTCGAAGACCCCGGGCAGAGCCGCCATCATCTCGATGTTCTTCCTGCTCGTGATCTTCATCGTGAACATCGTCGCGATCCAGATGTGGGTGCCCGCCTCCGAGCTCAACAACCTCAACAGCACCGGGAACTACACGACGGTGATGCTCTACTTCGCCCAGCATGCGGTCGGCCACTGGGCGCTGTTCGTCATGCTCATCGCGGTGCTCTCCTCGACAGTCGGCACCACGCAGACGACGCTGCTTCCCGCAGCGAGGGTCACCCTGTCGATGGCGCGCGACAAGGTGTTCCCGAGCGTCTTCGCGACGATCGAGCCGAAGCGCCAGACCCCCGCGATCGGGACGCTGATCATCGCCTTCATCTGCCTCTTCGGGATCTTCCTGACCCAGGGCAACTCGACGCTGAACTCTGACTTCAGCACACTGGTCGGCAACATCGGGGTGCTGATCGCCTTCTACTACGGCACCACGGGGGTCGCCTGCGCGTGGGCCTACCGCAGGGTCGCGTTCGTGAGCGTGAAGTTCTTCTTCTCGGGGATCCTGCTGCCGTTCGTCGGTGGCATCGTGCTGCTCGGCGTGGGTGTCGAGGTCGTGCACGAGTCTGGCTTGAAGAGCTCGCTTCCGATCCTCGTCACCTTCCTGCTCGGGGTCCCGCTCGTGATCCTCACGAGGTTCATGACCACCGGCGACTTCTTCAAGACAAAGGTCATCGCCTACGACGAGATCGACTAGCCACAACGAGGAACAAAGGGGTTCCAGATGATCATCGGAGTGCCCAAGGAAATCAAGGATGACGAGTACCGCGTCGCGCTGACCCCGGCCGGCGTGCGGGAGCTCGCTGCGCTCGGCCACGAGATCCTCATCGAGGAGGGTGCCGGCGTCGGCTCGTCGATCACCGACGACACGTTCCGGTCGACGGGTGCGACGATCCTCGCCTCGGCGGACGACGTCTGGGCGGGAGCGGACCTGGTCCTCAAGGTCAAGGAGCCGATCGCCGACGAGTACCACCGGTTGGGCGCGAGGACTGACCAGGTGCTCTTCACCTACCTGCACCTCGCCGCGTCGCGGCCGTGCACGGACGCGCTCATGGCGGCTCGGAACACCGCCATCGCCTACGAGACGGTCCGGCTCGCGAACAACTCGCTGCCGCTGCTGACGCCGATGAGCGAGGTCGCGGGCAGGATGGCGCCGCTCATGGGCGCGCACCACCTGATGCGGGCTGGCGGCGGCAGGGGCACGCTCATCTGCGGCGTGCCCGGCGTGGCGGCCGCCAACGTGGTGGTCATCGGCGGGGGGGTCACGGGGCTCGCAGCAGCGACCCTCGCGGTCGGGATGCAGGCGAACGTCCAGATCTTCGACAAGAACCTGGAGCGCCTGCGCGAGATCGACCACCACTTCCGCGGCGAGGTCGAGACGGTCGCCTCCTCGGTCCTGGCGATCGAGGAGGCATGCCTCGACGCCGACATCGTGATCGGCGCGGTGCTCGTCGTCGGGGCGAAGGCGCCGAAGCTCGTGAGCGACGACCTCGTCAGTCGGATGCGCCCCGGATCGGTGCTGGTCGACATCTCGGTCGACCAGGGAGGATGCTTCGAGGCCACGCGCCCGACGACGCACTCGAACCCGGTGTTCGACCACAACGGCTGCGTCTTCTACTGCGTGGCGAACATGCCCGGCGCGGTGCCGATCACGTCCACGCACGCCCTCGTGAACGCGACGCTTCCCTACACCGTCGCGATCGCAAGCCACGGCTGGCGCGACGCCGTGCGCATAGATCCCGCGCTCGCCGAGGGGGTCAACGTCGTCGATGGCAAGATCACCTGCGGCCCGGTCGCCGAGGCCCACGACCTCAGCTACCACCCGCTCGAGGGATTCCTCGCCTAGGCGATCACTCCGAGACGCTGAGGACGTACTTGCCGAGCTTGCCGCCGGCGGCGAACGCGTCGTAGGCCACGGACACGTCTTCGAGCGGGAGGACGGACTGGACGGGGACCCTGATCGCCCCGCTCCCGAGGAGCGGGAGCAGCCCCCTTCGGACGGCGGCGGCGACCTGCGCCTTCTCCTCGACGGAGCGCGAGCGCAGCGTCGAGCCCGTCAGGGTGATCCGGCGTTGCATGACGCCGAGGAGGTCGAGCTCGACGCGCGGGCCGCCGCCCCCCACGCCGATCACGACGACGCGCGCGAAGCGGGCGAGCGTTCGCTGGACGTCCGCCAGGCTGGATCCGCCGACGAGCTCGAGGACGACGTCGAACGGACCCGCGTCGGCCGTCTGGTCGGGCGTGATGGTCGAATCGGCTCCGAGCTCGACCAGCGCCGCATGCTTCGCCTCGTCGCGTGCACTGGCGACCACGGTCCCGCCGAGCGCTGCTGCGATCTGGATCGCGGCCGTCCCCACTCCGCCGGCGGCCCCGGTGATCAGGACGCGGTCAGAGGAGGTCATTCTCGCCTGGGTCACCGAGCGCGTCATGGGCCGTCGAGAAGGCCTCAGGGAACCCTCCCGCAGCCTCGAGGTCGACCCGCTTGGGCACCAGCAGCGCATGGGACTCATGGACGACGGCGTACTCGGCCTGGCCACCTCCGCCGACGACCGCCATGACCCGGTCGCCCAGCTTGTAGGCGGACCAGCCGCCCCCGGTGGCGACGACCTCGCCGGCGAACTCGAGCCCGGGGATGTCGGCGGGGGAACCGGCTGGTGCTGGATAGAGGCCCGAGCGCTGGAGCAGGTCGGCCGCATTGATCCCCGACGAGGCGACCTTGACGAGCAGCTCACCGGGTCGCGGAACGAGATCGGGAACCTCCTGCACCGCGACGGCGCCATCCCTCACCACGGCGGCACGCATGAGCCTGACGCTACAGGGCCCGCGCAACCGCGTCGGACGACCGCTAGCGTTCGCGCATGGCTCTCTACGACTATCCCGTCAACACGCTCGCAGGCGAACCCTCCTCGCTCAAGGACTTCGAGGGCAAGACCCTCCTCGTGGTCAACGTCGCGTCAGCGTGCGGCCTGACGCCCCAGTACACCGGCCTCGAGGAGCTCCAGCGGAAGTACCAGGACCGAGGATTCACTGTGCTCGGCTTCCCGTGCAACCAGTTCGGCGAGCAGGAGCCGGGCACCGCCGAGGAGATCGCAACGTTCTGCTCGGCGACCTACGGCGTTACCTTCCCGATGTTCGAGAAGATCGAGGTGAACGGCGAGGACCGCCATCCGATCTACGCGGAACTCGAGGAGGTTGCCGACGCCGAGGGGCACTCCGGCGACATCCGCTGGAACTTCGAGAAGTTCCTGATCGATCCCTCTGGCGAGGTCGTCTCGCGCTTCGCGCCCATGGTGGCCCCCGAGGACGAGCAGCTCGTCTCGGCGATCGAGCAGCACCTGCCGGCCTGACGTGACCGCCTTCGAGGCGGCCGTCTTCGACATGGATGGCCTGCTCGTCGACTCCGAGGTGCTCTGGCACGAGGCGGAGCTCGAGATCCTGGTCCCCCTCGGGGCGCCCATCGACCCTGCAGCGGCGCGGGCGACGAAGGGGCTCTTCGTCGAGGAGGTCGTGGCCCACTGGCACGGCCGATCGCCATGGTCCGCCCCGAGCGTGCGGGATGTGGCAGATCGGATCCTCGACCGGGTGGGCACGCTCGTCGAGTCGAAGGGACGCCTGCTGCCGGGCGCGCTGCGCGCCCTCGACATGACCGGCCGGCTCGGCCCTCGTGCACTCGCGAGCTCGACGCCGACGACGCTCATCATGAGGACGCTGGAGCACTTCGACATCGCCGACGCGTTCGATGTCATCTGCTCCGCCGAGGACGAGGCGTACGGCAAGCCGCATCCGGCCGTCTTCCTCACGGCGGCCCAGCGCCTCGGCGTGGATCCCCGTGCCTGCGTGGTCTTCGAGGATTCCGAGGCGGGCGTCCTCGCGGCGAAGGCCGCTCGGATGACCTGCGTCGCGGTGCCCGCCGCCGAGGATCGGGGCCGTCCCGGATTCGGGATCGCCGACGTCGTCCTGCCCGGCCTGCAGGACCTGGATGAAACCTGGGTGACGAGCAGGTACGCGACGAGGGAGATGCAGAGTCCAGCGCTCCCGGGCGACCGGTGAGGGCCGCCCGGGAGCAGGTGGATCGGCCGGCTCAGGACTCGACAGCCGTGGGGGATGTCGGGGACGAGAGATCACCTTCCGCCGGGGTGCCCAGCCGCGGCCCCGTGATGCGCCGGCGGAAGACGACGTACGTCCATGTCAGATAGACGAGGACGACCGGGAAGAACACGAGCGCCACGACCGTCATGACCCGAAGGGTGTAGGTCGGGCTCGCCGAGTTGGCGATCGTGATCGAGTACGCCCTGCTCGTCGTCGAGATCATCACCTTGGGGTAGAGCTGCGTGAAGAAGGTCCCCACCGTCGATGCGACGCCGACCGCCGACATCGCGAATGCCCAGCCCTCGGACCCGTTGCCCGCCAGCCACGCGGCGGCGATCAGCGCGAGCACCGCGACGACCTCGACGGGGTTGGGCACGAACCCCGGAGCGAACCCGAGGTGCGCCCAGGTCACGAATCCCCAGACGACCAGCACGGAGACCCACCCGATCTGCGTCGAGAGCTTCGCGACGCGATCGTGCAGGTCGCCCGTCGTCTTCAGCGTGAGGTAGGTCGCGCCCATGAGGGTCGAGAGCACGAGCATCGTCACGCCGCTGTAGAGGCCGAAGGGCGTCAGCAGGCCGAAGAAGTTCCCCGTGTACTGGTGGTTGGCGTTGATCGGCAGCCCGTGCAGGAGGTCGCCGAAGGCGACGCCGATGAGCAGCGGGATGAGCGCGCTGCCGATCGTGAGGCCCCACTTGAACGAGGTGCGCCATCTCGGGTCCTCGATCTTGCGCGTGTACTCGAACGCCACGCCCCTGACGATGAGCGCGACGAGGAGCACAACCAGTGCGAGGTACAGCGTCGAGAACATCGTCGCGTACCAGAGGGGGAATGCGGCGAAGATCACCGCGCCGGCGACGATCAGCCAGACCTCGTTGGCGTCCCAGACGGGACCGATGGTGTTGATGCAGATGCGGCGCTCCTCGTCGTTCCTCGAGACGAAGGAGTGCAGGATGCCCACACCGAAGTCGAAGCCCTCGAGGATGAAGAAGCCCACCCAGAAGATCACATCGATGAGGAACCAGAATGTGCCGAGTGTCACGGTGGCCTCCTAGTAGACGAGCGCCGGCATGTCGGCGCTCTCGTCGTCGTTGGTGTCGGGGTGGTCGTCCGTCTCGTCGAGCTCCCTGCGGCCGAACCTGACCATGAGGAAGCCGTCCACGACGGCGAACACCGCGAAGATGAGCACGAAGATGCAGAGCGAGATCCAGATCTCGTAGGCCGAGACGCTGGGCGAGACGCCCGCTGCCGTCTTCATCAGCCCCTGCACGATCCATGGCTGGCGGCCGTTCTCCGCAAGCAGCCATCCGGCCGTGTTGATGAGGAAGGGCAGTGCGACCGCCCAGGTCGCGATGAAGAGGAAGGCCTTGGACTTCTCCAGGGTCTTGCGCCTGAGGAGCCATGCGGCCCACAGACCGAGCAGCAGCACGGCGAGGGCGAGGTAGGCCATCACGCGCATCGACCAGTACTGGATGAAGACGTTGGGGATGTAGTTGCCCGGGCCGTACTCCTTCACGTACTGCGCCTGCAGCTGGTTGAGACCCTGGACCTCTCCGTTGATGCTGTTGGTGGCGAGGATGGAGAGCAGGCTCGGGACCTCGATGATCTGCGTCGGCGTCTCGTCGTTCCTGCCGCCTCCGACCTGGAAGAGGGAGAACGAGCAGTGGCTGTCGCAGGTGTTCCACTGCGCCTCGGCGGCGGCGATCTTCATGGGCTGGTACTTGCCCTCGACGACGCCGAGCTCGCTGCCGATGAACATCGACAGAATGATCGCGGGGATGAGCACGATGACCGCGAGTCGCGCCGGCCTCACGAAGGCGGCGTTCTGCCTGCGTCGCAGCTGCCACGCCGAGACCGAGAGCATCACGAGCGATGCGGTGATGAGCGAGGCAAGCAGCACGTGGACATAGCTCCACAGGAACACGGGGTTCGTGAAGATGGCGAAGATGTCGTTCAGCTGCGGCTGCTTCGTCACGGGATTGATCACGTAGCCGACGGGGTTCTGCATCCACGAGTTCGCCGCCATGATGAACGCAGCGGAGATCGCGGTGCCCGCCGAGACCGCCCAGATGCACGCGAGGTGGACCTTCTTCGACAGTCGGCCCCAGCCGAAGATCCAGACCCCGAGGAACGTTGACTCCAAGAAGAACGCGAGGAGTCCCTCCATCGCCAGCGGTCCGCCGAAGATGTTGCCCACCTCCCGCGAGTAGTTCGACCAGTTCATGCCGAACTCGAACTCCTGCACAAGGCCGGTCACCACGCCGATCGCCACGTTGATGACGAGCAGCGACCCGAAGAACCTGGTCAGCCTGAGGGTCACAGGGTCGCCGTTCTTGTACCAGGTCGTCTGCAGGAGCGCGACCAGGAACGCGAGCCCGATCGTCACGGGGACGAACAGGAAGTGGTAGATGCTCGTGATGGCGAACTGCCAACGAGCAAGGTCCTCAGTCATTGGGCATCCCTTCCTTGGTGGAGTTGTGTCGGGCGGGATCCGATCCCCGCCGCTTCTGGCGCCGCGGTCCGCGGTGTCCGGTCCGCGATCGATTGGGTGCTGCGCTCCTCCCACCACCACGCGGCATAGAGGCCCGCACGGTGCAGCAGCGCTGCGTGGGTCCCTCGCTCGATGACGGTGCCGTTGTCGACGATTTTCTTCGCAGCAGCCACTGATAGACTTCCATTTGCCGCTTGTAGCCATTCTGCCATTCCTTATCCATCTTTTACCGCCTCGTCCTTTGCAGTGGCTTTATAATCGACCACAATATATTCGTCTTTTTTGTTGATCCATAAGTCATCAATTTCTCCCGTCACCAAAAGGCCTGTCGGCTCATGCAGATACGTGATTCCACCAAACTTTCTCCTCCACTCATTAAGCTCTACATGAGACATCGGTCTCGCGTCTGTGCCGTACTCTTTTTGTAAAGGATGCTGTTCGCTTCTCCCTCGAAACGCATCGAATTCCAGTTTGAGAAGATAGTCTACCGCGCTGTTTATTGAAAAAGGGAATCCGGGCACTCTCTTGGTGCCGAGTTTATTGTCTATGTAAAAACATCTTGGGCACGCCGTAAACAAATCAATCTTGGAACGACTTAGTTTCCAATTCTTGCCGCCATAATTCCATGACGCCATTCGATGCGGATTGTAATATTCGGACATATAATTATTCTATCAACCGAACGGCTTCAGCGAAGGTCTTGGCGGTGCGATAATTTCTCCCAGTCTTCCTGTTTTATGTAGAGCACCCCGTACACGATTTTCTTCTGCGCGGCATTTACATCCTCGCACCACTGCCGCAAGCGCTTCATCTTCTCAATGTCATCGAGATCCTCCCTGCCCTTAAGCTCGACGATGTACACCTCCTTCGCGGACACCTTCACCAGGAAGTCGGGATAGTAGTTGGAGATGTCGCCCGAGGCGTTTTGGTAGTCGAGACGGAAATTGACGGCGAAGTAGTTTTTAGCGCACGAGATGATGTCGTCGCAGCTTTCGAGAAAGTCGGCGAATTGAAGCTCAAAGTGACTATCGCCGACAACGCGGTTGAACACGCTCTTGTGGGGCACGATTAGCCCTGATCCTTCACCACGAACGGACGGCTCTGGCTCACTTTGATGTAGTTCTGTATCTCGGCCTCGCCCTTATCGCGCACCGTGAGCGTGTTGATCTGCTTCCTGAAAGTCTCGATGATGGTGCGCGTCGCCTCGAGCTCGGATAGGTTACGGAGTACATTCAGGTCTTCGAGGTCTATCGGCTTTTCGAAGAGGTAGTTCTGAATGAAGTCCTTCACCTTCGGTACCGAACCACCTATTCTCATTTTGAGGGCCTAACGGTCACGTTTTTAGGCCGCTGACTGATGTGCCCAGGAGAGGACTCGAACCTCCAATCCCTTGCGGGAGCTACCACCTCAAGGTAGTGCGTCTACCAATTTCGCCACCTGGGCAATCGGAACACTATAACCCTACGCGACGACTTCTGCGACCGGCTCTGCAGCTGCCTCCACTTCCGGCGCGGCCTCATCGGCCGGCGCCGCGACGGCCTCATCGCTCTTGAGATTCATCATGCGCGCGTCGCGCAGCTGGCGGCGCACCTCCTTCGCCGCCTTGTCGCGGATGAAGTAGAGCTTCGCGCGGCGGACCTTGGAACGCTTCACTATTTCGATGGAGTCGATGACCGGCGAGTAGAGCGGGAAGGTCTTCTCGACGCCGACGCCCGAGCGCACGGCGCGCCCGTAAAGGAAGCGCCGGCCTCGTTGCCGTGCTTCACCGCGAGCACCAGGCCCTCGAAGGCCTGCTTGCGGGCGTTCTTGACGGTCTTCTCCTTCTTGTCGGTGCCGCGGCCTTTCTTGAGCTCGATGATGTTCTGGATGACGCGCACGGAATCGCCCGCGCGTATGCCGAGCTTCGCGCGCCCTTCCGCATTCACTGACGTCATCACTTTCTGCATAGTCGGCGCACTCTAGCACGCGTATTAGATGACGGCAAATCGTGCGGCGGCCTCAGGGAAATGAGCGAGTGCAGGCGCCAGGTCGCCCGGGACAGGCGCCGTTATGAGCGTGCGGCCGCCCGACGGGAGCGGCAGGTCGAGCTGATAGGCGTGGAGGGCGAGGCGGCTGATGCTGAGCGCTGCCGGATGATTCGGCGCATAGAGCGGGTCATTCACAATCGGATGATGAATCGCTTTCAAGTGGACGCGAATCTGGTGGACGGCCGGTCTCCGGATGCACTTCAACGAGCGCGTGCGCGCCGTCGTCAGCGACGACTTCATAGCGCGTGAGCGACTCGCGCAGCCGCCCTTTCGCCTTCGGCTGCGGCTCCTCAAACGGAAGTCCCTGCGCGAGCGGCCGATGTCGAAATCAATGGTGCCTTTTTTCTCCTTCGGCACGCCATAGACGGCGGCGAGATACGTCTTCTTCGCCTCCCGGTCATGGAACGCCTTACGCAAAAAATCATGCGCCGCCTGATTCTTCGCAAACACCAGAACGCCTGAAGTGTCGCGGTCGAGCCGGTGGACATAACCCGCGCCCGCCGGATAATTCTCCTTGAACCAGTCCTCGGCCGTCGAGTCCGTCGAGCGTCCGTCCGGGTGCGTCATCAGCCCCGCAGGCTTATTGACCGCGACATGTCGGCGTCTTCATAGAGGATGGGCAGGTCCATCGCTCTAGCGTATATCACTTCCCCTTCCGGCGCTCGCGCGAAGCGTAGTCCTCGAAAATCTTTTGAAGTTCTCCCGCGGTGAAGTCCGGCCAGAGCGTGTCGGTGAACGCATGTTTGCTGCAGACCCCCTGCCAGGTAAGAAACTTTGAGAGACGCTGCTCGCCGCTCGTGCGGACGATGAGGTCCGGGTCCGGGATGCCGGCGGTCCAGAGCTTGCCGCCGAGCAATTCCTCGGTGACCGTTTCCTGCCCGTCTTCGATGAGCTGATTCACCGCCTGGAGAATCTCCGCGCGGCCACCATAGGAGACAGCAAAGGCGATAGTGCCGCCCGTGCCCTGCGCCGTCGATTCTTCTATCTCCTGCATCAGCTTCGCAGCTTGTCCGAGAAGCGTTCACGCGCGCCGACGAATCGCATTCGCAGGCCGTGTTCTGGAGGCGCTCCGCTATCTTCTTGAATTCCTCGAAGGCCTGCTCGAAGATGCCCATCAAGGCGGCGACCTCTTCGACGCTCCGGCTCCAGTTCTCGGTGGAGAACGCATAAAAATATAATTCTCCGTGCCCCACTTCTCCTGTATCGCTCCGTAATCGTCGAACAGGCGCGAGAGCACCTCCTTTCCGGCGAGATGCCCTTCGGGGTCGAGAGCCCGCGCGCCTTCGCCCAGCGCCGGTTGCCGTCCATGATGATGCCGACTGTGCGCGGGCCGTTAGCCATAGCGGTTAACATACCGGATATCGAATGAAGTATAGGTGCCGGTCGCGGGCAACCAGGATGCGCTGACCGAATCGACGCGCGCGAGCAGCGAGCCCTTATGCAGTTTCGGAGGTACTTTTCGAGCGCCTCTTTCGGGCCTTCGGCGACGACGCGAACCGTCCATCCTTGAGGTTCTGCACTTTCCCTTTGAGGCCGAGCCCGTGCGCCTTGCGCCAGGCGAAGTCGCGGTACATGACGAGCTGCACACGGCCCGCGACGACCGCCTCAAGGCGTTCATTCATATCTGTACTAAACCCGTCTGGTACGCGAGTGGTTTCAAGTGGGCGCTAGAGGACTCGAACCTCTGACCTACCCGGTGTAAACGGGTTGCTCTACCAACTGAGCTAAGCGCCCCTCAACTAACTCTACCGCACAACTCGGTGGGCACGGGGAAACTCGAACTCCCAAGGGTTGCCCCATACGCTTCTGAGACGTACGCGTATACCAGTTCCGCCACGCGCCCGCGGCCGCATTATGACAGCTTTGGCGGTTTATTGAAA
>CAWJES010000002.1:0-27078 GCA_963841965.1 uncultured Acidimicrobiaceae bacterium | reverse complement strand
AATGCCTGCCCCGGCAAAATGCCAGCCAGAGACCCACAAAGGTTTTCCGCCATCTTCTTGCCCAATCGGGAGAAAAGCAGAGCATGAACACCGGATGCATTGGTCAAATTCAACAATCCAGATAAATCGTACCCCGGATAGTCGACCCCCTCGACCAGCCCGCTCATCAGCTTGGCCGGAAAAGCGTCCTGTTCGCCGGGAGTGGGAGGGGATTGCAGGAACTGTTCAGCCCTGGCCTTGCTCGCAGCCAACCTGGCTTCGAACTCAGGTGTGAGTTCCGGATTGCCGTTGTTTTTAGCGGCTTCAAGGGCACAGGTAGAGCCTGGTCACACTGCGCGAGGCCGGCCCCTGATCCCAGGCACAAAAAGAGCCATTGGGATTCTGCACGCCCAGCAGGTGTTGGAAAATTCCCTTGTCCTCGTGGAACGATGCAGGGTCCTTTACACCCAGGTAATTCAGGCTGATGACCCAGCAGATCATGGCTCGCTCCCGCCACATATCTGGTGCGCCACACCCCATCGGGGCTGGCCATGGCGTTGGACTCACGAAGGCCAGCCGTGATCAGCTCCCGTATCTCGGGAATGTGGACAGGTTCCTCCACATGGTCAGAATGCTGGGCACGGGGCGCAAAGCGACCGCCCGGTTGGCCACCGCGACCGCCGGCCCTGAGATTTGGCCGACCGCCCCTGTGGTTGTCCGCGACTCGCTGTTGCACACGGATTGTGAAAGGGGCACCGCTGCAGACGGTGTGAATCCATCGACAGGACCAAGCACCGGCGGGAGGATTGGCCGCACGTTAGGTGCTGGGGTCTTTACGTCGGGCGTAATCGCCTCAAGTTATCTTACCCAAGGAAGAGATCAGATTCATCCATTCTTCTCATTGCTTGATGCCGATAACCTGGCCGAAGTAATGTCCCGCGATGGCCGTGGAAATGTCACGACCCGACACATGGGTGGTAAACCAGAGCCCATCGAGTTGATTTTTACGGGGATCACCAAACTCTTCTTTGCCCAGTTGGAAAGCGCTGTCGAAACGACCTCCTCGGGCGTGGAGGGCGGGGTGGGAAGCTTTGAGAAGTCGATGTCGTGCGTGCCTTCCGTCTTGGTGGCGCTCGGATTCACGGTCAGCACGTCCACACCTTTTGGTGAAGTTCATAGCCAAGGGCATCGGATAGACTCCAGTTGGTAGGCTTTCGTGGCCGCATAGTTAGCCTGGAACGGACTCCCCTGATAGGCCCCGTTGGAGCCGACGAAGATAATGCCACCCTTATTCTTGGCGGCAATGTCGTGGCCGTATTCATGGGCTAGCATCAGCGGGGTGCGGGTGTTGAGGTCGAGCACCTGCAGTTCCTTGTTGGATCAAGTCGGTCAGCAAAGGGCCAAAATCCCAGGCGCCGGCATCGCTGACCAGGAGTCCAACGTCCAGGTCCTTGGTGGCTGCCCGAAGCGGTTGGAGGAAATTCGGATCCCCGAGGTCGAGCGGAACGGTCTTGACCTGGACTCCCTTTTTCTCCAACTCTCTAAAGCGGCCGCATCCAGTTTGTCCGCCCGCCGCGCTACCAGCACGAGGTTGAGTCCTTTGTCGGCCAGTTCTTTCGCAAACTCCGCACCAATTCCGGAGGACGCTCCGGTTACCACGGCCCAAGGACCATACTTGTCCTTGAAAGCGTCGCCCGAAGGGGGTGTCACCGTCGAAATGCTCCCGGTCGCCTGCAACTGTTCTTGATAACCCAGGACTCTATCGGGTATTTAGACCGGCATCGCAATCGGCTGATTTCTGCGCCTGCGCCGACTCGTGATGGGCCACCACAGCGCCAGCCACCCCCGCCACCGCCAGAGCGGTCGCGACCACAGGAGCGCTCAACGCTGCCGCTCAAACACCCCCGCCACCCCCAGAGTCGCCGCGGCCACCGTCAGCTCGTGCCAGATCTTGGCGGCGGTGGATTTGGCCACTCGTTGGGCCGTAATCGCGCCGGTAATCTGAGTTCAGACCGAATTACCCGGCACTTTCTGGATCAGAGCCAGGTCTTGAGCCGCCGTCGGTTCTGGACGTGCCTTCAAAGCGGCGCACAAATCAGTCTTCGGTGTGGGTCGAATCGGGGATGAGGCTTCGGGGGGCAGGTTCATGGCAATCTCCTTGTGGTCCGCATATCATACCTGCAGGGCAGGCAAAAGGAAAGCCTCATGCTGGAAGAATTCCATCAGGATGTGGCGGTCCCCACATATCCCAAGTTCCTAAGGATTTGGCCAACCATAATTTCCCGATTCCGGCCCGGTGGCAGGGACTGCCGGAGGGCGCTACAGGAACGAAGAATGTAACCGCAGGGGCAACGCCGCCACCCTGGCGCGTGTTGAGGATTGCAATTCTGTCTGGAACACAACGCGCGCTGACTGCACCTCCCGGCGCCTGCGGCTCAAAATATCAGGGCCCGGGAGCGGAGGATGGATCGGCGTCGCAAATAGGGAAATTATTGTTGGCCAAGTATAAGGGGATTGTGGACAATGAAAAAGAAGCACCGGTTCATGGCCGATAGATTCGGTGCCGACCGTGGCTTGCCGAGTCAACCGAGGACGGCCACAGCTCGCCCCGAGCACGCGCTTTTGTTGCTGCGCCTCAGCCAATTGCTGAGCTCGAGCCTGGAGATCCAACAGGTTCTGGAGACGTTGATCGATGAAATTCTGTCCCTGACGGGAGCCGAGCGAGGCTTCATCGTGGTGCGGCCTCAGGGGCCCACCGCGGAGGGGCAAAAGACCTGCAATGGCAGTTCCGCACCGCCCGAGCACTAGACGCGAGCAATCTGGAGAAGGAGGAACTGAGGGTCAGCCGGGGCATCATCGAAAAGGTGGTTTCGACCGGTCAGTCGATTCTGACTGACGACGCCACCGGCGACGACCGCTTTCGCCAGCAAACCAGCGTCCATCTCTACAATCTGCGGGCCATTCTCTCTGCGTGCCCCTGGTCATCGCCAGCCGCATCATCGGGGTCGTCTCTGTGGATAACCGGGTGACCTCGGGAGCCTTCAAACGGGAAACTCAGGCCCTTCTCAGAGTATCGCCGGACCGGCGGCGGTGGCCATCGAGAATGCCCTTCTCTACGACCAGCTGCGAGCGGTCTACGAGCGCAGCCTGGGGGACGCCCGTCGTGAACTGGCCCACACGCAGGCCCAGCTGCACCACGCCTCCAAGATGGCCGCCGTGGGTCAGCTGGCGGCCGGGGTGGCCCACGAAGTGAACAACCCGCTGGGAGCCATCCAACTCAACCTTTCGGGTCTGCGCGGGGCCAGCCAGGAGAAGGGCTTTCAGCGCCGGGTCGATGCTGCGAGAAGGCGCTTGACCGGTGCCGAAACGTCATCCATCGACTGCTGACCTTTGCCCATCCCAAGGCCGAACAGCTAGCGCGCCTGCGACGTGGCGGATACGATCAATAAGACTCTCGACCTGGTGGAGACCGAATTGGGACACCATAAGGTTCGAGTGGTGCGCCGCTTCGAGCCCGGCTTATCGTCCAGTTGGTCGAGGACAATCTGGCCCAGGTCATCTTGAATCTGGTGCTCAATGCCCGCGACAGCCTCAAGAAAGCGTGGATCCTCCCGAGGGACGGGAAATCCTAATCTCCTCGGTCCACGAGGGCGAGATCTGCCGCATCCGCGTTTGCGACAATGGCACGGGTGTCGACCCCACGGTCCGTGACCGTATCTTCGAACCGTTCTTTACCACCAAACAGGTGGGAGGGGAGTCGGGCTGGGGCTCTCGATCTGCTACCAGCTGATCGCCCGCCAGACCGGCATGATCAGCCTGAATCTCCGGCCCCGGATACCGCTACCTGCTTTCACATCACGTTCCCGATGGGGGTCGCCGGGCAGGAGGGGCGATGAGCAGCGCTATCCTCAATCGTCGAACCGGATTCGCGAGCATTACACCATTTCGCGCGGCACGCCCCGGAATCGGAGACCGTGATCGGCGACGGCAACTACATCATGACCTCGGGCCACATCGCGCACAACTGCCCATCGGGAATCAACACGGTGATCGCCAGTTGCGCGCTGGTGGCGGGCTACGTCGAGATCGAGGACCAGGCGTTCATTTCCGGCGGGATCGCGATCCACCAGTTCTCGAGATCGGGCGGCTGGCCATGATCGGCGGCAACACGCGGGTCAACCTCGACGTGCCGCCGTTTTTCCTCTACTCGGGCTGTATGTCGAGCCAGAGGGGTCTGAACATGGTGGGGCTGAAGCGCGCCGGTTTCTACTCGCGCAGATCGACGCTCAAGAAGGCGTACCAGTTGCTTACCGTTCGGGGCTGAAGCTGGACGAAGCGCTGGCGCGCATCGAGAGCGAGATCCCCGACGAGAAACCCTGCACCTGGTGAGTTCATCCGGCGCAGCAAGCGCGGCATCGCCCGCGAATCGGGGCGCAGCGAAGCAGCGCCGGAAGAGGGCGGCGCGCCCGTTCTGTGAGGGCTTTCGCGCGGCCAAAATGACCGCGTGGCTGGGCCCAGGCCGCTACGCTGTAGCGGCCTCGCCTTGTAAGTTATTCATTTTAAGCTACTTAAAAATGACAGGCCGCTACTAATAGCGGGTTGCCCCTTTGAAGGCCCTTCCAAGCGCGGCGCTTTCGCAGCGTCCAAAGCCTCGAACTGTTGCCCGCCGCGGCCCCGAAGAGGGCCGGCTTACAGCAGACCAATCATGCAGCCTGCCGGCTCACAGGCAAGTTTGCCCAGCATAAAAGGAGGCCTCTAGCTAGGCGAGAATTAATAGATTACCGCACGCCTTCGTATGTAATATCATAGATTGTAGGGCAATAATAGGTGATGTGGTTCACATCATTGAGTTCCTTTATTATCCCCAATGCTTCTAGTTTTTTTAGATCTGAACGCGCCGTCGGGTATGTCACTCCAAACTTTCCTTTCACTGTCATAACGGAAATCACAGGGCTTATAAAGAGGCCGTCAACTACCCCGGCCAACCTGACACTGCCACCCTTAAGCCGCTTGTGGAAGTCGCGATGGAGGGCCAAAAGCATGTTGCAGCGCTTCTCTGTGTCTATGGTCTGTAGGACAACCCCTTCCAAACAAAACTGAATCCACAAATCCCACGCTCCGTTGGTGCTAACGCCTAGGAGAAGATCCATGTACTCGCGCTTTCGTTTTTCAAAAAACGCGCTCATGTAGAGCCACTGACTTGAGAGCTTACACCAATCTGCAATGGTCAGCGCAAGCACGCGCGGGGGTCGGCGATGGCGCCGACGACCAGCTGCTCGTAGGCACCGAAGACCGTGTTGAAGTTGAGCGCGATCGTCCCGCCGGGGTGGGAGAAGAAGCTGCCCCACGAGCGCAGGAGCTCCGGCGTCGTGAGGATGATGAGCACGGCGCCGAATGCGAGACCCACGACGAATGCAAGCGCAGTCACGAGGAAGATGTTCGCCTCACGTGTCCGCCGCGCGATCCGCAGGACCCTGTTCGGACCCTTCTGCTCGGCGACCGGCCGTGCCGCGACGCTCCCGTCACGAGACAGCCCCCACGGGATCGCTTCCGATCTCGGACGAACCGGCCATCATGAGTCCCAGCTGCTCGCGGCTCGTCGTCGGCGGGACGACACCCACGATCCTGCCCTCGAACATGACCGCGATGCGGTCCCCGAGCGCAACGACCTCGTCGAGTTCGCTCGAGACGATGATGACGGCGGACCCGCTGTCACGGTCGGCGACGATCTGCCGGTGGACGTACTCGATCGAGCCGACGTCGAGCCCGCGGGTGGGCTGCGAGCAGATGAGCGCCTTGAGGGGCCCGAGAGCTCGCGGGCCACGACGACCTTCTGCTGGTTGCCGCCCGACAGCGTGCCCACCGCAACCTGGCTGTTCTGCGCCCGGATGTCGAACTCGTCCAGCCGCCTCGCGCCGTTCTCCCTGATGGCCTTCAGGTTCCTCGATCCCCGTCGGGAGAACTCGGCGGCGCCGCTGCATGTCGAGGACGAGGTTGTCCTCGATGGACATGGAGAGCACGAGCCCGTGGCGCTGGCGGTCCTCGGGGATGTGCCCCACGCCAGCGTCGAGCATCTGGCGCACCGTGCTGCCGTGGATGTCCTTGCCGTCGAGCGTGATCGTGCCGGCCACGGTCGGCCGGAGCCCTGTCAGCGCCTCGACGAGCTCGGTCTGGCCATTGCCCTGTACGCCGGCGATGGCGAGGATCTCGCCCTTGCGGACCTCGAAGTTGACGTCCTGCACCGCAGTGAGCCCCCGATCGTCCTCGACGAACAGGTCGTGCACCTCGAGCACGACGTCGCCCGGTGCCGCCTCGGCCTTGTCGACGACGAGATTCACGGCTCGGCCCACCATGAGCGACGCGAGCGAGTCCTCGTCCGCCTCGGACGGCGTCGTGCTGCCCACGACCTCTCCGAGCCGCATCACGGTGATGCGGTCCGCGACGGCGAGGACCTCCTTGAGCTTGTGCGTGATGAAGACGATGGATTTGCCCTGGGCCGTCAGCGACCGCATGATCACGAAGAGCGCCTCGGTCTCCTGGGGGGTGAGCACGGCGGTGGGCTCGTCAAGGATGAGCACCTCAGCGTCGCGGTCGAGCGCCTTCAGGATCTCGACTCGCTGCTGCATCCCGATGGGGAGGTTCTCAACGATCGCATCAGGGTCGACGTCGAGCCCGTACTTCGCCGAGACCTCGCCGATCTCCTCCGCTGCCTTCCGACGGTCGAGGACGGGCCACGGCCGCACCGGCTCGAAGCCCAGCACGACGTTCTCGGCCACGGAGAACACGGGCACCAGCATGAAGTGCTGGTGCACCATGCCGATCCGCAGGGCGACCGCGTCCTTGGGATCCCTGATCACCACCGGCTCGTCGTCGATGAGGACCTGGCCCTCGTCGGGCGTGAGCATGCCGAAAAGCACGTTCATGAGGGTGGACTTCCCAGCGCCGTTCTCGCCGAGGAGGCAGTGGATCTCACCGGGCTCGACAATCAGATTGACGTCGTGGTTCGCCACCAACGTGCCGAACCGCTTCGTGATGCCCCTCAGCTCGAGCTTCATCGGAAGGTGACCATAGCCCTCTGCCCGGGAACGGCGAGGAGGCCGGGTCCGAAGACCCGGCCTCCTCGCACGCACTACCTCTTGCGTCGTGTTACGACGCGACCTTGATGGCTCCAGAGATGATCTTGGCCTGCAGGGTCTTGAGCTCGGTGAGAACCGCCGCCGAGACCTTGTACTTGGCGTTCTCGATGAACGCAGCGCCGCCGTTCTTGAGCGTGCCGACGTAGTCGCCGCCCTTGAACTTGCCGCCCGCCTGGGTCAGGACCGCGGACTCAACCGAGGCCGTGACGCCCTTGGTCACGCTGGAGAGGAAGATGCTGCAGTCCGCAGCGTCGTTCACGCATCCGTTCGTGTCGACCCACTCCACGTTCGCCTTCGCGGACGGGTGCGCCTGGTTCCACAGGTTCACCGCAGCCGTCGTGCCGAGCCCGTCGCCGCCGGCCACCGGGAAGATGGTCGAGGCGCCAGCCTGCAGGAACGCGGTCGAGTCGGTCTGCGCGAGGCCCGTGTTGGTGAAGCTGCCGATGAAGGTGCCCGTCTGGGTCTTCTCGTCCCATCCGAGGAGCTTCACGGACTTGGCACCCTTGGCCTTGTGCGCGTCGTAGTACGCCACGCCCTCAGCGAAGCCGTCCATGTAGATCGTGACCGATCCGAACTGCTCGCCACCGTACGTCGCGACCACACCGGTCTTGCTGGTCGCCGCTGCCTCGTAGCCACCGAGGAACGCGTCCTGGTTGGTGTCGTAGGTCAGGCCCAGCAGGTTCGAAGCAGCCGCCTGGTTCGGGTCGATCGTGTTGGTGCCGTCCTTGGGGTTGGCGTTCGTGTTGTCCACGATTGCGAAGTGCTGGCTCGTGTTCGAGACAGCCGCATTCCAGGTGGCGTCAGCCATGAGGAATCCGACCGTGACGATGATGTTGCACTTGTCGGCGATGAAGCCGTTGATGCCGGTCACGTAGTCGCTCGCCTGGGTCGACGAGGCGTTCTTGATCGTGATCGTCGTGCCCTTGGGAGCCGCCTTCTTGGCGTCCTGCATGCCCAACCACGCCGACGCGTTGAAAGAGTGGTCGTTGATGCCACCGGTGTCGGTGACCTCACAGGCGAGGACTGACTTGCTGCCGTGCGTCTTGGACGCAGCGCCCGCCGAGACCGAGCCCGCGCCGACGGTCAGTCCGACCGCGAGCAGCCCCATCACTCCGATTCCGGTGGCGGTGCGAAGGCCGAGACGCGACATGCGCCCCGACTTCGAACGCCCCTCCAATTGCTGGTGCATATTCGAGTCCCCCTTCTAGGGATGATGAGCCACGAGGCTGCCGATGGAGCGGGTGCGGCCACCGCGGAGCCCGAACCCTCCGCACCGCCGTCCCCGCATCACGAACCACCGCATGGCGTTGATTGCCAATGCGGAAGTTATCAGCGCGTGACGACGCGGGTCATTCAGGCTGGCGAGTATTCACAGGGCCGAAATGCGTGCCTGCAATCGGGCCGTTGCTCGCGGTGAAACCGACCGCCGGTGTTCGGCACACCCGATCACAACCGCGCGGCGGTCCGGCTCCAACATGTCACGCATGGAGACCGATCAGCGGCATCCGGAGGACCGCCGCGCCGATCAATCGTTCGCAGAATGCTCCGCCGGGGCGACGAGCAGGCATCAGTGCACATGAGGTCATCCCGGCACCTCGTCGACATGTGCACGCGCCCGAGCAGGCCATCATTTGGAGGGCCTCAATTGCCCAGGCACCTCGTGAAAAGAATCATTTCCGTGACGTACTGGGTCAACGTGCCTCATGCTACTTTCGGCCTTCCTCGGGGGGGAGAGATCCCCGGGAACCGTGACCCTTTGGAGGGGATCCATAATGCCCACGAACACCCGCAAGTCCCGCGTCGTCAGGTCCACTGGGGCGGTCCTGTCCGCAGGACTGATCGTCGCCTCGTTCGCCACGCTCAGCGGCGCCGCCGTCAAGCCGAAGGCCACCGTGTATCCGGCATACCCGAGCGGGAAGATCACGACTAACGACATCAAGCTCGCCGCCGCCTACACGGGCGGCACAGCCAACAAGCAGGCGAAGGGGACGCCGGTCAAGGTCGGCTGGCTCAACGACGACGGCGACACCGTCGCATACCCGGACAACACGACCGGCGCGAACCTGGCTGTCTCGTTCGTCAACAAGTACCTCGGCGGCATCAAGGGCCACCCGCTGCAGCTCGTGTCGTGCTCGGTGAACAACGCCGGAGACGGTGCCTCCTGCGCCCAGCAGATGGTCTCCGCCGGCGTCAAGGTCGTCGTGACCGGAACGATCATCGACGGCAACGCCGCGATGTACAACACGCTGGCCGCAGCGCACATTCCGATCATCCAGGGGAGCGACCTGACCACGACGGACTTCAATCCCCCTGGGAAGGGCGTCGCGGTGACCTACGAGCCCGGGTCTCCTGGCGTCGTCCTGGGCCTCGCGAAGTTCATCGGGACCTCCAAGAGCGGTGTCGGCCTCGGCTTCGCTCCGAAGTCCATCGCGGTCGTCTACACGAACGACGCCGGCGGCACGTCGGCCTACAACCTGCTGTTCAAGCCGGACACGTACCTCAAGGGCCTGACCATCCACGGCGTCGCGGTGAGCCCGACGGCTGACGCGGCCCAGGTCCAGTCTGCCGTCGTCGCCTCCGGCGCCGGCCAGGACAGCGTCTTCGTGCCGCTGACCCCCGTCTCCCAGTGCATCGCCGTCTACGACGCGCTCAAGACACTCAACATCAAGGCGCCGGTCGTCACCTCCGGGCTCTGCTTCGGCACCCAGATGATCCAGCACCTCAACGGCACGCTCCCAAAGAACTGGTACTTCGGCGACTACGGCGTCAACTACTTCATGTACGACTCCAAGCTCCTCGCGTCCGAGCAGCTGGGCGTCTACATGGCGGCGATCCACCAGGCCGACCCGTCGACCGACCCCACCGGCCTCGCGGCACCCGCCTTCGGGACCATCCTCACCCTCAACAAGCTCTACAACGAGGCGGGGATCTCGGCGACGTCCGCGAAGATGGGCACCCTGATCGAGGGGTTCAAGGGTCCGCAGTTCGGCAACTCGGGGCCGCTCAAGTGCGGGTTCCAGCCCCTGCTTCCCGCGATCTGCGGGCAGGAGATGGGTGTGGCCCTGTTCAACGGCACCAACTGGGTCGCCGTCGAGGACGCCTACAACAACAAGCTCATCAGCGGATTCTCGGGCTTCGGCCTCTAGTCCGACCGAGGTGGTCCTCTGTTAGGACCACAATGGTGCGATGAGCGCTCCTGCCGCAGGGAAGTCTCGGCTCACGACCCAGCAGGTCCTCGCGATAGGCGTGGGCCTGCTGGGTCTCTGCTGGCTGGCCGTTCTCTTCACGCACACGAACCAGCTCCAGCCCACGATCTTCGGTGTCGGCGAGGGCGCGATCATCGCCGCGGTCGCACTCAGCGTCACGCTGACCTATCGAGGTTCGGGCGTCGTGAACTTCGCGGCAGCCGCCGTGTCGATGTACGCGTCGTTCATCTTCTACGACCTGCGGACCAACGGCACCCTGTTCCTCCCCCCGCCCATACCCAACATCCAGATCGTGTCCGTCGGCTACTCGAGCAACGCGTTCATCGGTCGCCAGCCGATCCCGCCGATGCCGGTGTGGGTCGCCTTCGCGCTCACCCTCGTCGAGTGCGTGCTCCTCGGGCTGATCTACCACTTCCTCATCTTCCGTCCGCTCCGCCAGGCGCCGCCGCTCGCCAAGGTCGTCGCATCGATCGGCCTATTCATCCTCCTGCTGTCGGCGGTGTCGCTGAAGTTCCCCTCCTCGAGCGGCTACAACTTCCCGCCGATCCTGCCGTCGGGGTCGTGGCACATCGGCTCGATCGCGATCCTCCAGGCCCAGGTCATCCTCGTCCTCCTCGTCTGCGCCGTGGCCGCCGCGTTCTGGGCGGTCTTCAAGTACACGAGATTCGGGCTCGCGACCCGGGCCGCTGCGGAAAACGAGCGCGGTGCGCTGATCCTCGGGTACAACCCCAACCGGCTGGCCGCCGTCAATTGGGTAGCCTCGACGGTGCTCGCCGGAGGGTTCGGGATCCTTTTCGCCTCCCTCAACGGAACGATCAACCCGATCACCGTCACCCTGCTCATCGTGCCGGCGCTTGCCGCATCGCTGATGGGCCGCTTCACGTCGTTCCCAATCACGGTCATCGCCGCGCTGCTCATCGGATCGTCGCAGTCCTGGATCCAGGCCATCAGCTCCGACTCCTGGGTCCCGAGCTTCCTGAAGAGCGGTGGGCAGGGACTCCAGGGCATTCCCGATGTCCTCCCGTTCATCGTGATCGTGCTCGTGCTCTTCTTCCAGGGAGAGAAGCTCCCGTCGCGCGGGAGCGTCGCGACGATGCGAATGCCGAGGGCGCCGCGTCCGACGAAGGTCGCGCTCAAGGGGACGATCCTGTTCGTGGCGGTCGCCCTCTGCAGCCTTCCTGCTGAACTCCGACTGGCGCTTCGCGCTCCAGCTCTCCATCGTCGCCTCGATCATCTGCGGATCGCTGGTGGTCCTCACGGGATTCGTCGGCCAGATCTCGCTCATGCAGATGACGATCGCCGGCATCGCCGGGTTCGTCCTGTCCAAGTTCTGCGAGGCGCACGGCATCCCGTTCCCCTTCGGGCCGATCATCGCCGCGGGCGTTGCCACCCTCGTGGGGCTGGTCGCAGCGGTGCCTGCGCTGCGGATCCGGGGTGTGAACCTCGCGGTCGTGACGCTCGCCGCGGCGGTCGTGATCGAGAACTTCGTCTACTACCTGCCCATATTCCAGGTGAACTTCGAGTCGAACGCGAACGTCTCGCCGCCCTCGATCTTCGGCCTCCGGTTCGGTCCGGGAAGCCCGTGGTCGAGAGTCTTCGGCCATCCATCGGGGGCCGAGCCAAACCCGTGGTTCAGCATCTTTTGCCTCATCGTCGCGTTCCTCGTCCTCGCTTCGATCATCTGGATTCGCCGCTCGCGTCTGGGCAGACGGATGCTCGCGGTGCGTTCGAACGAGCGCGCCGCGTCGGCCGCTGGTGTCAACGTCGCCGCGACGAAGCTGACCGCCTTCGCGATCGCCGCGTTCATCGCCGGGATCGGCGGCGTCCTGTGGGCCTACATGAACGAGACGGTCGACACGACGGTCTTCAGCTCGCTCAGCTCGATCATCTTCCTCGCGGTCGCGTACCTCGCCGGAATCGCGATGATCGAAGGGCCGCCCATCGGGGGCATCATCTTCCAGGGCGCGCTCTTCGCGACGTTCCTCTCGGTCGTGATCCACATCAACCCCGAGTACGCCGTCCTGATCGCCGGCTTCGGCCTCATCTTCGCCTCGATCAACAATCCCGAGGGCATCGCCGGCTCGTTCCAGCAGGCGATGGACCGGACCCGGGCGCGCAAGGCGGCACGCCAGGAGGCTGCCGCCGTCGCGTCGGCGAGCGCCGACCCGAGCGTGGCGGCGACCCCGTGACCTCGCTGCTCGAGATCAAGGGCCTCACCGTCCGGTTCGGGGGCAAGGTCGCCGTCGACGGCCTCGACATGGCGATCCAGCCCGGCCAGCTGGTCGGGCTGATCGGCCCGAACGGGGCGGGGAAGACGACGACGATCGACGCGATCACCGGCTTCGTCGGATGCGAGGGGTCCGTGACGTTCGCAGGAACCGCGTTGAGCGGCAGCGCGGACGGGGAGCGAGAGCGCAGAGCCGTGACGCCGACCGCGCGCGCGAGGATGGGACTCGCGAGGACCTGGCAGGGCGCCGACCTCTTCGACGACCTCTCCGTGCTCGAGCACCTCCAGCTCGCGGGGGAGAGGACGCCGATCGCCGAGCTCCACGAGATCCTCGCGGGCCTCAACATCGACCAGTTCGCGGAAGGGTCGGTGCAGTCGCTGAGCCACGGCCAGCGCAAGCTCGTGGGCGTCGCACGAGCGCTCGCGTCCAAGCCGAAGCTCGTGTGCATGGACGAGCCGGCAGCGGGCCTGGACACGAGCGAGAGCCAGCAGCTCGGACGCCGGATCCGCCAGATCACCGCGGACGGCACCGCCGTGCTGCTGGTCGACCACGACATGGGGCTCGTGCTCTCGATCTGCGACTACCTGTACGTCCTCGACTTCGGCAGGCTGATCGCCCAGGGGACCCCCGCGGAGATCCGCAACGACGACGCCGTGATCGAGGCGTATCTCGGCCGGCGCAGCAAGCGCGACAACAGGGCGGTGGCACCGGAATGACCGAGGCGCTCCTCGAGATCCACAACCTCCATGCCGGCTACGGCGGCGTGCCGGTCGTCCGGGACCTCTCGCTGAGCGTCGGCCCCGGCGAGGTGGTCGCGCTGCTCGGTCCGAACGGGGCCGGCAAGACGACGACGCTCCACACGTCGGCAGCCCTCATACCCGTGATCAAGGGGGAGCTGCGCGTCTTCGGTGCGCCGATCGCGAAGCGCCAGCCTTACGATCTCGCGAACCAGGGGCTCGGCTATGTGACCGAGGACAGGTCGCTCTTCTACTCGCTGACCGTGAAGGAGAACCTGCGCCTCGGCACGCACGGGAAGAGCGCCGACATGGGGCACGCGCTCACGTACTTCCCGGCACTCGAGGCGCTCATGGACCGCCAGGCTGGCCTGCTGTCAGGAGGCGAGCAGCAGATGCTCGCGCTGGGCCGCGCGATCGCGTCGCATCCGAAGCTGCTGCTGATCGACGAGATGAGCCTGGGGCTGGCTCCGGTGATCGTGGAGAAGCTGCTGCCCATCGTCCGCGAGCTCGCCAGGAAGACGGGGAGCGGCGTCCTGCTCGTCGAGCAGCACGTCGAGCTCGCACTCGAGGTATCGGACCGCGCCTACGTCCTCGCGCATGGCGATCTGGTGCTCGAGGGCGAGGCCACGCACCTCCTCGCGAACCCCGCGATCCTCGAGGCGAGCTACCTCGGCGACGCGCTGGAGTAGCGACCGAGACCGCGGGCAGCGCGGCGGCGGGATCGGTCGCCGCCGCTGGGCCACGGCCCGCTGGCGCCCGCCTCCCGCACGGGGCTCCGGACGCGGCCGGGTGCGATGATCTCCGCATGACGGGCATCCCTCGCGACTGGCGGCAGGGCCAGGCGCGGCCGGGCGACGAGGGGGCCGCTCCCGCCGAGCCGCGAGACGCGCGCCTCGCGCTGCTCGACGCGGCGCGCAGGCTTGCCGGGGACAGGTCCGGCAGGCCCTTCGGTGTGCGCGAGGTCGCCCGCACCGCGGGCGTCAACCACTCGCTCGTCTACCGCTACTACGGGTCGCTCGAAGGGCTCCTCGAGGCGGCGACCGGAGACCGCGACGCGATGGTCCTGCGGCTGCTCGACGAGCCCGGCACCGACGGGATACTCGAGGCCCTGTTCGACGTCGCGCTCCAGCAGCCGTACGTGGCGGTTCGACTTGCTGAGGTCTCTTTCGGCGAGAGCCAGGGGGGCTGGGCGCAGCAGGCGGTGCTTGTCCGCCGGATCCAGGAGCGGATCGCCGAGCTCCATGCGGACCTGGAGGAAGGGGAGGTCATCGCTCGGACCGCAAGCCTCACGGCGGCTGCACTCGGCTACGTCCTGTACGAGTCGTTCCTCGCGACTGCTCTGGAATGGAAAGCTGAGGATCGAGCAACCATCCGTGCCCACCATCGGGACCTGCTCCGCGAGCTGCTGACGCGACCGTGACCCTCGCCGGAGTGGCAGGAGTGCACGAGTAGGGTATTTGCCGTGTCTACGCTCGCCTTTCTTGTTGCATACCCGTGTCTCAGGCGAGTCGGTTGATCGGGCTCTTCCAGCGGGGGCGCGGGCCGCTGCTCGCACTTGCCGCCAGCACACTGGTCATCGCAAACCTCGTCGCGTCACCATTTCCCGCGTCGGCGGGGACCCCCCAACTCACACTCGCTGAGACGGCTCCGGCCACCGTCCTGTACGGGACCCCGGCGACCGTCACGCTCACTGCAGCGAACCCATCCCCGGCCCTCACCGGCACGCCCGTCTACAACACGTCGTTCATGGATGTCCTCCCGGTCGGCGTCGGCTACGTGGCGGGTTCGAGCACGCTCACCGGCAGTGGCGCGACGACGGCCCTCGGCGATCCGACCATCTTCGCCAATCAGCCGGGTGTGGGTGAGACGACGCTCGTCTGGGCGAACGTTGGGGACATCCAGCCAAGCTCGTCGCAGCGACTGTCCTTCCAGGTCCAAGGCCAGACAGACCTCAACACCAACCCCAACTACGGCCCCAACCCGATCCTTCCCGGCGACTCGTACACCGACTCCTCGAGCGTCTACGCGAACACCGACCCCCGCTACGCCCCCCAGTTCACGCTGTCAGGCCCGCCGACACCGAGCGTGCTGGTCACCGACTACACCGACTACGACACGGCAGGCGGGACCACCCAGGTGGTTCCCCTTCGGGTCGCGACCTCGGAGCCGAGCCCCGAGCACGAGCTCCCCCGTGGCGTCCATGACAACCAGGTCGCTTACACGGTGACCGTGACGAACAACGCCGTGCGTGCCACGGACACCGTCTCGGTCACCGACTACATCCCTGCGGGGCTCGAGTTCCTCGGATGCGGCGGCGTGGACAACACGACGGCCGCTGGCACCTCAAGTGCGGTCGGCGCGCTGGAGTACCCCGGAGCCCCGACACTCGTTCCGGGAGCACCCGCGATCACCGCGCCCCAGGGCTGTCCGACACCCACATCGGTGGACACGGTGGCTGGTCCTGTGACGACGTCCGCCGGCACCGTCCTTCCCGGGCCGCTCACCGAGGTGACGTGGGCGCTGCCCGACCTCTCTGCGAGCCAGTCCTACTCGTTCAACTTCGTTGCGGCCGTGCCGCTGCAGGAGAACACGACGACGTGGACCGGAACCACGCCGAGCGCGGCCAGCCTCCTGCAGGCGGCGAACCTCGACAACAACAGCGGTCCCCAGACGCACGACGGGCAGTTGCTCACGACGACTGCGGACGCGAGCGGCACCTACACGGGCGCCACCGGGCCCATCGGCAGTCCCTTGCCAAACCCGATCTCGGCCGAGGGCGCTGTCACGGTGGAGGCGATTGACCTCGCCGTCCAGAAGACCGAGAGCACCTCCACCTTCGTGTCGGGGCAGATCGTCGACTACACGCTGCATTACCAGACGAGCGAGTACCGCTACACGACCACCCCGGTCCCGCCGATCCCTCCCGCTCCGCCCGGCACCCCGGCGAACGCCGGAGCGGTCCTGACCGACCACGTCGACGGAGGCCTCTGTCCGACCGATGCAGGGGCCTTGGTCTCGAATCCCGACAGCGACTTCCCGACGGACTGCGCCCTTGCGACGCAGCCGCCGAGCGTCCCGTACACGGGCGTGTCCGAGAACTCCGACGGCAGCTTCGACATCGTCTGGAACCTCGGCACCCTTGCCCCCAACACGAAATCATCGCTCACCTATCACGTGCTCGACCGTGCCTACTACCAGGCTCCGGTCGGGGTGGGCATCGGTCCCTCGACGCCGACGCTGATCGGCGACTCGCTTGGAAACTCGACCAACATCCAAGGGACTGTCAACGGCACGTGCTACGAGGGAACGCCCGGAGCCTCGACGCCGGACCCCACGTGCTCGGGTGCAACCCCTCACGTGATCTCCTCGGGAGAGTCGACGCCGATGCAATCGTCGAACGGCTCGCACGCGACCCAGACGGCCCCCGTCCCGCAGATCGTGAAGACGATCTCCGAGGCGGTTGCACCTGGAGGAACGCTCAATTGCTCGACCGCGACCTATGTCACGCCGAATCCGCCAGCCATCCCGTACCCCGCGTACGAGGCAGGCGACACGATCTGCTTCCACCTCGAGGTCGACTTCCCCGCAGGCGTTTACACGCACGATCCAGTCGTGACGGATTTCCTGCCCCCCAACACCACATATACGCCCGCCTCGGCAGCGGCCGCCGCCGGCAACACGGCGACCATCGTGGGTGGCGCCCCCGTCGTTGGCGGGACCAGCCCGGACAGCCTCACGTTCACGCTGGGAGACGTGCTCGGCACGAACCCTGGCCGCTACGTCAGCCCCGGCCAGACGTTCGCAGCAACGTTCGCCCTCACTGCCTCGGCGCCGCCGACGGAGGGCAACAACTACACGTTCACGCAGAACTTGATGAAGCTTGCGGCACTCAACACGGCCGGCCAGAGCGTCTCGCTCCGTAGCCAGGTCGGCTACGAGCTCACGCAGCCAGTCGTCGAGGGACTGACCAAGACCGTCGCCCTGATCAATGGAGTGGCGCCGGCCCCGGGGCAGACGGTCGAGCAAGGGGACCTCGTCACCTACGACGTGAACCTGCACAACTCAGGACTCGTCGAGGCGACCAACACGACTGTCTGGGACAATCTCCCGAGCCAGCTCGCCAACACGGACTGTCCGCTGGTCACATCGATCTCGGATGGAGGGACCTGCGTACCGGGCACGCCCCTCCAGATCCATTGGTCTGGCATCACGCTGCCGGCCGGAACGGTCGCAGGAGGCCCGGGACTCAAGACCCTGACCTACGTCGTCACGATCCCGAGCACCGTCGCTGCCGGCGAGACGCTGACGAACCATGCAGGGGTACGCAACTACACCGCGCAGATGCCGAACAACGGCGGCACGACAACCCCGACCACGTACTACCCGATCAACAACATCGACCCGTCTGTGCCGACCGCCTCGTGGAACGCCCCGCCGGCCGATGACACCGCTGCGGTCTCGACCGCGAGGCCGACCGTGTCGAAGGCAGTCGCCCCGACGATCAACGGGCCCGGCTCGGCGACCATCGGCGAGCCGATCAAGTACACCCTCACCACCACGATTCCCAGCGGGACCACCCTCTACGGCGCGACCATCGACGATCCGCTGGGCGCCGACCTCGCGTACAGCAGCACTCCTGCACCCGCCACCGCCACCTACCAAGGTGGCGGGGCGCTCGTCGGCTTCACGCTCAGCACCACATCCAGCGACGTCAACCTGGCATTCCCGGCAACCTTCCAGACCACTGCGACACCTGCGCCACCGGTCGTCATCGTCATCACCTTCTACGCGACCGTGGTCGGTGGGCATGCGGGGGACACGATCACCAACCAAGGGACGCTGGACTGGAACACCTCGAGCGGCGCGCCACTCACCGCGCCCTCCAACCAGACGTCGACCACCATCGTCGAGCCGCACCTGTCGCTCGTGAAGACCGATGCGCCGGGCGGGACGTACCACCCCGGGGACACTGTGACCTACACGGTGACGGTGTCGAACACCGCGAGCAACGTCTCGGCGGCGCACGACGTCGTGGTCACCGACACCCTGCCGGTCGGCTTGACGGGACCCGCGTGTGGCACGACGCCGGCTCCGTGGGTGTGTGCGCTGTCCGGGACGGGCACGATCCCCGACCCGTACGTGATCACCTGGACCCTTCCGACCAGTGACGCGCTGGGTACCGGGGCCCCGAATGCCGTGAGCTTCACGTTCACGGCGAACCTTCCGTCACCTGCGATCGGCACGGACAGCTACGTGAACTCCGTCGCGGCAACCGCCACCAGCCTTGACACGACGGCGTATCCCGACGCACGGACGACGTACACGGCATCGGCGACCGACACGGTCAACCTGGCGGGACCCACGATCGCGAAGGCCGCGTCACCCACGTCGGTGACGAACGGCGTGGACACCACGTACACCGTCACGATCCATGTGCCGGCGAACCTGCAGTTCCCGAACTTCACGGCAATCGACACGCTGCCTGACGGCATGACATTCGATAGTTACGGAGCGCCCGCGAGCTACACCTGCACGGACACGGTCGGCAGCTGCGGCGCCGACGTGACGATCCATTCGATCGGGACGCCCGCTGCGGACGGCTCGGGGAAGACCGCACTGGCGTGGTGGATCGGGAACCTGGTGGACGACCCGGGGATCCGCACGATCACGGTCAACTACACGGCGTACCCGTCCAAGACCTACCACGGCGGGTCGACCGTCGCCTCGCCGGTCACGCTGAACAACGCCGTCGGCACGTACTGGGACCGCTTGGACGGGACCCTGCCGGTCGCGATACCGCTTCCCGGGTCCTTCCAGTTCAACTCCGGGACCGTGAATGCTCCGCTGTCGGTCGTTGCGCCGAACCTCACGATCGTCAAGGCGGTGTCGACCGGCTCGCCGACGCCCGGCGTCCCCTTCACGTACACAGTCACCGTGAGGAACACCGGGAGCTCGACCGCGTACGACCCAACCGTCACCGACACGATCCCCTCCTCGCTGAACCGAGCGAGTCCGCACACCAACATCGTGAGCACGACCCAGGGCGTCTCGAGCTACGCGCCGGGCACGGGCCAGGTCACGTGGGACATGACCGGGACAACTCTGGCGCCGGGCGCGACGGCCACGCTCGTCATCCAGACCGAGCTCGGGCCGTCAACGGGACTCACGGCCTCCCAGGTCATCACCAACACGGCGACGATCGACCAGTACTACGGGGTGCCCGCCGCGACCGCGACGGGAGATCCGAGCCGGTACTTCACCTACGGTCCGGTCAGAGGCTCGGCCGACGTGACGCCCGTCTTCCCGGTCCTTGCGATCGCGAAGTCAACCCCCGGCGGGACGACGGCAACGGTCGGCAACCCCTTCTCGTGGCAGCTTGCGATCACGGACACGGCAGCAGCATCCGCGACCAGCGTGGGGGTCACCGACACGCTTCCGCCCTATTGGACCTACACCCCGGGGACCAACGCGGCGTCCATCACGCAGGCGAGCGGCCCACCACTGATCACCGGTGCCGCGGCCGACCCAGTGGTGAGCGGTCCGGATGTGAACCACCAGGAGACGCTGACTTGGTCGGGCGGGCAGCTCGGCGACCTCGGAGCAAGCAGTTCGAACCAGATCACGATCGCGTACACGGCGACGCCGCAGGACGGCGTCAGCCGCTCCAACACGAACACCGCCTTCGCGACGGCGAATGACGCCGCCGGCTACCCCGGCTACGGCTCGCCGCTGGTTCCCTACCAGTCACCCAACGCATCCGCCGTCGCCACGATCCCGACGGCCGACCTCCAGGTCGTCAAGACGATCGGCACCGGGGGACTGGTCGCTGGAGGGGCGTCCAACTCCTACGACCTTCAGGTGACCAACAACGGTCCAGATCCCGCGACCGCCCCCATCGTGGTCGCCGACACCGCCCCGGCAGGGACGACCTTCACCGGTTCGTCGAGCGCCGGGTGGAACTGCACGCTCGGTGGCGGTGGCGCGAGCATCTCGTGCCAGCTGACCGCCGGGGCGGGGACGCTCGCCGGGTCCGGCGCGGGCGCAATCGCACCGCCGCTCGCGATCGGCCTGCATATCCCTTCCTCGTACCTCACGACGTATCCGACAGGTGACATCACCAACACGGGGACGGTGAGCAGCCCGACCCACGACCCGAACACCGCCAACAACTCGTCCACGGTGGACGGGACCGTCACGGCGAAGGCGGACCTCGAGATCGTGAAGTCGCACACCGACCCCTTCACGGCAGGGGAGACGGGCACCTATCAGCTCGTCGTCTCCAACCTCGGACCGTCGGACTCCCCTGGCCCGGTCACCGTCACCGACACCATCCCAGCGGGGGAGACCTACGTCTCGGCGACGAGCACCGATCCCTGGGTGTGCACGTACCCCGCCCCCGCTCCAGCTCCGGCCGACACGCTCTCCTGCACGCTCGCCGGCGGCCTGATCAACGGGGCATCCTCCTCGATCCAGCTCACCGTCGCGATCCCCGCCAACCAGCCGCCGACCGTCGCACCCATCGCACCGATCGTCAACACGGCCAGGGTCGCTGGTCCGCTGCCGGATCCGAACACCGCGAACAACTCGTCGAGCGACCCGACCACGATCGAGGCCTCGGCTGACCTTTCGATTCAGAAGTCCCATGCCGTGGGCGACTCGTTCCTCGCAGGGACCGACGTCCACTACACGCTGGCGGTGCACAACGCGGGCCCGTCCGATGCACAGACGCCGGTGGTCACCGACACCCTCCCCTCGTACCTCTCCTACGTCCCTGCGGGTTCGGGGGGGACCGGATGGACCTGCGGCGCGGTGCTCCAGGTGGTCACCTGCACGGCGGTTTCGAACCTGGCCGCCGGCGCGGATGCACAGCCGATCACGCTGGTCGCGCACATCGCTTCGGGGCACCTGGGCGCCGTCGTCAACACGGCACACGTCGCCAGTTCGACTCCGGATCCAGACACCGCCAACAATGTCTCGACGGACAATTCCACGACGATCCCGACCTCGGCGGACCTCTCCATCGTCAAGTCGCACACCGGTGACTTCACCGCGGGCACAACAGGGACGTACTCCTTCACCGTGCACAACGCGGGTCCGTCCGATGCTCAAACGCCGGTGGTCACCGACACGCTGCCCGCCGGCATGTCCTACGCGGGCTCCGCAGGAACGAACTGGAGCTGCAACGCGGCCGGCCAGGTCGTCACCTGCTCGCTCGCCGGCAACATCGTGGCTGGAACGACCAACTCGGATCTCACGATCACGGCGAACATCGACTCAATGGTCCCGCCGGGCATCCTGACGAACGTTGCGAGCGTCTCGAGCATCACGCCCGATCCGGACCTCTCGAACAACTCATCGACTGACCCGACGACGATCCTCGCGCCGCTCCTCTCGCTGACCAAGGGTGTTGCCTCGATCCAGGATGTCGGCGGCAACGGGATCACCGGCGTTGGCGCAGTGATCACCTACTCGCTGGTCGCCACGAACGTCGGAACGGCACCGGCAACCGACGTCGTGATCAGCGACCCGATGCTTGGCAGCCTCAGCTGCGCGCCGAGCCAGCCGGCGACTCTGGCGCCCAGTGCGACCCTGGCGTGCTCCGGGCGCTACACGGTGACCGCTGCGGACGTGGCCGCCGGGGTCGTCCGCAACACCGGGACTGTGAGCGGCAAGGACGGGACCGGGCTGCCGATCCCCGGTGCCTCAGCTTCTGCTGCGGTTCCAACAGGGTCCGTCCCGACTGCTTCCAAGTCCAACACGCCGACGTCCGCTGCAATCGGTGACAACTCCACCTACACGGTGGATGTCACCATCTCGCCGAACACCCAGCTCTTCAACCTGAGCGCAATCGACCACCTGCCCGATGGTCTTACCTTCGGGTCCCTCGTGGGCTCAACCTGCACGAACCAGGACGCGACGCGGTGCTCGGTCACTGCGTCGCTCATCGCCCCGAGCGTGCAGCCGGACGGGTCTACCTATGTCAACTTCTACCTCGGCGATGTCGTGCCCGGATCCACGCAGGCGAGGAACGTGGCGATCACCTACACGGCCCGCGCGGCAAAGACGCTCGAGGATGGGTCCCCCGTCACCCCGGGGACCATCCTCACCAACAGCGTCGCCGTCTACTGGAACGCCGCCCAGAAGCCGACGCCCACTTCCTCGCAGCCCTCCGGCTTCGATGCGAGCACCTCGCCGGCGACTGCGGCCCTGACGGTCACGGCACCGTCGCTCGCGATCACGAAGACGGTGTCCAACGCCACGCCCAGCCCCGGCGAGACCTTCACCTACACAGTGACCGTGGCAAACGGCTCGGGTCCCCTCGTCTCACCCGCCTACGACCTGACGGTGACCGACCAGATCCCGATCGGCCTGTCCGCACCGACGAACATCTCGGACGCAGGCACCTTCGCCGCCGGTCCGCCCGGTGAGGGGACGATCACCTGGCATGTCCCTGGGCCGCTGGCAGCGGGCGACCACGTCACCTTCACGTACTCGGACACCCTCGGGCCCTCAGGCGGGCTGACCACCGGCCAGGGGCTCGTGAACACGGCCGCCGTGACCCAGTACTTCGGCTCAGCGAACGGGCAGGGCGGGGACCCGTCGCGGTACCCGACCTACACGCCGGTGCCCCCCGACCTGACGGCGACAGCCACGGTCACGCCCCAGTTCCCGATCCTCACCATCGCGAAGACGACAGCGTCTGGCGCGCCTTCAGGTACGGCTGAGCTCGGACGCCCGTTCGGCTGGGTGGTGACCGTGTCGAATCCCGCCGGCCCGACCGCCAACGCCGCCGGCGTTACCGACACTCTGCCGCCGGGGTGGACCTACGACGCCGGTTCGACCGCGATCACTCTGCCCGGCGGCTCGAACTCGCAGGCCGATCCAACAATCGTCACCGCCTCGACGGGCGACATCCTCACCTGGTCGAACCTCGGAAGCGTCTCGGCCGGCCAGTCGATCGCCATCGCCTTCACTGCGACCCCCACGACGTCCGCAGTGCTCGGCAGCACGAACGCCAACACGAACTCGGCTTCGACCACGTGGAGCGACGCCAGTGGGGCCACGGGCACGGCCAGCGGCCCGTACGGGGCTGGCCCTGCAACAGCCGTCGCCTACGTCGATGCGGCTGACATGGCGATCACGAAGACCCACACGGGGAGCTTCCCGGTCGGTTCCCACGGGACGTACACGCTCACGGCAACCAACAATGGGCCGAATCCCGCAGCCGGTGTCGTCGTCGTCGACGTCGTGCCGAGGGGGCTGACACCGACGTCGGTGACGCCCGCGAACGCTGCCAACTGGACGTGCACGATCGCCGGCCAGACCGTCACGTGCACCTATGTGCCAGCGGCGTTTGCCGTGGGGGCGGTCGAGAAAGTCGCTGTGACCGTGCTCGTCGGCCAGGCGGCGTATCCGTCCGTGACCAATGTGGCGACCGTGACATCCTCGACGCCGGACCAGAATCCGCCGAACAACAGTGCCTCGGACCCGAACTCGGGTCACCCAGCCGAAGCTCACCTTCACGAAGAAGGTGACGTCGATCGTCGACGTCAACCACGACGGCTACACCGACGCCGGGGACCAGATCAACTACCAGCTCGTCGCCACGAACGTCGGTGACGCGCCGGCGTACAAGGTGGTCATCGAAGATCCGCTGCTCCCGGCCATGCACTGCACGCCCGGGCAGCCCGCCACGCTCCTGCCAGGTCACCGGCTCGTCTGCACGGGCTCGTACACGATCACCACCGCCGACGAGAAGGCTGGCAAGGTCGTGAATACTGCCGTCTCGAGGGGCACCGGCGCAGGCGGGAAGCCTGTCGTCTCGCCTCCCGCATCGACGCAGACGCCGGTCCGAACGGCATCCGGCGGCACTGGGACCGGATCGGGTGGCGGCGGGCAGCCCGGCGGCGGCGGCCTCGCATTCACGGGCGGGCCGACCCTGGCCACGATCGAGGCCATCCTCGGGGTCCTGCTGACCGGCATGGCGCTGCTCGTGGTCTCGCGTCGGCGTCGCCCCGCCCACGCGCGCCGGCGCCGGTAGCGGCTCAACGCGCCCCTAGCCTTCGCGCATGGAGCTCAAATCAGCAGTCGAATTCGCACGGTCCCACCGCAAGGGCGTGCTGGGGACCATCCGCAAGGACGGGAGGCCCCAACTCTCGAACATCATCTTCGTCGCACAAGGCGACGAGTTCGCGATCTCGGTGACCACGGACCGGGCGAAGACGAGGAACCTGCGCCGCGACCCCCGCGCCGTGCTTTACGTCCCGGGCGACGACTTCTGGAACTTCGTCGTGCTCGACGGGACCGTCACGCTGACCGACGTCACGACAGAGCCGGGGGACGACGTCTGCGAGCAGCTCGTCGAGTACTACCGGCAGGGTGCCGGTGAGCATCCGGACTGGGACGACTACAGGGCCACGGTCGTCCGAGAAGGCCGGCTGATCGCGCGTTTCCTGCCCACGTCAGCGGCGGGCATGCTCCAGAAGGGCTGAGTCCTCTGCCCGGTCCCGCGAGGCGCCGGGTACCACACGCAACGGTTCACTTCGGCAGGTACGGCGCCACGTTCTTCGCCCACGTGAACGTCATCGCAGGCGGCGCCCCCTTCGGCAGCTCCACGAGGTCCGTCAGCGAGCTCCTGCCGCTGACGATCGCGAAGCCGGTTCCCATCTCGCAGGTGCGGCACCCGAGGCCGACGCCCGGGTTGTACCCCGGGTCGTAGCCGAGGAGCTCGTCCCGGTGGTCCCAGCAGGCGGTGGACTTCGCCGAGGTGCATCCGTAGTTTGCTGTCGCGCTCGCGCTGCCGCCCCACCCATCCGAGTACATCCAGAAGTAGTCGGCGCCCAGCGTCGTGTACGCGGACGCCCACGTGCTCCCGAAGCCCACGTAGTGCTGGGGGTCATTGCCCACCGCGAACCCAGGGGCGGTCGTCGGGTCGCTGGAGGTGGTCGCAGCCTTCTGGGCCTCAGCGGTGAGGTACCGGTTCAGCCCGAGGTATGGCGGGAGCCCCCTGTCGACGCGTTCGAGATCGGCGATGACGAAGAGCTGCTGGGATGCGGTGAGGTGGATCCAGTTCGTGGGGAGCACCATCGCCCGGACCTTCTCTGCCTTCCTCGCCGCATTGATCGCCAGCAGCACGTACGCCGAGCAGGCAGCCGTGTTGCTGTAGGGGGGGAACACGATCTGCGAGGTGACACAGGGGTTCGGGCAACTCCAGCCGCCGGTGATCGGAGCGCACGCTCCGGACTGCAGGTAGTTCGGAGCCGGGGGAATGTTCGCCTTCGGATTGGTGGGTGGCACGAGCCCCGCAGCTGAAAGCGGCGACGCGGTCCCGCACAACACGAGTGCGAGGAGGCTCGGCACCAGCACCGCTGCGAGGAAGGGACGCCGCCTCATCAAACAGGCGACCACGCACACGCCAATCGATGAGCCCCCACGTCCGAACGGTATTGCCGGGGTTTCGCCTTGTCAACACATGGCACCCGCTTCGCCTCGTGTCGCGGTCCGTGCTCGCGAGGATTGTCGGGAGCGGACCGGTTCGCAACGCATGAAGCAACTTCTGCGCACACCCTGAAGTCGCTTCAACCGGCACCGCGTAATGTTGCGTGCTGGTGCACGCCCCCGGGCGTGCGCGCCAGTCGGGCTCCCGTAGCTCAGGGGATAGAGCGTCGGTTTCCTAATCCGGGTGATGGGGTGTTGCCGCCTCGGAGAGTCGACAAAACCCTTGGAAAACTTGGGTTCTGCGTTGCTCTCGAATTCTGAGATCTCGAAAGATGGGATCAAGATGGGATCAAGATGGGATCAGATCGAGCCAGTCGGGCCCGAGGCAGGTTGATCCCGATGGCGTCGGACGTCTCATCCGGGCATGACGAGCCGAACTCCAACTGCGTCGGCTTCGACACTCGAACGCAGTGCGTTCGTCACTGTCAGGTCGTGCTCAGCGCTGCGCCGGTCAGTGAAGTCGACACGAGCAGTCCACCGCCAGGCGAACGTGAGCATTGCGTCGAATGCCTGGAAGTAGCCACCATGCGAGACAGCACTCAGCGCGGAGAGATAGTTGCTCCGATAGACAGTTGGAATGATGATCCGGATCTCTCCGGCTGCCTCCAACTCCGCGTTCATCATGACCCGAGCGATCCGGCCGTTCCCGTCGCTGAAGGGATGGACCTCAGCAACGAGGAACATCAGGTATGCGGCCCTCGCGAAGGGGCTCGTCAGTTCGCGCCCGAGGTCGAAGCCTCGACGAAGGGTGCCCGACACGAGATCCGGTTGCACGAACAGTGTCGAACCGGCGCGGTTCGCGACGGTCTTGAACGCACCAGGTCGATTCTCCGGTCGGCTCGTCATCAGAATCGCATGCCTCGAGCGCAGGAGTGCTTCGAGCTCATCTGGATCTTCGGGGGTTCTCATCATCTCAGCAGTGTCTGAGACGATCTCGAAGGTACCCAGAATGTCATGCGCGTCCGCTGGTCGCGACGGAGGCACGTGACGCTCGAAGCAGATGTCAGCTGCCTCGTCGAGCGTGAACTCGGTGCCTTCGATGAAGTTTGAGAAGTACGCCTCATAGAAGGGGAGGAGTGCCCGCCGAGCCTTGTCGGTTTCAAGTGCGGGCATCGTCAAAGGAGCAACGTCGAGAAGGTATGAAGCCAGACCTTCGAAGAGGGAGATTCGTGCCGCGTCGAACGGAGAGCCCTCGAGGCGAGCTGCCAAGGTCAGAGATGAGGCAGTGACGTCATCGCGAGTCATGAGTGCTGCGGAGATAAGGCGATTGAGATTTGTGAGCAATACATAAGTA
>CAWJES010000001.1:0-508821 GCA_963841965.1 uncultured Acidimicrobiaceae bacterium | reverse complement strand
GCTCATAAGCAGCTGAAGACAGCCTCCTCCGTCGTCCAGCTCGCCACAAGATCATCATTTCACAGGCCTCTTGCTCTTTGGGCTGCCGACACCACCGAGCGAGCCATCAGGATCACACACACAAATGGCACACACACACACACACAGCAACAGCGTGCCTCTGAAGGACCTCGGCATCCCGACTGTGGACGTCATTATCTGATCCTGGCGAGCAAGCAGGCGCGCTCTTGAACGCACGTGGAGCTGAACCCGGCACTGCCAGACCAACAGAGGCACGTCCGATCGCAGTCGAATCACCCGCTGCACCAGCGACTGCGCTTCACGCATCGTCGAAGCCAATGACCCGCGACCAAATGGCAACTCAGAAGCCTCGTGCGCCCCTCGGGATTCGAACCCGAAACCTGCGGATTAAGAGTCCGTTGCTCTGCCGTTGAGCTAGAGGCGCGGAGAGATCCTATCTCTCCGCGCCTCGGCGCATCAGCGCTGGATGGACTTCACCTCGAGGTAGTCCTCAAAGCCGAAGGCGCCGCGCTCGCGACCGAATCCGGACTGCTTGTACCCACCGAACGGAGCGAAGGGGTTGAAGTGGCCCCCATTTACGTCCACCTGGCCGGTCCGTAGCTTCTGGGCGACTTCGATTGCGTGCTCCTTCGTGCCGGCCCAGACACTTCCTGCGAGGCCGTAGTCCGAGTCGTTGGCGATCTCAATCGCCTCCTCCTCAGTGTCGAACGGAATGATCGACAGGACCGGCCCGAAGATTTCCTCTCGAGCGATGGTCATGTCCGGAGAGACGTTTGAAAACACGGTTGGCTGTACGAAAAAGCCCGCCTCAAGTCCGTCAGGGGCTTCAGGTCCACCCGTGACCAGCGTCGCCCCCTCTTCGATTCCCTTCTTGATGTAGTCGCGAACCCGGTCTCGCTGGACGCCGGAAACCAACGGGCCGATGCCCGTTGTCTCCTTGAAGGGGTCGCCAGGCTGGAATCCGGCGACGGCGGCAGCGGCCAGCTGCTCAACCTCGGCCATCCTTGAACGTGGGACGAGCATTCGAGTGAGCGCCGAGCACGTTTGACCGGAATTGAGGTAGCAGCCAAAGAGTCCTGCTGGAACCGCGACTGCGAAGTCAGCGTCCTCAAGGAGGATGTTCGCCGACTTCCCTCCGAGCTCGAGCGAGACCCGCTTGACGGACTGCGCACATATTTCCATGACACGCTTCCCTGCCCGCGTCGAGCCCGTGAATGAGACTTTGTCGACCAGGGGATGGCTCGCGATCGCTTCTCCGGCAACTGGGCCGAGGCCCGTCACGAGATTGAACACCCCGTTCGGGAGTCCTGCATCGTGAATGACCTCAGCAAAAATGAACGCGTTGATCGGCGCGACCTCACTCGGCTTGAGTACGACGGTGCAACCTGCGGCCAATGCAGGAGCAACTTTGTTGGCGATCTGATACAGCGGATAGTTCCAAGGAGTGATCGCCCCGACGACACCGACCGGCTCCTTGACAACGAGCGAGTTGCCAATCTCCTCTTCCCACACAAAGGAGGCAGCGCGTGCCGCGTTGTCCGCAAATTCGCCTGCTGGCAGTCCAACCTGAATCAACTCAGAGAGACTGCGCGGCATCCCCACCTCGTGGCTGATGACATCGGCGAGCTCGCTCGAGCGAGCCTGCAACCCTTCGAAGATCTTCTGGAGGAACTCACCTCGGTCCTTGGCGGGAGTTGCTGCCCACGGTGCGAACGCCCGGGAGGCGGCCCGCACCGCGCGATCAACGTCCGCCGCGTCTCCCGCGGGGACGGTCGCGAACACCTCCTCGGTGGTCGAGTCGATCACCGAAAGTGTCTCGGATCCCGCTGGAGTCACCCATTCGCCATCGATGTACAAGGCATCCCGAACGATCACCATGACCCCACCTCCTGCAGCGCCCGGTGGCGCATATCGCGAAGATTAGTGCTGGGTTTACGGACTCTGCGCGGGATCGACTGCGAAGTACGGGTAGGTGCCGCCGGAGAGGACCGCGAAGACCGCCTCGCACGCCATCCGGCACATCCGCGAGCGGGTCTCGATCGTGGCGCTCCCGATGTGGGGTGTAATCACGACGTTTGGGGCGTGGCGAAGGCGGTCGCCCAATGTCGGCTCATTGACGAAGACGTCCAGGCCGGCTCCCCAGAGATGGCCGGACTCGAGCGCGTCAGCCAGGGCATCCTCATCAACGACAGCACCCCTTGCCGTGTTGATCACGATCGCGCCACGCGGAAGCAGAGCGATCCGCCGGGCATCGAGCAGCGACTCCGTCTCGGGGGTTAGTGGCGTGTGAAGGCTGAGGACGTCGCTTCGCCGTAACAATTCGTCAAGATTCGGCACGTACCCAGGGAGACCCGTGTCATGCCGGGCGTGGTGGATGACATCCATCTCGAAGGCCTCCGCCCGGAGGGCGACCTTGCGGCCAATGCGACCAAATCCAACGATGCCGATGGTCTTGCCCTCGAGGTCACGCCCGAGGTCCTCGGTTGCCGAGAATCGAGTCCATCCCCCCGAACGCAGGATGCCCACGTCTTCGACGACCCTGCGTGAGACAGTGAGGAGAAGCGCCATCGCCAGATCCGCAGTTGCGGCATCGAGAACGCCCGGGGTGTGCGTCACTGCGATTCCCCTGGCGGCCGCTGCTCCCACCTCGATGTTGTCGAGTCCGACTGCCACATTCGCGACGACGCGCAGACTCGGCGAGCCGGCCTCGAGCGTTGCTGCGTCGATTCGGTCATTGAGCAGGCAGATGAGCGCATCGGCTCCGACGACCGCGCGATGGAGCTGATCCGTTGCGGGTGGCCCGGAGCTAGAGAGGAGTTCTAGTCGCAGTCCCGCGTCGGTGAGGATGGTCGCCGAACCTTCGACGAGAGGCTGGGTGATCACGACACGCCCGTCCATGCCGCGACTGTAGAGGCAGGCGCGACGCTGGTTTCTAAGAGTCGGCTGGTAACGTCCGTCTTGACGAAAGGGGCGAGAATGCGCAGTTCAGGAAGGCTGCTGACGGTTGGCACCCTCGGACTTGCACTGATGGTCGCTGCTGTCGCCGTCCCCGAGGTTGCGTCTGGCTCGTCGAGTGTTCCCGGGCTCACGGCAACCCAAGTCAACATTGGTGCGATCGTCACCCAGTCGGGCTCTGTTGCTGCCGATTTCGCTCCATATCTGGCTGGCGTGAATGCTTACTTCGATTACGTATCCAAGGACCTCGGGGGCGTGAACGGGCGCAAGATCGTCCTGACGAACGCCCTCGATGACGCGAGCGACCCCTCTACGGACATCACCGATGCGAGGACCCTGGTCACGGCTGACCACGTCTTCGCGATCGTCGGGATTTCGACAGCCTTCTTCTCCGCGTCGACGTATCTGGGGAAGACCAGCGTTCCGGTGTTCGGCTACGCCACGCAGAACGTCTGGGCGGGCCCGAAGAACCTCTTTGCGGACGGTGGCTCTGAAGTCGATTTCGACTCGTCCGTGCCTGACTTCGCCTATGTGGCGCACAAGACGAAATCAACAAGGGTCGCGGTGGTCGCGCTCGACTATCCATCGTCGCAGGACGAATGCAAGGGCGCAGTAACCGGCCTCAGGACGTACGGCATCAAGGTCGTGTACTCGAACCTCGACGAGCCGATCTTCAACCAGACGTTCAGCACCGACGTCACGAAGATCAAGTCCGCGAACGCCGACATGGTGATCACCTGCATGGACGTCGACAGCAGCGTGCTGCTCTCCAAGACGATGCAACTCGATGGGTACACGCCCGCGGCCCAGATGTGGCTCGACGGGTATGACCGCAACATTCTGAAGAACGACGCCCAATACATGAAGAACACCTACTTCATGCTCCAGCACGTGCCATACGAGCTCGCGGCTGCATACCCCGCCGTCTTCCCGGGCATGTCGCTGTACTTCCAGTCGATGGCCAAGTACGGATACTCGAGCAACGAGTTCTCCGATGTCGCTCTCCAAGGATGGGAAGGGGCGAACACGTTCGTGGAGGGACTGCGCGCCGCCGGCAAGCATCCGACGCAGGCGTCTGTCGTCGCGGCGATCAACAAGATCAAGTCCGACACGGCCGGTGGCATCGTCGGCCCGATCAACTGGACGATCGCGCACAGCAAGGTGACCTCCCCATCGTGCGTCTCGTTCGTCGAGACGAGCGGGACGTCGACATCGTCAGCGTCGTTCGTCCCGGCGTTCAACAAGGGGAGCGACCCATGGGTGTGCTTCCCCCTCGGAAAGAAGGCAAACCTGAACGCCCCAGTCGCCGCGCCCGCGGGCACACCGGGGGCCTGACCAGGATCCCGTGGGGGAGTTCTTCAGCTACGCGCTGCCCAACATCCCGTTTGGGTGCACCTATGCCCTGGTTGCCGTCGGGCTCGTGCTCACGTACCGGGCAACCGGCGTCTTCAACTTCGGCTTCGCGGCGGAGGCATACGCCGCCGGAGTGATCTACTCGGAGCTCTACTGGCACGGCATGCAGCGGACGTGGGCTGCGCTCGTCGTCGTTTTTGTCGTCGCGCCCATCTTCGGGGCGCTGCTCGATATCGGTTTGTTTTCGAGGATCCCGACAGGGAACCTGACGGCCAAGATCGTGACGTCCCTCGGGGTGATGGTGGTGCTTCCCACGGTCGTGTCGATGTTTCTCGGACAGGTCGTGGTCTACGCGCCCCCGGCACCCCTGTTCGTGCAGGGACCGATCTGGACGATCGGCTCGGTGACCGTCAACGGTCCCGAGCTCTGCACGATCGTGGCGACGATCGCCGTTCTCGTCGGCCTCTCGATCATGTTGCGCACCCGTCGTTTCGGATTGCCCATCCGAGCAGCAGTGGAAAGCCCAAAGCTGCTTGAGCTTGCCGGGGTCAATTCGAAGTGGGTCCTTCGTGCCGCGTGGATGATCTCGACGAGTCTTGCGGCACTCGCGGGTGTGCTCTACGCGGCGTCTTCGATCACGCTCGATCCGAACGCCTACGGCGTGCTTCTTGTCGCAGCGATCGCAGCCGCAGCGATCGCTGGACTGAAGAGCATCCCGTGGGCGGTTGCTGCCGGGATTCTGCTTGGCGTCATCCAGGGGGTGGAGTCGGGCTACATCCCCACCGACACCGTCTGGTACCAGGCACTCGTTCCGAGCCTCCCGTTCTTCATCCTGCTCGTGGTGCTCATTGTGCACCCCGCGTTCCGGCACCTCGACGACGCCGTCGATCCGATGGCGGCCATTGAGCCGCCCCCACCCGCGCCGGCGCTCTCGCTCCGGCCCCCGCAGCTGAATCGGACGATCCGCAGATGGCGCTGGCCTCTCTTCGCCCTGATCCTCGCGCTGATCCTGGCGACGGTCCCGTCGCTGTGGATGTCATCGCTGACGCTCGGCGCCTCCTACTCGATCATCTTCCTGTCGATCACGCTGCTCACGGGACTCGCTGGCCAGCTCTCTCTCGCACAGGCGGCCTTCGCCGGGATCGGTGCATGCACCGTCGCACAGCTCACGTACAACCAGCACACCCCGGTCCTGCTTGCGGCACTGGCCGGCGCGGCTATCGCTGGACTCGGTGGGTGGCTCGCGTCGCTCCCTGCACTTCGGCTGCGCGGCCTGCCGATCGCCCTCCTCACCCTGTGCCTGGCGCTGTTGGCCGACAACCTGCTCTTCCCGACGTCTTGGATCGGAGGTGGACCGTCAGGTCTGCCGGTTCCGCGCCCGACTGTGTCGGGGATCAATTTCGCGGGGGCCGACTCGAAGCCCTTCTTCCTGCTCCTCGTGTTCGTGCTGCTCGGCGTGGGTGGAATGGTCCAGCTGCTGCTGCGCGGCACGACCGGGCGGGCGTTGGCGGCGGTGCACGCGAGTCCGATCGGGTCCGCGAGCGCTGGCGTGCCGGTGCGGCGAATGACGATGCTCGTCTTCGCGCTGTCCGCGGCGATCGCTGGTCTCGGGGGTGCATTCTTCGCCATGAGCCTCGGCCAGGCGACACCCACGGACTACAACTGGTTCTTCGGCCCAACCTTCCTTGTCATCGTCGTCACCGTCGGGGCCACCACCGTTGAAGGCGCGATCGGGGCCGGCATGGCGTTCGCCTTGATCACCCAGGCCCTGACGTACCTGCCGTCGCGGGTCGGGGGGACGAGCGCGGGCGGAGCCTCGCTCACCGTGCTCCTGCTCTCGCTTGGGGCGTTTACCTATGCATCGCATCCCGAGGGGATTGTCGAGTACCTGAAGCGTCAGGCGATGGGGGCAATCTTCAAGGAACATCGAGTGGGCGCCCCGCTGGCGGCGCCCCTCAGCTCGAAGAGCCTCTCGTGACGGCGCTGCTCGAGGTGCACGGCGTTTCGAAGCGGTTCGGTGGTCACGACGTCGTCGACGATGTGTCACTCACGATCGAGCACGGGGAGGCCGTGGGTCTCATCGGGGCCAACGGTGCCGGCAAGACCACGCTCTTCAGGATGATCGCCGGCGAGCTGCCCCTGAGCGCCGGCTCGATCTCCTTCGAGGGGTCGCCCTTGCCGCCCCGCATGGATGCACGTGCACGGCGGGGGATCGCGCGGACCTTCCAGTTGGTCGAGCTGTTCGGAGGCCTCACCGTGCTGGATCATCTCCTCGTCGCTCTGCAGGCCCACGACGGGCGGCAGGGGCCGATCCGCGACCTCCGGGGCGCCGGGGACACCTTCCCTGCGGAGCGGATCCGATGCGACGAGGTGCTCGATCTCTGCGGGCTGCGTGAGCGCGCGGACGAGCCCGCAACTGCACTCAGCCTGGGCGAGCGCCGAGCGGTCGAGCTTGCCAGAGCGCTCATCGGACATCCCAAGCTGCTGCTGTCTGACGAACCGTCCTCGGGACTCGACTCCGATGAGGCCGCACACCTTGCAAGTGTCCTCGGTCGCGTGCGGGAGGAGAGCGGGCTCGCGGTGCTCATCGTCGAGCACGACCTGCCGACTGTCGAAGCGGTCGCCCAGCGCGTCGTCGCCATGGATGCAGGCAAGGTCATCGCGCAGGGGCCGTTCGCAGAGGTGATCCGGGATCCTCAGGTCGTTGCGTCGTGGCTCGGGAGCCCGACGTGAGCGCGCTCGTGTTCAAGGACGTCTTCGCCGGCTACGGCCCCTACAAGGCCCTCAATGGCGCGACGCTCGAGGTCGGTGATCGCGATTCGGTCACGATCCTCGGGAGGAACGGGGCCGGGAAGTCGACGCTCGCGCGCGTGGCGAGCGGCCTCGTGCACATCACAGCGGGCCGACTCGAGGTGCTCGGTCGCGACGCATCCCGGATCGCGCCGCACACGCTCGCTCGTGCCGGCGTGCTGCACTTGCCCGAAGGCGTGGGACTTTTCGCGGGACTGAGCATCGAGGAGAACCTGGTGCTGCGTGTCGGTGGCGGGACCGCATCGGAGCGGGCGCGTCGCCTGGAGAGCGCGATCGACGCTCTCGGACCACTCAGGGATCGTCGCAATGTGAAGTCCGGGCAGCTCTCAGGCGGTCAACAGCGCCTTGTTGCCGTCACCGGAGCGCTGGCTGCGGAGCCGAAGCTGTTGATCGCCGACGAGCCTGCACTCGGGCTCTCTCCCGCGGCAGCCGATGACGTCTATGGCGCGCTCGACCAGTTCCGCACGAGCGGCGCCGCGTTGGTCGTCATCGAGACGCGGCTGGACCGCGTCGCACCGCTGTGCCCGCGGGCAATCGTGCTCGACAAGGGGACGGTCGTCTACGACGACGCGACCGCAGGCGCGCGCGCGGCGCTGCAGTCGCTCATGGAGGGCCGGGGGTCCACCTAGCCGTTCGGGGTGAATGCAGCCTTGATGACGCCCGATCGTGCTGGCTCCGCAAGCGACACGCAGAGCTCAAGCCAGCGCTCGAGCGGCGCGACGTGGGTCACGAGCCACGACAGGTCGAGCCCCTGCTCGCAGGTCGCGAGATAGTGGTCGATGGCGTGCGCTCGGTGGCCATCGATCGACTCAACCCCGAAGCCCGAGGAGCCGGTGACCGTGAGCTCCTTGAAGTAGATGGGGGTCCATTCGAAGCGTCGAGGGGTCGCGACGCCCAACAGCACGATGTCGCCGCGGACCTTCACGATCCGAACGGCGAGCTCGAGCGTCTCGGCCGAGCCGACGGTGTCGTAGACGACGTCGACCCCGCCCGGATACGACATGGGAAGGCCGACGAGCGAGGGGTGCAGGTCGGCTTGGGACCACGAGGCCAGCGACTCGAGCGTCTGCGCCCTCGGCTCGTGCGCCACGACGAGGTCCCCCCCAAGCCGTGCTGCAGCAGCAGCCTGATGATCGAACCGCGTGACGACGCCGACGGCGACGTTCGGGTGCCAGCGTCTCAGGACGGCGACTGCCGTCGTCCCAAGTGCACCCTGCCCGATGACCAGTGCTCGACCGTCAGGCGGCGGAGGCCTCCTCATGATCGCGTGCAGCGACACGCTGAATGGGTCCGCCAGGACGGCGGCTGCGTCGCCGACGCCGGGAGCAACCCTGTGGAGCTGGCTCCCGTGGACAGCCAGTCGCTCGGCAAACGCCCCGGGCGCGCCAGCGGTGACACCGATATGCAGCCCCGGACCAATGCCGGCATCGAGGAACCGCTCGCATTGCGCAAGGTTTCCCTGACGGCAAGACGCGCACGGGACAAGTCCCCGTGGCGCGCAGGACATCCAGGGATTCAGGACGACGCGCTCGCCGGGCTCGAACCCCGAGGACGGTCCGGCTTCGACGACGTCGGCGACCACCTCGTGGCCAGGAACGAACGGCAGCTGCGAGAACGAGGCCATCGGATTGTCCATGTCGCCCTCGCTGAGGTCTCCGAGCATGAGGCGGGCATCGGACCCGCATATCCCGACGAGCCTCGGGGCGATGACCACTCCTTCGTCGCTGCCAACCACGGGCTGGTCGAGGTCATGAAGCCCGAACGGCTGCGCCAGGATCGTCGCGACGGCCGGGTCGTCAAGGGACGCCGGCGCGGCGGCAGGAATCGCACGGGGGATCCCGTAGACGAGCGCCCTCACCAGGCGTCGCCGGGGATCGTCATCTCGTCGTCGCCCCGGACCGCAGCGAGCATCCCGGCTCGGAAGCCCTGGAAGTCAGTCGTCTTCATCTCTGCGATGAACTTGAGGTCAGGGACGTAGTGCTCGATCTGCGGTGAGCTGAGCGACGCCACGATGGCATCGGCCACGATGGCGGGTGCGAAGAGCTCGCCGTCATATGCGGCGGGATCCTGTCCCGGCTGGTCCCACACCTCGGTGTCGATCGGCCCAGGGAGGATGAGCCGCAGCTCGACGCCGGTGCCCGCGAGGTCCATGGACGCGGCCTCGGTGAACCCGCACAATGCGAACTTCGAGGCGCAGTACGCCGCTTCGCCCGAGACTCCGAGGCGACCGCCGAGGCTCGACACGTTGACGATGGTGCCACGGGCCCGCCGGACCATCCGCTGCAGCACCGCGAGCGTCATGGCGACGGGGATCCGGTAGTTCAGGTGCAGCACCTCGTCGACCTCGGCCATGGTGAGCGCCGTGACCTGCCGGCGCATCGGGACCCCGGCGTTGTTGACGAGGACGTCGATCGCGCCGAATCGCTCCCAGATCTCATCGCACAGCGCGGTCGCCGCTGCCTCGTCGCGCAAGTCGCAGGCGATGTAGTCGGACCCCGGTGCGTTCTCCCGGCACTCGCCGACGACGTCGGCGAGCCGGTCCGCCCGCCGTGCGACCGCGATCACCGTGGCGCCCTGCGCTGCGAGCGCTCGGGCGGTCGCCGCTCCGATGCCGGACGAGGCCCCGGTGACCACGGCGATCGTCTCGATCGTCACGGCCACCGGTCCTCCCGTCTCGGCGCACGCGCACGCGTGCAGTGGGGTGAGCGAGGGGACTTGAACCCCCGGCCTCCAGGGCCACAACCTGGCGCTCTAACCGCCTGAGCTACGCCCACCAGGAGTTTTGAGTCTGCCACAGAACGCCGAACCGCTGGCGGCGATGGGGCCCGCAGTACGATTCTGCAGAGCCCCTGTAGCTCAACTGGATAGAGCAGATGGTTTCTACCCATCAGGTTGCGGGTTCGACTCCTGCCGGGGGCACTACCCACGGTTCCGACGCCGGCCGCCACGGAGCAACGGCCGTCGAGCCGGGTATCGTCGTCGCAGGCCCATGAGCACCGCATCGTCCCTGCAGAAGTCGGCGTCCAACGACACGAGCACCGCCATCATCCGGACCGAGGCGCTGACGAAGGTCTATGCCGGTGCGGACTTTCGGGCTGTCGACGAGCTCAACCTCACGGTCGGTGAGGGGGAGATCTTCGGGTTGCTCGGCCCGAATGGCGCGGGCAAGACGACCACCGCCGGCATGCTCACGACGAGGGTGATCCCAACGTCGGGGCGGGCCCACGTCGCCGGCATCGACGTCGTGGCCCACCCCGCACTCGCCAAGCAGGTCATCGGCGTCGTCTCCCAGACCAACTCCCTGGATCGCCAGCTCAACGTCTGGGAGAACCTCTACTTCCACGGACGGCTCTTCGGCATGGGCGCGGCGCAGTCTCGGGCCGAGGCGGACAGGCTGCTCGAGCAGTTCCAGCTCTCCAAGTGGGCAAAGGCGTCCGTCTACGCGCTGTCCGGCGGCATGGCCCAGCGCCTCATGGTGGCCCGATCGATCTTCCACCGCCCGGCGGTGCTCTTCATGGATGAGCCGACGGCCGGCCTGGATCCGCAGAGCAGGCTCGCCCTGTGGGACATCTTGCGCCAGCTCAACGACGACGGCCAGACGATCATGCTGACGACGCACTACATGGAGGAAGCCGACCAGCTCTGCGACCGGGTCGCGATCATGGACCACGGGAAGATCCTCGCGCTGGACACGCCTGATGGGCTCAAGCGCGGGGTCGGTGCGGACACGATCGTGACGGTCAAGGCCACCGGCGACCAGGAGCGCCTCGCCCACGTCCTCGAGGCGGGGGTCGACGGCGTGACGAAGACGCGCTCGACCGAGGAAGGGCTTGAGCTGCACATGCGTGGCGGGGACCGCCTCCTCGCGCGGGTCATCTCCACGGCGGAGGAGGCAGGCTTCGAAGTCGCCGATCTCTCCGTCGCCGAGCCGTCCCTCGAGACGGTCTTCATCAGCCTCACCGGCAAGGAGCTGAGGGACTGATGCAGCAGGCTCCAGCGGGCACGGCACCAAACCGAGAGATCGTCCATGGCCCGACACGGTCAGCCCTGCAGACGAGTACGACCGCTCTGGGCGCCCTCCTGCTGCGCGACGTCGTGGTGCTCCGCAAGAACCTTGGCTCGTTCGCGCTGCGGACCGTCATCCAGCCTTTCCTGCTCTGCTTCGTCTTCCTCTACGTCTTCCCGAAGATCGGCCAGTCCGTCGGCGGAGCCGGCGGCCGGGCGGCTGAGATCGACTTCGACACCGTGCTGGTCGCCGGCGTGGTCGGGATCTCGATCATGTTCCAGGGGGTGCAGTCGGTCGCACTGCAGATGTCGCAGGAGTTCGGGTTCACGAGGGAGATCGAGGACCGGGTGCAGGCACCCTGCCCGATCTGGCTGGTCGCGTTCGAAAAGGTGCTCTCCGGGTCGATCCAGGGCCTGATCTCGGCCTGCCTCGTGCTCCCAATCGCTTCGGTGGTCCACGCATCGGGGGTCCACGCCGACCTCAGCTTCCACTGGCTCGTGATCCTCACCGTCGTCCCCCTCAGCTGCGTCGCAATGTCATCGCTCGGCCTCGTGCTCGGCACGAGCTTCGAACCGCGGAACATCGGGCTCATGTTCGGCTTCGTGGTCCTGCCGATCACGTTCCTCGGGGGGACCTACTACCAATGGACGCGACTCGCGCCCGTCGAGGTCGGCCGGTTCCACTGGCTGCAGGTGATCGTCCTCATCAACCCCCTGATCTACGTCAACGAGGGCATGCGCGCCGCGTTCACGACGGTGCCGCATATGCACCTCTACATCATCTACCCGGTGCTGGTCGCGTTCTGCGCCGGCTTCTCGGCGCTCGGCCTTCGGAACTTCAAGCGCAGGGTGCTCAGCTAGGTCGTAGGGGAGTGCTCGGCAAGCCGGAAGATGGCGGGCCGCCCCGGCGTCCTCGTGATGGTTCCCTCGCCCTCGAGGAGCACGAGGTGCGCGAGGGTCTCGCCGGAGGCCGCCCTTTGCATAAAGGTCGAAAACGTATCGAACGACCTCGACCACGTGAGCCGGAGCGTGAGATCCCAGCAGGACAGCCCGTCCGTGCCCTCGAGGGCGGAGCGGATCTCCTCGAGTCGGGCATGGTGATGGTCACGCAGCTGGCCGACGCGGTCCGAGAGCCCTGCGAACCGGTACTCATGCCCGGGGAGGACCTCGTCGCACTCGAGGTGCTCCACCTTCCCGAGCGAGTCGAGGTAGTCGGCGAGCGGATTGGGGATATCCGGCGTGTAGTACGAAATATTCGGGCTGATGCGCGGCAGGACGTGATCACCGGAGAGGAGGAGCCGCTGCTCGGCGCTGTAGAGGCACAGGTGCCCGGGGGAGTGGCCAGGCGTCCAGATGGCCTTGAGGTCCCACCCCGCCAGGCCGAGGTCGTCGCCGTCTTCAACGAGACGGTCCGGCTGCGCCATGCGCACGAAGTCGCGGATCTGCATCGAGGCGTTCGCGAGGTCACTGATCGCATCCGCTGGTGCCCCGGAGACCTCGAGGAGGTCCTTCATGTACGCGATCGTGCGGTCGGTCGAGACGTACCGGCCCTCGAGCAGCGCAGCATCCGCTGGATGCAGGCCGATCCACGCGCCCGACGCCTCCCGAACCCTCCCAGCCAGGCCGTAGTGGTCCGGGTGGATGTGGGTGACGACAACCGATCGGACGTCTGCCACCGACCCACCTGCGGCTGCGAGCCCGGCGTTCAGAGCGGCCCAGGCATCCGGCGTGTCCCATCCGGCGTCGACGATCGCGACACCGTCGTCAAGCTCGAGGACGTAGACGAGCACGTAGCGAAGCGGGTTGTTCGGCAGCGGGACCGGGATCGACCAGAGGCCGGGACGCACGAGCTCCACGGGGGGCAGCTCGCCGCGTTCCCATGCGGCAGTCTGCAGCAGGCCGGTCACGTGCATGCTGAGACCGTAACAAGATGCGGGACCCCGGCGACCGGGGCCCCGCTACGTCGGGGAGGCGGGACTTGAACCCGCGACCTCCTGCTCCCAAAGCAGGCGCGCTGCCAAGCTGCGCCACTCCCCGTGGCCGGACCGGCCCAAGGAGCGTACCGGCCAGCCGGGGCCTCGCTTGCCTCGAATCACCGTCCGTCGGCCGATGCCGACTCGGGTTACGACTTGCCGAGGATGCGGTTGATCTTCGTGCCGCAGACCGGGCACGGTCCCTGCGCGGCGTTCCTGCCGTTCTTGAGCTCGACAACTGCTCCCTCGAACTCGCGCTTCTCCCGGCACTTCACGCAGTAGCCCTCATATGAAGCCATGGTTCCCCCCCAGGTCCGTTCGCGATCGCGTCGCGCCCGAAAAACTAGCCACGATGTCGCTCAATGGGCGGGATCCATCCCCCGGACCTAGTTTTGGCGCATGGAGCACACGCACGTCGAGATCGCCGTCGAGGGACTCGCCGAGGTCTGGGGGTCGCTGGTCACCTTGGGCAGGAGCCTTCCGGACGAGGCATTCACGCTGCCGACCGAGTGCCCCGGCTGGAGCGTTCTCGACCAGTTCAGCCATGTGATCGGGACAGAGCTGACCCTCGAGGGGGCCTCGGCGCCGGACCAGGGAGGCGACGATCCGGACCACGTCCGAAATGAACTTGGCGCCCTCAACGAACGGTTCATCGTCGAACGCCGGAGCCGCGCGCCGCGCGAGGTCGTGGACGAGCTCGAGGTCCTGACGAGCCGTCGGCTCGCAGTGCTTCGATCGCTCGATGCGGAGGCCTGGTCGGTGATCGGGCCGACACCGATCGGCATGGTCCCCTACGTGGACTTCATGGGGGTGCGGATCTTCGACTCCTGGGTGCACGAGCAGGACGTCCGGCGGGCAGTCGGCCGACCTGGCGATCGGGGCGGTATCGGGGAGCGGATCACGCTCGACCGGATGGAGGCTTCGATGCCCTACGTGCTCGGTCGCAGGGTTGCCCCTGCGACGGGCTCGACCCTCCGACTGGCCATCACCGGGGTGCTCGGCAGGGTCATCCAGCTCGAGATGTCCACGGACGAGGGAGGGCGGGGACGGGCGCGGTCCGTCGAAGTCATTTCCGGTCCGCCCACGGCCGAGATCCGCATGGACGAGGAGACCTTCGTGCGCAGGGCATGCGGGAGGATCGGTCCCGATGCCGCGCTCGGCATCGCCACCACCTCATGGGACGGCGATGAGACCCTCGTCACCTCGTTCGTCACTGAGATGGTCGTCATGGTCTGACGGGGCGGACTCTCCTCACGTTGCCCGCCGGTAGAGTGAGGGACCCACTATGCGCGCAACATCAGAGCTCCTCGAAGACAACAAGATCCGCATCGCCGTCGAAGTCGACGAGGACGAGGTCGAAGCTGCGGTCGCCCGCACTGCCAAGACGCTCGCTCGGGAGGTGAGGATCCCCGGGTTCCGCCCGGGCAAGGCACCGCGCCGCGTCGTCGAGGCGCGGATCGGGGGACCGGTCGCGCTGCGCGGCGAGGCGCTGCGCGAGCTGCTTCCCGACTACTACGCACGGGCGGTCTCGGCAACGGAGGTCGAGCCGATCTCCCAGCCGGAGCTGAACGTCACATCAGGCGAGGAGGCGGGACCCGTCGAGTTCGACGCCGTCGTCGAGGTGCGCCCGACCGTACGGATCACCGGATACGGCGCGCTGCGCGTGACGATCCCGTCCCCGGCCGTGACCGACGACGACGTGGACGTGCTCGTCGACCGGCTGCGCGAGACGGACGCGGAGCTGCGTGACGTGACACGGCCGATCGCGACAGGCGACTACGTCACGATGGACCTTCGGGGTCGTGACGAGTCGGGCGACGAGGTCGTGTCCATCGACGACTACGTGTACCTCGTCGGGCAGGGATCCATCGTCGACACGGCGGACGACCAGCTGCCCGGCATGCGCAGCGGCGAGACTCTCGAGGTCACCGGGACCGCGCCCGGCGGCGCGACCATGTCCTTCACGATCGGGCTGAAGGACGTGAAGGAGCGGGTGCTGCCCGAGCTGACCGACGAGTGGGTGTCGGAGAACTCCGAGTTCGACACCTCCGAGGAGCTCCGGGCCAGCTACCTCGATCGCATTCGCACCGCGAAGGTGGCCCAGGCGAGGGGGGCGATGCGCGAGGCTGCGATGAGCGAGCTCGCCTCCCAGGTCGCCGACGACGACATCCCCGAGCAGCTGCTCGACGCGGAGACGCGCGACCGCATCGAGGACTTCCAGCACCGGCTCGAGGCCTCCAACCTCGGCTTCGAGTCCTACTTCCGAGCGACGGGGCAGTCGCCCGATGAATTCGTTGAGCTCGTCCGCCTGGACGCGAGGCGGGCGATCAAGATCGATCTCGCGCTGCGCGCGATCGCGGCCGAGGAGGGACTCGAGCCGACCGCCGACGATCTCGACGCCGAGGTGCAGCGGATCGCCGAGGAGGTCCGAAGCACGCCCGAGCGGCTCAGGGACGAGCTGGACCGCAGCGGTCGGATGGGCTCGCTGCGCGCCGAGAAAGCGAAGTCGACCGCTGCGGACTGGGTCCTTGAGCGGGCCACCTACGTCGATGAGACTGGTGCCGAGATCGACCGCACGCTGCTCGACACCGACGAAGAGAACGACACCGGCGACGACGTCGACGGTTCCGACGAGACGACAGAGGAGTAGCCGTGGACACCACCCAGCACCTGCGCTTCAACAACTACCTGGTACCCACGGTCGTGGAATCCTCGAACCGCGGCGAGCGGGCCTACGACCTGTACTCGCGGCTCTTGAAGGAGCGGATCATCTTCCTCGGGTCCGCACTCGACGACACGGTTGCCAACCTCATCTGCGCCCAGCTGCTCTTCTTGGAGTCCGAGGACCCGGAGAAGGACATCCACCTGTACATCAACTCGCCGGGCGGCGACATCACGGGACTCCTGGCGATCTACGACACCCTTAAGTACATCAAGCCGGACGTCTCGACGTTCTGCTTCGGGCAGGCGGCGTCGGCCGGCGCTGTGCTGCTCGCTGCGGGGACCAAGGGAAAGCGCTTCGCGCTTCCTCACTCGAGGATCCTCCTCCACCAGCCCTGGGGCGGTGTGGGTGGCCAGGCCTCCGACATCGAGATCCAGGCACGAGAGATCCTCAGGATGCGTGACCTGCTCAATGAGATGCTCAGCAACGACACGGGCCAGGAAGTCGACCGGATCGCGAAGGACACCGACAGGGACTTCGTGATGACGGCCGAGGAGGCCGTTGCCTACGGGCTGGTCGATGAGGTCATCGCGTCCCGAGAGGGAACCACCCTCGCGGCGGTCGGCGCGGCCTAAGGTTGCGCCGGGACTACTCGGCGGGGAAAGGGCGAGCGTGGCCAAGTTCGGTGAAGGCGGTGACCTCGTCAAGTGCAGTTTCTGCGCGAAGTCGCAGAAGCAGGTCAAGAAGTTGATCGCAGGTCCGGGCGTCTACATCTGCGACGAGTGCATCGACCTGTGCAACGACATCATCGCCGACGAGCTCCACGAGCAGTCCGACGTCCCGTTCGAGGAGCTTCCGAAGCCCAAGGAGATCTCCGAGTTCCTGAACGACTACGTGGTCGGCCAGGAGACGGCGAAGAAGATCCTGTCCGTCGCGGTCTACAACCACTACAAGCGCGTCCAGGCCGGCCAGCCGAAGGACGACTCAGTGGAGCTGGCGAAGTCGAACATCCTGCTGCTCGGCCCGACCGGTTGCGGCAAGACGCTGCTCGCCCAGACCCTCGCGAGGATGCTCAATGTGCCGTTCGCGATCGCGGACGCGACGGCGCTCACGGAGGCCGGCTATGTCGGCGAGGACGTCGAGAACATCCTGCTGAAGCTGCTCCAGGCCGCTGACTTCGACGTCAAGCGCGCCGAGACCGGCATCATCTACATCGATGAGATCGACAAGATCGCCCGCAAGGCCGAGAACCCGTCCATAACGCGCGACGTCTCGGGGGAGGGCGTCCAGCAGGCGCTTCTCAAGATCCTCGAGGGGACGACCGCCTCGGTGCCGCCGCAGGGTGGCCGCAAGCATCCCCATCAGGAGTTCATCCAGATCGACACCACGAACGTCCTGTTCATCTGCGGCGGTGCGTTCGCGGGGCTCGACGAGATCATCGAGCAGCGGATCGGGCGCAAGTCAATCGGGTTCGGCGCCCAGGTGAGCTCCGCGGCCGCCGACGAGGAGGTCTTCCGCCACGTCCTGCCCGAGGACCTCATGCGGTTCGGCCTCATCCCCGAGTTCATCGGCCGCCTCCCGGTCGTCGGAGCGGTGCGCCAGCTGGATCAGGAGATGCTCGTTCGCGTCCTGACCGAGCCCAAGAACTCGCTCATCCGCCAGTATCAGCGTGTCTTCGAGCTCGATGGAGTGGCCCTGGAGATGACCGATGACGCCCTCGAGGCCGTCGCGGACCTCGCGCTTCTCCGCGGGACCGGCGCGCGCGGCCTTCGCGCGATCCTCGAGGAGGTGCTCCTCGACGTGATGTACGACCTGCCGGGGCGTAACGACGTGGCCAAGTGCGTCGTGGACGCCACGGTGGTGCGGGACCGGGCGGCGCCGACGCTCGTTCCCTCGAAGCCCTCACGCTCGCGTCGCGCCTCCTGACAGGTGGTGGGTCGCCTCTCCGGGGTCGACGACGCCCTCAAGTGGCTCGCCGGCCACGTCGACTACGAGCGCGTCGCTCCAACCCGCAGGGCGCTGCCGACGCTCGAGCCCGTCCGAGAGGCGCTCCGCGCCCTCGGCAGCCCCGAGGTCGACCTGCGGATCGTGCACATCACCGGAACCAACGGGAAGGGATCGACGACGGCGATGACGGCCGCCCTCCTCGCGGAGGAGGGACTCCGGGTCGGCACGTTCACCAGCCCTGACCTGCACCGGATCAACGAGCGGATCAGCGTGGCCGGAGTTGCGGTCGACGACGACCAGCTCGTACTCCTCATGCAGCGGCTCATGGACCTCGAGGATGCGACGTCGATCGTCCTCACGAGATTCGAGATCCTGACGGTGGCCGCGCTGCTGCACTTCTCCGACGAAGGGGTGCAGGCGGCCGTGATCGAGGTCGGTCTGGGCGGGACCTGGGACTCGACCAATGTCGTGGCCGGCGAGGTCGCCGTCGTCTGCAACGTGTCGCTCGACCACACCGAGGTGCTCGGCGACACGGTCGAGGAGATCGCGGTGGACAAGGCCGGGATCATCAAGACCGGCTCGATCGCGATCATCGGCGAGGTCGGTCCAATCGGTGAGCTGCTGGAAGTGGAGGCTGCGGCGCACGGAGCCGCCGCCGTGTGGCGACGCGAGCGAGAGCTCATCGTCGAAACGAACGAGGTAGCCCTGGGTGGACGGCTCGTCGCGCTGACGACGCCTTTCGGCTCCCATGAGCCGACGCTGCTCTCGCTCCACGGTTCGCACCAGGGATCGAATGCGCTGTGCGCGCTCGCCGCGGCCGAGGGTTTCGTCGGCCAGAAGCTGGGATCTGCCGTCGTGGCGTCGGCGTTCGCGACCGTGAAGGTTCCGGGACGGATCGAGGTCCTCGGCAACAGTCCGCTCGTCATCATCGACGGTGCCCACAACCCCGCGGGTATCGCCGCCCTCGTCGACGCCCTGCAGGAGGGGTTCGAGATCGCGGGCACCGTGCGCGCTGTCGTGGGAATACTCGGCAACCGCGATCCGCTCGTGATGCTCGAGCCGTTCACCCGCTTCGCCTCGTGCGTCGTCACCTGCTGCGAGGTCGACTCCCCGAGGGCGCTGCGGGCCGAATCCGTTGCAGACGCCGTTCGCACGCTCGGCATGCACGCACGTGTCGTGACGTCGGTGCCAGAAGCGGTGGACGCAGCCCGCGCAGACGCGTTCGAGCATGACCTGGTGCTCGTGACGGGGAGCCTGTACGTCGTCGGGGCTGCCCGAGCCCACCTGCTGGGCCTGCCACCTCATCAGGGGTAGGGCGGTGTTAGCGTCTTTGAACGTGAACCGAACCCTCGTCATCGTGAAGCCTGACGGCGTCGAGCGCCGTCTCACCGGCGAGATCCTCGCCCGACTGGAGCGCAAGGGACTCTCGATCGCGGCCGCGGAACTGCGCCAGATCGAGGTCGACGTCGCCAGGGAGCACTATGGCGAGCACTTCGGCAAGCCCTTCTACGACAACCTCGTCGCCTTCATCACACGGTCGCCCGCGCTGGTCGCGGTCGTCGAGGGACCAGAGGACACCTGGAAGATCGTCCGGACCCTCATGGGCGCGACCAACCCCGCGGAGGCCGCACCCGGGACCATCCGCGGCGACTTCGCAACCGTGATGTCGGAGAACCTGATCCACGGCTCCGACTCGGCCGACTCCGCCGCGCGGGAGATCAAGCTCTTCTTCCCCGAACTCGGCTAGTCCGTGGCGGCGCCGGTCCGCGTCCTCGTCGAGGACACAGCGACGAAGAGCTTCGCGAGTGCGCTCGACTGGCCCGGGTGGTCGAGGTCTGCGAAAACCGCCGACGCTTCGCTCGAGGTGCTCGAATCGACGAGGCGCCGCTACGCGCAGGTGCTGCGTCGCTGCGGCGCGCGCGCGCCCACCGGTGCACTCGAGGTCGTCGTGCAGGTGCCGGGGGACGCGACGACGGCGTTCGGCGCACCGAGCAGATTCATCGCGGAGGACGCGCGTCCCCTGTCGGCTGCCGAGAAGGCCCGGTACGCGGCGATCCTGTCGGCCTGCTGGACGATCTGCGACGAGCGCATCGCCGCAGCCGGGCTGCTTCGAGCCGGCCCTCGCGGGGGTGGGCGTGACGCCGCCAGGATCCGCGCGCACGTCCGCAGCGCTGAGATCCCCTATGCGCGCAAGCTCGGGCTGGCAGTCACGACGTTCGGTGCCGAGGACGACGCGTCGAGTGATCGCCTCCGTGCCCGCGTTCTCGGCGCCATCGCGGGCTCGCAGCGTCCCGAACGCGACGGCGCCTGGCCACTGCGGTACGCGGCTCGGCGCTTCGCGTGGCACGCGCTCGACCACGCATGGGAGATCGAGGACCGCTCGCCGCTAGTGTGACGGTCCGGCCGCACAGCGGGTCGGTCGCTCGTTTCCGGTGCAGTCACACGCACGCGTCGGCCCGCGCGAATCATTCGCTGCAAGTACTGGGACGCCTTGTGTGCGTTGCAGAACACGCCCGCCTTGTACCGGATCGGGTCGTCCCGTACGCTTAGTGGGTCGGTGCGCCGCTTGCGGTGCGCCAAAAAGGACGCGACATGGCAGACAACCGATTCTCCCTCCTCGGCCGCGACATGGCCGTCGACCTCGGCACGGCGAACACGCTGGTGTACGTGCGTGGGCGGGGCATCGTCCTCAACGAGCCGTCGGTCGTGGCGGTGGACGTGAAGGACGGCAGGCCGCTCGCCGTCGGCGCGGAGGCGAAGCGGATGATCGGCAGGACGCCCTCCAACATCCAGGCGATCCGCCCCCTCAAGGATGGCGTCATCGCGGACTTCGAGGTCTGCGAGAAGATGCTCCGCTACTTCATCCACCGGGTGCACAACCGCCGCTTCGCCAAGCCCCGGATGGTCATCTGCGTGCCGTCGGGGATCACCGGCGTCGAGCAGCGAGCCGTCATGGAGGCCGCCGAGTACGCGGGCGCGCGCAAGGCGTGGATCGTGGAGGAGCCGATGGCCGCCGCGATCGGCGCTGGGCTCCCCGTGCACGAGCCGACAGGGAACATGATCGTCGACATCGGAGGCGGCACGACCGAGGTCGCCGTCATCTCGCTCGGCGGCATCGTGACGAGTCAGTCGATCCGCATCGGCGGCGACGAGCTCGACGACGCGATCGTTTCGTACGTGAAGAAGGAGTTCAGCCTCGCGCTCGGCGAGCGCACCGCCGAGGAGATCAAGATCGCACTCGGCTCCGCGTTCGCTCTCGAGGAGGAGCTCCGCGCCGAGATCCGCGGTCGGGACCTCGTCACGGGCCTGCCGAAGACCGTGGTGATCTCGACTGAGCAGATCCGCGAGGCGATCGAGGAGCCGGTCCAGGCCATCGTCGACGCCATCAAGGTGACCCTCGACCGGACGCCGCCGGAGCTGGCGGCCGACATCATGGACCAGGGGATCGTCCTCGCCGGGGGAGGAGCCCTGCTCCACGGCCTCGGCGCGCGCCTGGAATCCGAGACGGCGATGCCGATCGTGGTGGCCCGGGACCCCCTGAACTGCGTCGCGATCGGCAGTGGTCAGTGCCTGGAGGAGTTCGACGTCCTCAAGCGGGTGCTCATCACTTCCTCTTCGCGCTGACCGCGGTCCGCCCGTGGCCCAGCCGAGAGGACGGAGGCGCCTCGTCACCCTTGCCGTCTTCGTGCTCGCCGCACTCACGTTGCTCACGGTCGGCGGGCCGCTTCGCTCGGCGGCGGCGAGTGCCACGAGGGTGGTCATCGCGCCCTTCGTCGACATCGTCCGCGGCGTGACCCAGCCGGTCGGCAGGGCGGTCGCCGGGGTCTTCAACTACTCCAACGTCGTCGAGCAGAACCAGGTCCTCAGCCACGAGCTCGGACAGCTCCGCCTCCAGCAGTTCGAGGCGACGTTCCAACGTCAGCAGCTGAGCGACCTGCTCGCGCTGCAGCACCTCCCGTTCGTCGGCGCCCTGCCGACCGTCACGGCGCAGGCGAACGCGCGCAACCTCTCGAACTTCGCATCGACGATCGAGATCAACAAGGGCACCTCGTCGGGGATCCTCGTCGGCATGCCGGTGGTCGGCAACGCGGGACTCGTCGGCATGGTGACGTCGACCTCGTCGACCGGATCCACCGTCCGGCTGATCAACGACGCGAGCACATCGATCGGTGTCACGTTCGGCACCCCGGGCTACTTCGCCCAGCTCTACGGGGAGGGCCCGGGCCGCGACCTGCAGGCGAACTTCGTCGCACCCGGCACGCCGGTCACGAATGGAGAGCTGTTCTTCACGAGCGGGCTCCAATCTGGCCTCTACCCGGCGGGCCTCCCGGTGGGCAGGGTCGTCGAGTCGGCGAGCCACCGCGGCGCGTCCCAGCTCTCGATCTCGGTGCAGCCTCTCGCAAACCTCTCCTCGATCTCCTACGTCGACGTGATCCTCTGGGAGCCGGGCTCGTGACGGCGATGAAGTGGGTGTGGCTCGTGCTCGCATCCCTCGTGCTGGTCGTGCTCCAGGTGACCATCGCGGACCAGCTCACGATCGGCGGCGTCCATGTCGAGCTGGTCTGGGTGCTGCCGATCGCCGCGGGCCTCGTGGCGGGGCCCGTCCCCGGCATGGCAGCCGGGTTCGTCGGCGGGGTGGCGGTCGACCTGTTCGTCATCACCCCCTTCGGCCTGACGGCACTGGTCGGCATCCTGCTCGGGTACGCGCTCGGCAGGCTCGGGGAGGAGGGCGTCGGCGACCTCGGCGGTGCAGCCATCTGGGTCGCCCCGTTCCTGGCGTTCTGCGCCGGCGCTGTCGCGCCCCTCGCCTACGCCCTGCTCGGTGCCCTGTTCGGCCACCGCGGCTATCTCACGGTCGACCTCGCCATGATCTGCCTGCTCGACGCCGTCGCCTGCGCGCTGCTCGTCCGGCCCGTGATGTACGCGCTCTCGCCGGCGCTGTCCAAGGAGTCCCCGAGGGGATCCTCGCTCGACTCGGTCCGGGGCGTCCTGTGATCCGGGGCGCGCTGTGAGCAAGGGCTGGCGCCAACGCGGCCTCTCGAGGCCGATGCACGCCCGGGTCCCGTCGTTCGGGCTCGGGCGGAGCACGAGGATCACCGAGCGCAAGGGGCCGTCGCTCCCGAACCCGCTGGCGGGTCCCGAGGAGGTCGGCTCCAGACCCGACGTGCGCCTCTGGGTCGTCGGGATGGTCTTCCTGGCGCTCTTCTGCGTCATGGGCGCTCGCCTCGCGTTCCTCCAGCTCGTCGACCACAACGCGTACGCGGCCACAGTCGCATCGAACACGCTGCGGACCGTCGACATCCCCGCGCCGCGGGGCGAGATCGTGGATCGCAACGGGACCGTGCTCGTCACGAACACCGTCAACCAGCAGCTCGTGCTCTCTCGGCTGCAAGCCTCCGCCGATCCGACCCTCGTCGCCAAGGTCGCCGCGCTCGCGGGCATCTCGCCAAAGCAGGTCACCGCCGCCATCAACAACCCCCAGTACAGCCCGTACCAGCCGGTGCCGATCCTGACGAACACGCCGCCCGCGGTGATCAGCTACCTCGAGGAGCACCAGGCCGAGTTCCCCGGCGTCTCCGTCGAGACACTGACGCAGCGCACGTACCCACCCGGCGGCGCCCTCGCCCCGCACATCCTCGGGTACGTCGGGCCCGTCAACGCCGCTGAGCTCGCCCTCCCATCGAACAAAGGACTGACGCAGACCTCACAGGTCGGCCAGACGGGCATCGAGGCGTTCTACGACAACTTCCTGCGAGGGGTGAACGGCACCCAGCAGATCGAGGTCGATGCATCGGGCAGCCCGATCGGGACCGTGTCGAACGTCCCGGCGACCGTCGGGAACACGGTCGTCCTGAACGTCGACGCGAAGCTCCAGAACCTCCTCGACACGACGCTCGCGAACGACATCGTGCGGGTGCGCTCGACCGTGGACCCGCGCAGCCACGTCTACCCGCCGGCGATCAACGGCGCGGCCGTCATCCTCGACGCGCAGACCGGCGCCGTCCTCGCGATGGCCAGCTACCCGTCGTTCGACCTCAACGAGTGGGTCGGTGGGATCTCCCAGGCCCACTACGACCAGCTCCTGGCGTCCGGGGCGATGAACAACTACGTGACCAGCGGCCTGTTCACGCCCGGCTCGACCTTCAAGCTGATCTCGGCGACAGCGGCCCTGCAGGACCACCTGATCGACCCCAACCAGTACGTCGACGACACCGGGACATTCAAGGTCCCCGGGTGCCTCCAGGGCGGCCACGGCTGCGTATTCCACGACGACGAGACCACGGGCCTCGGCGAAGTGAACCTCCCGCTCGCGCTGACGGAGTCCTCGGACTACTACTTCTACAACGTCGGGTACCTCTTCTGGTCCGCGTACTCGACGAACGCCCACTACCCCTACGGGCCCACGCCGATCCAGGACGTCGCGAGCGCATACGGGCTCAACAGCCCCACGGGCATCGACCTCGGCGACGAGGCGACGGGCCGGGTCGACAGCCCGACGGTGCGCGTCGCGCTGCACAAGGCGGCCCCGAAGGCGTTCCCGAACGTCAGCTGGTACACGGGCGACAACATCGAGATGGCATTCGGGCAGGGCTCGACCGTCGTGACGCCCCTCGCGCTCGCGAACGCGTACGCCACGTTCGCCAACGGGGGCACGCGGTACGCACCCGAGGTCGCGGCGGCCGTGACGACGTCGTCGGGCAGGATCGTCGAGCGGTACCTGCCGAAGGTCCTCGGCCACGTCTCGCTGCCGCCGAGCATCCGGAACCCGATCCTGGCCGGGCTGATCGGCGTGGTGAACTCGCCCAGCGGGACCGGGTACGCCGCATTCCACGGCTACCCGAACCTGAGCCTGTCGAACTTCGCGGTCGCGGGAAAGACGGGAACGGCGTCGAACGCGGCGGGACTCGAGCCGAACAGCTGGTTCGTGGGGTTCGGGCCGGTGGGGCATCCGAAGTACGTCGTGCTGTGCGTGATCGGCCAGGGCGGGTACGGCGCGGATGCGGCGGCCCCGGTGGTCGCCCAGATGTTCAACTACCTCTCCCAGCACCCGATCGGCGCGGTGCAGCTGCCCACGCAACCGGCACCGACGACCGCCAAGCGCCGCTGAGCGGGGGCAAGTTCCTATTGTGGTGCAATGACAACCCTCTGGGACCGGGTCGAGCCGCTGCTCTGGCACGTCGAGAAGCCCGCGCGGTACATCGGCGGCGAGGATGGCGGCATCCCCGACGAGAAGGGCGAGGGCGCCGTGCGATGGCTGCTCGCCTATCCCGACACCTACGAGATCGGGCTGCCGAACCAGGGCCTGCAGATCCTCTACGGGATCCTGAACGAGCGGCCTGACGCGGCTGCCGAGCGCGCCTACGCGCCGTGGATGGACATGGAGGCGGCGATGCGCGCCTCGGGCGTCCCGCTCTTCTCGGTCGAGACCACGAGGCCCGCCAGCGAGTTCGACGTCCTCGCCTTCAACCTGTCGGCGGAGCTCACCTACACGAACGTGCTCAACATGCTCGACCTCGCCGGCATCGCGGTCCGAACCGAGGATCGCGGGGCGGACGACACGGTCGTGCTCGCCGGCGGGCACTGCACGTACAACCCCGAGCCGCTCGCACCGTTCCTCGACGCGGCCGTGCTGGGCGACGGCGAGGAGGTCGTGACCGAGCTGCACGAGGTGATCGCGACGTGGCGCGCCGAGCCTGCGGCCACACGCTCACGCAGGGACCTGCACCTCGCGCTGGCGGGGATCGAGGGCGTCTATGTCCCGTCGCTCTACACGCCGCTGTTCGAGGACGGGCTGCTCATCGGCTACGACGTCGACGAGGGCGCGCCCGCCGTGGTCGAGAAGCGGACCATCGCGGACCTCGCGGACTGGCCGTACCCGAGGCGTCAGATCGTGCCGCTCACCGAGGTCGTCCATGACCGCCTCAACGTCGAGGTGTTCCGGGGTTGCACCAGGGGCTGCAGGTTCTGCCAGGCGGGCATGATCACGAGGCCAGTCAGGGAGCGTCCGAAGGAGCAGGTGCTCCAGATGGTGAAGGACGGCCTGGAGCGGACCGGCTACGACGAGGTCGCCCTCACCTCGCTGTCGACGGCGGACTTCTCGGGCATCGAGGACGTGGTCACCTCGATCACGGAGCACATCGACGGCGTCGGCGACGTTGCCGTGAGCCTGCCGTCCCTGCGCGTCGACGCATTCACGGTGAAGACCGCGGCGGCCATCCAGCAGGTGCGCCGGACCGGCTTGACCTTCGCCCCAGAGGGTGGGACGTGGCGGATGCGCCGGGTGATCAACAAGCTGATCACCGACGACGACCTGTACGCGGCTGTCGAGGCGGCGTTCTCCCAGGGCTGGCGCCGGATCAAGTTGTATTTCCTCATCGGGCTGCCGACGGAGCGCGACGAGGACGTCGTGGCGATCGCGGCCCTCGCCGCGCGCTGCGTCGAACTCGGCAGGCGGCACCATCAGGCCGCGAGCGTGACGGCCTCGGTCGGCGGGTTCGTTCCCAAGGCCAACACGCCCTTCCAGTGGCACCGCATGGACAGTCCCGAGGAGTTGGCCCGCAAGGTGTCCCTGCTTCGCGACGAGGCGCGCAAGACACGCGGCCTGCAGATCCGGTGGCACGATCCCGAGGCGACCGCGGCGGAGGGCATCGTGTCGCGAGGCGACCGACGGATCGCGGCCGTGATCGAGCGGGTGTGGCGCGACGGCGGCACCTTCCAGGAGTGGTCGGAGCAGTTCGACCTCGCCCGGTGGCAGGCGGCGCTCGCCGCCGAGGGACTCGACCTCGAGCTCACGGCGCTGCGCCCGCGCACCCGCACCGAGGCGCTCCCGTGGAGCCACCTCTCGGCCGGCCTGCACCCGGACTTCCTGTGGGGCGACTACGAGGCGTCCCTGGCCGCCGAGGGCGTGGAGGACTGCCGGTGGACGCCCTGCTACGACTGCGGTGCCTGCACGACGTACGGGATCGAGCACGTCGTGGCGTCGGCGGTGCCGCCTGCGGGCGGCTCGCAGGGGACCGGTCAGGGACTGGACCTCACCGCCCCGGTCGCCGTCTCCCTCGGAGCGACCCGCGCGTGACCACGATGGTGCTCCCGGACCGCGTCCGGCTCCGCTACGAGAAGGTCGGCCGAGTCCGCTTCACGTCCCAGCGCGACCTTGCCCGGATCATCGAGCGGTCCCTGCGCCGAGCGACGCTCCCCATGGCGAAGTCGGAGGGGTTCTCACCACGACCGCTGCTGAGCTTCGGCCTCGCACTGCCGACCGGGTGCGCGTCACTGGCCGAATACGTGGACCTTCGCCTCGACCCCGACGGCTCCCCGGGCACGAAAGTGGTCCCGGCGGGGTCCGAGGACCCAGAGTCCCTGCAGGAGCTGACCCGGTCGCTGACCGATCTGCTGCCCGTCGGGGTCTCGGTGACCGCCGCAGCGGCCCTGCTGGGATCCGAGCCTTCGCTCCAAGAGGCAGTAACATCGTGTGACTGGGAACTGGAGGTGCTCGGCGTGAGCCCAGCTGAGATGACCGGACTGGTCGGGCAATTGCTTGCTTCCGAGACCGTCACGGTCGTCAGGGATCGCAAGGGTCGCACCGTCACGGATGACATTCGACCGAACATCGTCTCGCTGCACGCCACCGAGACAGCGGTCCGCGACATCGAAGGGCTCGGCAGTGTGGCCGGCCTGCGCGCGTCGCTCACGACCCGCCCACGCGGGGTCCGACCCGCGGAGCTGACCCAGGCGCTCGGCAAGGAAGTGACGCTGGTCGGGGCCTGCAGGACCCACCAGTGGATAGAGAACGAAGACCGGACCGTCCGAGAGGAGCCCCTCAGCTGTGCGGGGAAGCTCCCGGTCGGTCCTTCGGTCCGCACGGAGGTGCAGGACCGGTGACCACTCGCAGAAGGACCCCCTCGCATGGACGACACCGACCGACCCCAGCCCACGGGCGCCCCAGTACCCGTTCCCACGGGCCCGGCTGAGCACGCGGCACCAGTTCCCCAGGTCGGCGACACCCGACCGGCTCCACGCATCGGCGACACCCGCCCCCCGGCGGGCGGCGCGGAGAAGGCCGTCCCCGCAGGGGAGCCGCGCTCCCGGCAGGGGCGTGGTCGGCGAGGCGGCCAGCGCGGTGGAGGCCGCTCCCAGGAGCCCCGATCCAGCCAGGTCGAGGCACCGGTCGAGGCGTCTGCCCCCGAGCCCTCGGACGGGGGTCCGAGGAAGACCCGGTCCCGCAGGCGGCGCGGAGGACAGGATCGCAAGCGCGTCTCGGGCCGCTACCTCATGTGCGTCCACGTCGCGGGAGGCGCCACGCACATCGCGACCCTTGAGGGCCGCAACCTCGTCGAGCACTCGGTGGCCAAGGCCGTCAACGAGACCACCCAGATCGACGGCAACATCTACGTCGGTCGGGTCCAGAACGTGCTCCCCGGCATGGAGGCCGCGTTCATCGACATCGGCATCCCGAAGAACGGCGTCCTGTACCGCGGTGACGTCCAGTTCGACTCCGAGGACGTGGAGTCGCAGAAGTCCGGTCCCGCACCACGGATCGAGGAGATGCTGAAGGCCGGCCAGACGATCATCTGCCAGGTCACGAAGAACCCGATCGGAGCCAAGGGGGCGAGGCTCACCCAGGAGGTGTCGCTCCCCGGCAGGTTCGTCGTCCTCGTGCCGAACTCGAGCGCATTCGGGATCTCCAAGCGGCTCGGGGACAGCGAACGCAGACGGCTTCGAAAGATCACCGATGAGATCCGCCCCGACGGCCACGGCCTGATCGTGCGGACAGCGGCCGAGGGCGTCGCGGCCGAGGAGCTGAGCCGGGATGTGGCGTCCCTCGTGGCCAAGTGGAGCGAGATCGAGGCCCAGGCGAGCCGCTCGAACGAGCCCCGCCTCATCTACCGCGACCTCGACCTCGCCGTCAGGATCCTGCGCGAGGAGCTGAACAGCGACTACCGAGGCGTGCTGATCGACCACCGCGAGCTCTTCGAGAAGGTTCGCGACTACGTCACCGCCGTCAACCCCGAACTCGCGGACAGGATCGAGTACTACGACACCGAGGCGGAGGAGCTGCCGCTCTTCGAGCGGTACTTCGTCCATGAGCAGCTGCACAAGGCACTGGATCGAAAGGTCTGGCTGCCATCGGGTGGATCGCTCATCATCGAGCGGACCGAGGCGCTCACGGTCATCGACGTCAACACGGGCAAGAACGTCGGCAAGACAAACCTCGAGGAGACCGTCTACCGGAACAACCTCGAGGCGGCCGAGGAGGTCGCCCGCCAGCTTCGGCTCCGCGACATCGGGGGGATCATCGTCATCGACTTCATCGACATGGAGAACAAGCAGAACCGCGAGCAGGTCGCGAACTCCCTGCGCGACGCCCTCTCGCGGGATAAGACGCGCACGCAGGTCTTCGACATCTCCGAGCTCGGGCTCGTCGAGATGACGCGCAAGCGGATCTCCGAGGGTCTCATCGAGTCGGTGTCGACGGTGTGCGCAGTCTGCGAGGGGCGCGGGATCATCCTTGACCCCGAGGTCCTCTGAGCCGACGGCCGGTGCATGGGGCCGACCGGCGGCGAGGGAGCCAAGCCGCTCCACCAGCGGGAGTCGGAGGCGACGACCCGGTCGTACACGTTCCTGTACGTGTCGAGCATCCTCGGATGGCTCGTCGTGCTGGTCGTCGCGTACGTCGCGACCCATGCCGGCGATGGGGGGCGGCATGTTTCGGGCGAGGCCTTCCTCGCGGCTGCCGTCGTGTGGACGGCGCTCGAGGTCGGCTGGCTGCTGTTCCTCAGGGGCCTGCACCGCCGCGACCTCTCGCGCATCAAGGGCGCTCCGCCGCGCAGCTACGACCCGCGGTCACGATGACGATCGCGCGGGGGTATCCCGACGACCGATGACGAGCGACAGGGTCGCGTGCCCGATGACGCCGAGGCGGTCGGACAGCACGGACTCAGCGAGGCCGACGCTGCGGTCCGATGCCCGCATGACCGCGTCGACGTGCACCCATTCGTCCTCGGGAAGCCGGAACACGTTGATCGTCACATCCGCGTTGGGGTAGGCGAAGTCCTCGAAGGGCACGGACGCGCCGACCGCGTTCGTCAGGTCCGCGGCGCAGACGACGCGGCCGAACGGGTCGAGGGCCTCGCCCTCGAACAGGTCAGCGCGCACCCGGATCCAGTCGGTGCCGCGTCCGAGCTCCGTGAGCGGGTCGACGTCTGTTCGGTGCTCCACGGATGCGGCGTGGAACGCGACCCAGGGGATCTGCGCGCCGACCGAGGCCTCGGAGAGCGTCTCGGGCGCCGGAGGCGGAGCGTCGCGCGACCACTGGCGCGCGGGGAGGTCGCGCGGGACGGGGACAGCATCATCGGCGATCAGCTGGAGCGAGGCACGGGCGACGAGCGCACCCTCGGCCCGGCACTCCGCTGAGACGAGCGAGGCCTTCCTGCCCTCGCGCAGGATGGCAGTGGTCACCGAGAGCGGCGCCATGGGCACCGGCCTGACGAGGTCGATGGTGATGCGCGCGGGAAACCAGCCGTCCCCCGGAAGCGCCGCCCTGCAGCACCGAGCGAGCAAGGCACCCACGGGCCCGCCGTGGAGGACGCCGGGGGACCAGGGCCCCTGCGCATACGGCGTCGGAACGAAGTTCCCCGCATCCGCCACGTCGAAGAGCCACGGCTCCATCGCGACGAGCCTAGGTCTCGAGATCCCGCGAGCCGACCTGTCCGATGATGAAGATTCCTCCCGCGTGCGCCGACGGGCGACGTGAAGAATGGCTCGTCGGGCGACCTGCGGGCGACCTAGTCTGCGCAGGTGGCATGGGGGAGGACAAGGGGAGTGTGCCCGGATTGACGACGTCGATCGGGAGCCGGACGGCGCTCGCCGACGGCATCGCGCTGCGCGGGGTCGTCAAGCGGTTCGGCAGCCATGCGGCCGTGGACGGAGTCGACCTCGACGTCGCGCGCGGCGAGTTCTTCACGATGCTTGGACCCTCTGGGTCCGGCAAGACCACGCTGCTCCGGCTCATCGCAGGGTTCGAGCGCCCCGACGAGGGGACCATCTCGCTGCGCGGCAGCGACGTCACCGGACTGCCCCCGAACCAGCGGGGCGTGAACACCGTCTTCCAGGACTACGCGCTGTTCCCGCACTTCACCGTGGCTGACAACGTCGCCTACGGGATGCGGGTGCGCAGGATCCCCCGCGCCGAGCGAGCCAAACGCGTCGAGGCCGCCCTCGACATGGTGCAGATGACCGAGCTCGGGCACCGCAAGCCCTCCCAGCTGTCCGGCGGGCAGCGCCAGCGGGTGGCGCTCGCGCGGGCCATCGTGAACGAGCCCGAGGTGCTTCTCCTGGACGAGCCGCTCGGGGCGCTTGACCTCAAGCTGCGCCAGGAGATGCAGGTCGAGCTGAAGCGCATCCAGCGCCAGATCGGCATCACGTTCATCTACGTGACGCACGATCAGGAGGAGGCCCTCACGATGAGCGACCGCGTCGCGGTGTTCCGCGACGGCCGGATCGAGCAGCTGGGGCCGCCCGCGCAGGTCTACGAGACCCCGGCGACCGAGTTCGTAGCCTCATTCGTCGGCACCTCCAACGTCATCGAGACCCCGCACGGCCGCGCCGTTCTGCGGCCCGAGAAGGTCGAGCTCACCGAGGGCGCGGTCCCCGCGGGTCGCACCGGCTCGGTGGGCACGATCGTCGACGTCGCGTACCTCGGCATGGTCACACGGTTCACCGTGGAGCTCGCCGACGGCTCGACGATCACCGCGGTGCGCCAGAACCGGTCGAGCGGTGCGGGGACGGTGGCGCCGCAGCCCGGCAGCGCGGTGGCCGTCTCATGGAGCCTCGACGACGCCTTCCCTCTTGAGGACACGTCCGATCCTGAAGTCCAGGTTGGACCGACAGACAAAGGAGCACAATGAGCAACACACACTTCCGGCGACTCGCCGCTGGCGGGGCCGTGGCACTGGTCCTCGCCCTCGGCACGCTGCCGGCTGCCCTCGGCGGCTCGGCGGGCGCGTCTTCGAAGGGTTCCTCGATGGTGCCACCGACCCAGGGCATGAAGCCGCTGCAGTCGGTCGGCAAGGGCGAGGGGACCCTCAACCTGATCGCATGGGAGGGCTACGCCCAGCCCCAATGGGTGACCCCGTTCACCAAGACGACGGGCTGCCGCGTCAACGTCCAGTACGCAGGCTCCTCGAGCGAGATGGTCTCACTGATGAAGAACGGTGGTGGCCACCAGTACGACCTCGTCTCGGCCTCGGGCGACGCGGACCTGCGGCTCATCTACGGCGGCGACGTCAAGCCCGTCAACATCAGCCTCATCCCGTCGTGGAAGCAGTTCCACCCGTTCCTGCAGGCGCCGTCCTTCAACACGATCAACGGCGTCCACTACGGCGTGAGCTACGAGTTCGGCCCGAACGTGCTGCTCTACTCGACGAAGACGTTCCCCAAGGCCCCGACGTCCTGGTCGGTGCTCTACAACTCGAAGTACAAGAACGAGATCACGATCCCGGACAACCCGATCCAGATCGCCGATGCCGCCCTGTACCTCTCGAAGTCCAAGCCGAGCCTCAAGATCACGGATCCCTACGAGCTCACCCAGACGCAGTTCAATGCGGCGGTCAGCCTGCTGAAGGCCGAGCACCCGCTGATCAAGAAGTACTGGGACCTGGCCAGCCAGGAGATCTCGCTGTTCCAGAACGGCGAGGCGGTCGTCGGTGCGGCGTGGCCGTACCAGACGAACACGCTCGTGGCGGCGGGCGCGAAGGTCGCCGACACCATCCCGAGTGAGGGTGCGACCGGCTGGGCCGACACGTGGCTGCTCGCGACGAACGCGCCGCACCCGAACTGCGCCTACAAGTGGATGCAGTGGGTCACGACCCCCAAGGTCCAGGCCGAGGAGGCCATCTACTTCGGCGAGACGCCCGCCAACACCCAGGCGTGCGCCATCATGAACCAGCTGCAGAAGGGCGGCTGCGCCGCGTACCACGCGAACGCGCCGGCGTCCTACTTCTCCACCATCAAGTTCTGGAAGACCCCGCTGTCGACCTGCGACAACGGCCAGAACGACTGTGTCGACTTCACGCAGTGGCAACAGGCCTGGACGCAGATCCTGGGCTAGTCGACGCTCGTGTCGGTCATCACGAGGACCCGCCAGCGGGCAGGGGCGGCGCTCTGGCGCCGCCCCTGGCTGCGTGGCGCCCTCACCTTGTCCCCGCCCCTCGCATGGTTCCTCGTGATCTACCTGGCATCGCTCGTCGCGATGCTGATCACGGCGTTCTTCACGGTCAACTCGCTCACCGGAAACATCGTCTACAACTGGACATGGTCCAACTTCTCCCAGATCTTCACGCAGTCCGTCTATCGCCAGATCATCTGGCGGACCCTCGTGATGGCGGTCCTGGTCACCGTCACCGATGCCGTGGTCGCCCTGCCGTTCGCCTTCTTCCTCGCCAAGGTGGCAAGTCGCCGCACCGGCGCCAGGCGCTTCTGGCGCTCGTGCTGCTCCCGCTGTGGGCGAGCTATCTCGCGCGCGTGTACGCCTGGATCAACATCCTGTCGAACAAGGGTGTCCTGCCCGAGGTTGAGAAGCACCTCGGGCTCCCGATCTCGCACCTCGCGTACACCAACACCGCGATGTGGATCGTCTTCTGCTACCTGTGGCTCCCGTTCATGATCGTCCCCATCTACGGGGCGTTCGAGCGGGTGCCCGACTCGCTGCTCGAGGCGTCCTCCGACCTCGGCGCCGGATCGTGGTCGACCTTCCGGCGGGTCCTGTTCCCGATGGTCCTCCCAGGCATCGTCGCGGGATCCATCTTCACGTTCTCGCTGACCCTCGGTGACTTCATCACTCCGCTGCTGATCGGCGGGTCGAACTCGAACTTCATCGGCAACGCGATCTACGACAGCGCGCTCAACGGGGGCGACCTCCCCTTCGCCGCGGCGCTCGCCTTCGTCTCGATCGCGATCATGGCGGTGTACCTCTTCCTCGCCCGGCTCGCCGGGGCGTTCGAGGCCCTATGAGGCTGTCTGGGCTCACCAGGGGGGCCCTCTTCGCGTTCTCGCTGCTCGTCGTGGCGTTCCTGCTCGTGCCGCTCCTCGTCATCGTCCTGTTCGCCTTCGACGCCTCGAACGTCCAGACCTTCCCGATCCAGCACTGGACGACCCACTGGTTCTCGGTCGCGTGGAACGACCCGGCGGTGCGCAGCGCGCTCTGGCTGAGCGTGAAGGCCGGGGTGCTCGCCACGTTGATCGCCCTCGTGCTCGGAACGCTCGTCGCCTTCGGGATCCACCGGTTCCGGTTCTTCGGGCGCGACGCGCTGTCGCTCCTGCTCGTGCTGCCGATCGCGCTGCCCGGGATCGTCACCGGCCTTGCCCTGCAGTCGGCGTTCAACCTCGTCGGCATCCAGTTCTCGATCTACACGATCATCATCGGGCACGCGACCTTCTGCATCGTCGTGGTGTTCAACAACGTGGTGGCGCGGCTGCGCAGAACGTCGACCTCGCTGCTCGAGGCGTCGGCCGACCTCGGGGCGAGCCCGTTGCAGACGTTCCGGCTCGTGACGCTGCCGATGCTCTCGACGGCGATCATCGCGGGCGCCCTGCTCGCCTTCGCGCTGAGCTTCGACGAGGTCATCGTGACTACGTTCACGGCCGGCGCCCAGAACACGCTGCCGCTGTGGATCTTCGGCGCGATCCGCCTCGGCCAGCAGCTGCCGGAGGTCAACGCCGTGGTCGTCGGCGTCCTGCTGCTCACGATCGTGCCGATCGCCTACGCAGCGCGCATCTCGAGCGGCCAGGGCACGGGCCGCACCGCGGGCCAGAAGGCGGTCATCCCTGTGGGGGAGTAGCCCTGCCGGCGCTGCCTCAGCCGCCGGCGACCGCGGGGATGATCGAGATCGTCTGGCCCGCCTCGACCTGGGTGTCGAGGCCCTGCAGGAAGCGGATGTCCTCCTCGGCGAGGAAGACGTTGACGAAGCGGCGCAGGTTGCCCTGGTCGTCGAAGAGGCGCTCGCCGAACCCCGGATGCCCGGCGTCCAGGGCCCGAAGGGCATCGCCTACCGTCGCGGCGTCGACGGGGACCTCGCTGGCGCCCGCAGTCAGGCTGCGGAGCTGGCCGGGGATGCGTATGAGTGCGGTCACGAGTGCTCCCTCGGTGCTGTGGCGATGAGGTCGCCCTCGACCTGTATGGCTGCATCGAATGCGTCGAGGGTGGCCGCGATGGTGGCGGACGGGCCGGCGACGTCCCCCATCGCCTCGATGGTCTTCAAGCCATGCCCGGTGACCATGGCGACGACGCGCTCGTCGGGACGGATGGTGCCGTCGGCGACCAGCCTCGCGAGCGAGGCGATGGTGACCCCACCGGCGGTCTCGGCGAAGATGCCCTCGGTGCGCGCCAGGAGCGCGATCCCCTCGAGGATCTCGTCGTCGGCGACTGCCGCACACCCGCCACCCGTCTCGGCGATCACCTTGAGCGCGTAGTAGCCGTCGGCGGGGTTCCCGATCGCGAGCGACTTCGCGATCGTGTCGGGCTTGACGGGGCGGACGATGTCGGTGCCTTCGGCGAAGGCGGTGGCGACGGGGGAGCATCCGAGCGCCTGGGCCCCCGAGATCCGGACCCGGTCGGTGCCGTCGACGAGGCCGACGAGCCCGAGCTCTCGGAACCCCTTGTGGATCTTCGTGAGCTGGCTCCCCGACGCGATGGGGACGACCACGTGGTCGGGCGCGGTCCATCCGAGCTGCTCGGCGACCTCGAACGCCAGCGTCTTGGAGCCCTCGGCGTAGTAGGAGCGGACATTCACGTTCACGAAGGCCCAGGACGGATGCTCGCTCGTGAGCTCGGCGCACAGCCGGTTGACGTCGTCGTAGGAGCCCTCGACCGCGACGACGGTTCCCCCGTAGACCGAGGCCATCATCACCTTGGCGCTCTCGAGGTTGCTCGGGACGAGCACCACGGACTCCATGCCCGCCTTGGCGGCGTGCGCGGCCACGGAGCTGGCGAGGTTGCCGGTCGACGCACAGGCCGCCACCTTGAAGCCGAGCTGGCGGGCCTTGGTGAGCGCGACCGAGACGACCCGGTCCTTGAACGAGCCCGTGGGGTTCAGCGTGTCGTTCTTGATCCACAGGTCCCGCAGCCCCAGGTGGGCGCCGAGCCGATCGGCGCGCACGAGCGGCGTGAACCCGGCACCCAGGTCGACCGGGTGCTCGTCAGCAACCGGCAGCAGGTCGCGATAGCGCCAGATGCTCGTCGGCCCCGCCTCGATCGAGGCGCGGCTGACCCTGCTCGCGATCGCCTCGTAGTCGTAGGCGACCTCGAGCGGTCCGAAGCAAAAGTCGCAGACGTGCAGCGCGAGGGGTTCGAATTCGCGTCCGCATTCGCGGCAGCGAAGCGTCAATGCCTGTTCCATGGTCTCTCCTCATCGTTCGGGCATTGGCACCTGGCTCCGTGGAGCTGGTTGCCGCGACGTCTCAGGGCCCGTCCCTCAGTCGCTCTTGATGAAGCGACCATGATGGCTGCTGGCGCGGCCCGGCGCAAGTCCCATGCGCGCCGCTGCCGCGTGCGCGGTGCTGCGCTGATGGGGCGACCCCGATCGGCTAGGATTTCATCCCTATGTACGCAGTCATTCGCACCGGAGGTTCCCAGGAGCGCGTCGAGGAGGGCCAGGTGGTCCGCGTCGACAAGCGCCGCGAAGAGGTCGGGGCGACCGTCTCGTTCACGCCTGTCCTGCTCGTCGACGGCGATCAGGTCCTCGCAGGACCGTCGCTCGGGGCGGCCACCGTCACCGCCACGGTGATCGGCGAGGAGAAGGGCAAGAAGATCCGTGGCCTGACATACAAGGCCAAGGCGAACCAGCGCAAGCGCTGGGGCCACCGCCAGCACTACACCACGGTCGAGATCACCGGGATCTCGGCGAAGGGCTGAGGAGCACCGATGTCAAAGACCAAGGGAGGCGGGTCCACCCGCAACGGCCGCGACTCGAACGCGCAGCGCCTCGGGGTGAAGGCGTTCGCGGGCACCGAGGTGACGGCGGGCTCGATCCTCGTCCGCCAGCGGGGTACCCGCTTCCACCCGGGCCTGGGCGTCGGCAAGGGCTCGGACGACACCCTGTTCGCGAAGCGCGACGGCGTGGTGAAGTTCGCGGAGCGCAAGGGCCGCAAGATGATCGACATCCTCGAGGACTGAGCGAGCCCCTCGAGCACGAAAGAACCCCCGGGGCGCAGGCCCCGGGGGTTCTTTCGTTCCTGGGCCCGAGGGCCACGGACGTGACTAGCTGCGGATCTTCGGAGCCTTCTCCTCGCCCTTCACGGTCTTCTTGAAGGTTGCACCGATGGACACCTTCGGTGCCTTGGATGCCTTGACCTGGATCGCCTCGCCGGTCTGCGGGTTGCGCGCCGTACGGGCCTTGCGCTGGACCTGCTCAAACGACACGAATCCGGTCACGGTCACCTTGTTGCCGGCGGCAACCTCTGCGAGGACCACGTCTTCAAAGCCACCGAGAACCTCGGCAACCGTGCTCTTCGCGATGCCGGTGTGGGTCGCGACTGTCTCTACCAACTCGGTCTTGTTCACCGCGTGAACTCTCCTTCATGGTTGGAAACCCGGAGTTTTCCGGGCCATCAGGGCTCCATCATGCCCGTTCTGCCGGAGGGTCTGGGTGACCCAGCCTGCGATGGGTCCGGCGGGGCGGCGTTCGGGAGCCGAAAACTGGCCATGAACTGCGCGCCGAGCACCCTCGCGACATCGGTTCCCCAGGCTGCCCGCCGGTGGCGGCACCGGCGCCTCGTAGGATTGCGGGCGTGTCGGGCTTCGTAGACAGGGCCCAGCTCCACGCCAAGGCCGGCGACGGAGGCGCGGGATCGATCTCCTTCCGCCGCGAGGCCCACGTCGACATGGGCGGCCCCGACGGCGGCGACGGCGGGAACGGCGGCGACGTCTGGCTCGTCGCGGACAACAACCAGGCCAGCCTCCTCGGATTCCGGGACCACCCCTTCCGTCGGGCGACCGACGGCGCGCACGGCCACGGCAAGCGCAAGCACGGTGCCAACGGGGACGACCAGGTGGTCGCCGTCCCGGTGGGCACGGTCGTGCGGACCTTGGAGGGCGAGCTGCTCTGCGACCTCTCGGTCCCAGGCGACCGGTACCGCGTCGCGGAAGGCGGACACGGCGGGCACGGCAACGCGAAGTTCCTGTCCAACCGCCGACGCGCGCCAGCGTTCGCTGAGCAGGGCGAGCGGGGCGACGAGAAGTGGTGCGATCTCGAGCTGAAGCTCGCTGCCGATGTGGCGCTCATCGGGTTCCCGAACGTCGGCAAGTCGACCCTCATCTCGCGGGTCTCGGCGGCAAAGCCCAAGATCGCCGACTACCCCTTCACGACGCTCGTCCCGCACCTGGGCGTCGTTCGGGTGGGCGATCGCGCGGGACGTCCCGACGAGGCCACGGAGTTCGTGATGGCCGACGTTCCCGGCCTCATCGAGGGAGCCGCCGCCGGCCGGGGGCTCGGCCACGAGTTCCTGCGCCACGTTGAGCGCGCCAGGGTCCTCTGCGTGCTGCTTGACCTCTCGCCGATGGCACCCCGAATCCCCGTCGCGCCAGCTCGAGGTCCTCATGGGCGAGCTGGGCGCCTACCTGCCTGAACTCCTCGACCGCCCGACGGTGGTTGTCGGTTCGAAGGGCGACCTGCTCGAGGGCCCGGAGCACGGCGCCGAGCTCGATCTCGTCGTCTCGGCGACGCGCGGGGACAACCTGGGCGAGCTCCTGGGCCGGCTCGCCATCCTCGTGGCCGACGCGCGGCACGTGACGCCGAGGCCGTCACGGCGACGCCGCGGATCCACCGTCCCGCCTCCGACGAGCTCGTCGTGGAGCGTCTCGCCGACGGGTCGTTCACCGTCTCGGGCCGCGCGGCGCTCCGGGCCGTCAGGCTCAGCGACCTCACCGACGAAGGTGCGCTCGACGAGGTGCGCAGGAGGCTCGACCGCCTCGGTGTCGACCGCGCGCTCGCCCGTGCCGGTGCCCGCGACGGCGACTTCGTGGCCATCGGTGACCTGACGTTCGAGTGGTGGCGCGAGGAGGGGACGGGGGGCGTGGAACCGACGGCGCACCGCCCGACGCGCGCCGAGCGGACCGCGAGGACGAAGCGCCGTGAGCAGGGTCCGTCGTGAGCGCATCCATCGAGGTCGTGAAGGTCGGTTCGACGTCGGTGACGTCGGGCGACGGCCGGCCGGACGAGTCGCTCATCGCATCGCTGTCCGAGCAGGTCGCGGCGATGCGCGAGAGGGGATCGGACGTGATCGTCGTCTCGTCCGGTGCGATCGCAACGGGGCTGGCCGAGCTCGGGATCGTCGAGCGACCCAGGGAGATGGCGACGCTGCAGGCCGCTTCGGCGGTCGGCCAGCACCGAGTGGTGCGCAGCTGGCAGGACGGCCTTGGTCGCCACGGGATCCTCGCGGGCCAGGTGCTGCTCGATCCGAGCGACTTCTTCTCTCGCCGCCAGTACCTGCTCGCCAGACGGACCTTCGAGGCGCTGGTGGACCTCGGCGTCGTGCCGATCGTCAACGAGAACGACGCCGTCGCCGACGAGGAGATCCGGTTCGGCGACAACGACCGGCTCGCGGCGCTGGTGGCGGTCCTCGTCGGAGCCAGGCGCCTGGTGATGCTGACGGACACGCCCGGCCTGCTGACTGCAGACCCCTCGCTCACCGAGGACGCGACGCTCATCGAGGAGGTGACCGAGATCGACCATGCGCTCGAAGCCGTCGCCGGCGGATCGGCGAGCGCCATCGGGAGCGGCGGCATGACCTCGAAGCTGGCGGCCGCGCGGCTCGCGACGTGGTCGGGGATCGAGGCGGTCATCGCAGACGCGCGCGGTGAGCAGATCCTGCTCCGGGTCGCGGACGATGAGCCGGGGTGCGCGACGGTGTTCCGCGCGCGCCCGAAGCCGCTCGCCGCGCGCAAGGCGTGGATCGCCTTCGCGACGACGTCCACGGGCACGCTCTTCGTCGACCAGGGGGCGCGGCGCGCACTCGAGTCGGGAGCGAGCCTGCTCTTCGCGGGCGTCACGGGCCACGACGGAGCGTTCACGGCCGGTGACGCGGTCGAGGTCGTTGCCGACGGTGCGCTCGTTGCGAAGGGACTGGTGCGCTCGGCGCCGACCGGCACGCCGGGAGCCGACGAACACGAGCCGACGGGCCGCGACGCTGTCGCGATCCATCGCGACGACCTCGTCGTCCTCGTCTGACCCACCGGCTCCAGCGGTACGATTCGATGATGCCGGACCCGCTGCTCGAGGCCCAGGGAGCCGCTGTGCGGGCGGCCGCCCGCGTGCTCGCGGTGGCGTCGACGACCACGAAGAACGACGCACTGCTCGCCGCGGCTGCCTCGCTCCGAGACCGGACGGCCGTGATCCTGCCGGCCAACGAGCGCGACGTCGAGGCTGCGAGCGCCGACGGCATGGCGCTGAGCGGGATCGACCGGCTCCGCCTCGACGGGGCCCGGATCGCCGCGATGGCGGGCGGGCTCGAGGCCGTGGCCGGACTCGCGGACCCGATCGGCGAGGTCGTCGAAGGCTCGGTTCGGCCGAACGGGCTGCGCGTCGAGCGGGTGCGGGTGCCGCTCGGCGTCATCGGCGTGATCTACGAGAACCGACCGAACGTCACGAGCGATGCAGCCGGGCTGTGCCTGAAGGCGGGCAGCGCGGCCTACCTGCGCGGCTCGGCGTCGGCACAGGGGACCAACCTCGAGGTCGTCGCGGCGCTCGGCGAGGGCCTCGCGGGCGCGGGCCTCCCCAAGGCCGCCGATCAGCCTCGTGGAGGACACATCGCACGCGACGGCCGTGCAGTTCATGCAGCTGCGCGGCGTCATCGACTGCCTCATCCCGAGGGGCGGCAAGGCGCTCATCGCAGCGATGCTCGAGCACGCCACGGTGCCCTACGTCCTCGACGGCGACGGCAACTGCCACGTGTACGTCGACGCGACAGCTGACCTCGATATGGCGCTGGGCATCATCGTGAATGCCAAGACATCGCGTCCCGGGGTCTGCAACGCGGCCGAGACGCTGCTCGTGCACCGGACAGTGTCGGACCGGTTCCTCGCCCATGCTCGACGGGGCACTGGCGACCGTGGAGCTGCGGGGCGATCCGGCGGTGCGCGCAGCCATCCCGCGCGCGCTCGAGGCGACCGAGACAGACTGGGCCAGCGAGTTCCTCGACCTGGTGCTCGCGGTCCGGGTCGTGGACTCGATCGACGCGGCCATCGACCATGTCGCCGCATACGGCTCGGGACACTCCGAGGCGATCGTGACCTCGAGCGTCGCAAGCGCCAACCGGTGGACCAGCGAGGTCGACGCCGCAGCCGTCCTCGTCAACGCATCGACCCGGTTCGTCGACGGTTCCGAGCTCGGACTCGGGGCCGAGGTCGGGATCTCCACGCAGAAGCTGCACGCCCGCGGCCCGATGGGACTGCGCGAGCTGACCAGCATCCGCTGGGTGCTGCGCGGAGGAGGACAGATCCGCACATGACCCCCCACGACCAGGTGACCGATCCCCTCGGCCTCGACCACGTCCGAGCGCCGCGCTTCGACTCGCCCGACGAGGTCGGCGCCGCGCTCGCTGCCAACCGGTACCTCGCGGACGCCTCGATCGCGAGCGCGGTCTTCCTCGCGGATCGGCTCATCAAGCCCGTGCTGGTCGAGGGCCCGGCGGGCACTGGCAAGACCCAGCTCGCCAAGACCGTCGCCGAGGCCCTCGGCGCCCGGCTCATCCGGCTGCAGTGCTACGAGGGGCTCGACGAGTCCAAGGCCCTCTACGAGTGGAACTACCGCAAGCAGCTCCTGCGGATACAGGCCGGGCAGTCCGGCGAGGACGCGCACGTCGACTGGCACGAGCTCGAAGGGGACATCTTCTCGAGCGAGTTCCTCCTCACCCGACCGCTGCTTGAGGCGATCAGCGCCACCGAGCCGGTCGTGCTGCTCGTCGACGAGGTCGACCGCGTCGAGGTCGAGACCGAGGCGCTGCTCTTGGAGATCCTCTCGGAGTACCAGGTGTCGATCCCCGAGCTCGGGACCGTGACGGCCACCCAGCTCCCCATGGTGTTCCTCACGTCCAACAACACGAGGGAGCTCTCCGAGGCGCTGAAGCGGCGCTGCCTGTACCTGCACATCGGGTACCCCGACGTCGAGCGCGAGCGTGCCATCGTCCTGTCGCGGGTGCCCGGGGTCACGTCCGCGCTCGCCACGAGGATCGCCGAGGTGGTCCGGACGCTCCGCGGGCTCGACCTTCGCAAGGCCCCGTCGGTGTCCGAGACCCTCGACTGGGCCCGCACCCTCGTGATCCTCGGCCGCTCGGAGCTCGGCGACCAGGACGTCGCCGAGACGCTGCACGTGCTGCTCAAGTACCAGAGTGACATCGACAAGGCCACCAAGGAGCTGCTCGGGAAGCCAGCCTGATGCTCGACCTGCTGGGCGAGTTCGTCGCGGAGCTTCGCGCGGCGGGCATACCGGTGTCCACGACCGAGCACCTCGACGCCGCGCGCGCCCTCGTGGCCATCGACCTGCTGGACCGCCCGGTCATGAAGGCGGCGCTGGCCGCGACAATGGTCAAGGACGAGGCGCACTACCCGGTCTTCGACACGGCGTTCGAGATCTACTTCGCGATGATCGATGCGGCCGCGACGGACGCCGACGGGGAGCTCGACGCCCTCGAGGAGGCGTCGAGGGAGCAGGGCCGCGCCGAGGGGCAGCGCGGTCGAGGCAGGTCCCAGGGACGCGGCGGCGGGGCGTCGGGCGACGTCAGCGCAGAGGAGCTCGCGGCGATGCTCGTGCGGGCGCTGCTCGAGCGCGACGAGGCCCTGCTCGCCGACGTCGCCCGCCAGGCAGTCAACCGCTACGCGGGCATGGAGCCGGGCAGGCCCGTCGGTGGCACGTACTACCTGTACCGCACGTTGCGGAACCTCGACCTCGACCGGCTCCAGCGGATGCTCGAGCAGGCGGCGGCCGGACAGGTCCCGTCGCGCCGGGTTCGCTCACAGAGCGCCTCGCGCGCGACGAGGCGGCAGCACGCGTCGAGCTCGTGAAGCGCGCCGTGGAGGCCGAGATCAGGCGCCGGCTCGTCGAGGATCGGGGCGCGGCGGCCCTTGCCCGTTCCGTGCGCAAGCCGCTCCCCGAGGACATCGACGTGATGCACGCGACGCGCGACGAGCTGGCCCAGCTCAACCGCGCCCTTGTCCCGCTCAGCCGCAAGATGGCGGTCCGGCTCGCCCGCAAGCGGCGCAAGGGGCACCGCGGATCGCTGGACCTGCGCCGCACGGTCCGCCACAGCATGTCGACCGGGGGCGTCCCCATCACTCCAGTGTTCAAGCCGCCGCGTCCCGCGAAGCCGGAGATCTTCGTCATCGCCGACGTGTCGGGCTCCGTCGCGAGCTTCGCGAGGTTCACGCTCCTGCTGGTGCACGCGATCTCGTCGCAGTTCCGCAAGGTCCGCAGCTTCGTCTTCGTTGACGGCCTGGACGAGGCGACCCGGTTCTTCGAGAACCAGTCGGACCCCGCGGTCGCGGTCAACCGCATCAACACCGAGGCCGACGTGGTGTGGGTCGACGGCCACTCCGACTACGGCCGGGCGCTCACGCTGTTCCACGAGCGCTTCGCCCAGGACGTCTCGAGGCGAACGAGCGTGCTCGTGCTCGGCGACGCGCGCAACAACTACCACGCCCCGGAGGCCTGGGTCCTCGCGGACCTGCGGGCCCGCGCGCGCGCCGTGTACTGGCTCAATCCGGAGCCCCGGAGCTACTGGGACTCGGGGGACTCCATCGTCTCGGCATACGCGCCGTACTGCAACGACGTCGTCGAGTGCCGCACGCTCCGCCAGCTCGAGCACTTCGTCGGCGCGCTCGCGTGACGCTCAAGCCCCCGCCCTCGATCCGCACCCTCTCGTCGGAGGCACCCACCACGAGGATCGTCCTCGTGCGCCACGGCGAGCCCGTCTCGGCGGTCCGAGGGATCGTGGGCGGCCCGACGGGCGACGTGGGCCTGACCGATGCCGGCCGCGAGCAGGTCGCGATCCTCGCCTCGCGGCTGGCCGCGTCCCGCGAGGTGGACGGTGCCGCCGCCCTGTACGCGTCGACGCTCCCGCGCGCCATCGAGACGGCGGAGATCCTCGCCCCGGTGCTCGGCGGGCTCGGAGTCACCGTCCGCCACGACCTTCGCGAGCACGACGCCGGCGAGCTCGACGGCCTGCGCTGGGACGAGGTGGCGGACCGGTTCGAGATGCCCGACTTCGACCACGCGCCGCACCTGCCCATCGGCCCGGGCGGCGAGTCGCTGACCGAGTTCCACGAGCGGGTGCGCGGGGTGCTCGCCGAGCTCGCCGGGACCCACCACGGCCAGACGATCGTGATCGCCTGCCACGGCGGGGTCATCGCGGCCGGTGTCGGCCTCGTCTTCGGGCTCCCGGCGAGCGCCCGCGTCGTGCTGCCGACGCGGTACGCGTCGATGACCGACGTGGAGGTGACCGACCGCGGGTGGCGGCTCGGTCGGTACAACGACCGCTATCCGGTCGCCTGACCCTTCTCGTCGCGGAGCAGCTCGGAGACGCGGAACGCCAGGTCGAGGCTCTGGCGGGCGTTGAGCCTCGGGTCGCACATGCTCGTGTAGTTGGCGTCGAGATCGCTCTCGAAGATCGTCCTCCGACCCGCCCAGGCACTCGGTCACCTCCGCGCCGGTCAGCTCGACGTGCACGCCGCCCGCCCAGGTCCCGAGCGAGCGGTGCACGCTGAAGTAGCCCGCGGATCTCCTCGAGGATGTCGTCGAACCGACGCGTCTTGAGCCCGTTCTCCGCGGTGAAGGTGTTGCCGTGCATCGGGTCGCACGCCCAGACGACGGGGTGGCCGGCGTCGCGGACCGCAGCGACGATCGGTCCCAGCAGGTCCTCCACGCGCGTCGCGCCCATCCGGGTGACGAAGGTCAGCCGGCCGGGCGTGCGATCGGGGTCCAGGCGTCCTGCAAGCGCCACGGCCTGCGCCGGCGTTGTCGACGGTCCGAGCTTGCAGCCGATCGGGTTGCCGATCCCCGAGAGGAACTCGACGTGCGCGCCGTCGATCTGTCGCGTGCGCTCCCCGACCCACAGCAGGTGCGCCGAGCAGTCGTACCACCCGCCGGTCAGCGAGTCGCGCCGGGTCAGCGCCTCCTCGTAGTTGAGGACCAGCGCCTCATGGCTCGTGTAGAAGTCCACCTCGTGCAGCGAGTGCTCCTTCGCGAGGTCGATCCCGCAGGCCCGCATGAACGCCATCGCGCGCTCGATCTCGTCGGCGATCTGGTTGTACCGCTGGCCCTCAGCTGACGAGCCGACGAACTCCTGGTTCCACGCGTGGACGCGCGAGAGATCGGCAAAGCCTCCCTTCGTGAAGGCGCGCAGGAGGTTCAGCGTCGCCACGGACTGCTGGTACGCCGCGACGAGGCGCGCCGGATCCGGTCGCCTGGCTGCCTCCTCAAACGGCTCGTCGTTGACGATGTGGCCGCGGAAGCTCTCGAGCGTGACCCCGTCGATCTCCTCGAGCTCCTGTGAGCGAGGCTTGGCGAACTGGCCCGCGATCCTGCCGACCTTGAGAACGGGGACCCCCGAGGCGTAGGTGAGCACGACGGCCATCTGGAGGATGACCTTGAGCTTGTCGCGGATGGCGTCGGCCGAGTTGTCGTGGAACGACTCGGCGCAGTCGCCGGCCTGGAGCAGGAAGGCGTCGCCCGCGGCGACCTCGGCGAGTTGCTCGGTGAGTCGGCGCGCCTCGCCTGCGAACACGAGGGGCGGCAGCGCCCCCAGCTGCGTCTCAGCGCGCTTGAGCGCGTCGTGGTCAGGCCAGTTCGGCTGCTGTGCGGCCGACCTGCTCCGCCAGGAGCCGGGGTGCCAGGCATCGCGCTCGTTCGCCATCCCCAAAGCGTAGGCGTGGGCAGAACACGGCTGCGCCCGCCAGCGCTCGTAGGCTCGACCGGATGGAAACTCGAAGGCTCGGCGTGTTCGGCGGCACCTTCGATCCGCCGCACCTCGGCCACGTCCGTGCCGTCGCAGCGGCGCGAGACCAGCTCGCACTCGACCGCCTCATCGTGACGGTGGCGAACGACCCCTGGCGCAAGCCCGAGTCGCCGACGGCGTCGCCGGCTCTGCGTCTCGACATGGCGAGGGCAGCGTTCTCCGGAATGGATCGCGTCGAGGTGAGCGACCTCGAGATCGTCCGCGGCGGCCCGACGTACACCGTCGACACCGTCGAGGCGCTGCTCGCGTCCGACCCGAAGACCAGCATCGTCGTCATCCTCGGCGCGGACGCAGCGGCCGGTCTCCGCGAATGGCACCGGGCGGGGGACCTCGCCCGACTCGCGACCGTCGCGGTCGTCCCCAGGCCCGGCAGCGAGATCCCCGAATCCGGCGCGTTCCGCCTCGAGGTGGTGCAGATGGACCCCGTGGACCTGTCCAGCACGTCGGTCCGCGACGCCCTGGCGGCGGGTGCGGACCCCAGTGAACTCCTGCCTGCGGGCGTAATCCCCATCCTCTCCTCCCACCCGCTGTACAGTCCCTAGCGCATGGCGCTGCAGGCGATCGAACTCGCTGACCTCGAGACCGTGACGTGGGCTGCTCCCGTGCCAGCCACGGTGATCACGATCACGCAGCCGCCGCGCATGGTGACCATCGCCGCGGCGCGCCGCGAGCGGCGACGGTGGTTCGCCCTCGGGACCCTCCTCTTCGCCGGTCCGCTCGCAGCCTGCCTCGTCGTCCTCGAGGTGATCCGCTGAGCTCGAGCCCGTCACCGCAGGTTGATCGACCCGCAGGCGCTGACGAGGAGACCGAGCAGCTGGTTGTCTCCACGCTCGAGGCAATCGACGAAAAGCTCGGGCTCGACACTGTCGTGCTCCTGATGACCGAGTTGCTGAGCGTCGTCGACGCCTTCGTGATCACCGCAGGACGCAACGACCGGCAGGTGCGCACCATCGCCGAGGAGGTCGAGCGGCTCGCGAAGATCAACTGCGGTCGCGCGCCGATCCGCGTCGAGGGCCTCTCCGATGCGCGCTGGGTGCTGCTCGACTTCGGCGACGTCGTGGTCCACGTGTTCGACGAGGAGACGCGCTCGTACTACGACCTCGAGCACCTGTGGTCCATGGCGGCACGGCGTCCCGCGTCCCCGCGCGCCGCCAGCGACGCCCGCTGAAGCCAGCTGAAGCCCGCTGAAGCCCGCTTGAGTCCGCGGTCACCCGCGCTGCTGTCGCGATCTGCGGTGAGTCCGTCAGTAGCCTGTTCGCATGGATCCCGAGGTCGCTGACGCGGCCGAGACCTTCGACCTCGAGGGGTTCGACCTCCATCTCGCCGGGCGCTCCGATGCGACCCGGCGCGCGTACCGCGCCGACCTGCTGTCGGTGGTCGACTGGCTCGCCCGACTGGGCGTGTCGGATCCGGCCACGGTGACACGCGTGCAGGTCCGCCGCTATCTGGCATCGCTCCAGACTCGCGGGAGGTCGAGGGCGACGATCGCTCGCCACGCCGCCTCGCTCCGCGCGTACTTCGGGTGGCTCGAGCGGACAGGCCGCCTTGCGGAGAACCCGACCGCGCGGCTGACCGCAACGGTGCCGGGGTCCAGGCTGCCCAGCCTCGCGACCCGTGACGAGCTGGAGCGACTCTTGGACGCGGACCTCGATCACGCCGACCCCGTCGCGGTCCGCGATCGGGCGGTCTGCGAGCTGCTGTACGCCGGGGGGCTCAGGGTGTCCGAGCTGTGCGGTCTCGACATTGATGACCTGGACCTCGCCGCGTGCGCCGTCACCGTGACCGGGAAGGGTGACAAGCAGCGTCGGGTGCCGATCCACCGGGTCTGCGCCGACGCCCTGCGTGCATGGATCGACGGACCGCGCTCGACGTTCATGTCGCAGGCCAGCCCGACGCCCGCCCTGTTCTTCAATCGTCGCGGGAATCGGCTCGGTCCGCGAGACGTCCGCCGGCTCCTCGAGGCGAGGGCCGGATCGCCACTGAATCCGCACGCCCTGCGCCACACCTACGCGACCCACCTCCTCGAAGGGGGCGCGGACCTCAGGGTCGTCCAGGAGCTCCTGGGTCATGCCAACCTGACGACCACCCAGGTGTACACCCACGTGTCCAAGGAACGGCTCCAGCGCGTCCACCGCGGCACGCACCCGAGGGGCTGACGCAGGACGCTGATGCGAGGCTGACCGATCGGGCCGCCGGAGCGGGCAGGAACAGGCCGTCCTAGCGGCGGCGCATCGCGGCGAGGCGGTCGGCGAGCGTCGCTGCGACCGCCTGGGCCGTGAAGCTATCGAGCGCGCGGTTGCGCACGGCGGCCGACAGCGAATCGAGTGCCGCGCGATCCGACGCGAGCGAGCGCAGCGCGTCGGCGAGGGCGGCGGCGTCGCCGACCGGGACGAGCACGGCGTCGGCTCCGAGCGCACGCCGCTGCGGCGGGGTGTCCGACGTCACGATGCAGCACCCTGCTGCCGCGCCCTGGTACACCTTGTTCGGGACGACCCGCAGCGCCTTGGGGGTGGCACCGAAGACACCGAGACACACGTCGTGGCCCGCGATGGCGCCGGGGAGGTCATCGGCCTGCATCCAGTCGATCCACGTGACCGATTCGTTCGCTGCGGCGGCTGCGCGCGCAGCGTCGAGATCCTGACCGGACCCGATCATGGTGACCGAGATCGCATCGTCCGCGGCCAGCATCCCGAGCGCCTCGCCGATCACGACTGCGCCCTGCAAGGGTGTGAAGAGCCCGTAGAAGACGACACGCAGCGGCTCGTCGGGTCCGTGGGCGACATGGGCGGCACCCGCATCGAACCACGCCGACGGCGCGCCCACCGGGACCGCGAGCGCCTTTCGGCGCCTGGAGGGCGCAAGCAGATCGACGTTCTCCGCGGTGTCGACGAGGACCAGGTCCGCGCAGCTGGTCGCCAGCGCGTCCAGGATCTCGAGCAGCCGGAGGCGGAGCCCGGAGGTCACGCCCCGATCGCGGGCCGTGTCGGCGGCGAAGATGAGTTGGTCGAGGACCACCGTCGTCCTCGGGAAGCAGAGGCGCGCGAGCAGGACGTCGAAGTGGCCGAGGTAGCCGACGACGACGGCATCGAACGCCCCGGCGCGGCGAGCGGCGCGCGCAAGGCGCCACCACGAGCCCGCCATGCGCAGCGCGAGGCGGTAGGAGAGCCATGGCCGCTGGAGCATCTCGACGCGCTCGCGAGTCGAGAATCCGAGAGGCTCGTTGATCTCGACCACGTCGTTGCCGCCGAGGGCGAGGCCGTCGAGCAGGATCCCCGCGCGCGGGTGCTTGGTCACGTCGTAGGTCCCGAATCCCAGGATCCTCACCCGCGCCTCCTCGTCGGCCAGCCCCCGGGGCCACCGGCCCCTCGAGAAACGATCTCACACGGGCACGACCCCGCAGGCGGCGAATCGACCCGGCCGTGCCCGCGCGGTAGAGTTCTCGGGCTGCGCCAACGGGGCGTGGCATCGAGCAGATTCCCCGGCACGTTTCGTGCGGTCGCCACAGCAGTGGTGCCGTGTCGGGGTCGACAACCGAACGGAGCAATTCATGGCACTCGTCACCGTCCGCCAGCTGCTGGACGCCGGCGTCCACTTCGGGCACCAGACCCGCAGGTGGAACCCCAAGATGCGGCGCTTCATCCTTGGTGAGCGCAACGGCATCTACCTGATCGACCTGCACAAGACCCTCATCGGGATCGAGTCGGGCTACACCTATGTCCGCGACCTCGTCGCTTCCGGCGGCATCATCCTGTTCGTGGGCACCAAGAAGCAGACCCAGGGCCCGATCTCCGAGTACGCCGATGCGTGCGGCATGCCCTACGTCAACCAACGGTGGCTCGGCGGCATGCTCACCAACTTCCAGACCGTCGCGGGTCGCGTCAAGCGCATGCAGGAGCTGCGCCTGATGCAGCGCGCCGGGGACTTCGAGGGCATGCCCAAGCGCGAGGCACTCCGACACGTCCGCGAGCTCGAGAAGCTGGAGCGGAACCTCGGTGGCATCGCAAACCTGGACCGCCTGCCCGACGCCATCTTCGTGATCGACACGAAGAAGGAGCACATCGCGGTCACCGAGGCGAACAAGCTCGGCCTCCCCGTCGTCGCCGTCGTCGACACCAACTGCGACCCCGACGTCATCGACTACGTCATCCCGGGCAACGACGATGCGATCCGCTCCGGTGCCCTGCTGTGCCGGCTGATCGCTGACGCCGTGACCGAGGGGCGCTGGATCCGCAACAACCGCCCGTCCGCGAGGCCCGCGGCGCCGAAGGAAGCGCCAGCGGCAGCCGAGGCCGAGGCGCCCGCCGCAAGCCCCGAGGCATCCCCAGCGCCAGAGGCCGCGGCGGAGGCTGCGGCGCCTGCCGGTGCCGAGGCGGCCGATGCAGCCCCCGGGAATGCTGCTCCCTCTGACGGCGATGCCAGTGGCGACGCCGGTGCCGAGCTCGCGACGGTCGCGGCAGCCACCACGACGGAGGCCTGAGCATGGCCGGGTTCACAGCCAAGGATGTGCAGACGCTGCGCCAGTCCACCGGTGTCGGGATGCTCGACGCCAAGCGGGCGCTCGAGGAGAACGACGGCGACATGGAGCAGGCGACCCAGTGGCTCCGCGTCCACGGCCTCGCCGGAGCCGCCAAGCGCGCCGACCGCGAGGCGGGGGAGGGTGCGGTCGCCGCGGTGCGCGATGGAAGCATCGCCGCGCTCGTCGAGCTTCGCTGCGAGACCGACTTCGTCGCCAAGGCCCCTGAGTTCGTCTCGCTCGTCGACGAGATCGCGGCCCGCGTCGCAGCTGACGGCGAGTCCGCCGCCGACTCGTTCGCCGACGAGATCGACCGGCTGCGCACGACGCTGAAGGAGAACATCTCCCTCGGCAGGGTCGTGCGCCTCGAGGCGACCGGCGACCAGGTCGTCGACACGTACCTGCACCAGCAGGCCGGCCGCGGCGTGAACGCCGTCGCCATCGTGGTGGAGGGTGGCACCGAAGAGCTCGCTCACGAGATCGCGGTCCACATCGCCTTCGCGCGCCCCACGTTCCTCTCGCGAGACGACGTCCCCGAGGACGAGGTCGAATCCGAGCGCAAGACGGTGGAGGAGATCTCGCGCAACGAGGGCAAGCCGGAGGCTGCGCTCACGAAGATCGTCGAAGGCCGGCTCAACGGGTGGTTCAAGGAGCGCGTCCTGCTCGACCAGTCCTACGTGAAGGACGAGAAGCAGACGATCACCCAGCTGCTCGGCGGCGCGACCATCGTTGCATTCGCCCAGGTCCTGATCGGGAGCTGAGCGGTGACGCGCCGCCTCGTCCTCAAGATGTCCGGCGAGGCCCTCGCGTCGTCGGCGAGCGACGAGACGATCGATGTGGCGACGGTCGACGCACTCGCCGCCGAGATCGCCAAGGCGTGCGAGAACAACGAGCTCGAGCTCGCGATGGTGATCGGCGGGGGGAACATCTGGCGCGGAGCGACCGGCGAGGCGGCGGGCATCGACCGGGCGACATCCGACACGATGGGGATGCTCGGCACCGTGATCAACGCCCTGGCCTTCCAGGACGCGCTCGAGAAGCACAACCAGCAGACACGCGTCATGACCGCGCTGCAGATGCCGGCCGTTGCGGAGCCCTACATCCGACGCCGCGCGATCCGCCATCTCGAGAAGGGGAGGGTCGTGATCTTCGCCGCAGGCATGGGCAACCCGTACTTCACGACCGACACCCCCGCGGCGCTCCGCGCCGCGGAGATCGAGGCGGAGATGCTGCTGAAGGGCACCCACGAGGGCGTCAACGGCGTCTACAGCGCGGACCCGCGGCTCGATCCGTCGGCGGTCCACTACGACGAGGTGTCCTTCATGGAGGTCATCAGCAGGGAGCTGCGCGTCATGGACCTCACGGCCATCACGTTCTGCATGGACAACAACCTGCCCATCCACGTCTTTGACCTGATGGGGCACGGCAACATCCACCGCGCGCTCGCGGGGGAGCGTGTGGGTACGCTGGTGCGCTGATGGACGACTCCTTCCCGACCCTGCTGCTCGAGGAGACCAGGGCCAAGATGGCCAAGGCGATCGAGCACGTGAAGGCGGATCTCGCGACGGTGCGGACCGGCCGGGCGAACGCGGCGCTCGTCGAGCACCTCCAGGTCGACTACTACGGCACTGCGGTCCCGCTGCAGCAGGTGGCGCAGTTCTCCGTGCCCGAGGCGAAGTTGCTCGTGATCTCGCCCTACGAGAAGAACATCATCGGCGCGATCGAGAAGGCCATCACGAACTCGGACCTCGGGATCTCGCCATCGAGCGACGGGACCGTGATCCGGCTCGCGTTCCCGCCGCTCACCGAGGAGCGCCGCAAGGGGCTCGTCAAGATCGTGCGCCAGAAGGCCGAGGACGGCAAGGTCCACATCCGCAACGTGCGGCGCCAGGCCCGTCAGGAGCTCGAGCACGCCGACAAGGACCTCGGGATCGGCAAGGACGAGATCGAGCGGTTCGAGAAGGCCCTCGACAAGATCACCCATGACGAGGTGGCGGCGGTTGACACGCTGCTCGCGCACAAGGAGCATGAGCTTCTTGAGGTATAGCGACGGAGACGACGGCAGCCCGCCCATCGACGGTGACGAGCTGGAGTTCGACGTCCTCTCGTTCGACGAGCCCAAGGGCGCCGCGGGGGTCACGATCACCGGGGCGCACCAGGTCGTCCAGCAGCCGCCCGCGTCCGACGCCCCGACCGAGTCAGCCTTGGATGACTGGTCGTTCGTCAAGGGCACGTCGCCTGACCCCGACCTGCCGCCGTGGACCGATGCGCCGACCGGTCAGGTCCCCGCCGTGCTCGCCCGCGAGGAGGATGCGGCCTCAGGCGACGACCCGTGGTCCTCGCTGCCCGGGCCGACATGGCGCGAGGACGAGACCGACTGGGCAGCGCACGAGGACAGCTTCGAGCCAGCGATGCTCGGCAACGAGGGTGGCACCGCCCCGGTCCACGAGGACGAGGCCAGGCGCCCCTGGGAGTTCGACAGTGGCGAGCAGGGCCCCGAGGCGGAAGCCGCCGCGATCGACCCCGTCGTGGCTGGTGCCGCGTTCGTGGGCGGGACGACGACGGCCCATCCGGCCAGCCGTGTCCGAGCACGCAACTCGAAGTCGCGCCGCTCCAACGGCGACGGCCCGCTGAGCGGCCGGACCGCGCGCCCCGCCGCAGGTCGTGACATGCCCCTGGCGATCATCACGGGGCTCATCCTCGCGATCGTTGTCCTCATCATCTTCAACGTCTCGACGGTGCTCTCCGCCGTGCTCGCCGCGGCCGTGGTGACCCTCGCGGCGGGCGAGGCCTATGCAGCGTTCCGACACGCGGGCCACCGGCCCGCCGCCGCCCTCGGCCTGATCGCCAGCCTCGCGCTCATGGTCGCCGCCTACAACAAGGGTGAAGCGGCGCTGCCGCTCGTCACGGCGCTCGTCTTCTTCTTCTCGTTCCTGTGGTTCCTCACCGGTGTCGAGCACGCGGAGGTGATCGACGGCATGTCGACCACACTCCTCGTCTACATCTGGGTGGGCGTGCTGGGCTCGTTCGCCGGCCTCCTGCTCGCGCCGTCCCTGTTCCCCGACCACCACGGCGTCCACTTCCTGCTCGGCGCGATCATCCTCGTGGTCGCCAATGACGTCGGGGCCCTGTTCACGGGCAAGGCGTTCGGCCGGCATCCGCTGGCGGCCAAGATCAGCCCGAACAAGACATGGGAGGGCGCCGTCGGCGGGACGATCGTGACCGTGCTTGCCGCCTTCATCGTCTCGGCGATCTCGGGATGGACGCTCAGTGCGGCGATGACGCTCGCCGTGGTCGCGTCGATCCTTGCGCCGCTCGGCGACCTGTGCGAGTCGATGTTCAAGCGCAGTCTCGGTCTGAAGGACATGGGCAGGCTGCTCCCCGGGCACGGCGGCCTCCTCGACCGCCTCGACGGCCTGCTGTTCGTGCTTCCCGCGACCTACTACACCGTGCTCGCGTTCCATCTGAGCTGATCGAAGGGTCGGGAGGCACCGACGTGGCCAAGACCCTCGCAATCCTCGGTGCGACGGGGTCGATCGGCATCCAGGCGCTCGATGTCGTCTCCCGGCACCCCGACGCGTTCGAGCTCGACGCGCTCAGCGCTCGGACGAACCTCGACGCCCTCGCGGACCTCGCCCGGCGTCACCGTCCGCGGACCGTGGTCGTGCCCGACGGCGAGGCTGCGATCGAGATCGAGCCCCTCCTGCCGCAGGGCACGAAGGTCCTCCACGGCCCAGATGCCCTGGCGGAGGCCGCGGGCTCGGCGGACGTCGTCCTCAACGCGATCGTGGGCTTCGCGGGCGTGCCCGCCACGCTGGCCGCGCTCGAGGCGGGCCGCCGTCTCGCCCTCGCGAACAAGGAATCACTCGTGGTCGCGGCCCCCCTCGTCGAGGTCGCCCGGGCGACGCCGGGCGCGGTGGTCCTGCCGGTCGACTCCGAGCACTGCGCGATCCACCAGTGCCTCGCGGGCGTGTCGGGCGCAGAGCCGATGCGCGCGGTGCGACGCCTGATCCTCACGGCTTCGGGCGGGCCCTTCCGGGGCATGCAGGCCGACGAGCTGGCGACGGTCACGGTCGACGACGCCCTCGCGCATCCGACCTGGCGGATGGGCGCGAAGGTGACAGTCGACTCGTCGACGCTCATGAACAAGGGGCTCGAGGTGCTCGAGGCGGCGGCGCTCTTCTCCGTGCCGATCGATAGCGTCGACGTGGTGGTCCATCCCCAGTCCATCGTGCACTCGATGGTGGAGTTCGTCGACGGCTCGACGATCGCGCAGCTGAGCCATCCCGACATGCGCCTGCCCATCGCGTACGCACTCGGATACCCCGAGCGGTTCGACGACGGGTTCGGGAGGATCTCGTTCGACGAGGCGTTGGAGCTCACCTTCGAGCCGCCCGACGCTGCCGCCTTCCGGTGCCTGTCGCTGGCCTACGAAGCGGGTCGCCTCGGCGGAACCGCTCCGGCATGGCTGAACGCGGCCGACGAGTGCGCCGTGGAGGCGTTCCTCTCGGGCAGGATCGCCTGGCGCGACATCGCGGGCGTCGTGGAGTCCACCCTTGCGCGGTTCGACGGCGCCTCCTGCAGCGACGTTGAGACACTTCTTATGGCTGACGCCAACGCGCGCCGGGTCGCCTCGGGCATCATTGATCGCATGGACAGCTCGGTGGCCGTGCCGTGACCAGGGTTGCCGTCGAACCCGTCGACGCGCCGACCCGGGAGCTCGAGGAGCCGCCGCCCGGCCGCGCCGAGCTGACGATGCGGTTCGCCGTGCTCGTGGTCGGCACGGTCGCGTTCCTCGCGGCGATCTACGCGCTCGGGGGATGGGCGTGGGACCTCGTGGCGGTCTCGGTCTTCGCGATCATCATGCTGCACGAGGCCGGCCACTTCGTCACGGCCAAGTGGTCCGGGATGAAGGCGACCGAGTTCTTCGTCGGCTTCGGACCGAGGCTGTGGTCCGTCCGCAGGGGTGAAACGGAGTACGGGGTCAAGGCGCTGCCGCTCGGCGGCTACGTGAAGATCCTCGGGATGACGTCGCTCGAGGAGCTCGACGCCTCCGACGAGCCGCGCAGCTTCGTCAACCAGTCGACCGGCAAGCGCGTGCTCGTCGCCTCGGCCGGCTCCATCGTCCACCTCCTCCTGGCGTTCCTGCTCGCGATCGGCGCGCTCTGGTTCATCGGTCAGCCGACGTCGACTCGGATCCAGATCCAGGGCCTCGAGACCTCTCCGACGGGCAAGACACCCGCCGAGCTGGCCGGCCTGCGCCTCGGGGACGTCATCGTGTCGATCAACAACGTTGCGATCACGGGGACCGCCAAGTCCGAGGCAACGCTCGAGTCGATCATCCACTCCTCGCCCGGCAAGCCGGTCGTGCTCGTGGTGGACCGCGGTGGGCACGACGTCCTGATCCGCGCCACCCCCGAGCCGATCGACCAGGGATCCAAGGTCGTCCGACTCGGCATCCTGCTCGGGTCGACCCACGTGTACGCGCGGCCGAGCCCGCTCGGCGCGGTCACCGGCGGCACCGCGCTCGTCTGGCATGTCGTGACGGGCACCGTCGCGGCGCTGGGCCATGCGTTCTCCCCGGGCGGCCTGAGCTCGCTCGCGCACCAGGTGGCGAGCCCCAGGGCCGCGGCGCAGGCGCAGGCGCACGGGCAGGGGACCGTGTCGGCAGTCGGGGCAGCCGAGTACCTCGCTGATGCCGCCCGGGCGGGCTCGTACCCGTTCATCGTGATGCTCATCCTGCTCAACATCTCCCTGGGCGTCCTCAACATGCTGCCGATGCTCCCCCTCGACGGCGGCCATGTCGCGATCGCGCTGTACGAGGGTGGACGCTCCCGACGGGGCAGGCGGTACCGCGCCGACGTCACGAAGCTGATGCCGGTCGCCTACACGTTCATGGCGTTCCTGCTCGTCTTCGTCGTCGCGAAGATGTACCTGGACATCGCCCACGGCGTGCAGAACCCCTTCGGCTGATCGTCGGCGGCTCCCGGCACGGCAGAATGGTCCCGTGGACCTCGGCGACAAGCTCCTGACCCCGAGGCGGCCGACCCGCCAGATCCATGTCGGGTCCGTGGCCGTCGGCGGGGACGCCCCCGTCACGGTCCAGTCCATGACGACGACCAAGACCGCGGATGTCGAGGGCACGCTCGTGCAGATCTACGACATCGCCGCGGCGGGCGCCGACATCGTGCGGTGTACGTGCAACGAGGAGGCCGCCGCCGAGGGCCTGGCCCAGATCGTGCCGCGCGCACCCGTGCCGATCGTCGCGGATATCCACTTCCACGTGGAGATGGCGCTCGCTGCGCTCGAGGCCGGGGTCCAGGGCCTGCGGCTCAACCCGGGGAACCTTCGCAAGCCCGAGGAGATCAAGCTTGTGGCCCAGGAGGCCAAGGACCGCGGCGTCCCGATCCGCATCGGCGTCAACGCGGGCTCGCTGCACCCCGAGATCTACGAGCGGTTCGGCGGCGCCACCCCCGAGGCGCTCGTGGAGTCGGCCAGGCGGGAGTTGGAGTACTTCGAGGAGGTCGGCTTCGAGGACGTGAAGATCTCGGTGAAGGCCTCGTCGGTGGCCCTCATGATCGCGGCATACCGGCTCGCGTCCGAGACGTTCGACCACCCGCTGCACCTGGGGGTCACCGAAGCGGGCCCGCCGCCCGCGGGACTGATCAAGGGGACCGCCGGGATCGCCACCCTCCTCGCCGAGGGGATCGGCGACACGATCCGCTACTCGCTCACGGCCGACCCCGTCGAGGAGGCCCGCGCGGGCCGCCAGCTGCTCGAGGCGCTCGGGCTCCGCGAGCGCAAGGACCTCGATCTCATCGCGTGCCCGAGCTGCGGGCGCGCCGAGGTGGACGTGATCGCCGTGGCCACTGCGGCCCAGCGCGCGCTCGAGGGCAGGAACCTGCCGATCCAGGTCGCGGTCATGGGCTGCGTCGTCAACGGCCCGGGCGAGGCGAGGCACGCGGACCTGGGCATCGCGGCGGGGAAGAAGAAGGGCCACCTGTTCATCCGGGGCAAGATCGTGAGGGTCGTCCCCGAGGAGCGGATGGTCGAGGAGCTCGTCGCGGAGGCGGAGCGCCTCGTCGCAGAGGGCGTGGAGGCGCGCCTCGCCGCAGCGGACGAGGGCGCCGAGGCCGAGGCGGAGGCCGATCGGGTCGCGCTGCTCGACGAGCGGGGCGCCGACGCGAACCACGCGAGTGTGCGCATCGCGAAGATTCGCGACCGACTCGCCGACTGACGGGTTAGGTTCTCGCGATGCGGATGTCCCAGATGCTCCTGCGCACCCTCCGTGAGGATCCCGCCGACGCGGACACCGCGGGCCACGCCCTGCTCGTGCGCGCAGGCTACGTCCGCCGGGTCGCGTCGGGCGTGTACACCTTCCTGCCGCTCGGCACGCGGGTGCTGCGGCGCGTGAGCGACATCATCCGCGAGGAGCTCGACCGAGCAGGCATGCAGGAGATGCTGATGCCCGCGCTCAGCCCCATTGAGCTGTGGGAGCAGTCGGGCCGCGCGGCGAAGTTCGGCGGAGACGCGCTGCCCGCGATGGTGCTCGATGCGCGAGGCGGACGGTTCGTCCTCGGGCTCACCCATGAGGAGGTCGTGACCTCGACGGTCGCGGGCGAGGTTGACTCCTACCGCCAGCTGCCGCTCACCGTGTACCAGATCCAGTCCAAGTTCCGCGATGAGGCGAGGCCGCGCTTCGGCCTGCTGCGCGGGCGCGAGTTCACGATGTGCGACGCCTACTCCTTCGACGTCGACAAGGACCAGATGTTCGTCTCCTACGACAGGGCGAAGCTCGCCTACCTGCGGATCTTCGAGCGCCTCGGCCTGGAGGTGACCCCCGTCGAGGCGCTCAGCGGCGGGATCGGAGGCGACGTGAACCACGAGTTCATGGTCGAGGCCCCCATTGGCGAGGACCACTTCGTGCGGTGCCCCGCGTGCGGGTACGCGGCGAATGTCGAGGCGGCAGCGGTGGGTCCGGCGGGCGGGATCGTGGATCCCGCGACGATCGACGCCCCACCGGCATCACGGGTCGCGACCCCCGGGATGGCGACGATCGACGACGTCGTTGGATTCCTGGCGGACCGCGGGGCGACGCCGGAGACCTCCTTGAAGGCGGTCGCCGCCCTCGACGAGCTCGACCGACCCGTGGTGATCCTGGTTCCGGGGACCCGCGAGGCGAAGCTGCCGAGCGGATGGAAGCTCTTCGACGACGCGCAGTTCTCGGCCAACCCCGGGATCGTGAAGGGGTACCTCGGCCCGGTGGGCCTCGAGGCCCGCGTGGTCGCCGACGAATCGGTTCGGCGCGCAGCGCACGGCTGGGTGACCGGTGCCAACGAGGTGGACGTCCACCTCGTCGACGTCGTCGCCGGGCGCGACTTCGAGCCGGACCGCTACGGGGACTTCGTCACCGCCGCGGCCGGCGATGCCTGCGTGCGCTGCGGCGGCGTCCTCGAGGTCGTGCGATCCGTCGAGGCGGCCCACATCTTCCAGCTCGGGCTCACCTACTCCTCCAAGATGCCCGGTGCGAACTTCACCGCCGAGGACGGCACCGAGCAGCCCTACTGGATGGGGTGCTACGGGATCGGCGTGTCCCGGCTCATCGCCGTCCTCGCCGAGATCGACCACGACGACAACGGGCTCGTGTGGCCGGCAGCCGTCGCCCCCTACGACGTGCACATCTGCGCCGTCGGGGCGGGACGAAACCCCCTCGTGGCCGAGACGGCGGGCGCCCTGCACGACGAGCTGCGGAGCCTCGGGGTGGCGGTGCTCCTTGACGACCGCGACGTGTCCGCGGGGGTCACGTTCGCCGACGCGGACCTGATCGGGGTCCCGCTGCGGGTCACGGTCGGGGGCAAGGGCCTCGAGCGGGGCATCGTCGAGGTGAAGGACCGGGCCTCGGGCACGGTGGACGAGGTCGAGCTCGCCGGCGCGGCGGGAACGCTCGCCACGCTCGTGACGGCCGTCGCCACGCGCTGAGGGGCTCGTCGCCCCGAAACCGCATTCGTGCCTCCTGCTACAATGCCTCCCACAGTCCGCAAGGACGCTTGGACCTGTCGAGCGCGGGCCGCGGCCCGCGCTTTTGATTTGGCCGTGCACGGATGGAGGAGGTGGAGGGATGGAGATGGATCTCGCGGGACAGATCACGCCCCTGCTCACCTCCTCGGGGCTCGAGCTCTATGACGTGGAGGTCACCTCCGGCGCCATCACGGTCACGGTCACGAGGCCCGGCGGCGTGGACCTGGAGGCGCTCGCGTCGGCCAACAGCGCCCTGTCGGCGTATTTCGACGACCACGACCCGATGCCCGGCCGGTACAACCTGGAGGTCTCGAGCCCGGGCCTCGAGCGCAGGCTGCGGACCCAGGCGCACTTCGAGGGGGCCATCGGCGAGACCGTGACCCTCCGGATCACACCAGCCGGCGGCACCGCCGAGCGCGTCACAGGGATCCTGCGCTCGGCCGACGAGCGTGGCATCACGGTCGAGGCCGACGGCGTGGACCGCACCGCCGCGTACAGCGAGATTGAGCGCGCCCGGACGGTCTTCGTCTGGGGATCCGCCCCCAAGCCCACCCCGTCGAAGGGCGGCCGTGCGAAGCGCGGCGTCCCGGCGGAGAAGAAAGGCTGACGATGCAGAACTACGAATTCCTCGACGCCCTCTCCCAGATCGCGCGCGATTCCAACATCGCCGAGGACGAGCTGCTGGAGGCGCTGGCCAACGCGCTGCTCGCGGCGTACAAGCGGCTTCCCGACTCCGCAGAGGAGGCTGAGGTCACGATCGACCGGGAGTCCGGGGAGATCAAGGTGTGGGGCCTCGAGCTCGACGTCGACGGCAACGTCACGCGAGAGTGGGACGCGACGCCGAAGGACTTCGGGCGCATCGCGGCCCAGACGGCCAAGCAGGTCCTCATGCAGATCATCCGCGACATCCAGCGCAAGCAGATGTACGACGAGTACGCCGGGCGAGAGGGCGACATCGTCACGGGCATCGTCCAGCAGACCGACAGCCGCTACACGCTGCTCGACCTCGGCAAGGTCGAGGCGCTTCTGCCGCAGGCCGAGCAGATCGCCTACGAGCGCTACGACCACGGTGCGCGCGTGAAGGCGTACATCGTCGAGGTGCGCAAGACGACCAAGGGACCCCAGATCGTCGTCAGCCGGACGCACCCGGGCCTTGTGAAGCGGCTCTTCGAGCTGGAGGTCCCCGAGATCGCGTCGGGCATCGTCGAGATCAAGGCCCTCGCGCGCGAGCCCGGCCACCGCACGAAGATCGCGGTGTGGTCCAACGACCACAACGTGGACCCCGTCGGTGCCTGCGTCGGGGCGCGCGGATCGCGCGTCCGCATGGTCACGAACGAGCTGAAGAGCGAGCGCGTCGACGTCGTCCCGTACTCGGAGGACCCGGTCGACTTCATCCAAAGCGCCCTGCAGCCCGCCCGCGTCCGCGAGGTGCGCCTCGATGACGAGGGCAACGCGACGGTCATCGTGAACGACGCCCAGCTGTCGCTCGCCATCGGCAAGGAGGGGCAGAACGCCCGCCTCGCAGCGAGGCTCACCGGGTGGCGGATCGACATCCGCTCGGAGTCCCAGGACGCCGAGGAGGCGGACATCGAGTACGCCGAGGGCGAGTGGGTCGAGGAGGACGGCCAGATGGTCTGGCACCCGGCCCCCGAGGCCGCCGAGGACGTCGTCGAGGCCATGGCCGAGGTCGTCGCGGAGGACATCGCCGAGGTCGTCGTGGAAGCGGCCATCGTCGAGGCGCTGGCTGCAGAGGTCGCCGAGGAGCTCGCCGAGGCCGGGGACAACCCCTCCGAGGAGCTGCTCGCCAAGGCCGCCGCGGTCGAGATCCTGGCAGAGGAGGTCGCCGAGGAGCTGGTCGAGGTGATCGTCGAAGAGGCGATCGTCGAGGAGCTCGCCGCCGAGGTCGTCGCCGAGGAGCTCGAAGTCGAGGCCGTGGAGGTCGCCATCGTCGAGGAGCTCATCGAGGAGGCCGCGGCTGCCGAGGAGCACGCGGATCAGGTTGCCGCTGACGAGCTCGACGAGGAGGAAGCCGAAGCCGCAGAGGTCGGGGCCGAGGAGGCCGCAGCAGAGGACGCCACCGCATAGCGGGGGATCGAGGAGCCGAGCGCCGCAGGGGGATCCCGCGGGGCGAGGCCCGGTGACTCGCGTGTCCGTCTCGCGCGAGGGGCCGAAGGTCGAAGGCGGATGTGTGACAATAGGAGGCCGCCTGTACGCAACGGGTGGCGACTGAGAACGACGAGGGACATTTGCCGAAGAAGATTCGCGTCTACGAGCTGGCACGGGAGCTCGGGCTGACCAACAAAGAGGCACTCGACCTCTCGATATCCCTCGGCATCGGGGTGAAGAGCCACTCATCATCGATCGAGGATGCCCAGGCGGACCGGGTCCGCCGCAAGGCGGACGCCGAGGGCCTGCGCCGTGACACCTCACCCGAGGAGCCGGCGGCCCCGGCCGCCCAGGCAGCACCCGTCGCTGCGCCCGCGCCCGCCACCGCCCCGCAGGTCCCGCCGGCACCACCTCGCGCGCCCACGACGACTCGCACCGTCTCGTCCCAGCGCACGGCCGCCGCATCGACGCGGGCGCCCGCGGCCGAGCCGCCGCCGGCTCCGCCGGCGCCCACGCGGCCCGCGACCGCCGCACCGCGCACGTTCACGCCGGTCTCGACGCCTGTCACGCCCCCAGCGCCTGAGGGCGGGCCAGAGCACGCGCCGGCCCCCGCCCCCGCGCCGACGCCACCGCAGGCGGCATCGCCCAGGCCCGCCGCCCCGAGGACCGGGGCTCCAGTCGGGAGCGGACCCGGGTCCACCCGGCCGCCCCGGCCGCCGCTCAGCTCGTCTGGCAAGGTCATCCCCCCGCCGCCCGGACGCGCTCCATTGAGCGCCTCGGGCAAGCCCATCCCCCCGCCGCCCGGCGGGCTGCGTCGTCCCGGCCCCCCTGGTGGCGCGCGGCCGGGCGGCCCCGGCGGCAGGACCGTCTCACCGCGTCCCGGTGGTCCACCGCGGACCGGCACCGGAGCGCCGCGACCCGGCGGGCCCCCCCGCTCGGGCGGCGCGAGCTTCGGCGGCAGGCCCGGACCCGGCGGTCCCGGCGGTGGCGCACCGGGCGGCCCTCCGGGACGTCCGGGTGCGCCGGGAGCCGGCAGGGGAGGGCCCCAGCGGGGCCGCCCGCCACAGCGCCGCCGATCCGGTCGGCGTCGCCGCAACCTCGAGGAGCTCGAGCCCACGCAGCTCACGACGTACGTGCCCTCCAACGCCCCGATCCCCGAGGGCGAGGTCATCATCGAGCGCGGCTCGACCGCGAAGGACGTCGGCCCGAAGCTGAACCGCAGCGCCGGCGACGTGATCCGCTTCCTGTTCCTGCAGGGCGAGATCGTGACCGGCACCCAGGCACTGACCGACGACATGATCGAGCTGTTCGCCGCGGAGCTCGGGGCGGTCGTCCGCCTCGTCGACCCAGGCGAGGAGCAGGAAGCCGAGCTGCTCGCCCGCTACTTCGAGGAGGACGAGGAGCTCGACGCGATCGAGCGCACGCCGCGGCCGCCCATCGTCACGATCATGGGCCATGTCGACCACGGCAAGACCCTGCTCCTCGACCGGATCCGCTCTTCCAACGTGGTGGCCGGCGAGGCCGGCGGGATCACCCAGCACATCGGCGCGTACAAGGTCGAGTGGCACGGCCACGCCATCGCGTTCATCGACACGCCGGGCCACGAGGCGTTCACCGCCATGCGTGCGCGCGGCGCCAACGTGACCGACATCGTGATCCTCGTGGTCGCGGCCGATGACGGCGTGATGCCCCAGACGATCGAGGCGATCAACCACGCGAAGGCGGCTGAGGTCCCGATCATCGTCGCGGTGAACAAGATCGACCGTCCCGACGCCAACGCGGACAGGGTGCTCGAGCAACTGTCCCAGCAGGGACTCGTCCCCGAGAAGTGGGGCGGCGACACGATCTGCGTCGAGATCTCCGCCCTGCAGCAGACGGGCATCGACGAGCTGCTCGAGCAGGTCATCGTCGTCGCCGAGGTCGAGGAGCTCGTCGCCCGGCCGACCGGACGAGCCACGGGCGCCGTGCTCGAGGCGAACCTCGAGGTCGGGCGGGGCCCGGTGGCCACCGTGATGGTCCAAGAGGGCCTGCTCGAGGTCGGCAACGCGATCGTCGCGGGAGCCGCCTGGGGCAAGGTGAAGGCGCTCGTCAACGATCGCGGCGAGACCGTCAAGGTCGTCGGTCCCTCGACCCCCGTCCAGGTGCTCGGCTTTTCCGAGGCGCCCCGCGCCGGCGACGAGATGCGCGTCGCGCGCGACCTCGGCCATGCCAGGACGCTCGGCGACGCGCGTGCTCAGCGCCTCCGCCTCACGGGCCACCAGCCGATCGTCGCCACCGGCGGCGCCCGGCTCGAGGACCTGTTCGAGCAGCTGCAGCGCGGCGAGACCGCGACGCTCAACCTGGTCCTCAAGGCGGACGTCCAGGGTTCCCTCGAGGCCTGCACCGAGAGCCTCCGCAAGCTCGAGCGCGATGACGTCAAGCTGGCCTTCGTCCTGCGCGGCGTCGGCGGGATCACCGAGAACGACGTGCAGCTGGCCAAGGCCTCGAACGCCACGATCATCGGCTTCAACGTCCGGCCGGACCGGCGCAGCCGCGAGATGGCCGAGGTCCAGGATGTCGAGATCAGGACCTACGAGATCATCTACAAGCTGATCGAGGAGGTGCAGGCCGCGATGCTGGGCCTGCTGGCCCCCGAGTTCGAGGAGGTGGTCACGGGCGAGGCGGAGGTCCGCGAGGTCTTCCGCGTGCCGAGGATCGGCGCGATCGCGGGCTGCTACGTGCGCGAGGGCCAGATCACACGAGGCTCGAAGGTCCGCTTCCTGCGCGAGGGCACCATCATCTGGAAGGGCACGATCACCTCACTGCGCCGCTTCAAGGACGATGTCCGCGAGGTCGCAGCCGGGTTCGAGTGCGGCATCGGCCTCTCGGACTACCAGGACCTGAAGGACGGCGACATCATCGAGACCTTCGAGGAGCGCGAGATCCCAAGGGCGGTCTGACCGTGGCACCTCCCGCCCCGAAGGGACAGGGCGCCCATGGCTATCCGCGGGTCGCTCGGGTCAACGAGGTCCTGCGAGAGGTCGTCGCCGACGCCCTCGAGCGGCTCGCTGACGCCGAGGAGGACATGGGGCTCGTGACCGTCACGGGCGTCGAGTGCTCGCCGGACCTTCGCACCGCGGTGGTGTACCTCTCGTCGCTCACCGACGAGGCGAGGGAGATCCTGGAGCTGCGCCGGGTCCAGCTCCAGCGCGAGGTGGCAGACCAGGTCCGCCTCAAGCGCACGCCGCGACTCTCGTTCGCGGTCGACCCCGCCGTCGTGCACGGGGCCATGGTCGAGGACGTCCTGCGCCGATGGGCGGAGCCCGAGGCGTGACCGAGCCGATCGGGCTCGCGGTCATCGACAAGCCCGCGGGGATGACGAGCCACGACGTCGTCGCGAGGATGCGACGGATCCTGGGCGAGCGCCGGGTCGGACACGCCGGGACGCTCGATCCCCCCGCGACCGGGGTGCTGCTGATCGGCGTCGGGCGCGCGACGAGGCTCCTGCGCTTCCTGCAGGGCACGGACAAGACCTACGAGGGGACCCTCGAGCTCGGATCCGCCACCACGACGCTCGATGCGACCGGCGACGTGGTCGCGTCGTTCGACATGGCTGCGGTGACGCCGGCCGACGTCGAGGCGGCCGCCCGGGCGCTCACCGGGACCATCAGCCAGGTCCCACCGATGGTCTCGGCGATCTCGATCGGCGGCAGGCGGCTGCACGAGCTCGCCCGCGAGGGCAAGGAGGTCGAGCGTCCGCCTCGGACCGTCGAGGTCTCGAGCTTCGCGGTCGCACCCCTCGGCGCCGGGGTCTACTCGTTCACGGTCGACTGCTCGTCGGGAACCTATGTGCGGACCCTCGCCGACGACCTCGGTCGCGCGCTCGGCGGCGGCGCGCACCTGACCTCGCTGCGTCGCACGAGGGTCGGCCGGTTCACGCTCGACGGCGCCACGACCCTCGAGGCCCTCGAAGCGCTGGGCGCGGGCGCAGCCTCGACCCTTGCGGCACCGGCCGCCATGGTGGGCGAGCTCCCCCAGTGGATCGTCAACGCCCAGGAGGTCGTCGACCTCGGGCACGGCAAGGCGGTCCGGTGGCCGATCGCCGCCGCTGCGGGCACCCCCGTGGCCGTCCTCGACCACGGGGGTGCGCTCGTCGCGGTGTGCGTCGACAACGGCGCAGGGACCCTGCGACCCGACGTCGTGCTGGCGGCGCAGGGTGCCGCGCCCGGCCACGACTAGGTTCGGCGCGGTGCAGGTCTTCGCAGAGGGCACGTATCCCGTCGACGACTCGCGCGCGGCGGTCACCGTCGGGGTGTACGACGGCGTGCACCTGGGCCACCGCCACGTGCTCGCGCAGCTCCGGTCGCTCGCCGAGGCCCGCGGGCTCCAGACCGTCGTCGTCACGTTCGACCCGCACCCCGCGGCGGTCGTCGCCCCCGAGCGAGCGCCGCTGTCGCTGTGCTCGTTCGAGCGGCGCCTGGAGCTGCTCGCGGCCACCGGCATCGACCGGTGCGTCGTCGTGGGATTCGACCCGGCACGCTCCTCCCAGGACCCGGCGGCCTTCGTGCAGGCGGTGCTCGTCGACGAGCTCCGCGCCGCCGCGGTGGTCGTGGGTGAGAACTTCCGCTTCGGGCACCGGCGCGCCGGGGACGTGGGGCTGCTGCGCGACCTCTCGGCGGCCGGCGGCTACGAGGTCGTGCCTGTGGCGCTCGACGCCGCCGACGGCGAGCCGATCTCCTCGACGCGGATCCGCGGGCTCCTCGCCGCCGGTGACGTCGCGCATGCCGCCCGCCTGCTCGGCCGCCCCCACGAGCTTGAGGGGACCGTGGTCCGCGGAGACGGCCGGGGCCGCGTCATCGGGTTCCCGACCGCCAACCTGTCGGTCGCCGCCGGATTCTGCGTGCCCGAGGTCGGGATCTACGCCGGCACCTGGACACGCGGGACGGGACGGCGGTACCCAGCGGCGATCTCGGTGGGCCGGCGGCCCACGTTCTACGAGGACGCCGACGTGCTCGTCGAGGCCCATCTCGTGGACTTCGAGGGCTCCCTGTACGAGGAGTGGGGGAGGCTCGAGTTCGTCTCGAGGCTCCGCGGCGAGGAGAAGTACGACTCGGTCGAGGCACTCGCCGCCCAGATCAGGCTGGACGTCGACGCGACGCGCCGGCTCGTGGCCCCCTAGCGGCCACCCGCGCGCAGGGCGTGCCTGCTAGAGTGGATCTCTGGTCGGCACCCTGCCGACCGGTGCGCCGCTGGCGCGCCTCCGGGACAACCCGAAGATTGGGGTACCTGCCGTAATGGCTGAGAAGGCACAGATCATCGCCGAGCACCGCAAGCACGAGACGGACACCGGCTCGTCCGAAGTCCAGATCGCGCTGCTGACGGAGCGGATCAACCACCTCACCGAGCATCTGAAGGTCCACAAGGGCGATCACCACACCCGACGCGGACTCATGATGATCATCGGCCAGCGCCGTCGGCTGCTCAACTACGTGCAGCGCAACGACGTCGAGCGGTATCGCACGCTCATCGGGAAGCTCGGCATCCGCCGGTAGGCGGACCAGCAGTCGCCGGGAGGATCCCGGCACCAGACGGCACCGAGACCTCGTCGGCTGCCAGTGGTGGGTAGCCGCACTGCGGAGCTCCACCACTGGGATCCGGCGGCATGGTGCCCACAACACAAAGGAGCACCATGTCCGACGCGATCCGCGTCTCGGGTCCCATCACGGGGACCGACCGCACCCTGTCCTTCGAGACGGGCAAACTCGCCCAGCTGGCCGACGGCGCCGTCGTCGCCCGCATAGGCGACACCATCGTCCTCGTCACCGCGACCGCTGCACGCACGGTCCGCGAGGGCGTCGACTTCTTCCCTCTGACCGTGGACATCGAGGAGCGCTACTACGCCGCTGGCAAGATCCCCGGCGCGTTCTTCCGCCGCGAGGGCAAGTCGTCGGACCAGGCGATCCTCATCTGCCGGCTCACCGACCGACCGCTGCGCCCGAGCTTCCCGAAGGGCTTCCGCAACGAGACCCAGGTCGTCGGCACCGTCTTCTCCGCGGACCAGGAGAACCCCCACGACGTCCTGATCATCAACGCGGCCTCGGCGGCGCTGATGGTCTCGCCCATCCCGTTCGAGGGGCCGATCGGGGCGGTGCGGATCGCGTACACGATCGACGGCACCTGGACCCCGCACCCGACCTACCAGGAGGGCGACGCGTCGACCTTCGAGCTCGTCGTCGCCGGCCGCGCCCTGAGCGACGATCGTGACACCGAGATCGCCATCATGATGGTGGAGGCCGGCGGGACCGAGGGCTCGTTCGACATGTTTGCCGACGGCGCGCCCAAGGTGACCGAGGAGGTCCTCGCAGAGGGCCTCGAGTCCGCCAAGACGTGGATCCGCGAGTCGATCAACCTCCAGCGCGACCTCGTCGCCGCCTACGAGGCGCAGCGCGGCCCGATCGTCACGTTCGAGTTCGATGCAAAGGCCGACTACGGCGACGACGTCATGGAGCGCGTCGAGGCGGTCGGCACCGAGCCGCTCGCCCACGCCAACGCGATCGCCGGCAAGGCCGAGCGCGCCGCGGCCACCGACGCCGCGTCAAAGGCGATCATCGAGCAGCTGTCCGGCGAGTTCGGCGACCGCTCGGGCGAGCTCAAGCCCGCCGTGCGCTCGCTCACGAAGAAGCTGGTCCGCAAGCGCATCGTGGAGGAGGGCCTTCGCATCGACGGCCGCAAGACCGACGAGATCCGCCCGCTCACGGCCGAGGTCGACCTGTTCCCGTCGGTCCACGGCTCCGCGCTGTTCCAGCGCGGCGAGACCCAGGTCGTCAACGTGACCACCCTCGGCATGCCGAGGATGAACCAGCTGATCGACTCGATCACCCCCGACGGCAACAAGCGCTACATGCACCACTACAACTTCCCGCCCTACTCGACCGGCGAGACCGGTCGCGTGGGCGCACCCAAGCGCCGCGAGATCGGCCACGGGATGCTCGCGGAGCGCGCGCTCGTCCCGGTCATCCCGTCCGCCGAGGAGTTCCCGTACACGCTTCGGCTCGTGTCGGACGTCATGGCGTCCAACGGATCGACCTCGATGGCCTCGGTGTGCGGGTCGACGCTGTCGCTGATGGCGGCCGGCGTGCCGATCAAGGCCCCCGTCGCCGGCATCGCGATGGGCCTCGTCTACGACGGCGGCAAGTACGTGACGCTGACCGACATCCTCGGCGCCGAGGACGCGTTCGGCGACATGGACTTCAAGGTCGCCGGGACCTCCGACACCGTGACGGCCCTGCAGCTCGACACGAAGATCGACGGCCTCCCGGCCGAGGTCCTCGCCCAGGCGCTGCTCCAGGCCAAGGCCGCGCGGCTCAAGATCCTCGACGTGATCACCGCCGCGATCCCGGAGCCCCGCTCCGACGTCGCCGCAGCAGCGCCGAAGATCGTCAGCTTCGAGATCCCGATCGACAAGATCGGCGAGGTCATCGGGCCGAAGGGCAAGGTCATCAACACCCTGCAGCAGGAGACCGGCGCGGACATCGCCGTCGACGACGACGGCATGGTCGGGACGGTGACCATCGGCGCCAAGGACGGCCACGCCGTCGCCGAGGCCCGTCGCAGGATCGAGATGATCCTCGACCCGCCGACGGCCGAGGTGGGCGCCGTGTACCAGGGCAAGGTCGTCAACATGACCAAGTTCGGTGCCTTCGTCAACATCATCCCGGGCCGCGACGGCCTCCTGCACATCTCGAAGCTGTCGCCGCTCGCCGGCGGCAAGCGCGTGAACCTCGTCGAGGACGTGCTGTCGCTCGGCCAGGCGGTCGAGGTGAAGGTCGATGACATCGACCCGCAGGGCAAGGTGTCCCTGTCGCTCGCCGGCGACGTGACGCCCGCGTCGGCTGCCGCAGATGCGGCACCGTCGAGCCGGCCCGCGAGCGCGAGCAGCGATGCTGACGCGCCGTCCGCGAGCCCGGCCCGTGCGGTGTCCTTCGAGGACACCTTCGAGGCGCAGCTCGCCGAGGAGCTCGGCGATCTCGGTCCCGCCAGCCCGTCGCTGCAAGACGACGATGGCTCCAGGCGCCCGAGGAACAACCGCCGGCGCCGGTAGGGAACGGCAGTGGCGACCGCGCCCGGCGCGGTCTTCGAGCAACTTGCAAACGGATGTCGGCTCGTCACCGAGGTCGTCGAGGGCGCGCGCTCCGCGTCCCTCGGCGTCTTCGTGGCGGCGGGCTCGCGCCACGAGACCGCCGCGCTGGCAGGATCCTCGCACTTCCTCGAGCACCTGCTGTTCAAGGGCACGGACCGGCTCGACGCCTTCAGCATCGCCGAGCAGCTCGACCGGGTCGGTGGGCAGTCGAACGCCTACACCGCGCGCGAGCACACCTGCTTCTGGGTCCGCCTGCTGGGCGAGGACATCGACGTGGGCCTCTCGATCCTCGGTGAGATCCTCTCGGACCCCGCGCTGCGCCCCGACGACGTGGCCGCCGAGCGCACGGTCATCGAGGACGAGATCCTCATCTCGCGAGACGACCCGGGCAGCGTCGCCGCGGAGCTGTTCTTCGAGTCGATCTTCGCGTCGCACCCGCTCGGGCGTGATCCGCTGGGCACCCTCGACTCGGTGCGCGCCATCACGCCGGGCGACGTGCGGGGCTTCTTCGACTCGCACTACGGCCCCGCGAACCTCGTCGTCGCCGCGGCTGGCGACGTGGACCATGCGGTCGTGCGCGCCGCCATCGAGCGGTGGCCGGCGCGCGACGTGGAGCGCGGCACCGCCGTCGCGCCCGCGACCGCGCCGGGCGGCCTCGCGTTCGAGCGGACCCAGACCGAGCAGGCGCAGATCGTCATCGGCGTGCGGATCCCCGAGCGCTCCGACCCGCGCACCGACGCGCTCCGCGTCTACGACCAGATCCTGGGCGGGGGGCTCTCCTCGAGGCTCTTCACGTCCATCCGCGAGCGCGCCGGCCTCGCCTACCAGGTGTACTCCGAGCGGGCCCAGTTCTCGGATGCCGGGGCCCTGTGCATCGCGGCGGGCACCGCGCCCGAGCATGTGGACCGGGTCCTCGATCTCGTCGCGGTCGAGGTGAACGACCTCGCCCAGGGCGGCGCGTCGGACCGCGAGGTGGAGATCGCCAAGCAGGCGCTGCGCGCCGACGCGCTCATCGCGGCGGAGGATTCAGGCCAGACGATGGCGCGGATCGGCGGATCCATCCTGCTGGACGGATCGGTCCGTACGCTCGATCAGGTGGTGGACGGCATCCAATCGGTCACCACCGACGCGGTGCACGAGGTGGCAGCCCTGATCGGGTCCGCGCCCCGCACGCTCGTGGTCGTGGGCCCGCGCGACGGCGGGGCGCTCGTCGAGCGACGGCTCGACGGGGCAGGGTGGCACTGAGGCGATGCAGCTGCGCTGGTGGTCGCCCCGATCGTGGACGCACCGAGATCGCCTCTCGATCGGGATCATCCTCGGCGTTCCCGTCCTCCTGTTCGTGCTGCCCGCCCTCGCCGGACACCCGGCGATCTCCGGAGACAACCTCCTCCAGAACTATCCCCTCCGGGTTCTCACGGGCCAGCAGATCGCAGCCGGGCACTGGCCGCTGTGGAACCCCTTCGCCGACTCGGGGACCCCGCTGCTCGGCGGGATGAACGCGGGGAGCCTCTATCCCGGCACCCTCCTCTTCGTCTTCGTTCCCGCGCTGTCCGCGTGGGTCCTGAACCTCCTCCTTGTCTACTGGGTGGCGGGCCTCGGGCTCTATGCGCTGTCGAGGTGGCTCGGCTTCTCAGAGGTCGCCTCCGTCCTCGCTGCGGTGACGTACGCGTTCGGCGGCGCGATGGTCGGCCAGCTGGTCCACATCGCGGTCGTCCAGGGACAGTCCTGGCTGCCGTGGCTGGTGTTGTGCCAGCTGCTCCTCGGACGCGAGCTGCTCGGCGTCAACGACGCAGAGGGGTGGCGCAGCCACATCCGCCGCGCGCTGCCCGGTGTGCTCGGGCTCGCCTTCGTCGTCGGCATGATCTTCCTCACGGCGGAGCCGCGCTCCATCGCGGACGGCGAGATGGTCGCGATCATCGTCGCTGGCGTCGAGCTGCTCACGCACGGGGGCGCCAGGGTGGTGACGCTGGCCGGACGCATCGTGTTCCTGCTCGCGAACGCGGTTGGCGTGACGTGGGGCGTCCTGCTGTCCCTGATCGAGCTGTACCCCGGGTGGGGGTTCATCAAGCTCTCCGAGCGCTCGTCGATCTCCTACACCTTCTTCGGCTCGGGCTCGCTCTCCGTCCGGTGGACGCCGCTGCTCTTGGTCCAGGGGCTCCTCGGCGGCAACGGCGTGGCGGGCACCCCCTCCTTCTTCGGGTCCTACAACCTCGCCGAGGTGACGGGCTACGTCGGACTGCTCGCGCTGACGGCGGCCTTCGCGTTCGGCGTGCAGCTCGCGCGCAGGCGCTCGGACGCGGACCGTCGCACCCTGGTCGTCTTCTTCATCCTCGCCGTCTGCGGCCTGCTCCTCACCTGGGGCTCGATGACGCCGCTCGGCCACCTGTTCCACATGGTGCCGCTATTCGGAAAGACCCGGCTGCAGAGCAGGAACCTCGCGATCTTCGACCTGGGCGCGGCCGTGCTGCTCGCATGGTTCGTCGACGCCGTGGCCCGCGGGCGAGCCGAGGAGGCCTCCCTCACGGGCAGGGCCAGATTCGTCACGCTGATCCCGGTCGGCGCGACCGCGCTGCTGAGCGCGGTCGCCCTCATCACGCCGGGCACCATCGTCGCGTTCCTCGACAACCAGTCGAGCGCCGTTGCGGTCGCGTCGGACATCCGCACCGCCGTGGTCGTGTCCCTGGTGGTCTCCGTCGCCTATCTCGTCGTGCTCCTGCGAAGACCGTCACGATCCCAGATGGGTGCGCGCGCGCTCGTCCTCGTGGCGGTCCTCGACCTCGTCACGTTCAACATCCTGTATCAGTCCTCCCTCATTTCGGGGCTCTCCGGGCCGGTGCCCAACGTCACCGCGGCACAGGCCCTGCTCGGCACGACGGGGCGGTCGGCCATCGTCGACCCGGGCAACGGCAACTACCACCAGACGGCGCCGCTCGGCCTCGGCAACATCAACGTCTTCACGGGGATCCCGAGCGTCCAGGGCTACGGGTCGCTCGTCTCGGAGCGCTACTCGAACGTCACCGGCACGAGGTCGATCGCGAGCCTCGACGGCTGCGCGCTCGCCAGCGGGCGATTCCGCCAGCTGCGCCTCGCCACGATCGCCATCAGCCAGGCGGGTCTGATCTCGCCGCCCGGTGCGTTCGGGCCCAACTTCAGCTGTGGGCCTATCAAGCGTGCGACCTCGGCGGTGCGGTACTTCGGCACGATGACCACAGTCGACTCGATCACCTTCGCCGGCCCCGAGGGCGGTGCTGTCTCGAAGGTCGCGCCGAGCGTCCACCTGCTCGGCGTGCGCGGCCAGGTGCTGCGCGTGCGCACCGTGCTGAAGGGGTCGTCGGCACTCCACGCGATCTTCCCGACGCACCCGAGCGCCTCAGCGGTGGTCGTGACGGGGGCACACGGGTTCCGTCTCGCCTCGACCATCGTCACAATGCCCGGCGGGCGCCAGATCTGGGCCAACTCGGAGATGCAATATGGCCTCAACAGCGACGGCTGGCATTTCCGCGGGGTGGTCGGAGAGCTGTCGCTCTTCCGCACCACCCGCATCGCCCCGACCGTGTGGCTGAGCCCGAGGGCGATGCATGCGACGGCGACGGTCGCCGCGTCATCCTCCTCTGGGACGCTCACTGTGGACGTCGCGACGCTGACGCCCACGATGCTGATCCGCTCGGAGGCGTGGCTGCCCGGGTGGGTCGCGCGGGTCGCCCCGCTCGGCGGCCAGCGGCCGCTGCCGAGCCCTGTGGTGCCCGTCGGCCTGATCCAGGGCGTGCATCTGCCCGCAGGCCTGTGGTCGGTCGAGTTCAGCTATCACGCTCCGCACCTGCGCGCCGGGATCATCTCGACCACTGCCTCGTCGTTCGTGCTGCTCGTCGGGGTGGGGTGGCTCGTCGTCGACTCGCGTCGTCGGCGCCGGGCAGACGACCATGACGCGAGGTCCCGGGCCGCCGCCACCTGACCGTCGGCACCGGACCGCAGCCACCTGACCGCCGGCACCGGACCGCAGCCACCTGACCGGACCGAGTCCGACCGGGCTCTCGCGGCTCTGTATGGTCGGGGCGTGCAACGCGTCGCAGTAGTCGGAGCCGCCGGGAGGATGGGGGCCGAGGCGGTCTCGACGATCCTCGCCGCCGACGACCTCGAGCTCGCCGCAGTCGTCGACCCGTCGGACGTGGCGGGCGCCTCCGGCGTTGTGCACGTGGGGGCGATCGGCGAGCTCGACGCGGACCTCGTGGACGTCGTGGTCGACTTCACCATCGCCGACGTGGCGCGCGAGACCATCGCCTGGGTCGCGCGCAACGCAAAGGACGCCGTCGTCGGCACCAGCGGCCTGACCGATGAGGACCTCGAGGCCGCCCGTGCCGCCTGCTCGGGCGGTCCGTCGAGGATCCTCGTGGTCCCGAACTTCTCCATCGGCGCGGTCCTGGTCCAGCGGTTCGCCGTGCAGGCGGCCCCCTACTTCGCCAGCGTCGAGGTGATCGAGCTGCACCATGCTGCGAAGAAGGACGCGCCATCGGGCACGTCCATCGCGACCACCGAGGCGCTCGCCGACGCGCGGTCACGCCACGGACTGGGCGAGCCCCACGATCCGACGGAGTCGACGACCATTCCGGGCGCGAGGGGCGCCACCGGCCCCGGCGGTATCCACGTGCACAGCGTGCGGCTCCCGGGGCTGCTCGCGCACCAAGAGGTCATCTTCGGGGGCCCCGGCGAGGGCCTGACGCTCCGCCACGACACCTATGACCGGTCGAGCTTCATGGAGGGCCTCCTGCTGGCGCTCCGGGGCCTCAGCTCGATCACCGGGGTGGTGCGCGGCCTCGAGTCGGTGCTCGACTCGTGATCGACGCGAGGCGCGAGTCGGTTCGAGAGCGGATCCTCGAGGGGACCAGCAGGGCGATCTGCGTCGCAGGCGTCCGGCGCACCTCTGTCGAGGACGTGGCCCGCGAGTCGGGTTGCTCCCGGGCGACGATCTACCGGCACTTCCCGGGAGGTCGCGACGAGCTGCTCGACGCGCTCGTCTCCTTCGAGCACCGACGCTTCTTCCTGCGGCTCGGCGCGGCGGTCGCCGATGCCGTGACCCTCGAGGAGGTCATGGTCCGGGGGCTGCTCGTGGCGCACCGAGCGCTCGCCGAGCTCGAGGTGCTGCAGATCGTGCTGCGCGAGCAGCCCGAGGTGCTCGAACCCTCCCTGGTGCGCACGTCGCAGTCCACCTTGGAGCTGGTGGCCGAGTTCCTGCTCCCGTACCTCGTGAAGGACGGTCTCGGTGACGGGCCGGTTGCGCAGCGCACGTCGAGGTTCATGGCCCGGATGGTGCTGAGCTACATCTCGGCGCCTGGCAGGTGGGACCTGACGGACCCCGAGGAGGTGCGCAGGCTCGTGGAGTGCGAGCTCATGGCGAGCGTCCGAGGAGTGGCTCGGTGATCGACGAACCCTCGGAGCAGGGCGGGGCGAACGCGGTCCGCGTCGTCGCGGCGGCGATCGACTGCATCGCGGCGCAGGGCTTGCGGCGCACCACCGTGGAGGACATCGCCGCCGCGTCCGGCGTCTCGCGAGCGACCCTCTACCGGAGCTTCCCCGGGGGGCGCGAGACGATCCTCGCCGCCGTCGTCGACGCCGAGATCGCAAGGCTCCTGGCATCGCTCGAGGCCGTGGTGGCCGGCACCTCGGATCTGCGCGACACGCTCATCGGGGGGATCAGCGAGGCCGCGCGCTTCGTCGCGACCGACCCGGTGATCGAGCAGCTCCTGTTCGAGGACCCCGCCGTCGTGCTCACGCATCTCGAGTTCGAGGGGATGGACCGCACGCTCGCCACGGCGAGCCTTCTGCTGCAGCCCTACCTCGCCCGGCACATGGACGGCGAGGCCGCGCTGCGCGCGGGGGAGTGGGCGACGCGTGTCGTGCTCTCCTTCCTCCTGGTCCCAGACGACGACCAGGACCTCCTCGACCGCGCCGCCGTCGAGCGACTGGTCGATGACCACGTCCTGCCGGGGATCGTTGCGCTCGTCGCGGACCCCGTGAGGCACTGAGACATACCCTGCGTCACTGTCTTGCATCTGGCACAATCTGGGGCGAGGGGGGGATCCATGACGGTCACGGACGAGCACGGGCAGATGCGCTCGAATCTGGAACTGCTGGGTCGAGAGGACGTGAACGACTTCGAGTCGATCTACGGGCTCATCGGCGTCGAGGAGGCGAGCGGCCGCCACGTCGTCGAGGACGAGTGCCCTGCCGAATTCACCTGGGACTACGAGAAGGGGGCCCGCCCCCAGCTCGCCCGCCTGTACGAGAAGGCGAAGGGCGCCCAGTGGAACGGCCGGACCGACCTCGCGTGGGACACCGACGTCGACCAGGAGCGCCTCGCCCGCCAGCTCTACGAGGATGGCTCGCGCGGCCCGCTCGAGCTCTCGGACCTCTCGGGAACCTCGATCGCGTCGTGGGGCGAGAAGGAGTGGGTGGCCTTCAACGTCGAGAACCAGAACTGGACGTTGTCGCAGTTCATGCACGGCGAGCAGGGGGCGCTCCTGTGCACCGCGAAGATCGTCGAGACGGTCCCGTGGATCGACGCGAAGTACTTCGCCTCGACCCAGGTCGTCGACGAGGCGCGCCACGTCGAGGTGTTCAGCCGCTACCTCCAGGAGAAGTGCTCGGGCCAGTACCAGATCAACGCGCACCTCTCGATGCTCCTCGACGACATCGTGGCGGACCCGCGGTGGGACATGACGTACCTCGGGATGCAGGTGATGGTCGAGGGGCTCGCGCTCGCGGCCTTCAGCTTCATGCACCAGCTCACGCCCGAGCCGCTCCTCAAGCAGCTGCTTCGCTACGTCATGGCGGACGAGGCGCGCCACGTGGCCTTCGGTGTGCTGAGCCTGCAGGAGGTCTACGCGGGCATGACCGCCGCGGAGATCCGCGAGCGCCAGGAGTTCGCCTTCGAGGCTGCGGTGCGGATGCGCGACCGGATGGCGAGCCAGGAGGTCTGGGACCGCCTCGGTGTCACGCCCGCCGAGATGGCGACCATCGCTCGCCAGGACGTGCAGCGACGTGAGTTCCAGTCCGTCCTGTTCTCCAAGATCGTCCCGAACTGCAAGAAGCTCGGGCTCCTCGACGCCGCCGACGGGTGGCTGCGCACGAAGTTCACCGAGATGGGCGTCATCGCCTACGAGGACTACTGCGACACCACGCTCGAGATCGACCAGGCATCCGACGGAAGCCCGGCCGACAGGGACGACCTCTGAGAGAGCCGCTGCTAGGTTCGGCTCATGGGTGAGGCTCGATTCGGTCGCGTGGTGACCGCCATGGTCACCCCGTTCGACCCCCAGGGTGCACTGGATCTCGATGCCGCGCGGGACCTGGCCCGCTGGCTGTGTGCGCACGGCTCGGACGGCCTCGTCGTGGCCGGGTCGACGGGCGAGGGGCCGGTCCTCTCGGACGATGAGAAGCTGGACCTGTTCGCAGCCGTCGCCGGCGCCGTCGACGCCCCCATCCTCGCCGGGACGAGCGCGAACAACACCGCCCATGACGTGGAGCTGACGCGGCGCGCCGGGTCCACGGGCATCGCGGGGGTCCTGGCCACGGTGCCGTGCTACTCGCGCCCGTCGCAGGCCGGCGTCGCCGCGCATCTCGGGGCGATCGCCGAGGCGACCGACCTGCCGGTCATGGTCTACGACGTCCCGGTGCGGACCGGGAGGAAGATCGACGCTTCGACGCTGCTGCAGCTCGCGGGAGACCACGCGAACGTGGTCGCCGTGAAGGACGCGTCCGGGGACCTCGCGTCGGCCTCTCGGGTGGTCGCCCGCGCGCCGGGCTCGTTCGACGTCTACTGCGGTGACGACGCGCTCACGCTGCCATTCCTCTCGATCGGGGGCGTCGGCGTCGTCTCGGTGGCCGCGCACTGGTGCGGCACGGAGCTGTCCCGGATGATCTCGCTGTTCGTGAAGGGCGACGTCGAGGCGGCGGTGAAGCTGCAGGCATCCCTCCTCGACTCCTTCGCCTACGAATCCTCCGAGCGCTGGCCCAACCCGCTGCCCTCCAAGGCGGCCCTGCGCGCCCTCGGCATGCCGGTCGGGCAGTGCCGGCTGCCGCTCGGTCCCTCGGACGAGGCGCTCGACGACGCTGCTCGCACGATCATCGCGGGGTTCCCAGGACTCCATGCCTGAGGGAACGGTCCGCGTCACGTTCCTCGGTGGACTCGGCGAGATCGGCAGGAACTGCTGCGCGATCGAGGTGAACGGGCGGCTCCTCGTCATCGACGTCGGGCTCATGTTCCCCGAGCCCGACATGTACGGCGTCGACCTGATCCTCCCCGACTTCACCTGGCTCAAGCAGCACGCGGACAAGATCGACGGCATCATCCTCACGCACGGCCACGAGGACCACACGGGCGGGTTGCGGTACCTGCTGGCCGACATCAACGTCCCGATCTACGGCTCGGCGCTCACGCTCGGCTTCGCGAGGCACCGCCTCGAGGAGGCCGGGCTCGCCAAGGACATCGAGTTCATCGAGGTGCGGGACCACGAGCGGCGCCGCATCGGCCCGTGCGACGTCGAGTTCATCCCCGTGACCCACTCGGTCCCCAGCGCGATGGCGATCGCCCTGCACACCCCGCTCGGCATCGTCGTGCACTCCGGGGACTTCAAGCTCGACCTGCTGCCGATCGACGGCCGCCGCACCGACATCGCGCGCCTGGCCGCGCTCGGCGACGAGGGGGTGGCCCTCCTGCTCGCGGACTCCACCAACGCGGAGGAGGCTGGGTTTACGGACTCGGAGTCGACCGTCGGCCCCGCCCTGCGGCGCCTCTTCCTCGAGCGCCCCGAGCGCCGGCTGATCGTCGCGTGCTTCGCGTCGCACCTGCACCGCATCCAGCAGGTCCTGGACGCGGCGTCGTCCCAGCACCGCAAGGTCGTCCTCCTCGGCCGATCCATGCTGAAGAACGTCGACCTCGGCCGCACGCTCGGCATCCTGCATGTCGATGACGTGGAGTTCGTCGAGCCCGTCGCCCTCGAGCGGCTGAAGCCGAGCGAGGTGCTGGTGCTGTGCACGGGGTCCCAGGGCGAGCCGCTTTCCGCCCTGTCGCGGATGTCCTCCGGCGACATGAAGTCGCTCGACCTCGGGCCGGAGGACACCGTCGTGCTCTCGAGCCACCCGATCCCCGGCAACGAGTGGTCCGTGGGCCGGGTGATCGACGACCTGCACCGATGCGGCGCCGAGGTGCTCCACAGCGCCCACGAGCGGGTGCACGTCTCGGGCCACGCGCGCCAGGGCGAGCTGCGCACGTTCCTGCAGCTCACCAAGCCGAGGACCTTCGTGCCCGTGCACGGCGAGTTCCGCCACATGGTCCACCACGCGGCGTTGGCGCGCCGGATGGGCGTCCCCGATGAGGGCGTCGTGCTGTGCGAGGACGGCGACACGGTCGTGCTCGATGATCGGGGGCTCCACCGCGGCCCCCGGGTCCCGGCGGGCTTCCACTACGTGGACGGGAAGACCGGCGATCTGGATGACCGGCCGCTCGAGGACCGGCGCATGCTGGCGACCGAGGGCGTCGTGTTGGTCGCCGCAGGCGTCGACGCCGAGTCGGGCCGGCTCGTCGCGTGGCCGACCGTATCGACCCGCGGGTGGTTCGAGGGCGCGCAGGAGAGCGCCCTGCGCGTCCGGGCCGCCGAGGTCGTCGCGAAGGCGATCGAGGACGCCCTGAAGTCGGGGGAGCGCGACGCCGAGGTGCTCAACCGCGTCGCCAAGCGCGCCGTCGGCCGTTTCATCGGGCAGTCCACCCGGCGAAAGCCCGTGATCCTCTGCGCCGTGGTGACGCTCTAGCGCGACGAGGTCCCGCGTGTCACGGCGGCGACTTGTCAGGCTCGCCGTGGTCCTGGTTCGACTGGCCCGCGCGCCAGTAGGGCTTCGTCGCGATGCGGTCGGCGGGCACGCCGAGCGCCACCAGGCGGTCCCGAGCGAGCCGGGTGAACGAGAACTCGCCGAAGACGTATGCGGCGATGCCGTCGAGATCGTCCGTGTGCGCACCGGCGCCTGATCCCGGGGCGAGATGCTGCGCCAGGTGCTCCACGACGGCGTCGCGGTGCGCGAAGAAGGCAACCGTGGGCCGTCCGGCGTCGCCCGGTGCCGCGAGGGCCGGCGCGTCGGGGACCTGCGACGCGAGCACCACGACGGCGGAGACCGACGGCGGCGGGATCGACCCCGCCATGACGACCGCGGCTGACAGGCCCGAGGTGTCCACCACGAAGAGGTGGGCTCGGCGATCCTCGTCGACCCTGACCTTGCCCCGGGGCCCGACAGCCTCGAACCGGTCGCCCGAGGCTGCCGCGAGCGCCCATGCGGCTCCCGGGCCGTCGCTGTCTGTCGTCACCCACAGGTCGAGGGTGCCCGCCTCGCGGTCGACCGCCCGGACGGTGTAGCGCCGCCAGCGGGTCCCGCCGCCCTGTCGCGGCACCGGGACCATGAGGTCCTGGCCGGCGAAGGGATCGAACCCGTCGAGGTCGCCGGCGCACCGCAGCGCGCGGAGGTCGGGCAGGACCTCCCACGTGGACTGGACGACGAGGTCGAGCGCGACGACCCCCTCGAGCCTGTCGAGGAGGGCCTTCGCGTGCGGGGAGGGGGTGGCCACGGCGCACCGAGCCTATGGCCATGCCGCGATTCGGCCGGTCGGCACCGGTAGGTTGGAGGTGCTGTGGCCACATCGAAGGGCAGTTCCAGTGCGGCACGCACCCGCCCCGCCCCCGAGCCCCGGGGCCCGAAGCACCGAGCGGGTGCCGCCGAGGACGCCGGGGGGACCCTGCTGTCCCGGCACCGCCGCGACCTGTGGATCGTGGCCCTCGCCACGGTCGGGGTGCTGCTCGTGCTCGCCTGCTGGTTCCACGCGCTCGGACCGGTCGGCAGGGGTCTCGACGACGCCCTCGGCCACGTCATCGGCTGGGCCAGGTTCCTCCTGCCCGTGGGCCTCATCGCGGCCGCCGTGGTGCTGCTGGCCGCGAAGAAGGACCTGGACCCGTGGCGCGCGGCGATCGGCGGAGGGCTCGTCCTTGTGTCCGTGTGCGGGCTGGCCGACATCGCCGCCGGCCGCCCGGGCGTGTCGGCCTCAGGTTCGGCCCTCTCCTCGGGCGGCGGCTGGCTCGGCACCATCGTGGGGGGGCCGATCGCCGGCGGGATCGGCACAGTCGGCGCGACGGTCGTCCTCATCGCGGCGGCGCTCGTCGGCATCGTGCTGCTCACCGGCGTCACGCTGCGCGCCCTCGCTGCCGGCGCGACCGCCGGCGCGACCAAGGGCGCGCGTCACGTGGCTCGGTGGTGGGCGGGCGGCACGCTCGTGCGTCGTTCCGCGTCCGCCCGCTCGGCCGACGGCACCGAGGACGACGGGGACGGTGCCGACGGGGACGGTGCCGACGGGGACGGTGCCGACGAACTCGATGACGAGCTGGTCGCATCGCCAACGGTCGCCACCGACGACCGCGAGGTCTACGACGAGCTGCAAGACGAACGTGCGCACCCGACGGACGAGGTCCGCGCCGTCGCGCCCGTGACCAGGGCGAAGGCCGCGCCCGCCGTGCACGCAGGCGCGTGGACCCTGCCGGACCCGGGGATCCTCGCGAGGACGAAGTCGCAGAAGCACGACCAGCGGGCGATCGAGGTCGCCGGCCAGGACCTCGTCGAGGCGCTGGCGAACCACGGCGTCGACACCCAGCTCCTCGGCTTCACGGTGGGTCCCACCGTCACGCGCTTCGAGCTGGAGCTCGGGCCCGGCGTGAAGGTCGCCCGGGTCACCTCGCTCGCGAAGGACATCGCCTACGCAATGGCCTCGCCCGACGTCCGCATCCTCGCGCCGATCCCGGGACGCTCGGCCATCGGCGTCGAGGTCCCCAACCAGAAGCGGGCCCTGGTCGCCCTGGGCGACCTTCTGGCCGCGCCCGAGGCGCAGCGCGCGACGCACCCCCTCGACGTCGCCCTCGGCAGGGACATCTCGGGCCGCGCGGTGTTCGTCAACCTCGCCGAGATGCCCCACGTCCTCATCTCAGGCGCGACGGGCGCGGGGAAGAGCTCGTGCATCAATGCACTCATCACGTCCCTCGTGATGCGCGCGACGCCCGACCAGGTCCGCCTCATCCTGGTGGACCCCAAGCGCGTGGAGCTCGGCCAGTACAACGACCTCCCGCACCTGCTCGGTCCCGTCGTGGTCGACCCGAAGAAGGCCGCCGGTGCGCTCAACTGGGCAGTGAAGGAGATGGAGCGGCGCTACGACATGCTCGCCGAGCACGGGGTCCGCGATCTCGCGGGCTACAACGAGGCCCTGGCGCGCGGCGACCTCGCCCGACCGGGTGGCCCGAGCGTCGCCGAGGTGGTCGGCGAGACGGTCGCGAGGGTCCAGGGCACCGTCGCCGACGCGGTGCCCGACGATGGTCCCGAGTCGCTCCCGTTCATCGTGGTGGTGGTCGACGAGCTCGAATGACCTGATGATGGTCGCCGCGCGCGACGTGGAGGAGTCGGTGGTGCGCATCGCGCAGATGGCGCGTGCCGTCGGCATCCACCTCGTGCTCGCCACCCAGCGCCCCAGCGTCGACGTCATCACCGGGGTGATCAAGGCGAACATCCCGAGCCGGATGGCGTTCGCGGTGTCCTCCCTCGCCGACAGCCGCGTGATCCTCGACCAGCAGGGAGCCGAGCGGCTCATCGGCAAGGGCGACATGCTGCTGCTCACCGCGAGCTCGAACGTGCCGCGCAGGATCCAGTCGCCGTGGGTCTCCGAGGAGGAGGTCCGCAACGTCGTCGCCGCATGGCGCCGCCAGGGGCGCGTCGAGGAGCCGGTCGTGTCGAGCGAGTTCTCGGCATCGTCGGGCCCCCGGGGCTCGACCGGCGACGAGGACGATGACGAGCTGCTCCGCCAGGCGCGGATCCTCGTCGTGACGAGCGGGCTCGGCTCGACTTCCATGCTGCAGCGCAAGCTGCGCGTCGGGTTCGCCCGGGCGGGACGGCTGATGGACCTGCTCGAGATCGAGGGCACGGTCGGGCCCTCCGAGGGATCGAAGGCGCGCGCCGTGCTGATCCATCCCGACGAGCTCCCAGCAGACAGCTGAGATGGCGGCGAAGGCACGGGGCGCGCACGCCCGGACGCGCGGAGGCTCTGGCGCAGGGCGGATCGGAGCCTCGGTCTTCCTCGTCGCGGCGATGGGCGCCATGGTGGCGATCGTCTGGCAGGCGCAGGGCACCCCGACCGCGTACGTGCGGGGTCCGGCGAACGTCGACGTCTCGGTGCCGGCCTCACCCGCGGCGCTCCGGCTCCGCACGCTGCCCTTCCCCGCGGTAGGCGAGTCCGCCGTCTCGATCCCCACCTACGGGGTCGAGTACTCCTCCAAGGTGCAGACCTCGGTGCCGATCGCGAGCCTCACCAAGATGATGACCGCCCTCGTCGTCCTGCGGGACCACCCGCTCACCCCGACCGAGCCGGGCCCGACGGTGACGATCACCGGCGCCGAGGTCAGCAACTACCGGGCCGACACGAGAACCGACCAGTCGAGCATCCCCATCGTGAAGGGCGAGGTGCTGACTGAGCGCCAGCTGCTCGACGGCCTGCTCGTGCACTCGGCCAACGACTTCGCCACGGTCCTCGCGCTGTACGACGCCGGATCGGTCGCGGCCATGGTCGCGAGGATGAACGCGACCGCGGCCTCCATGCAGCTGCTCTCGTCGCACTTCTACGACGTGTCCGGCTTCGACCCGCGTTCGGTCTCGAGCGCGAACGACCTGATCAAGCTCGCGGCGAGGGACATGGCGATCCCGGTCTTCGCGGCGATCGTGCGCCAGACCTCGGTCGTCGAGCCCGACGCCGGCGTGGAGTCGACCTACACCCCGCTCCTCGGCCAGCAGGGCGTGGTCGGGATCAAGACGGGCTACACCTCCCAGGCGGGCGGGTGCGACGTGATGGCGAACGACGTGACTGTCGGCGGCAGGACGGTCCAGATCCTCGCGGTGACCCTCGGTCAGCAGGGCTACGCGGTCCTCGACAAGGCGGCGCAGGCCGACCTCGCGCTGGTGACCGCCGCTGCCGCCGGACTCGCGCCGTGGAACGTCACGCTCGCGGGCGGCACCGTCGGCCAGGTCGGCTGGGGCTCCCATAACGCGGCGGCCGTCTCCACGAGGACCGTGACCGTTCCCGTGCTGCAGGGCAGGCTGCCGTTCTCCAAGGTCACAGACGAGGTCCTCCGCGGCCTCGAGGTGCGGGCGGGCCAGCAGGTCGCGACGGTCGAGGTGACGAGCGGCCCGATCACCGAGACGAGTCCGGTGGTCGCCGCGAGCGCCGTGCTCCGGCCGTTCCTCCGCTGACGCGTACGATTCACGGGTGCTAGCACGGGCTCCGGCATCGAGCGCGAACCTTGGGCCCGGCTTCGATGCGCTCGCCCTGGCGCTCGCGCTCTACGTCGAGGTCGAGGTCACCGCGGCGGATGCGCTCACGGTGACCTCCGCCGGCGAGGGCTCGTTCCTCCCGGCTGACGCGACGCACCTGGCAGCCCGGGTGGCGACCACCGTCGCGGGCCACGACCGCCTCGCGATCCGCATCCGGTCGGACATCCCGGTCGCGAGGGGACTCGGCTCCTCGGCGGCTCTCGCCGTCGCGGCGGCGGCAGCCGCAGGCGCCGAGGATCCGCTCGCGGTCGCCGTCGACGTCGACGGGCACCCCGAGAACGCCGCGGCGTCGTTCCACGGGGGCCTCGTCGCCGCCACGCTGTGCAACGGGCAGGTGGTCACCGCCCCCCTTGCGCTCGACGGGTCACTCCGCTTCGTCGTGGTCGTGCCTGACCGCGAGCTCTCGACCGCCGATGCGCGCCGGGTCCTGCCCGAGACCGTGCCGCGCGCTGACGCCATCTTCAACCTCCAGCACCTCGCCCTCCTCATCGCCGGGCTCGCAGACCGGTCGACGTTCACGCCGCACTCGATGGGCGACACCATGCACCAGCGGTGGCGCGAGCCGCTGTTCCCCGAGTCGGCCGAGATCATCGCGTCGCTGTACGCCGCGGGGGCGCTCGGCGCATGCTGGTCGGGAGCCGGGCCGACCCTGCTCGCGATCGCAACGCCTGCGACCGTGGCGACCGTCGGCGACGCCGGTCGCGCCGCGCTTCGAGAGAGCGGGGTCGATGGCGTCGTCCTCGAGCTGGAGGCGGACCACAGCGGCCTCGTCGTGGGGTGACCGGTCCGGGACGCCGCCATGACGGCACGCTCGGGGCCGCCTGCGTGGTGGCCGCCGCCATCTCGATCCAGGCGTCCGCGGCGATCGGGATCCGTGCGTTCGACGTCATCGGCGCGGCGTCGACGAGCGGCTTCCGCTTCCTGCTCGGCGCCATCGTGGCCACGGCGATCGTGCGGCCGGCGCTGCGGGGCCGGGGACGCCACGAGTGGGCCGGCATCTGGACCTTCGGCATCGCGGTCGCGGCGATGAACCTCTGCTTCTTCCAGGCCGTGGCCCGGCTCCCGCTCGGCACCGCCGTGTCGATCGAGTTCCTCGGCCCGTTCGCCGTCGCCGTCGTGAAGGGGCGGGGCGCGCGGCACTACGGCTCCGCGGCGATCGGGCTCGTGGGCGTGGTGCTGCTCGCGCGACCCGGAGGCGGCATCACGCTGGCGGGCACGCTCTTCGCCCTCGCCGCCGCCGTCGGCTGGGGCATCTACACCCTCGCCTCGCAGCGGCTCGGCAGCGTGACCGAGGGCTACGGCGGCCTGGCGCTCGGCCTCGCGGTCGCGGCGGTGCTCACCTTGCCGTTCAGCCTCCGGGCGGTGCCGTCGCTCACGGTGCCGCTCCTCGGCCGCCTCCTCGCCATGGCCGTCCTCGGCGTCGTCGTTGGGTTCGCCCTCGAGCTCTCCGCGCTGCGCCGACTCCCCGCATCGCGCGTCGCCGTGCTCTTCAGCGTCGAACCGGCGATCGCCTTCGCGATCGGGTGGCTGTTCCTCGGCCAGCACGTGGTGCCTGCCACCGTGATCGGCGGGTGCCTGATCGCGGCGGCAGGCATCGGGGTCACGCTCAATGTGGCCAACGACGCCGTCGTGATCCCCCCTGCCTGATTCCGCCCGCGGACCACCGCCTCCCACGGCCCCTGGCCACGCGGGCCCCGCGAGCGACACCCCTCGTAGACTCGCCGCATGTCCGAGGCCCCGCGCTCGTTCGCCATCAGGACGTACGGCTGCCAGATGAACGAGCACGACTCCGAGCGACTCGCGGGGATGCTGCTGGCCGACGGACTTGTGCCGGCGGACACCCTGGAGGACGCCGACGTGATCGTGCTCAACACGTGCTGCATCCGCGAGAACGCCGACAACCGCTTCTACGGGCACCTGGGCGACCTGAAGGCGCTTCGCACGGCGAAGCCCTCCCTCCAGATCGCCGTCGGCGGGTGCCTCGCCCAGAAGGACCGCGGGCGGATCGTGGAGCGCGCCGGCCACGTCGACGTCGTGTTCGGGACCCACAACCTCGCATCCGCGCCCGGCCTGCTCCGGCGAGCGGCGCTCGAGGGGCCGATCGTCGAGGTGCTCGAGGGTCCGGACCCCGCATCTGCCGCGGACCAGGCGCCGGCGCTGAACGCGGTGCGCGAGCTCCCGTTCGCCGCGTGGATGACCATCCAGACCGGCTGCGACAACTCCTGCGCATTCTGCATCGTCCCGTCCGTGCGCGGCCGTGAGGTCAGCCGGCCCATGGAGGACCTCGTCGACGAGGCGAGGATGCTGGCGGACCGCGGAGTCCTCGAGATCACCGTGCTCGGCCAGAACGTGAACTCGTACGGCCGCGACCTGACCCGGCGCCGGCCGCTCTTCGCCGAGCTGCTCCGCCGGCTGGGCGCCGTGGACGGGATCGATCGCATCCGGTTCACGAGCCCGCACCCGAAGGACCTGCGCGACGAGACCATCGCGGCCATGGCCGAGACCCCGGCCATGTGCGAGCAGCTCCACCTGCCGCTGCAGTCGGGCAGCGACCGCGTGCTGGCGGCCATGCGCCGCGGGTACCGCGCCGAGCGGTACCTCGAGCGGCTCGCGGCGGCCCGCTCGAGCATCGACGACCTGGCCGTGACGACCGACATCATCGTCGGCTTCCCCGGCGAGACCGAAGCGGACTTCGACGACACGCTGGCCGTGGTCGCAGAGGCAGGATTCGACAGTGCCTACACGTTCATCTTCTCCCCGCGTCCGGGCACGAGGGCGGCGCAGGACCCGTCGCTGTTCGTCCCCGATGCCGTCGTCCAGGAGCGGTTCGCGCGCCTCGTCGAGGTGGTCGAGCGCTCGGCGCTGCGCCGGAACGTGGATCGGGTCGGCCGCACCGAGGAGGTGCTCGTCGAGGGCCCGAGCCGCAAGGGGCCCGAGACTGTGACCGCACGGACCCGCCAGGGCAAGCCCGTCCATGTCGCTGCGAGCGACCCGGCGCTTCGGCCCGGCGCGCTCGCACGCGTGCGGATCACCCACGGGGCGCCGCACCACCTCCTGGGCGAGCTGGTCGAGGTCACCGCCTCCCCGCGGCACCGCGTGCGGATCCCCGTCACCGCTCGATGACGCCCGCGACCCGCGTCGCGCTCGTCGGCGCGACCGCGTCAGGCAAGTCCAGGGCGGCCCACGGTGCGGCGCTCGAATGTGGTCACGCCGAGATCGTTGCCGTCGACGCCATGACCGCGTACCGGGGCATGGATATCGGGACGGCGAAGCCCACTCGGACGGACCGAGCCGAGGTCCGGTACCACCTGGTCGATGTCCTGGACCCGTCCGAGGAGATGACGGTCCGCAGGTTCCAGGAGCTCTGCGCCGCGGCGCTCGACGAGATCGCAGGACGCGGCAACACAGCGGTCCTGGTGGGCGGCACCGGCCTCTATCACCGTGCGGTGATCGACGGCCTCGAGATCCCGCCGAGCTTCCCCGAGATCCGGGCGGACCTTGAGGCGCAGGCAGGCAGCCCCGCCGGCGCCGCGCGTCTGCACGCGGACCTCATGGCGCTCGACCCCGTCGCCGCGTCGAGGATCGATGTTGCGAACACCCGCCGCGTCGTGCGGGCCCTCGAGGTCGTGCGCGCGACCGGCCGTCCGTTCTCCAGTTACGGGGCCGGCCTCGAGCAGTACCCCGCGTCGCCTGTCGCCCAGATCGGGATCACGTTCGACGCCGCGGCTGTCGACGCCGCCATCGCCGGGCGGTTCACGGCGTGGATGCGCGCCGGGCTGCTCGACGAGGTGCGCAGGTTGCTCGACGCGCGCGGAGGCCTCTCGCGCACGGCGCGCCAGGCCGTCGGGTACCGCCAGCTGATCGCCCACATCGAAGATGCGGTGCCCCTGGAGGACGCCGTCGCCGCGGCGATCGCGGCGACGCGGCGGCTCGCACGCAGGCAGTGGCGATGGTTCCGTCGGGACCCGAGGATCACCTGGGTGCCCGACGCCCCGACGGCCGCCCTCGCGCTCTCGGAACGGCTGTGACCCGCGTGCACGACGCCAGGGTCCAACTGGAAGACTGGGGTGACATGGCAGGCGACGTGGCGACCGACATCTTTGAGAAGTGGCACGGAGCGGGCAACGACTTCCTCGTCGTCATCCGTCCCGGCCGCCCGGTTCCGCTCGGCGGCGAGGTGGCGCGTGCGTGGTGCGACCGGCACACCGGGTTCGGCGCCGACGGCCTCGTCGAGGGCACGTTCGCAGACCGGGGCTTCACCATGCAACTCCACAACGCCGACGGCGGGCGCGCCGAGCTCTCGGGCAACGGCCTGCGCTGCCTCGTTGCGGCAGCTGCCGCCCATGGCCTCATGCCCGAGGGCGTCGTCGACGTGGAGACCGATGCGGGGCGCAAGCGCGTGACGATCGCGCTCGATCCCTCCGGCAACCGGGCGTGGGGGGACGCGGACATGGGCGAGGTGGTGCTGGGCCAAGGTGACTCCCTCGACCGCGGCGTCACCGCCTCGACGGGGAACCCGCACCTGGTCATCACCGATCCCGGCGTCGCCGACGGCCAGCTCGAGGACCTCGCGGCCTCCCTCACCGAGGGACTCGGGACAGCGGCGAACGTGGAGTTCGTCACCGTCGTGGGAGACGACCACCTCTCGATCCGCGTGGTGGAGCGCGGCGTGGGGCTCACCCTCGCCTGCGGCACGGGCTCATGCGCCGTTGCCGCCGTCGCGCACCGGCTCGGCCTGGTGGGAGATCGCGTGACGGTCACGAACCCCGGAGGCGATCTCGTGGTCACACTGGACGGCCAGAAGGCGAACCTCGCCGGTCCAGCCCAGCGGATCGGCACGTTCGAGGCGACGGCACCGTGACCGTCTATCCGTCCACGCTCATCGAGCGGACGTTCCGCGAGCGCATCGTGCTCGTCGGCGTGGTCCTGCCGACGGGTTCGCCCGAGGCCGTCGACGCGGGCCTCGACGAGCTGGCCCTGCTCGTGGACACGGCAGGTGCGGATGTCGCCGCGCGCATGGTGCAGCGGCGCGACGCGCCCGACCCCGCGACGTTCCTCGGCAAGGGCAAGGTCCAGGAGCTTCACGAGCTGTGCCTCGCGGTCGACGCCGACACCGTCGTTTTCGACCAGTCGCTCACCCCCGCCCAGCAGCGAAACCTCGAGCGCCTCCTCGGTCGCACCGCGATCGACCGGACCGCGGTGATCCTCGACATCTTCGCGCAGAACGCCAGGAGCCCCGAAGGCAAGGCACAGGTCGAGCTCGCGCTCCTGCGCTACCGGCTGCCGCGGCTCCGGGGACGGGGGACCAGCCTCAGCCAGCAGGCGGGTGGCATCGGGACCCGGGGTCCCGGCGAGACCCAGCTCGAGGTCGACCGACGCCGCCTCGTGCGCCGCATGCACCACCTCGAGGAGGACCTGCGCAACGTCGAGCGCACGAGGGGCATCCAGCGGGGTGCCCGCGCGCGCGGCCGTCATCTCGAGATCGCGCTCGTGGGCTACACGAACGCGGGCAAGTCGTCCCTCCTCAATGCGCTCACCGACGCCGACGCGCCGGCCGAGAACCGCCTGTTCGTCACCCTGGACCCGCGAACGCGCCAGCACCGGATGCCGGGGGGCGAGACCGTCCTCGTCACCGACACGGTCGGTTTCGTCAACGACCTGCCGCACGAGCTCGTGGAGGCCTTCCGGTCCACGCTCGACACGGTGCGCCTCGCGGACCTCCTCGTCCACGTCGTCGACGCCTCCTCCCCGGACCCCGAGGCGCACATCAAGGCCGTGCGGACGGTGCTCGAGGAGATCGGGGCCGGCGAGCTGGTCGAGCTGCTGGCGATCAACAAGGCGGATGTCGCCCCGGTTGCTGCCGCCCGGATCGCCTCGGAGCACCCCGGATCCGTCGTGATCTCGGCGGTCACGGGGGAGAACATCGACCGGCTCATGGAAGTCGTCGGCGAGCACCTGCACGCGGCCGACCAGGTCGTGGAGCTGCGGGTGCCCTGGGCGCGCGGCGACGTCCTCGCCGCTGCGCATCGCGAGGGCGAGGTCGTCGACACCACCGAGGACGGCGACCACGCGCTCGTCCACGTCGTGCTGGACCCGACCGGCCGGGCCCGATTCGACAAGTGGGTCACGGGGCCGTGAGCACCGGCTTCACGCCGCCCCCGTATCCCTACGAGCTGCTGGGTCCGCTGCGCGAGGCCTGCGAGCGCCACGACGGGGGCATGGTCGACTGCTCGATCGGGACGCCGTGCGACGCACCGCCCGACGATGCCGTGCGCGCCCTGTCGCAGAGTGGCACCGAGCGCGGCTACCCGACGTCCGCGGGGTCGGACGCGTACCGCAGCGCCGCGAGCGCGATGCTGGCGCGCCGATTCCGCGTCGACGTGCCCTCCGCCGCGATCGCCGCGTGCGTCGGCACGAAGGAGTTCGTGGCGTCGACGGCGCGCTACCTGAGCATCCGCGACCCGGATCGCGACACGGTCCTGTTCCCGGCGATCTCGTATCCGACGTACGCGATGTCCGCGCAGCTCGCGGGGCTCCGGGCCGTCCCCGTCGCCGACCGCGACGGGTCGATGGCGCTCGGCGACCTCGACGCCGGGACGCTCGACAGGGCGCTCCTGCTGTGGGTCAACTCCCCGTCGAACCCCACCGGCCGCCTCGACGACCTCGCCGCCGCCGCCGAGGTCGGGCGCCAACACGGGATCGTCGTGTGCTCCGACGAGTGCTACGCCGAGTTCACCTGGGACGGACCGGCGCGCACGATCCTCGAGCACGGCGACGCAGGCGTGCTCGCCGTGCACTCGCTGTCGAAGCGCTCGAACCTCGCAGGGGTGCGCGCGGGCTTCTACGCCGGCGACCCTGAGCTGGTCGCCTACCTGCGACTCGTCCGCCAGCATGCCGGCCTGATCGTCGCGGGTCCCGTGCAGGCGGCGGCCGTGGCGGCCTGGACCGACGACGCCCACGTGGACGCCCAGCGAGACCGGTACGCGGCACGCCTCGCAACGCTTCGCAGCGCGCTGGTGGACGCCGGCTACGAGGTCCCGGAACCCGAGGGCTCGTTCTACCTCTGGGTGTCGCTCCGCGGTGAGGATGATGGGTGGCGCACGGCGATGCGCCTCGCCGAGTCTGCCGGGATCCTCGCGAGCCCCGGCGCGCTCTACGGCGACACCCAGACGGACCACGTCCGCATCGCGGTCGTCCAGCCGGACGACCGCATCGAGCTCGCGTGCCGCAGGCTCGCGACGTCGTAGAGGGCTGAGCCGCGGGGCCACTTCGGTACGATCAACGGATGCCAACCCTCGAGCAGCGCATCGACGCCCTCTACGACGAGATCTCATCTCTCAGCCCAGCCGACGCGGATGCCCTGGCGACCGTGGACGAGGCAATCGAGCTTCCTCGACACCGGCGTCGAGAGAGTCGCGGAGGTCGATGCTTCCGGCGAGGTCGTCGTCCACGAGTGGCTGAAGCGGGCGATCCTCCTGACCTTCAGGCTCCGTTCGATCGCCACGGAGGTCTCGGGACCCTTCGAGTACGCCGACCGGCTCCCGCTCAAGCATGGCTTCGAGGCGTCCCAGATCCGCGTCGTGCCCGGGGCCTCCGCTCGATGGGGGAGCTACCTCGCCCCGGGGGTGATCCTGATGCCGAGCTACGTCAACATCGGCGCCTACGTGGGTGCCCGTTCGCTCGTGGACACCTGGGCCACCGTGGGGAGCTGCGCGCAGATCGGCTCGGACGTCCACCTCTCGGGCGGGGTCGGCATCGGGGGCGTGCTGGAGCCGCCGAACGCGGTGCCTGTCGTGATCGAGGACGGGGCGCTCATCGGGAGCCGCTCGATGATCGTCGAGGGCGCCCGCGTCGGACGAGAGGCGGTCGTCGGCGCGGGGACGATCCTCACGAAGTCCATCCCCGTCATCGACGCCGAGACTGGCGAAGAGCTCGGCCGGGGCCGCATCCCGGATCGATGCGTGGCCATCGGGGCGTCGAGGAGCAAGACCTTCGCGGGGGGCGAGTTCTTCCTGCCCTGCGTGCTGGTCATCCGACGGCTCGACGAGGGGGAGCGGCACGACAAGGTGGCGCTCAATGACGTGCTTCGGGCCCACGGCGTCGCGACATGACCGACCTGCTCGCGAGGGCGGCGGCGTACGTCGCCATCGACTCGATCAGCGGGAACGAGGCAGCGTTCGCCGACGAGGTCGAACGCGCACTGCGAGCCAACGAACCGCTCGAGGTGCGACGCATCGGCGACAACGTCGTCGCCCGCACGACCGGCGACCTCCCGCGTCGCATCATCGTCGCAGGGCACCTCGACACGGTGCCGGGCGACCCCGGTGCAGCACGCGTCGAGGGTTCGACGCTCACGGGCCTCGGCGCGTGCGACATGAAGGGGTCCGTCGCCGCGATGGTGGCGCTCGCCACGAGCGGGGCGTCCTGGGCGTCGGAGGTGACCTGGATCTTCTACGCCCGCGAGGAGGTCGCGCGCGAGGCGAGCGGCCTGCTCGAGCTGCAGCACGAGGCGCCCGAGCTCCTCACGGGCGACGTGGCCCTGCTGGCCGAGCCGACAGGAGGCGTCGTGGAGGCCGGCTGCCAGGGCAGCGTCCGGGTCCGACTTGTCCTCAAGGGAGCGAGAGCGCACACGGCCAGGCCATGGCGAGGGCGTAACGCGATCCACCGGCTGGCTGGGCCAATCTCGAAGGCAGCCTCGTACGTGCCGCGCGTGGTCACGATCGGATCGGTGACCTACACCGAGCAACTGCAGGCAGTGGGTGTTGGCGGCGGGGTGGGCGGCAACGTCGTTCCCGATGAGGCGAGCGTGCTGCTCAACCACCGGGTGGCTCCGGACCGAAGCGCCGTCGAGGGGATCAAATGGCTCCGCGGCTTCTTCGAAGAGTTCCTCGAGGACAGCGACGAGTTCGTGATCGAGGATGCCGCGGACGGCGCCCCTCCGAGCCTTGAGCAGCCTGTTCTCGCGCGGCTCGTCGCCCTGAGCGGGGCGGAACCCCGCGCGAAGCTCGGTTTCACGGATGCGTCCACCTTCTCGGCGATGGGCATCCCCTCCGCGAACTTCGGTGCCGGCGACCCCGAGCTGGCGCACCATGCCGACGAGCGGGTGACCTCCGATGAACTGAGCGCCTTCTACGAGGTGATGCTCCGACTGCTCGAGGAGCCGGTCAGCTAGCTAGAGCCTGCGGAGGACCGACAGCACCTTGCCGTAGATCGCGACCTCGCCAGCGTCGAAGACGAGGTCGTCCATCGCCTCGTTCGAGGGCTCCAGCACGACGTTCACGCCCTTGGCCTTCAGGCGCTTGACCGTCGCCTCCTCGCCGGGAATGCCCGCGACGACGATCTCGCCGACGTCCGCGTCCTGCTGCTGGCGGACCACAACGAAGTCGCCGTCGAGAATCCCCGCTTCGATCATGGAGTCGCCCCGGACTCGGAGCATGAAGCTCTGGTCGGTGCCTGCGAACCGCTCCGGCAGAGGGAGGAGCTCCTCGAGGTTCTCCTCGGCGATGACCCCGGTGCCAGCAGCGACGTCTCCAAGCAGCGGCACGTTGCGGACGCGTTCTGCCGTGACGGCCGTTCCGGACCCGGGCTCGTATCGGACTTGCAGCGCGCGCGGCTTCGTCGGGTCCTTCACGAGGAAGCCCCCCTCGACGAGCCGATCGATGTGGTCGTGGACCGTTGCCGAGGATGCCAGGCCAACTTCGCGACCGATCTCTCGGATCGACGGGGGATAGCCATGATCACGCTGGAAGGAGATGATGAAGTTCAGGATCTCCCGGCGCTTCTCAGTCAAGATCTCGGCCATGGTTCCTCCTCAGGGGCGAACGCGCGTTCGCAATGGTAACCCGTCGGATGCTCCAAGGCAAACATCCGTTCGCCTGCGCTCTGCCGCACGGCGAGACCGTTGGGTGCTCCGTCAAAGGAGATCCCATGGAGAGAACCCACCTGCCCGCCTGCTGGCTGGATTTCGAGGATGCCCTGGAGGCCGGCATCGACCGCATCGTGCTCTACGGGCCCTCGGGGACCGGGAAGACCTTTGCCGCCCTGCATGCGTGGGTGGGTACCGGCGGCGCCCACCGGCTGGTCTGCACGGAGGAGATGACCGCCGCCGACATCACCGGCTCCTGGATGCCCACCGCCGCGGGGACCTTCGAGTGGATGGACGGGGCAGGGATCCGGGCGTGGCAAGGGGATGGGGCGCGCGGCGGACGACTGGTCGTCGACGAAGCCGACCGTGCGAGCGGTGACGTCCTCGCGCTGCTGCTCGCTGTGTGCGACACGGATGGCTCTGCACGGTTCGACCATCCTGCGTCAGGAGCCGCACTCTCGCCGCTGGGCGGATTCACGGTCGTCATGACGACGAACCTGGAGCAGCCCGAGGACCTCCCGCACGCGCTTCGAGACCGATTCCCCGTTGCGATCCGCATCGACGCGCCGCATCCCGCCGCTGTGGATCTGCTGCCCGAGGACCTCCGTGAGGCCGCCGTCGCAATCGCAAGCGCCCCCCCGGAGCGAAGGGCTTCGCTCCGGGCGTTCTACGCATACGCGCGGCTCCGCGAGTCGCTCGAACCGGAGCGAGCGGCTCGGCTGGCGTTCGGGGCGGAACGGGGCCGAGAGGTGAGCGACGCGCTAGCAGTCAACGCAGCGGAGCTCGTCCGGTGAGACCCTCCGGCCCCTACCCCGAGCTGCTGACGTCGCGATCGGACGTGGCCGGGTCTGCGGTGTGGCAGGTGGAAGCAGGCCCCGCGATTCGAGGCGAGGCGTGGACGGACGTACTGGGCCACGCAATGCGGGTTCCCTTTGGGAGCGGGGACCACGGACGGCTGGTGCGGGCGCACGAGCTGATGCACGCACGGGTGAGCCCCGCAGTGGGTGGCGCGCTGGGGGCGTGGCCGGACCTGGGAACGAGATCGGTCGAGTGCGCGGAGGAGTTCCGGGTGAATCACCTGCTGGAGCGGCTGGGATTCGACCTGGCGGATCTGCGAGACGGCTCGGAGCGACTGAGCGGTACACGGCTGGCCGAGGGAGGCGAATGGGGTGAGGCGGTGCGGTTCTCCGCGGCGCTGGCAGGGACGAAGGCGGCTCGGGATCTGCTGTCCGGGATGCGCCGGGTGAACCCCTCGTGGGCAGCTGCTTGCCGGGACCTCGAACGCGAGCTCGTCCGTCACGCGCGGAGTATTCCCACGTCCAGGCTTGCAGCGACGACGGCCTCGGATGGTGGCCTCCCTGACGGCTTCGCAACTCACACGAGGCGGTTCGCGGAGCTCATCGAGGATCGCGCAGGTCGGCCTGTGGGCGCGGTTGACCCATCGAGCCGTCGGGCCCGAGCAAGGCTGCCTTCGAGCGGCGAATTCGCACCGCTTCTCCTTGATGCGAGGATCGTCCTCGACAGGGCCATACCTGGCTCGTCGTGCACCCGACGGGCCCCGGCGGCCGCTGGCGGGCGGATCGTCCATCCCGGGCGGCTCGCGACGGACCCCGGACGCAGGATCTTCGACCGGCCGGCCCACCGCGCCGGTGGTGTCGTCGTGGTCGACCAGTCCGGATCGATGGCCCTCGACCGGGCCGATCTCGAGGAGCTGCTTGCCGCCGCCCCAGGTGCGTTCGTGCTCGGGTACTCCCACGCTCCGGGATCGACAGGAGTCGCGAACGCCTGGATTCTCGCGGACCGGGGAGGAGCGGCGTCAGTTGTGCGCTCGGGGAACGTGGGCAATGGCGTCGACGGCCCCGCGCTTCGCTTCGCCCTTTCACGCCGTCGAGGGCGCGAGCCCTTCCTCTGGGTGTGCGACGGACAGGTAACCGACTCAAACGACCACGCCGACGGGGAACTGGCAGCCCAGTGCGCACGCCTCGTAAGGACGCACCGCATCACGATGGTGGCCACCGTCGCGGAGGCACTGGCAGTGCTCCGAGGGCCACGAAGGGCACCGAGGAGTGCGGCCCTTGGCCGGGTCGCGGCGGCGATGCGGCCCTGGGTCTAGGGCGCAGTGTGCCTCGGGTTCCGCCGCCTTCCCCGACTGGATGGTCCCCGCCTCGGCCACCAGCGCCCGGGCAAGGATCGAGGCCGCTCTCCTCCGGCGTCACAGCGAGGTCGTAGAACGTCGGGGATGAGGTTGACCCGAACAGGTGTTCGTGCTTCAATGGTAGCGAACACCTGTTCGGTAGCCCCGGATGAGGAGGCACACGAAATGGCGATTGCACCGCTGGCAGTGGAGGTTGAAGAGGTGGGCAGGCACCAGGTGCCGCTGCGCCTGGTGCCTGGTGGACGAACCAGCGATTCCCCTCCCAGGGGCGCCGCGATCCATGCGAAGCGTGACGTCCTGCACGAGCTGGGGCACTCGATCAGCTCGCATCCAGCCGGATCGAGGCGCGAGACCCGGACCGAAGGCCCCCGTCCCCTCGAGCCATCCCGGCGCGAGGAGCGCGACGGCGACCTCTCTGCACGCTCCGAGATCCAGCGTCAGGTCCGCCGGCAGACCCTCGCTCGTCGGCGGCGCACCGTTGCGATCGCCGGCATCGTGGCTGCGGGCATCCTGCTGGCACTGCCCATTCGGGCCCTCGGGGCCATGACCCTGAGCGGTCAGGAGACGCCCGGGGCAGTGACGGCGGGCCTTGCGGACGGCTCAACGTACGTCGTGCAGGTAGGCGACACCCTCCATTCCATCGCTCTCAAGATCAACCCGGCGGCAGCCTCGCAGCTTGAGCGGGAGATGGCGGCCAGCATCGGCGGGCGGATCGTGGTCCCCGGCGAGCACATCATCGTGCCTTGAGGCTCCCAGTAGGTGCGGGAGTAGCGTTGTGGCGTGCGTTGCCCCTTCTGCTCCAGCGATGACGACCGAGTCGTCGACTCGCGCCTCGCTGAGGACGGCGTGGCGATCCGTCGGAGGCGTGAGTGCATCGCGTGCTCGCAGCGATTCACGACCTTCGAGCGGATCGAGGAGGTGCCGCTTGTGGTCGTCAAGCGGTCCGGCGTCCGCGAACCCTTTGATCGGGCCAAGTTGATCGCGGGCGTACGCTCCGCGTGCAAGAACAGGCCGGTGACCGATGAGACGCTCGAAGAGCTGAGCGACGCCGTCGAGGAGTCACTGCGGCTCCACCCGGATCCGGTGACCACCGAGGAGATCGGTCGAGCTGTCCTCGAGCGCCTCCGGGACGTCGACGAGGTCGGGTACGTGCGATTCGCATCCGTCTACAAGGGCTTCGAGGGGCTCGGCGACTTCGAGCGGGAGGTCGGCTTGCTGATCAAGACGACCGCACCGAAGGCCAGGACCTGAGATAGCACAGGTCTTCCGAGAGGTTCCGGAGCGGGCGCTGGCGATCTATGCACATCCTGACGACGCCGATGTCGCGTGCGGCGGCACGTTGGCGGCATGGGCGGGGCAGGGGACGGCGACCTACCTGCTGGTCCTCGCAGACGGAGGGAAGGGAACCGACGATCCCAGTGCAGATCTCGAGGCGCTGGCAGAGCTGCGCAAGCAGGAGCTGGAAGAGGCAGCAGAGTCGCTCGGCCTCGCCGGGGTGGAGCTGCTCGGCTTGCCGGACGGCGAGGTGGAGAACGACCTCAAGACTCGAGGACGAGTCGTCGCCATCCTTCGCAGGATCCGCCCAGATATCGTCATCGCGCCCGACCCGACGGCCACCTTCTTCGGCGGGGTCTACGTGAACCACCATGACCATCGCGAGACGGGCTGGTTGGTCCTCGATTCGGTGGCCCCGGCTTGCTCGATGCCCCATTACTTCCCCGAGGCGGGACCACCCCACCGGGTCAGGACCCTGCTCCTGTCGGGCACCTTGGAGGCAGACTGCGTCGTGGACATCGCCGCGTCGCTGGACTCGAAGGCGAGCGCCGTGCTGGCGCACCGGTCCCAGCTCGATGCGGACGATGATTGGGCTCGCGAGGCACTGATCTCCCGTGCCACGCAGGCGGGCCGACTCGTCGGACTCTCCTACGGTGAGGCGTTCCGCCACGTCGACCTTGACGCCTGACCTCCGCGACTCGGCGACGCTGCGCCCGGCGATCCTCCATGTCGACATGGACGCGTTCTTCGCCGCCGTCGAGGTGCTCGACGATCCCTCGCTCAGGGGGCGGCCCGTCATTGTCGGCGGCGACGGCGCTAGGGGCGTGGTGGCGAGCTGCACGTACGAGGCCCGCCGCCGGGGCGTCCATTCGGCGATGTCGTCCATCGAGGCGAAGCGACGATGTCCCGACGCCGTCTTCGTGCACGGGAGGTTCTCGCGCTACGAGGAGGTCTCACGACAGTTCTTCGAGATCCTGACGTCTGCGACGCCGCTCGTCGAGCCGCTCGGACTCGACGAGGCCTTCTGCGACGTGACGGGATCCATCGCCCTGCTCGGCTCTCCCCGATCGATCGCAGACCACTTGCGGGCGCGTGTGAGCGACGAGATGGCGCTCAGCTGCGGCGTCGGCGTCGCGCGCAACAAGCTCTTCGCCAAGCTCGCGAGCCGCCGGGCGAAGCCGCAGGCGGGCCCCGAGGGGATCACGCCGGGCGCGGGCGTGGTTGTGACGATGCCCGCTGACGAGCGCGACGTCCTCGCTGGGCTCCGCCTGCGCGACCTGTGGGGCGTCGGCCCGGCGACGGCGGCCCGGCTCGAGCGACTGGGCATCTCGTCGGTCGCCGAGCTCGCGTCGATCGACCCGGACCTGCTTGCGGGACACCTCGGTGCCGCCCTGGCGGTCCGCCTGTGCGAGCTGGCCAACGGAATCGACGACCGGCCGGTGGAGCCATCGCGCCAGACCAAGTCGATCGGGCACGAGGAGACCTTCACGGTCAGCCTCGGCGAGCGCGAGCAGCTCGTGGCGCATGCGCGGCGCATGGGTGGCGCGGTCGCCCGCGGCCTGCGCGACGGGGACGTCCGCGCGCGGTGCATCACGCTCAAGATCAAGTTCGACGACTTCGCCCAGATCACGAGGTCGCACACGCTCGACTTCGGGATCGACGATGACGACGCGGTGGCTCGCGTCGCCGAGCTCCTCGCCGCCACGGTGCCGATCCGCGGGGGGATCAGACTCTGCGGAATCGCCGCCTCATCACTCGAGGACGCCGCAGGGGGCGTGCAGCTTGCGTTCGGGCTGGGGGACCCCGTGGAGGGACGCACGGCGGCGGAGGTCATGGCGCGGCACCGCCAGGGGGACCTGGCTGCGCTGCGAGAGGCGGTCGACGAGCTGCGCCGACGCCATGGGGCTGCTGCGGTCGCGCACGGATCGGACCTTCGCGCGAACGGGATCGAGGTCGAGCCGCGACGCAGGGAGGACGCGTGGGGGGCCGACGATACGGGGACCCCACGGGAGCGGGATCAGATCGACGGCGGGAGCAGGCGCGAGCCGACGACATAGCACCCGATGACCCCAATGAGCAGCGGGACGAGGATGACCACGTAGGGGAGCAGGAGCCTGCCCCTGCGCCAGGCGTAGGCCTCAGCGGCGGCGATGCACGCGATGACGATCGCCGCGAAAAACCAGAACCACCCCCACGTCGACGGCGTGGAGGAGCCGGCGACGGGCCGCGCACCCGCGTAGGGACCGGACGGCGCCGGGCTCGAGGTGCCTGTGGAGCGTCGCGGTGCGCCGAGGGAGCTGGACACGAGGGCCGCGCGGATGACGAGGCGGGTCGCGGCGCTGTAGGGGGGGTTGCAGGTGGTGAGGGTGAGCGACGGGTGCGGTGTCGGAGCGAGCACGGCGGTGTCCGTGGGGGAGACGACCCACTCGTTGCGGACGCGGTAGACGAAGGTGCCCTGTGGCGTCGTGAGGATGATCGGGTCGTTCGCGACGAGCTGGTCGAGGTGCCGGAACGGGTGTCCCCACGTGGTGCGGTGCCCCGCGATGGCGGCGTTGCCTGGCTCGCCCGGTAGCGACGTCCCCGGGTAGTGGCCGGGACCCTCGGAGAGCTGGAACTCTCCCACGCCCTCGAAGATGACCTGCCGGATCGCGATGCGCGGGATCGAGAGCACGCCGAGGGCGGCGCCGACCGGGGGCGGGCTGACGGTCGCGGCCGTCCGCGGCGGGCCCGACGGCGGCAGGCTCGGGATGGAGACGTGAGCCCGCCGCAGTTCCGGGGCGAGCGCGGCGAGACCCACCGCCTGCGAATGGTGCTGGAGGAAGTCGGTCGCGGTGTACTCGAAGAGGACGAATCCCGCCGCGATCAGGCCCAGGATGACGAGGACGCGACCGAGGACCGCGACAGGACGTCTCCACATGGCTGCGACGCTACCGAGCGGGCAGCCCCCGCCGGATTCAGCGGACGGTGACGAGGGTGCCGATCGGCGTGTACGGGTAGACCACGGCGGCGTGGGCGAAGGGCATCTCGATGCAACCGAGGCTCTGTGGCCACCCGTAGCTGTAGCGGATGAAGCCGTGCAGGGCATCGCCGCCGTTGAAGTAACTGACCCACGGGATACCCGGGTCGTGGTAGGTCGTGCCGTCCGGGTTGGTCCCGCTCATCGTCGTCGACGTGAAACGGAGGTAGACGGGGAAGGTCCCGAGCGCGGTGGGGCGCGACGCGATGCCGGAGTTGGCGAGCGTGGTGTAGATGACCCGGTTGTCCTGGTACAGCGTGACCGTCTCGGGGAGCGCGGTGTTCACGTCGACGTAGTTGTACGTCGCTGGATTCGACTTGTGCGCGGCGACGGCCGCGATCAGGGCGTTGAAGGTCTGTGGCGTGGGGACCCGAGCCTCACCGAGGTTGTTCACGTCCTCGAAGCGCATGAGCGCCCCCTCGGTGATCGTGTTCATGACCCCGGGCTGCCAGAGGCTGGTGAGCCCGGGGGGCATGTTCGCCCAGCGCCACACGAATGTGCCTCGCTGGACGGATGCCGAGGTCGGTACGAAGGTGCCCAGCGGGACGAACTTCAAGGGCAGGTAGCCGAGCTGCGCGAGCAGCTGCTGGAGGCGGAGCACCGATCCGCCTCCCACGGCGAACCAGTTCTGAACCGCATGACCCAGCCTGGTCCCATAGCTGGAGAGCGCGGTGGCGGGAACCGTCACCTTGTAGGTGACGTTCGTGGCGTACGCGGTCGCAGGCTCGAAGGCCAGGACACCCGCTGAAAGTAGCACCCACCTGCCGGGCACGGCTGGGGAGATCTGAGGGAGCGCGGAGGTGGGGGAGAGCGGCTCGTTGAACATGACGCGGAGCTGTGCGTCGGGCGAGACCCACTGACCGTCCGGGACGATGCCCTCGACCCCGAGGGCGGGATGCGTCGCGGCCGAGGCGGTCGGGGTCTGAGTGGCTGTGGGGACCAGGATTGCGACTGCGGCGACCACGATCGCGACGACCGCGACGCCAAGGAGGCCAATCGCAGCCTTGCGCCGTCTGGGGTGCACCGTCTTGCGGGCGTGACGCGCTGCCATCGGCGCATTCTACTAGCCAAGGGGCCAGCGCTATGCAACACTCGCAGGGTCATCTGGGACGGTGCCACTGGCCGCGAGCACGTCCAGGAGTGTCTCGACCCGGCCATCCGAGAGCTTCGTGCCGTCCTGCTCGCGAACGTAGAAGACGTCGATCGCCTCGGTCCCGAGCGAAACCACGCGTGCAGCCGAGACGTCGAGCCCCGCGTCGGCGATGGCACGTGCCAGATGCCAGAGGAGGCCCACCCTGTCCGGTGCGCGGACCTCGACGACGGTCGCCCGGTCGGATGCACCCTGGTCCGCCGAGGTGACGACCGTCGTGCGGGTGGCTCCCCGAGGTGGATACGCCCTCGCCCGTGCCTCGATTGCCGGACCGAGCAGCCTGCGTCCGGCAAGCGTCTGGATGAGCGCATCCTCCAGCTCTGGTGCGGGAGGGATGCCCCGCGGGCCAGGTACGACCGCGAACTCATCGACTGCGAGGCCATCGACCGACCTGGCGTCAGCACTGCGCACGTCGAGCCCCGCCAGGCACAGGACGCCAGCTGCGGTCGCGAGCAGCCCGACCTTGTCCGGCGCGGCAATCACGACGCGGTCCTCGTAGATGGAGACGACCGGATGACCGGCCTCGCGGGCGTGCGTGGCCGCAGTCAGTTGCGTCTCGGTTGGCGGGGGCACCTCGAGCGCCTCGCCGATGAGGACCGTGTTGGCCGCATCGACCAGCTGCACGACGAGCCCCGCCTTCCAGGGGCTCCACGCGTTGGGGCCAGTCGCAAGTCCGTCGGCAGCGGCCAGGGCACCGAGCAACTCGAGCAACTCCACGGAACCGACAGCGTCAGCGACCGCCCTCGCCGTCGCCGGATCGGACAAGTCCCGCCGCGTCGCGGTGTCCGGCAGGAGCAGGTGGTGCCGCACCATGCCGACGAGGTACTCCCTGTCGGCATCCGTCATGCCGAGCCTCACTGCGATCCCATCGACCAGCTCGACGCCGATCTCGGTGTGGTCGCCGCCACGCCCCTTGCCGATGTCATGCAGGAGGGCCCCGAGGACGAGGAGGTCCGGTCGGATCACCGTGTCCGCAAGATCGGCCGCGTTGGCTGCGGTCTCGAGCAGGTGCCGGTCCGCCGTGAACCGGTGGTAGGCGTTGCGCTGGTGGAAGTGTCGGACCGCCTCCCACTCGGGCAGCAACTGCGAGAGGACACCGGCGAGGTCCAGAGACTCGAGCGCCTCGATCGCCGGCACTCCGGCGAGAAGCGTCTCGGTGAGATGCTCGGTCATCTCGGGGGTCCATGGCGCGACCTCAGATCCCTCGGGACGCTCAAGGAGTGCCGACGCGAGTGCGCGAGCCGACTCCGAGGCGATGGGGAGGCGATGGCGCGCCGCGACAGCGGCGACGCGCAGGGCTGCGCCGGCATCGAGCGAGGTGCCGCTGGAGATCACGACCTCACCGTCCAGCTCCTCGATCCCCGGCTCGAGCGGCACTGCCGGCGAGGGCCGGTGGGTCGCTGAAGGGTCCCACCTGCTGCGCCGCCGCCATGCCTCGTCGATCGCGCTGCCGATGCGTCGAGCGGAGCCGGAGAGCTGACGCAGGAGGTCCGGCGTCGGGATGTGCAGCGTGGCTGCGACCGCGTCATGGTCCTGGAGGACGAGGCGATCGCTCGCCCGTCTCGTGACCCGTTGCAGGGCGATCCGGATCCGCTGGATCGCGGCTGCGGCGTCGGCGGTCTCCTCGAGTTCAATTGCGCTGCCGAGAGTGTCCGAGAACTTCGCGAACGCTTGGAGCGCCGCTGCGTCGCGCAGACCGCCCCGTGCCTCCTTGAGATCGGGCTCGAGCAGAAACGCGAGGTCGCCGTAGCGGTGGTGTCGCTCTCGCATCTGGATTTCGAGGTCGTCAAGGTGCAGAGCGGCCAGATCCCCGTCCCACGCGGTCTGGACGCGCACGAGCACGGAGGCCGCGAACTCGGTGGAGCCACCGATGCAGCGAGCGTCGAGGAGGCCGAGGGCCACGCGCAGGTCCCCCTTCGCTGCGGTGATCACCTCGTCCGGCGTCCTGACCGAGTGATCGAGCCCGATGCCCTCGTCCCAGATCGGGTACCACAGCCGCTCCGCGAGCTTCGTAAATCCTCGCTTTGCGTTGTGCACCAGGACGAGGTCGAGGTCGCTGTAAGGCGCGAGCTCCCTGCGCCCGTAGCCGCCGACGGCGAGCAGCGCATAGGAACCCTTGGCCGATCCGAGCATGCGATCGACGAGCCCGGCGAGCCATGCGTCCGCCGCATCGGAGTAGGTACGAGCGAACGCATCGGCATCGAGATCGGGTGAGGCGATCAGCAGGTCGCGGAGGTTGCGAAGTGACTCCTCCGGCACCCCGCGCACCGTAGCATCGGAAGAGGAGAGGAGGTCCACCTTGTCGAAGAGCAAGGAGTCGACGAGCAGGGCCCTCCTCGACGTGATCGTCGCGGTGGTTCTGGTGATCGCGGCAGCGTCCGTCCTGATCTTCCTGCTCGGCGCACTCGAGGGCATCGTGTGGTGGATTCTCAAGATCGCGATCCTCTTCGCCGTGCTCTACCTCGTCGTCCGATTGGTGGTCTCGCGTAGCCGCTGACCGGGACATGGACCCCGTGCAGGTAGGCTCGCTCCTTCCGGCGGCGTGGCCGAGTGGTTTAGGCAGGGGCCTGCAAAGCCCCGTACCCCGGTTCGAATCCGGGCGCCGCCTCCAAGTGTTTTCGTAGTTCAAAGATGAAGTCGAGAAGTCACGACCACACGGGTCCACTGTTCATCGCGTGGCTGTCGCGGGTTGATGACACATGATCTCGTCCTGGAGCGGGACAGGCGAACACTCCGGAGTTCGCCGCTGCGGACGAAATCGTGAATGCGCGCAGCGCGCAGCGACCCCAGTCGCGGGACCTTCCGTAGGTACCGAAGGCCGAGGCACAGTGCCGCTAGCATTGCTTTGGAGTCCGGTTTGTCAATGACCAAGAACCCGGGCGGTTGTCGAGCAGGTCGTTGGCGAGGTGGACACGCCGATGAAGGAGGCTGACGAGCATGCTTGCTGCCTACACCTATCCGTTGCTTGACCTGTTCTGGACGATTCTTTGGATTGCCTTGTGGGTCTTCTGGATCTGGCTGCTCATCTACGTCTTCGTTGATATCTTCCGAAGCCACGATCTGAGTGGATGGGCGAAGGCTCTGTGGGCGTTCTTCGTCCTCATCCTTCCATTCCTCGGCGTCTTCATCTACTTCATCGCCCGGGGGGACAGCATGCAAAAGCGGAGCTTCGACGAGGCGCAGAGCCATCGCCAAGACTTCGACCAGTACGTTCGGCAGGCTGCGGGGCCAGTTTCGACCGCCGACGAACTTGCAAAGTTGGCACAGCTCCATGCGAGCGGTGCGCTCAATGATGCTGATTACGAAAAGGCCAAGGCAAAGGTCCTTGGTTGAGTCCTGAACGCCCAATGCGAGGCAATCAGGGTTACGACACCCGCAAAGGCGCGACCGGCAGTAGGTGGCGAGGGCAGGATGTAGGACTTCCAGCGAACGTCTGATGCCCTACCTGCTTGCACTGCTAGCGGCGGTTTCCTTCGCCTTCGGGAGCGTCCTGCAGCAAAAGGGGACGCTCGAAGCGCCCGCGTCGGGTGACGACCCACGCTTCCTCTCGCAGATTCTGAAACGACCGGTCTGGATCGCCGGCGGCACATTGCAGGTGAGCGGATGGGTCCTGCAAGCCGCGGCTCTTGACCGGGGTTCGCTGGTTGTCGTGCAGTCGTTGACGGCCTTGAGCTTGGTCATCGCGCTGCCAATCGGTGCTCGCATCACACATCAGCAGATTGACCGGCGGGTCATCTTCGGGGCAGCAGCGATGATCTTCGGGATTGTCCTCTTCCTTTCAGTGGGTCATCCCCAACACGGCACCGCGATGCCCGGTGCCGCCGCCTGGTGGTCCGCCTGCACGTCGGCCATCGTTGTCGTCGTGGTGCTTGCTCGGATCGGGCGCCGTCACGCTGGCGCACAGCGAGCGCTGTACTTCGGATCCGCTGCGGGCGTCGGCTTCGCGCTCCAGGCGTCAGTGACGAAGGAGTTCATGTCGGTACTCGGGGGCGGGCTGGTCGCGATCGTCCACAGCTGGACCGTCTACGTCCTGATCGTCTCTGCCGTGGCCGGATTTGTCTTGCAGCAGTCAGCGCTCAAGACCGGTGTTCTTGCTCCTGCCATGGCTTCGTCGAACGCGGTGACGCTGTTTGGCAGCGTGGTGTTCGGGGTCACCATTTTTGACGAGAAGCTCTCGAGCGGCAACAGTCGACTCGCGCCGGCGCTCATTGGACTCGCATTCGCTCTTATTGGGGTGGTGCTGTTAGCGGGAAGCAAGCCGCCGACGCGTGAGGCATCCTGACCGGCGAGGTCCGAGTCATGGCGCATTGTGAGATCCACCGACGGAGTATAGGAACCCTTGGTCATGCAATGCTCAAGAGATGGGCGCGACGCCGTGGTTCGATGGAACGATCGTGGGATTCGATCTGGAGACCACAGGTCTGGATCGTGAGATGGATGAGCCTGTCTCCTTTGCGTTCGCAGAGTTCGAGTTCGGAACGCTGACCGACATCGATGAGGGCTGGATCATGCCGTCCCGATCGATCTCACCGGGTGCGGCTCAAGTACACGGGCTGAACAAAGCGCGGTTGTCTGATATCGGTGCGACCACGATCTCGGAAGGGATTGGCCATGTCTCGAGGAGGCTACGTGAGCTGTCCGAGCTCAATACTCCGATCGTCGGCGCAAACCTTTCTTACGACCTCACCATGATCGATCGGTGCATGAGGAGGCTGCGCTCTTCCGATTCGCTCGCGACATCTGGCTGGTGCGGACCGGCCATCGATGTGCTCGTGATCGACCGAGCCTTCGACCAGAACTTCAAGAGTCGTCCCGTCCGTACATTGACCGCCCTGTGCGAGCACTACGGCGTCAAGAGCCAGATGCACACGGCTTCCGGTGATGCAACGGCAGCGGTCGAGGTCCTTCGCGCGCAGGTATCTCGATTCGAGGATCTGAGGAACATGGATCTCCCCTCCCTCTACGAAGCCCAAGTGACCTGGCACAGACAGTGGTGTGAGTCCCTTTCGGCGTATCGGGTGTCCAGGGGAAGAAGGCCACTTGACCCAAGAGAGGGTTCCTGGCCCTTCCTGAAAGAAGTTGCGACGACTGGCGAGTTACGGCTGTTCGAGCCCTAGAGACACCGTGGGGGATTTCTCGCGGTGGTGGTAGATTGGTTGAGCGGGCCGTTAGCGCAGTCTGGTAGCGCACTTGCATGACACGCAAGGGGTCACAGGTTCAAGTCCTGTACGGCCCACCATTCGAAATCCCTGATCAGAAGGGATATCGGAGGGGTGACTCTCTCAAGGTGACACCACCAAAGTAGCGTCTGTCAGCAAATCCGTCAGCAAATATTTCGGAGGGTCTGATGACGAGTCGCCGAGGCAACAACGAAGGCTCGGTTTATCAGCGCTCCTCGGATGGACGGTGGCTCGGGGTGGCGCTCGTCGGCTACGAGGCAAACGGTCGGCCCATCCGCAAGACCGTGAGCGCGACCAACCGCCAGGCGGTGGTCCAGAAGCTGAAGAAGCTCCAGCGGCAGGTTGATGAGGGGCAGCCTGCGCCCGACACGCTGATCACGGTTGGCCAGCTCTTGGAGCGCTGGTACGAGGACATCTTGCGCCACCAGGTCGCACCGAGCGCCGCCGAGAACTACCACAGCATTTCGACCAACCACATCCTGCCCACGCTTGGTAGGAAGAAGCTCGCAGACCTGATGCCTGCGGATGTCGACCGACTTCTCTCGAAGAAGCTCGACAGCGGACTGTCAACCTCGACCGTTCGGCGGATTCGCTCGGTCCTTGCGCAAGCCATCGACCAGGGGATCCGATGGGGAATCATCAATCGCAACGTCGCGTCGCTCGCTCGACCTCCACGGATGGTCAGAAGTGAGGGCAGAACGTTGACTCCCGAGCAGGCTCGAAGATTTCTCCATGCGCTTGAGGGCCACCGGCACGAGGCGCTCTATTCGCTGATGCTGTCGACCGGGCTTCGAAGGGGAGAGGTGCTTGGTCTCATGTGGAAGGACTTTGACGCGAAGTCCAGTGTCCTCAAGATTCACCGCCAGCTGAAGCGTGAAGGAGGATCGCTCATCACGGCTGACACCAAGACCGCGCGGAGCCGTCGGTCCGTCAACCTTCCCGGTCGCATGGTGACGCTGCTGGCGTCTCAGAAGCAGATACTTGCGGAGGACAAGGACTACTACGGTTCAGCGTGGATCAACTCGGGGTTCATTTTCACGACAAGACTCGGGACGCCGATTGACCCGAGGAATCTCCTACGGGAATTCAAGGGACTCTGCGCCCAGGCGGGTCTTGGCGACTGGCATCTGCATGAACTGCGGCATTCTTCCGCGAGTTTGATGCTTGCGAGCGGAGTCAAACTGCAAGTCGTGAGTGAGGTCCTCGGACACTCGTCAATTCGGATGACTGCTGACGTGTACGGACACATCCTCGATCCAGACAGGGAAGTCGCAGCGAGCGTCATGAACACGGTTCTATGGCCAACGTGAATCAACGATCACAGGGGGAGAGTTTGCTCGCGATGACGCCAGAACTGAAGTTTGATGATGCGGTGGCCGACTACTGGGCTGCTCTCGAATCATCCTCACTCACTGCTAAACAGATTCAGCATGTGAAGTCGTGTGGAATCTCGCTCTCCAGGTTTCACTCTACAAAGCGGCAGCATTTGGATTCGGGTACTTTCAAAGTACTTCAGGATTGAAGGTCGTACACAATAGAGAGAAATTCAGTGTCAATGCGGCAGAAGCGTGCACGGGCAATATTGAGACTGAGTGGTTTGGTATTATGATGAATGAGTACGTCGTGGACAATGGCCAGAAGATCTACGGAGTCGGTGAAGGTGTTAGCTCAACGAAGAAACTAAATTGCTCGACATAACACAAGTGTGAGACAAAATGAGGGCTCCTCTTCTTAAGACTTAAGTATTGGAACGGTACATATGGCGGATATCTTGGATTCGGTGAATGCAATTACAGGTCGACTCTCGGTCGGTGCGTTTGACGTATCGATGAGGGTCCCATCAGGATTTGAATCCTATCTCCGCGTGTTTTTCCCGTTTCAGCGCAAGCCGGATGGCAGTGCACTGCAGAGAGATGATGAGCCATCTCTGAGCTGGCAAGCAGTTGCGAACATGACTGGCGCAGTTGCTCATGGGCAAATGGAAGTCGAAGGAATTCTCTACGGGGGGCCGCGGAGCGCTGGCATCTCGGACGACGAAGTTGGGGATACGTTGACGGACCGGCAGATGTTAAGTCTCAGTGAGTCTCTCGCGGCCCATACGTCTTGCCCTGAGGATGCATTCGTTGGGCTTTGGTCTGGCTATAGAAGCGTCAGCCACTTTATCAGAAGAAGGCCCGAGTTAGATATTGATATTGGAAATAGAAACTATTTGATCTATCGCGGTGGAGTTGACTTATGGAGAGAATTCAGGGCAGATGGATATATGAAGGTGCCTGATCTTTGGTGGCCCAATGATCTCGCATGGTGTTTTGGATCAGATACGGACCTCAGATGGGCGTTCATCGGCGGTACTGAAGAGTGCATTGGGGCGATTATGAAGATACGGGAAATTGAATCAATTAGGGTCGGTATGCGAGAGGAAATGCACTTTGGTATGGACAAACTGAATCGGTCGAGTCGACACTTCTCGCGGTGAAGCTTCAAATGGATAGCACCACCAGAACTGGGTGTGTCAGAAATTCTGTGTAAGTGACGTGATCCTTACGTCCCGGGCGAGAGCCGCCCGTGAGAGAAAGGATTACGCATGGCAAGAATTGGCACCAAGCGCAACATAGACCCCGAGGAGCCGCCGGGTCGCGAAGTCGTCTTCGACGACCGGTCCGCCGAGCAGGTCCTCGCCGAGCAGCTCGTGGCAAGGGCCCGCGAGGAGGGTGTGGACCTGGTGGGTCCCGAGGGATTCCTCACCAATGTCACCAAGTCGGTCCTCGAAGCCGCACTCAACGGGGAGATGACCGAGCACCTGGGCTACGAGCCCGGGGATCCGGCCGGGCGCGGCAGCGGCAACTTGCGCAACGGGACGACGAGAAAGACGGTCAACACCAACATCGGCCCCGTGGTGCTCGACGTCCCGAGCGACCGCGAGGGAGCGTTCGAGCTGGCGTTCACCAACCGAGACGAGCAAGCTGCCTGAAGGACAAAACCGGTGGCAACTGAACCTTCAGCAGACCCGTACGGCGGCATGACTGATGAATCACTAGCCGCACCATGGATCACGATATGAAGACAACGAATCGAAGTGTCCAGGTCGTGGCAGCGCTCCGAAGACGGAGTGTTACCCGTGAGTGCCACGCCGCTCGTCGAACAGGAAGCGCAGAAGCAGTCGAGTGACTCTGTTCGATTCTTGTTCGACGTTGCTCGTGACCAACTCCATTTCATTCGCTAGTTCGAACTCGATTGTGATACCAACGCAAGTGCCGCCACGACCATCGCTATCACCGGTGCGATCCGTTGGATCGACACCGATCTGTGCGTGGTCGAGAAGCCGATCATTCGTTGGTACGGGTCGCGGCCCTGGGAAGTTGGCCGCTCTGTTTTAGGATCTTCTTGAACGTTCGCCCCGTTGCTCGGCGATACACCGTCTCGACGAGGAAGCTTGCGGCGAGGGTGACGCCCAGCGCAATGGCAGAGGACTGCGCCGTGCTGACCATGTTGTAGAAGAGAACCGCAAAGAGGGACAAGCACGTGACGACCGATGCCACGACCGGCCACGCCTTGGCGCCGGTCTGATCTCGGATCCTGAGATGACCGATGCTGACCGCTGCATACACGAGGAGGAACCCGGCGCTGCCCATGGAGGCAACGGCGCTGAGGGGGAAGACCAAGACAAACACGAGGACCAGGCCCGAGGTGATGAAGAGCCCCTCCACGTCACGACCCCAGAGCTTGCGATCGAAGCCCGGCGGGAGACCTCCATTCTTGGCGATCTGGTAGGCAATATTCGTCGAGCCGAAAAGAGTGGCGTTCACCGCTGACGCCGTGGAGAGCAGCGCCGCGATGGCGATCAACCGGAAGCCGGCCTGGCCGAGCGACGGTCGGGCCGCCACCGCCAAGGCCGAGTCCCCGAGTCCTCTGAGCGAGGCGAGGGGCACGTTGGTCACCACGCCGGTGCTGATCAACACGTAGAGCACAATCACAATGGCGACGCTGCCGTAGATGGCGCGCGGCAGTTCAATCGCCGGCTTGGCCATGTTTGCCGCGGCATTGGTGATCAGTCCGAAGCCCTCGTAGCCAACGAAGACGACTCCGGCCCCGGTCAGTATTCCGACGGGACCCGGCCACGATGAAGGTGACAGCCGGCTTAGATCGTGTCTGCTGAGCGCGACGTAGGCGGCGACGATGAAGACGACGAGGATGGCCACCTTGAGGATCACGATGGCCGACTCGGCTCGACCCATGATCCGGCTACCGAGAAAGTTGACCGCCATGAACGCGAGGACCACACCCACCGCCCAGGTCTTCGAGGGGAGACCGATGAAGGTGTTGGCGTAGGCGGCGAACGCGGTGGCGTAGAGGGCGATCGTGATGATGTAGCTGAAGTACTGGAAAAGGTTGAACGTTCCCGAGACCGCGCCCTCGCCGAAGCCGCGAACGATGAAGGTGACCGAGCCCCCGACGCTGGGGAAAGTCTTGGCGAGTGCGACATAACTGTAGGCGGCGAGACCGGCCACGACCCCGCCAATCACGAAGGAGATCGGCGTGGCGGAACCGGCGAGGCCCGCCACCACCCCGAGGACCGAAAAGATACCTGCGCCGACCATGGCGCCAACTCCGATGCTCAATGCAGCGACCACCCCGATGGACGATTTCTTTGCCGGATTGGTCATTGGCCCCTTTGACCTCTACGACACTGAGCCACGTTTCTCACTTCTCGTCGAGGAGTTCTTCCTTGGCACTACTGAGCGCAGCCAAACTGTCCGCTGGCACTTCGGGGGATTTCAGGCTCTTCGGATTTGAATAAACGTAATGAGGAGTTCACCCAGAGACCCTCGGAATCTGGCACCAGATGGGGCTCGTCCCGGAGTGGCACTCTTCACCACGTCGATTGCGGTTGCCCGAACTGCGGGTGAGGAGCTGGGGTAGCTGCTAGCCGTCGGGGCTGGCCATGAGTCCCCCGAGTCGGTGTTCGCATTGGAGCCATCTCGTGGCAATTAGATCACCACTGGTCGAGCCCGGCGACCGGGCGGTGTGGCGGCCAGGGAGCCGAGGCTCGGCCAAATGGCGAAGCAAGTGCCCTCTCGAAGCTTCTCCCTGTCCTCCTCACGTAGCTCTAAGGGCAATCCTTGCTCCCTCCGCACAGTCGGAGTTGCGCAAGGGAACTCAGCGGCCCCAAGGGCGCTACAGGTGCGGCTCTGCGGAGAGCGGGCCGACCACCGAAGTGTTGATGCCCCGGAGGCGTGTCTGTAGGCGTCCGCTCTTGTCCACAGGAGAGATTTCTTCGAATTCATGCATCCGAGAGGGCCTCCCCAGTGGCTCTACCTAGTAGGGGAGCGAAGTTCGCGACCCGCTAGGAGGTCTTCATGGATCATGTGTCGAACAACAGCTACGAACGGCTGCCTCGAACAGTCTCTCTCGATAAATGTGAAGGGAAGATGAAAATAGGGCTGTTCGGGTCGGCTGCCAACTCCGATCTCGTCACCACTACTTCGCACCCGACGCAGACGGAGCCACTAACGCTGGTGACGCAGACGGAGCCACTAACGCTGGTGACGCCAATGACGCACATGCACGTCGCGGCGGATGAATTCCACCCTGTCAAGCAAGTTCATGCACGATTCGGACCCCGAAATTGCCCATTTCTTAGCGGGGCGGAGTTTCCTCGACCTGGAGGGAGCAGCCATGCGCCTGCCAGCTGACACTCACGATGATGGATCTTCGGGGGACTTCGAAGAGCGAATCTCAGAGACCGGGAGTGCGTCGCTGCTTGTGACGGTCGCGGAGGCAGCGGAATTACTCGGCGTCGGCCGCTCGACCGTCTATGAGTTGCTCTGCGCCCGTCGGTTCGCCTCCGTGAAGATCGGGAACTGCCGTCGGATCCGTCGATGCGATCTCGAGGCGTTTGTCCGGGATCTGACGGAAGTGTGAAAGCTCGTTCAGAGCTGGAGCCTGCATTTCCGGGAGATTTGGTGCTTCTTGAGCCCGTCCCAATCGTGACAGCCAGCCCGGGTATGTCGTCAAGACCCCCTGAAAGTGACAAGGGTCGCAACTTCAGTGACCACAGAGATACTGCAAAACATATCGAAAGTGATATAGAATGCAGTAATGAGGTCACCAAAGCCCATCGATCGCGTGATCCCGATCGCCGAGGAACAGTGGGGCCTTGTTACCCGTCGTCAGGCAGAGGCTGCCGGCGTGCCTCGAGCGACGATGGAGCGTCTCACTTCGAGCGACTCGCGCCTGGAACGCGTTGCGCATGGGGTCTACCGGCTTGCCGGCGCACCTATCGCCGACCACCTCGATCTGCGAGCTGCGTGGCTACAACTCGATCCAGGAGTTCCCGGGTGGGCAAGGCGACTTGATCAGGGTGTGATCTCACATCGCTCCGCTGCTTCCATGTACGAGATCGGCCACCTTCCAGATGACCGCTTCGAATTCACACTTCCGGGTCGAAAGCAGACGCGACGTCCAGACGTCAAGCTTCATCGAGCAATGGTGGCCTCCAGGGACTGCGTGCACATCGGTGGGATGCCAGTCACACGACCTGCGCGTATCGCTGCTGACCTTCTGTCCGAGCGAGAGGATCCTGGTGCTGTCGCACATGTGGTTGCAGATGCGCTCCGGTCGTCGCTCGAATATCCCTCAGTGGTCGCCTCGGAACTCGACGGCTACGCACAGAGATTCGGCCTCCCACGTGCAGATGGCCTTGCCCTACTGCAATGGCTGCTGGATCTTGTCGGCGACCCAGGCCAAGACCTTTGGCTGCAGAGTGCCCGCAACAGGCGCGCGCATGGGATTGACTCCGTGGCGCCGAGTCCCGGTCTGCGATCCGCAGCGACAGGCATCGTGCCGTGACGCCGCAGGCGTCCTCGTACGCGACTCCTGCAGCCTTCAGACGCGCGCTCACCGATCGGCTTGCCAACCTTGCCGCATCAAGTCGCTGGACTCTTCAGCAGCTGCAGCGCCAGATCGCCTACGACCGTTTTCTCGAACGGCTCTACGTCATTGATGACGCGTGGATTGTGAAGGGTGCGACCGCGTTGCTCGCCCGAGATATCGGAGTGAGGGCCACGGTCGACGTTGACATCTATCGCAACGTGGCGAGAGAAGTCGCTGAAACCGACCTGCGTCGAGCTGCCGCCTTGGACCTCAGTGACTGGTTCACGTTCGCTGTCCGCGCCCCGACCGCGGTCTCCGATGGGACGATCGGGTCACGCTTGCCCGTTGTCGCTTCGATCGGCACGACGAGATGGGCGTCGTTTCACGTCGACCTCGTTGGCACGGAAATCGTGATGATCGGTGAGCCGGATCACGTCCCCGCACTTGCTCGCGTCACGATGCCCGAGGTCAGCCAGCGGGGCTATCGCGCTTATCCCCTTGTCGACCACATCGCGGACAAGGTCGCGGCGATGCACGAGCGTCACGGACTGCATGCCCGACCATCAACGAGGTTCAAGGATCTTGTTGACCTCGTAGCAATCATCTCGAAGGTTTCGGTTCCCGCAGAGAGTCAGAGCAGAGCGCTGCACTCGGAGTTTGCACGGCGAGGAATCGACTTCCCGACAAGGATCGAGGTGCCTGATCGTGCATTGTGGCGACGTGGATACCCGAGCGAAGCTGCTCGATCGTTGTTGGGGACGGCTTCGGACCTCGATAGTGCGCTCGAAGTCATCCGACCCTTCTGCGATCCGCTGTTCGCGGGAACGGCGGCGGGGCTGTGGGCACCGAGGGATGCGAAGTGGTCTGAAGAGACGCTCGACGGTGCGTTCCAATGATCCAGGATGTGGAAGTGCAACGAGGTTCGGTAGCGTCACTGTGGAACGCCTGAATTGACTACCCCTTGCAAACGTCAGCAGTACGGAATCATCATGACCCCATTGCAAATGTCAGCAGTTCGTCAGCAAATCCGTCAGCAAATATTTCGGACGGCTGCGAATCGGGAAAATCACCTGCGGACGAAAGCCCAGTAATATCAAGGGAAACTGGACACTGGTGGACAGTGACGGATCCTCAAAATCGGCATGACACGCAAGGGGTCACAGGTTCAAGTCCTGTACGGCCCACCGTTCAGATCCAGTGCATTGGTCTCGCGACAAGTCGAAGGATTCCAGGCGAGCAGCATGTTGTGCAATCTGACGTGATTGCATTCGGCGTGACGCGCATGCCAAATTCTCCGCTCCAAGTGTCGAATCGCGCCTATGGGAGCGCCGGATGAGCGATCAACGCCGTCGTTGGAATGGCGACGACGAGTACTGCCGCGAGCGCCCATCCAGATCAATCGAGTCGTGAATTCGGACCTGATTCCATGGAGTGCGTGCCCATGCGACTCGTCGAGACACAAGAATGTGGAGGAGCCTCGAAACATGAGCGCTTAGTGCGCCTTCGAGATATCACAACTCACCGTTCCAGTCGGGGCAACGCATCCCTTTGACGGAGGGAGCTTCATGTGCGTACACGTTTGTAGTCACCCACCGGTTCCACAGACCCGCCGTTCGCAGCGAGAAATCCGGCGACCACGAGGAACCCCAGACCCCCGAGCACATAGAGATTCCGAACGACGAACAGGGCAGGGGAGCCGATGGGTGAGAAGTGCGGCACCGAGCCACTTTCAAGATTCGCGCACGTGCTGAGTGCGAGAACGATCGACGCAATCGCAATGGGACGAGCGCGCCTCCACTCGATGATCGCGAGAAATGGCGCGAGGCCAACGAAGACCCAGTAGTGCAACCAGCTGACCGGGGACACCAGAACGCCAGTCAGGGCGAGCACGATGAACCCAGCGAGGTCGCGCTGTTGCTCGGAAAGGCGCCATGCGATCCAGATTCCGCCACAAAGGACGATTGCGGCGATTGGCAGCCACGGCCACATTCCCAGCCAGATGAAAGGTGGTTTTGCCAGCAAACCGCGGATTGACTGGTTTGCGACCCTGCCGACACCAAGGTACCAAGTGGCACGGTTGATCACCTTGCCCGGACCGTCAGCTGCCATCTGTATCTGATGCCCAGAGGGGAGGATGTGGAACCAGAACTCGATTGAAGCATGAGGCCAGAAGATGGCTGCAAGCAGAGTCAAGGCAAGGAAGGTACCGACTGCTCGAGCAACGGACGGAAGGTCCCGCTTGAAGAGCAGCCAGAACACGAAGATGCCAGGCAGCAGTTTGATTGCAGTTGCGAGACCGATGAGCACACCGCGAAAGCGTTTCGGCACGCAAAAGAGGTCGATGAAGACAAGCGCGAGAAGGAAGACGCCGAACTGACCCCAGTAGAGGTCAGACCTAAATGGGTAGAGCGCAAACACTGCGGCTGGGGCCAGGCCGGCGGACGAGGCCAGCCACGCGTCGGTACCGCTGATGGGGAACCATCGAGCAAGTGCAACCGAAAGGACCGCGGCGAGCGCGAATACTGAGCCCACGGTCCACAGAATGTCGGTGGCTTGCAGCCCGATCAGGTGAAACGGCAGGAAAATGTATGCCGTGAACGGCGGGTAGCTGAAGGAACCAACTCTCGCCGCATACAGATTGCCGTGCACCCACGCGATATGCGCGTCATTGAATCGGTAATGCAGGTCCGAGAGTGGCTCGAGGCGAACAGGAGGCGACGTGTCGAAGATCCACTGTCCCACCCTGACGAGTTGGTCGAAGAACAGCCCCCACATGGTCGCGGCGAGGACTCCGATGAGGATCTTGATTGCCGCAAGGTGTCGATGAATCCACCCGTCGGGAGTCTGACGCGTGGTCGCGGTCCCTTGCATCGGCCGACAATACCGAGAAGTGAAGGGCTTGACCGTGCTTGCTGTGACCAGGAGCCTCCGGCCTTCGAGCCAGTTGCGCGCGTGCTTGGAAGATCTGCCGTCCAGTGAACTTGCCGTCGCCCAAATTGTTCTGCACTGGTCAATTGAGGCTGTACTTCTGTCGGTCAGACGGGAGCCATCTGGAACCACCTCGCCCATCCAAAATCGGCTCAACTCCCGCCTGGGTCCCCGTCGTCTTCCGCTGCACTCTGGACGCCAAAGGGCTCCAAGCCGCCTATCCCTTGTGCGTAGAGGCAGATCCTGCGAGTCGGAGCCATGACGCGGTCTCGCACATTTCGAACCCTTGGAGAACTGTCACGAATGAAGGCGGACGGTAAGCAGTCGAGCTGAACGATGGCCGGAGAGAGCGCGTCTGACACGTTCGGCAATGAACGGCAATGACAATGACGAACGCATCGGATCCACACGAGAATCAATGGGGTGACAGGTTCATGTCCCCCACGGCCAACGAGTTGGAGGCAGTGCATTGGTTTAGGCGCGGCAGTTGTTCCCCTTTGAGTGCAGCACGCTGACGTTGCAGTTCATCACGGCTCACGATGACCATTACGTTTTGCCCAATGGTGATGGGATCAGGGCTTACTATTTTGGGCGGGTATCCGTTTGACGTGCGCTACAGCGAAGGGTCGCAGTCACGTGCGGAGGTCGTGAGCGATGTCATGGCTGACGCGTACGACTACCTGAGTGCCCTTCTCTCAGGTTTCAAACCCGAGATCGCCGTCATAGTCGTCGACGAGGGGGACTGGGAGAGCAGACAGCCGTACGGCCTTCCCTTCTTCAACGATGATGACGGTCAGATTCGTCCCGGCATCATCGTGATGCCGGCAGGAGTCGGAGACTTCTGGATTGCATTGGGGCAGGATCTCCGCGAGTCCTCGCCCCTGGACTATCCCAGGCTCCTCGAGGCCTACCCGGACGGAGCAGGCGGCTTGGACTTGCAGCCATTCTTCGACCTCGTCTCCATCCACGAGCTCGGCCATGCTTTCGAGGTGCTCGGAGGACTCAGAGTCCCGACCTTCTGGCTGAGCGAGATCTTCGCCAACCTGTGCCTCCACGCTTTCGTCGTGAAAAGGAAGTCGGCAAGCATGCGCACCCTCGAGGTGCTGTCAATCGTGGGCGCACAAAGCACCCGACTCACTGACCGTTTTCGCGCCAAGGGCTACAGCACCCTGGAGGACCTCGAGACCCACTACACGGGCGGAGAAGATCCAATGGACGCATTGAACTACGTCTGGTACCAGTATCGCTGGCAGCGTCTTGCAGCCACGATGTTCAGTGTTGACGGCGAGGACGGTCTCATCCGCTTTTGGAACTGCTTTCACGCGAAGGATCACTTCAATGCCGATACCGTCACAACCTCTTCCTTGGCCCAGCTCCTTACGGCAGAGGTGAGCGAGACCCTCGGTCGGGCAATCCAAGAGTGGTGATAGGTCATCGGGCAATCGTCAGGCGGGACACTGGGTTGCCACGGGCGCTTCAGCGGATTCTCAGTGGGGCCACGGAGATGGTTCGCTTCCACCGGGCGCAATACGGACGGAGAGCCAATTGATTCTCATCGGCCACCCAATCTGGCAGAGCCGTCGAGGAGCTCCCTCGCCGCGTCCAGGTGTCCTGCGTGGCGCGCGGTCTCCTCGATCATGTGGAGCACGACCCAGCGACGTCCGGGGCGTCGTGCGGGCCGTGTTCACCGTGTGGAGCAGAAGAGAGGGAGGTCATGTCCAGCACTGCCTCGGACTGTCCGCACTGGTCGCGGTAGAAGGCGATGACGTCCGCCGACGCATCTTGGGACGTGAATACAACCGTTTGAGGGTCGTACGGCGCCCGATTCTCGTCGAGATCGCCCGGCAACTCAGGCTGCCTGCCTGCAACGACGCCCTGGAACCAGTGCCATTCGGCACCGCCCAAGTGCTCGAGCATTCCAGCCGGCGTCCACCCTGTGGGCAGCACGGACCTATGCCAATCCGCCTCGTCCAAGCCTTCGACGATTGCCAGGATCGCCTCTCGCTGGCCTCGCAAGAAATCTCGAAGCATCGCGTCGACGGCTTCGACTCGGTCGCCTTCAGCCATAGCACCCCACTTTCACGTTTCCGTGACCCAGGGCCAGCAACGCCCTCTGGACTCCGCGTACTGCGCGCCAGCCGTCGTCACTCTATGCACGCGACTCAGCCCAAAGTGGGTGCAGGTTCAGGATCCCGCTTGGAGGTTCAACAGTTCCACTGGCCGACGCTCAAGTCGCAGGTCCTGGCAGAAGGGACCTGGGATTCGGCAAGCATGCCCCTGTGCCTTCGCCAACAGATGTGAACGGCTGTGTCGTGCAAGGCGTCGAGGTCCGCAGGCGGTGATTGCCGTTGCAGTTACCCATGACACGGCAGCAGTCACTTGGCCAGGGCGTGGAGGCCCACCGATTCCGGGCCTGTGACGTTAGCGTCGTGACGTGGCAGGTCCGTTGGACTACGTGAAGATCAATGCAGACGTGTGGAACGCCAAACATGACGAGCAGTTGGCGATCGCGCGGCGGGGATGGGGGTCGATCGAGACATCGTGGGGCATCTTCAAGGTCCCAGAACGTGAGGCTCACCTGTTGCCGCGCGAAGTGGAGGGTCGCCGCGTGGTCGAGCTCGGCTGCGGAACCGCCTACGTGTCGGCTTGGCTCGCTCGCCGCGGCGCCGTGCCGATCGGCGTGGATCCCGCAATGGGTCAGCTGGAGATCGCAAGAATCTGCCAAGACGAACACGGGTTGCACTTCCCGCTGGTTCAAGGACAAGGCGAGCATGTCCCGCTTGCGAGCAATTCCTTCGATCTCGTCATCAGCGAGTACGGAGCCGCGATCTGGGCAGATCCCCTTATCTGGATCCCAGAGGCGGCACGACTCCTTCGATCAGGAGGAGAGCTTGTCTTCCTCGGCAACAGCACCCTGTTGATGTTGTGCGTCCCGGAATACGAAGGCATCCCAGCAACCCGTGAGATTCAGCGCGCCCAGCGCGGGATGCACCGGTTCGAGTGGCCCGATGATCCTTCAATCGAGTTCCACCTCGGCCACGGCGACTGGATCCGACTGCTCACGGCCAACGACCTTGAAGTCATCGACCTGGTCGAGCTTTGGCCACCAGAGGGCGCGGTGAGCCCATACCCTCACGTCACTGCGGATTGGGCCCGGTTCTGGCCCTGCGAAGAGGTCTGGAAAGCGCGGAAGCGGTGAGGATTCAGCCTCCGAGGACGAGCCTGGTGTCCCGAGACCTTTAGAGTCCTCCGGATCATTGGGACAGTTCCGCAAGCACGTCGCCAGGGCTCCTTCTGCTCGCGAGCTCGCCAGCAACGCTGACGGCTGCAGCTGTGAAGGATGGTTCGGTGAGCATCTTTTCGACGGCCAGAACGACGCCAGAAGCAGAGCGACTGAAGTCTTCAGGGGTCCTGCTTCCCGTCCCGTCCCGCGGAATCTCCACCACGACACCAGCGCCCTCGGCGGCCACTTGGGCAGCGTTGCTGAATTGGTCGGCGAAAAGTGGCACCGCGACGAGTGGCACCCCGGCGGCCAGAGAACCGAGCACGGTCCCAGAACCTCCGTGGCACACGACCAGTGCCGCCTCGGCCAGCGCGTCGGCCTGCTGGACCCAAGACTCCACGTGCACATGAGCTGGAATCGGACCGAGAGTTGAGATGTCAAATCCTCGACCGACGGTCATCAAGAATCGCAACCCTCGCAATTGCGATGCCACCTTGAGCGCCATTGAAAACACTTGAGCAGCGATGTCCATATGGCCCAAGACAGATCCGAATGTGACGTAGATCAGTGGGGCGCGAGAGCCACTCCACCAATCGGGGAGCGGTCTGGCTGCCCTCAACGGAGCCTCCCGATAGCGATAGGTGGATGAGAACAAGGGAGGGTCCATGAACAAGGGGAACCGGGTCAGGTAGGGCGCGACCTCCAGCTCTTGCGCAAGTCCGGGCCTGTAGGTCTCCAGCACCGGCGCCGCAGCTGCGATCGATCCGAGCTCGGCGGCAGCCGTGGAGATCGCGACCTGCGCGGTCCGGATGCCCATTGCGCCGGCCACGAATGCGGACGCGTACTCACAAGGTTCTCTCAGTATGAGATCCGGCTGCCATTGCTCGCACACGGCGGTCATGCTCGGAAGCATTGCCGTCGCGGCAAGGCGGCCAAAGAGTTCGCGGTTGCCCAGGACTGTCGCCTTGGCTCGCGATGCACGAGCCAACTGCTCTCGTATCTCTGCGACGTCGGACTCGTTGGGTTCGCCACCCTCGTGAAACGGGAGACCCTCGTCGCTGAGCCTGCGTCTCATCGCGGGTGGTGCAATGACAAGCACTTCATGCCCGGCCAATCTCGCTGCCGCAAGGAAGGGAAGTAGGGGATTGAGGTGTCCCGACCCTCCAAGGGAGCACGCAGCGAGCATTCGCACCCGATGAAAGTTAGTGAGGTCAGCGGCTCGAGTGCGTGACTCGACGTGAAGCACCACAGTGAATCTGCCTCTTCCCTGCACGCGCTGGGGAGGCATGGCGGGGCGCTCCGCGCGTGCTGCGTGTCAACCCGGATCGAAAGAGGTATGACGAGCGAGTCCTCGCGTCCGTTCCAGCGCAGTTCCCGTGTCAAATCCTCTCACGATCGGTTGCGGCGAAGGGACCACCGTGCGATGCTGCCCGTCGTCGTCAAGCACCCGGAGGCTCCCGTGCCAACCAACAAGGAGACCATCGACGGGCTGTACGCCAGTTTCGCGACAGCAGATCTGCCTGCGGTGCTTGCAGGCATGAGTCCCGACATCGAGTGGACGGAGGCAGAGGGCTGGCCGCTGTATGCCGGCACCTTCGTGGGTCCCCAGGCGATCGTCGAGGGAGTCTTCATGCGGCTTGGTGGGATCGGTGACAACTTCGCGGTCAATGTCTCCCAGTTGGTGGCCGACGGGGACACCGTGGTTGCGCTCGGCACCTACACCTGGAATCGCATCGGCTCCGGTGAGCCGGCCGAGGTGAAGATGGCCCATGTGTGGACACTTGAGGAGGGACTCGTCACGAGATTCCAGCAGCACGTGGACACCGCCAAATACCTGTACCTTCTCGACTGATCCTTTCCGGGGGATGCCACGCTCATGAAGCTCGCCATCCTGCACGACCTGGCAGAGGGGGATGTTCACCTGCAACGTCTCCCGCTAAAGCGCACTTGATCAGCGCTGCGATCGGAGCTGTGTCCCGGCACCCCATCCGGCACTCGGGAAGACGCTGTGGGGTTCGCCTTCCTGAGTTCGGCTTGGCGTCCGAAGCACACCCGCGCAATACGTGCAGTCACTACTGCTCCCGGCATGTTCGCCGCACCGATGGTCATTCTCTGCACCCGCACCATCGAGGCGGGCACCGCCTTCTACCGAGACGTCATTGGCTTCGAGGAGACGTTTCGACTTCCGGCAACAGGCGTCCCCACGCACGTTGAGTTCAGCGTGGACGGAATCTCTCTCGGGCTTGGCACCGTCGAAGGCGCCGCCATGGCGCACGGCGTCGAAGCCACGTCAGGAACTCCGTCGAGGGTGCTGGTCCCGTGGACCGACGATGTGGAGGGTGCGTACGAGATGTTGGTGGCGACCGGCGCGTCCTCAGTCCAGCCTCCACACGACAGCGGGAACAGCAACAGGTACGCCCTCTTGCGTGATCCCGACGGCGACCTTCTAGCGACCGTGGCGAAGAGGGTCCAGGACGTCGCGCCTGAAGGTCGATGCCGTCCGCCATCGTCTGCATGGGCCTCCCGAGATCAACAGCAATGCCTCGTCTTCAGCCGTTCGTTGATCTCGGATAGGCATCATTGTGAAGGGTCGACGAGCGGGGCACCTGGCTGCGGGCAGATGCTTCATTCCATGAGTGTCTGAGCGGACGCTCCGAGGATCCGGCACCGACGGAAGATCGTGTGGGCGCGCTATGTCAGAATTCGGCCTCACGACGACTCTCCAGGAGCGATCATGGCCCGATCTTCCACGCTTGGCATAAAGACCGTGCTGCATCCCGTTTCGGATCTCGCCGCGGTCACCCCCGTGCACTCCGCCCTGCTCGGTGTGTCGCCTCAGACCGAGGTGCCGTATTACGTCGGCTTCGAGGCCCAGGGTCAGCAGATCGGGTGCGTGCCGAACGGAGGACCACAGCAAATGTCATCTCCAGTGGCCTACTGGCACGCGGATGACACAGAGGTGAAGCTCGCCGAGGTGACCGCAGCCGGCGCCACGGTGAAGGAGCCCGTGCGCGACGTCGGCGGCGGACGCCTCGTCGCCACGCTTGCCGACCCAGATAGCAACGTTCTCGGACTACTCCAAGACCGTTAGACATTGGCTGCTTTCCCAACGAAGCCACGCGCCACGAGTGCAGCACCCTCGCGGATGAAGGGCCTGCCACCACTCGAGGTGAGCCACGGTCACCAGGGGAGGATGTGGGCCGCTGTGGGCCGAGTTTCAGGGATGTGCGGGAGGATTCCATCTGCCAATCACAGCGTCCCGACTGACCTCCGCTCCGTGGGGCACGAACCGGCGACGACACCGATGCCATCGTCCTTCGGTTTGAGGCCTTTCACGACGTCCATGAGGTGTACCGAGTGTGCTGACCGTCGATGACGAGATCTCGGAGCCGCCAGCGGCACGCACGGAAGGTGGCTGCTCGACAGCGGTCAGTCCGCGTTGTGATCGCGTTCGCGCTCCTCGCCGCGGGAGGCACCGCGTTCCTCGTGGCATCGCGGGGCCTGCCCCCCACCTCTAGGCCACCGACCTCTGCGTTGGGTGTCCCGTCAACGGCACCTGGTCCGACAGCCGATCTCGGCACCGCGTCAACGGTCGCACTCTCGACGAGGGCGTCGGATGCGTCACCACCACTGGTGCAGACGAGCGCCGAACCGCCGTCGAGCAATGCCGCACTCCGCGCCCGCCTTACGCCGCTCTGGCGGGCTATCCAAAGAGATGCTGTCCCTACGGGGCTGACTGTGTTCTTTCCCGAGGGTGCCTACGTCCGGATGAAGACGGGAGAGATCCCCGATCCCTCGAGCGACTACGTCGATCGGCTCGTTGCGTTCTACCGACTCGACCTCGGTGCGTACCGCCTAGCAATTGGAAGCGACCCGTCGCGGGTCCGGCTGCTTGCGGTCGATGGCAACCCCGCTGCCGCGGCGTGGATCGCTCCCGGAGTCTGCGAGAACTCCGTGGGGTACTGGCACCTCCCGGGTGTCCGGCTCGTCTACTCGACTCCGGCCGCGACGAGGTCCTTTGCCGTCGCGTCAATGATCTCGTGGCGCGGCGTGTGGTACATCGTGCACCTGGGCCCGAATCCGAGGCCGGTGGACGTGGGGACCGTCGACCAGCCTGCGGTCGGCGCAGGCACTCCCGGCCCGCCGGGGGGGTGCTGAGGAGCTCGAGGGCTACGGGACGATCGTGCCGTGCGGGGAAATCCTGGCCGCAGCTGACCCGAAGTCCTCAGCTGACAGCTGCGCGACGAACTGTGCGGAGGCATCGGACGCCTGGAGGGACGGCTGACCAGGAACCGAGAGGTTGACTGAGGTGAACGAGGCCTTGTCGAAGGATCCCGTGGGGGAGAGTGTCACATGCAGGATGCCGGAGTAGGCAAGTGTCCCGATGGTCGCGAAGTTGTAGTACGAAGCGAAGTCCCCGAGGCTGTAGGCGATGAGATGACCCTTGTAGAACTCCATGCCACGCAGCGTGTGCGGGCCGCTCGCAACGACAAGGTCAGCGCCGTCGTCGATGGCGGACTTGGCGAAGGCCTCCGGATTGCCGCGGTTCTCGCCGACGTAGTACTCGGTCTGACCGGTGACGTGGTCGGCCGATTCCCCCTCGGCACCCGAGTGCATGTAGGCGACGACGATGGGTGCCTCGTTCCTCGCTCGATGGATCAGCTGTGCCACCTGCGTGGGATTCAGCATGTCGTTGGTTGATGTGTAAGGAGCGAAGTCGACGAAGGCCACTTTCGTGGACCCGACGGTGACGATGCCGATCTGCCCGGGCAACCCCGCTTGGACGAGGCCGGCCGCGCGCAGTGCGGCTGACGTCGACACCTGGCCCTGCAGGCCGAAGTCGTCGGAGTGGTTGTTCGCGCTGTTGATCACCGTGAACCCGTCCGTCCGGTAGATCGAAGCGAACGAAGTCGGGTTCCTGAATGCGTAGCACTCGGTGGACACCGGCGAGCACTTCGAGTCGGCTCCCGAGTTCGTCAAGGTCCCCTCGAGATTGCCGAAGACGACATCTGCCTTCAGCGCAGGCGTGACCGCCGCTAGGTACGTGGCGGGACTGGGTGGCAGCTGGGGCGTGTTCCCGAGGTCCATGTCGCCGACGAAGGAGAACGTGACCGGCGTCTGGCTCGTTGCCGCGCTCGAGTCCGTCGCGCTGGTGGTCGAGGTCGACAGCGTCGTCGATGTCAATGCCGCAGCCTTCGTTGGACCAGCGGAATCGGAAATCGCGATGCCTGCGGTGACCACCGCCGCAAGGACGAGCACGCCGACACCCACAGCGATCAGGCGCCGCACGGTGAAGCCCCGAGGGCTCGTCTTGCGCCGATGGGCAGGGGCGCGGCGCTGATTGCTCATCTGCGGCCCCTCTCGGCTCGATGGCTGCGGGTTCCCGCGGTCATCGATCTCGTCACCACGGTATCGCTGCCGACCTGGATGTGCGGGCGTAGACCGCGAAGAAGTCCTTCGTGCTCGGGTAGAGGAAGCGGTCGGCCACCTGATTCGGGTTCGGGACGTCGAGGGTCGGTGCAGCGGCGCCTGGCCCGCCGTACGTGACGAAGATGGGCCACTCCGGATTGATGTCGAGCTGCATGGCCCGCACGGCCCCGACCTGGATCATGATGTTCGCGAGCGAGGCGGCGGTCTGCTGTGGAGCGGCGACGTACAGGAGATCACCGTGCGCATCGACACCGACGGCCGTGCGCCACACGAGCGGATTCCCGTAGAGGGTGAGGCCCCACAGTGCTCCGTCGGAGGTCCCCGCGCCGGGCCGGCTGTGGTCCACGAGCATCGTGAGGTTCTGGCGTGCCATCGCGACGTCGGCGGGGGGCCTCGGACCCCCGGTCCAGTCGACGACGTCGATCGACCCGTTGGTGTACTGCACTAGCGTCGCGCGCCCGGCGATCATCGGAAAGTACAGGATGCCGTTTGTGAAGAACCCTCCAGGGGAGTCAGTTTCGTAGAAGCCGGAGTTGAAGGTCGCGAGCAGGTGGTCCCTCGCCGTGGGGGGCACCATCTCGGGACCCCTGGACAAGGTGGTCGCCCCGGGACCCTTGTAGCCAGGGTAGAGAGCCAGTTGCGTGGTGGCCGACCGGATCCATGACACGTACGCAAAGATCGACGGATCCGAGGGTTCGGGTCGGAAGCTCGTGGTGAGGACGGAAGGCGATCCACCTGCCCACGTGTCACGGACAGCCCATCGCCCCTCCCCTGGGAGTGGCGGGGCGACGGGGAGGTGCAGTGCTGCAGGCAGATAGGGGATCGTCGTCGAGGTCGTTGTCGGCGCGTGTCGCACGGTCGTGGTCGTCGAGCCGTCCGAGGCGGGAGCCGACCTCGCCGCCTCGATCCAGATCGCACTGGCGATGATGACGAGGAGCGCGATGGCGGCGGGAATCAGTCGCCGCCGCTGGCGACGTCGACGCTCCTCACGACGGCGACGCAGCGCAGCGCGTGGGCGGTCGCCAGTTGAATTCGGAGGCCGCGCAGGTTCCGTGTGATCCTCGGGCACGGCACCGATCGTATGGCGGATACCCGCCGGCGGACGGCACCTGCGTGCCAGAGGCATGGCGGGCCGGGAGTCGGACCCGGGGCGCGTCGGAGTCGGCTGCCGCAGAGGTTCGCCAGGTTCGGATCGCGGATCATCGGCGTCGCTGCGTACCTCGGGGTCACTGCCAGCTGGTCGCCCGACGAAGTCAACGGCCCCCAACGCCAGGTGCAGCACGAATCGCACTCGCGCCGCACCCATACGCTGCGAGTGCGCCCTGCTTCCCGGGTGGTTCCAAACCTCCGAGGAGGTGGGTGTGGTCCAGCTCACCGAAGGCACACTGCTTGGGTTCATCGATCGCGTCCCTGATGCACTGATCGCGATCGACGAGAACGGACTGATCATCCTCGTCAATGCACAGGCCGAGCTGCTCTTCGGGTACCGCCGAGACCAGATCGTCGGGATGCACGTCGATCGCCTCGTCCCAATCGCGGACATCAAGTACCGACCGTCCGCAACAGGCCTGGAGATGTTCGGGCGCCAACAGGACGGCACGCGTTTCCCAGCTTCAATCTCCATGCTGACGCGCGCGACGACCGACGGCCTCATCACCACCGCGACCATTCGCGATGCGACAGAGCGGATCGAGATCGATGCCGAACGGATGCGGCTGAAGGCCGAAGCCGAGCAGGACCGCCTGGCGGCCGAAGAGCGTCGGATCACCGCCGAGGGAGAGAAGGAGGTGGCCGAGCGGGTCCGCCTCGAGGCTGAGGCACGTCGGATCACCGCCGAGGGAGAGAAGGAGGTGGCCGAGCGGGTCCGCCTCGTCGCGGAGGTCGACCGTGTGACCGCCGAGGGTGAGAAGGAAGTGGCTGAGCTGGCCCGCCTGGCGGCCGAAGAGCGGCGGATCACCGCCGAGGGCGAGAAGAAGGAGGCCGAGCGGGTCCGCCTCGAAGCCGAGGCCGACCGCGTGACCGCCGAGGTCGAGAAGAAGGAGGCCGAGCGGGTCCGCCTCGAAGCCGAGGCCGACCGCGTGACCGCCGAGGGCGAGAAGAAGGAGGCCGAGCGGGTCCGCCTCGAAGCCGAGGCCGACCGCGTGACCGCCGAGGGCGAGAAGAAGGAGGCCGAGCGGGTCCGCCTCGAAGCCGAGGTCGACCGCGTGACCGCCGAGGGAGAGAAGAAGGAGGCCGAGCGGGTCCGCCTCGAAGCCGAGGCCGACCGCGTGACCGCCGAGGGCGAGAAGAAGGAGGCCGAGCGGGTCCGCCTCGAAGCCGAGGTCGACCGCGTGACCGCCGAGGACGAGAAGACAGTCGCCGAGGGCGCGAGGCTGGAGGCTGTGGCCGATCGCCAGCGCCTCGAGGCGCAGCTGCACCAGTCACAGCGGATGGAGAGCCTGGGCCAGCTCGCTGGCGGCGTCGCTCACGACTTCAACAACCTGCTGGCCGTGATCCTGAACTACGCATCGTTCGTCGCAGAGGAGCTGTCGGTCGCGGCGGAATCTCCGGAGGGGGCCCACTGGGAGGCGCCGCTGAAGGATGTCCGTCAGATCCAGCTTGCTGCCGAGCGAGCGAGCCTCCTCACGCACCAGCTGCTCTCCTTCGCGCGAAGGGAGGTGGTGCAGGCTCGTCCGCTCAGCCTCAACGGCGCGATCACGCGCATGGAGCAGATCCTGCGGCGCACGATCGGCGAGCAGGTCGAACTGGTCATAGAGCTGGGCGGGACCCTCCCGATGGTCCTGGCCGACCCCGGGCAGATCGAGCAGATCGTCCTGAACCTCGCGATCAACGCGCGCGATGCCATGCCGAGCGGCGGCACGCTCACGATCGACACGTCGGCACGCGAGGTGACCGAAGCGGAGAGCCCCATCTCCGGCGTGCCCGCTGGTGATTATGTGTGCTTCCGGGTAGGGGACAACGGGGTAGGTATGGCTGAGGACGTGCGCGACCGTGCCTTCGAGCCGTTCTTCACGACCAAGCCGAGGGGAGAGGGCTCGGGACTCGGTCTCGCGACGGTGTACGGGATCGTCTCGCAGTCCGGTGGCTTCACCAAGATCTACTCCGACGAGGGGATCGGAACGTCCATCACGATCCTGCTGCCCGCCGCGAAGCAGGACGTACTGAAGGAGGAGCTCGAGGAACGTGCCCACCACCTGAAGACGCTCGTGGGATCCGAGACGATCCTTGTCGTCGACGACGAGGACGCCCTGCGCGAGGTCACGCGTCGGATCCTGACGCGCAATGGCTACACGGTCCTGGTCGCATCGAGAGGTGCCGAAGCCGTCGACATCGCCGCGACCCATGGCGGGAAGATCGACCTCGTCCTGACGGACGTCATCATGCCGGTCATGCAGGGCCCGACCGTTGCGAACGAGGTGAGGAAGCTCCGGCCCGGCATCCGCGTGATCTACATGTCCGGTCACGCGCAGCCGGTCCTTGAGGCGGAGGCGGTCCTCGGGACGGACTTCCTTCTTCTCGAGAAGCCCTTCGACCAGACGATCCTCCTGGAGAACCTCCGCAAGGTGCTCGACCGTGCTGAGTGACGGCCAGGTAATCCGCGTCGTCGTCATCGACGACCACGAGATGATCCTCGAGAGCGTGGTCCGGCTGCTTCGCGACGATCCGCAGATCGTCGTCGTGGGTGCGGCGCTGACCGCGGCCGAAGGGATCGCGATCACCCAGCGGGAGCTGCCCGACGTGGTGATCATCGACTACACGCTCCCGGACATGGATGCGCCCGACGCGATCGTGGTGATGCGGGAGGGACATCCCGACTTGAAGGTCATCACCTTCTCGGGATCGGAGCGTCCCGGCGCGCTGTACGCGTCGCTGCGGGCGGGAAGCTCTGCCTGGGTCCAGAAGACAAGGGCCATCCAGGAGCTTCGAGACGCGGTCCACCACGTCGCTGCCGGACTGCCGGTCGACAACGAGGAGGCTGGTTCGCTCCCCGCCCTCGCAGACCTGATCCTTCACTACCAGCCGGTCGTCGCGCTCGCCAGCGGTCGGATCGTCGGCTTCGAGGCGCTCGTCCGGTGGCTCCATCCGGAACGCGGGCTCCTCCACCCGGACTCATTCGTGCCGCTCGCCGAGGAGACGGGCTACATCATCGAGATCGACAAGTGGGTCTGGGCGCGTGCCGCGCTGCAGCTCGGTGAGTGGCAGCAGCGATACGGCCTTCACGATCCCCTGCGCATGAACGTCAACCTCTCAGCGACGGATCTCGCCGATCCCGGTGTCTCCCAGACGATCTCGGGAATCATCCACGATGCGGGCATCGAACCGTCGCACTTCGTCGTCGAGGTCACGGAGTCCGTGCTGCTCGACGACACGGACCAGACGATGGAGTTCCTCGAAGGGCTGCGGCGCGATGGCGTGGGGCTTGCTCTCGACGACTTTGGAACGGCCTTCTCGTCGCTCTCCTACGTGCGCAGGTTCCCGTTCAACAACCTGAAGCTTGACATCTCCTTCACGTCCGAACTGCCGCACTCCACGCGATCCATGCTCCTCGTCGAGGAGATCTGCCACATGGCGACCTCGATGGAGATGAAGTGCACGGCGGAGGGGATCGAACGTCCCGAGCAGGCGGCCGCGCTGCTCGGCGTCGGGTGCGAACTCGGACAGGGCTACCTGTACTCGCGACCAGTGCCCGCAGAGGAGTGCGAGATCCTGCTCGACCACAGTCGCGCTCCTGTTGTGTCGCGATAGGTGTCGTCCTGATCGGCTAGGCAGCGAAGCAGCCGGTCGGCGGGGACTTGGTGCCGATCGACCCGTGCGACGGCGTTCCCTTCGCAGGGACCACGCTGAGCACTGTCCCGTTCCAGACGATCGAGTAGTACTGCGGGTCCGAAGGCCATGAGGTCAGCAGCGCGCCGCCGCTGGACGCTGCGGTGGCCCACGACGTCCCCGCCGAGGGATCGACGCCCTTGAGCGTGCGGTACGTGAGGACCGCAGCGTTCACTGTCTGGTAGTCGGCCTCGCAGGCCGACACGGCGCTCTCCTGCGCCGCGCTGCCGATGCTCTGGGGGATGGTGGTCGTGGTGCCTTGGGGCGCAGTTCCCGCGCTCTTCGTGCTGGGCGAGCTCTGCACGGCAAGAACGACCGCGGCGAGGATCCCGAGGATGACGACGACCAGCAGGATGCCGATCATCGCCACGCCACGCTCGTCTGCGTGCCTCGGCTCTCGGTGCCAATCCGGCGCCTGCGTGCTCAAGGTCCAGATGCTACCCACGACCCATCGGTCATTCTGGGACGCATCGCCATGCAGCAGACGAGCGACCACACGTGTGCACGGTGCGACTGCAATTGCCCATTGCACTTTCGAGGTCGTGTGGACGAGACTGGATGCGCAGGGTCGGACCTGTCAGGGGGACGCGATGATTCCACTGAGATCACAACGCAGTCCCCTGAAGGGCCTCCTCGCCCACGTCTACTCCAGCGACTTCCTGGACAACATCAACACTGGCATCTGCGTCCACGACTCGAGCGGGGCCATCATCGACTGCAACGTCGTCGCGGCGGAACTGCTCGGCGTTCCCGTCGCAGACCTGGTCGGGCGGATGCCGCTCGACGAGCGCTTGAGCTCGGTCTGCGAGGACGGCACGAAGTTTCCCCCGCTCGACCATCCCGCGCTGCGCACTGTTCGAACGGGCCTGGGGTGCCGGGACGTGGTGATGGGTCTGGACATCCCTGGACGCGCACGTCGCTGGATCTCGATCGACACCTATCCGATCGCGGAGGATGGCGAGCTCCTGGGGGCGATCTCGGCGTTCGACGACATCTCCGTCCAGCAGCTCGAGCACCACTCCCTGAAGCTGTTGACCGAGGTCAACCGCTTCGTCATGGCGACCGAGGGCGAGTCGGAGTCCCTCCAGAGTCTCTGCTCGGCCCTGGTCGAGCTGGGCCCGTATGCGCTCGCATGCATCGCGGTCAAGTCTCGCGAGGTCGACGGCAGCATCGAGTTCATCCACGCCGCCGGTGTGACCGGCTACCTGTACGAGGGCATGGCCTCGTGGTCGGGGGAGCGGGAGATCGGACGCGGCCCCATCGGTACCGCGATGCGGACGGGGGCCACGCAGACGATGAATGACCTCGCAAACCACCCCCTGTTCGAGCCGTGGCGCGACCGGGCCGCGGCGTTCGGCCTGAACTCGTGCGTGGCGATCCCGTTCGCGCCCGGCGGGCGCATGGCCGTCCTGGTCGTCTACGACCACCACGTCTACGCCTTCGAGGACGCGACGGTCAGGGGCCTCGAGGAGATCGCGAGGGAGGTGGAGTTCGGCGCGTTGCACCTCATCTCGATGCGCCAGGTGGAGGCCGCGCTCGACGGCACCATCTCCGCGCTCGGGCACATCACCGAGACCCGCGACCCGTACACGGCAGGGCACCAGTCAAACGTCGGCCTGCTCGCGGCAGCCATCGGCAGGCATCTCGGACTTGAGCCGAGGATGCTCAAGCTCATCATGCTGAGCGGACAGGTCCATGACATCGGAAAGACGGCGGTTCCCGCGGAGATCCTCTCTCGGCCCGGGAGGCTCAGCGCCCTCGAGTACGAGCTGGTCCGGCGCCACAGCGAAATCGGGTCCGAGATCCTGTCACGGGCATCCCTGCCCTGGCCTATCGCCGATGTCGCCCTGCGGCATCACGAGCGGATGGATGGATCCGGGTATCCGAGCGGACTGAAGGGGGGCGAGATCATCCTGCCGGCGAGGATCGTCGCCGTCGCAGACGTCGTGGAGGCCATGACCCATCACCGCCCCTACCGCCACGAGTTGGGCTTGGAGCGCGCTCTGGCCGAGGTCACGGCTGGCTCGGGAACGCTGTTCGACGCCGACGTCGTGAGGAGCTGCCTCGCGGTGTTCGCCGACGGGTTCCTCTTCGAGTCGAGCCTCGGCCGAGACAGCCACTGATCCAAAGCCGAGGTCGCACCTTCGGTCGTGGGATGTCCACCGAGGTAGGATCGCACTGCCGTCACCCATTCCCAGGTGATGGACGCGCCCCGGGGTGAATCCACACCGCCGGGGCACTTCTTGAAGTTTCGGGAGAGTACCGGCGGGGAGGCTCGCCTCGGGAAACCCGGAACGACCGGCGGCCGACGGGCTCGCTCGGTGTTGGAGCTGGCCTATCGGCGGCCGAGGATCCGCAGCAGCGACAGGTAGATGAGTACCAACGAGGTCATGATGGAGAGCGCGGCAAACCACTCCCCGTCCTTCGAGACGCCTGCCTTCTCTGCCATGTACGCGAAGTTGAAGTCGACGAAGAGGCCCATCACGCCGAAGACGAGGTAGGCGACGAACAGGATGACGAACGACCCGCTTCCTGACGAGGTCCCGGGTAGCGGGATGCCCAGCCACACCGCAAGCCCCATGGCGAGCACGCCGAAGCCGGTGATCACGGTCACCTGGATGAACCGGGTCCCCACCCGGACGAGACCGGTCCGGTAGGCGACGAGCACGGCGAGGAAGATTGCCGCGGTCCCGATGATGGCCAGCGGCACGACGGATCCGCGGCCGTTCGCGTAGAACTTCGAGATGCCGCCGAGCGCGACGCCGACTGAGAGCGCGTAGAGCGGAGCGAACAGGTGGGCCTTCGCGGGTCGGAGGAGCCCGGCGATCGAGAAGCCGAATGCGGCGAGGAAGGCGATGACGAGGACGCCCGTGGGCAGCGACACGACGGCCGCCCCGATGCCAGTGACGATCGCGAGCATGCACAGAACGCCCACCTTGTCGAGGACGTCGGCCGCGACGAACGGAGCCTGGTCGGTCACCTCCGTGGTGCCCGGACCGAAGGTCGAGATCAGCCGCGAGTAGTTCTGGGCCGATCCTGCTGTGCCGCGCTGGCTGCTGGGGGTTGCTGGCAAGGATCCTCCGAAGTCGGAATGCTGCACGCCATCTTAGGGTCCGGCTCCGCAAGGTTGGCGGCGAGACCGCGTCGGCAGGCGTAGGTTCGTCCGCGGCGATGGGCTTGAGCGAACGGAGGGACCATGAAGGTCGGGATCAGTGCGGGGTACTGGGGTGCGGGTCCGCCTGTCGGCGTCGAGCGCCAGCTGGCCGAGGCCGAGTCGCTCGGCGTCGACAGCTTCTGGACCGCCGAGGCGTACGGATCGGACGCCCTGACGCCGCTCGCATGGTGGGGATCGCGCACGACGTCGATCAAGCTCGGCACGTCGATCTGCCAGATCTCCGCGAGGACGCCGACGGCGCTCTCGATGGCAGCGATGACGCTCGACCACCTCTCGGGCGGGCGCGTCCTGCTCGGGATCGGGGCTTCGGGTCCGCAGGTCGTGGAGGGCTGGTACGGGCAGTCCTATCCGCGACCGCTCGAACGCACGCGCGAGTACGTCGAGATCATGCGCCTCGTGATGGCACGCGAGGAGCCCGTCGCCTTTGAGGGACGCCACTACCAGCTGCCGCTGGAGGGCGGCGCCGGACTCGGCAAGGCGCTCAAGTCGACCATCCACCCAGTCCGCCCGGCCATACCCATTCTGCTCGGGGCCGAGGGGCCGAAGAACGTCGCGCTCGCGGGGGAGATCGCCGACGGCTGGCTCCCGCTGTGGTTCTCGCCGAAGTCCGATGCGTTCTATCGCGATGCTCTGGCAGAGGGCCGGGCTCGACCTGGCGCGCATGCGACGGCCGATGGGTTCGAGGTCGCGTGCACCGTGTGGATGGTCGAGCACGATGACGTCGAGGTCGCGGCGTCGTTCCTCAAGCCCACCCTCGCGCTGTACATCGGTGGGATGGGCGCGAGAGGAGCGAACTTCCACCATGACGTGTTCGTCCGCATGGGCTGGAGGGATGAGTGCGAGGCGATCCAGGACCGGTATCTCGCGGGGGACCGCGACGGCGCGATCGAGCTCGTGCCGACCGAGATGGTCGAGGACGTGGCGCTCGTCGGCCCTGCGGACAAGATGGTCGAGGAGATCGAGCGGAAGTGGCGCTCGACGTGCATCACCACCATGATCCTCGGAGGCTGGCCCCGCGAGGACACGAGGGAGCGGATCCTCGCCGCCGTGCGCGGCTAGCGGAGATGCACGCCTCGTCGGTCGGTGCCAAGATCGGGGCGGGGCCGAGCGAGCCCCAAGAAGCGGAGGAGCGCGATGGGGTTTCTCGACAAGGTCAAGGAGCAGGCGGCGGCTGCGGCCGCCAGCGCCAGCGCGGCAGCCAAGGATGCGTCGACGAAGGGGCAGGCGAAGCTCGACGAGGTGCAGACAAAGCGGCTTGCTGACTCGCTGCTCCACGATCTCGGCGCGATCTCCTACGGATCGGTGACGAACCGTGCCCCGGCGACCGCGGAGGCGGATGCCACGGCGATCGTCGAGAAGCTCCAGGCCATCGAGGCCGAGCACGGGCCGATCTCGCTGGACGTGAAGAACACGCCGGACGCCGAGGCTTCATAGCCGGCACCGGAGCAGCAGCTGCCCGCTGGTCGGGGCCACGCCTCCAGGCGGATTGAGAGTCCGGGGGCACCGTGGGCCGTCCGTAAGATGCAACCCGTCGAGGGAGGGGCCATGACCATCACCGAACGGACCATCACCGAGGGCGACGTCGACGATCTCGTCGACCAGTTGCTGGTCGACCTCCCGCCACGCACCACGGACCCGGTCATGTTCCTCGGCGAGCAGTTCGACCGGGGCCTCGCGTGGCTCCACTTCCCTGCGGGGTGCGGCGGGCTGGGTGCCTCGCCGGCGGCCCACGTCCGCGCGCAGCGCAGGCTCCACGCCGCGGGTGCGCCGAACGCGGCGATGCGCAACATCATCGGCTATGGGATGTGCGCGCCGACGATCGTGGCCCACGGCACCGAGGAGCAGAAGGCGCGCTACCTCCGCCCGCTGTTCACCGGCGAGGAGGTCTGGTGCCAGCTGTTCAGCGAGCCTGGAGCAGGATCGGACGTGGCCGGGCTGGCCATGCGCGCACTCCGTGATGGTGACGAGTGGATCGTGAATGGGCAGAAGGTCTGGACGACGCTCGCACACATCTCGAGATTCGGACTGCTCCTCGCGCGGACGGATCCAGATCTGCCGAAGCACGCGGGCATGACCATGTTCCTCGTCGACATGGAGGCACCTGGCGTGGATGTCCGGCCCCTCTACCAGATCACCGGCGAGGCGGAGTTCAACGAGTGCTTCTTCACCGACACCAGGATCCCCGACAGCGAGCGGCTCGGTGACGTCGGCCAGGGCTGGCAGGTGGCCCTCACGACGCTGATGAACGAGCGGGTCTCGATCGGCGGGAATGCCATTCCGCGCGGTGCGGGGCCGATCGGCGACGCGGTGCGGATCTACAAGGAGAAGATCGCCGGTCAGGACGATCCGCGCTCCCAGGTGCTGCGCGACGAGGTCCTCCAGGCGTGGGTGCGCAGCGAGGTGCTCCGGCTGACCAACCAGCGTGCGTCGGACGCTCGACGGCGGGGGACGCCGGGTCCGGAGGGCTCGGTCGCGAAGCTCGCGTTCGCCGAGGAGAACCAGCGCATCTACGACCTGTGCATCGACCTGCTCGGGGCCGAGGGCATGCTCTACTCGGGGACGTTCCAGCTCGTCCGTCCGACGGAGAGCGCGATGGGGGGAGCAGACGTGAAGAAGTCCTTCCTCCGCGCGAGGGCGAACTCGATCGAGGGGGGCACCTCGGAGGTGATGCGCAACATCCTCGGTGAGCGCGTGCTCGGGCTCCCCGGTGACGTCCGTGTCGACAAGGGCATGGCGTGGAAGGACGTCCCGCGAAGCTGACTTGCGCGGAGTGGCAGGATTTGGACTTAGGTCCCGGATCCGTGAGGCCATAGGTCCCTAGCCGTGGTCGTCAGCAGCCTGCAGGCTGATGCTGTTCGACGAGGAGTAGGGAGACAACATGCGCAGACGGACTTTCGACGCGTTGGCCACCGCGGTGGGCGCCATGCTCACGGTGGTGCTGCTCGTTGCGGGCGGGATGCTGATGTGGGGCTCCATCTACACGACCAACAACGTCCACAACCAGCTGGCCGCACAGAAGATCTACTTCCCCGCAAAGGGCTCGGCCGAGCTCGCCAACCCCGCGATCTCGAAGTACCTGAACCAGTACGCGGGCCAGCAGCTGCTGACCGGCTCCCAGGCGGAGGTCTGGGCGGACCACTACATCGCGGTGCACCTCCAGGAGATCGGCGGCGGCAAGACGTATGCGCAGCTGAGCGCCGCCTCGCTCGCCGACCCGGGCAACAAGGCGCTTGCCAGCCAGGTCCAGCTCGTCTTCCAGGGAGAGACCCTGCGCGGCCTGCTGCTGAACGCCTACGCCTTCGGCACGATCGGGAAGCTGACGTTCATCGCCTCGATCGCTTCGTTCATCCTCGCCGCCGGCATGGCGCTGCTCACGCTGCTGGGGGTCCTCCACTACCGGAAGGTGGACGAGGAGGAGGAGATCTTCTCGTCACCGAAGGCGGAGGAGCCGGTCCCCGTCAACGCGTGACGCCACGTCGCTGATCAACGAGCATGGCCCGGGGCCTCCCCGGGGCATCGCTCTGTCCGGTGAAGTCACGGTCGGGCGCGAAGGTGGACGTCGAAGAAGGCGAGCATTCTCGCCCATGCGTCGGCCGCGGCGACTTCGTTGTAGACGGCGGGCCGGTCCTCGCAGTTGAAGCCGTGCTCCGCCGACGCGTACCGGACGAGCTCGGTTGCGGGGGTGGCCGTCTGAACCGCCGCTCGCAACGCCTCGACCTCCTCGACGGGGATCCCCTTGTCGAGGTCGCCGTAGCAGCCGAGCCAAGGGGTGTCTAGGTCCGACGCCGAGCTCGAGGAGCGGCGGGTAGCCGAACCGGCCTGCGGTGACACCGCCGCCGTAGAACGTGACAGCGGCTCCGAACATGCCCGTCGTGCCCGCGCGGAACGCGACCGTGCCGCCCATGCAGAAGCCGACGATGCCCGTCGACGCCCGATCGAACCCCAGGGACGCGAGGTAGCCGACGGTGGCGTCGAGGTCCATGCGGATGCCCTGCTCGCTGAGCGCGCCCATGAGCGGCATGACGTGCTCGAGGTCGTCATAGGCGAGGACCGGCGCGCCGTCGCGATGAAAGAGAGCTGGCGCGACGGCGACATAGCCCTCCGCGGCGATGCGGTCCACACAACGGCAGATGTGGTCGGTCAGGCCAAACGCCTCCTGGATGACCACGATCGCTCGACTCGCTGTTGCGGGATCGCCGGCCTCGTAGAGCTCCATCTGACCGTCCTGCGTCGCAACCGTGGTCATGAACGTTCCTTTGGGTTTGTCTCGACTGACGATGTTCGCCACGCGGCGTGCTGTTGAACCACCGAGGCAACAACGTCGCACATCCTCGCGGCGGTCGGGAGATGGAGCGACTCGTCCGGACCATGCGCGTTTGACGCCGGCCCGAGGACGCCCGTCGCAAGGAACTGGACTCCATCGAAGCGCCTGCCGAGCGCAGCGAGGAATGGGATGGAGCCGCCCTCCCCGACGAAACCGGGCTCGTGGCCGAATGCCTCCTCCGAAGCGGTTTGCAGCGCGGAGCGGAACCACTCGGTGAGCTCCGGAGCGACCCACCCATCCGCATGGATGGCTGTGGCGGAGACCCTCGCCCCGTGCGGGGGATCCGAAGTGAGCGCATCGACGATCACGCGTGCGGCCAGCTCGGAGTCGACGGTCGGCGGCAGGCGCACGCCGATCCTCGCGGTGGTCGAGGGTCTCAGCAGCGACGACGCGTGGTCCAGGTCGGGGATCCCCGAGATGCCAGGCACGGTGACGCAGGGCTCCCAGGTCCGTCGGAGCAGGCGGTCCGCGCCATCGCGACCGAGGACCTGCAGGCCGTCGACGATCGGAAGGTCATACGCGGCGGGATCCCCGAGGTCGTTCGCCACCAGCGCGGCGGCGGCGAGCTGGGAGTCCGGGATCTGCGCGTGCAGCTCATGGAGCAGGACCGTGCCGGTCTTCGGGTGCTCGATCCTGTCGAGCAGCTCGCGGAGGATCCGGAACGACGAGGGGACGACGCCGCCAGCCGTCCCCGAGTGCACGCCGTGGTCAAGGACCTCGATTGTCAGATCCACAGCGACGAGACCGCGCAGGGATGTCGTGACCCACAGACGGTCATAGGTGAGGGCGCCCGAGTCGAGGCAGATGAGCAGGTCGACCCTGCCGAAGCTGTCACTGAGCGCGTCGAGGTGCGCCTCGAGGTCGGGGCTGCCGGACTCCTCGCACGACTCGATCAGGACGAGGCACCTGGCATGCCCGGTGCCCTCGCGCTCGAGCGAAGCGAGACCCAGCAACGCGGCGAAGAGGGAGTAGCCGTCGTCGGCGACGCCCCTCGCATAGAGGCGATCGCCGCGCCGCACGGGATCGAAGGGCGCGAGGCCGGCACTCCACTCACCGAGGGCAGGCTGCTTGTCGAGGTGGCCGTAGATCAGCACCGTCCCGTCGGCCCCGCAGGTCGCGGGGATATCGACTGCGAGGAGCGGCGTGCGACCCTCGATCCTGCGGATCTCGACCGATGCGCCGGTGAGCCCCACCGATCTCGCCCAGTCGGCGAGGAGGCCAATGGCCTCTTCGATCGTGCCGTGCGCGGCCCAGTCCGCATCGAAGTCGGGGGACAGGCACGGGATCGTCGCGTATCGCTCAAGAGTCGGGAGCGCAGCGTCGATGAATGCTTCGTCGCTGACCCTGCGTGGCACGGCCCGAGGCTACCGGTCAATCACCGGCATCAAGAACCTTCGGCTCACCGGCTGCGCGCCAGCAGTACCAGGCCACCGCGCTGCGGTGGGGCCGGAAGGCGTCTCCGAGCACGGTGAGGTCGCGGTGCGAGATGGTGTCGCCGCCACCGTGCAGACGGGTCCAGCCGATGCGCACGCCGTAGTCGCCGGCCGGCCAGACGTCGGGCCGTCCGAGGGCGTGCATCGCGAACATCTGCGCGGTCCACGGACCGATCCCGAGCACCTCGCAGAGCGCCGACTCGGCGCGCTCCTCTGAGTACCGGCCGATGCGGTCGAGGCGCAGCCTCCCATCCGCGGCGCGCGCCGCGAGATCGAGGAGGGCTCGCCGTTTCGGGCCGCTGACGCCGCATCCGGCGAGGAGTTCGTCAGGTGCTCCGAGCAGGCCCTCCGCTGTGATTTCGCCACCGAGCCCAGCGACGACGCGGGCCTCGATCGCCGCCGCAGCCGAACCGGCGAGCTGCTGGTAGAGGATCGCCGAGGCGAGTGCCCCGAAGCGGTCCGGGACCGGCAGTGCGCGCAGGCGCGGGGGAGGTCCATGGCGCCGGATGATCCAGGCGAACGCGCGGTCCGCGCGCCGGATCGCCGATGCCGTGTCGAGCCGAGAGGATTGCGCCATGCCCGACGAAATGTACAGGGCCGCGTTGCCTAGGGTTGTGGGATGCCGAGCGGTCAGGTCCGCCCACTCCTGCGGGTCATCGCCGCAGCCGTCGCGCTGCTCGGCGCCCTCGCGATCGCGATGGTGCTGGTCGGCCAGCCGGGGTCGGCGAGCGCCGGATCCCTGGGGCTGGCGAATCCCGCGCCCATCTCCGCGGTCCGCTTCAGCCAGCCTCGGCTCAAGGTGCTCGTCGTGGGTGACTCCATGGCCGGTTCCCTCGGCGTGGGCCTGGGCGAGCTCGCGGCGTCCTACAACGTCGACTTGGTGAACGCCGGCGAGCCGGGGTGTTCGCTGTCCATGGACGGGAGCTTCCTTCTCGCCTACGGGGTGTACCCGCCTGGCGCGCCGTGCGTCCTCGACCGTCCAGACAAGCTTCTCTCCACGTGGCAGTCATGGGTCGACGCGTTCCGACCCGATGTCGTCATTTATCTGGCGCGCGCGGACGTGATCAACGAAACGGTTGATGGCACATGGACCTGGGTCGGACACCGGAACTTCGACCAGTGGTTCTCGTCCCGGCTCACTGCCGGCATCAAGGTCCTCGGATCCCGCGGGGCGCACGTGGTCCTCATGACCATCCCGGTCTCCGACGAGGGCCTCTCCAAGTTCCCCGAGGACGCACCGATTCGAACGACCCGCGACGCGGGTCTCCTTCGGGCCGCAGCGGCGGACGAGCCCGGGGTTGTCTCGGTCTACGACCTCGCGAAACTGCTCACGCCGGGGCTCACCTACCGGGCGTCGGTTGACAGCCAGACGGTCCGGTGCGCCGACGGGATCCACTTCACGCCGCAGGCCGGCGTCGTCGTCGCGCCCGATCTCTTCCCCCGGCTCTGGGCGATCGTCGGCAAGGACCGCGTCACCGCAGGCGGCACCTGGCCGGGCGGGAAGCTCCCGCCGGCCGTGCCGTCCTGGTACCACCAGCTCAGCTGCGCCTAGACGCCGTCGCTCGGCGGATGCAGGCCGCGGGGGAGCAGTCCGTCGGCGACGATCTGCTCGAGCAGCGAGCGCACATAGCGCGTCGGTGCGGACGGCAGGCCGAAGCGACGCTCGGCGATACCGACGTGCCGGCGACCGATGCCCTTGATCGCGACCGGCGTGAAGCGGTCGCGGATGTGGAGCGGCACCGCGGTCGCGGGCAGGATCGCAGGCCCGTACCCGTCGAAGACGAGCGAGGCGAGGGTCCGGAGCCCATCGAGCTCGATCGCGGCGGTGAGGGACACTCCCTCGCGGGCCGCGACCTCGTCGAGGTCCAGGCGCAGGGCGGTGCCCTCAAGCGGCAGCAGCAACTCGAGCTTCGCGACCTCGCGGAAGGGGACCGGGGTCCGGCGCCGCGCGAGCGGGTGGCCGATCGGCACGACGAGGACGAGCTCCTCGTCGAACAGCGGTGACGTGATGAGGCTCTCCGCGTGCAGCGGCAGCGTCACGACGGCGAGATCGAGCTGACCCGAGGCGAGCTGCGGCTCGAGCGTGGTGGACGTCCCCTCGATGATCCGAAGGCGAATTCGCGGGTGCTGATTGCGAAGGACCTCGAGGATCTGGGGGATCAGCCAGCGACCGGTCGTCCCGATGATGCCGATGCCGACGACGCCAGCGACCTCCGACCCCATGGCGACTACGTCCGCAAGCGCGGCATCGACCTCCGCGAGGATCCGATGCCCCCTGCGCACGACGGCGACACCCTCGTCAGTCAGCCGACCGGTGCCGCGCTCCACGAGCACGGTGTCCAGCTCGCGCTCGAGCCGCGCGATCCGAGACGAGATGTTCGACTGCACCGTCCCGAGGGCAACGGCGGCGCCCGTGAACGATCCGCTCTCCTCGATGGCGACCAGCGCCTCGACCTGCCTGAGGTCCATCCGGACATGATATCTGGAAAGGAGATAGCAAGTATCTTCACTAGCGTCTTGATTGATGTCGAGCCGTCGAGCAGAATGTACGCAGTCGCTGGTCATAGGAACCCCCCCTCCTTGGTCCGACGCGGCACGATGAAGGGACTGCCCCACCCCCCCGGTGGCAGTCCCTTCGTCTCGTTCTGGGCCCTATTTCGCGATGCAACTAGCGTCAGGTCTGATGCGCGCCGTCTTCGTTGACCTCGATCGAACGCTGCTCTGCGAGGCCAGCGGGCCCGTGCTCGCAGCGGCGCTGGCGGCGGAGGGGCTCTCGGGAGCCGGTCGCCGGCTCCCCGGAGACACGCTCTGGTGGTCCTTCTACAACCGGTTCGGCGAGACGACGCTGTCGATGGCCGTGGCCCGCGCCGCGGCGTCAGCCGCGAGGGGGTGGGACGTCGAGCGTGCCATGGCGGCCGCCGAGGCCGCGGTCGAGCCAATGCTGCAGCTCATGGCCCCGGGTGCGCCAGCCGCGCTGCGGGCATGGCGCGACGAGGGCGCAAGGATCGTGATCGCGACGACGACGCCCGAGCACCTGGTCGCGCCGTTCGCCAAGGCGATCGGCGCCGATGCGGTGGTCGCCACCCGGTACGAACAGCGTGACGGGGCGTTCACCGGCGGACTCGAGGGAGGGTTCTGCTGGGGGACGGGCAAGTCTCGCGATGATCCGCGCGTATTGCGCCGAGGAGGACATCGACCTCGCCGAGTGCGCCGCGGTCTCGGACTCGGTGTTCGACGTGCCTCTGCTGCGCGCCGTCGGCCATCCGCTCGTGGTGAACCCCGATCCTCGGCTCAGCGCCGTGGCGATGGCACTTCGCTGGCCGAGGGCGCACTGGTCGGTCGCCGGAGGCGTCCCGAGCGTGGCCGGTGTCGAGCCGCTCGGCCTCCTGGCGCCCCTCCTTCGGCCCCAGCTGTTCCCATATGCACGGTTCGAGATCACCGGCATCGAGCACATCCCCGCGACCGGCCCGGTCGTCATAGCCGCCAACCACCGCAGCTACTTCGACGTGGCGGCGCTCGCGATCCTTGCAGCGAGGATCCATCGTCCCGTGCGCGCACTTGCGAAGCGCGAGCTGTTCGAGCTCCCGCTCGTCGCCGAGCTCCTGCGCGCGCTCGGTGGGCTCCCTGTCGATCGGGGTCACTCGGGGGCCGCAGCGTTCGCGGAGGCCGTCGGCTCGCTGCGACGCGGCGAGGTCGTGTTCGTCCTCCCGCAGGGGACGATCCCGCGCGGCGAGCGGTTCTTCGACCCGGTGCTCGTCGGACACACAGGCGCTGTCCGGCTCGCGCAGGAGTCGGGCGCCGTCGTCGTTCCGGTCGGCGTCTGGGGGACTGAGCGCGTGTGGCCGCGCTCCGCGCGGCTGCCCAACGTCACGACGCTGACATCGCCGCGCGCCGTCTCGATCACCATCGGCGAGCCGGTTCGCTTCACCGGGACTGATCCGAGGACGCAGACCGAGGAGCTGATGCGTGCCATCACGATGCTGCTGCCCGACGAGGCGCGCGAGCGCCGCACCCCTACCGACGAGGAGCTGGCACGCACATATCCGCCCGGTAGGGCCCCGGAGGCCGATGCCTGACGCACTCTCGCCGAGGGACCGGGTCGCCCTCCTCGCGATGCGGGCGGTGAACGCGGGATCCCGGGCGGCCCGGCGCGGCGAGGGGACCGTCGCGGGTGGCCGCGTCGCACTCCGGGTCGCGCCGGACCTCCTCGACCACCTCAGCCACGCGCGAAGGATCGCACTCGTGAGCGGGACGAACGGCAAGACGACGACGACTGCCTGCTTGTCGGCTGCCCTCGGCACGCTCGGAGCCGTCGCGACGAACGGCACGGGCTCCAACATGCAGCCCGGCCATGTCGCAGCGCTCGGTGCGGCACGTCGAGCTCCGTTCGCGGTCCTCGAGTGCGACGAGGTCTGGCTTCCCTCGACCATGGATCGAGAGCGCCCCGAGGCGGTGATCCTGCTGAACCTGTCGCGGGACCAGTTGGACCGCACGTCGGAGGTCCGACGCATCGCGGATGCCTGGCGAGAGGCGCTGGGACGCTTCGACGGCATCTGCGTCGCGAACGCGGACGACCCGCTCGTGGTCCACGCGGCACTTGAGTCGGCGCGGCCGGCGTGGTTCGACGGCGGGCTGGTCTGGGGCGACGATGCCGTCGCATGTCCGAGGTGCGCCAGCCGGATCACCTACGGGGTGGGCGGATGGTCCTGCGCCTGCGGATTCGCCCGGCCCGCGTCGGATGCGTCGGTCGACGGGGACGAAGCCGTCGTCGACGGCCGGCGCGTCCCCTTCAAGATGTCGCTCCCCGGCGAATTCAACCGGGCGAACGGACTGGGAGCCCTGCTGGCCGCGACGCGGATGGGGGCCGACCTTGTGCGGGCATCCGCAGCCGTCGCGTCGCTCGACGAGGTCGCTGGACGCTTCTCCCAGATCGAGGTCGATGGTCGCGACGCGCGGCTCCTGCTCGCGAAGAACCCTGCGGGGTGGAGCGCGCTGCTGGACCTCGTGGGCGATGAGGAGACGCCCCTGGTCGTGGCCGTGAACGCACGTGTGGCCGACGGGCACGACCCCTCATGGCTGTACGACGTCGCGTTCGAGCGGCTCAAGGGCCGCCGCGTGGTGGCATCGGGGGAGCGCTGGCGCGACCTGTCGACGCGGCTCTACTACGGGGGCGTGGATCACGAGTCTGTCGAGGATCCGAGGCGAGCGATCGCCGCGGCCGGGGCGCGCGGGCAGTCGATCGAGGTGATCGCCAACTACACGGCGTTCGCCGACCTGAAGGCGGAGACCTAGATGCTGCGGGTCGTGACGGTGTACCCCGACCTGCTCGGCACCTATGGCGACCGCGGCAACGGGCTCGTCCTGTGGCGCCGTGCGCTCGCCCGGGGCATCGACGTGCAGCTCCAGGCCGTCTCGTCGGACACGCCGCTCCCCGATGCCGATCTCTACTGCGTGGGAGGCGGCGAGGACGGACCCCAGCAGCTGGCAGTGGAGCGACTTGCCCGGGACGGCGGGCTCGAGCGAAACGTGGCGTCAGGCGCCGTGGTCCTCGCGGTGTGCGCCGGGTTCCAGATCCTCGGCCGGAGCTTCCCTGGCCCCGATGGGAGGCGCATCGAGGGGCTCGGAATGTTTGGCATCGACACGGTCCGCGGCGGCGACACGCGCGCGGTGGGGGAGGTCGTCGTCGAAGCGGGCGGGCGCGTTGGTGCCGTGACCGGGTTCGAGAACCATGCGGGGCACACGGTCCGGGACCCCGGGATCGCCGCGCTCGGGCACGTCGCTGTCGGCATCGGGAACGGAGACCGCACGGACGGCGCGCTCCAAGGACGCCTGGTCGGCACCTACCTGCACGGTCCGGTCCTCGCACGGAACCCGCAGTTCGCAGACTGGCTGCTCTCGATGGCGACGGGTGACGAGGCGCTTGCGGGCATCGCGGACGATCCGTCGATCGACCTGCACGAGGAGCGGCTGGCTGCGGCGTCCAGGGCCCGGTGACGGCCTCAGCCCACGAGCGGGGGTGACGCCAGCGGATCCCCCGCGACGTCCCTCCCGAGGTGGACGATCGCCTCTTCGATCCTGCGGTTGAGCTTGCGGATGGACTCGGCCTCGCCCTTCTCGATCGCGGGGCCGAAGGTGACGCTGACCTGGGTCCGGATTCGGGCGTGCGTGTCCCCGGGCTCGGGGAGCGACTTGGCGAACAGCCGCGGCAGCACGAAGCGCGTGTTCTCGAGGTAGCACGGCAGCACCGGTGCAGCGGACTTGTCGGCAAGGTACGCGGCACCGCCCTTGAACTCGTGTATCCGGCCGTCGGGCGAGCGCCCGCCCTCGGGATAGATGAGCAGGCCCCAGCCCTCGTCCAGCAGCTGCCGCGCGAGGTCGCCCGATCTGCGGTTCACCTTGTGGCGCTCGATCGGGATCGCGTTGTAGACGAGGGCGGCGAAGATCGCGTGGAAGCGCGTGTTGAAGAACGTGTCCGATGCTGCAGCGACCACGAGCCGGCGGCGGAGCGATCTCGGGAGCGCTGCCAGGACGATCGAGGTGTCGGCATGGCTCTGGTGGTTGGATGCCACGATGTAGGGGCCCTCGTGGCGCTTGAGCATCCCGAGCCCCCGGCGCGATCCTGGGGCGAGCAGCCACACGAGCGGGATGATGATGACGTCCTGCAGGAACGCGCGCACCACCCTCGCGGCGCGGCTCCGAGCCCACGCGGTGGGGAAGTCGAGCCCCGGGCCGGCATCGTCCCGGACGTCGTCAGGTGCGGTCGCGGTCACTTCTTCTTGGGCTTCGCCTTCGGCGTGTAGCGCTTCGATGGCGGGGGCACGACCTTCCCGCTCGGCAGTGTCTCGGTCGCGCCGGCCTTCTTGGCGGCCTTGCGCTCCGCCGCGCGCTCCATGGAGACCTTGCGGACGGTCTTGCCGTCGGCAGCGCCGTATCGCTGGATCCGCCAGGCACGGACGAGGAGCCAGCCCCCGAAGAAGACAAGGATCAGCCCGAGGGTCCCTGACGCAATGCCCGCGAGGAAGCTGGAGAACGCGGCGAACGAGCGCTTGGAGCGCCACACGCCGTAGAGCAGGACAAGACCTAGTACGAAGATCACGCCGGTCACCCAGAGGGACTGGAGGGCGCTGGTCGTGTGGATTTGGGTGCACAGCGACTTGACGAGGCGGAACCCCGAGACGCAATGGCCGTTGTCCGGCTTGGCCGTGATGGGGGCGACCTTGTACTTGATGAAGAGGTCTGAGATCGAAAGGGCGAGGGGCAGCGCTGCCGCGGCCCAGCCCCACTTTCGCTCCGTCTCGTCGAGCGTCCGGATCCGCTCTCTTGTCTCGGCCTCGGACTGGGTGGCGTTCGGGTTCTTGGGGGTGAAGATCGCGGCAAAGAGACCCTGGACGCCCCGGGGTTTCGGTGCGTCAGTCTCGTTGGCCACGCCACGAGGCTAGTCCGGCCTTTCGCGACGGCCGTGAGGTGGGACAGTAGGATGATCCCTTCGGGCGCTTAGCTCAGCTGGTTAGAGCGCAGCCTTCACACGGCTGAGGTCGTGGGTTCGAGTCCCGCAGCGCCCACTTGTTGTCACCACCACAACGTTTGGCCTGATGAACGGTGACTCTCGACGTGCGTTCGCTGACCACGGCAACTGCGCTTCTTCGAACCCCAAGAACCAGGCGGGATCGCGAAGCGTCCCCGTCAGGCGCATTGAGGAATTAAAGCGATGGAAGCTCGGCTCCGGCTTCGACGAGCGACGCCAGCAGGTCCTCCATCGCATCGAAGCTCGCAGGCTGTCCGTTGGTCTCGCCTCGCCGAGCCGCCTCATCATGTGCCCTGAGCATGTTGGCGGCGCCCTCCTTGTCGCGGAAGGCCACTGTCAACGTCAGGGTCGTCACGCCGTCGACCTCGCTCAGAGAGTGGGTCTGCGTCGCCCACGCATCCGTCCATCCTTCGAAGAGCCAGGTGTTGACCACACGAACCGGCGGCCGGATCTCCACGTACGTCCCTCGGAATGAGCACTCCACGCCGTGTGGGGTCACGAACACATGGTGGAAGCCCCCTCCGACGCGCAGGTCGATCTCGCAGACCGTGACCTTGTCTCCCCCGGTGGCGCACCACCGCCGCACGTGTTCCGGCTTCGTCAAGACGTCGAACACGAGTCCGATTGGAGCGTCGAACATCCGGGTGGTGACGATCTCGAGCTCACTCGGGTATTCGACAAGTTGGGTTCCATGACGATTGGGTGTCACAGTCACGCTCCTTGAGCTTGTAGTTCCGTGAGGTAGTCATCCATCTGATCCAGTCGCTCTGTCATGACGCGTTCGTACTTGACCAACCATTGGCGCAGCGGTCGAAGGTGTGTTGGGTCGAGCTGATACACCCGACGTCGCCCCTGCGCTCTGCAGCTGACGAGCCCCGCCTCGCTCAACACCCGCAGGTGCTTGGAGACCTGGGGCTGGGACATTGACAGGTCGCTGACGAGTGTCCCGACCGCCTTTTCACCTTGGACCAGTGCGTCCAGGATCTCGCGACGGTGCGGCCCGGCAACGGCATTGAAGACGTCCGTCGACTTCGGAGCCCGGGCCATGCCACACCATACATTCCATCTATGGAATATGTCAATGGGCTCCTGGGCCCGCCCCGACGTCCGAGGCACCCTGAGATCGGTCGTCACACCTGAGAGGGGCGGTTGCCCCAGGTGGCTTCCGGGAGGTGGACATGCAGTTGCCGACCTGGCTCACACGCATTGAGCCTTTGATTAGGTCAGATAGGGACGACGGGTGGTTCGAGCACAGTCCCGTCAGTGCCACTGCAGGCACTTCGCGCGAACGGGGTCGCGCGGGGTACGACGACCACGGAACCACCCGCGCAGATGGACGACGAAGGGGTGCCAGCACCCATGAGCTTTTCTGGGTGACAATCGCGGATGGACCCAATGGCTCGGCGGACCGGCTGGCGTGCGCAGCGCCGCGACTGGCTGGCCGTCGCCCTGGCCGCGGCGGTGGTCGCCCCTGGTGCTGGGATGTCCCTCATCGCGTCGGCGGCGACACGCGCCATCGACCACTCCGGAGCACCCTCGGGGCGCGTGGGCGCGCACACGAACGCGGCGTGCAGCGCAGCGCAGCGTGCGGATCCCGACACCGGATCGACCGATCCGCTCTCGACGATCGGCACCGACCAGATCCGCTCGTTCTGGGTGATGATTGATCGCGGCGCGAGGCAGCTGCGCACGTACATCGCCTATCCGGTCGTGGCACCCGCCCGACCGCTTCCCGTCCTCGTGTTCGCCCACGGTTGGGACAACTCACCGGGGGGATATGCCACGATCCTCAGGGCATGGGCGACCGCAGGGTTCGTGACGGTCGCTCCGACCGCGCCGGGCATGGCTGCAGGTCTTCCGCTCGTGAACGAGGGGGTTGCGAATGCCGACCAACTCGCCGACCTGCCGTACGTGTTGACGTACGTGCTCCACCACAAGATGCCGTTCACGCCGGACGCGTCGGACGTCGTCTATGCGGGACACAGTGACGGCGGCGACACAGTCGCGGCGCTGGCATTCAATCCACGGTATCGAGACCCGAGGGCGCGCGGATTCCTCATCCTCTCGGGCGGGACGGACACCGACGACACCTTCTACCGCTCGAACGTCACCCCGGTCTTCATCGCCGACTCCTACGCCGACCAGTTCCACAACTGGCCGTCCGCGCAGCGGTTCTTCGATCTCGCGTGTGCTCCCAAGGTGTTGGTCGGTATCGGCCGGGGCGAAACGCACCTGCAGCCATGGGTGGAACCGACGGCCTTCAACCTCGCGCTCTGGCAGGCGGCGGTCGATTTCAGCGCCTGGGCGTTCACGGGCGACCCGGCGTCGCGGGCGCAGATGGCGGCGGACCTGGACGAACCAGGGATGTTCTCGGCGGTCCGCTAGGGATTGCCCCGTTGCGCTCACATGCTCGGTGCGAGCGCGAGCGAGAGGACTCTTGTGAGATACGTGGCATACGTCGCTGAGATGTGCCCGGTGGAGTTGTAGACGAGCATTTGTCCGACGACCGCTGTGCACACCGATGAGCACGTCCACGGAATGTCATTCACATAGAGGACGTCCGCAGCCTTCGCCGCCACGATGTCCGCGTTGCGCTGCCCCGCGTATTGCGGATTGGACTCGGCTATCGAGCACGACTGGATCGAGGTCGGAAAGGCGGCAAGGCACGTGTCCGGGCTGGGGACCGAGATGGTGTCGCCGATCAGCACCTTCTTCATCGAGGCCGAGTGCAGGGCGCCGAGCGTTGCCTCGACGGCCGTGCCCCACTCCGCAGTCGAGATCGCCCTGTCCTGGCCGTCGAGGTAGTAATAGCTCTCGGCCAGCACGACGAGGTTCGGGTCCAGGGCATCGATCCTCGAGATCATGTTCGCGCGGAAGATCGGGCAATTCGAGTAGGGGGCGTTCGTCGTGACGCCCCAGACGGAGAGATCCGCGAACGGGCACCCGAGCTCGATGAGGGCGATGAGCCGCCAATGACGCGACTTCGCGATCGCATCCACGGCTGGAAACCACATGAGGGCGTGGGAGTCGCCGTACAGGACCATCGTGCGCTTCCCCTGCGGGTCGCCGAAGACGCACGCAGGCAAGGTGGTCCCGCCGGTGATGCACCGTGCGAGGGATGGGGTGGCGACAAGCGCGGTGTCCCCGCTGGCCGTCGCGACCGATCCCCGGAGGCTCACCGGGAGGGTGGTGATGCGCGGAGCGGCTCGGACGAGTGCCGCAACTTGCGAGGGCGATCCCGGCCCTGACGCTGCGACTGCGATCCCTGCGATCCCTGCGAGCCCGAGGAGCGCCGCGAGGGACACGAGCAGCGTCCGAGTGAGGCGGAACCGCAGGCTGCGGCGAGGGGACACCATCGGCATCGTCATGGCCCGGGAACACTACGGCGCGGACCGCCCACAGTGGCCTCGTCCTCGAAGCCATAGTGCCTTCGATCCTTGCGTGCGATCGTGCGATGAGGATGTTCACGACGACGTGCCGTGCCCGTGGCACGGCCCCGATGGGGGTTGCATCAGCCTCGGGCTGACTGGGCGGCGAGTCTCGCTGAGGACGCCGGCCTCTCGCCCGATGCCCCGGGTGCCGGGCGCTGGGGTGGGCAGTTCGAGGTGATGGCTGGGCGTCCGATGCCGCGGCAGGCGTTCGCGCCGAGCGCTCCTGCGGGGGTGACCGTGCTGGTCATCCGCCGACGTGGCATCACCGGCACGGCGGACCGGAGCGCCGGGCGGCCCAAGACCCACGCGGACGCTGGCCCCGCCACGCATCGCTCTCGACCATGATGCCGGGGTAGCCGTATGGTGGTCGCGCAGCGGTACCGTGGCACTGGAAGAGTGGGTCCGCGGAGAGGGAGCCTGAATGCGCAGTGGAGTCGCCGGAATGCTGGGTGAGTCTGCCCTCGTGACCAAGGCCATCCGCGGGAAGCACCAGCCCGGGAACGTTCGTGCCCGCGGGGAGGAATGGATGGCGATCCCACTTGATCCCGATCAGACGATCGAGGCGGGGGAGGATGTTGTCGTGGCTGACATCGATCGGGGCCTCCTCGTCGTGTATCCGACGTCGGGCGCCTGATCTTCGGTCATAGTCTCAGGAGAGTTGGGGAGTCTCCGGACAAAGGGGTAGGAACATGATCGCATCGACCGGGTCAGTTGCCACCGTCGTACTGCTCGTCGTGGCGGCACTGATCGTCATCTTCATCCTGGTCTTCATCAAGAGCTCGGTGAAGGTCATCCAGCAGGGCAGCGTCGGGGTCGTCAAGCGGCTGGGAGAGTTCCGCTCGATCCGCCAGCCCGGGCTCGCCGTCCTCGTCCCGTTCTTCGACCAGATGGAGAAGGTCGACATGCGCGAGTTCCCGCAGGTCGGCGACCAGCAGGCCGTCATCACCGAGGACAACGTCTCCGTCGAGGTCTCCGCGACGATCTTCTGCCAGGTGATCGACGTGAAGTCCGCGCTCTTCGAGATCAACGACTTCCTTCTCGCGATCGACCAGCTGTCGAGGACGGCGCTGCGCGCCGTGTTCGGCGAGATGACCCTCGACGAGTCGCTCTCCCAGCGTGAGCAGATCAACACGAGGATGCAGGAGCACATGGCCGACGCGACGATGAAGTGGGGCGTTCGGCTGAACCGGATCGAGATCCTCGACATCAAACCGCCGCAGAACGTGCTCCAGGCGATGTCCGAGCAGAAGGAGGCCGAGCAGCACAAGCGCGCGGCCATCTTGAAGTCTGAGGGAGATCAGCAGGCCGCCATCAATACCGCCCAAGGACAGAAGCAGGCGGCGGTCCTGTCCGCCGAGGGCGCGAAGCAGGCGGCGATCCTCGCCGCAGAGGCGCAGAAACGGTCGCTCGAGTTGCGAGCGGAGGGCGAGAAGGCTGCGACGAAGCTGCGCGGGGAGGGCGAGGCGGCTGCGCTCCAGGCGATCGACCTCGTTGCGATACACCAGAACACGCTCGCGGTCATGCAGCTCCGCGCGCTGCAGGACGTGGCGATGTCGCCGAACGCGAAGCTCGTGGTGCCCTATGAGGCAGCGGGCCTCGTGGGCGCGGCGGCCGCCCTCGTCGAGGGGCTGGCGGGGAGAAGCGACGAGGTGGTCGTGGTCGGCGGGGCCGGCGCGAACGGGAACGCCGGGAGCGCGCCAGCAGGCTGATGTCGGGCCCTCCGGGCCCCGCGGTCACTCAGGCGGTGACGATGCCGACCGCGATGCCGTCGTGGCCCTTCGCGCCGACGAGCTGCAGGGCGGTCGCCTCCACCCTCGGCTCCGAGCCGAGGAGCGCGATCGCGTCGTAGGCCCCGCGGGCATTGGCGTCAGGAAGGGGATCCTGGGCCACCGACCCGCCGCGGACCACGTTGTCGACGACGATCAGGGTCCCAGGCCGCGAGAATGAGAGCGCATAGCGCAGGTAGTTCGCGTTGTTCGGCTTGTCCGCATCGATGAAGACGAAGTCCACCGGTCCGTAGCCCTCGCCCTCGAGGCGGGCTAGCGAGTCGAGCGCTGGGCCCACCACCACGTCGGCGCGGTCGGCGAGCCCCGCGAACTCGAGGTTCGCCCGCGCGACGTCGGCGTGGTGCTCGTCGATCTCCAAGGTCGTCGTTCTCGACTCGGGGCCCCCGCCACGGGCGAGGTGGATCGTCGAGTAGCCACCGAGGGTCCCAACCTCGAGAAGGGTTCTCGCGCCGATCGCGCGAACGAGGATCTCGAGAAGGCGCCCTTGGAGCGGCGCGACCTGGATCTGGGGGAGACCGCCAGTGTCCGAGGCTTCGAGCGCGTGGCGCAGCGCCTCGTCCGTCGGGCCGACGAGGGATTCGAGGAGCTGATCGATCTGGCTGTAATCGGGTGCAGTCATGGCATTCACGCCGACTCGACGTGCCTCCGGGCGGGGATTCTAGGGGTGGCAGAAGGCGGCGCGCATCGCTCTGTAGATTGCTCGGGTGCCAATGACCTTCGAGGACGCCTGGAAGTTCGCCTCGGATGCCGACGGTTGGCTATCCGAGCGACAGGCCCAGGCGCTCTTCGACGCGGCCGGCGAGGTGCCCGTCGGCCAGTGCGTGGTCGAGGTGGGAAGCCACTGCGGCAAGTCCACCATCATGCTGGCCGCCGGCCTGCGCGACGGCGTCCGACTTCACGCCATCGACCCCTTCGATGACGTCCGATGGGGCGGAGGTCCCGACGCGCTGGTTGCCTTCGAGGAGAATCTCGAGGCAGCCGGACTACGCGACCGCGTGACGCTCGTGCGAGGCCTCTCGGGAGACGCCGCACGCAGCTGGGCCGGACCCGAGGTCGGACTCGCGTGGATCGACGGTGCGCACGACCTGTCGAGCGTGCTCGTCGACCTCGATGGTTGGGGGCCGCGCATCGCCGAGGGAGGGCTTTTATACCTCCACGACGCCTTCAGCGCGATCGGCACGACCGAGGCGGTGCTCCGAAGGCTCTGGTTCTCGTCGGACTACCGGTACCTCGGGTGCGAGCGCACGCTCGTGCGGTTCCGCAAGGAGCTGCTCTCCATATCCGAAGCGGTCCGGAGCGGACTGTCACTCTCGCGCCGGCTGCCCTTCTTCGCGAGGATGGTGGCGATCAAGGCGGCTCGACGAAGCGGCCATCCGTCGATCGAGCGGAAACTCATGCGGATCGACAATGAGCCGCTGATCTGATGCGGCGGGTTGATCCCGCCGCGGGATCGCTGCGGGTCCTGCTCACGGTCCATCATGACCTGGTGCACGGCGCAGGTGCGCCCGGATCGACGCTGGCGCTCGCAGAGGAGCTCGAACGTCGTGGCCACGTCGTCGAAATTGTCGGATTCGGCCTCCTGCGGCACCGGCGCACCCCCACGCTCGACTCGGTGGCGTTCCCCCACGCGGTGTCCCGGCTCGTGGAGCGCCGGTTCGAGGCCGGTGGCATCGATGTGGTCGACGCGTCCACCGGCGACCTCGGCTTTCTCAACATCCGGCGCGTCCGGGCTTCGGGCGTGGCGGTGTTCACGAGGAGTCACGGCCTCGAGCAGCTCGCCGACGCGGTGCGCCGACGCGGCGCAGCCAGTGGCAATCTCGCCCTGCGCCGGCGGTATGCCGTGTACCACGGGGGGTGGCGCCTCCGTGAGGTGGCCCGATCCCTCCGAAACGCAGACGGCGTCTTCGTCCTCAACACGGAGGAGGAGCGGTTCGTCGTGGAGCAGCTCGGCGTCGCTCCCGAGCGGGTCTGGAAGACGAGCCCGGTCGTCGACGAGGCGATACCCGTCCTGCCACGTGCGGAGGAGCGCGACATCCTCATCCTCGGGCCCGACACCTGGCGCAAGGGCGCAGACACCGCGAGGGCGGCGGTGTACGACGCCCTGACAGAGCTACCCGGGGCGACCGCGACATGGCGTGGCGTCGACGATCCGTCGGCCACGGCGGCGTCCGTCCCCGCGGACGTCCGTTCGCGTGTCGAGGTCGCGGGTGCGTACGGCCCGAAGGAGCTCGCCTCGCTCCTCGCCTCGCACCGGGTGCTGCTCGTCGCGAGTCGCTTCGAAGGACTGCCGGTCACGCTCCTCGAGGCGGTTCGTGCGGGCATCGTGCCGGTGGCGTCGGACGTTCCGGGCGTTCGCGATGTCCTGGAAGGCGGCGCCGGCTTGCTGGTCGGCGGCGACGATCCTCGGGGGCTGGCTCGCGGGGCCGTCGACCTGCTGGCCGACGAGGCAGCCAGGGACCGGTGCCGGCTGGCCGGTGCTGCCGTCACCGCCGTCCGCTCGAGCGGTCCGGTCGTTGACGGCGTCGTCGCCGCCTATCGGACCATGCTGTCGGTCAAGCGTCCCGGCTAGGGGTCGGCAGACCTCGCGCAGGTCGGTTGCTCACTCGGTGAGCAACTCGCGATGAATCCTCGCAGCGCCTCGAGTGCCAGCGTCCGTCCCTACGATGAGTGACCTCAGGAGGACGGGGAGCGGATGTCTGGCGCAATGGGGCACGGAGGGGGTTGGGGGGCGATGCGCTCGATGCGTCGCGACCGCGACGTCCTGAGCCAGAAGATCGAGCGAGAGACGATCCGACGGATGCTGACGTTCGCGCGTCCCTACCGGCCGATGCTCATCGTCTTCCTCGCTGCGGTCATCCTCGACGCGGTCGTGGTCGTCGTGAACCCCCAGATCCTGCGGGCGATCATCGACCGGGGGATCCCGCACAAGAACACGTCCCTCGTGATCGGGCTCGCGCTGCTCGCAGTCATCCTGGCGCTTCTGGACGCAGGGCTCACGCTCACCGAACGCCGGATCTCCTCGGTCATCGGCGAGGGCCTCATCTACGACATGCGGGCGAAGGTCTTCCGGCACATCCAGTCCATGCCGATCTCCTTCTTCTCGAGGACCCAGACGGGTGCCCTCGTCAGCCGCTTGAACAACGACATCATCGGGGCGCAGCAGGCCTTCACCGACCTGCTCAGCAACGTCGTCGGGAACGTCGTGGTCGTCGTGCTCGTCCTCATCACCATGTTCGTGATGTCCTGGCAGATCACGCTCTTCGCACTGCTGCTCGTCCCCGTGTTCCTCCTGCCCGCCAAGTCCATGGGTCAGCGGCTCGGCAAGGTGTTCCGCGAGGGCATGGGGCTGAACGCGGAGATGAACATGGTGATGCAGGAGCGGTTCAACGTTTCGGGTGCGCTGCTCGTGAAGCTCTTCGGTCGCCCGGTCGAGGAGGCGTCGGCCTTCGACAGCCGCGCGGCGCGGGTCCGCGATATCGGCGTGAAGCAGGCCACCTACTCGAGGATCTACTTCGTCGGGCTGAGCCTGACCGCCGCGCTCGCGACAGCCTTCGCATACGGCTTCGGAGGGGTCGCGGCGATCAACGGCACGATCCAGGCCGGCACCGTCGTCGCGATGACGATGTACCTGACCCGCCTCTACTCGCCGCTCACGCAGCTCTCGAACCTCCACGTCGACCTCATGACAGCGGTCGTCAGCTTCGAGCGGCTCTTCGAGGTGTTGGACCTCGAGCCCATGATCAAGGAGGCCGACGGGGCGGTCGAGATCCCCCCGGGTCCAGCTCGCCTCGTGTTCGACGACGTGTCCTTCAGCTACCCGTCCGCCGACGAGGTCTCCCTCGCGTCGCTCGAGGCCGTCGCGGTCCTGGAGCGGACGGGCCGATCGTCGGTGCTCCATGACCTCAGCTTCACCGTCGAGCCCGGCACCATGGTCGCCCTGGTCGGCCCGAGCGGAGCCGGCAAGACCACCATCTCGTCGCTGATTCCGCGGCTCTACGACCCGACGAAGGGATCCGTCACCATCAACGGCCTGGATCTGCGCCGCGCGACGACGGCCAGCCTCGTCGACACGATCGGGGTCGTGACCCAGGATGCGCACCTGTTCCACGACTCGCTGCGTTCGAACCTCCTGTACGCCCGTCCCGAGGCGACCGAAGCCGAGCTGAAGGACGCGCTCGCCTCCGCCCAGGTGCTCGACCTCGTCGAGAGCCTGCCCAACGGGCTGGACACGATCGTGGGGGAGCGCGGCTACCGGCTCTCCGGTGGGGAGAAGCAGCGCGTCGCGCTCGCCCGGCTGCTCCTCAAGGCCCCGAGGATCGTCGTGCTCGACGAGGCCACGGCGCATCTCGACGCGGAGAGCGAGGCAGCCGTCCAGCGCGCGCTCGCAGTGACGCTCGCAGGGAGGACCTCTGTCGTCATCGCCCACCGCCTCTCCACGATCCGCGACGCAGACGAGATCCTCGTGATCAGCCAGGGGCGGGTGGTCGACCGCGGCGACCATGAGTCGCTGCTCGCGCGCGGGGGGCTCTACAGGGACCTGTACGAGACGCAGTTCGCCACGCAGCTGCAGGCTGTGCCGCAGGAGCCCTTCGAGTCACCGGCGTGAAGCCGTCCGTGGTCCTGCTCTGCAAGGCGAACCTCTGCCGATCGCCGGTTGCGGCCGCGATGCTCGAGCAGCATCTCGGCGCCCGTGGCGCCTCGTGCTCCGTCGCCTCCGCCGGGCTCGAGGTCCTGCCCGGCCAGAGCGCGCCCGACACCTTCTTCGATGCGGCCCGAGCCCGCGGCATCGACCTTCGCGACCACCGGCCGCGTGCGCTGCCAGCGGATGCCGCAGACGAGTTCGACCTCTTCCTGCCCATGACCAGGGGGCTGCTGAGAACGCTCGTGGTCGCCCTGCCGTCCGCCTGGCCGCGCTCGTTCACACTCCTCGAGATGGTCCGCAGGTCCGATGCCGCGTCGCAGACACCATCGGGCTCGACCTTGCGCGAATGGCTCGAGCAGGCGCATGCCGGACGGACCCGATCCGAGCTGCTCGGTGCGGATCCGCTTGATGACATCCGCGATCCGATGGACGAGGACCCCGAGCCCTACGACGTCCTGTTCGACCGGCTCGACGAGGCGACCGCGAGGCTGGCGGCGCAGCTCGCCGAGCTGCAGCCCTAACTTCGCGCTGCTGAAGAGCAGGAAACCACGCGCGTCGACGCGCCGCAGCGCAGGGGTGGCTCAGTCGGCGTGTGCCTCGGAGCTCACCGGGGCGAGGCCGACGACGCCCGCAGCGCCGCCGTTCGACGACGCACCGTTGGTGGCCGTCGCGGTGGCGCCCGTTCCGGTGCCGGCGCCGTTCGAGCCGCGCTTCGAGGTCGGGACCTCGTGGCCGTACCCGTAGCCGTAGCCGTAGCCGTAGCCTGGTGAATCGGCCAGGGGGGCGCGGTTGAGCGTGATCCCGACGAGCGCGGCGTCCACCTGGCGCAGGACGTCGATGGCACGCGACATGTCCCGCTTCGTCGAGATGCCCGCGGCCGTGACCAGCATGACACCGTCGCACTTGGCTGCGAGGACGGCCGAGTCGGACACGGCGAGCAGCGGTGGGCTGTCCATGATCACGAGATCGCAGCGCTGCTTCAGGGCGTCGAACACCTGCTCGGCCCTGCGTCCCGACAGGAGCTCCGATGGGTTGGGCGGCACCGGCCCAGCCGGGAGGACCTTGAGGTACGGATTCCCGGGGACATCGACGATGGCCTCGTCGAGCTCGATCTCACCCAGAAGCACCGAGGTGAAGCCCACCTCGTTCGATACTCCGAAGAACTCGTGGATCCGTGGCTTGCGCAGGTCGCAGCCGACCAGGATGATCTGCTGGCCGGCAGACGCGATCGTGTAGGCGAGGTCGGCGGAGACCGTCGTCTTGCCGTCGGCTGCGGCGGGACTCGTCACGAGCAGTGTCTTCAAGGGCTCGTCGAGCGACATGAACTGCAGCGAGGTGCGCAGTGCGCGGAACGCCTCCGCCGACGGGGACGTGGGCTGCTCGGCTGCGATGAGCAGCGGCGTCTTCTGGTCGTGCCATTCGCCGATGGCCGGGATGAGCCCGATCACGGGCCTGCCGATCGCGATCTCCTCGACGTCTGCGCGCGAGTGGATCTTGTCATCGAGGGTCTCGCGGAGGATGGCGATCGTCAGGCCGAGCGCGAGGCCGACCAGCCCGGCGATGAGAGCGTCGTTCAGCGGCTTCGGGGAGAGCGGCTTGTCATTGGGCGTGGCCTTCTGCAGCACTGTCGCGAACTGGGAGTCGACGAAGATGGGAGCCTCGAGCGCGGTCAGCTGCTGCTGGAGGACGTACTGCTTCGCGTACGCGGCGGAGAGCTGCTTGTTGATGAGGCCTCCGAGGGTCGTGTTCGGGCCACCGGCATGCGACAGGGAGATGAGGAGCAGGTCGACCTGCGCCTGGGTCGACTTCAGCTTGGCGGAGACGAGCTCCGCGGTGAATGCCGCGCGCGAGATCGCGTTCTGCTGCATGACCTTGTTGTACCCCTGGACGATCGCGTTGGCGGCGTTGGCGGCCACGTTCGGATCGCTCGCCCTGCAGTTGACGATCATGATCGTCGTGGTGCCGAACTGGGATGCCGAGCACGAAGGCATCGGGAGCCCGAGGATCTGCCTCGCGGCGTTCAGCACGGGCTGGGACGTGAGCACGATCTGGTCGGTCGCCGCGGTCGTCGTGGTGATGGCCTTCGACGAGCTCAGCTCGACCTTGGTGGAGGCCGAGTAGACCGGGGAGCGCAGGGTGTCGACGATGAGCATCCCGCCGACGGCGATCAGCACGCACAGGACAATGGTCACCTTCTGGCGCCAGAAAATCGCCACGTACCGCCCGACGTTCTTCTGGGCGCCGGTACGCGGAGCGCCTTCCATGGGAGGGATGCTAGCCGGGGGCACCTCCCCATCCAGTGCGGGAAAGCGCCCGAGAGCCTGTGCGACAATCGGCGCAATGAGTCTTCAGCCCGCTGCGCCTGTCGGCAGTTCCGGCCCCGAGAGGCTGCCCCAGCAGGGGCGATCCGCCTGGTTCGTGGTCGCCTGCGCAGGTATCGGGTGCATTGTCGTCGCGCTGGCGGCGGGGACCCACATCGGACTCGCGCTCATCGCGCTCCCGATCGCGGTCGCGCTCGTCTGGCAGTCCCCTCGGACAATGATCGCGGTGCTGCCCGTGTGGCTCGTGCTCCTCGGCGTACTCCGCCGCCTGGTCGCGGGAGGCGGCAACGTCACCTTCTCCGGCGACCCCCTGCTCATCATCGGCCCGGTCATCATCTTCCTGCTGTTCGTCCTGGCCGTCAGCAGGGGTGCCCTTCGGGATCGATCGCGGCTCGCGAACGTTGTCCTCGCCTTCAGCGTCCTCGTGTGCCTCGAGGCCCTCAACCCCAAGCAGGGCGGCCTTCTGACCGGACTGGGCGGCCTCCTCTTCGTGCTCGTGCCGATGCTGGCGTTCTGGATCGGGCGCGAGATGGTGGACGCCGTGCTGGCGCTCCAGCTGGTTCGCACCATCGCCGTGCTGAGCCTGCTCGTCGCCGCGTACGGGCTCTTCCAGCAGTTCCACGGGCTGCCCTCGTGGGATGCGCGCTGGATCCAGTCGGATGGCTACACCGCTCTCAGTCTCGGACAGGGGGTGATCCGCGCCTTCGGCACCTTCTCCTCGGCCCAGGAGTACGCGGCGTTCCTGTCTGTCGGCTTCGTCGCATGGCTGGCGCTCGCGCGCCGCGAGACCCGGTGGATCGGCCTGTTCCATCTCGCCGGAACCGCCACAGTCGGGGTGGCGATCTGGTTCGAGTCCGAGCGCACGGCGGTGTTCCTCGTGGTCCTCGCCGCGGGCGTCATGCTGGCGGCACGACTCCGGTGGCGGGCCGTCGGGGTGTTCTTCGCGGGTGCCGGCGCGATCGTGCTGCTGGTCGTCGGCGGGGGGCACCTCGGGCTCTCGTCGGGGAGCTCGTCGACGAGCGTCCTGTCCAACCACCTGGTCAGCGGCATCAGCGGTCCCTTCGCGGCGGACTCCTCGCTCCCGAGCCACCTGCACACGACCTGGGTCGGCATCCTGCAGGCGTTCAAGGCTCCGCTCGGTCACGGCACGGGATCGGTGACGATCGCAGCCAGCAGGTACTCGCACGCCAGGACTTCGGGGACCGAGTTCGACCCGGGGAACATGGGGATCGCGTTCGGGCTGCCGGGTCTCGTGGCATACGTCGTGCTCGTTTGGTACGCGATCAAGACGGCCTATCGCGCATCGATCCGGGATCTCGGTGCTGTCACGCTCTTCACGCTCGGCATGCTCATGGCGACGCTCTTCCAGTGGACGAACGGCGACCTGTACTCGGTCTGTTGGCTGATCTGGCTGTTCCTCGGGCACGTCGACATGCGCCTGCTGGGGGCACAGGAGAATCCGCCCGTGGTCGCCCTCGCCGTCCAGGACACCGGCGGCTTCGTGTGGCGCCGCCCCGGCGAGGCGCGTCGCCCCCTGGCCTCGACGTGACCCGGCTTCGTGTCGCGTATGTCGCCCACTCGGTCGATCCGCGCCGTGGCGGGATGGAGCTGGTCAGCGCGCGCCTGATCGAGCGGCTCGCCATCGAGGTGGACCTCGAGGTGGTCGCAGGCGACGGGCTCGAGACGCTCCCGGTCGGCGTGCGCCGGACCCGGATCCCGATCCCCGATTCGCCGAGTCTCGCGAGGCTCGTGATCTTCGACGCGATCGCCACGGTGCGGCTCCGCGCGGTCCGGCGCCGCGTCGACCTCGTCCACAGCTGCGGAGTCGTCGCCCATGGGCGTTCCGACCTTGTGACCGTGCACCTCAGCCACGCGTCCGTGGTCGAGGCGCAGGGGATGTTCCGGCCCCCGGGGCGAACGGGCATCCGGGGTGCCGCGGGGGCGCTGCGCCGCCGGCTCGCGCTGGGCCTGGAGCACTGGGGCCTGCGACCGGGACGGGTTCGCTGCGTGGCGGCGGTCTCGCGGGCCGACGAGGTGGACCTCGCGGCCCGGTATCCGTCGCTCCCCGTTCGGCTCGTGGAGAACGGCATCGACCTCGATCAGTTCCTCGCCATCGACCGAACGACGCGGCCTGACGGCGAGCCCCTGCGAGTCGTGGTCGTCGCCGGGGATTTCGAGCGAAAGGGTGTCGGCCTCGTCCTCGAGGCCCTCGCGAAGGCGCCGAGCTGCGTGGTGCGGGTGGCCGGCGACGGGGACCTCACGTCGATGAGGCTCCGCGCGTCGCACCTCGGCGTGGCGGAGCGCGTCGAGTTCCTGGGCCACCGTGCCGACGTGGCCCACGAGTATGCCTGGGCCGACGTCGTGCTCTCGTGCTCCGTGCACGAGTCCTTCGGCCTCTCGCTCGTCGAGGGGGCCGCGTCCGGGTGCGCGGTGGTCTCGACCGATACGGGAGCGGCGCAGGATCTGTGCCGCGACGAGGGTGCGGGCGCGGGTGGCATCGTGGTGGAGCGGGATCCGTCGAGCGTGGCCGCGGCACTCGAGTCGCTCTCGCGGGATCCGCACTGGTGCCGGGCCATGGGCGCGAACGCGCGACAGCGTGCCTCGAGATTCACCTGGGATGCCATGGCGGCCCGCACCGCGCGGATCTACGCCCAGCTCGCGCAAGGCGAGATCGCGTGAGGGCGGTCCATGTGGGCCTCGAGTCGGTCGGCACGCGTCCCGGCGGGCTCAACAGGTACCTCGCGGACCTGGTCGTCGCGGAGCGCGGGATCGGCATCGATGCATCCGCGATCGTGCTCGGTGACGAGCCCGAGCTGGACGGCCCGCGCGAGGGCGTCTCGGTCGTCGGGAGAGCGACTGGTCCGATGATTCTGCGATCGTCCGCCATCGACCGTGCCGTGCGAGGGCTCGGACCGATCGATGTCGCGGACGTGCACTTCGCCGCGCATGCGCTCGTCGCGATCACCATCGGCAGCCTTCGCCGCACACCGGTCATCGTGCACTTCCAGGGCCCCTGGGCCGACGAGAGCGCGGCGTCGGGAGCCAGCCACGCGAACGTCCGGGCGAAGCGCGCTGTGGAACGGGCTGTCTACCGCCGCGCGTCGGCGTGCATCACGCTGTCCGCGAGCTTCGCCCAGATCCTCGAGCGCACGTACGGGATCGCTCCGTGGTCGATCACCGTGATCCCCCCTGGGGTCGACCTCGAGCGGTTCTCCCCGGGCGAGGCCGCCGGAGCCCGCGCCCGGCTCGGCATCGATGCCGAACATGTGGTGCTCGCGGTGCGCCGACTGGTGCCCCGGATGGGTCTCGATGTCCTCATCCGGGGATGGGCCGCGTCCGGTCCGCGGGCAACGGACCTGCTCGCGGTCGTGGGCGACGGGCCCGAGCTCGCAGGGCTCCGCGAGCTGGCACGGGCCCTTGGGGTCGCACGCACCGTCCGCTTCGCCGGCAGAGCAACGGATGCAGAGCTAGCGGACTGGTACCGCGCCGCCGACACCACGGTGGTCCCGTCCGTCGCTCTCGAAGGGTTCGGACTCGTGGTGCTCGAGTCACTGGCGTGCGGGACGCCCGTGATCGGCACGGACGCCGGAGGACTGAAGGAGGCAATCGTGTCGCTCGGGCAGGGCCCGGCGGTGCGGGCAGGCGACGTCGAGGGGCTCGCGGATCGGCTCCTCGTCGCGCGATCGGGTCCGAAGTCGGCGGCGACGGTCGCGACGTGCAGGGCGATCGCCGAGGCGCATGGGTGGGATGCCGTCGCCCGAAGCCATGAGCGCATCTACGAGCGTGCGATCGAGGGGGACGACCGCCTCCGGGTTGTCGTGCTCGATCACACGGCCGTCCTCTCCGGCGGCGAGCTCGCGATCGCACGCGCGCTCGGGGCGGTTCGCGACGCTGCGCACGTGCACGTGATCCTCGCCGACGACGGGTCCCTCCGGTCCAGGCTCGAGGCGTCGGGCGCGACGGTGGAGGTCGCGACGCTCGCGTCGTCGGCCCGGACCCTGCGAAGCGAACGCGTCACCGCGGCCGGGCTCAGTCCCGGCGCGGTGCTCGAGGTGGCCCGCTATGTGGTGTGGCTCGCGCGCCGGCTGCGAGCGTTGCGACCGGACGTCGTGCACACGAACTCGCTCAAGGCCGCGCTCTACGGGGGCGCCGCGGCGCGGCTGGCGGGTGTGCCCTGCGTGTGGCACGTGCGCGACCGGATCGAATCGCCACCCCTCTCGGCGACGGCCGTCCGCCTCGTGCGAACGGCGGCGCGCGTGCTGCCGACCGCCGTGGTCGCAAACTCCGCCTCGACGCTCGCGTCGGTGCACGTGGTCGATGGCACGGTGCTGGCGAGCCCGCTCGATCCCTCGATCCGGCCGCGCGATCGCTCGGCTCCGCATGAGGGCCCCCTGCGGGTCGTCACGGTCGGGCGGCTCGCCCCGTGGAAGGGCCAGCACATCGTCCTCGAGGCGTTCGCCGCGGCCTTCCCCACAGACGGTGCGGTGCTCTCGGTTGTCGGCTCGCCGCTCTTCGGCGAGGACGACTACGCGGCGTCCCTGCCTGCCCACGCGGCCCGACTCGGGGTGGCGGATCGGACCGTGTTCACCGGGTTCGTCGACGACGTCGCGCAGGTGCTCTCGGACGCCGACGTCTTCGTGCACGCGTCTGTGCGCGCCGAGCCGTTCGGGCAGGTCGTGGTCGAGGCGATGGGGGCCGGCCTCGCCGTGGTCGCCGCAGATGCGGGCGGACCTGCCGAGGTGATCACGCAGGGGACGGACGGCCTCCTGTTCGCACCAGGCGACGTCGACGCCCTGGCCGGGTGCCTTCGACTCCTTGGTTCGGATCCCGCACTCCGCGACCGGCTCGGCCGCGCGGCGACGCAGTCAGCAGCGCGATTCCGTCCGGAGATGCTCGCGCCCGCGCTCCTTTCGGTGTGGCAGAGGGCCGCCGACACGAGACGCCGACGGTTCGGCGCGAAGGCGCGAGGACCCCGGTGAGCACGGTGGCGTCCGGACCGGACGTCACGGTCGTGATCCCGACGAAGGATCGTCCCGCGCTGCTCGCGAGATGCCTGGATCGCGTGCTCGCATCAGGCGAGGCAAGCGGCCGCCCGTTCGAGGTCGTCGTCGTCGATGACGGGTCCGAGCCGCCGGTGCGCGTCGAGCGCGACGACCGCGTCCGCGTGGTCACGACGCCGGGCCTCGGGCCGTCGAGGGCGCGCAACCTCGGCATCGCCGGCGCGCGAGCCCCGGTGGTCGCCTTCACCGACGATGACGTCCTGGTGGACCGCGACTGGATCGCGGCGGCACTCGAGGTCCTCGACGCGGATCCCTCCGTCGCGGGCGTCACGGGCGACACCTCGTCGCCCCCGTTCGACCCCCTCTACGAGCACAGCGTCTTTGACCACGATGGCGGCAGCTTCCTCACGTGCAACGTCGCGTACCGGACTGCGGCGCTGCGGGCAGTCGGCGGCTTCGATCGGCAGTTCCCGCACGCTGCGCACGAGGACCGCGACCTCGCGTGGAGGGTGGAGGCGGCCGTGGGGGAGGTGCGCTTCGCTCCCGGCATGCGTGTGGAGCACCCGGGCCGGCGCTTCGACGCGCGCCAGTGGGACCGCCGCGGCGTGCTCGTCGTCGACGACTGGCTGCTGCTGCGCCGGTATCCCCTCGCGAAGGTCTCGGGGTTGCCGGTCCGCTTCGCGCCGGTGGCGTCGATGGCACGGCGATGGCAGGAGACCGGCCGGACCGCAGGCGTTGGCTGGCGGACCCCGAGGCGGGCAGTGCGCCTCGCGCGGCTCGCGGGGGGCCAGATGGCCGTTGCGGGCTGGGTGACGGCGACCCAGTGGCGCCATCACCGCGACCGGACGATCGAGCCCACGCCCGGGCTCGATCGTCCGGGCCTGCGCGTCGCGTACGTCGGACCGGTGCCGAACGCGTCGGGCGGAGGAGCCGCCGGCGTCGCCGGCCTCCTGCTGGCCCAGCTCGCGGCACGGGGCATGAGCATCGACTGCTACCTGGCGACCAGCAGGGAGACGGACGCCCTCAGCGCGATCGCCGGGATCTCGGGCATCGAGGTCATCGAGTCGTCGACGAGGTTCGGGTTCGAGCGGTGGTACTCGCGGCAGCGGTTCATGAAGATGGCGACCCACCAGGCTTCGGCAGCGCTGGCGCGCCGGAAGCTCGCCGGGACGCTCGCCGCGCGCCACCAGGCGGTTCCCTACGACGTCCTCTACCAGTTCTCGGCAATCGAGTCGTTCGGTGTGCCGACTGCGCGGCGCGGCAGGCCGCCCGTCGTCATCCATCCGTCGGTCCATGCCGCGGGCGAGCTGCGATGGATGCGAAACGAGCGAGCGCTCTCCGACGAGCTCGAGGGGACGTGGCGTCCGGCGCTCGTCCGCGCGTGGCTCGTCCTGCGCTCGTGGCGCCAGCGCCGCGACGCGCGACGCGCCGACCGGGTGCTTGCGCTCTCGGCGGCCTTCGCAGCCGACCTCGAGGCGGACTACGGCGTCGATCCCGATCGGGTCGGCGTCGTGCCGAACTGCATCGATGTCGGGCGGTTCGCGCCGCGCACGGATCCGACCTGCGACCCGGCGGTCGTGAGCGTCGGGAGGCTCGTGGTGCGCAAGGGCCTCGAGGATGTCGTCGCGCTCAGCCACGAGCTTCGGGGCATGCCAGAGGCGGTCGAGGTCGTCGTCGTCGGAGCCCCATCGCTCTGGAGCGATTATTCCCAGCTGCTCGCAGGACTGGAACCCGGCGTGGGCCGCGCCGTCGGGCACCTCGACCGAGACGAGGTCGCGGCCCTTGTCCGCCGATCCCTCTGCCTCGTGCAGCTCTCGCGCTACGAGCCCTTCGGCTTGACGGTCGCCGAGGCGCTCGCGTGCGGGGTCCCGGTCATCGTGACGCGCGCGGTCGGTGCGGCGGAGGGCCTGCCCGATGCCGTCGCGGCCGTGGTCGAGCCCGGTGATGTCCACGCGGTCGCCGCAGCGGTCCGCGGGCTGCTCACGCTCGCGCCAGACGAGCGCGCGTTCCTTTCGGCGCGGTGCCGGGCCGAGGCAATCGCCCGATTCGCACCGGAGGTCGTCGCCGACCTCCTCGAGATCGAGCTCCGGACGGCCGCAGGCCAGCGGCGCGGCGGAGTCACGGCCCGGCGAACGTGACGTAGGTGATGCCGCGGCCCCTGAGGAGGGCCCAGCCCCCCGCAAGGGTGCCGCTCACCGACGCTCGGAGCCGACCCGCGGTCGTGCGATCGCCGCGGGCGAGACCGAACCCGGCTCGCAGGACGCCCGGGGACCCACGATCCCCGACGACCACCGCGTAGACGACCCGCACGAGGCCGCGGCCGGCGCCGAGCGCGACGACGAGGTTGTAGGAGGCGTCCCGCACCGCCTGGGACGTGGGGGCGTCCCGCTGGTCCGGGCCCTGGCGCGGTCCGGGATGGTGCTCGACGTAGTGCGCGGGGTCGTAGCGGAGGACGAAGCCGTGGGCGTTCGCGTAGTGGCCGGCCGCGATCTCGAAGTGGACCTGCGCGCCGCCGCCCCGCAGGCCCTCGGGAAGGCCGAGCGCCTCGCGCCGGTACGCGGAGTTGACCCCCTTGAGGAAGCGGACTCGGCGTGCGGTGCCGGTGCCGAGGTGATGGTTGCCCACGTGGCGCCCGTACCAGCGGAGTTCGCCGACGTGCGCGGCGAGCGGCTCGGCGCGCGGCGTGCCGTCCGGCTCGATGATGCGGTCCCTCCCACCGAAACCGCCGAGGAGCGCATTGGCCTCGAACTCCGCGACGATCCGCTCGGTCCAGTGCGGCGGCGGGACGGCGTCGTCGTCGGTGAACGCGACGATCTCGGCACTTGACGCGCGCACACCGGCGATCATCGCGGCAAGCACGCCCGGACCGTCGAGGGTGACGAGCCGGCAGGTCACCGGCGCCGAGGCGGCGACCGCCGCCACGTGCGGGTCGCTCGTCCGCCCGACGACGATCACCTCGTCGGGCGCGCGAACCTGCCGGGCGATCGACTCGAGGCACCGCGCGAGCAACTCGGGGCGCAGGTAGCTCGGGACGATCACCGCGAGCGTGGTCACGGCTGCTCCCCGAGTGCGCGGCGCAGGAGCGACGAGCCTGCGATGCGTCCGAGCCGCCCGGGCAGGATCCTGCTGAACCACTCGAGGTCCTCGCTCGAGAAGTAGTGCGTCACCCGAAGGATCGAGGTGACCACCGCCATGTAGACCGACCCGAGGACCAGCAGCGCCAGCAGCGCCGGCAGCCGCTCGTGGGCGACCGAGACCGGCATGAAGTGCAGCAGGATCCGCGAGACAAGTGCGCCGGCGCCGACGGCGAGCAGCAGCTTGTTGAGCCAGCTGAAGAGGAGCTCGCGCGCGGTGCCCTCGACCAGGCGGTGGAACCGGACGAGCAGGTAGGTCGTCGCCGCGAGCTTCGCGATCACCGTCGCCCAGAGCACTCCGAACATGCCGAGCGGTCCGACGAGGGCGAGGGTCAGCACGAGGTTGAGCACGAACGCGACGACCTGCGCCCGCACCCCGAGCCCGACCCTCCCCATGGCCATCACGATCGCGGCGGTCGCGGGCCTCGGGAGCGCCACCATGAGCGCGATGACGGCGAGGCAGGTGACGCCGTCCGCGTCCAGGTAGAAGCGGCCCAGCCAGGCGGCGATGATGACCGGGGCCATCCCGAGGATGCCGCCGCCGATGACCCCGCCGGTCAGCACCACCAGCCGGTTCGCCCTGGTGTACATCCGGCGCATCGCACCGAGGCCCTCGTTCGCCGCGTAGGCGGCCGAGACGGCCGACAGGATGGAGGACTGCGCGATGGACGCGAAGTACGACGACTGGCGAGCGACGCGCTGTCCGATGTTGTAGGTGCCCGTGCGGCTGACCGAGACGAAGGTGCTGATGACGATCGGGTCGGTGTCGTACGTCAGGGTTTCGAGCAGGCCGCCGAACTGGAGCCATCCGCCGAAGCGCACCACCTCGCGCACCAGACCACCCTGGAGGCGCAGCGGGTTGCCGAAGGGCGCGCCCGCCCTGCGCACGACGAAGACGAGCGTGCACGCGAACGTGAGGACCAGCTGCACCGAGCTCGCGATCACGAGCGCGCTCAGCCGGAAGCCGTTGAAGAGCAGGGCGAGCAGCACGATCCCGTAGACGAAGCGCGTGCACGTGTCGATCACCGTGACGAGCCACTGGTCGCCGATGGCCGTCAGCCTCGCCGAGACGATCGCGAAGATGCTCCCCGCGACGGTGAAGGCGTACGCCCAGTAGAAGAAGAAGGTCGTGGAGTGGCGCAGCGACTCGGACAGGGGGACGTTCCCGACGGCGTGAAGGTGGCTGACCCAGATCGGCAGGACCCAGATCAGCACGGGTAGGAACAGGATCCCGATCCCGACCCAGATCAGGGAGAAGAGCGAGCAGAGCCTCGCGCCGAGCGCCCGGTTTCCCTCGAGGTGGGCCTGTGCGCCGTAGCGGGTGATCATGTCGCCGAAGCCAGGGTCGATCACCGTGATGTAGGCGACGGTCGTGCTGATGGTCGCCCAGATGCCGAACTCGACGAGTCCGATGTGCGACAGCGTGACGGGCGTCGTGATGAGCCCGATCAGGGTGATGCCCAGCTGCCCGGCCATCATGGCCATCGAGTTGACCGCGACGCGTCGCCCTCGGAACTCCTCCCCGCGCTGGGCGGGCTCCGAAGCCGAGGACGGCTCGGGCAGGTTCGTGTCCGGCACCCGACAAGTGTTCCAGACTGCGGCCCGCCGGGATCCGGACGCCGCGGACGCGGGGCTGCGACGATGACCTGGTGCAACAAGGCCCGTGCGACCTCCTGGTCGTCAGTCACGCGAGCGTGGTCGCGGTCAATCAGGGCGTGTATGCCGCGATGGTCGAAGGCGGTGTGGACGTGCGGATCCTCGTTCCGTCCCGCTGGCGCAATGACTACGTCCCGGGGGGGTTCGCCTTCGAGGTGCACGAGGGGATGGCGGGGAGGATCTCGGCAGTCCGGATCCTCGGCGCCGGCCGTCCCCAGCGCCACGTCCACCTGGCTTCGGCGTCGGGGCTGCTTCGCAGGCTGCGCCCATCGGTGCTCTTCGTGGAGGAGGAGCCGTTCTCGTTCGCCGCGGCCCAGTGGGTGGGTGCCGCGCGCCGAGCGGGGGTGCCCGTGGGCGTGCAGCTCGCCGAGACGCTGGATCGTGCGCTCCCGAGGTTCGTGCGCGCGTCCCGGCGCCGCGTGCTGTCGAGTGCGGCGTTCGTGGCTGCGAGATCTCCCGCAGCGGCGTCGCTCGCGGCCAGGTGGGGGACTGCCGGTGAGGTCGTCGTGCTCCCCCACGGCCTCGACGAGGTCGATGAGCGGGCCCTGCCGACGGGGACGTTCACGGTCGCCTACGTCGGCAGGCTCGTGGAGGAGAAGGGGATCGAGGACCTCCTCGCCGCGATGCACCTGCTGGGTGGCACCGCGCGGCTCGTCGTCGCGGGGGAGGGTCCGCTCGGCGCCGCGGTCAGGCGTGCGGGGCCGCAGGTGGTCGCGCTCGGCGCGGTGCCCCATGACAGCATCGGCGACGTGTACGCGATGGCGCACGTGCTCTGCGTCCCGAGCCGCACGACGGCGACGTGGGAGGAGCAGTTCGGGCGCGTGATCCCCGAGGCGATGGTCCGGGGGATTCCGGTGGTCGCGACCGAGACCGGCGAGATCCCCTGGGTGCTTGGCGAGACCCGAGGGGGGATCCTCGTCCCTGAGCGCGATCCCGCGGCGCTGGCCGGGGTGCTCGACCAACTCGCGCATCACCCGGAGCGCGCCCTCGAGCTTGGACGCCGAGCTCGAACGGGCGTGCTCGCGGCATTCACGAATGACGCGTCGGCACGGACGCTCGGAGCCGTCGTCGCCCGCGTCAGGCGCGGCTGACCGCTGCGCGAATCCGTTCCGCGAACCGGTCCGCACCGAATGTCGCGGCATGCGCTTCGAGCACAGCGGGCGCTGGAGGATCCCTGGTCACCGAGCGCACGGCGTCGGCGACGCTGCGCGGCGTGACGTCGTCGAGGAGGATCCCGGTCTCGTGGTCGGCGATCGTGTCGAGGTAGCCGCCGAAGCGCCTTGCGACGGTGGGCTTCGCGAAGGACGCCGCTTCGAGCGGCGTGAGCCCGAAGTCCTCGAAGCCGACAGCGACGAGGACGGACGATGACGCGTAGCACCAGCGCAGGACCGCATCATCGACGGATCCGAGGAACACCACGTTGCTCGGAGCGCCGCGTTCGAGCGTGCGGCGCTCAGGGCCGTCGCCCACGACGACGAGCTGTCGGTCGGGCAGCTCGCCCGCGGCTGCGACCACGAGATCCACGTGCTTGTACGCGAGGAGTCGCGAGATGCACAGGGCGAACCCCGGATCGATGCCCGCGACGGCCATGGAAGGTCCCTCGGGGCTGATCGCAGGAGGGGGGTGGATGACCTCGGCATCGCGGCGGTAGTGCTGCCGAACGAGCGCCGCGGTGGCATTCGAGTTCGCGAGGTACACGTCTGCCCTCCTGGCGGCGCGGCGATCAGCACGGCGCAGCGCCGGCGACAGGAGCCGTAAGCCCGCCGCGGTCGCACGATGTCCGGCCGTAGGGTCGCCGGCGTCGCGGAGGTAGCGCTCCTGCTGGTAGAGCCAGCGGGCAGGGGCGTGGCAGTAGACCACGAGGCGGCCGTCCGTCCGCACCTCGTGCGCCCACCCCGAACTGCTCGCGAGCACCACCTCGGCATCGACCCGGTGGGTGAGGAACCAGGGAGCGAGCAGCGGGAGCGCGGCGCGGTGGTGGTGGCGCAGGTAGGCGAACCGGTCCAACGCACCAGTCACCACGTCGAGATCCGCGAAGTCGGGGAATGTGCCCTCGGAGTCGTACATCGAGGTGTGGATCCCGGCACCGGGAAACGCGCGGGCGAATTCCAGCACGACTCGCTCGGCGCCGCCTCGCTGTGTCAGGTAGTCGTGGACGATCGCAACGGGAGGCGTCGCCTCAGTAGGCACCGAGACCCCGGACCATGGCCCTGGGCGTGTCGACGCAGATCTTCACGTCCCACCACAGCGCCCAGCTGATGACGTAGAGGTAGTCGAGCTGGCGGAGCTCCTCGGCGGTGAGCTCGTTACGCCCCGAGACCTGCCACAGGCCGGTGATCCCGGGGCGGACGTCGAACCTGCGAGCGGCCCAGCCGGTTGCTGGCTCGGACTCCTTGGTGACGAACGGCCTGGGACCCACGACCGACATCGAGCCGCCCAACACGTTGAGGAACTGGGGCAGCTCGTCGAGCCCCGACCGGCGCAGGAATCCGCCGATCGGGGTCAGCCGGGTGGCTTCCTGGTGCTTGCCGCGCACCTGGTGGAGGGGGGAGTCGACACCGCTGAAGCCGTTGTTCGGCTGGTCGTCCGAGAGGCTCGGCGCAGCGACCCGCATGGTCCGGAACTTGAGGATCGTGAACGGCGTGCGGTTTCGCCCGAGCCGCTCTTGTCGGAAGAGGATCGGTCCCTGCGAGGTGATCTTGACGAGCACCGCGATCACGATCGTGACCGGCAGCGTGAGCACGAGGAGCACGGAGGCGACCACGAGGTCGAAGACGCGCTTCAAGAAGAGGTCCCAGGTGTTGAGGGTCGGCGGGACGATCTCGAGCAGCGGCAGACCCGACGTCTCGGTGAGGCGCGAGCGCCACGACACGAGTTCGAAGATCCGCGGCACGAGCGACGCGTCGGCGAGCTCGATTGCGCGCCGGTACTCGGCGAGGTGGTCGCCCTCGTAGTCACCGGTCGAACCGATCACGATCCGGTCGACGTTGTGCTCGCGGATCACCCGCTCGAGGTCCGGGAGCCGTCCGAGCGCTCCCTCGGGCAGCGACTCGGTCGTCGCCACCCACCCGATGACCCTGATCCCCTGGTGGAGGCGCAGGTGCGTCGTGAACCGGGTCACGCCATCGCCCGAGTCGACGATGAGGACGCTGACCGGATGCCGGCGGAGCACCTCGCGCCGGAGCAGCGCGTGCCCGATCGGCAGGAGGAAGACGGCGACGACCATGGCTGCGAGCACCTGGGTCGTGACCTGCACGGTGTAGGAGGCGAAGTGGTGGGCGAGATACGAGAGCGAGAGGGTCAGCACACCTCCGAGCGCGACGCCCATCACGTAGTCCTTCAGCTCGGAGAAGGTGCTGTGGGTCGGGCTCCTGCGCGACATCCGGTAGGTCCCCGAGATGGCCATGCCGAGGACGATCCCGATCGGGAAGGCGGTGCCGTGCGGAAAGTTCGTCCAGAAGTTCGAGATGTGGTTCTCGGGATTGCGCGAGAACAGGCCGAGAAGGAGGAGACCGATCGCCAGCGAGGCCCAGGCGAGCACGAAGTCACTGACCATCAGGGCGATTGTGAACGTGCGTGCGTTCAGGCCGCGCCTCGGCCGGTGCGACAGGTCGGGGCGCTGACCGAGCAGGCGCTGGACGGCGCTGCTGCGACCGCCCTCGAGGTTCAGCGCCATGCGTGGCCCCCGGTCACGATTCCGCCCGAGTCACCGCTCACATCCCGATCATGTGCACGCCGCCGTCGACCTGCAGCACGTGGCCCGTCGTCGAGGCGAGGAGTTGTGAGAAGAGCGCGATGGCCGCGTCGGCCGCCGGCGTCGCGTCGTGGACGTCCCACCCGAGCGGCGCGCGGTCACCCCACTGGTCCTCGAACGCCTGGAACCCGGGGATGGACTTGGCGGCGATCGTCCGCACCGGGCCCGAGGCTACGAGATTCACGCGGATTCCCTTTGGACCGAGCTCGCGCGCGAGGTACCTCGTGAGCGACTCGAGGCCAGCCTTCGCGACGCCCATCCAGTCGTACACGGGCCAGGCGCGCGTGGCGTCGAAGTCGAGCCCGACGACCGACGCGCCACCGTCGGCACCGGCGACTTCGAGGAGCGGGAGCATCGCCCGCACGAGAGCGGCCAGCGAGTACGTCGAGATCTCCATCGCCGTCGCGACGTCGGCGGCGCTCGCCTTGAGCATCCCCGAGCCGAGGCAGTCCGCAGGGGCGAAGCCGATCGCGTGCAGGACCCCGTCGAGCCTCCCGAATCGAGCCTGGAGCGCATCGCGTGCGGCCTCGAGCTGCGTCGGGTCCGTGACGTCCAGCTCCAGGACCTCCCCGACATCGCCGAGGCGGCGTGCCGTGCGCCTCGTCAGAGGGAGGCCGCGGCCCGCCCCTGACAGCGCGATCTCGGCCCCCTCCTCGAGTGCGCGCCGCGCGACCGCATAGGCGAGGGAGTCCGACGTGAGCACGCCCGTGATCAGGAGTCGCTTGCCCTCGAGGAGTGCCACGGGAACAAACTACTTCGCACCGTCTCAAACGTCTGGGCGTCTGTGGCAGGGTTGAACCATGCAGATTGGAATCATCGGAGGGACGGGACCGGCGGGCAGGGGGCTCGCGGTCCGGGCGGCGAGCGCGGGCCACGAGGTGTTGCTGGGATCGAGGGACGAGGCCCGGGCGAAGGCTGTGGCGGCTGAACTCGCCGAGCTGTACGGCGTCTCCACGGTGGGGGCGGGGAACGAGGACGCTGCCGGGGCCGGCCTGATCGTGGCCGCGACGCCCTGGGATGCACTCATCGCGACGATGCGACCCTTGCGTGGCCAGCTCGCCGGGAAGGTGATCATCTCCATGGCGAACGCGCTGGTGAAGGAGGGCCGCGAGATGCTCGCCGTCTATCCGCCGAGAGGTTCGATGGCCGGGCAGCTGCAGGCTGCCGTGCCGGGCAGCCGTGTCACCGCCGCGTTCCACCACCTGCCGGCCGCCCAGATGGAGGACCTCTCGAGCGGCCTCGAGGCCGACGTGCTCGTCTGCGGCGACGATCCCGACGCCCGGACCGAGACCTGCGCGTTCATCGACACACTCGCGGGCCTGCGCGCGCTCGAGGTCGGCAGCCTGTCCCAGGCCTCGGCGATCGAGGCGTTCACCGCCGTGTGCATCACCCTGAACATCCGGCACAAGGCGCACTCGACGCTGCGGATGGCCGGCATCTGAGCCTGTGCGCCTCTACGACACGAAGCGTCAGGCGGTCTGCGAGCTGGAGGCCGGTCCACTGGTCACGCTGTACTCGTGCGGGATCACCCCGTACGACTCGGCGCACCTCGGCCATGCTGCGGTGTACCTGACCTTCGACCTCCTTCAGCGCCGGTTGCGCGACGCTGGGCACGAGACCCGATGCGTGCGCAACGTCACCGACGTCGACGATGACATCCTGCGAAAGGCACGCGAGCTTGGCGTCCACTACCTCGATCTCGCCGCGCAGGAGATCGCACGTTTCGATCGGGACATGGACGCGCTCGGGATCCTGCCCGTGTACGCGGAGCCGCGCGCCACGTCCGCGATCCCCGAAATCCTCTCGCTAATCGGCAGGGCGCTGGACGAAGGGGTCGCCTACGAGTCGGGCGGGTCGATCTACTTCCGCGTGTCGAGCTACACGCCCTTCGGTTCGCTGAGCCACTACGACCGCGACCAGATGCTGCTGCTCGCGCGGGAGCATGGCGGCAACCCGGATGACCCGAACAAGCTCGACCCGCTCGACTTCGTGCTCTGGCAGCCGTCGCTTCCCGACGAGCCTGCATGGGAGTCGCGCTGGGGCCCCGGAAGGCCCGGTTGGCACATCGAGTGCTCGGCACTCGCGCTGCGCGAGCTCGGCGAGACGGTCGACATCCACGGCGGCGGGCGTGACCTCGTCTTCCCGCACCACGAGTGCGAGGCGGCGCAGTCAGAGTCGGTGACGCACCAGCAGTTCGTGCGGCACTGGGTCCACATCGGCCTCGTCGGCCTGGGCGGCACGAAGATGTCCAAGTCGCTCGGCAACCTCGTCTTCGTCTCCGACCTGATGGAGCTCGCCCCCGCGGGGGCGGTCCGGCTGGCGATGCTCGCGCACCACTATCGACACGACTGGGACTGGACCGATGCGGACCTCGACGATGCCCTCATCCGCTACGAGACGTACCAGGGGCGCAGCGGGGCTGCCGACGGCACCTCGCTCCTCGAGGCGGTGCGCGACGCGATCGACGACGACCTCGACACCCCTCGGGCGATCAGCGTGATCGACGAGGCGGTCGAGGGGATCGACCTCGGCGCGGCGCTCGCGCTCCTCGGCGTTAGCCTGTAACACCGCGACAAGGAAGGCGAGATGCCCGCAACGGTCACGATCAGGCTGCCAGACGGCGCCACCAAGGAGATGCCACAGGGCTCGACCTACGCCGATCTCGCCTCGTCGATCGGCCCCCGGCTGGCGAAGGCGGTCCTGGCCGCCGAGTGCGACGGGCAGCCCGTCGACCTGTCTGGCGAGCTTCGGGACGGCAGTGAGGTCCGGCTCCTCACGCCGACGACCCCCGAAGGTCGCGACGTGCTCCGCCACTCGACCGCGCACGTGCTGGCCCAGGCCGTCCTGCGCCTGTGGCCGGGCGCCCACTACGCAATCGGACCGGTGATCGCGGACGGCTTCTACTACGACTTCGAGCTACCCGGCGGTGAGCACTTCAGCGACGACGACCTCACCCGCATCGACGCCGCGATGCGCGAGATCGTCGCAGAGGACCAGCCCTTCATCCGCCACGAGCACTCGGTCTCCGAGGGGCTCGATCTCTTCAACGACCAGCCGTTCAAGACCGAGATCATCGAGGCCGTTGCCGCTGGGACCGACGAGGTCGATGCTGACCCGGACCGACCCGGCGTCGTCACGAGCTACCGCAACACTGACGCGTTCACCGACCTGTGCCGCGGGCCCCACGTCCCGTCGACCTCGAGGCTGGGACACTTCAAGCTCATGCGGGTCGCCGGCGCGTACTGGCGCGGGGACGAGCACCGCCCCCAGCTCCAGCGCATCTACGGCACCGCCTTCGAGACAGAGGAGGCGCTCGCCGAACACCTTGAGCGACTTGTCGAGGCCGAGCGCCGAGACCACCGCAGGCTCGGCCAGGAGATGGACCTGTTCAGCTTTCCTGAGGAGATCGGACCCGGACTGGCGGTCTTCCACCCCAAGGGCGGCCTCATCCGCAAGCTGATCGAGGACTACTCGCGCGAGCGACACGTCGCTGCGGACTACCAGTTCGTGAACAGCCCGCACATCACGAAGAAGGACCTCTTCGAGACTTCCGGGCACCTCCAGTGGTTCGCCGAGGGCATGTATCCGCCCATGGAGCTCGATGGCGGACAGCAGTACTACCTCAAGCCCATGAACTGCCCGTTCCACGCGCTCATCTACCGGTCACGCCAGCGCAGCTACCGGGACCTCCCCATGCGGCTCTTCGAGTTCGGGACCGTCTACCGCTACGAGTTGTCGGGCGTTGTCCACGGCCTGACACGCGTGCGCGGGATGACCCAGGACGACGCGCACCTGTTCTGCAGGCGAGACCAGATGCGCGTCGAACTCACGAGGACCCTCTCCTTCGTCCTGGACCTGCTGCGCGCCTTCGGGCTCCAGGACTTCTACCTCGAGCTCTCCACGAGACCGGAGGGCAAGGCCGTCGGCACCGTCGAGGAGTGGGCGGAGGCGGAGGACACCCTGCGCGAGGTGGGCACGGCAGAGGGGCTCGAGCTCGTCGACGATCCGGGCGGCGGGGCGTTCTACGGACCCAAGATCTCCGTGCAGGCGAAGGACGCGATCGGCCGGACCCACCAGCTCTCGACGATTCAGCTCGACTTCCAGACCCCGCAGCGGTTCGAGCTCAGCTACATCGGCGCCGACAACCAGCGGCACGTCCCGATCATGATCCATCGGGCCCTGTTCGGCTCGGTCGAGCGGTTCATGGCGCTCATGATCGAGCACTACGCGGGGGCGCTTCCCACTTGGCTGATGCCCGAGCAGTTCCGCGTGCTGCCGGTTCGAGGCGATCACGAGGACTACGCGCGAGCGGTGGCCGACACGCTCCGCGAAGCGGGTCTCCGCGGATTGGCCGAGGAAGCCGGTGAGCCGCTCGGCTCGCGGATCCGCAAGGCGAAGATGGAGAAGATCCCGTACATCCTCGTCGTTGGCGACGACGACGTCGCCAACGCGACGGTGGGCGTGAACCGGCGAGGGAGCAACGACCCCGTTCGGGGCGTCGACGTCGCCGCATTCTGCAGCGAGGTTGTCCTCGAGGTCGCGCAGCACTCCTCGCCCGAAGCCGCGACCGCCTGATGCCGCTCGAGCGGCTCTACGCGGCCTGGCGGATCCAGTACGTGGAGAGCTCGACGGCAGCCGAGCGATCGGGCGCCGACGCCGCATGCGTGTTCTGCAGGCTCGCAGCGGAGCCATCGGATCCCTCGACCGGCGTCGTGTACGAGGCGGACGAGTCGTTCGTGGTGCTGAATGCTTTCCCCTACGGCTCGGGCCACATCCTCGCGTTGCCCCGGCGGCACGTCGCTTCGGTGCAGGAGTTGACAGAGAGCGAGTCCGCATCGCTCTGGGCGACGACGACGACGGCCATCGCGGCGGTGGAGGCGGCGTACCAACCGGACGGTATGAACCTCGGGGCAAACCTCGGCCGGGCCGCAGGAGCGGGCATCCCCGCCCATCTGCATCTGCACATCCTGCCCAGGTGGAGCGGAGATACCAACTTCATGACCGCGGTCGCCGAGACCAGGGTCATCCCCGAGCCCCTCGAGGTCGCGTACGAAAAGCTCCACGAGGCGTTCCTGGCGCTTGGCTGACCGCTGGGCGCGAGCGTGACTGGCACCGAGTTTCACGGACCAGGAACGGTGGTTCTCGGCACCGCCCTATCGGTCCGATACAATGAGCCAACTGCTGACGCGGGACTACCCGGCCGGACTCCTCCGGCGGGCAGGGAGGAACGATGTTTGACGGACGGTTCCGAAAGGCCGTCGACAGGAGGACCGAGCCTGTGGGCCGCGCCTTGCAGCGCGCGGGGATCACGGCCGATGTCCTCACCGCGACCGGGCTGATCTCGGCCTCCGCCACGGCCGTGGCCATCGCCGTGGGGATGTTCCCGCTGGCGATCGTGCTGCTGATCCTGACGGGCGCGCACGACCTGTTCGACGGCGCGACCGCAAAGGCCGCGGGGACGACTTCGATCCGAGGGGCGTTCTTCGACTCGGTCACGGACCGGGTCTCCGATGCGCTGCTGATGGGCGGCGCATCGTGGTATCTCATCTCGCAGGGCGAGGGGCACCTCGCGGTGCTGCCGCTCGCGATTCTGGGTGTCACGTTCGTGATCTCGTACGAGCGTGCGAAGGCGGAATCGCTCGGGATCCCCGCGAAGGGCGGGCTCATGGAGCGCGCCGAGCGCATGATCCTGCTCGGTATCGCACTGCTCTCTCCCGCGATCTTCGTCCCGGTGCTGTGGGTCCTTCTGGGTGCGACGACGGCCACCGCAATCGGTCGGTTCCGCAGGATCTGGGTGGCAGCAGGTCGTCCCGACAAGGCGATCTCCTCACGTCCCCGGTCGTTCGTGCGCCGACCGGTCGGCTCGGGCGCTCGGATGCAGGACCGGTCGTACGCGGCGGTCGCCCGGTGGCGCACCGTGCGCACCGAGGCACGCAACCGCGCCCAGGATCGTCGGGCCGCGCGTGAGCACCGGCGGTCCGGTCGCTCGCATTCGCCCGACGCGTGAACCTCCGGTTCCGCTACTGGCTCTTTCGATCCCTGGGCTCCGTCCTCGAGCGGCTGCCCGAGCGCGTCGACGTGGCTGCCGCCTCGACGATCGCCGAGGGGATCTCGCACCTCCCTGGTTGGAAGCGCTCCGATCTGCGCGAGAACATCCGCCAGGTGCTCGTCGGCGCGACGGGGGTCGACGTCGACGAGGACCTGCTCGACCGGTACCTGCACCGGGCGCTGCGCTCGTACGGCAGGTACTGGGGCGAGGGCGCGAAGCTCCCCGCGATGCGTCCGGCGGATGTCACCGCGCGCCTGCGGTTCAGCGAGGGGGAGCACCACCTCCGTGACGCCGTGCACTCCGGACGCGGCGTGATCGTCGCACTCCCGCACGTCGGAAGCTGGGAGTGGGGCGCGATGTTCCTTGCGGATGTCGGGTGGCCGATGACGGCGGTCGTCGAGCGCCTCGAGCCGCCTGACCTCTTCGAATGGTTCGTCTCGAAGCGAGAGGCGATCGGCCTGTCGGTGATACCGCTCGACGACGCGGCCGGCAGCGCGGTCGCCAGGGTGCTGCGAGATGGCGGCACGGTCGGCCTCCTGTGCGACCGGGACCTGCAGCGCAACGGGATCGGCGTCGATCTGCTCGGTGCCGCGACGACCATGCCGGCCGGACCGGCGACGCTCGCGCTTCGAAGCGGGGCGGTCCTCGTGTGCGCCGCGGTCTACAGCGGGCCGGGGCGTGACCACCACGTGGTGGTCACGCCGCCGATCGACACGTCCCGCAAGGGCCGCCTGCGCGAGGACGTCGCCCGCGTCACCCAGGACGTGGCACACGAGTTGGGGTGGCTCATCAGGCGGGCCCCCGAGCAGTGGCATGTCCTCCAGAGCAACTGGCCCGGGGCCGCGTGAGCCGTCCGCCCGCGAGGGTGCTGCTCGTGAGCCCGTACGCGCTGAGCGTGCCCGGTGGCGTGCAGTCCCAGGTGGCCGCCACTGCCAGGGAGCTCGCTCATCGGGGCATCGAGGTCGCAGTCTGCTCGCCGGGCGCTGCCGACATGTCGCTCGTGGCTGCAGGCGTCGTCCACGTCGCAAGGGGAGCGATCCTGCCGATCCCGGCGAACGGCTCGCGCGCGCCGGTGACGCTCTCGTGGCGTGCCGCGCAGGTGTTCGCGGGCCGCGCGGCCTCGATGCGCGACGGCGTGGTCCACGTGCACGAGCCATTCGCACCGGTCGCGGCGTACGCGGTCCTGCACCAGCACCGCGCGCCGACAGTCGCCACGTTCCACCGCGGCGGGGGAGGACCGGCGTACGTCGTGGGTCGGCCCTTGATCCACCGGCTCTCCCGCGGGATCGATGTCTCGACTGCGGTCAGCAACGTCGCGGCAGAGACGATCCACGCTGCTGCTGGCATCGACTCGAGCGTCCTATTCAACGGCTTCGAGGTCGATCGCATCCGTGGGGCCGCGCCTGCGCCGTCGACGGATCCGACGATCCTGTTCGTCGGGCGACACGAGCCCCGTAAGGGTCTCAGGGTGCTGCTGGAAGCCCTCGCGCTGGTCGATCGTCCCCTTCGCTGCTGGGTTGTCGGCGACGGGCCCGAGACTGACGAGCTGCGTCGGCGGCACGGCTCGGATGAGCGAATCGAATGGCTCGGGGCCGTGGACGACGACGAGAAGTTCGCGAGGCTGTCGGGTGCTGACATCCTCTGCGTCCCGTCGCTCGGGGGCGAGAGCTTCGGCCTCGTGCCGCTCGAGGGGATGGCGGCCGGCACGGCCGTCATCGCGTCGGACATCCCCGGCTACCGCGAGGCAACTGCGGGCCATGCCATGTTGGTGCCTCCCGGCGACGTAACCGCGCTCGCCGCAGCACTCGATCAGCTGCTTGCGGACCCGCCGGGGAGCGGCGCGCTCGACGCGGCCCGTGCGCACGCCGCTGCGTGGTCGATCCCCGCCCTCGTGGACCGGCTCGTCGAGGCGTATGCGGAGGCCGTCGATCGCTTCGCAGCGGCTGGGGCGAAGTAGCCTTCGAACGTGACGACCGGTGAGCAGGTGACATCGACGAGCTGGCAAGGCGGCTACACGGTGACGGACGAGGAGCGCGCCGATAACCGCAAGGTCGCGCTCCTTGTGCCCGCGCTCCCGATCCTCGTCATCGCGGCAATCGGCGCGATCGTTGCGGTCGTCCTCATCGCCATCGGCTTGCCGGTGGTCGGCCTGGTCTGCTTCGCAGCTTCGATCGTCCTCGGCGGCGCCCTGACCGCGGCCGGCCTCCTTGCGGCGCCCGCGCACGTCGAACGACTGCTCGGCGCCTACAGGATCCCCCAGGGATCGGCGCCACGGGTCGAGAACCTCGTGGATGGCCTGTGCGCCACCTTCGGTGTGGCCCACCCGCCGCTGTTCGCCGTCAAGGACGAGCGGGTGAACCTCGCGATGGTCGCAACGCCGACGGGAGCGGTCATGGTCGTCACGACGGGACTGCTCGACACCCTGGATCTCATCGAGCTCGAGGGGGTCATCGCGCACGGGCTCGCGCACCTTCGCCTCGACGCGGTTCGCCGGGGGACCCTCGCCGCGACGCTCCCCGGATTCCTCGCGAACGACGCGTTTCGACACCGACTTGCCGGCAGGGGGAGGCTCATGCGGGCCGATGAGGTCGCAGCGTGCGCGGTGCGCTATCCGGTCGGTATCGCGAGCGCGCTGGAGCGTTGTCTGGAGCGCGCCGCGCCGAGTCCGTCCTCGCTGTTCGCATCAAATCGCTTCTCACGGACGCGGTGGCTGTGGTTTGACCCCACGCCCGGGGGGAGGGCGACGTCCCCGGCGAGCTCGACGCAACGCGGGTGCGGGCCCAGGCCCTCGCGGAGTGGTGACCAGCCCCCGGTAGGATCTGGACATGGGATACACCTCCGAAGAGCGCGTCTACGGGAGCACGAACGTCAAGCGGGGACTGGCCGACATGCTTCGCGGCGGGGTGATCATGGATGTCGTGACCCCCGAGCAGGCGAAGGTCGCCGAGGACGCAGGAGCCGTCGCGGTGATGGCGCTCGAGCGCGTGCCCTCGGACATCCGGCGCGACGGCGGGGTGGCGCGGATGAGCGATCCCGAGATGATCCGGGGCATCCAGGAGACCGTGACGATCCCCGTGATGGCGAAGGCGCGCATCGGCCATTTCGCAGAGGCCCAAGTCCTCGAGTCGCTCGGTGTCGACTACGTCGACGAATCCGAGGTGCTGACGCCCGCGGACGAGTCCCACCACATCGACAAGTGGGCGTTCACGGTCCCCTTCGTCTGCGGGGCAACGAACCTCGGCGAGGCACTGCGGCGCATAAGCGAGGGCGCGTGCATGATCCGCTCGAAGGGCGAGGCGGGAACGGGAAACATCGTCGAGGCCGTCCGGCACCTCCGCGACATCCTGGGCGCCATCAGGTGGCTCTCGAACCTCGACAGCGCCGAGATCTTCGCCGCGGCGAAGGAGCTTCAGGCCCCCCTCCAGCTCGTCCAGGAGGTCGCGCAGCTTGGCCGACTCCCGGTGCCGCTCTTCTGCGCCGGTGGGATCGCCACCCCAGCGGATGCCGCCCTCGTGCGCCAGCTCGGTGCCGAGGCGGTCTTCGTCGGATCGGGCATCTTCAAGAGCTCGGACCCCGAGCGGATGGCCCGCGCGATCGTCGAGGCGACCACCCACTTCGACGATCCGGCCCTGGTAGCGAAGGTGTCGACCGGCCTCGGGTCCGCGATGCGCGGCGAGCAGATCTCGGACACCACCGAGCGACTCTCCTCTCGCGGCTGGTAGCCATGCGGATCGGCGTCCTCGCCCTCCAGGGCGATGTCGCGGAGCACCGGAATGCGCTGCGCGAGCTCGGCGTCGAGGCGCACACCGTGCGCTCGCTCGCGGAGCTCGACGACGTCGACGCGCTGATCCTTCCGGGCGGCGAGTCGACGACCATCGCCCACCTCCTGCGCACGACCGGCCTCGACGGCGAGCTGTACACGAGACTGCACGATGGCATGCCGGCATTCGGGACGTGCGCGGGGCTGGTTCTGCTCGCCTCCTCCATCACCGACGGGCGCGAGGGCCAGCATGGGTTCGGCCTGCTGGACGTCACGATCCGACGAAACGGCTACGGCAGGCAGGTCGCGTCGTTCGAGACCATGTGCGAGCTGGAGGGAGTGGGTCCGGTACCGGCCGTCTTCATCCGGGCGCCGCGGATCACGCAGGTGGGGGAGGGTGTGCAGGTCCTCAGCGCGCTCGACATGGGTGATGGTCCGCATGCCGTCGTCGTGAAACAGGGGCCGGTGCTCGGTGCGTCGTTCCACCCTGAACTCACTTCGGACAGGACCCTGCACCGACTCTTCCTGGAGATGGCGGCCTCCGGGGCAGCGCCCGTGCCCAAGTAGAATCGTGCGTCACCGTCCAGGAGGTTGAAATGTCCGGCCACTCGAAGTGGGCCACGACCAAGCATCGCAAGGGCGCGCAGGACGCGGCCCGAGCGAAGCTCTTCGCGAAACTGATCCGCCAGGTCGAGGTCGCGGCGCGCGAGGGCGGCGGCGACGTCAACACGAACGCGAACCTGCGGACCATGTACCAGAAGGCCCGGGACGGCTCGGTCCCCCTCGACACGATCGAGCGCGCCATCAAGCGCGGGACCGGCGAGCTCGAGGGGGTCCGGTACGAATCCGTGACGTACGAGGGCTATGCGCCCGGCGGCGTGGCCGTGCTCGTCGAGTGCCTGAGCGACAACAGGAACCGCACGGGTGCGGAGATGCGCCACCTGTTCAGCAAGAGCGGCGGGTCAATGGCCGAACCCGGTGCCGTGGCGTGGCAGTTCGAGCGCAAGGGGTCGATCGAGGTGACGCACGACATAGACGAGGACAAGCTGATGGAGCTGGTCACCGACGCGGGTGCCGAGGACCTGCAGGCCGACCCCGACGGCTTCTCCGTCACGACGGCGCCCGGAGACCTGAACGCTGTCAAGGACGCGCTCGAGGCGGCTGGCGTCAAGGTCAAGAACGCGGAGCTCACCATGCTGCCGACGACGACCATCGAGATCTCCGACGAGGGCGAGGCCAAGCGGGTGCTCCGGTTGATGGACGCCATCGACGACCACGACGACGTCCAGAACGTCCACGCGAACTTCGACATCCCCGAGCAGATCCTCGCTTCCTACGAGGGCTGACCCGGATCACCGGGCGGGTCGGGCGATCTCGCTACAATCGAACACATGTTCGTCCTAGGGATCGACCCCGGCCTGACTCGATGCGGCTACGGGGTGGTCACGAGGGCGCCCGGCGCCACGAACTGCACGGCGCACGCGGCCGGAACCATCGAGACAGATCCCGATGATCCGATCGAGATCCGGCTGTTCGAGCTGTCGCGGGAGTTGCGCTCGCTGATGGCCCAGTACGAGCCGGGGACCGTCGTCGTCGAGCGGGTGTTCTTCCAGACCAACCGCCGCACGGCGACGGGCGTGGCTCAGGCGAGCGGCATCGCGCTGGCGTGCGCGGCCGAGCGCGGTTGCGAGGTCGCGCAGTACACCTCCAACGAGGTCAAGCTCGCCGTCGCGGGCTACGGATCAGCGACGAAGATGCAGGTGCAAGAGATGGTCGCCCGGCAGTGCGGCCTCGCGGGCCCGCCCTCGTCGCCGGATGCCGCGGACGCCCTGGCACTCGGCGTGTGCCACCTGATCGGCGCCGGGCTTCGCGGGGCGGTGCGCGCGGCGGAATCGGCACGATGATCGGTTCGCTGCGTGGTCAAGTCGCGAGCAGGCTGCTGGACGGCACGGTCATCGTCGACGTGCACGGCGTCGGCTACCGCGTCGCGGTAACGCCGAGGACGCTCACCCAGCTTGAGCCGGGTCGGGATGCCGAGCTCGCGGTCCACACGCACGTGCGCGAGGACGCGATCGTGCTCTACGGATTCCTGGACCCGCGTGAGCGGGACTGCTTCGAGGCGCTCATCGCGGCGCAGGGGGTCGGTCCCGGGCTCGCCCAGGCAATCCTCGGGACCCTCGGCCCCGATGCCCTCGCCAGCGCGCTCGCCGCCGAGGACCTCGACGCACTCTGCGTCGTGCCGGGTGTCGGTCGGAAGACCGCCGCGCGGCTGCTGCTCGAGCTGCGCGGAAGGCTCGCGCTGCCCGACGCCGCGACCGAGGAGCGCGGGCAGCCGCCCGTGCGGGTCGAGGTGCGCGCGGCGCTCGGAGAGCTCGGCTACGGACCCGAGGAGGTCCGCCGGGCGCTCGAGGCCATCGATGACACTGGGACCGTGGAAGATGCGCTCCGCCAGGCGCTCAGGGCGCTGTCGCGACGATGACGCCCGCGCGCAAGGAGCTCCTTGACGTCGGGGGCGCGGAGGATCCCCGTCCACTCGATCCGGTGGTCGTCGCCCCCGAGGAGGCCGACGAGGTCGGCCTGCGCCCGCGCACGCTCGCCGAGTTCGTGGGACAGCCGGACCTGGTCGGCCACCTGTCGATCGTCCTCGAGGCAGCCCGACGCAGGGGGCACCCCTCTGACCACCTCCTCTTCGCAGGACCGCCGGGACTCGGCAAGACGACCCTGGCGGGCATCGTCGCCCAGGAGATGGGCGTCGGACTTCGGATCACGTCGGGTCCGATCCTCGCGCGGGCAGGTGACCTCGCCGCGACGCTGACGGACCTCCAGGAGGGTGACGTCCTCTTCATCGATGAGATCCACCGACTGGCGCGGTCGGTGGAGGAGACCCTCTACCCCGCGATGGAGGACGGCCAGCTCGACGTGCTCCTCGGCAAGGGCCCGACCGCGCGGTCGATCAGGCTGGACCTTCCCCGGTTCACGCTCGTCGGTGCAACGACGCGGACCGGTCTCGTCGCCGCGCCCCTGCGGGACCGGTTCGGATTCGTTGGTCGCCTCGATCTCTATGACCCCGCCGATCTCGAGCGGATCGTGGTCCGGTCCGCGGCGCTGCTTGGGATCTCGGTCACCGAGGGGGGTGCCGAGGAGATCGCGAAGCGCAGCCGCGGGACGCCGAGGATCGCCAACCGGCTGCTGCGCCGGGTGCGCGACGTCGCCGAGGTGCGCGCCCGCGGCGACGTCACCCGCGAGGTGGCCGCCGAGGGCCTCGCGCTGTTCGGCATCGACGAGCTCGGGCTCGACAAGGTCGATCGTTCGATCCTTGAGGTACTCGCCGTGCGCTTCGGCGGCAACCCCGTCGGGCTGACGACACTGGCTCACGCGGTCGGCGAGGAGACCGAGACCGTCGAGGAGGCCTACGAGCCCTACCTCATCCGGCAGGGACTGCTGCTGCGCACCCCGAGGGGGCGCGTGGCGACGGAGCGAGCCTTCAGCCACCTCGGCGTGGCGAAGCCGAATGGCCGACTGCTCTAGCCCTGGCCCCGGGGAGTGGACCATGCTCGGCTAGGGTTCTCAAGGTCCATCCGGGAGGAACAGATGTCCGAACTGCTGACGGCGGGTCTCGTCGCGGCCACGAAGTCGAAGTCGACGAGCACGCTGCCGCTGCTGATCATCGCCGTGCTGATCGGAGTCTTCTACTTCTTCGTGCTCCGTCCCCGCGCGCAGAAGCAGAAGGCGGCGCGCGCCCAGGTGAAGGCGGCCGAGGTGGGCGACGAGATCGCGACCATCGGCGGCCTCGTGGGGACGATCGTCTCCGAGGACGGCGACCGCGTCACGATCTCGACCGGGAATGGCACCGAGCTCGTCTTCCTCCGCCAGGCGATCGGACGCAAGATCCAGCCGGATTCGGCGCCCGATGAGCACTCCGGAGTCGATGGCGACGCACCTGACGGGGAGACTGATCAGCCGTGAGTCCCGCTCCTCTCGGCGGCAGGAGCCGTCGAGGGCTCATCGTCAGCCTCCTGCTGGTTCTCGTGATCGCGTTCGGATCCCTGATCGCGACCCTTGCTGCCGGCTGGTCGCCGAAGCTCGGTCTCGACCTCGCAGGAGGCACCTCCCTCGTGCTCGTGCCCTCACACAAGGTCTCGAACGCTGAGCTCGACCAGACCGTCGCGATCCTGAGCAACCGGGTCGATGGACTGGGTGTCTCTGGCGCGACCGTCCAGACCCAGGGCAATCAGATCGTCGTGTCGGTCCCCGGCGTGAACAACGGCAGGGCGCTGGCCGCGGAGCTCGTGACCACCGCGCAGCTCTACTTCCGACCCGTCGAGTGCTTCGCCAACGCCTACACCACGCCGACGGCCAAGAATGCCCCCGCAAACCCCCTCAACCTCCCTGCGTGCAACTCGGCCTACGAGCTGACAGCGGCCAACATCAACGTGCAGCAGGCCCCGAACACCGTGCAGGGCTACACCTCCAACAACATCCCGCCGGACCCCCAGTACGACGTCTACCCGTCGACGAAGCCGCTCAATGACAACCAGCACGCTGAGGTCCTCCTGCCCGGCGCGCCAGGCTCGGGGAGCGAGCGGTACTTCCTCGGGCCGGCGGAGCTCACGGGCACCGCTGTGCACTCGGCTGTCGCCGAGCAGGACCAGACCGGCCAGTGGGTCGTCAACTGCACCCTGACGTCCTCGGGATCCGCAGCGTGGGACTCGCTCACGAAGTCGCTCTTCCACCAGTACCTCGGGATCGACCTCGACGGGGTCGTCGTGTCCGCCCCGATCATCCAGCCGACACAGACATCGTGGACCTCGTTCCAGGGCCAGGTGCAGATCTCCGGGTCCCTGACCCAGGCGAGCGCGAACACCCTGGCCATCGCCCTCAACTACGGCTCCCTGCCGGTGCCCCTCACGATTCTCACGTCCGAGACCGTCTCGCCGACCCTCGGCCACTCGGCACTCGTGGCGGGCCTCGCCGCCGGCCTCGCCGGCCTCTTCCTCGTGCTGCTCTACGTGATTCTCTACTACCGGCTCCTGGGGCTCGTCGTCGTGCTCGGCCTCGCGGTCACCGCTGCGTTCCTCTGGGCGCTCATCTCGGCGCTGGGCCAGACCTCCGTGGCTCCGAGCTTCGACCTCGCGGGGATCACTGGGTTGATCGTGTCGATCGGCATCACCGTCGACAGCTACATCGTCTACTTCGAACGGTTGAAGGACGAGACGAGATCCGGCAGAACGGTGCGGACATCGCTCGACCGCGGGTTCGCTTCCGCCTGGCGCACCGTGGTCGCTGCCGACACGGTGTCGCTGCTCGCGGCGGTCCTGCTCTACTTCATCGCGGTCGGTGACGTGAAGGGGTTCGCGTTCTTCCTCGGACTCTCGACGATCCTTGACCTCTTCGTCACCTGGTTCTTCACGCGCCCGACCGTCGTCCTGCTCGGCAGGAACGAGTCGCTGACCTCGATGCGCGGCTTCGGGATCGCGAAGGGCCTCGCAGTGGGAGCGCCGGCATGACCGACTCGATGGACTTCAACGAGCTCGAGGAGGAAGTGACCCTTGAGACGGAGGTGACGCCCGAGCAGCGTTCGCACGTGAATGCAGGGAGCCGCCTCTACCGGGGCCTCACCACGTTCGACTTCGTCGGGCGTCGCCGGACCTGGTTCACGATCTCCGCCGTGATCATCATCGCCGGGCTCGTGGCTCTCGGTTTCCGGGGACTCAACCTCGGCATCGACTTCAAGGGCGGGTCCAGCTGGCAGGTCCTGGCACCCGGGGTGTCCCAGTCCGAGGCCGTCAGCGCCGTGACCGCAGCCGGACTGACGCAGCCCACCGTCGAGATCCTCGGCGGCAAGACCCTGCTCGTTGAAGCCGATCTCAACTCGCTGTCCAAGGCCGACCAGGCGAAGATCTCGGCGAACGTGATCGCCGCGCTCGCGAAGCTCGGCAACACGGTGCCGAACAACGTGTCGTCGTCCACGGTTGGACCGACGTGGGGCGGGCAGGTGACCGAACGCGCCCTCCTCGCCCTGCTCGCGTTCTTCCTCGCGGTGATCTTGTACATCTCGTTCCGCTTCGAGCCGAAGATGGCGCTCGCTGCCTTCCTCGCGATGGTCCACGACCTCCTGGTCACGGTCGGGATCTACGCGATATTCGGGTTCCAGGTGACCCCGGACACCGTCGTGGCCGTGCTCACGATCCTCGGCTACTCGCTCTACGACACCGTCGTGGTGTTCGACCGTGTCCGTGACAACACGAAGCCGTTTGCCGCCTCGGGGCGGATGACGTACTCCGCGATGGTCAACCTCTCGATGAACCAGACCCTCGCGAGGTCGATCAACACCTCGTTGGTCGCGATCCTGCCCGTGCTTTCCGTCCTGCTCGTCGGCGCGGAACTGCTCGGCGCGGTGACGCTGCAGAGCTACGGCGTCGCGCTGACCGTCGGGCTGCTCTCGGGTGCGTACTCCTCGATCTTCATCGCGGCGCCGCTTCTGGCGATGCTGAAGGAGCGCGAGCACAAGTACGTCGCCGTGCGCAACCGACTGACCGCCAAGGGACAGAAGGCGGCGGTGACGATGAGCCCCCAGGAGGCGGCGAGGATGTCGCTGTCCGCGCCCGCTGCGAACACCGGCGGGTCGAGCCGCGGACCGGTCGCGACTGCCACGCGCACCGTGTCGACGTCGACGCTGGGGTCGCAATCCCAGGCACCGGTGATCGCTCCGAAGCCCCGCAAGCAGAAGAAGCGCTGAACCCGGTCGGTAGCATGGCGTGATGGCGTCCTCCGCCACCACGACACCTGCGGTCCAGGGCGACGAGGCAAGCGTCGCCGAGATGCTCGCGCCCGTACTCGAGTCGTTCGAGACCCACCGGCCCGGGGAGGACAGCTCCTCGATCGTGGCGGCTGCGTTCGCAGCGGAATTGGCGCATCGCGGCCAGTTCCGCAAGTCCGGCGAGGACTACGTCACCCACCCGATCGCCGTCGCACTGACGGTCGCCGATCTCGGGCTCGACGCCCCGACGGTCGCCAGTGCCCTGCTGCACGACGCCGTGGAGGACACCGGCATGAGCCTCGCCCACGTCGAGGCGCAGTTCGGGCCGATCGTGGCGCGCGTCGTGGACGGCGTGACGAAGCTCGACCGGCTCGAATTCGACTCGAAGGAAGCCCAGCAGGCCGCCACGATTCGCAAGATGTTCCTCGCGATGGCGACGGACTGGCGGGTGCTGCTCATCAAGCTCGCCGACCGGCTCCACAACATGCGGACCCTCTCGGTGATGCCCGAGGCGAAGCAGCGGTCGACCGCCCAGGAGACGCTCGACGTCTACGCCCCCCTGGCGCACCGGCTCGGTGTCCAGCAGGTCAAGTGGCAGCTGGAGGACCTCGCCTTCGCGACGCTCCAGCCGAAGCGCTACGCGGAGATCGAGCAGATGGTGGCCTCGCGGACCCCAGAGCGCGAGCAGTACGTGGCCGAGGTGACCGATGCGCTGCGCGCACGGCTGGCGAGCAACGGCATCGAGGTCGAGCTCACGGGGAGGCCGAAGCATCTCTGGAGCATCTACGAGAAGATGGTCGTCAACGGCAAGGAGTTCGACGAGATCTTCGACCTCGTCGGCCTGCGGGCCATCGTCGCCAAGGAGCTCGACTGCTGGACGGTCCTCGGCGCGCTGCACGCGCTGTGGCACCCGGTCCAGGGCCGGTTCAAGGACTACATCAACTCCCCGAAGTTCAATCTCTACCAGTCGCTCCACACGACCGTCATCGGTCCGCAGGGCAAGCCGATCGAGGTGCAGATCAGGACCCAGGAGATGCACCGGCGAGCGGAGTTCGGGATCGCCGCGCACTGGGGGTACAAGGAGCACGCGTCCGCGTCGGAGCTGGCCTGGATGCAGCGCCTGGCCGACGTCGAGCAGGAAACGACGGACCCCGTCGCGTTCCTCGAGGCCCTCAAGCTCGACCTGGAGCAGGATGAGGTCTACGTGTTCACGCCGAAGGGCCGCGTGATCGCGCTGGTGGCGAACAGCACTCCGGTGGACTTCGCCTATGCGGTGCACACCGAGGTCGGGCACCGGTGCGTGGGCGCGAAGGTGAACGGCCGCCTCGTCCCGCTCGAGACCCGGCTCACCTCCGCGGACGTGGTCGAGATCCTGACCTCGAAGGCGGAGACCGCCGGGCCGTCCCGGGACTGGATGGGATTCGTCGAGTCCACGAGGGCCCGGGCGAAGATCCGCCAGTGGTTCTCGCGTGAGCGGCGCGAGGACGCGATCGAGACCGGCCGGGACGAGCTGATGCGGGCCCTGCGGCGCGCGGGGATGCCGATCCAGACCTCCATGAGCTCGGCGGGGCTCTCCGAAATCGTCACCCAGCTGAACGTCACCGACCTCGACGGGCTCCTGGCACTCATCGGCGAGAGCCAGATCTCCGCCCAGTCCGTCGTGCAGCGCCTCCAGCGCGAACTCAACGGCGGCGAGATCGAGTCCCTGCCGACGACGGTCACCCGGGGCCCCAGGATCAACCGGGGGCCCAAGCGGGGGGCCGGCATCTACGTCGAAGGCCTCGACGACGTGATGGTGCACCTCGCCCGGTGCTGCTCGCCGGTGCCGGGTGACCAGATCATGGGGTTCGTGACCCAGGGCAGGGGGGTCTCGGTGCACCGGACCGACTGCTCCAACGCCACGGCGCTCGCCGCGAAGTCGAAGGACCGTCTCATCGAGGTCGAGTGGGACGCATCGAGCTCTATGGCCTTCCGCGTCGCGATCGAGGTTCGCGCCTTCGACCGGTCGCGGCTCCTGATGGACGTCAGCTCGGTGATGTCCGAGAACCACCTGAACATCCTGACGGCGCACACGACCAGCACCTCGGACCGCATGGTGCGGATGAACTTCGAGGCCGAGCTGGCGGACCCGTCGCACCTCGCGAGCGTCCTGACCCAGCTGAAGCATGTCGACGGCGTCTTCGACGCCTACCGCCAGCTTCCGGGCCACTCCGGATGAGCGACTCGTCGCGCCGGCCGCCGGCGGATGAGGCTCCGAGGAGCCCGAAAGGCACGTACGACGTCCTGCCGCCCGCGTCGGCGCGCTGGGAGGCGCTCCTGGCGCGGTTCGCGATGCTCGCGGAGCGATTCGGCTTCGGACTCGCCCACACGCCGATCTTCGAGGAAGCGAGGGTCTTCCGCCGCGGCATCGGGGAGGGTTCCGAGATCGTCGGCAAGGAGATGTACGAGTTCGAGGACCGCAGCGGCCGACGCCTCGCGCTGCGTCCGGAGGGGACGGCGTCGATCGTCCGCGCCTTCGTGCAGCACCGCCCGACCGTGCCGTGGCGCGTCTGGTACTTCACGCCGGCCTTTCGCTACGAGCAGCCCCAGGCCGGCCGCAACCGCCAGCACCACCAGGTCGGCGTTGAGGTGCTCGGCACCGACGACCCGGACATCGACGTCGAGGTGATCGCCCTGGCGAGCGACTTCTACGCGCAGCTCGGTCTGCGCGCGGTGACCCTCAAGATCAATTCGATGGGCGATGCGGCCTGCAGGCCGGCGTACCTCGACGCGCTGAGGGGCCATCTCGCAGCGCACGCCGCGGAGCTGTGCGGCGAGCACGCTCCGCGATGGGAGCAGAACCCCCTGCGGGTCCTCGACTGCAAGCAGCCGGCGTGCCGGGCCGCGACCGAGTCGGCACCCGCGCTCACGGACCATCTCTGCCAGCCGTGTGCCGAGCACTTCGCCAGGGTGGTCGACGGGCTCGACGCCGCGGGCATCGCATGGACCCTCGACCGCAGGCTCGTCCGGGGCTTCGACTACTACACGAGGACGATCTTCGAGTTCGCCAGCACGTCGCTTGACAGCGCGAACGACGCGATCGGCGGCGGTGGGCGCTACGACGGGCTCGTCGAGCTGCTCGGCGGACCCAAGACCTCGGGCATCGGCTTCGGCAGCGGGGTCGAGCGGCTGCTCCTCGCCTGCGACGCGGAGGGGACCTTCGCCGTCCCCGAGCAGGCCCCCGAGGTCTTCGTGGTCGACGTCACGGGCGGGACCGCAGCACGGGACCTGGTGCTCGCACTGCGGCGCAGCGGCCTGCGCGCGGAGCGCTCGTATGACGCGCGGTCCATGAAGGCCCAGCTGAAGGCGGCGGACCGGTCCGGGGCGCCGGTCGCCTTGATCATCGGCGACGCGGAGGCCGCCGCCGGGTCCGTTACCATTCGCGATCTGCGTGACGGCACGCAGCTCACCGAGTCCCGCGCGGCAGTCCTCGAACGGGCTGGCGCCACGGGCCGGGTTCTCCTGGAGGAACGATGACCCGGCGCATCGACGCGACGTCACTGAGGGACCGGCTGTGCGGCACGCTCGGAATCGAGGACGCCGGGCAGCGCATCGCGGTGTGCGGCTGGGTGGGCCGGCGCCGCGAGCACGGGGAGCACCTCGCCTTCGTGGACCTGCGGGACCACACGGGGATCCTCCAGTGCGTGATCGACGGCAGCATCGACGTGCGCAGCGAGTACGTGCTGCGCGTCACCGGCACCGTCCGCGAGCGCCCGGAGGGGACTGTCAACGACCGCGTCGCCACGGGCGGCGTGGAGCTCGCCGACTGCGAGGTCGAGGTCCTGGCCTCGGCCGAGCCGCCCCCGTTCACCCTCGACGGCCGCAATGAGCCCGACGAGCAGGTCCGCCTCCGGTACCGCTACCTCGACCTGCGCCAGGAGCGGATGCAGCGGAACCTCAGGCTGCGTGCGAAGGTCAACGCAGCGATCCGAGCGGCGTTCGACCGCCAGGGCTTCTGCGAGGTCGAGACGCCCCTGCTCTGGGCGCCGACCCCCGAGGGAGCGCGCGAGTTCGTGATCCCGACCCGACAGCGCCACGGGTCGTTCTACGTGCTCCCGCAGAGCCCGCAGCTCGCAAAGCAGCTCCTCATGGTCGGCGGCTTTGACCGCTACTACCAGATCGCCCGCTGCATGCGCGACGAGGACCTGCGCGCGGACCGCCAGTTCGAGTTCACCCAGCTGGACGTGGAGGCGAGCTTCGTCGACCAGGAGGACATCTTCGGGTTCGTGAGCGAGGCCGTGCTCGACGCTGCGGAGGCGGCGACCGGCGAGCGTCCGGGCCCCATCGAGCGGCTCAGCTGGGCCGAATGCCTGGACCGCTTCGGCACCGACAAGCCTGACCTGCGGTTCGCGATGGAGCTGATCGACGTGACTGCCGCGTTCGCGGGCACCGAGGTGAAGGCCTTCCAGGCGTCGTGCGTGAAGGGGATCCGGGTCCCGGGGGGCGCCGAGCTGACGCGCTCTCGGCTCGATGCGCTGACCGACCGGGCGAAGAAGCTCGGCGCCAAGGGGCTGGCGTGGTTCCGCGTGACCGCCGAAGGGCTCGATTCACCGCTTGCCAGGTTCCTCTCCGCGTCCGAGTCAGCGTCGATCGCCGCGATCGACGGCGCGCACGAGGGCGACCTGCTGCTGGTCGTCGCCGACGTCCACGCGCTCGCGTGCTCGGTGCTCGGTGCGCTGCGCGCCGAGCTCGGCTCCCCGCCGGTCTCCGACGGGCCGCACCGTTACTGCTGGGTGACCGAGTTCCCGCTGTTCGAGGGGATCGCGCCGGACGGCACGCCGATCTCGGCGCACCACCCGTTCACGATGCCGCACCCCGACGACCTCGATCTGCTCGAGACGGATCCCCTCTCGGTGCGCTCGCAGTCCTACGACCTTGTCCTCAACGGCTGGGAGCTCGGCAGCGGCTCGGTGCGGATCCACCGAGCCGATATCCAGCGTCGCGTGTTCTCGGTGCTGCGGCTCACCGACGAGGAGGCAGAGGCGCGCTTCGGATTCCTCCTTGGCGCCTTCCGGTACGGGGCGCCCCCGCACGCGGGGTTCGCGTTCGGGATCGACCGGCTGACGGCGATCTTCGCCGGCGAGGAGAACATCCGCGAGGTGATCGCGTTCCCGAAGACGCAGTCGGGCGCGGACCTCATGACGGGCGCACCCACGCCGATCCCGCCCTCCCAGCTGCTGGAGCTCGGGATCATGATCCGGCCGACGGAGGCGTGACGCAGGACGACCTGTTCGCGACCGCCGCCCAGGAACGGCTGGCGAACCAGGCGCCCCTCGCCGCACGGCTGCGGCCGCGCTCGCTCGCCGAGGTCGTCGGCCAGGACCACCTCGTCGGACCGGGCGGGGCGCTGCGGGTCCTGTGCGACCAGGACAGGCTCGTGTCCCTCCTGCTGTGGGGCCCCGCGGGGACCGGCAAGACCACCCTGGCCCGGCTGCTGGCGGAGGGGACATCGATGCGCTTCGTGCCGCTGTCCGCCACCAGCGCAGGCGTGAAGGACACGCGCGAGGCGATCGACCTGGCGGGCAGGGCTCTGGGCGAGCGGGGGCAGCGGACGCTCCTCTTCCTCGACGAGGTCCACCGCTTCTCGAAGTCCCAGCAGGACGTCCTGCTCCCAGCCGTCGAGGAAGGCGTCGTCGTGCTCGTCGGGGCGACGACCGAGAACCCCTACTTCGAGGTGAACGCGCCGCTCCTCAGCAGGATGACCCTCTTCCGGCTCCGACCGCTCGACTCGGCCGCGCTCGAGGAGCTCGCGACCCGCGGCGCGGCCGCGGAGAGTGTCGAGGTGACCGACGAGGCCCGCGAGCTCCTCGTCGGCTCGGCGGACGGCGACGCCAGGGCGCTCCTCGGCACCCTCGAGGTCGCAGCGGCGCTCGCGAGAGCGCGCGCCGAGGACCCCGAGGCCGTCTGCGTGTCGGCGGGCGACGTCGTGGACGCGCGCGATGGACGTGTCCTGCACCAGGGTCGCGACGACCACTACGACCAGGTGAGTGCCTTCATCAAGTCGATGCGGGGGTCGGATCCGGACGCCGCGCTCTACTGGCTTGCGCGGATGCTCGAGGCCGGCGAGTCACCCCGATTCATCGCGCGACGGCTCGTGATCCTGGCGAGCGAGGACGTGGGGATGGCCGATCCCTCCGCCCTGCTGGTCGCGTCCGCCGCGGCGCATGCGGTGGAATTCGTCGGGCTTCCCGAGGCGCAGCTGAACTTGGCCCAGGCGACGGTCCACCTTGCCCTCGCCCCGAAGTCGAACCGCGTCACCGTCGCCTTGGGCGCTGCCCAGCGCGACGTCCGCGAGGGGCCCTCGACGACAGTGCCGGCGCATCTGCGCGACGCCCACTACGCGGGCGCCGCCGAGATCGGCCACGGCGGGGGCTACCTGTACCCGCACGACGCCGACAGCGGGTGGGTGGCCCAGCAGTACCTCCCCGACGAGCTGGTGGACCGCCGCTACTGGTCCGCGTCCCCGCACGGCGCCGAGCCCGCGCTCGACGAATGGCGCCACGAGGCGCGCAAGCGGGACGCGGACGGCTGACGGGGGCCCGAAAGGGGCCCCGGTAGGATTGCACGATGGATGCGAACAGCCTGCGGCGCGGGTTCCTCGGGTTCTTCGAGGAGCGGGGCCACACGATCGTGCCGTCGGCGAGCCTGATCGCGACGGACCCCACGGTGCTGTTCACGATCGCGGGGATGGTGCCGTTCAAGCCCTATTTCCTGGGCGAGGAGCAGGCGCCCTACCCGAGGGCGACCTCGGTGCAGAAGTGCTTCCGCACCTCGGACATCGACATCATCGGGACGACCACCCGGCATGCGACGTTCCTCGAGATGCTCGGGAACTTCAGCTTCGGGGACTACTTCAAGGAGGGAGCCACGCGCTACGCGTGGGACCTGATCACGGGGGTGTTCGGGATCGACGGGGACCGGCTGTGGGTGACGGTCCACGAGTCTGACGACGAGGCCGCCGAGATCTGGGCGGATGCCGTCGGCGTCCCGGCGGAGCGGATCCAGCGCATGGGCGAGGACAACTTCTGGAAGATGGGCGACACCGGTCCGTGCGGTCCGTGCAGCGAGCTGTTCTTCGACAAGGGTCCGGAGCTCGGGGCCGACGGTGGCCCGGCACACGGCGGCGAAGAGCGGTTCGTCGAGATCTGGAACCTGGTGTTCATGCAGTTCAACCGGCTCGAGGACGGCGCCCTCGAGCCCCTCCCGCGCAAGAACATTGACACCGGTGCGGGCCTCGAGCGAGTGCTTGCGACCCTCAACGGCAAGGACTCGATCTTCGACACCGACCTGTTCACCGGGCTGCTCGACACGGCGCAGTCGCTCACGGGACGGACGTACGGGTCCGACGAGTCCGACGATGTCGCCCTGCGGCGCCTCGCGGACCACGGCCGCGCGATGACGATGCTGGTTGGCGACGGCGTGCTCCCGAGCAACGAGGGACGCGGGTACGTGCTGCGCCGGATCGTCCGTCGCGCGGTCCTCGCGGCCCGCCGCCACGGCCGCGCGCACGGGTCGATCACCCCGCTGCTCGTGGACTCGGTCATCGCCTCGCTCGGCGAGGCGTACCCGAACCTGGTCTCGGACCGCGAGCTCATCGCCTCGGTCCTTGAGCGCGAGGAGCACCAGTTCGATCGGACGCTGAGCACGGGACTCGGACTCCTTGAGGAGGCACTGGGATCCGAGGAGGTGGCCGCGTCGAAGGTCCTTGCCGGCGACGTCGCCTTCCGCCTGCACGACACGCACGGCTTCCCATACGAGCTCACCGAGGAGATCTCCTCGGAGCATGACGTGGCCGTGGACCGCGCAGGCTTCGACACCGAGATGGCGGCCCAGCGCGACCGGGCGCGGGCGGCGTCGCGGATGGTGGTCGCAGCGGACGAGACCGCCTACCGGTCTCTGCTCGACACCGAGGGTCCCGAGACGTTCATCGGGCGCGACCCTTCGCACTACGCGACGACAGCGAGGATCGTCGGGGTGCTCGAGTCGCCCGACGGCGTGTCCGAGGTGTTCTTGGACCGGACGCCGTTCTACGCGGAGGGTGGCGGCCAGGTCGGCGACACCGGCACGATCGTGACCGAGACCGGCACCGCCGAGGTGATCGACACGGTCTCGCCGTTCCCCGGCGTGATCGCGCACCGCGCGCGGATCCGCGGAGAGTTCCACCCCGGACAGGAGTCCGTCGCGACGATCGACGCAGAGCGGCGCGAGGCGGTTCGCAGGAACCACACCGCGACGCACCTCTTGCATGCGGCGCTGCGCGACGTCCTTGGGGACCACGTACGCCAGCAGGGCTCCCTCGTCGCGCCCGACCGGCTTCGCTTCGACTTCTCGCACAACGCCGGCATTGCTGACGAGGAGCGCCTCGCCATCCTCGAGATGGTCAACGAGGACGTCGTCGCGGACGAGGCAGTCGAGACGACCGAGACATCCCGGCAGGAGGCAGAGCGGATGGGTGCGGTCGCGTTCTTCGGCGACAAGTACGGCGACACCGTCCGCGTCGTGCGGGCGGGCCCGCACTCGCTCGAGTTCTGCGGGGGTACGCACGTCCATGCGCTGGGCGCCATCGGCACGGTGCAGCTCGTCGCCGAGTCCTCGATCGGCGCGAACACGAGGAGGATCGAGGCGGTGACCGGGCTCGGCGCGTTCCGGCGGGCCGCAGCGAACGACCGACTCCTGTCGGACGTGAGCGCCCTTTTGAAGACGGATCCCGAGGGCCTCTCGGTTGCGGTCACGAAGCTGGCGGACCGGGTGCGAGCGGCGGAGCAGGAGCTCGGCCGACTGCGCCAGCAGGGTCTGATGGCCGAGGCGGCAGCGCTCGCCGCCACGGTCGCGGACGGCATCATCGTGGCACGGCGCGACGACAGGAGCGGGGACGAGCTGCGCTCGCTCGCGAGCGAGGTACGGACGAGATCCGCTGCCCGGGTCGTCGTGCTCGGCGGGGAGACCCCGCAAGGCACGGCGGGGATCGCCGTCGCGACGGACGGCTCCGTCGACGCGACGGGCCTGGCGCGGTCCGTGGCCCAGGCCATCGGCGGCGGGGGCGGTGGATCGGGCGAGATCGCGCTCGCGGGAGGCAAGCGACCCGAGGGCATCGACGACGCGCTGGCAGCGCTCAGGGAGCAGTTGGGGTCATCGTGACCGAGGCCTCCGCTCGGCGGGGGAGGGTGATCGCGCTCGACCCGGGCACTGTGCGCATCGGCGTCGCGGTGAGCGATTCGCGCAGGACCCTCGCGTTTCCCCGCCCTTCGATCAGCGCCGGGGACGGGGAGGTGGACCGCTGCGCCGAGGCCGCCCGCGAGGAGGGCGCGTCAACCGTCGTGGTGGGCCACCCCCTCCAACTCGACGGGAGTGCGGGGGATCGCGCCGGTCACGCCGAGGCGCTGGCCTCGGCACTGGCGGCGGTCCTGTCGGACGAGGGCGTCGACGTCGTGCTCCACGACGAGCGGTTCACGACCGTGAGCGCGACCGACCGCTTGCGCGACGCGGGCGTGAACGCGAGACGCGGCCGGTCGAGGGTCGACGGGGCCGCGGCGACCGTGCTTCTCGAGTCGTGGATGTCGTCGTGACCGAGACGGCTGCGACCGAGGCCCCGGGAACCGCGACGCCGAGGGGACACCGAAGGATCGCGGTCCGCCGTCGCTGGCGCATCGGCGCCCTGTGCGGGATCGTGGTCGTCCTGCTCTTCGCCGGCTGGTTCGTGCTGCAGGCCTATCCGCTGGATGGGCCGGGCAAGGCCGTCTACGTGCAGGTCGCCGACGGCGAGTCCGTCTCGCAGATCACGAGCACCCTCGCCTCGAAGGGCGTCCTCTCGAGCGCGTTCGCGTTCCGCCTGGACCTCATGGTCACCGGGACGCCCTCCGTCGACCCCGGGTGGTACGAGTTCCACCAGTCCTCCTCCTTCTCGGCGGTCCGGGGGATCCTTGGTGGCGGGCCGAACGCGAGCGTGCTGTCGGTGGTGCCGGGCGAGACGCTCCATGAGATGGCCACCGCCCTCGCGGACGTCGAGACCCCGAGCTTCGCCTCCCAGTTCCTCGACCTCGCGACGACCGGAGCCGTGCACTCGAGCTTCCAACCGACCCCGACGACGTCGCTCGAGGGCATGGTCGGCACCGGGCTCTACTTGCTGGCAGATCACGAGACCCCCACATCCCTGCTCGAGACGATGACCGCCAGGTTCGTGCGCAGCGCGGGCATGCTGGGCCTGACGCCTGCCACAACGAAGCATGGCCTCGACGCCTATCAGCTGCTCACCGTGGCGTCGATCGTGGAGAAGGAGGGGTACTACCCGGTGAACATGCCGCAGACTGCGACGGTGATCTTCAATCGGCTGGAGCGCGGGATGCCGCTGCAGATGGACTCGACCGTCGAGTATGCGCTCAACCAGGACGGCGGGCCCGTGACCCACGCGACCGAGTCGTACCAGTCGCCCTACAACACCTACCTGAATACCGGCCTCACGCCGACGCCGGTGTGCTCGCCGTCGAGGGCTGCGATCCTCGCGACGCTGCACGCCCCGGCCGGACCGTGGCTGTACTTCGTCCTGATCAACCAGGACGGCCGCATGGCCTTCGCCTCGACGTACGCCCAGCAGCTGGTGAACGAGGGGATAGCTCAGTCGCGAGGCCTGCCGTGAGCGCACGGATGCGCCCGGTCACTGCGGCGACGGCCCTCTACGGGGTCGCGGGGGACCCGATCGCGCACTCCCTCTCGCCGGCACTGCACAACGCGGCGTTCGAGGCCATGGGGATCGACGCGGTGTCCGTGGCGCTGCGCGCCGGCGCCGTCGACGCGCAGCTCGTGGTCGGGGCGGTCCGGACGCTGGGCATCCACGGACTCAGCGTCACCATGCCCCTGAAGGTGGCGGTGGTCGAGCACTGCGAGCACCGGACAGCCACGGTGGAGCGGCTCGGGGCGTCGAACTGCCTCGTGCACGAGGAGACATCGGGGGTGCTCGCGGCGTCGACCGACGGCGCGGGGCTGCTCGGCGCCGTGTCCTGCGTGACGGGGGAGACCGTGGCAACCAAGCGGTGCGCGGTCCTCGGCGCCGGGGGCGCAGCACTGGCGGTGATCGACGCACTCGCATCGGCGGGAGCCGCCGAGGTCATCGTCGTCTCGCGTCGTGCTGGCGCCGCCGCGCGCGCGCTGGCCCTGGCCCCGTGCGTGCGCGAGGGCGCTCCCGGCGAGGCGGCGACAGCCGACCTCGTCATCCAGGCGACCCCCGTCGGGATGGTCGGAACCGACGCGCAGGAGTCCGACCCCCTGCTCGATCCCGGTCTGCTGCGTGCGGGCCAGATCGCGGTCGACCTCGTCTACCATCCTCTCGTGACCCCCTGGCTCGCGCAGGCGGCCAGTTCGGGCGCACGGACGGTCGGCGGCATCGAGGTCCTGATCCACCAGGCTGCAGGTGCGCTCGAGCTCTGGCTCGGCACGGCGCCTCCCGCGGCGGCCCTGCACGCGGCGGTGCCGACGTCGTGACGCTCCTCGACGCAGAGACGCGCAGTGCGAAGCGAACGGGCGGTTACGACCTGATCCTCGCCGGGCTCACGCTCGGCGTCTCGGCGTTCGGGGTCATCATGGTCTACAGCGCGACCAAGGCCGCGCTGATCTCCGAGGGCTTCAGCCCGTACTACTTCCTCAAGCGCCAGACGCTCTTCGTCATCATCGGAGGGGTGATCATGCTCGCGGTCTCGAAATTCGACTACCGGCGATTCGAGCAGCTCGCGACGCCGATCTACCTGCTCTGCATCCTGGCCCTGCTGGCCGTCAAGTCCCCGCTCGGGTCAGCCGCACTCGGCTCCCAGCGGTGGTTCTCCTTCGGCATCATCCAGATCCAGCCCTCGGAGTTCGCCGTCCTCGGGATGATCCTGGCGATCGCGACCTACTGCGGGCGACGACCCGACGGCCTCACGATGCGCGACGTCCGCAGGCTCCTGCTGATGGCGGGCATACCCATCGCCCTGGTCTTCCTCCAGCCCGACCTCGGCACGTCGATCATCATGGTGGTGGTCCTGATCGTGATGCTCGCCATCGCCGGGGTGCCGCCGCGCTTCCTGCTGCTGCTCGGCGTCCTGGCAGCGGGCGCGGCGGTCCTCGCGGTGGTCCTCGGCGTCCTCCAGCACTACCAGGTGGTCCGCCTCACGAGCTTCCTCAACCAGAACTCCACGAACCCTGCGGCGGCCCAGTACATCTACCAGGTGCACCAGGCCAAGGCCGCCATCGGGGCGGGGGGCCTCTTCGGTCAGGGCCTCTTCCATGGCCTGCAGACGAACCTCGGCTACGTGCCAGAGCAGCACACGGACTTCATCTTCACCGCAGTCGGCGAGCAGCTTGGATTCGTGGGCGCAGCCGGCCTCCTTGCCGCCCTTGGGGTCCTTGCGGCCCGCATGCTGCGTGTGTCGATGCTTGCCAAGGACCAGCTGGGCCAGCTCATCGCCGTCGGCATCTTCACGTTCTTCGCGTTCAGCTGCTTCCAGAACGTCGGGATGATCATGGGGATCATGCCGGTCACCGGCATCCCGCTCCCGTTCATGAGCTACGGGGGGTCCGCGGCGGTCTGCTTCTTCATCTCGGTCGGGATGGTCCTTTCCGTCTCGAACCGCAAGGCCACCTGATGGCCGACGAGGACGCGGTGTTCGAGGTGATGGACATCGTGAACGTGGTCTTCGACCTTCCCGCGACGAGCCCCGTCGTGAATCTCCGGGAGGCGGCCGCGCCGTTCCGCGCGATCTCGTTCCCGATCGGTCTCCCCGAGGCCCAGGCGATCGCCCTGGCGCTCCACAAGGAGCGGGGCACGCGGCCCGGCTCGCACGAGCTGTTCAACGATGTGCTCGCGGTCACGGGGGTGGACATCGTCGCCGTTCGGCTCACCGGCGCGCGAGACGGGGCGATCCACGCGGAGCTCGACCTCATGGGTCCGCGTGGCCATGAGGTGCTCGACTGCAGGCCGAGCGACGGCATCGCGCTCGCGGTGCGCCAGAGCCCTCCGGCCCCGCTGCTCTGCGACGTGACGCTGCTCGAGGCGTGATCAGGCCGCGACGGCCATTGGCTTGACCGAGGGAAGCGGCTTGGTCTCAGCCTCCTCGGACAGGCGCATCAGCAGCGCGATCAGGATGTAGTTGGCCACGAGCGACGAGCCGCCGTAAGCCATGAACGGGAGCGTGATCCCGGTGAGCGGCAGCAGCCGCAGCACGCCGGCCATGATGAAGAAGGCCTGGAAGCCGAGGATCACGGTGAGCCCGACGGCGAGCAGCCTCGCGAAGTCCGTCCGGGAGCGCTGCGCGATCTGGAACCCGGTCCCGACCATGAGGGCGAAGCCGCACACGACGATCGCGATGCCCAGGAGTCCCATCTCCTCGCCGATCGCGGCGAAGATCATGTCCGACGTGATGAACGGGACGAGTCCCCCGACGGTCCCGAGTCCGAGCCCCGACCCGCCCACCCCGCCGTTCGCGATCGCGAACCAGCCGAAGACGAGCTGGTTGCCGCTCGTCTGGGCATAGGGCCACGGGTTGAGCCACACCGTCACCCGCTCGTGGACCTGGGGGAAGGCGTGCGCCGCGAGGACGGCGCCCACGGCGAAGAGGAGCAGGCCGAACGCCAGGTACGCGACGCGACCCGTGCTCGTCCACAGGAGGGCCAGGAAGAGGGTGAAGAGGAGCATCGCGAAGCCGATGTCGTTCTCCGCCCCGAGCACGAGGACCGCGAACCCCCAGGTCACGAGGATGGGCAGGATCGGGCGCGGGTCGATGACCAGCCGGTTCCCGATACGTCTCGACGGGATTGCGAGCAGCTCCTTGGTGGTGGCGAAGTACGACGCGAAGAAGATGACGAGGAGGATCTTCGCGATCTCGATCGGCTGGAACTGCGTGGTGCCGATGTGCACCCACAGCCTCGCGCCGCCGATCTTCTCGCCGAAGTGCGGGATCAGCGGCGCGAGCAGGAGGAAGGTGGCGAGCAGGAGGAGGAGGTACCGGTAGCGGTCGAGGTCCCTCGAGCGCCGCACGAACAGCAGTGTGGCGACGTAGAGCGCCGCGGAGACCGTGACCCACACGGCCTGCGCCTGGGCGAGGGGCGGGTTCCATCGTGCGATCTCGACGTAGCCGAGCCCGTTCAGCATCGTTGCGAGGGGGAGGAGCACCGGCGTGGCGGTCGGGACGAGCCAGCGGTTCGCGAGGTGCGCGAGCATCGAGAGGGCGAGGATCGCCACGAGGAAGCCCCAGAGGTGCAGGGGAAGGTGGCCCTTCACGCCGAGTGTCGCGAGTGAGTACAGCGCCGTCGTGATGCCGCAGGCGAGGAGCAGGAGCCAGAACTCCACGCGCCGGCGAGGCTTCGGCCCGCGGACGTAGGGAGGGATCGATGGCCTCCAGACCCGCGGCGGCGCGGCGCGCAGCGCGGTCATGGGTGGATAATAGTGCCGTCGTACAATCAGGAGGACCGATGTCGGAGCTCACCACCACCCCCGAGGCCGCCGCTGAGGCCGAGGCATACGAGCTCCGCACCGTCACACCCGTCGACGACCTCGTGGCCATCGAGCGCTTCGGCGCGCACCGATTCGCCAACCGCGAGCTCTCGAGGCTCGACTTCGGCGCGAGGCTGCTCGACCTCTCCGAGGACAAGCTGGTCCCCTTGCTCGACCAGGTCAAGTTCATGGCGATCTTCTCGGAGCTGCTCGACGAGTTCTTCATGGTGCGCGTCGCGGGCCTCGAGGACCAGGTGGTGGGCGGCATCACCTCGCGGTCCGCCGACGGGCTGCGCCCGCGCGAGCAGCTCGTCGGCATCCGCGAGCGGACCACGGAGCTCGTGCGGCGCCAGGACTCGATCTTCCGCGAGCACCTGCAGCCGAGCCTCGCGGCTGCAGGACTGCGGCTGGGCTCGTTCGACTCGCTCGACGAGGCCGACCGCGCGTTCCTGCGCGACTACTACGACCGCGAGATCTACCCGATCCTGACCCCGCTGGCCGTCGATCCCGGGCATCCGTTTCCGATGATCTCGAACCTCTCGCTGAACGTGGCGGTCGAGGTGCGCGACCCCGCGACAGGTGAGGAGCGCATCGCGCGCGTCAAGGTGCCGCCCGTGCTGCCCCGCTTCCTCAGCCTCTCGGACGGCGAGCGCATCGTTCCGATCGAGGAGGTGATCGCGGCCAATCTCGGCGGGCTCTTCCCGGGCATGGAGATCGGCGACCCCGAGTTCTTCCGCGTCACGAGGAACGCGGACCTCATCTTGGAGGAGGAGGAGGCGGAGGACCTCCTCGTGGCGCTCGAGATGGAGCTGCGCAGGCGCCGCTTCGGGCGCGCGGTGCGCCTCGAGGTCCAGCGCAAGATGAGCCCGGCGATGCGCGCGCTGCTGCTGCGCGAGCTCGACCTGAGCGAGGATGCGGTCTACACCGTCGATGCCCCCATCGGCCTCAGCGGGCTGTGGTCGGTCTACGCGATCGACCGGGCGGATCTGAAGACGGAGACCTGGACGCCGATCACGCCACCGAGCCTGATGTTCGGCGACAACGAGAGCGCGGACATCTTCGCCGTGCTCCGCGAGCGAGACGTGCTGCTGCACCACCCCTACGACTCGTTCTCCGACTCCGTCGAGGCATTCGTCGCACAGGCGGCCGACGATCCCGACGTCCTCGGGATCAAGCACACCTTGTACCGGACCTCGGGCGATAGCCCGATCGTCGCGTCGCTCATCCGCGCCGCGGAGTCCGGCAAGCAGGTCGCCGCGCTCGTCGAGCTGAAGGCGCGCTTCGATGAGGCCGCGAACATCGGGTGGGCGAAGGCGCTGGAAGACACCGGGGTCCACGTCGTCTACGGGATCATGGGCTACAAGACGCACTCGAAGACGGCGCTGGTGCTTCGCCGCGAGGCCGATGGCGTCCGTCGCTACTGCCACATCGGAACGGGCAACTACAACTCCAAGACCGCCCGCATCTACGAGGACATCGGCCTGCTGACCTCGGACGAGCGGATCACGAGCGATGTCGCGAAGCTCTTCAACTTCCTGACGGGCTTCAGCCACCATGCCGCGTACGAGCGCCTGCTCGTGTCGCCCGTGTCGATGCGTCCGACGATCATCGAGCTGATCCACCAGGAGCGAGAGGCGGGTCCGGACGGGGCGATCGACATCAAGCTGAACGGCCTCACGGATCCGCGCGTGATCGACGAGCTCTACGGGGCGTCGCGCGCGGGCGTGCCGATCCGCCTCGCGGTGCGCGGGCTCTGCTGCCTGCGCCCGGGGATCCCGGACCTCTCCGAGACCATCCACGTGCGCTCCGTGGTCGGCGAGTTCCTCGAGCACTCGAGGATCTTCTCCTTCGGCCGGTCCGACGGGCCGCACGGCCGCCGGGTGTTCATCGGCTCGTCCGACCTGATGGAGCGGAACCTCGATCGCCGGATCGAGGCGACCACACCGGTGACGGACCCGGACCTCGTCGACCAGCTGGTCGAGGCGCTCGAGCTCACGTTCGAGGACGACCAGTTCTCGTGGGTGCTCGGTCCCGACCAGCGGTGGCGCAGGCTCGACGGCGCGAACGGGCGGAGCGTCCAACGCGAGCTCAAGGAGATCGCTGCGGAGCGGTACCGCCACTGGCGCGAGCAGGAGTCCTGACTCCGCAGCGGTAGCGGCGCCTCCTACGCCATGCGGCGGTGGCGGACCTTGAGCGAGAGGTAGCAGCCGCCCCCGACGGGGATCGGGAGCCAGAAGTTGACGAGCCGCCAGCCGAGCACCGCGATCGTGGCGATCGCCGCGGGGACGCGGAAGCCGACGAGCGTGGGGATCAGCACGCCCTCGATGACGCCCAGTCCGCCGGGGGTGATCGGGAGCACCGCAAGGACGTTCGCGAGCCCGTACGCCACGAGCAGGTCGATGGGCGAGACGACGTGGCCGAACGCCACGACGAAGATCCAGAGGCTCGCGGCGTCGAGGAGCCAGTTCGCGGCGGCCCACGCGAGGGCGCCGGAGAGCAGGCGCCGGTTCGTCAGGAGCAGGGTGATCCGGTCCGCGACGTGCTGCAGCATCCTCGAGACGCCGTCGGGGGAGGTGAACGGGACGTGCGCGGCGATCCTGCGGAGCCAGGCGTCGGCCTTGGACTGGCCCCTCGTGACGAGGACCACGGTCCCGAAGAACGCGAGGAGCAGGAACACCCCGGCCAGGGCGGCGAAGCCGTAGAGGCGGTTGTAGCCGCTCAGGGGGATGGAGATCACGAGCGCCATCCAGAAGATCATGTTGAGGACCACCGCGGAGCCGATGCCCTGCGCGGCGAGACCGAACGCCGTCACGGAGCCGGGGACCCCCTCGTCCGTGAGGAGCCGGTAGGCGAGGGCGCCGCCCGGAGCGGTGCCACCGGGGACCACGTGGCTGAGCGCGAGGCTCGACATGTTCACGCGGAGCTGCACGCTGCGGCTCGGCGCGTCGGGGGTGAGCACCGTCCGCGACAGCTCGGCGTAGGCGAGGAGCGCCGCGACCTCGAGGAGCACGGCGCAGCCGAGCCACCAGACGTTGACCTGGCCGAGCACGTGGATCGACCGGCGAGCCGACGCGAACTGGGGGAGCACGAGGTACTCGAAGATGAAGATGAGCACGCCGAAAGACAGCGCGAAGCGAATCTGGGGCGGGATCTTCAACCTCGCGCGCGCCAGCGGGCCGACCGGTTCCACTGGCTTCTCGTCCGGCACGCCTGAGAGCCTTCCACGGCGCAGCACCGCCGAGGTGCAATGCTCTGAGTCGTGGCCGATCCCGCCGAGCCGCCTCGCAGACCCGCCGAGACAGTGACGGGACGGGTCTTCGCCGCGGCGGAGCACCGCGAGATCCCGCTCCGGTCGATCATCGCGAGCGTCACGGTCGTCGTCGTCGCCGGGCTCCTGCTGCTGCTCGTCTGGGTCCTGCGAGCGGACCTGCTGCTGATGGCGGTCGCCGCATTCATCGCCGTGCTGCTCGTGCAGCCGGTCGCGATGCTCCAGCGCACCGGCCTCCCGCGGTTCGCGGCCACCTCCATCGTCTTCGTGATCGGGCTCATTGTCTTCGGCGGCATCGTGTTCTTCCTCGGCGACCCGCTCGTGCGCGGGGTGAACCACTTCACCCGCGAGGTGCCGTCGCTCGTGAGGCAGGCGCAGCACGGCAAGGGGACGATCGGCAGGCTGATCGTCAGGTTCCACCTCCAGGCATGGGTGAAGAAGAACCTGCCCAAACTCTCCGCGCAGGCGTCGTCGATCGCCCGACCGGCACTGTCCTTCGGCGCGGCGGCGGCGACGACCCTGCTGCGCCTCCTGACCATCGCGGTGCTGGCCTTCTATCTGCTCTTGGACCTGCCCCGGATCTGGCGTGGCTTCCTCGGCCTCATGCCCGCGGGGAGCGCCCGCAGGGTCGACATCGTCGCGCGCGAGTCCTCGCTCGGCGTGACGGGCTACATGGCGGGCAATGTCGCGACCTCGGTCATCGCCGGCATCGTCGTGCTGATCAGCCTGCTCGTGTTCGGCGTGCCGTTTGCGGGGCTCCTCGCGCTCTGGGTCGCGCTGGTCGACCTGCTCCCGCTGGTCGGCGGTCTGCTCGCCGGGGTTCCGACGGTGATCGTCGCCTTCCTGCACTCGACACCCGCGGGGATCGGGATGCTCGTGATCTTCATCGTCTACCAGCAGGTGGAGAACCACGTCCTCAACCCCGTCATCATGTCGAAGACCGTGAAGATGAGCCCGTTGCTGGTGCTGCTCGCCGTCGTCATCGGCGCGACCCTGGGCGGGCGCATCGCGAGCGGATTCGGGACGTTCATCGGTGCGCTGATGGGGATCCCGATCGGGAGCGCGATCCAGGTCGTCGTCCGCGAGATCCGCAAGACCGCCCCGCAGGCGGCGGGCGAGCTGCCGATGGGCGAGGTTCCGACGGCGCCGTAGGATTCCGGGATGCGGACGCTGGTCGTCATCCCCACCTACAACGAGGCCGAGAACGTTGTGGAGATCATCGAGGCCGTCCGCGCGTCGGTGCCCGAGGTCGACCTGCTGATCGTCGACGACTCGAGCCCCGACGGCACGGCCAAGCTCGCCGAGGAGGCGGGGGCGCGGCTCGGGCAGGTGTCGGTGCTCAAGCGCGACGGCAAGTCCGGGCTCGGCAGGGCCTACCGGGCGGGATTCACCTGGGGGCTCGAGCGCGGCTACGACGCGTTCGTCGAGATGGACGCCGACTTCTCGCACGACCCCGCAGCGCTGCCCTCCCTGCTCGCGGCGAGCGAGCGCGCGGAGGTCGTCATCGGCTCTCGCTACGTCGCGGGTGCCGCCGTCCCGAACTGGCCGCTCGCCCGGCTCGCCCTCTCTCGGGGAGGGAACATCTACGCCTCGCTCCTCCTCGGGCTCAGGGTCTCTGACTCGACTGCCGGATTCCGCGTCTACCGGGCCAGCGCGCTCGTGAAGATGGACTACACCACGGTCGAGGCCGAGGGCTACACGTTCCAGATCGAGATGACGTACCGGGCTCGCCAGGTGGGGGCGACCATCGAGGAGGTGCCGATCACCTTCGTCGACCGGGCGCGCGGCACGTCCAAGATGTCGTCGGCGATCGTCGTCGAGGCGCTGGCGCTCGTCACGTGGTGGGCGCTGCAGCGCCCGGTGCGCTGGCTCGCGTCACGAGTCGAAGGCGCGAAGCACTGACTCGAGCTTGACCTGGGTCTCGGCGAGCTCCTCGCCGGGATCCGAATCGGACACGATCCCGGCCCCCGCCCACACGGAGAACGCCGCACCCTCGACGAGGATCCCGCGGATCCCGAGGGTCCACTCGGACGTGCCGTCCGCGTCGATCCAACCGACGGGACCCGCGTAGGGACCTCTCGACTCGCCCTCGAGCGCCGCGAGGATCCGTAGCGCCGCGTCGCGGGGCACGCCACCGACCGCTGGGGTCGGATGGATCGCGGCGAGGACGCGCAGTGCGGCATCGGGCCCGGCGGGGCCCCGCAGCTTGCCGTCGATCCAGGTGCCGAGGTGGGCGATCGTTGAGAGCGCGACGATCGAGGGGGCGTCGGGAACCGCGATCGTGTCGCAGAGCGGCGAGAGCCGGGTCACGATGTCGTCCACCATGACGTCGTGCTCCCATCGGTTCTTGTCGGACCCCTCGAGCCAGGCGATCCGCTCCGCGTCGCTCGGTGCGCCGACGAGCGCGACGGTGCCCGCGAGCGGGTGGGCGTGGACCGCCCCGCCCGAGGTGGCGACCAGCAGCTCGGGGCTGGCGCCGACGTAACGGGCGCGGCCCAGCTGGTGGGCGTACAGCGTGCAGCTCGGCTCACGTGCGCGCAGCGTCGCGAGGAGCGCAGACGTGTCGATGGCCTCGGCGGCTTCCCCGTGGACCTTGCGTGCCAGGACCACCTTGTCGACGTCGCCGAGGCGGATCTGCTCGATGCAGGCGCCGACTTCGCTCGTGTAGCCATCGCCAGATGGCTGATAGCTGAGCGGGCCGGGGTCGGACCGCTGCGGGGATGCCGCTGCCTGAGCGCTCACTCCGGCAAGCAGCGCGGCGGCGTCAGCGAAGGCGCCGTCGGCGCGGACCTGGGTCACCCATACGGCTTGCTCCGCGGGGCGCCAGCCGATGAGGACCTCGGGTAGGACGAGCCGGCCGGGTTCGAGGGGGTCGAACGGCAGTGCGCCGAACGCGACGACCCCCGTGCCGCCCGGGCCGTCCGGTCCGTCGAGGGCGACGCCGGCGAGCACGCCAGCGAGCGCAGCGGGAGCCGCTGCGGCCGCCAGACCGTCGGGCAGGTCGATGACGAGGGCTGATCCGAGGCCCGCGAGGACGACCTCGCGCGAGTCGTGCAGGATTCCAGCGCGTGCGGCGGCCATCCAGACGCCCTCGAGGACCGAGGGGTCGGGGAGCGCGAGCTTCTCGCGTCGTGCCCGGAGCATCGTCACGGTGCCCCGCCCGCCCGCGTCGCGGTGTACAGCTGGCTGAGGCCGCCGTTGAGAAGGTGGCGGTTGACCCCGGAGAACCCGGCAGCGACGAGCATGGCCCGCAGTTCCGCTGCGTCCGGGAGATATGCGACGGACTTGGGGAGGTACCGGTATGCGTCAGCATCCGAGAGTATCCCGCCGATCAGCGGGACCACATTGTTGAACCACAAGGAGAATCCAGCGCGATACACCGTGCCCTCGGGCTCGCACACCTCGAGGAGGGCGACGCGTCCGCCGGGCCGCAGCACGCGGGCCATCTCGTCGAGGCATCCCTGCAGGTCAGTGAAGTTCCGCAGCCCGTATCCCGAGACCACGCCGTCTGCCGAGGCCGTGGGTATCGGCAGCGCCGCCGCGTCGCACTGGATGCGCGGCGTGTCTGGCGGCCCGGCGGCGAGCATGCCGTACGAGAGGTCGAGGCCCACCGCCACCAGCCCCTGGCGGGTGGACTCGATGCAGAGGTCACCGGTCCCCGAGGCGATGTCGAGCACGAGGCTGCGCGGCGGAAGGCCGAGCGACCGGACCGCCCGGCGCCGCCAGAGGCCATCGAGGCCGAAGGTGACGATCCGGTTGACGACCTCGTACCGCGGTGCGATGGTGTCGAACATCTCGCGGACCCGTCGGGTCTTCTCCTCGCCGACCGGGAGCTCACCGGCGGTGAGCGGGGGCGTCACGGCGTCACGCGTAGTAGCGAAAGACGAGCTGCGCCACGCACGAGGGCTTTGCCGCGCCGCGCTCCTCGATGGTGACGTCGACCGCGGCCTGACACCCGCCGGGGATCTCGGTGAACTCGGCGAGGGTGGCGCCGAGGCGGATGTCTGACCCGACGTGCACGGGGGACGGGAATCGGACCTTGTTCGTGCCGTAGTTGACGCCCATCCGGACGCCCTGGACCTGCAGGACGCTGCCCAGGAGCACCGGGACGAGCGACAAGGTGAGATACCCGTGGGCGATCGGCCCGCCAAAGGGACCGTCCTTCGCGCGTTCGGGATCGATGTGGATCCACTGGTGGTCGCCGGTGGCGTCCGCGAAGAGGTTGACCCGATCCTGGGTCACGGTCATCCAGTCGGACCAGCCCAGGTGCTTGTCGACGTGCAGGGAGAGCTCCTCGATGCTGCCGATGGTCGTGGCCATAGCACCGTCCTTTCGCGTTTCGCCTCATCGTACCGTGGGCGCCCCCCATCCTCGACGGACGCCGCTCCCCGGTACTGTGCGTCTGTGCCGCACGAAGAGGAGCATCGTGACATCAGCAGCGGCGGCGTCCGGGCAGCGGTCTTCGGGATCGCCGACGGCCTGGTCACGAACGTCTCGCTGATCCTCGGGTTCGCCGGCGCCCATCCCTCCGCGGACGTCGTCCGCCTCGCGGGTCTCGCCGGCCTCGTCGCCGGCGCATTCTCCATGGCGTCGGGCGAGTACATCTCGATGCGCGCCCAGCGCGAGCTGTTCGAGCGGGACCTTCGCGTCGAGCGCAGGGCGCTGGCGGAGGACCCGGAGATGGAGACCGAGGAGCTCGTCAACAACTACGTGAGCAAGGGGATGCGGCCCGAGCTCGCACGGCAGGTGGCGACGGACATCATGCAGAACCCCGAGCTCGCGCTCGAGGTCCACGCGCGCGAGGAGTTCGGGGTGGATCCAGACTCGCTCGGGTCGCCGGTGATCTCGGCGGTATCGTCGTTCTTGGCCTTCGCCGTCGGCGCGTTCATCCCGCTCGTGCCGTGGCTGATCGGCGGCGGGACGGCGGCGGTCGCGTGGTCGATCGGTCTGACGGCCGTCGCGCTGCTCACCGTGGGCGCCCTGCTCGGCTCGTTCACGGGCAGGAGCAAGGTGTTCAGCGCGCTGCGGTCCCTCGGCTTCGCCGCGGTCGCAGCGGCCGTGACCTATGCGATCGGCCACGCCGTGGGAGCGGGCTAGCGGGCCGGATCGAAGCGGTACTCGGCGTCCCGTGACCTGAACGTGAAGCCGAGCGATGCGTAGAGGCGTATGGCGCCCGCGTTCGAGTCCTCGACGTACAGCTCGGCGTCCCCCACGCCGCGCCGTGCGAGATGGTCGAGTCCGCTGAGGACGGCAAGCCTGCCGAGACCGCGCCCCTGTCCGCTCGGTGCGACCGAGATCACGAAGATCTCGCCCTCGTCGACATCTCCGCGTCGGAAGATCTTGGTCCAGCAGGACGCGACGAGATCGCCCCCGTCGAAGAAGAGGAGGAACCCTTCGGGATCGAACCACGGCTCGCGCATGATCGCCCGGAGGCGACCGAGGGTCATCGAGCCCTGGGTCGGATGCGTCGCGAAGGCGGCGTTGTTCTCCGCGATCCACTCCTCGTCGTCGATCCCGGGCCTGAAGCTCCGGACGTCGAGGACCGTGGCGTCCGGCGACGGGGCGGGCAGGGGGCGTCCGAGCAGCAGGAGGGAGCGCGTCCTCCGCCAGCCCCGGGATGCCAGCACGGCGTCCTGGTCGTCGGTGACCTCGCGGACCCAGAGCGCGACGGGCTTGCCGAGTCCCTCGAGGGTCTGGGCCAGGTCGGCGTCGTAGGTCCCGAATGCGGCCTCGGCATCGATGACCGGCTCCGTCCACGAGGAGCGCGTAGCCGCTGAGCGAGCCGCTGGCCTGCCTGCGCAGGACATGGCGGACCTGCGCCGGCCCGGCGAGGCGAGCGCGCTGGTCCGCGGTGAGGGCCTCGCCGTGCGCCCGGGCGATGCGAGCGAGGAAGTCGTCGACATCGGTCCGGTCGGGCACGCTGAGCGCGTCGAGGACACTCCACGATCGCGTCACGGCTTGAGCCTACTGAGCGAGTCGGTACCCTTCGTCGGTGCGCACGCCAGCCCTGCCGATGTCCGCGGCGGAGCGCATCAACGAGGTCGCCGCCCGCCTCGAGCATCGGTTCCCGGGGACCGCCGACTCCCTGTGCGCCCTGCAGCACCGCAACGCGTTCGAGCTCGTCGTCGCGACGGTGCTCTCGGCACAATGCACCGACGAGCGCGTCAACGAGGTCACCCCCGGACTCTTCGCGCGGTTCCCTGACCCCGAGGCGATGGCAGCCGCACCGCTCGAGGACATCGAGCGGATCATCTACCCGACGGGCTTCTTTCGCGCAAAGGCGAGACACCTCCACGGTCTCGCGGCTGCGCTGGTCGAACGGTTCGATGGCGAGGTCCCCGTGGAGCGTGTGGCGCTGTGCTCGCTCCCGGGCGTCGGGCGGAAGACCGCGAACGTCGTGCGCAGCGTCGCGTTCGATCAGCCGGGCCTGCCGGTGGACACGCACGTCGCGCGGCTGAGCCACCGCCTGGATCTCTCCCGCGGGAAGGACCCAGAGGCGATCGAGCGGTCGCTCTGCAGGGCGCTGCCAGAGGAGCGGTGGGGTGTGTTCAGCATCCGACTGATCCTGCACGGCCGCGAGACGTGCGCCTCGCGGCGGCCGCGCTGCGACGCGTGCGTGCTCGAGGACCTGTGCCCTCGTCGGGGTCTCTGACTCAGCCCGCCGAGCGAGCGGCGAGCCGACGGATCTTGCGCAGCGTGGCCGCGAGTCCGCGTTCGATGGCGACCAGGTCGATCTCGTCATCGCGCGACGCGGAGCTGTCGCCCGTCTCGATGAGCGCCGTCACTCGCGTCAGGATCTCCTCGAGGCTGGCCCCGAGGGTCTCGAGTTCGCCGCGTCCAGGCATCCCGTGATGATGCCCGACCCGCGCGGACGCCACAACACCGCTGCGTCCGGCCTGCTCGGCGTCCGATACCGTCTGGAGGGTGACACAGACTGAGCCCGCACTGGTGGGGACCGCCCACGAGGGCCTGAGCGTCCTGTTCGACCGCGTGCTCGTCCGGCCCGGGGATCCCGAGGGCGAGCGCCGCTCGAGGTCCGGCATCCTGATTCCGGCCACTGCGCAGGTCTCGCGCCGTCTGGCGTGGGCCACGGCGGTCGCCGTCGGGCCGCACGTGCGGACCGTGAAGGTCGGTGACGAGGTGCTGTACAACCCTGAGGACCGGTTCGACGTCGAGCTGCGCGGCGAGGAGTTCGTGATCCTCCGCGAACGTGACATCCACGCCGTCGCGACACGTCCCGACGGCGCCGGGACCGGCCTCTACCTGTGACCGGCATCGCCCCGACGGTCGACCTGGCCGGGGTGTTCCCGACCGCCCCCCAATTCCGGTCCCTCGCTGGCAGTCACGCGATCGTCCCGGTTGCGATCGAACTCATAGCCGACACGCTCACGCCCGTCGCCGCCTTCGGCGCGCTCGCCGGAGAGGAGCCGGGGTTCCTCCTCGAATCCGCCGAGGGCGACGAACGGTGGGGCCGCTACAGCTTCGTCGGGTCGCGGCCCCTCGGGACCTATGTGCGCGGAGCCGACGGGACTGCGACCGTCTCCGGGGCCATGCCGGCACCGGTGCCTGGGGAGGGGGCGCTTGGGTATCTGGAGCGCTTCCTCGCCGCGAACGCGACTCCGCCGATCGCAGGGCTCCCGCCGCTGCATGCCGGGCTCGTCGGCTCGCTCGCGTATGACGTCGTCCGCGAGGTGGAGCGGATCCCGCCAGCGGCCCGCGACGACCTCGGGCAGCCCGACGCGGCGTTCCACCTCATCGGCGAGCTGGTGGCCTTCGACCACTGGCGCCAACGCGCGACGGTCATCGTGAACGTCTCGGTTGCCGACGTTCGCGACGAGGACCTCGACGCCGCGTACGCCAACGCACTCGATCAGCTGGCTTCGATGGTGGAGCGGCTGGGCGGCGCCCGCGCCCTTCCGGCATTCAGACTGCCTGCCCGACAGGAGCTGCCGACCGTCGAGACCGTGGCGAACCGTTCCTCGGGTGACTTCCGCGCAGCCGTCGAGGTCGCCAAGGAGCACATCGTCGCCGGCGACGTCTTCCAGGTGGTGCTCTCGCAGCGGTTCGACTGCGAGCTCGGGGCCTCTCCCTTCAGCGTCTACCGGGCGCTTCGGGTCCTCAACCCGAGCCCCTACCTGTACTTCCTCCGATTCGACGACTGCACCGTGCTCGGCTCGTCGCCCGAGGCGCTCGTGCGCGTTCGCGACGGGAGGGTGACGACCCGTCCGATCGCGGGTTCGAGGCCGAGAGGCGGGACCGATGAGCAGGATCAGCTCCTCGCGGCGGAGCTCGCGGAGCACCCGAAGGAGCGCGCCGAGCACGTGATGCTCGTGGACCTCGGTCGCAACGACGTCGGCCGAGTCAGCCGCTACGGCACCGTCGAGGTCGACGAGTACATGCAGGTCGAGCGGTACAGCCACATCATGCACCTCACCTCGCAGGTGTCCGGCGTCCTCGTGGACGCGTTGGGGCCGATCGACGTCCTGCGAGCGACCCTGCCCGCTGGGACGCTCTCGGGCGCACCGAAGGTGCGGGCGATGGAGCTCATCAGCGAGCTCGAGCCGACCCGCCGCGGCGCCTACGGCGGCGTGGTCGGCTACCTCGACCTGCAGGGGAACATGGACGTGGCGATCGCGATTCGGACGCTCGTCGTCGGCGCCGACGGTGTCGGTTCCGTCCAGGCCGGTGCCGGCATCGTCTACGACTCGGACCCCGCGGCCGAGGACCAGGAGTGCCATGCGAAGGCGGCGGGGGTGCTCGCAGCCGTCGGGGTCGCGCGAGGACTCCTCGCTGGCGCCCCGTGAGCGATCGCGGCGGCGTCGAGTGGGTCGTCGTCGACGGGCCCGACGCGCTCACGTACGTCGACTCGCAGTGCACGCAGGATCTCACAGCGCTCGAGGTCGGCTCGCAGGTCGAGGCCCTGCTGCTCGATCCGGACGGGCGGATCGTCGCGTTCGCCGAGGTGCGGCGCCAGGGAGAGCACGCGATCGTCCTGGCGGTCCCGGCTGGGTGCGCGGAGGCCGCTCGCGCCCGCCTCGAGCGCTTCGCGATCCGCACCGCCGCGACCTTCGCGGTGGCAGATGGAGCTGCCGGAGGAGATCCCCCCGCGTGGGCCGACGAGGTGACCAGGATCGGTTTGGGCATCCCCGGACCATCAGAGCTCGCGCGCGGACTCGTGACCCACGCGCTCGACGAGTCGCTCCGCGGCCAGCTCGTGTCCTTCACCAAGGGGTGCTACCCCGGACAGGAGCTGGTGGCGAGGATGAAGTCCAGGGGCGCGACGCCGCCCTACGTGCTGCGCCGCTGCCGTTTCACGGCGCCTCCCGCCGCCGGCGACGCCGTGGGGGACCCGGAGAAGGACGGGGTCGTGACCTCCGTCGCCCGCGAGTCCCCGAACGGCACATGGATCGGCCTCTGCGTGCTGCACCGCACCGACTCGGCCGAGCGCGAAGTGACGGTGCGTACGTCGGGCGAGTCGCTCGTGGCGCAACTGGATTGAGGCCGCTCACTACGCTTTGCAGGTGGGCACGTACCTGGACGCGATCATCGCCGTGCATCGTGCCCGGGCTGCGGCGGACGACCGCGACGTCGGTCGGGCCATGAGGGCGTCGCTGCGGGTCGAGGACCCGCCCCCGCTCGTCGAGGCGCTCATCCGGCCCGCGCACGAGCCCGTGCGCGTGATCGCGGAGGTCAAGCGCAGGTCGCCCAGCAAGGGGGACCTCGCGCCGGATCTCGATCCGGGCGATCTCGGTGCTGCCTACGCGAGCGGCGGCGCCGCCGCGATCTCGGTGCTCACCGACGGACCGCACTTCGGCGGGGATCCCGCGGACGTCGCAGCGGTTCGCGCGAGGAGCGCGCTGCCGGTCCTTCGCAAGGACTTCACCGTCGCGCCCCTCGACGTCGCGGACGCCCGGGCGATGGGCGCGAGCGGGGTGCTGCTCATCGTGTCCGCCCTCTCCAAGCGCGAGTTGCGAGAGCTGCTGGCCGTCGCGGACTCGCTCGGCCTGGCGGCGCTCGTCGAGGTGCACGACGCGGATGAGCTGCACCGGGCCCTCGACGTGGGTGCGTCGGTCGTGGGGGTCAACCAGCGCGACCTGCAGACGTTCGAGGTCAACGCCACGAGGGCCGTCGAGCTGGCCGCGGAGTTCTCCGAGGACGTCGTCACGGTTGCGGAATCCGGCATCTCGACGAGGGAGGACGCGATCGCCTGTGCGCAGGCCGGCTACGACGCCCTCCTGGTCGGCGAGGCGCTTGTGACGTCGCCCGACCCGGCCGCTGCCGTGGCCCTGCTCGCCTCGGCGGGCGCGATCGAGTCCGTCGCATGATCCCGACGGACCGGTACTTCGTGAAGATCTGCGGTGTCACATCCGAGGAGGATGCGCTGCTCGCCATCGGGCTCGGTGCATCGGCCGTCGGCTTCATCTTCGCCCCGTCGCCGCGCCAGATGGCCGTGAGCAAGGTCGCGGACATCGTCAAGCGTCTGCCGCAGGACACCCTCGCGATCGGCGTCTTCCGCGACGAGGCATCGCAGCGCGTGGTCGACATCGTCCACCAGGCTGGACTCTCGGGAGCCCAGTTGCACGGGCACGAGACGCCTGCGATGACCCAGTACGTGCGCGAGCGCGTCGGGTGCGTGATCAAGGCGTTCCCCGCGGGCAGCCCGCGCCTCCGCGAGACCGAGCTGTTCGGCGCCGATCTCGTCCTGGTCGACTCGCCCACCCCGGGCCGCGGGCGCCTGATCGACTTCGCGGCGCTCGCCGGGCTCGGCGACGCGTCGAGGCTCGTGCTTGCCGGGGGGCTGACGCCCGAGAACGTGGGAGAGGCGATCCAGCGCGTCTCCCCGTTCGGCGTCGATGTGGCGACCGGGGTTGAGTCGTCACCGGGCGTGAAGGACCCGAGGAAGGTCGCGGCGTTCGTCGCCGCGGCTCGGGCCGCTGCGCCGGCGAGGCCGACCGTGGCCGACGAGCCGTTCGACTGGAGGCAGACGTGAGCCTGCTCATCGATCCGGGTGCGGACGGCCGGTTCGGGACCCTTCGGGGGACGGTACGTGCCCGAGGTGCTGGTCCCTGCGTGCACGGAGCTCGAGGCGGGGTTCCGCGATGCCTGGGGCGACCCGACGTTCCGCGAGGAGTTCCACCGGATCCTGGTGGAGTTCGGGGGCCGCCCGACCCCCGTGACCGAGTGCGAGAACCTGTCCGAGCAGCTCGGCATCCGGGTCCTGCTCAAGCGCGAGGACCTCCTGCACACCGGCTCGCACAAGCTCAACAACGTCGTCGGGCAGGGACTGCTGGCCCGCGGATGGGCAAGCGCCGGCTGATCGCCGAGACCGGCGCCGGACAGCACGGCGTTGCCTCGGCCACGGCGGCGGCCCTGTTCGGGCTCGAGTGCACCGTGTTCATGGGGGAGGTCGACACGCAGCGCCAGGAGCTCAACGTGTTCCGGATGGAGCTGCTCGGCGCGACGGTCCGGACCGTGACGTCAGGGAGCCGCACGCTGAAGGACGCTGTCAACGAGGCAATGCGCGAGTGGGTCACCTGCGTCGAGGACACCCACTACTGCCTCGGCTCGGTGATGGGCCCGCATCCGTCCCCCTGGATGGTCCGCGAGTTCCAGCGGGTGATGGGCGAGGAGGCGCGGCGCCAGCTGCCCGACCTGGGCGTCGGCACGCCGGATCTTGTCGTGGCGTGCGTCGGGGGCGGTTCCAACGCCACGGCCTCTTCGCCGGATTCGTGGACACCGACGCCGGCCTCGTCGGTGTGGAGGCCGCGGGCGGGGCCGCGATCAGCGCGGGCACGCCGGGCGTCCTGCACGGGATGCGCTCCCAGCTGCTGCAGGACGCGCAGGGTCAGATCGTCGAGGCGCACTCGATCTCCGCGGGGCTCGACTACCCCGGGGTCGGTCCGGAGCACGCGCTACCTCGACTCCATCGGGCGGGCGCGCTATCTGACCGCCCACGACGACGAGGTGCTCGTGGCGCTGCAGCGACTGGCGCGCACCGAGGGGATCATCGCAGCGCTCGAGTCCGCGCACGCGGTCGCGTGGGTGCTGCGCGAGGCCGGCCGGGACATCCCGTCGGGGTCCTCGGTCCTCATCGGTCTCTCCGGCAGGGGGGACAAGGACATGTCCCACGTCCGCGCCCTGCTCTCCCGGCCGTCGTGACGACCACCCTGTCCGAGTCGCTGCGCGCGCGCCGCGACGCCGGCTCGAAGCTGCTCATCGGGTACCTCATGGCGGGCAGCACCCCGGACTGGCAGGACACCGCGGCGGCACTCGTCGACGCTGGGGTCGATGCGGTCGAGGTGGGGCTGGCCTTCTCCGACCCGATCATCGACGGTCCGGTGATCCAGGACGCGGCCACGAGGGCGCTCGGTGCGGGCGCCACGTCGCTCGGGATCGTGGCGGCAGCGCTCACGGCACGCCCTCGGCGGCCCCGGCGATCGTCATGACCTACTGCAACGTGCTCCTGCGCCCCGGCTACGACGAGGCTGCGGCGCTCCTCGCGTCCGCCGGCGTCTCTGGCGCGATCCTGCCGGATCTTGCGCTCGAGGAGCTCGACGACTGGCAGCGGTCGGCGAACGCGCACGGGATCGAGGCGGTCCTGCTCGCCGCTCCCTCGACGCCGGCGGCGCGGCTCGATGCGCTGTGCGCGAGGTCGGAGGGCTTCCTCTACGCCATCGGCAGGATGGCGACGACCGGCGAGACGAGGGGCGCTCGATCTGAGGGGGCTCGCGCTGGTCGCGGCGCCCCGCGAGCGGACGAGCGCTTCCGGTGTGCCTCGGGATCGGCGTCGCTGAGCCCGAGCAGGCAGCGGCGGTCTGCGAGGTCGCCGATGGCGTGATCGTCGGCTCCGCGATCGTTCGCAGGATGCTCGCGGGGGAGTCTCCCGGCGAGGTGGGCGGCTTCGTGGGGACGCTTCGCGCCGCGATCGACGGAGATCGAGCCCGAAGATGACGGTGCCGTTGTGGCCGCCGAACCCGAACGAGTTCGACAGCACCACCGGCCGGTCGATGGAGCGGGGCGCTCCGATCACGACGTCGAGGCCGACCTCGGGATCGATGTCCATCGTGCCCGCGGTCGGGGGGATACGTGCCCTGCGAGATGTGAGGACCGAGACGACCGCCTCGATGGCGCCGGCGGCGCCGAGGCTGTGGCCGAGGTAGCCCTTCACCGACGTGACCGGCGGCACGTCGTCGCCGAAGACGATGTGCAGCGCACGGGCCTCCGGCGAGGTCGTTGAGCGGCGTCGATGTCCCGTGCGCGTTCACATGGGCCACCGCTGAGGCGTCGAGGTCCGCGTCCTCGAGCGCGATGCGAATGCACGCGACCGCACCGGATGCATCGGGGTTCGGAGCCGTGATGTGATGGGCGTCGGCCGTGCTCGCGCCACCCAGCACCTCCGCGTAGATCGTCGCGCCCCGCGCGGTCGCGTGCCCGAGCTCCTCAAGCACCAGCGCGGCGCCCCCCTCGCCCAGGATGAACCCGTCGCGGTTGACGTCGAAGGGCTTCGAGATCCCCGCTTCGCGACAGGGCGGTCATGTTTCGGAACCCGCGCGACGAGATCGGCTGGCTCGCAGCCTCGCCGCCCCCGGTCAGCATGACGTCGCAGCGGCCCTGGGCGATGAGCCGGGCGGCATCGGTGACGGCGTGCGTGCCTGCCGCGCATGCGGTCGTCACGGTCTGGCATGGCCCGCGCATCCCGAAGCGGAGGGAGACCGCAGCCGCGCCGGCATTCGGCATCAGCATGGGGATGAAGAACGGCGACACGCGGTCCGCCCCGCGGCGCTCAAGGACCTGGAGCTGCTCGATCATCGTCGAGATGCCGCCGACGCCGGTCGCGAAGAGCACACCGGCGCGGTCCGGGTCGAACTCGGTGAGCCCGGCGTCGCGGAAGGCCTCGAGCGCCGCAGCCAGCGTGTACTGGGAGAAGGGGTCCAGCCTGCGGGCCTCCTTGGGCCCGAAGAACGCCGAGGGATCGAATCCCTGCACGAGGGCGGTCGTGGGGTCCGCGCCCTCCGAGAGGGCCTTGAAGAGCACGTCTGCGCCGATCCCGGCGGCCGTGACCGCGCCGACCCCGGTGACGACGACCCGGCGTCCGCGGACGGGTCCGTCGACGCCGAGGGCTGCGAGCATCAGAGCTTCGACGTAACGAGCGTGAAGGCCTCACCGACCGTGGTGATGCCTTCGAGCTCGGTCTCATCGATCTCGAGGTCGAAGGACTCCTCGAGCGCCATCACGAGCTCGACGAGGTCGAGACTGTCGGCGTCGAGGTCGTCTGCGAAGGATGCCGACTCGACGACCTTGTCCTCGGGGACTGCCAGCACCTCAACGGTGCAGGCTCGGAACTTTGCAAATGCCTCGTCGCGGTCCACGACACCTCCCTCTCGTCGGGCTCCACCGTAGTTGGTCGTCGGTGCCCGGGTGGCCGTCAGAGCCCCATGGCGAGCCCGCCGTCCACGGGCACGACGGCACCCGTGACGTAGGCGGCACCACCCGAGGCGAGGAAGCCCACGACGCTGGCGACCTCCCCGGGCACGGCCACGCGGCCGAGGGGAACCTGGGCCGCCATCGCGGCGAGGCGCTCGTCGCCCAGGGCAGCGGTCATGTCCGTCTCGATGATCCCGGGCGCGACCACGTTCACGGTGATCCCCCGGGAGCCGACCTCGCGGGCGAGCGCCCTCGCAAGCCCCACGAGGCCCGCCTTGGAGGCCGCATAGTTCGCCTGTCCGGGCAGGCCGAGGAACGCACCGACCGAGGAGAGGAAGATGATGCGGCCGGATCGTGCCCGGATCATCTTCGACAGCGAGCGGCGAGCGCACAGGAACGAGCCGGTGAGGTTGACGTCGATCACGCGCTGCCAGTCGTCGTCCTTGAGGCGCACCGCGAGCTGGTCGATCGTGATCCCGGCGTTCGCGACGAGCACTTCGCAGCCGCCGAGCGCCGCTTCGACGGCGTCGAAGGCCGCACCGACCGCCGAGGCGTCGGAGACGTCGCACGCGAGGGAGAGGGAGGCGCCGGGCACGTCGGACCCTGACGCCGACAGCGCGGCGACCCGGTCGCCCTGCTCGATGAACCACTCGGCGCAGGACCGGCCGATGCCCCGGCTCGCTCCGGTGACGACGACGACCCGCCCCCCGGTCACCGGAGGTCCTTCACGGACTCGAGGTCGTCGGGGATCCCGACCGATCGGAGCTGGAGGTCGTCGCGGATCCGCTTGATGAGCCCGACGAGCACGCCGCTCGGCCCGAACTCGACCACCGTCGCGCCGGGAGGCAGGGACCGCACCGACGCCTCCCACTCGACCGGCGCGCGCAGCTGTCGTGCGAGCAGCGAGCGCCAGGCCGGTCCTCCGGCATATGCCACGGCGTCCACGTTGGCGATGACCGGCGCGACGCCGTCATGGAACGGCGCGTCCTCCAGCGCCGCGGCCAGCGGCGTGGCCGCGGGATCCATCAGGGGCGTGTGGAACGCCCCGCCGACCTTCAGGGCGATCGCCCTGCGGAACCCGAACTCGCGGGCTCTCTGGGTGACCTCCTCGATGACCGCAAGGGATCCACCGAGCACGATCTGGCCCGGACCGTTGCGGTTGGCGACCGCGAGCCCCGGGATCGCCTCGCACGCCGCCGCGACGGCGTCGTCGTCCCCGCCGATCATCGCAACGAGCCCTCCGGGGCTCTCGGTCGCCGCCTCGAGCATGGCGGTGCCGCGCACGTCCACGAGCCGAAGCGCCTCGGAGCGCCCGAGGATGCCGACCGAGGTGAGCGCTGTGTACTCGCCGAGACTGTGGCCGAGCGCGATGTCCACAGGCGCGGCGATCGCGACCTCCTCGAACAGCGCGAGCGAGAGCGCGAAGGTTGCGAGCTGCGCGTTGCGCGTCGAGGTGGAGCTCGTCCTCTTCGGCATCGAGCAGCAGGCGCGGCAGGTCGACGCCGACGTCGGTGCCCAGCGAGCAAATGGCGTCCATGACGCGGTGGCCGCGCCAGGGCTCTCCGATGCCTGGGGAGAGGGACCCCTGGCCGGGGAACGCGACGACGAGGATCGATTCGGACATCGCAGAAGTGTGGCACGCAGCCGTCGGACGGCACCGAATCCCTCGCACGGCGGGCTCGGTGCCGGTTCGCGCGCGGCGCACGCGAGCACGAAGCCGACCGAGCGGTCCGACGGTACGCTCCACGCGTGCTCGTCGCCGCCGTGCAGCAGGCCCACGGGGGCGACTGGTCGTCGTCGCTCGCAGCCCAGCGCGGACTCGCCGAGCGCGCGGCCGGCGAAGGCGCCCGGGTCGTGGTGTTCCCAGAGTGCGCCGCGACGGGCATGGCGACGAGCAGGGTGGCCGCGTCTGCGGTCGCCCAGTCACTGGAGGGGCCGTACGTCGGGGCGCTCGCGGACCTGACCGCGTCGCTCGGGATCGCGATCGTGTCCAATCTCTACGAGTGTCCCAGCGGATCGCCGGACGGGATCTGGAACACAACGGTGGTCGTGGATCATGGGGTGCTCCTTGAGCACTACCGGAAGGTCCACCTGTTCGATGCGCAGGGGCACCGCGAGTCAGCGGTGGTCGACGCGGGCGACCCGGCACAGTTGCTGCGCCACCCGGTCGCGATCGACGACGTGTCGATCGGCCTGCTGACCTGCTTCGACGTGCGATTCGGGGAGGCGGCGGTGGCCCGGGCGCGTGCCGGCGCCGACCTGCTGGTGGTCACTGCGGCCTGGGTCGCGGGCCCGACCAAGTCCCAGCAGTGGGACCTGTTGCTGCGAGGGCGGGCCGTCGAGACGGGATGCTTCGTCGCCGGCGCTGCGCAGCCTGGGCCCATGTTCGCGGGCGGTTCGGCACTCATTGACCCCTATGGAACCGTCCTCGCGGGGCCGTTGCGTGACGGCGTGGGCCTCGTCATCGGCGACATTGACCCCGACGCGTCGGCAGAGGCGAGGCGGGCCACGCCAACGCTGGTCGACCGACCATGCCTGAACGCCAAATGAACCGTGCCCGGAGCGGGACTCGAACCCGCACGCCCCGAAGGACTGGGGCTTTTGAGGCCCCCGCGTCTGCCTATTCCGCCATCCGGGCAGACGGGTCATCGTACAAGGCCGCACCCGGAGTCCAGGGTTGGTGAGCGTGGCGCTGTTCGAGGCGCCGCTCGTCCTCTCGGTGCCGGTCGTGGCAGCGGACCGGACCCACGGCGACCGCCGCTCGCTCTTCCTGCGCGTCGAGGAGGAGGGACTGCTGGGCTGGGGGGAGTGCGCCGTCGCAGAGCGTCCGGGGCCTGACGCGATCACCGACGAGGTCATCTCCGTCCTGCGGGACCGGGTCCTCGACCTCGCGTTCGCACCGTCGAAGCGAACAGGGATGCCCGAGTCCTCGTCGATCGTGGTCAAGGTCGCGGGCACACCTGCTGCGGCCGCAGCCGGAGCCCTCGTCGAGGCCGCGCTCCTCGACCGGGAGCTGCGGCGCGACGGGGTCTCGCTGTCCAGCTCGCTCGGAGCGATGGCGAGCGCCGTCGGCTTCGCGGGGGTCGTGGGCGTGGACGGGGACCTCGGTCTCGTCCGCGACCGGGCGTCGGCGCTGGTGGCGATGGGTGCGACGCGGCTTCGGGTGAAGGTGTCCCCCGACTCGGGGCTCGACGCGGTCCTGGTCGTGCTCGACGCGGTCCATGTGCCGGTCGTCGCCGACGCCAACGGCTCGCTGCACGCGGAGCGTGACCGGCTGGTGATCGACTCGCTCTGCGAGCTGCCGCTGGCGTGGCTCGAGCAGCCCTTCGCTGCTGCCGACCTCGCGAGCCACGCGATCCTCGCCCAGCGCGGAACGGTGTCGGTGGGCCTCGACGAGTCGGTCCGGTCGGTCCGATCGGTCCGTGACATCGCTCGATACGGCGCGGCGAGCGTCGTGTGCCTCAAGCCCGCGAGGCTCGGGGGGATCGCGCGCGCCCGCGAGGTCCTCACCGCATCGCTCGACGCAGGTCTCCGCCCGTATGTCGGGGGGTACTTCGAGGCGGGGCTCGGCCGCGCGGTCCTCGGCGCCCTGTCCTCGCTGCACCCGGGGGGCCTCGACGGGGACGTCGCTGCGCCCTGCACCTACCTGGAGTCCGATCCGTGCGGGCTCGAGGCACCGGATCGCGGCCGCCAGGCGCTCTGGACCTCGCCGGGGTGCGGGCCGGCTCCCGCGCTCTCGGCGCTGCGGCTCGTCGAGGAGCGCTCCTACGCCCTCTGATGGGATCGCCGTGCCCAACGTAGGATGGCGCCGTGCGACAGGCAGCCTTGGAGCGCAAGATCCGCGACCTGCACCAGCGCGTGCGGTACGCGCGCAACGAGCTCACGGTGCTCGACGAGCAGCTCGAGGTGCTCGAGGAGGAGGCGGAGGACGCGCGCGTCCGCTCGCTGGTCTCCGAGACGCCCCTCGCAGCCAAGGAGGCTGCCGATGCCCGCCGCCAGTTCGAGGTGGCCCAGCGCGCCGCTGCGGCGCTGCGCAGCGAGATCGAGCAGTGCACCTTGGACCGTGACCGACTGCTGCGCGAGCTGCCCGCAGGGAGCCGCAAGTGAGCGGTCAGGTCCGCGTCGTGATCGCGGACGACGAGGCGATCATCCGGCTTGACCTGAAGGAACTGCTGGTGTCCGCCGGATACGACGTCGTCGCGGAGGCGTCCAATGGCCTCGAGGCCCTCGAGGCGATCAGGAACGAGCAGCCGGACCTCGCGATCCTGGACATCAAGATGCCCGGCGCGGACGGGATCGACGTGGCACGCCAGGTCGCGGGCCAGGGGACGTCGGTCATCCTCCTGACCGCGTTCAGCCAGCGGCACCTGATCGAGACCGCCCGCGACGCCGGCGTCGCGGCCTATCTCGTCAAGCCATTCCGCTCTCCGGAGCTGCTCCGGGTGGTCGAGGAGATCGTCGCGTCTGCCGGCGGGCTGGCTCCGGCCGCGGCAGCGGAGGCGGCGGGCGACGTGGTGGTCGACGAGAAGATCCTCACGCGCAAGCTCGTGGACGACGCGAAGGAGCGCCTCATGAGCGAGGACGGCCTTGACGAGCCGACGGCCTTCGAGTTCATCCAGCGCACGGCGATGAGCCGTCGCATCCGGATGCGCGACGTCGCCGAGGCGGTCCTCGACGGCTCCCTGCGCCCCTGACGCGCATGGAGCGACGTCCCCTGCTGCTGCTCGACGGCATGTCGCTCGCGTTCCGGGCGTTCTTCGCGCTCCCGCCGGACATGGCAACCAAGGACGGCGTCGTCACCAACGCCGTCTACGGCTTCATGTCGATGCTCGCGGTGCTGGCCAAGGACCAGCAGCCGTCGGGCATCGCGGTCGCGTTCGACCTCCCCGGCGGGACGTTCCGCGACGAGATGGTGGCGGACTACAAGGGCGGCAGGGACGCGACGCCCCCGAGCTCGAGCCGCAGTTCGGGATCATCGTCGATCTCCTCGGATCGCTGTCGATCCCCGTTGTCTCGAAGGTCGGCTTCGAGGCGGACGACGTGCTCGCGACGCTCGCGTCGCGGGCACGCGACGAGGGGCGCGACGTGATCGTCGTGACGGGCGACCGAGACTGCTTCCAGCTCGTGGAGGACCCCTTCGTGCGCGTGCTGTACAACCGCCGGGGCGTGTCGGACTACTCGCTCTACGACGAGGCGGGGATCGTGGAGCGCACCGGCATCGAGCCCGCCCGCTACCCGCTGCTCGCGGCGCTGCGTGGAGACCCCTCGGACAACCTCCCCGGCGTCCCTGGGGTGGGGGAGAAGACTGCAGCGAAACTGCTTGCCCAGTTCCGTGACTTCGACGAGCTGTTCAGCAACCTGGGTGGGCTGACTCCCAAGCTCCGCGAGAACCTGGCAGCCAACGAGGAGCTCGCTCGCCGCAACGCCAGCGTGATGCGGCTGATCCGCGACGTGGACCTCGACGTCGACCCGGACCAGCTGACTGTCGGCGGGTGGGAGCGCGACCGGGCGCGCTCGTGCTTCGAGGCCGTCGACATGCAGGGCCAGTGGTCGAGGATCGAGAAGCTCCTCGACGCAGGGCTCTTCGGACCGGGGGCCGACAGCCCCGACGGCGGTGGTCGAGAGTGCGCCGGATCCGACACCCGAAGCGATCCCCCCGCGGTCGCGGACGCGTTCGCAGCGGCGGACAGCGTGCCGGCGCTCATCGCGGGCGCCGTCGAGGAGCAGCGCTCCCTCGTCGTGGACGCCGCGCTCGCCGGCGAGGCGGTCAGCAGCCTGCTGGTCGCGGACCCCGAGCGCAGAGTCGCCGGTTCGGTCGAGGGCGCGACGGGCGACGTCGACGCTGTCCTGGGGGCCCTCGCCCGATGCACGCGAACGGCCGGACATGATCTCAAGGAGCTCTGGCGCGCCGCGCTGGCGCGCGGCATCGACCTCGGCGTCCCCGAGCACGACACGGCGATCGCCGCGTACCTGCTTGACACGAGCAGCGGCCGCTACCAGCTCGCAGAGGTGTACGCGGACGTCACCGGGCGATCGGCGCCCTGGGCGGGACACGCCTCGGCACCGGCCTCCCTGCTCGACGACCAAGGCGTGGACGACGCCCTGCTCCGCGAGCACGCGGCCGCGATCGCGGAGCTCGTCGAGGCACTGGCGCCCCAGCTCGAGGATCCCCAGTTCCGCGCCCTGTACCGGGAGATGGAGCTGCCCCTGCTCCGGGTGCTGGCGCGCATGGAGGACCGGGGCATCTGCGTCGACGCCGACGTGCTGCGTGGGATCGCGGAGGACCTGCGCGCAGAGGCGGCGACGCTCGAGGACGCGATCCGAGCGTCGGTTGGCCACGACTTCAAGATCAACTCCACCCAGCAGCTCCAGACCGTGCTGTACGAGGAGCTCGGTCTCACGAAGGGCCGCAAGACCAAGACCGGGTACTCGACCGACGCTGCGACCCTCGAGGGGCTGCGCGGTGAGCACCCGGTGATCGACCTGCTGCTGCGATACCGCGAGGTCGACAAGCTCCGGAGCACCTACGGCGACAGCCTTGCCGCGGAGGTCCGAGGACGACGGCCGGATCCACGCTCGCTTCCGCCAGACCGTGGCCCGCACGGGGAGGCTCAGCTCGGAGCAGCCGAACCTGCACAACATCCCCACCCGCACGGAGGACGGGCGGCGCTTCCGCCGCGCCTTCGTCCCGGCGCCCGGATGGTCGCTCATGGTCGCGGACTACGACCAGATCGAGCTCCGGGTCATCGCGCACCTCTCGGGCGACGAGGGCCTCTGCGCCGCATTCGACTCCAACGTCGACGTCCACCGGTTCATCGCGGGCGTCGTCTTCGCGACGCCGCCCGACGAGGTCACCCACGAGCAGCGAGAGCGCGCCAAGGCCGTCTCGCTACGGCCTCGCGTACGGCATGGAGGCCTACGGGTTCTCCCGGCGGTTCGGGATCTCGGTGGGCGAGGCGAAGGAGTTCATGGACCAGTACTTCGAGGCCTTCCCCGGCGTCCGGACGTACATGGACGAGACCGTCGCGCGGGCGAGGGTCGATGGCTACACGACGACGGCCTTCGGCCGCATCCGACGGCTGCCCGAGCTGACCGAGGGCACCGGGGCCGCGCGGGCGGCCGCCGAGCGCCAGGCCATGAACGCAGGGATCCAGGGGACCGCCGCCGACATCTTCAAGCTCGCGCTGGTCAGGCTCGATGGGGCGCTCGCCGCCCTGGGTCTCGATGCGAGGATCGTGCTGCAGGTGCACGACGAGGTCCTTGTCGAGGCGCCCCCGGGCGAGCACGAGGAGGTGACCGCCACCGCCCTCGAGGCCCTGACCGGGGTCGTGGCGCTGCGCGTGCCTCTGGAGGTGTCCCTCGGCTGGGGTCCGTCGTGGGCCGAGGCCAAGCACTAGCCGCGAGATCCCCTGAATCCAGGGGGCTGCTAGCGTCTTGCCCCGGATCGGCGCCGGCGGTCCACCTCCATCCCCCAACCCGACCCCGGTGCGGTCACCTGCGTGAAAGCGAGTCGTAATGCCCGAGCACTCCACTCTCCTGTCCACGGTCGCGATGGGGACCTTCTCCGAGGACGGGACGTACGTCCCGCGGACCATCACCGAGGACGACCTCTCCGAGCCGGAGCTCGAGGAGGCGGTTGCCCAGACCATCTTGCAGTTCGAGGACGGCGATGTCGTCGAGGGCACCATCGTCAAGATCGACAAGGACGAGGTCCTCCTCGACATCGGCTTCAAGTCCGAGGGCGTGATCCCCGCCCGCGAGCTCTCCATCCGCAACGACGTCAACCCCGCGGACATCGTCTCGATGGGCGAGCACGTCGAGGCGCTTGTCCTCCAGAAGGAGGACAAGGAGGGTCGGCTGATCCTCTCCAAGAAGCGGGCGCAGTACGAGAAGGCCTGGACGACGATCGAGCAGCTGAAGGCCAAGGACGAGGTCGTGAAGGGCCCGGTCATCGAAGTGGTCAAGGGCGGCCTCATCGTCGACATCGGCCTGCGGGGCTTCCTCCCCGCGTCGCTCGTCGAGCTGCGCCGCGTGCGCGAGCTGCAGCCCTACGTGGGCAAGGTCATCGAGGCGAAGATCATCGAGCTCGACCGCAACCGGAACAACGTCGTGCTCTCCCGTCGCGCGTGGCTCGAGGAGACCCAGAAGGAGCAGCGCGGGGACTTCCTCGCGAACCTGAAGCCGCGGGAGCGCCGCCACGGCGTCATCTCGTCGGTCGTGAACTTCGGTGCATTCGTCGACCTCGGCGGCATGGACGGCCTCATCCACGTCTCCGAGCTCAGCTGGAAGCACGTGGAGCACCCCTCGTCCGTCGTCGCCGTGGGCGACGAGGTGGATGTCGAGGTCCTCGACGTCGACCTGGAGAAGGAGCGCATCAGCCTCTCGCTCAAGGCCACCCAGATCGACCCGTGGCAGGAGTTCGCCAACACTCACGAGGTGGGCCAGCTCGTCTACGGGCGGATCACGAAGCTCGTGCCGTTCGGGGCGTTCGTCCAGGTCGGCGACGGCATCGAGGGGCTCGTGCACATCTCGGAGATGGCGGCCCACCACGTCGACACCCCCGAGCAGGTTGTGACCCCCGGCGAGGAGCTGTGGGTGAAGATCATCGAGGTCGACACCCAGCGCCGTCGGATCAGCCTCTCGATCAAGCAGGCCCTGGAGGGCGGCGAGGTCTCCGAGGAGTACCGCGAGGCCTTCGGTGCGCACGCGTACGACGAAGAGGGCAACTACATCGGGACCCACGACTACACCGACCTCGAGTTCACGCCCGAGACCGAGGCACAGGCGGCGTGGGCCGACTATGCGGCGGAGGTCGGCGCGGCGCAGCCTGCAGCGAGCGAGGACGAGCCAGCAGCACCGGCTGCCCCCGAGGCGGTCGCCCCGGCGGCAGCGGTCACTGAGGCCGACGCCGCCGAGGTCGGCGCAGCGGACGCACCGGCCGAGTAGCGAAGAGGCGCCTCGGGATCCCTCAGTCGGCGGTCGGGGGCCCGTCGTCCCCGGCGAGCGGGAAGTGGCACGCCACCTCCCGGCCGGGTCCGATCGCGCGGAGCTGCGGCTCCTCCAGAGCGCACCGCTCCGCGGCGCGGGGACACCGCGTGCGGAAGCGGCAGCCCGACGGCGGGTCCAGCGGGCTCGGCGGCTCGCCGTCCAGCGGCGCGTGGCGTCTGGGTGCGTCGGGATCCGGTTCCACGGCCGACGCGAGCAGGGCCGCCGTGTAGGGATGGGCCGGCGACGCGTAGAGGGCGTCGCTCGTCGCGACCTCGCAGAGCCGCCCCAGGTACATGACGGCGACCCGGTCGCTCACGTTCTTCACGACCGCGAGGTCGTGGGCGATGAAGAGCACGGTGAGCGAGTAGTCGCGCTTCAGGTCCTCGATGAGGTTCAGGATCTGGGCTTGGATCGAGACGTCGAGGGCCGAGACGACCTCGTCGCAGACGAGCACCTCGGGGCGCATGCACAGCGCGCGGGCGATGCTGATGCGCTGGCACTGTCCGCCTGAGAACTGCCGCGGGTAGCGCTGCGCGGTGAGCGCGGGGTCCATCCCGACCGCCTCGAGCATCTCCGACGCGATCCGCGTGCGCTCGGTCCCCGTGGCGGTGCCCCATATGTCGAGCGGCTCGGCCACGATGTCGATGACCCTGCGCCGGGGGTTGAGCGAGGACACCGGATCCTGGAAGATCATCTGCAGCCGGGTGCGCTCCTTGCGCAGCCGGCCCGACCGCAGGGTCGTGAGCTCGACGCCGCCGAGGGTGACGCTGCCCCGCGTCGGCCGGATGATCTGGGCGGTCGCTCGACCGGTCGTGGACTTCCCGCACCCGGACTCACCGACGAGCCCCAGGGTCTCGCCCGCCTGCAGGTCGAACGAGACGCCGGCCACCGCCTGGACCGTGTGGCCCCCCTTCGTGAAGGAGACGTGCAGGTCCCGGACCGAGAGGAGCGGCGCCTCGCGCACGGCATCAGCCATCGCCGGACCTCGATGGGGCCACTGCCCGGACCGGCGTCCCCCTGGGGTGCCAGCACGCGAAGAGATGCGCGGCATCGTGCTCGTCGGCCGTGAGCGGAGGGACCTGCGTGCGGCACTGGTCCGTCGCGTAGTCGCATCGGGGCGCGAAGGCGCAGCCTGGGTCTGGGTCCACCAGGTCGGGCGGCCTGCCCTCGATCGCGCGGAGCCGGGTGTGGCTCGCCTGGTCCAGCCGCGGCGTGGAGTTGAGCAGCGCCTCGGTGTAGGGCATGCGCATGTCGGAGAAGAGGCGTCGGGTTGGCGCGAGCTCCACGACCCTGCCTGCGTACATGACCATGATCCGGTCGGTTCGCGTCGCGACGACGCCGAGGTCGTGGGTGACGAGGATCATGGCCATGCCCCGCGTCGACTGCAGATCCTCGAGGAGGTCAAGGATCTGCGCCTGGATCGTGACGTCCAGGCCGGTGGTCGGCTCGTCCGCGAGGAGCAGCTCCGGGCCGCAGGCGAGTGCGATGGCGATCATGACCCGCTGGCGCATCCCGCCGCTCGAGCTGCACCGGGTAGGCGCGCGCGCGTTCGGCGGGCGAGGGAATCCCGACCTGCGCGAGCAGCTGCACGGCCTTGGCGCGCGCGTCGCGTCGTCCGAGCCGCTGGTGGACGCGGAGGGTCTCGGTGATCTGGTTTCCCACGCGCTGGACAGGGTTGAGCGACGACATCGGATCCTGGAAGACCATGGAGATCCGCTCTGCCCACAGGGCTCGGAGCGCCTCGCGCGGCGCGCCGACGAGCTCGATCCCGTCGAGCGCCACCGACCCGGTCGTGGTGGTCCCGCGGCCCGGAAGGAGCCCCATGATGGATCGGACGAGCACCGTCTTGCCGGATCCCGACTCGCCGACGACGCCCAGGGTCTCGCCGCGGTCCAGGGAGAAGCTCACCGAATCGACGGCTGTGAGAGGTCCCCGGGCCGTCTCGAAGGTCGTGCGCAGCTGACTGACGTCGAGCAGCGTCGAAGGCCCCCCGGCATCCCCGGACGGGGTTGGCGCGTCGATCATGACCGCGCCTCGGTGCCGTCGAAGTGCTGGCGCAGCCGCTCGCCGACGTAGTTGAGCGCGACCAGGGTGAAGAAGAGGGCGAGCGTGGGCACGAGCATGAGCCAGAGGTTCACCGGCTGGACCGAGGAGGACTCGGCGATCATGTTGCCCCACGAGGACTCGGGGGGCAGGACGCTCAGCCCGATGAACGCGAGGGCGCCCTCGGTCGCGATGATCCCGCCCAGCGTGAAGATCGTGTAGGTCAGGATCGTCGGCGCGACATTGGGGAAGATGTCCCGCGCCAGCACGCGCGCAGACGTCGCACCCTGGGAGCGCGCAGCGGTGACGTACTCCTTGGTCGCCGACGACAGCGTGGCGGCACGCACGAGGCGGAAGATGAGCGGGACGCTGAACAGGCCCAGCACGACGACGAGGTGCGCTTCGGCGTGCCCCCAGAAGTTGAGGATGGCGATCACGGCGATGATCGCGGGGAAGGCGAGGCCCGTGTACATGAGGAGCGACAGCCAGCCGTCGAGCCTGCCGCGCTTGTACGCGGCGAGCATGCCGAGCACGCCCCCGATCCCGATCCCGATTGCCGTGGCGCCGATCCCGATCTCGAGGGACACCTGCGCACCGTGGATCACGCGGCTGAGGATGTCGCGGCCGAGGTCGTCGGTGCCGAGGAGGTGGCTGGCGGACGGCGAGGCGTTCGGCAGCGCGTTCGCCGCAATTTCGGTGGGGTCCTCGAGGGGCAGCACACCCGCGAAGACCGTCACGAGCGCGAGCACGCCGAGCCAGCCGACGCAGATCCAGTAGAACGGGCCGAACCCGCGGCGCGCCCGGCGACGGGGTGCCGGGACGGCCTGCGCGATGGCGGAGTCGGTCGTGCTACGCACGCGCGATCCTCGGGTCGACGAGTGTCGTGATGATGTCGATCGCGAAGTTCACGACCACGACGGTCACTGCGACGACGAGCGCAATGCCCTGGACGGTCAGATAGTCGCTCTGTCCGGTCGCCACGACCAGCTGGTAGCCGATGCCTGGCAGGGCGAGCTTGTACTCGACGACGAACAGGCCGGTGAGCAGGAGCGCGATGTTGTTGCCGGTGCTCGTGAGCAGGGTGACCGACGACGGTCGCAGCGCATGGTGCCAGAGGATGCGCCGGGAGCTCAGGCCCTTGGAGCGAGCCACGGTGATGAACTCCTCTTGGAGGGTGGCGAGCATCTCGCCGCGCAGGAGCCGGTAGTAGAGCGCGATCGTGCCGAGCGCGATCACCGCGGAGGGCAGGAGGAACACGCGGAGGTTCGTCCTGAACTCGGAGACGAAGGACTCGCCTGTCGGGAACACGGGCGCACCCGGACCCGGAAAGAGGTGCCACTTGACGGCGAAGAGCTGGACGAACCAGAGGATCAGGATGAACGAGGGGAGGCAGTAGAAGGCGAACGTCACCGATGTCGCGCCCTGGTCCAGCACGCCGCCCGCGCGGCGGGCCGAGTAGACGGCGAGCGGGATCGCGACGATGTAGGCGATCACCTGGCTGAGCACGATGATGAAGAGGTCGTAGCGGTACGACTGCGCGATGATCGACGAGACGCTCTGACCCTTGGCGAAGGAGTACCCGAGGTTGCCGTGCAGGACGTTGCCGATCCAGGTGAGGTACTGCGACGCGATGTTCCTGTCGAGTCCGAGCTGGCGCATGACGATCGCGCGGTTGTGAGGGGTGTCCGAGGTGCCGAGGATCGCCACGGTCGGATCGCCCGGCAGCAGATGCACGAGCGCGAAGCAGCCGATGGAGATGGCGAACACGATGCCGACGAGGGCAACGAGTCTCGTCACCACGTACCTGGCCATGCCACCCCCCGGCGTCGGAGAGCGAGGTTACTCACCGGGGCTGCGCCCGCAGGAACACCAAGGCGCGCGCACTCTACGATCTGGCGTGTGACCGCGACCGAGACTGCGCCCGAGGAGGCGACTCCCGACAGTCTCGGCGACGTGGCGCCCCCCAGGACGCCGCGAGGCGCACTGCAGCGGACTGGGCGGTGCTCGCGATCGTCGCCGTGGACGTCGTGGCGGGCGTCGTGTACCGGTTCCACACGACGTCCAAGATGTGGCTCGACGAGGTCCAGACGGTCAACATCTCCTCGCAGCCGCTGCGCCAGATCCCCGCGGCGCTCCGTCGCGACGGCGCGCCGCCCCTCTACTACGCGCTGCTGCACTTCTGGATGGGGATCGCGGGGACTTCCGATGCGGCGATCCGCGCGCTGCCCGGCGTCCTCTCGCTCGTGACGCTGCCGATCATGTGGTTCGTGGTTCGCCGCTGGTTCGGTCGAATCGAGGCGCTCTGCGCACTGGGGCTCCTCGCCGCCTCGCCCTTCGCCGTCTACTTCGCGACCGAGAACCGGATGTACTCGCTCGTGATGCTGCTCGTCACCGCGGGCATCTGGGCGGTCATGGCGCTGTTCGACGCGCCGACGTGGCCGAGGGCGGCAGCCGTCGCCGTCATCGGGGCGCTCCTCCTCTACACGCACTACTGGTCCTTGTACCTGCTCGGGGTCGTCGGGCTCTGGTTCGTGTTCGTCGCGGTGCGCGAGCGCGGACCGAGACAGCGCGCCGCACGCCTCGGGATCGCGGGCCTCGTCGCCTCAGGCATCGCGTTCCTGCCGTGGGTGCCCATCTTCCTCTACCAGAGCAAGCACACGGGAACGCCATGGGCCGCGCCGGCCACGCTCGCAGATGCCTACGGGTGGATCGCCGGATTCACCGTCAACCAGAGCGTCCAGCAGGTCGTGACCTCCCTGCACACCGAGCTGAGCCTCCTCATGCTCATCGTCCTCCTGGTCCTCGGGTTCGCTGCGGCCCCGGCGGGCGGCGACCGCATCGAGCTTCGCCTCACCGGGCAGCCGCGCGCACGGGTCCTCGCGTTCGTGATGGTCGGCACCCTGGGTGTCGGGTGGGCCGCGAGCCTCGTCGCCAACTCCGCCTTCCAGCCTCGGTACTCGTCGGTGATCTTCCCGATCGTCGTCATCCTCATGGCTCTCGGCCTCGCGGCGCTCCCGAACAGGTGGCTCCTGGTGGGCGTGCTCGCCGCCGCCAGCGCGCTCAGCCTCTGGACCGTGCACTGGGGGGCGCAGGTCCAGCGCTCCCAGGCGGGGGTCGTGGCGACAGTCATGCACCAGACGGTCCCGCCCGGCAGCGTCGTCGCGGTGTGCCCCGACCAGCTGGGTCCCTCGCTGCTGCGCTACGCCGGTGCCTCGCAGTACGAGTTCCACGGGTATCCGCGGTACGCGGCCCCGGATCTCGTGGACTGGATCGACTACAAGGACGCCGTCGCGGCCGCAGGAGCCAATGCCTTCGCCCGGAGGATCGTCACCGCGGCCGGTCCCGAGCCCTTCTACCTCGTCTGGGCCAAGGGCTACGGGCTCCTCACGAGGTGCGAGGACCTCGCCGAGGCCCTCGCACAGCAGTCGCAGCGGGTCCCGAGGACGGTCGTCGTCGCGAAGAAGCTGGGCTACTACCAGTCGATGAACCTCGTGGAGTACCCGCCCGCCCCGTGACCCTCGCAGGGGGCTGGGAGTCGGCAATACTGGATGCCCCGTGGCCCTCGACCCCTCACACCCAGGCGGAGGCGCGCCAATCGTCGTGATCGGGGCCGGGCCGGCGGGCCTGACGGCCGCCTACGAGCTCGCGAAGCGCGGCCAGCCGGTCATCGTGTTCGAGAGCGACGACGTGGTGGGGGGCATCAGCAGGACCGTCGAGCGCGACGGCTGGCGGTTCGATCTCGGCGGGCACCGCTTCTTCACGAAGGTCAAGCCGGTGGAGGACCTGTGGCACGAGATCCTGCCGGACGAGGACTTCCTCATGCGCCCGCGCATGAGCCGGATCTTCTACGACGGGAAGTACTACGACTACCCGCTCAAGGCCTCGAACGCCCTCAAGAACCTGGGCATCGTGGAGGCCCTCCGCAGCGTCGGGTCGTACGGCTGGGCGAAGGTGCACCCGCCGAAGGACCAGTCGAACTACGAGAACTGGCTGGTGGCGAGGTTCGGATGGCGCCTGTACCGCCGGTTCTTCAAGACCTACACCGAGAAGGTTTGGGGCGTCCCGGTCAACGAGATGCCCGCCGACTGGGCGGCGCAGCGGGTGAAGGGCCTGTCCCTCGGCAATGCCATCAAGAACGCGATCCTGCCGAAGCGCAACCAGCGCGAGATCACGAGCCTCATCGAGGAGTTCCAGTACCCCAAGCTCGGCCCCGGGATGATGTGGGAGCGCTGCGCCGAGCTCGTCGTGTCCCTTGGCGGCGAGGTGCGCATGGAGCACCGGGTCGTCGGCGTCCACGCTCCCGACGGCGAAGTTGTCGCCGTCACGGTCGAGGACCGCGACGGGGTCCGCGAGCGGATCGCCACCACGCAGGTCATCTCGACCATGCCGATGCGCGAGCTCGTGGCCGCGATCGACCCGCCGGTGCCCTCGGAGGTCGAGATTGCCGGCAAGTCGCTGCACTACCGGGACTTCCTGACCGTCGCGCTCGTGGTCCCTGAGGAGAACTCCTTCCCGGACAACTGGATCTACATCCACGCGTCCGAGGTGAAGGTCGGCCGCATCCAGAATTTCGGCTCGTGGTCCCCCTACCTCGTGCAGGACCACAAGACGTGCCTGGGTCTCGAGTACTTCGTCTTCGAGGGCGACGAGGTGTGGTCGATGGCGGACGAGGACCTCATCGCCCAGGGCGCGCGCGAGCTGGCCACGCTCGGGCTCGTGGCCGAGGGTGCCGTCGAGCGGGGGTTCGTCGTGCGGGTCCCCAAGGCGTATCCCTACTACGACACCAACTACAAGGAGAACGTCGCACTCATCGACGGCTTCTTCGCCGACTCCGTGCGCGGCCTGCACCTCGTCGGGCGCAACGGGATGCACAAGTACAACAACCAGGACCACTCGATGTACACGGCCATGCTGACCGTGGAGAACCTGTTCGGTGCCCACCACGACATCTGGTCGGTCAATGTCGAGGAGGAGTACCACGAGGAGTCGCGCACGTCGGGCGGCGGGACCGGGCGCGACGCGCCGATCCTGGCGCCGCGAGCCTCGGGGACGTGAGCGGACGGCTCGGTCACCGGCGGTGGCTGGAACCTGCCGCACTCTTCGCCATCGCTCTGGTCGGCTCGGCCGCAGCCTGGGGTCGCCTGTGGGTCACGTCCCCGGGGACGCGCGGGGTGTGCGGGTGCGGCGATCCGGCCCTCTTCCAGTGGTTCCTCGCATGGCCGGCGCACGCGCTCTCGACGTGGCACTCCCTCGTGTTCTCGAGGGACCTGTTCCACCCCGCCGGCATCAACCTGCTGGCCAACACCTCGGTGCTGGCCCTCGGCGTCCCGCTCGCGCCCGTCACCTGGCTCGGCGGACCAGTGCTCACCGAGAACGTGGCTGCCCTGCTGGCCATCCCGGTGGCCGCGCTCACGATGGACCTCTTCCTGCGTCGCGTGGCGCGATGGGTACCCGGACGCGTCGCGCTCTCGCTGCTCTTCGCGTTCAGCCCCTACGTGCTCGGGAGCCTCGCGATCAGCCACTTCATGACCGGATGGGTGGGCGTGCTGCCGCTCATCGCCCTCGGCGCGTTCGACCTCCTCGGTGACGACGTTCGTCGCGCCCGGCGCGGCGCGGTCCTTCTCGTCTGTGCCATCGTGGTGCAGTTCTTCCTCGGCACCGAGCTCCTCTTCCTCTCGGTGCTGACCGCGCTCGTCGTGGCGCTCGTGGTCGGTGGCACGTGGCTCGCGGCGCACCGCGTGCCCGAGGAGGCGCCCGCTCGCCTCCGGCGCCTCCTTGCGCCCGGGGCGGTCACCGTGCTCCTGCTCGCCGTCCCCGCCGCGTACGCCCTGTGGGGTCCCCGGAGCCTGCGCGGGCACATCTGGGGCTCGGAGCTCGAACACGAACAACGGGGGCACGACGTTCGCTCAGCTCCTCGTGCCCGCACGCCGTCTCCGGGGGGCTGACCGAGCTCTCCGGCTACAGCGGCGCCGGCCTCGTGCAGATCCAGTATCTCGGCGTCGGACTTCTCCTCGTCGCGGCGATCCTCGCCGTCTGGCGGTGGCGCGACGCCGTCTCGAGGACCGCGGCGATCACCGCTGCGGTCTGCATCCTGCTCTCCCTGACCTCGCACCACCTGGCGTGGGCCCCGTGGCGGTTCATCGGGAGCCTCCCGCTCGCCCAGAACGTCGTCCAGTTCCGGATCGTGATCTTCGTGCTGCTCGCGGCGTGCGTGATCATCGCGCGGGGCGCCGACGACCTCGTGTCGATGCGCCCTGCAGGCGTCTGGGCGGGAGTGGCGGCTCTGGCCGTGGCGATCGTGCCGGTGGCAGCCCCGGTCGCCTCGACGCTGCCGCTGCGCACTGCAGCGATCGCGGCGCCCGCCTGGTGGGCCCAGCCCCGCGCATCCGGCGCCGTCGTCGCGTACCCGTACCCGGGCGTCCTGCTGCAGGCACCGCTCTCCTGGCAGGCGAGGTCGAGCTTCAGCGTCTCACTGCTCGGGGGAAGCGGGCCGCAGGGGACGCTGGAGCGATCTGGGCGCGACGCGAGGGCCACAGCGATCCTCGACGCGCTGTCCACCGGCATCGGAGGGAGGCCGACCGCGTCGCCGGAGACCGCGAGGCCCGTCCGGTCGATGCTCGAGCGTGACGGGGCGACCGAGGTCGTCGTGCCGATCGCACTGCGCGGCCCCTTCCTGGTCACCGGCGCCCCCGCCATGCCCGCGGCGTCCTTCTTCGCCCAGGTGCTGGGGACGCCCCCCCTCGTGCAGCGCGGCGCATGGGTGTTCCGGGTCCCGCGCCTGCTCGCGCCGGCACGCTTCGCCCCCTCGTCTGTCGTGCGAACCTGCGAGCGGATGGCAGTGGCGCGGCCGGCTCTCCTCGGCCCGTGCATCCTCCGAGAGGCGGCCCCGTGACCGGCGAGCCTCCCATGGGCGGCGCGACGGACGGGGAATCCGTCGCCCACACGACCCCCTCCACCCGGTCGTCGGTGACCCAGGCGCTGGAGGTCGCCGTCGCGGGCCTCGTCGCCAACGGCCTGAACCTCGTGGTGACGGTGATCCTGGCCCGCGTGCTGCCCTCGGCGGACCACAACGCCGCGTACGGGGCGTTCGCCCAGATGGTCGGCGTGTTCATCGTCGTCTCGCTGCCGGGGTCGGCGATCGCCATCGCGATCGTTCGGCGCTCGTCGTGGTGGCTCGCCCGTGGCGGCTTCGTCGAGCTGGAGGCGTGGCGCCGGTGGCTCGCTCGCCAGACGGTCCGTGCGTACGCGGTCTTCGCCGTCGTCGCGGCGATCGCCTCGCCGCTCATCGCGAGCCTCCTCGGCGGCCGCAGCTGGGTCGCGGTGCTGTGCACGGTGCTGGCAGCGGGGTGCTGGGTCGCGATCGCGCTCGACCGGGCGTTCCTCCAGGCGTCGCGCCGGTACCGGCCGCTCGCCGCCAACTTCCTCATCGAGGGCTGCGCGCGCACCGTGGCGGTGCTCACGGGGGCGGCGGTGGCCGGGGTCACCGGGGCGGTCGCCGGCATCCTTGTCGCCGAGCTGGCGACCTGGGCGCACGCCGCATGGGCGGCGAGCCGCTCGATCCCCGCGACCGCGGGCTCGGCGCCGGGCACGCCGCCGCGCGGCGAGCTGGGCGGGGACCTCGCCGCCGCGATCTGCGCGTTCGCGATGCTCGCCCTGCTCCAGTACGCGGACGTCTTCCTCGTCGGGCGGCTCAACGCGTCGGGATCCGGCCGGTACGCGGCGATCGCTGTGGTCGCAAAGACCCTCGTGTACGTGGCGATCGTCCTGTCCTACTACCTGCTGCCCGAGGCATCCCTCGGGCACCGCGCGGGCCAGCACGCGCGTCGTCAGCTGGGCGTGGTGTTCGCCCTGTACGCCGTCCCGTGCGCCGTGCTCTTCGCGGTCTCGGTGATCGCTCCGCACGCCCTCCTCGCCGTCATCTACCCCGAGCGGCTCCTCGGCGCGTCCGGGTCCCTCGCTCCGCTGGTCGCGGCGATGGCGCTGCTCGGGGCCTCCTTCCTGCTCTCGACGTACCTCCTCGCGAGGGGGGTGCGCCTCGTGGCCGTCTGGCTCGTCGCCGGCGCGGTGCTGGCGTTCGTCCTGATCGCGGGCGGCCACGGTGCGTGGCACGCGACCGCGATGAGGGATGTCGTCGCCCAGCTGATCGTGGCGGGCGGGCTCGGCGCGGCGACGGCTGCATCCCTGCTGAGGCGAACTGCACGGTAAGGTCGCGCGTTTCCCCGAGCGGAGTTGGCGTGCGCGACCGAGACGAGACCGACAGCCTTGCAGAGACCGTGGCAGCCTCGTCGATCCGCACCGTCCGCATGGCGGCGTGGCGCGATCTGGAAGACCCGGAGGCCGGGGGCTCCGAGCTGCACGCGGACCGGATCGCGACCGCCTGGGCGGCGGCGGGCCTCGACGTGGAGATGCGCACCTCCACCGTCCCCGGCGCGTCCCTCGAAGCGTCCCGGCACGGCTACCGGGCGATGCGCAAGGGCGGGCGATACGAGGTGTTCGCGCAGGTCGTCGGCGAGGGTCTGTCACGCGCAGCGCGACCCGACGCCGTCGTGGACATCTGGAACGGGATCCCCTTCTTCTCCCCGCTCTGGTTCCGCGGCCCCCGGCTGACGTTCCTGCACCATGTCCACGGCGAGATGTGGGAGATGACCCTCCCGCGCGCGCAGGCGGCCGTGGGGGACCTCGTCGAGCGGCGCCTCGCGCCCCTGGTCTACCGCGCCACACCCATCGCCACCCTCTCGGACTCCTCGCGCGACGAGATCATCTCGCGGCTCGGCCTCCCGGGCGCCCAGGTCCACGTCGTGGAGCCGGGGATCGACCCGCGGTTCTGCCCCGGGGCGCAGCGCAGCGACGTCCCGCTGGTCGTCGCGGTCGGCCGCCTCGTGCCGGTGAAGCGCTACGACCTGCTGTTCGACGCGCTTGCGGCCGCGAAGGCCGCGTTCCCCGAGCTGCGTGCCGTGATCGCGGGCGAAGGGTACGAGCGGGCGTCCCTTGAGGCGAAGCGCCGAACCCTCGATGCGGAGGACTGGATCGAGATGCCCGGACACGTCTCCGACGATCGGCTGCTGGAGCTCTACCGCTCCGCGTGGCTGGTCGCATCCTCGTCGCTGCGCGAGGGGTGGGGGATGACCCTGACCGAGGCCGCCGCCTGCTCGACACCGTCGGTCGCGACCGACATCGCCGGGCAGCGCGACGCCGTCGAGGACCAGGCGACCGGCCTGCTCGTCGCGGATCCCGCGCAGCTGAGCGGCGCGATCATCCGGCTCATCGCCGACGAGGGCCTGCGCCGCTCGCTCGGCGAGGGCGCGCGCAAGCGCTCGCAGCGCTACCGGTGGGAGCGTGCGGCCTGGCGGCTGTTCGACCTCCTGGACCCGGGTTCAGCGCTCAGAGCTTCTCGAGCATGACCACGAGGTTCCACGTGGCCAGCTCGCGGATGACCGGGACATGCACGATGAACCGCGCCCAGCGCGGGTAGTAGCGGGGCTCAGCGGACACGACCCGGACGTCCGCGCGGTGGTTGACGAGCCGCAGGACCGTGCCGACGTTGAGCGCGAAGAGGGACTCGCCGAAGACGTTCTTCGGTGGCGCGCCGTGGTCCCTGGTGTACCTGCGCAGGGCGTAGGACCCCGAGACCAGGTGCCACGGGGATGTCTCGTGGCCGCCCCACGGCGAGTACCACGCCGTGAACGAAAGGTAGATGAGCCCCCCGCCCGCGGTGATGCGGACCGCCTCGTCGATGAACCGGGCAGGATCCACGACGTGCTCGAGCACGTTGGATGAGAACACGACGTCTGCGGACCCGTCGGGCAGCGGGAGCGCCATGCCGTCCCCGGCGATGGTCTCGCGGGGCAGGAGGCGGCCGGGCCAGACCGTGCGCTCGTGGCGCTCGGCGGCGCTGAGCGCGTCGTCCGGCTGCGCCAGCCGGTCGGGGAGGGGATCCGCCGCCTCCGGCTCGACGAGAACGACGCGCGCACCGGCTTCGCGGAACGCGTTCGCGAAGTACCCCGGCCCGCCGCCGATGTCCACGAGGGTCCGGTTGAACAGGGGCGTCGCTCCGGTCAGGCGGTGCGCGGTGTCGAGGGCGAGGGTCCGGTAGAAGCGCTCCGGGTCGTCCTGCTCGTGGCGGAACGCCTCGAGCAGGGCCAGCGATCGAGCGACGCCGTCCGTCGGCAGCCAGATGACCTCGTCGCCGGCCTCGGCCGCCTCGGTGCGAGCCGCCCGCCCGCGTCGGCTCAGCGCGTACGAGATGGCGGCGAACCCTCCAGGCGCGAGGCGGATCGTCCGCTCCGCGGGTGGCGTGTCGGCCGGAGGGGGAGCGGGCGCGTCATCGCCGGGCCCGGGCGCGGCGGCCGCGAGGGGCACCCGTTCGCGGCGTCCCGCCGTCGCCGTATGCCGCGACGTCCACCAGCAGCGCACACAGTGCGACCCACGCGAGGGTGTTGGCCACCCCGAAGTGGCTGGGCCACTGGATGTCGTGCGTCCAGCTGTGGCGCCCCTGCGCCTCGACCATGTACAGCCCGGTGATGGCGAGGAGCACCACGGGTGCGAGGACGAGCACCGCGCGCAGTCTGGGACGCCACACCGCGAGGGCGAGCAGTGGGACCGTCACGAGGGCGACGGCGGGACCCGAGATCACCATCCCGACCAGCACGGCACCGCCAGCCAGGAGGAGGGCGGGCGCCCCTGGGCTCGTCCACGGGAGCGACAGGAGCGGGACGTCATCGAGATCCGGGCCGTGGGTGCGGACCCTCCGGCGCCGTGACACGGTGAAGGCGAGGATGACCAGGACGGCGAGCATCCCGAGCGCGCTCGCGATGAGCGCGATGTCCACCGTGTGCTGGGGCGCCCAGTCGATCGTGAGCGCGGCTGCGCCCGTCGTCGCAGGAAGCCGCCACGCCGTGAACCCGCCGTCGATGAGCGACGGGGATCCGAGATCGTGGCCATCGAGTGTCGCGCGCCATCCGGAGCTGAAGCTCTGGTTGAGCACGAGCCACGAGGGAGTCTTCTGCGCACCGACGGTGGCGCTGAGCGACACGGGGTTGATCCATCGGACGTTCGAGACCACCGCGGTTGGCTGCACGGGTGTCGCGGGCGATGCGGGTGAGCTCGGCGCACCCGGTGCGCTGAGCTCGAGGGTGTTGAGGTTGAAGCCCGTGCTGTAGCCCGGCGCCGTCGTCACGACATGGGTGCCCGACCTGAGGGTGACCGGGGCCCCGCACGGCGCGACGGTCATCTCGTCCTGGTCGAGCGCGGCTGCGGTCGAGCCAGACACCGACACGGGGACGGGCCTCGCATCGACATCGACAAGCCCGCGCAGACAGCCGCTCGTGAAGGTTGCCGGGGTGGTGGCCGGAGGGACGCCGGGCAGCGCGATCGTGGCGATGCCGACGGGGAGTTGGGTGGGCCGCCCCGAGATGTGGTCGGTCGTCAGCTCCGACGCGAGTGTCGGGAACGTGAACCGGAAGGTCGTGCCCGTGAGGGGCGCGAAGGAGAGGTGGACGGTCGAGACCGCGCCCTGGGTGGCGCCGGCGGGCGCAGGGGGCACGACGATCGGGACCGTCACATGCTGGCCCCGCTCCGTCGACACGGTGACCGAGGTCGGCACGCTGTGGCGCTGGTCGTTGAGCACCTGGAGCGTCGCCGACGAGATGGTCGTCGCTGAGGAGAGCGTGGCCGACAGCCACGGGGGGTCGGGAGCCGTGAAGGCGGAGATCCACGACGACGCGGGATCGGCGTCGAAGGCGGACCACGACCCGGCGTTGAGGTCGCCAGCGAGCCGGGAGCTGCTCGATGTCGAGACGACGCGGAGCCCAGATCCCTGCCCCCTGCCGAGCAATGCGTCCAGCTGGCTATCCGAGATGAGCGTCGAGATCGCCGACGTGCCCGAGACGCTGAAGGTGCGGGCCGACGGTAGCGTGAAGGTGCGTGACATCGCAAGCTCCGGATCGGTCCGCGGCGGGATCGTCGCAGCTCGGAGCCGGTGCATGAGGATGTCGAGCGGGTCGCGGTCGCCCGCCGTTCCCGCACCTGCGAGCAGGTCCGTCGGCATCCGCAGCGTCGAGGTGACCGGTCCCACGCCCGGTACCGAGACCTCGGCGAACCCGACGCCGCTGTAGCCGCTGAGGTCGGTCTTCGACCCGGTCATGTCCGTGATCGTGACCGTCAGCGAGCTGCTCAGTCGGGCGGGGAACCGGACGGTCTGGCCGGTGCTCAGCGAGGAGGGCCCGAGCGCCACGGGGACCTCGGTCCCGTTGGAGAACGTGAGCGTGGCGTGGGTGATCGCGCGGTTGCGCGGTCCCGTCTGGGGCTGGAGCAGGGTCACCTGCGACACGCGGGTCGGCTTGAGGAACTGCACCTTCAGGTACTGGCCGCGCGGATCGGAGAACGCCCCGACGGTCCAGGCGGTGAGCGGGTTCCCGTCGACGGCGTTCAAAGGCTGGTCCTCGGGCGCGTTGGCGACCGCGTTGCCGTAGCCCGAGGCCTGGACGCTCCTGATGCCCTGGACCTGCAGCACGGTCTGCGTCGACGGCGACTGGTTCTCGAAGATCGCCAGCGGCTGCTCGGCCGGGTTGCTCACCAGCGGCTGCTCGCCCGCCTGCTCGACGTAGCCGTAGGTGGTCTGCAGCGTGCCCCACGAGTCGAGCCGCTTGGCGTTGGTGTCCGTCAGGACGAGCAGGGAGCCATGCCGCGCCGCCAGCCCCGCGATCTGCGCCGGCGTCCTCGATGCGGAGTAGACGATCGCACGGGGCGAGCCGTCCAGCAGCCCGAAGCTCGACGCGAGGAGGATGCCCTCGCCGTCACCGGCGAGCACGATGGGCGTGTCGATCGACTCGGTGCGCAACAGCGCTCGTGGATTCGCCACCGCGTAGACGTAGAGCGCCTGGGGATAGCTGGCACCTGGCGGGATCGCCAGCTGGCTCTCGTCGATGATGGGACCGACCTCGGTCCCCTGGGGTGTGTCGGGCCCGAATCCCTTCACGAGGGTCAGGCCGGCGGGCGTCGGCTGGAGCTGGAGCCAGAGCGTCTGGGGGCGGGGGCCGCCGAAGCGCTCGTACTGCTCGTCGGACTGGAGCAGGACGTCCCCGGCGCCCATCAGCCGGGCCATCGGGGCGAGGGTGGATGGGGTGAAGATCCCGTCCTGGATCGACTCGTCGAGGGCGCGAAGGAGGTTCGCGCTCGCAGGCTCGCCCTGCACGACGGCCTGGCGGCTGATGTATGGCCGGGTGAGCAGGCCGGGCCAGACGGAGTCCATCGTGACCCCCCAGCGGTAGTAGCCGAACCCGAGGCCCGGGATCCCGAGCACGGGTGTCGTGCCCGCGCTGTTCAGGTAGTCGGCGGCGGAGGTGACGTAGCCGGGCAGAGCCTCGGGGAACATGAGGTTCGTCGCGACAATCTTCCCCTCGAAGAACGGCGAGAGGTTGAGGCAGGCGAGCACCCCGACGAGGACCGCGGCGAGCACGGGCGCCCGTTGCCGCCAGGAGGCGAGAGCGCTCACCGCGGCGCCCGTCAGCAGCGAGAGCCCGAGCACGACGAGCGGGATGACCCGGTTGCTCGAGCGCATGGCGAGCCCGATGGTCGAGTTCTCGCCCGCGGCCTCGATCGCCCGGCCGAGCGGGGAGGGACTCGTCAGCGGGTATGCACCGACGGCGGCCACGACGCCGATGATCGAGACAACCACGGCGAACGCGCGGTAGCGCCAGCGGATGAACGCGGCGCTCAGGAGGCCGATCGCCGGGATCGCGAAGCTGAGCAGCACCGCGAGCGAGTGGAACATGTAGACCGAGGACTCCTGGGTCCAGGGCTGGATCGCGTCGTTGCCGTAGAAGTACCAGTAGCCGAGGCCCCGCAGGACCTCGGAGGAAAGGGATGTCGACGTGACGGTCGGGAACGTCTCGGTGTAGCGGAGCACGTCGATGCCGAAGGCCCCCTCCGCCCAGAGGCCCGCGATCCACCAGAGCGACACGACGAGGGACAGGAATCCCGTCTTGAGCGCCACCGTGCCGATGCGGCCCCACGATGCCTCTCGACGGCAGCCCGCCATGACGAGCCACACGATCGGTGCGAGGCCGACGAGCAGGATCGAGGTGGCGTTGATGCCCCCGACGAGCGCGACGACGAGGGCGAACAGGGCCGGGTAGCGCCAGCCGCCGCGACGGACGGCCAGCACGGTGAAGCCGAGCATCCACCCGAGACCAGCCCAGGGCATGAGGATGGCCGACGTCCGCGCGATGTAGTCGACGATGAAGGGGGAGAGCATGTACGGCAGGGCTGCTGCGAGCTGGCCCCACGGACCGATGCCGAGCAGCCGTGCGAGGTAGCGCACGCCGGTGCCCGCAGCGAACAGCAGGGTGCCCATCCAGAGGCGCTGGGCGATCCAGGTGGGGACGTGCAGGACGTGGAGGAGCCAGTACCACGGTCCCATGGGGAACAGGTAGCCGATGTTCTGGTGGGTGACCGTGCCCATCGCGACGTTCGGGTTCCACATGTACCGCGCCGAGCGCACGAGGGTGGCGGGGTCCAGGTAGAGGTAGGCCTTCGTGTCGGCGGCGATGTAGCCCGGGTGGGTGTAGAGGAACGGGATCCAGGCGACCGCGGCGAGGACGAGGAGGTGCCACCAGGGCGAGCGGCCCCGGTCGACGCCGGCGGCGCCGCTTTCGACAGCGGAATCCTTGGTGCTCGGCGTCAGCAGGGTCACGGGCAGATCGAGTGTACGACAGCGGCCGGGCGGCCTTTTGGCAGTATCCGGGCCTCTCGTGCGCGCCGGATCGGGACGCGGTGTGTCGCAGCGTGCCTCTAGCGTGGCGAGATGCCGACGGTGGCGGTCATCGGGGGGATCGGAAGCGGGAAGACGGCGGTCACCGACCTGCTGGCCGCCCGCGGAGCGGTTGTCGTCGACGCCGATGTGGTCGCGCGCGACGTCGTGGCGCCCGGCGGCGCGCCACTTGGGCTTCTGCAGGCCGCCTTCGGGGACTCGATCATCGCAGCGGACGGGACGCTCGACCGAGCGGCGCTCGCCGCCGTCGCGTTCGAGGGCCCCGAGGCCACGGCGCGGCTCAACGCGATCCTGCATCCGGCGATCGCCGTGGAGATGGCCCGCCGCGTCGGTGAGGCTCGCGAGCACGCCGGGGTCGTGGTCGTGGCGATCCCGCTGTTTCGCATGGAGCACCGGGGATCCCTGGACGTCGACGCGGTGATCTGCGTGGACTGCCCCGAGGAGGTCGCGCTCGACCGCCTGATGACGCAGCGCGAGTTCACCCGCCGCGACGCGGAGCGCCGTATGGGGGCGCAGATCTCCCGCGAGGAGCGGGTCGCGCTCGCCGACATCGTCATCGACAACTCCGGATCGCCTACAGACCTCGAGGCCGAGGTCGATGCGCTGTGGCGGCGGCTGGAGGCGACGTGACGGTGGACCGCGCCTTTCGCGTCCAGTCACCCTTCCAGCCGGCGGGCGACCAGCCGGCTGCCATCGACGCGCTGGCACAGGGCGCGCAGGACGGCCTGCGCTTCCAGACGCTGGAGGGAATCACGGGATCGGGAAAGACCGCGACGATCGCGTGGGTGATCGAGCGACTCCAGCGACCCACGTTGATCCTCGAGCCGAACAAGTCCCTCGCGGCGCAACTTGCGGCGGAACTGCGCGAGATGCTGCCCGACAATCGCGTGGAGTTCTTCGTCTCCTACTACGACTACTACCAGCCCGAGGCGTACATCGCGCGGACCGACACCTTCATCGAGAAGGACTCGTCGATCAACGACGAGATCGACCGGTTGCGCCACGCCGCGACCTCCTCGCTCCTGACGAGGCGCGACACGGTCGTCGTCGCGTCGGTGTCGTGCATCTACGGACTCGGTTCGCCCGACGAGTACCGCGACCGGATGCTCGCCGTCACGAGGGGCGAGGAGTACGACCAGCGCGCGCTGCTGCGACGGCTCGTCGACATGCAGTACTCGCGGAACGACATGACGCTCCTTCGCGGCACGTTCCGCGTCCGAGGGGACACCGTCGAGGTCCATCCGAGCTACGAGCAGGAGGGGGTGCGGCTCTCGTTCTTCGCGCGACACCTTGGAGCGCATCGCGCTGTTCGACCCGCTCACCGGCGACGAGCGGGGCACCGTCGAGGACCTGACGATCTTCGCGGCCTCGCACTACGTCGCGGGAGACGAGACGATGGCCCGGGCGATCACATCGATCGAGGCCGAGCTGCAGGAGCGGCTTGCGGAGTTCCAGGCGCAGGGCAAGCTGCTCGAGACGCAGCGGCTCAGGGCACGGACCGAGCACGACCTCGAGATGCTCGCGGAGACGGGGAGCTGCGCAGGGATCGAGAACTACAGCCGGCACCTGGACGGCCGCGCGCCGGGCGAGCGGCCGTACACCCTGCTCGACTACTTCCCCGCCGACTTCCTGATGGTGATCGACGAGTCCCACGTCGCGGTGCCGCAGCTCAACGGGCAGTACGCGGGTGACAAGTCGCGAAAGGACGTCCTCGTCGAGCACGGCTTCCGGCTGCCCTCGGCCCTCGACAACCGCCCGCTGCGCTTCGAGGAGTTCCTCGAACGCGTCCCCCAGGCCGTCTTCGTCTCGGCGACGCCCGGACCCTACGAGCAGGAGGTCTCCGACGCGGTCGTCGAGCAGGTGATCAGGCCGACGGGCCTCGTCGACCCGCCCGTCGAGATCGTCCCGACGAGGGGGCAGATCGACGACCTGCGCGCACGCATCGAGCGGACCGTGGAGGCGGGGGACCGCGTCCTCGTCACGACCCTGACCAAGAAGATGGCGGAGGACCTGACCACCTACCTCGCCGACGCCGGGGTCCGGGTCCAGTACCTGCACTCGGACATCGACACGATCGAGCGGATCGAGATCCTGCGCTCGCTGCGCCTGGGCGAGTTCGACGTCCTCGTGGGGATCAACCTCCTGCGTGAGGGCCTCGACCTTCCTGAGGTGGGCCTGGTCGCGATCCTCGACGCCGACAAGGAGGGCTTCCTGCGCAGCCGCTCCTCGCTGATCCAGACCATCGGTCGCGCGGCCAGGAACGCCCGCGGGCGTGCGGTCCTCTACGCCGACACGATCACCGATTCGATGCGCGCCGCGCTCTCGATCACCGAGCGCAGGCGCGAGGTCCAGCTGGCGCACAACGCGGCGAACGGCATCGATCCCCAGTCGATCACGACCGCGGTGCGCGACATCCTCGGGAGGCTGCGCAGCGCCACGTCTGAGCAGCCGCCATCGCGCCGTCCCCCGCGGCGCAGTCCGGGCCAACCTCACCTTCCCGCCAGGGGTCACGAGCTGGAGAGCCTGCGAGAGGAGGCGAGCCGGCTCGAGAAGGAGATGCTGGCCGCTGCCGAGCAGCTCAGGTTCGAGGAGGCGGCGGCGCTTCGCGATGAGCTCCACGAGGTGGTCGGGCTCCTCACGGAGGTCGAGCAGGAAGGGCCTGTCACGACCGCCCGGTAACCTCCGCCGGATGGCGGACCAGATTGTCGTTCGGGGTGCGAGGGAGCACAACCTCAAGGACGTCCACCTCGAGATCCCCCGGGACCGGCTCGTCGTCTTCACCGGGCTCTCGGGGTCCGGCAAGTCCTCCCTCGCGTTCGACACGATCTACGCCGAGGGGCAGCGCCGGTACGTCGAGAGCCTCTCCGCCTACGCCCGCCAGTTCCTCGGGCAGATGGACAAGCCCGACGTGGACTTCATCGAGGGGCTGTCGCCCGCGATCTCGATCGACCAGAAATCTGCGTCGAGGAATCCCCGAAGTTCGGTCGGGACCGTCACCGAGGTCTACGACTACCTGCGTCTCCTGTTCGCGCGGATCGGCAGGCCGCACTGCCCCAACTGCGGCAAGGAGGTCGGCCGACAGACCCCCCAGCAGATCGTCGATCAGGTCCTGGCCCTCGGGGAAGGGGCGCGCCTCTTGGTGCTCGGCCCCGTCGTGCGCGGCCGCAAGGGCGAGTACCACACGCTCCTCGACGACCTCGCGAAGCAGGGGTTCTCGAGGGTGCGCGTCGACGACACGGTCCTGGAGCTGACGGACCGCGCCGCGGTGGACCTCGCTCGATATGAGCAGCACACCATCGAGGTGGTGGTGGACCGGCTCGTGGTGCGCGAGGGCATGCGCCAGCGCCTCACGGAGTCCGTCGAGACGGCGCTTCGCCTGGGCTCGGGATCCGCATCGGTTGCGGTGGTCGACGAGGACGGCGCGCCCACCGAGGAGCTGGCATTCTCCGAGCAGCTCGCCTGCGCGGACTGCGGCATCAGCTTCGACGAGCCCGCGCCGAGGGACTTCTCGTTCAACTCGCCCTACGGGGCATGCCCGACCTGCGCCGGGCTCGGAACCCGGTACCAGGTGGACGCGGACCTCGTTGTCCCCGACACGTCGCTCTCGATCAGTGAGGGCGCCGTGGCGCCCTGGGCCGGGGCGCGCACGGGGTTCTTCACCGGCCTGCTCGCGGGAGCCGCCGAGCTCGGGAAGTTCAGCCTCGAGACGCCGTGGCGCAAGCTGCGCGAGAAGGACCGTGCCCTGCTGCTCCACGGCGCAGGCGGGACGCCGGTGCAGGTCCGCTACAAGAACCGATACGGCCGGGTGCGCAGCTACGAGGCGAACTTCGAGGGGATCATCGGCTGGTTGGAGCGCCGGCACGGCGAGGCCGACTCGGACTGGTCGCGCGAACAGATCGAGGCGTTCATGCGCGAGGTGGAGTGCCCTGCGTGCGGCGGCGCACGACTGAAGCCCTCCTCACTCGCGGTCACCGTCCTCGACCGATCGATCGCGCAGGTCTGCGATCTCTCCATCTCGGAGTTCGTCGAGTTCTTCTCCTCGATCCAGCTGACGGAGCGCGAGGCGATCATCGGCGAGCGGGTGATCAAGGAGATCCTCGAGCGGTCGCAGTTCCTGCTCGACGTCGGGCTCGACTACCTGTCGTTGTCGAGGTCGTCAGCGACCCTGTCGGGCGGCGAGGCCCAGCGGATCCGTCTGGCGAGCCAGATCGGCTCGAGGCTGGTCGGAGTGCTCTACGTCCTCGACGAACCGTCCATCGGGCTGCACCAGCGAGACAACCAGCGGCTCATCGCGACCCTGGAGCGGCTGCGCAACCTCGGCAATACCGTCATCGTCGTCGAGCATGACGAGGAGACGATCCGCGCCGCGGACCACGTTGTGGACATCGGTCCCGGTGCGGGCGAGCACGGAGGGCAGGTGGTGCACTCCGGTCCCGTCGAGGGGCCCAAGGGGATCGAGCGCAACAGGGCGTCGATCACCGGCGACTACCTCTCGGGGCGCCGGGCGATCCCGCTCCCGACGCACCGGCGCCCGCGCGAGGCCGGAGAGCTCACGGTCGTCGGGGCGAGGGCCAACAACCTGAAGGACCTCGACGTCTCGTTCCCCCTGGGGTGCCTCGTCGCGGTCACAGGCGTGTCGGGGTCGGGGAAGTCGACCCTCGTCAACGAGATCCTGCTCAAGTCCCTGCTGCACTCAGTTCATCGTGCGAAGGACCTCCCGGCAGCGCACGACAAGGTGCTCGGGTCCGAGCTCATCGACAAGGTCGTCGCGGTCGACCAGCAGCCGATCGGCCGGACGCCGCGATCCAACCCCGCGACGTACACGGGGGTCTTCGACAAGGTGCGCAAGCTTTTCGCCGAGACTCCCGAGGCGAAGGTCCGCGGCTACCAGCAAGGCCGCTTCTCCTTCAACGTGAAGGGCGGCCGGTGCGAGGCGTGCGCCGGCGACGGGACGATCAAGATCGAGATGCACTTCCTTCCCGACGTCTACGTGCCCTGCGAGGTCTGCGGCGGCGCTCGCTACAACCGCGAGACGCTGGAGGTCCTGTTCCGGGGCCGCTCGATCGCGGACGTGCTCGCCATGCCGGCCCAGGAGGCCGTGGAGTTCTTCGACCGTCAGCCATCGATCCTGCGGCACATCCAGACACTCGTGGACGTGGGCCTCGGGTACGTGCGGCTCGGCCAGCCCGCGCCGACGCTGTCGGGCGGCGAGGCCCAGCGAGTCAAGCTGGCCACCGAGCTCGCGAGGCGCCCGACGGGCCACACGCTCTATGTGCTCGATGAGCCGACCACCGGCCTGCACTTCGAGGACGTGCGCCGCCTGCTGGAGGTGCTGGAGCGCCTGGTCGACCAGGGAAACACCGTCCTCGTGATCGAGCACAACCTCGACGTCATCAAGACGGCGGACTGGGTCATCGACCTCGGTCCCGAGGGTGGAGCGCGCGGAGGGCTGCTCCTGACGGAAGGGACGCCCGAGGAGGTCTCCGCGCATCCCGAGAGCCACACCGGCGCGGTGCTCCGTCCGCTGCTCGAGAAGGCGCCCGCCGCGGCGAAGAGGGGCGCCCGGACGGCCGCGAAGGCCGCCGGCACGGCTGTGGCCCGCTGAACTCGATGGCGGTCAGCGGCGGTCGGAGGGTGCGGTCAGCTGATCGAGAGCATTCGCTCGAGCGCCACGCGCGCGTCTGCGGCCGTCGCATTGTCGACCGCGATGCGGTTGCGGACCCTGCCTTGCACGAGCTCCTCGAGGACCCAGGCCAGGTGCGGCGCATCGATCCGCGACATCGTCGTGCAGGGGCACACGTCGGGATCCAGGCACTCGATCACGAGCTCCGGGTGCTCGTTGGCGAGGCGCTTGACGAGGTGGATCTCGGTCCCGATGCCGAAGACGGAACCCGGAGGCGCCGCCTCGACCTCGCGGATGATGAAGTCGGTCGACCCCGAGGAGTCCGCGACGGCGACGACCTCCCGCGCGCATTCCGGGTGCACGACCACGCGGCCGGTCGGGTGCGCGGCGCGGAACGCCGCCACGTGCTCGGTGCGGAAGCGCTGGTGCACGGAGCAGTGGCCCTTCCACAGGAGGAAGGTCGCCTCCTTGACCTCCGCGTCCTCGAGCCCACCGAGGTCGCGCCTCGGATCCCACACCTGCATGGAGGCCGGATCGAATCCCATCGCGATGGCGGTGTTCCGGCCCAGATGCTGATCGGGGAAGAAGAGGACCTTGTCCGCCGCCGGACGGTACGGCTGCTCGGCCAGCGCCCACTCGAGCACGCTCGCGCAGTTCGACGAGGTGCACACGGCGCCGCCGTGGCGCCCGACGAACGCCTTGAGCGCGGCGGTCGAGTTCATGTAGGTGATGGGCACGACGCGGGAGATGTCAGTCACCGCGGCGATCTCGGCCCATGCCTCCTCGACCTGGTCGATGTCCGCCATGTCCGCCATGGAGCAGCCCGCGGCGAGGTCGGGGAGGATGACCTGCTGGTCGGGTCCCGTGAGGATGTCGGCCGACTCGGCCATGAAGTGGACGCCGCAGAACACGACGTAGGCGGCGTCCGCGCGATCTGCAGCGAGCCGCGAGAGTCCGAACGAGTCGCCCCGGGCGTCGGCCCAGTCCATGACCTCGTCCTTCTGGTAGTGGTGCCCGAGGATGAGCAGCCGGTCGCCCAGTGCATCCTTGGCCGCGCGGATGCGCTCGGCCAGGTGCTCGGGCGAGTCTGTGCGGTAGTCCTCCGGCAACGCCGTCGTGATCTGGAGCATGGCAACCCCCGTGCTGATCCCGATCTGGCCGGCGGGGACAGCCTGGTCGCCCATCCGCGGGTATGTCGGCCACGAGATCTATGTGTGGAGCCGGATTCCAGGCCGGCGAAGCCAGTCTAGGTCGCGCATGCGGGTCGTGGACGCCGAATGCGACGATGGGGGCATGCAGCACGTGCCCGTGGCGGCGACGATCCCGGACAAGCCCGGCGTCTACGTGTTCCGCGACGCGGGCGGGACGATCCTCTACGTGGGCAAGGCACGCTCCCTTCGCTCCCGGCTCGCCAACTACTTCGCGGATCCCGCGACGCTGCCCTTCCGCACCGCACAGCTCGTCGCCACCGCAGCCACCGTTGACTGGACCCTGACCGCGAGCGAGGTGGATGCCCTGCTCCTGGAGAACTCGCTCATCAAGATCGAGCAGCCGCGGTACAACATCCGGCTGAAGGACGACAAGAGCTACCCCTACTTGGCGATCGATCTTCGCGAGGCGTGGCCCCGTCCGATCGTGACACGCGGGCAGCGCAGGCGGGGAGTCCGCTACTTCGGCCCGTTCGGGCACGCCAAGTCGCTGCGGTCCACGCTGGACCTCCTCCTCCCGTCGTTCCCCGTGCGCACCTGCGGCGACGCGAAGTACGTCCGCCACGAGCGGCTCGGGCGGCCCTGCCTGCTCGCGGACATCGGACGGTGCAGCGCACCGTGCGTGGGGCGCGTCGACCGGGCGACCTATGAGGGCTATGTCCAGGGCATCCTGCAGTTCTTCAGCGGCGACGTCACGGCTCTCTCGCGGGATCTTGCGTCGAGGATGCAGGTTGCCGCGTCCGAGCGCGACTACGAGACGGCCGCGCGGCTGCGCGACTCGCTCGCCCACGTGGAGCGGGCGAGCGACACCCAGCAGATCCTGCTCTCGGACCGCGACGACCTCGACGCCGTGGGTGTCGCCACCGACGGGCTCCAGGCGTGTGTCGTTCGCCTCGAGGTCCGCCGCGGTCGCGTGGTCGGCCGTGCGTCGCTCAGCGCGGATCTCGTCGAGGAGCTCGACGAGTCGGCCCTTCGCACGCGGTTCCTCGGGGACCTCTACGACGAGGACCACCTGCCACCGAGGGAGGTCGTCATCGACGCGCTGCCCGACGATGCCGCGGCGGTGTCGGCGTGGCTCTCCGCCATCCGCGGGGATCCGGTGCGGATGGCGTCGCCGGCGAGCGGGAAGCGGCGCGGTGTGATCGACCTCGCTTCGACGAACGCGGCGGAGGACCTTCGTCGCCGGGGGCTGCGCCGCGCTGCCGACCACAACGCGCGCTCCAGGGCCCTGGTCGAGCTCCAGCAGGCCCTGAGCCTCGAGCGGCCCCCCTTCCGCATCGAGTGCTACGACATGAGCCACCTGCAGGGCACGAGCTATGTCGGCTCGATGGTGGTGTTCGAAGATGGCCTCCCCGCGAAGCCCGCCTACCGGCATTTCTCCATCAAGACCATCCAGGGCAATGATGACGTCGGGGCGATGCAGGAGGTCCTCGACCGCCGCCTCTCGCACTGGCGCCGCGAGGGCGGCACCGACCGGTTCGGCCGGAACCCCGACCTGCTCCTGATCGACGGCGGACTGGGCCAGCTCCACGCTGTCGAAGCCGTGGTGGAGCGCCATGGCCTGTCGGGATCCGTGGAGATCGCCTCGCTCGCCAAGCGCATGGAGGAGGTCTTCCGACCGGGCTCGAGCACACCCGTCCTGCTGCCCCGGGCGAGCGAGGCCCTCTATCTGCTGCAGCGGATCCGAGACGAGGCCCACCGCTTCGCGATCTCCTTCCACCGGTCGACGCGGGGCCGGGCGATGACCGCGTCGCTCCTCGACGGGGTGGAAGGCCTCGGCGCGGCCCGACGTGAGCGGCTCCTCGAGACCTTCGGCTCCGTGACAGCGATCCGCGAGGCGCCGCTCGACGAGCTCCTGGCGCTGTCATGGCTGCCCGAGGAGGTGGCGAGGAGGGTGCACGCCAGGCTCGCATCGGGCGATCTCGCCGCGTCGGGGAATGCGCGATGATGGACCCGTGAGCGACCTGTTGATCGTTGCGGGCATGTCGGGCGCCGGGCGCTCCACGGCATCGGCGACGCTGGAGGATCTCGGGTGGTTCGTCATCGACAACGTCCCCGCGGCACTGATCCCTCGCGTCGCGGAGCTCGCCGACTCCGCGCCCGCAGACCGCCAGCGTCTCGCGTTCGTGATCGGCAGGAGCGGGACGGCCGAGGTGCCCGAGCTGGTGTCGGTCATCTCGCAGCTGCGCGCAGCCGACATGTCGATTCGGGTCCTCTTCCTCGACGCCGCTGACGAGATGCTGATCCGCAGGTTCGAGGGAACCCGCCGTCGCCACCCGCTGCCCTCGGAGTCCGTCGCAGCATCGATCATCGAGGAGCGCGCCTCGCTCGAGGAGCTGCGCAGCGTCGCAGACATCATCCTCGAGACCGGCGAGCTGACGTCGAACCAGCTCCGCCGCCGGATCGCGGAGCTGTTCGCCTCGTCCTCCCACGACGCGATGATGCGGACCTCGATCACCTCGTTCGGGTACAAGTACGGGATGCCGCGCGACGTCGACCTCGTTTTCGACTGCCGGTTCCTGCCGAACCCCTACTGGGATGAGGCGCTCCGCCCGCTCACGGGGCTTGACGAGCCGGTGTGCGAGTTCGTCCTCGAGCAGGCCGACAGCGAACGGTTCATCGAGGAGGTCACGGCGATGCTCGCCTGGCAGATCCCGGCGTTCCAGCGGGAGGGCAAGTCGTATCTCACGGTGGCCTTCGGGTGCACGGGCGGCCGGCACCGCTCCGTGGCGATCGCTGAGGAGGTCTCCCGGCGGCTGGGCGGTGGCATCGCCGTCTTCCACCGGGACGTCGAGCGGTGAGCGGACCCCGGGTCGTCGCCATCGGCGGCGGCCACGGGACGGCGGTCACGCTTCGCGCCGCGCTCCGCTACGCGGGGGAGGTGGCCGGCGTCGTTTCGGTCGCCGATGACGGCGGATCCTCGGGCCGGCTTCGCGAGCTCCTCGACGTGGTGGCGCTCGGGGACCTGCGCACGTGCCTCGTGGCCGTCGCCGATCCCGCATCCGCGCTCGCCCGCGCGTTCGAGGAGCGGTTCACGGTCGGGGAGCTCGCCGGGCACGCGCTGGGCAACCTCGTGCTCGCCGGGCTGCTCGACACACTCGGTGACCTCGTCGCTGCGGTGGACGAGGCAGGCCGCCTGCTCGGCGCGCGCGGCCGGATCCTGCCCGCGACGACGACGCGAGTGGACCTTCGAGCGACCGGCGGCGAGGGAGCGGTCACCGGCCAGGTCGCCGTGTCCGCCGCCACGTCGATCGAGCGCGTGGAGCTCGTCCCGAACACCGCGCACGCTCCCGGAGAGGTGCTCGAGGTCCTCGCTCGCGCTGACCAGATCGTGATCGGACCCGGATCCCTGTTCACAAGCGTGCTCGCGGCGGCGGTCGTCCCCGGGGTCGCCGAGGCCATCATGGCGTCGAGCGCGCAGCGCGTCTACGTGTGCAACCTTCGCCCCCAGCCGCCCGAGACCGATGGCTTCACCGTCGCGGACCACCTGGCCGCCCTGGAGCGCCACGGCCTCCACGTCGATGTCGTCCTCTACGACCGGGTTTCCTCCATGCCGCTTGGTGCCGTGTCGTCCCGGGTGGTCGAGGCCCCGCTCGCCGGTCGCAACGGTCTCGTCCACGATCCCGAGCTGCTCTGCCGGACCCTGTCCTCGGCTCTGGCAAGATCGTGGTGAACAAGGAGGCACGATGAGCGTGCGAGTCGGCATCAACGGATTCGGTCGGATCGGCAAGGGGTTCCTGCGCGCAGCGATCGCGCAGGGGGCGGACATGGAGATCGTGGCGGTCAACGACCTCACGTCGCCCGAGGTCCACGCCCACCTGCTCAAGTACGACTCGACGCAGGGGACGTTCGAGGGCGAGGTCCGCGCGGAGGGTGACGTGCTGGTCGTCGACGGCCGTCGTATCCGTGTGCTCTCCGAGCGCGAACCCAGCGCGCTGCCGTGGGGCGAGCTCGGCGCCGACGTCGTCGTCGAGTCGACCGGTCGCTTCACGTCGCGCGACGCGGCCGCCGTGCACCTCGACGCCGGTGCGCGCAAGGTCGTGATCTCCGCACCCGGCGCGGGCGCCGACGCGACGATCGTGATGGGCGTGAACGACGACACCTACGACGCGGCGACCCAGCACGTGATCTCCAACGCCTCGTGCACGACGAACTGCTTCGTGCCCATGGTCAAGGTGCTCGATGACGCGTTCACGATCACGAGCGGGCTCATGACCACGGTGCACGCCTACACGAACGATCAGAACGTCCTCGACTTCCCGCACAAGGACCTGCGGCGGGCCAGGGCCGCCGCGATCAACATCATCCCGAGCTCGACGGGCGCGGCGCGCGCGACGGGGATCGTGCTCCAGTCGATGCAGGGCCGCCTCGACGGCGCCTCGCTGCGCGTCCCGGTCCCGACGGGATCGATCACCGACTTCACCGCCGTGGTCTCGGGCAACCCCACGGTCGCAGAGGTGAACGCCGCCTTCGAGGCTGCTGCGAAGACGGGGCCGCTGCACGGGTACCTCGTGTACACCGAGGAGCCGATCGTCTCGTCCGATGTCGTCGGCAAGCCGGCATCCTGCACGTTCGACTCCGACCTCACGATGGTCCAGGCCATCGACGACGCGAGTTCGCTCGTCAAGGTGTTCGGCTGGTACGACAACGAGTGGGGGTACTCCAACCGGATGGTCGACCTCGTCGTGCTCGTGGGCGGGCGCTGAGTGGGAGTTCCGGGCGCACTGCGGGGCCTGCCCCTCATCGACGACCTGGGTGACCTCAGCGGCAGGCGGGTCCTCGTGCGCGTGGACTTCAACGTACCCTTGGAGGAGGGACCGGACGGCGCCCCCGTCGTCGCCGACGACTTCAGGATCCGTTCGGCGATCCCGACCCTCGAGCTGCTCCGAAGCCGAGGCGCTGAGATCGTCTGCTGCTCGCATCTCGGGCGGCCGAAGGGGAAGCCGGATCCCCGCTACGCGATGGGCCCCGTGCGCGAACGGCTCGAGGAGCTCTTCCCGGACGCGTCACTGCTCGAGAACCTCCGCTTCGATCCGGGCGAGGAGACCAACGACCCGGCGTTCGTCGACCGCCTCGTGGAGGGGTTCGACGCCTACGTGAACGACGCGTTCGGCGCCTCGCACCGCAGCCATGCGTCGGTCGTTGGGCCGCCCGAGCGCCTCCCGAGCGCGGCGGGTCCGCTGCTTGCCCATGAGGTCGAGGTGCTCGGCGGGCTGCTCGGGAGCCCTGCGAGGCCCTTTGTCGCGATCCTCGGTGGAGCCAAGGTCGCGGACAAGATCGGCGTGGTGGCGTCGATCGCGAGATCGGCGGACACGGTCATCATCGGCGGCGGGATGGCGTACACGTTCCTCGCGGCCCAGGGGCGCCGGATCGGCACCTCGCTGTTCGATGGCTCCCGCGTGGAGGAGTGCGCCGCGCTGCTCGAGGCGAACGCGCACATCGTGGTCACCCAGGACGTCGTCGCACTGGAACCCGGCCACCCGATCGGGCCCGGCCGGACCGAGGGAGAAGTCCGCGTCTTCGACGGCGACCTGCCCGAGGACTGGGAGGGCCTCGACATCGGACCCGAGACGAGGCAGCGGTTCGCAGGGCTGATCGCCGACGCCGCGACCGTCCTGTGGAACGGGCCGATGGGCTTCTTCGAGGACGAGCGGTTCTCCAAGGGAACCGAAGCCGTGGCGCGGGCAATCACGTCCTCGGACGCCTTCAGCGTGGTCGGGGGAGGCGACAGCGCGCTCGCGCTCGAGCGCCTCGGCCTCGCCGGCGCCGTGAGCTTCATGTCCACAGGCGGCGGCGCGTCCCTCGAGCTCCTGGAGTTCGGCGACCTGCCCGCGCTCGCCGCGCTGCGGGCGGCCGTCAACGCGCCCCGCGGCGCATGATGCACCGCGCGCCCATCGTGGCGGGGAACTGGAAGATGAACCTCGACCACGTCGAGGCCGTGCACCTCGTCCAGGAACTCGGTATCCGCCTTCGCGCCGTTGACGTCGGCGGGACGGAGGTGCTGCTCGTCCCGCCCTTCACGGATCTCCGCTCCGTATCGAGCGTCATCGAGTCCGAGCGGCTCAGCGTCGCCCTCGGCGCCCAGCACGTGAGCGAGCACGAGTCCGGGGCCTACACCGGGGAGGTCTCCGCGGCGATGCTGGCGCGGCTCGGTGCGCTGACGGTGCTGGTGGGGCACTCGGAGCGCCGGAGACTCTTCGGCATGGACGACGCCGTCGTCGCCCGGACGGCTGCCTCGGCCCTGCGCGGCGGATTGCGCCCCATGGTGTGTGTGGGGGAGACCGAGCAGGAGCGCGCCGACGGACTGACCGAGGCGGTGCTGACGCGCCAGCTTTCCGCCGCGCTCGACGGTCTCGAGGGTGCCGAACCTGACGCATTCCTCCTCGCCTACGAGCCGGTCTGGGCGATCGGCACCGGCCTGGCGGCGACCGTCGCCGACGCCGAGGATGCATGCCGACATCTGCGCATGGGGGCGTCGCAGCGCCTGGGGGAGGGGGTGGAGCGCCTCCGGATCCTCTACGGGGGCTCGGCCAGCCCTGACAACGCCGGTGAGCTCGTCGCCGCTCCCTCCGTCGACGGCCTGCTGGTCGGCGGGGCGAGCCTCACGGCTGCGGGATTCGCTGCCATCGTGGAGGCGGTGGCGGACTGCTACCGTTCTACCGTTCGGAATCCCCGGAGGTAGGGCGTTGCTCACTGCTGTCTATATCGCTATCGAGGTCGTCTCGGCGCTGGGCCTGATCCTGCTCATCCTCATGCACTCCGGCAAGGGCGGGGGACTCTCGGACATGTTCGGCGGCTCCATCGGATCCGCCGCCCAGGGCTCGACGGTCGTGGAGAAGAACCTCGACCGGATCACGATCGTCCTGGCCCTCGTGTTCGCATTCACGACGCTGACCCTCGGCCTCCGGCTGCAGTGATCGAGGGCCTGTGGGCAGACGGCTCACCGCCCTCCTGACAGGCGTCGCACTCGTCGGCGCGCTGGTCGCCTCGGGTTCCCGGGCACTGGCGGCGACCCCCAAGGTGCCGGCCCTCGAAGTGGCGATTCCCGGGCCGTTCACCGGGTGCGACCCCGGCTCCCCGACGGCCAGCGCGTCGACGGACGCGATCCTCTCGCTCGTGCTGCCCTCGGCGTTCACGTCCGCGCCGAACGACCTCCAGGTCGGCAACACGACAGTGGTCTCGACGGCGGAGGTTGTCGGCCTCTCGCCCCAGACGGTCGTGTACACGATCTCGAAGCAGGCGGTGTGGGCGAACGGCACGCCGCTCACCGCCGCGGACCTTGTGCGGACCTGGCACCAGCGCCGGGCGGACCGGGTGGTCGCCGACCTCGGGTACCGGACGATCGCGTGGATGCACCCGGGGCCGAAGGGAGCGCAGGTGACGGTGCAGTTCCGGTCCCCGTACTCGGACTGGTTCTCGCTCTTCCACACCATTGTCCCGGCAGGCACCTACGGGGCGCACTGCGCGGCTCCGTCGGCTGCGCTCGACCCCAGCCTCGGGCCCTACGAGATCGAGGCCGCGTCGACCAGCCGGATCGACCTCGTGGCGAACCCGACGTGGCAGGGCAACCCGCCGACCTACACCCACGTCGTGGTCGTCGCCGACCCCACCGCGACGCCCGTTCCAGGCGGCCCGCTTCGCGCCGTCTACGTCCCCTCGGCGTCGCTGCGCGAGATCGAGACGCTGAGCGGCAGGGGCCTGTACGACGCGAGGACGGCGCAGTCCAACACGATCGTGAGCCTCGACTTCGCGGTTCGCGGCACCGATGCGTTGCCGCCCGACGTCCGAGCCGGCATTGCCCACCTTGTGGACCGGCAGGCCATCGTGAACCAGCTGGCAGGGCCGGTGAGCGCGCAGGTCGGCGCCTCCGCTTCGCACCTCGTGGGCCCCGGGCAGTCCTCGTATCCGGGGACGGCTGGGGTCCCGGTCGGCCTCGCAACGGCAGGCCCGCAGGCGGCGGTCCCTGCCGGCAGCACGGGCGGGGCAGCGTACACACCGGGTCCGCAGGTGGCACTGGCAACTCACGAACTCCACGCCGCTCACTACTCGAAGGTCGGGTCCGTCTGGCTGTCGCTTGACCACAGGATCCTGTCTGCATGCCTGGCCGTGCCGACGGGCAGCCCCCAGATCGTCGCTGTGGCCGCGATGCTGGAGGACCAGCTCCGTGCCGCCGGCGTGGCCGTCGATGTGCGGCCCGCGTCGAGTGTCGCGGGAGTCCTCGCCGATCTGCGCAATGGAATCTGCGCGTCGGGGCTCGTCTCAAAAGTCGGTGACGGGTTTTACACCCACGAAGCGGCGAGCTGGCAGGCGCCTCCAGTGCCGCTCCCCGTGAACCTTGGCTGGACCGGGGTCGACGATGCAGCAGCATCTGCCGCGGCCCAGACGGCGACGTCGATCCTGAACCCAGTCGATGCGGTCCCGTACTGGGACACGATGGACAACAGGCTTTGGACACTCATGGCGGGACTGCCGCTGTTCTCCCCGCCCACGTACCTCGGATGGTCTCCGCAGGTCACCGGAGTCCTTCCGACTGATTCGCTCCTGGGTTTCGTCGACCAAGTGCCTGATCTGCTGTACACGGCGACCCCCAACTAGCCGCAAAGACCGGCTGAACTGGTGCGCTAGAGTTCACCGTCGCGTCGGAGTGGCGGAATAGGCAGACGCGCCAGCTTGAGGGGCTGGTGCCCGAAAGGGTGTGCGGGTTCAAGTCCCGCCTCCGACACCAACGACCTCCGACTCCCTGAGGCCAACGTCCCAGTAGGCAACGCCTGGCCGGGGAGCGGATCCTGCAGTTCACGGGCGCTGTGATGCAGGGAGCGCACCCGCCACGCAGATCACGCGTCCTGCTTCGGCGGCGGGAAAGTTGAAGAAAGTTGCCAGCATGACCAGCGAACGGTTGGATACTGTGCGCAAGAGCAGTCGAGATCTCATACAGATGCTGGGGGGAGCCGTGCGGGCACTGAGGATGGCAGGTATCGCCGCTGGATCGATCGCCTTGGTCGCCAGTGCGATGGTGGTGGCGAGCGCGACCACCCCACGCACCTCGAGTGCCACATACTCGGCATGCCTGTCGAGCAAGACCAAGACGCTCTCGAACGTGACGATCGATGCCACGCCGACCTGCCGCGAAGGATCGAAGGTGGTCTCGTGGAACGAGCAGGGGACGCCGGGAACCAACGGTTCGACCATCCTCAACGGGACCACGGCACCAACGGCGTCGATCGGCCTTCCCGGTGACTTCTACCTCGACACCGCACTCGACGCCATCTTCGGGCCGAAGACCGCCGACGGATGGCCTGTGTCCGGCACCTCCCTTTACGGTGCGCCGGGGCTGCCCGGGCAGCCGGGTGCGACGGGTGCGACAGGGAGCGCCGGGTGCGACAGGAGCGCACAGGAGCGCCGGGTGCGACGGGTGCGACGGGACCACAAGGAATCCAAGGAGCCCAAGGAAACACTGGGACACCAGGAGCACCAGGCGCCACAGGCCCTCAGGGCGTCCCGGGCCCGAGCGGCTCTCCGGTTGCCTGCATCCTCGTCACGCTGTGCACGTGGGGAGCCAACCTCTCGGGCGGCTCCTACGGGTTCAACGAGCCCAATGGCATCGCGTTCGACGGCACCCACGTGTGGGTCACGAACTTCGACGGCGACTCCGTGACCGAATTCAACGCCTCGGACGGCAGCTGGGTGCAGACCCTCTCGGGCGGCTCCTACGGCTTCAACGGTCCCGACGGCATCGCCTTCGACGGCACGCACCTGTGGGTCACGAACGTCGACGGCGCCTCCGTGACCGAATTCAACGCCTCGGACGGCAGCTGGGTGCAGACCCTCTCTGGCGGCTCCTACGGCTTCACTGGTCCCGACGGCATCGCGTTCGACGGCACGCACCTGTGGGTGGCGAACTTCAACGCCAACTCCGTGACCGAATTCAACGCTTCGAACGGCGAGCTGGGTGCAGACCCTCTCGGGCGGCTCCTACGGGTTCAACGAGCCCAATGGCATCGCGTTCGACGGCACCCATGTGTGGGTCACGAACGTCGGCAACGTGGGCAACGGCGCCAACTCCGTGACCGAACTCAACGCCTCGAACGGCGACTGGGTGCAGACCCTCTCGGGCGGCTCCTACGGCTTCACTGGTCCCCACGGCATCGCGTTCGACGGCACCCACGTGTGGGTCACGAACAGCGACGGCAACTCCGTGACCGAATTCAACGCCTCGAACGGCGACTGGGTGCAGACCCTCTCGGGCGGCTCCTACGGGTTTGACGCTTCCTTCGGCATCGCGTTCGACGGCACGCACCTCTGGGTCACGAACTTCAACGGCAACTCCGTGACCGAATTCAACGCCTCGGACGGCAGCTGGGTGCAGACCCTCTCGGGCGGCTCCTACGGCTTCTACTCCCCCTACGGCATCGCGTTCGACGGCACGCACCTGTGGGTCACGAACACCGGCAGCTCCGTGACCGAGATCTTCAGCCACTGACGTTCCCTCCTTGCCGGTGCGGAGACCACCGCTTCGACAGCTGATCATGTGTCTATGGGATGCTTCGACATTCCTCCACATGGGAGCCGATTGCCCAAACTGTCCGAATCAAGGCGCAACGACTCCCGGCCACCAATCTGCATCGTGGTCTCGTCTTGCCAACACCTCTGCGTGCTCGCTTACGACGCCAACCTCCAGTCGGAAAACGTGGACGTCGCCCTTCGGCACCGACGAGTCCTGCTCAGGCGCCCAACCGCCAGCGCCTGGTAGCAAGCCTTGCGAGTCGGGCCTCCGACACTATCTGTACAAGATGGCTCAACATCTTGTACAATTTCTTCATGACGAAGATCTCAGTTAGCAAAGCGCGCGAAAGACTCTCTGAAGTCGTCGAAATGTCTAAGTCCGAGCCGGTCGAGTTGGAGCACTACGGACGACGCGCGGCCGTGATGGTCAGCCCTGCCCAGTACGACGAGATGCTCGAGGCGCTCGAGGAGTCCCAGGACGTTGCGGCGTTTGACATTGCCCTCTCTGAAGAGGGGAGAGAACATCCCGTGGGAGCAGGTGAAGGCCGATCTCGGCTGGTCGTGAACCGATACAGGATTGAGTTCAGACCAGCGGCGCTGCGTGAGCTCCGAAAGCTTGATCGTTCTGCGCAGCCTCGGATTCAGGGGGCTATTTCGCTTCTCGCCCAGGATCCACGACCTCCGGCATCACGACCACTTAGAGGTCGTGATGGGTACAGGCTCAGAATTGGGGACTATCGAATCATCTACACCATCAGTGATGGGGTCCTGCTGATTGTTGTCGTGACCATCGGTCACCGGCGTGAGGTCTATCAGTAGGGCGCTTCGATTGGAGTCAGCGCTCCCGCGGGGATCAGTTGGCAGCGCAGGGCAATTCGGGGTCAAGCCTCCAGTGCTTGGTAGCAGACCTTGCGAGTCGGCCCCGTGACTCGACCGGCGTCCTCGGCGCTGCCTCAGGTGCTCCGTCGAGATTGATTGTCCATGACCTCAAGCACGCTCTGCTCTTTCAAGCGAGGGCGTGACGTCTATAGGTCCGTCGAGAAAGGGTCACGGTGCTGCCTGCCTGAAGTTTTTAGAAGGGACTCTGTAACATCGTGTACGAGACGCTACGAGTGTTAACCGCCCAAGACCACGGCCGATCAGACCCACAACCGGGGAAGGAAGATTGAAGCCATGCTCTGGACCTTCGTGTTTGTAGTCGTCGTGGGCGGTCTCCTTGTCGCGGACGTCAGATGGTGCACACGCCGGGTGAGTCGCCGATCTCATTCAGCACAAAGTCCTCATCGAGCGTTCAGGAGGTGCATGGTGGCTCACGCAGGGCCTAACGCTCTTTATCGTGAGCGCTCCTTTATGCAAGGTGCAGGTCTTCGACTGGGGTTTCCGTGTCAGCCTGCGTATACCGATCTTGCGTGCACTCATGCCAGACACAAGCCTCGAGTGGAGCCAGATCAAGTCCGCCCAAGCCTCAGGAAATTGGCTTGAAATCGATGGTGTAAAGGGTTGCCCAAGAATCTATTTCTTCACCACGGACGCAGTTGCTATCGCAGTGATGATCAAAGGCGAAGCAGCGCTCCGACCGTGAACAACTGATTCGAGTGAATTCGCCATTTCAAACTTGCGATCACGCGCTGTTGGAGACCTAGTCGAGCTTCCGACGCCAACGCGCCTCCATTGGGCACCCAACCTCAGGTGCTTGGTAGCAGACCTTGCGAGTCGGCCCTCCGACACGAACGAGCCTCACGCCGTTGACGCGCACCGGTTCAAGAGGCTGGGCGAGCAATTCGAGATCGTGCTACCACGGGGACCTATGCTTTCGACATGCAGTTGACAGCCGCGATCACCCATGAAGGCGACTGGTACGTCGCCCGTTGCCTTGAGGTCGAGGTCACGAGCCAGGGTGCTTCAACGGACGGTGCGCTCGAAAGCCTGAAGGAGGCCCTCGAGCTGTACTTCGAGGATCAGGAGGGTTCCGTGTCGTTTGAGAACCCCATCGTCACCACGTTCCAGCTCTCTGCGTGAGCCAGTCCCTCCCGGTCCTCAGCGGATCAGACGTCGTCCGCACGCTCGGGAGTGTTGGTTTCGCCCAGATCATCCAACGTGGTAGCCACGTCAAACTCCGTAAGGAGGGCACGACGGTGATTGTGCCGCTCCATCGGGAACTGGCACCGGGCACGCTTCGATCAATACGCCGCTAGGCACAGATGACCGTCGAGGAGTTCATCGATCTTCTCTTGGAGGTCGTCACGCTTCCTTGATCGCTGGACATCCCCGCGCTACGAAAGGCGCGTTCATCCTCGAGGCAGATGGGCGCCAGTGCTTGATAGCAGACCTTGCGAGTCGGTTCTTCGATACCAACACTCTCGCTTCAGCCGCCAGTATCTGGAGGCAGACCCTTCGGGTCGGGCCGCCGACACTGCTCCCGGAACCCATACAGGCACGTGAGCGACGCCCCCGTTGTCGACTACCTGCGACGAGGACAATCTCTGCCGGGTATAAGTTCGATTACGTGGCTGGTCAAGTCATCGTGAAGTCGGAGAACCTCGCCGAACTTTATGAGCTACCGCTCCTCGCCTGGGCGAGCATTGAGGCACGTCTCGACAGGGGGGTGAACCAGGCACCTGGTTCAGGTGGCCCAGATCGTCACACATGCTGGCTGGCGACGATCAACGACGACGGAAGTCCCCACGCGACGGGGATTGGCGCAGTGTGGTTCAACGGCTCATTCTGGTTCGTGACCGGGGCGCAGACGCGCAAGGGCAGGAATCTCGCTCGAGATCCGCGATGCACGCTCAGCTTGGCGCTGCACGAGTTCGACCTCACTGTAGATGGAACCGCCGAGCTCATTGAAGATCCCGCGACAGTCGCCACGCTCGCGCGACGGTGGGTTCTTCAAGGTTGGCCTGCTGAGGTGGACACCTCGGGGATTGCGCTGACCGCCGAGTACAGCGCACCTTCCGCCGGTCCTCCGCCTTGGAGGATCTACAGAATCATTGCGTCGCAAGCGACCGCCCTCGCGACAGTCGGCGTTGGGGGAGCCACTCGTTGGAAGTTCTCTCAGATCTAGCTGATTCCGAGAGACTTCCCCTGTAGCGGATCCTGGATGGATCTTTCAGATCACGCGACTGATCGTGAGATGTGCTGGCCGCCAGTGCCTGGTCGCAGATCCTTGTGAGTCGCGCCACCGACACGATGGTGGCACTCCATCGCGCACATGGGGATACGGTGCACGCCGTGGATCTTCCAGAGCTTCTGGTTGGGGACGCTGACGAATGGCGAAGGTGGCTGGGCGACCATCATGCCGATTCGCCGGGAGTCTGGTTGGTGATGGCGAAAGAGGGAACGGTCGAGCCGACCACCATCTCGTACGACGAGGCGCTTGCCGAGGCGATCTGCTTCGGCTGGATTGATGGACAATTGGGGCGCCGTGACGCCGTCACGTATCGACGGCGCTTTACGCCTCGAAGGGCGCGCAGTCCGTGGTCTCAACGGAACGCTGCCATCGCTGAGAGGCTGATCGCCACCGGTCGAATGCATCGATCCGGCGAAGTCGAGGTGCGCCGGGCGAAAGAGGACGGTCGACGGGAGGACGCCTACGCCGGGCAGGCCAGCATTGAGGTGCCGGAGGATCTCGCCATTGCCCTCAGTGCCGATCCTCGAGCAGAAGAGATGTTCGAGACGCTCACGAGTGCGAATCGATACGCCATTCTCTACAGGATCGGAAGTGCCAAGAAGTCCGAAACCCGCTCGCAGCGCATCAGCCAGTTTGTCGAGATGTTGGCCCGAGGCGAGACTCCCCATCCTCAGGCGCCATCCTCCTCCGAGTAGAGGGCTTGTGTCCCACTCGGTTCCACATCGCCAGGTTTGGACTGGCCTCTCAATGGGATGTCTGAACTTGGAAGAATCGAATCGTCAGCGACCGATAGGAAGCCTTGCAAGTCTGGCCTCAGTCCTTGTCCGGAGCGGGATTGCAGGAGGGGACGTGGCAGGGTTGGGGCCCCACGAGTCCGAGTGGGGAGTTTGGCAGTGGCAGAGGTGTCACCGCCGTGACCGAAGCAAAGCCCCGCTTCATACGTCCCGTCGATCGAGCAGAAGGTCGGGCGATCGATCTCAGAATGGCAGGGAATCATCGCCGACTGTGGACTTGAGAAGCACTTGGCAATTGCTGGGTACCTCAAGTCGGACTATCGATTGGGCCATGGCCATGCGAACGCGCGAGTGGGTTGGACCTTGGCCGGAAACGTTGCCGTACCCGATTGGTCCACATCGATGGATCATGCAGCGGTTCTGTCGCCGATCGATCGCGCCACCATGGGTGAAGTCGGACGACGACCGCACGAGGCCCCCAATCGTCCGTGCATGTTGGAAGGCCATGCTTGTCGGAGATCTGACGCCAATTGAGCCCGTTCGCGACTCTGAGTGACGATCATTCGACGCTTGGATGCGATCACTCGGTCTTCAAGGTCGCCCGGAAGTGGGTGCCGCTGATCTACTTGGCCAGAAGGATGGATAATTCGATTGTCCACCTCGTTTTGCGCGGCTCGACCGCCGGGTCGGTCCAATAAGCCTCGTAGCGGCACGCAAACTCATCACCCTCGGGAATGGTCCGACGATCAAGCAGCAGGCCATTGTCACGTGCCCAATCCTGTAGCGCTTGATTCGCTCTTCGGGCGTGGTCTTGATACTTCATCGTCGCGTAACTTCCAGCAGCCATCGAGCCAGATCGGAGGGTCGGATGCGTTATACGCGCGGGGCCAGCCGTGAAGTAGCCAGCTTCCAAGTCCATTTGCCCGTCCATGTCGATGACGTGCAGCCGGAGGAAGCCGTAGCCGACGGTCTCGATGCCAGCTTCATTGATCCCCACGCGTGCCTCCGCCAAAAGGCGGTCTCGGGTCGCCAGCATCCCCCGGAATGGCGTTACAACGCGAGTCCCGACGTATGGGATTGCGAGTCGCTCCTCCACTCTTGCGTGTTCAACGATCTCCATCCGGACGACCGTATATGACAGCGCCAGCCGGCGCCTGAGCCGATCTCCCAACGCAGCGTTCAATCAGCTGGTGGGCCGCAACACGTCCGTCGTCCCGATCGTCTGGCACCACCGTTACAGGGTGATGAATTGGGAGCCGTCGGAATGCGACCGCTTGCCAGGAAGCCCGATCTGGAGTCGCTCGAGGCCGAAGGAGAGGGGCATTCGAGGTCCCGGGAGGAGCCACCATCATGGGATGAGCTCAGTGGGGTCGTCAGCCAGAGGCACCTGATAGAGGTATCAAGGTCAGGCCTCCTCGTGTGCTGCCCCATTTCCCCACGACATACCCCACTTCGAGGTTGACCACCAGCGCGGCCTCAATCAGCGGTGGTGCCAAGGGGTGCCGCTTCAGGATCCTGTGTGCCAGGCGAGCAGGGAGCAACCACGCCGGCCGCATTCGCGTGCGGAGCCCTTCTTTGGGATAGTCCGGCCAGGCCGACCACTTCAAGTCAATGAGCGCTCGCCCTGCCCCGTAACGGCGTCCCCTTTCCGTAATTTCGCGCAGACGGGGTCCCACATGGTGATTGACGACCGCGCTCGGCCGATACTCCACCCTGCCGTGCAAGAACGCCTGGATGCGCCAACAGATGTCTACGTCACCCCCGGAAATGAATGCGTCGTCAAAACCGTGGATCTGTTCCAACGCTGTTCGACGTATTGCGACGTTCGCAGTCGCCAGAAACGGGAGGAAAGGATGGCCGGCGTTGCGGGACTGCGAGATCAAGGGGCCGTTCACGAGCCACTGTTGGGTCGCAGAAAAGGTGTCAGCCTGCCGAATGTCGCCGCCGACGACTACGACCGTCGGATCCGAGAACGGCTTGAGAATCTCCTCCAACCAGTTGCCTTCCGGCTGACAGTCAGCATCGGTGAACGCAATGATGTCCGCGTCGACGGATAGCCAACCCCGATTGCGCGCGCGATAAGAACCAATCTGCGGCTCAAGAAGGACTCTTGCTCCACCCTCCGCTGCCTCCGAGCACGTCCTGTCACGAGAGGCGTTATCAACGACGACGACATCCAATGGAGGTACGGACTGGTCACGGCAACTCTCGACGCAGGCCCTGATGTTCTGTTCGGCATTGCGTGCCGGTATGACAACACCGACACTTGCCATCGGTCACATAATGCCATGCCGACGGTGTTCGGCTCTCACCAGTCGGTTCGCCGAGAGTGACAGAGCTCAACAGTGCTCATTCGACAGCGGCTGACGACGGAACACGCAAGGCGAAGTCCTGAAGCACGAAGCCGTGTCGAACACGGCTGTGTCAGCAATTCGCTCGTTGGCCGGATCGCAGTGACAGAGGCAGTCCAGGCTCGAGGTCCCTTGCATGCCTTGCAAGGAGTGCTGCAGCTTCCTCGGCGCGAGGATCCGGTAGCTCTCGGTCACGAGCTCCTTGATCTCGTCCCAACTCGATTGGTCGGTGAGCCATACACCGACGCGAGCTCGGCCAGCCTTCGGCGCGAAGAATGGCTGACCCAGGGCAAGTGATGCCTCGCGCCCTTCCGTACCCGCACGAACCACGAGAAGGGTCCTGGGCCCGCCAGTCCGATCCTCGGTGGCGACGAGTAAGCAGAACGAGCTCCCGCGGATGTCGTAGGAGTGCGCCGTGGATCTCGTCCTCACCTGTGAGCGGACTACACGTACCGTCACTTCAGGCAGCGCCAGTCACATCGTGCGGACGCGCCCGAGGATGCCTCTGGGAGTGACGGCTGGCTTGCCCGCTCCGGCACCGGATTGAGACATCACTCGAGATGTGTTGCCAGGCATGGGGATCCGGGGACCGGGCAGTGAACGTTGCAGCTGGCGGAGGCATCGCGATCGAGAACTGCTGATGCACCCGTGGCTTGCGGCGGATCGTGCGACACGGATCTCCGGCCTCAGCAACCCCCGACCCCCCGAGCCTGACCTGGGGTGCTTTTACGCACCGTGGCATACGCAAGGTCGCTTGCACGAGGTGACAGGACCTCGAGATGGTGCATGCGAACAGCGACTCCGCAAGACGTATCCCCTCCGACGCTCCATGTCGTCACAATGCCCCAGTCGCGTGGCCGTGACGACCTCTCCTTGTCGAGCGCGAGTCCCTTCAGGCGCGAGCGCTCGAGACGATCGCAGCGACCGACCGATCGACATCTTGCTCAGTCGTGAGCCAGCTCGAGACGGAGATGCGCATGAACCGACGACCATGCCACGTGGTGGATCCCATCCAGCACTCGCCCGAGTGTTGCACCGCTGCAACCACTCGGTCTGTCACTGCGTCGTCCCCGCCAAAGCGAACGAGCACCTGATTGAGGACGACCTCGTTTCCGATCTCGATTCCGTCGACTGCCTCGAGCTGGGAAGCGAATCGTCGAGCGTGCGAACAACACTGGTCCACGAGATCAGCGATTCCGGTGCGTCCAAGCTGGCGAATGGCCGCCCACGTTCCCACGCCACGAGCCCGGCGCGAGGACTCGAGAACGAAGTCCCCCGGTGAACGAACCAGGGGGGAGGCACCACCGAGGAGGTAGGCGGCTGAGTAAGCCATCGCGGACGCATGGGCGCCGGGATCTGCGCAGAATGCATACCCCGAGTCGTACGGCACATTCAGCCACTTGTGACCGTCTGTACCCCAGGAGTCAGCGGCCTCGATGCCCCTGAGCAGATGGCGCGTCGTGGGGCTCGCAGCCGCCCAGAGGCCGAATGCACCATCGACGTGCACCCAGCCCCCGTGCTCGCGCACGACGGGAATGGCGGCAGCAAGGTCGTCGCAGGCGCCGGTGTTCACGTTGCCGGCCTGAAGGCACACGGTCGTGGGTCCGGACCTGTCGTCCTCGAGCGCGGCTGCCAGCTCCTCGACTCGGATGGCACCGTTGGCGTCGGTTGCGACTGGTTCGAGGGCATCAGTGCCGAGGCCCAGGAGGCGCAGCGAGCGGTCGATCGTGGCGTGGCGCTCGCTGTTTGCCACGACGCGGACGCGAGGCGAGCCCACGAGGCCGTCCCGTTCGACGTCCCAGCCAGCGTCTGCAAGCACTCTGTGCCTAGCGGCTGCCAGGCAGACCGTGTTTGCTGCCTGGCCACCGGTCACGAAGCCGACCGAGGCGCCCTCGGGGAGGCCGAGAAGTTCCACGAGCCACGCGCCGGTCACCTCTTCGATGACCGCGGAGGACGGCGAGGAGAGGTGGTTGTAGGCGGGCTGATCCCAGGCAGCGACAAGCAGCTCGGAAGCCGTGGGTGCCGCGAGGGCACCGCCGACGACGAATCCGAAGTAGCGGGGGCCGGTGGTAGCGACGACCGCCGATTCAACGCCGGCGATCAGCTGATCGATTACGGCCGAGGCCGGTGTGGGCGCCTCAGGCAAAGGTCCACCGATGGCAGCCCGAACCTCATCGAGATCGACTTCGGGAAAGACCGGTGCTTCTCTGGCGGCGGCGCGATAGTCGGCCATGTGGGTCGCCGTCCGGGTGAGCAGGGAAGCGAGGTCATCTGGCACGCCGGGAGGCTACCGCTCTGCTCGTAGTCGGGGTGGGGCCCGGGCCCAGGTTCTGCGTGCCTCCGAAGATCAGGACTTCTGCCAGGCAAGGGGCCCTCCGACCGTGCAGGGGAGAGGAATGCGCGAAGCATGACCTCGACGTCTGCAATCGTGACGCATCGGTCACGGTGCCGACACCTTCGGGAGAAGGCACTGGGTGCGAGCGCAACGCAGGTCCCGCACACGGCGCCCCGACCCGGCCCCGGGCGTCGAATCCCGCATCGTCGCGCAAGTCGAATGCGAGGCTGGGGACTCAACTGCCAGGATCAACGGCTTCCAATCGGCGCCGAACCTCGGACCCATCCACGCCGAGAGCGCCGAGCAGGACCGCCGCCGGATCTGGTGGCCGGAGAGCGAGGATCTGGTCCAACAGTTGCTTGGCGGTGACATAGAGCCGCCGACGGTTGGACTTCGAGGCCCTTTCAAGGACCTTCTTCGCCGCGGGAGTCATGCGGAGGCGATCCTTTCGCGCGACATCCCTGAAGCCGGGCTTCACGGGCACGGTGCGCATCGGCAGCGGGGGAGCATCGATGTCGGACTCCAGGCCAAGGGCACCCAGGGCCTCTCGATCGAGCGACTCAAGCCCCCGGCGAGCTTGATCGAGGTTCACGCCCAACGCGCCTTCAACCAATGGATCCTCCAAAAGGGCGAGCACGAGGTGTTCGGTACCCGTCCGTCGATCACCTCGACGCCGAGCCTCCCCCTCGGCCCGCAGATAGATGGTCCAGGCGTTAAGCATCTCGGGTGCGACGGATTCGGTGGTCATGACGTCTCCCTGCTGTATTTGGCGTGCACGGACTGGCGGGTGATGCCCAAGGCGTCTCCGACTTGCTGCCACGACCAACCCTTCTTCCGGGCCGATGCGACATTGCTCGCCTCGACCCTCTCGGCTAGGCGGTGGAGTGCCATCGAGGCGCGGAGCCCGATTGCGGGGTCCTCCGACGAGAGGCCCTCACTGAGTTCGTCGATGTCCATATGCGTCAGTCTAGACTGACACTCATGTGTTGTCAATCTGAACTGACATCCATCCCCATTCTGGGTTGTCCAGACGGTCGAGACTGGGACATGCAGGATCTCTTTCAGCGGTTCGGGTGACCGCGCTCCGCCAGTGCGTGGAATGGCTCGGTTCATCGGCTGCGAGAGCACCAAGGTGCCGATCCGACCCAGTTCGGCCGTGTCCGTCGTTTCCCCCGATGGCACAGCCAGGATCCCGATGTGTTGCGGCTTGCCGTTGTTCCGGGCGGGCGACTCGAGCGGTCGTGCACTGCCTCGATGGCCGAACGTGCTGGGATTCAGAGGCTGCCAGCGTGGAGGCCCGCGGCAGCTGGGATCGTTGGAGCCACCTCGACCAGTTCAACGTGTGCTCGATGATGGGAGGACATCTAGGGTTATCCACTCTCGGAGTAGGGAGGTGGAGCGTTGCGCAAGCTGGTCGCCTACCAGTTGCTGTCCTTGGACGGGGTAGCAGAATCACCTGACGAGTTCATCGTGGACTGGGATGACGACATGGATGCGAACTTGGGTCGCGTCATCGGCACGCAGGATGCGGTGCTGCTGGGACGCAGTACCTATGACGATTGGGCGAAATTCTGGCCCTCCAGCGATATCGAGCCGTTCGCCAGCTTCATCAACAGCGTCCAGAAGTACGTGGTCACATCGACGGTTCCAGAGGAAAGCTGGTTCAACACCACGAGCATCCGTGGCGACCTCGCCGACGCCGTCGTCGAACTGAAGCAGCGGTCCGGCGCCGACATCGGCGTCCACGGAAGCATTGCTCTCACTCAAGCACTCATCGAGCGGAATCTTGTGGACGAGCTGAGGCTTGTCATCGCTCCAGCAATTGTCGGGCGAGGGCGCAAGCTCTTCGACGGGGGATCTCCGAGACGACTACACCTGCAGCACAGTTCGACGTCGCAATCTGGATCGCTTCTCCTCGACTACGAGCTCACCGGGGAGGCCGCGAGGGAGGACGTGGTCAGTTGACGGCTCGAACGCATTCGACTGGTTCCCGCGTCAACCGAAGGGTTCAGGGAACCGCGGCAGCGGGCGCGCTACGCATGCGAGGGAGAATCCTATGCCCGCTCGGTGTCCCACCAGCGCTGGCAGACGGCGTGAGTCTGGCCTCGGATACACATGGTGGGACCCGGATGGGCGCGCATGTGGTGACGCGGCAAGCGAACATGGGGCTCCGCCGGCGCGGTCCGGCATGAACCGCCAGAACACACGGAGGCTTCCGTGAAGCTCTTGCTCACATCCAGTGGCATCGCGAATCCAAGCATCAACGACGCGCTGGTCGACCTGCTTGGCAAGCCGATCGCAGAGTCGAGCGCCCTGTTCATCCCGACAGCGATCTACCCATTCCCTGGCGGCGGCGGCAAGGCGATGGAAGCACTCACTGGGGCGGGGAGGAGCCCGCTCTGCGGATTGGGCTGGAAGTCGTTGGGCGTGCTGGAGCTCACCTGCCTGCCCAGCATCCAGCGCGAGAGCTGGGTCCCAACGCTCGAGGAGACGGACGCGCTGCTCGTTTGGGGCGGCGACGTCCTGTACCTGGGCTATTGGATGAGGCGATCCGGTCTCGCGGACCTGTTGCCGTCGCTGGAGCGTCTGGTCTATGTCGGGGTGAGTGCCGGGAGCATCGTCACGACGCCACTCAACTGCGATGCGGAGTGGAACAGGCAGTTCATTCCGGCAGGAAGTGACATGGCGCTGGAAGGCGACAGTGCGATGGGACTCGTGGACTTCACGATGTGGGTGCACGTCGACAACCCGGATCCGATGTTCGAGGAGCACTCCATGGCGAACGTGCAGCGGTGGGCCGCCAATGTGCCCATCCCGACATACGCGATCGACGACGAGACCGCCATCAAGGTGTCCGGGGGCACCGTCGAGGTTGTCTCCGAGGGCCACTGGAAGCTGTTCGGACCGTCCACGGCGAACGACTGAGCGGAACCCTCGGTCTTCGGTCGCTGGAGCCGTCTTCTCGCTAACGAAGGTGGCCTTGTCCGTTCACGCGGACCGCTCCCCTCTGCGCACATGGCGATCGAATGTTGCGACTCACTTACCTGGAAGCCGCAGACCTGCCTTGAGTGGTCGCTGGCATCGCAGCATCCGGACGGTCGCCGATGTTGTGCCCACCGCTGAGTCATCGGAGGTCAGAGAACTAGCGCGCGACGTGGGGCTCAGGTGACGGCCGCCACTCACGCCTGATCAGTCCGAACACCCACGAGTCCGACACCTCGTGGTTCACGACGCAATCCTCTCGCAGGGTCCCTTCGCGCACGAATCCCAGCTTCTCGAGGACCCGGGCGGAGGCCGCGTTGCGCGTATCGGTCTCGGCCTGTACGCGATTCAGGCCCAGCGTGGCGAACGCCCAGTCCAGCAGCGCTCGACCGGCTTCCGTTGCGTAACCGTGACCCCATGCCGCATGGTCAAGGCAATAGCCCATCGACGCGCTGCGGAAGTCAGGGTTCCACCTGGTCAGGCCGCACCATCCGAGGAACACGCCGTCAGCGGCGCCCTCCAAGGCCAACCTCGCCCCAGTCCCCTCCTCCTCCATCCGCTCGCAATCTGCGATGAACCGCTCAGCCCGGGCAGGATCACTCCAGGGTGGCGCGTCCCAGTAGCGCAGCACGAGGGCATTGGTGTGCAGCGCGAAGAGATCGTCCGCATCGGCGTTGGTGAACGGGCGCAAGAGCAGCCGATTCGTCCGGAGCGTTGGTGTGAGCAGGGACACGCACGCCATATTGCCCGAGTGGGCGGCGGGTATCCACCTGTGATGCGAAGGCCCGGACACAGTGCAAGTACCGGTGGTTCGACGGGACGCAGCAGCTGAGGAGCATGACCAATGCCGATGTCTGGCAACGCGAGCTGGTGGTCTGTTGTCCGAAGCACCGCACCGAGCCACATGTTGCTGCAGAGGCCCAATTGATCTCGTCGCGCGTCAGATCGGAGGACCCGACTCGCAGAGGTCGAGGCGTTGGGTGGCCGTGCCGGTGGTCCGCTGGGCGTCCGGCGATCGCGGCCGGCCAGCAATCTCACTGCGATGCGACTTATGATCGCCCGCAATGGGCTACGAAGTTGATTTTGTGAACGTGTCTGCCATCGGATTGGAATCCTCGCCGGTCGCGTCCGCGCTGGCAGGTCTGCGCGCAAACGAAGCTCGGTACTTCAAGAACAAGTACGACCATGTCTTCACGGTCGAGCCCGCCTCCGAAGCCACGGAGGACATCGACTTGATGGACCGTGTCCTCAAGGAGGAACGTGGCATCGTGATCCAGTCGCGTGCGCTCGAGGCGACGACGTTCCAGGTTGAGAACATCCGCTGGACCTATCTGTTCTACGAGAGCGGTCTTTCCACCAACATCCTCTACACTCTTGACGGACCGAAACGGGCAGTGGGCTTCAAGCTCTCCGAGGGGATGGAGGTCCCTGCCGAGCTGGCTTCGTTCAAGTTCGCTCGCCAGAAGTCGAAGCTGGCGGGAACCATTCGAGGGTCGTATTTCGTGATCAAGGGCGAGTACTGACCGCGCTTGGTCCCCAACCGGAGGCGATCAGCCGTCGAAACCGCAGCGATTGTCGGTGAAGTTGTCAGTGACGGTCTCGCCGTGAGGTTCGGTCGAGCAGGCACGGTGTCGTTGCTGCGTGCTCGCAAGGCAGTGCACCAGCGAAAGGGAGGGAGGGAGCCATGAGCGAGGGCATCATGTCGGTCGAGGCGACACGCCGGATCATGGCGCCAGCAGCACGCCTATTCGAGATCCTGGCGAATCCGCGGCGACATGCAGACTTCGACGGGTCGGACATGCTTCGAGGGGCCACCTCCAATCAGCTGATCTCCGGCGTCGGCGACACCTTCACGATGAAGATGCATCGGTTTGGTCGCGACTACATCATGGTCAACCACGTCGTGGTCTACGAGCAGGACCGCCGTATTGCGTGGGAGCCAGCGCCAGGGGACGTCGCCACCGCCGGTGGGGATCCGGCTCGGGTGGGCGTTCCGGCGGGTTACCGCTGGGGGTACAGCCTCACCCCTGTGGGCGAGACCGTCACCGTGGTCACCGAGTCGTTTGACTGCGGCAACGAAGACGGCAAATGGATTCTGCTCAAGGAGGACGGCAGGTGGATCAACGGCTCGAATACGGTGGTCGAATCCATGGCGGACAGCCTCGAGAGGCTCGAGCGGATCAGCACCGAATAGATCAGCGTCGGAGTCTGCGGCGCGACGCCGTCACCAGAAGGCACGCCCCTCGCAGTGGTCGCTCGGAACCGGAGAACCGGGTTCGGCCTGGGTGCTCGAGCGGCCTCCGCAGCACGCGTCGGCCGGGACACCGACACCGAGCGGGATGGATCCCCGGGATGGTTCCACAATTCCCGAGCGTGTCCGCACTCGTTGCCGCGACACAGTTGTGGGTGGAGCCCGCGGTGGAGATGGCTTGACCAGAAGGTGAATGAGGCTCAAGGATTGCGCGATGCGGGAACCGATCACGACCTTGAACGCCGACTGCAGTGAGCCCGGTGCCTCAGCCACACAATGGGAGGACGCCCGGGCAGCATTGGAGGCCGCGGAGCTCTTCTGGATAGCGACCGTGCGCGCCGATGGGCGACCACACATGACTCCCTTGGTCGCCGTCTGGCTCGACGACGCGCTGCACTTCTGCACCGGTGAGTCCGAGCAGAAGGCGTGCAACCTTCGAAGCAACCAGAAGGTCGTCCTCATGACAGGCTGCAACCGATGGACCGATGGGATGGATGTGGTTGTCGAAGGCATGGCGATCAGAGTTACGGACCACGGGACTCTCGATCGACTCGCCGAGGCCTGGAGGGGCAAGTGGGATGGCCGCTGGGAGTATGTGCCGGGACCAGAGGGCTTCGCACCTGATGGGCGTGAGAGCGTTCTGGTCTTCACCGTGCGACCAGACAAGGTCTTCGCCTTCGCGAAGGGCGGGTTCAGCCATACTCGCCACAGCTTTGCCCGCGCGGATGAGGCGGAGTCCTCGGGAACGTGAGCGCAGCAGGTGTCCGGCCCGCTCTTGACTACCGTTCGCCGTTCGGGCGAGGGAGCACACCGCGCGCCGTTGCCTTGTGGTTGCACGTATGCCGGGTTCCGACGAGCGAGCGTCACGACGATGTGCTCCCCGTGGTCGCCCCAGCCGACCAACGCCGCTGAGAACGGAGGTCCGAATGGACGAGAGTCAGTGGATCGGATCGAGGTCGCCTGAGTTCCGCACCATTCTGGAGCGGATCAAGGTGGCGACCCGCCTATCGTCGAGGTTGAGCGAGCTCTTCATGGACGAGACCGAGGAGATTCGGGAGGTCTTTGAGGAGTTGATCGGAAAGCCTGTGGGGGACTCGTTCCATCTCATCCCACCCTTCTATGCCGATTACGGACTGAACATCACAGTAGGTCGGTCTGTCTTCATCGGATACCAGTGCATGTTCACTGGCCACGGAACCATCGACATCGCTGACGAGGTCCTGATCGCCAACAAGGTGAACCTCGTGACTTCCGGACATCCCCTGGAACCAGACAAGCGGCGGGCGTGCATCACGGTGGCACCGATCAGGATTGAGTCCAACGTCTGGATTGGAACGGCCGCCACGGTCCTGCCCGGCGTGACGATCGGTGCCGATTCCGTGGTCGCCGCTGGCGCCGTGGTGACTCGTGAGGTTCCACCTTCGACACTCGTGGCGGGAGTGCCTGCGACCGTCGTCAGGGACCTCTAGCTGCGCAACCCGGCGGCGTCCGCTCGGGCTCCCGCGCAACGAACCGCAGCGCTCAGTTGCGCGAACCGCACTGCGTGACGCTGCGATCGCGGAGCCTTCACGGTGGCAGCGAAGTGCGGCCGTGCCATGTCCGCAGCGGAGTGCGTCTTCGGGCTTCGCTCAGACATGTGGATCGAACATGATCTCCCGGACCTCCTGGGTGCATCTGCAGGCCACCGCGAATCTCGTTGCCCACTCCAGTGCGACCTCAGGCGATGGCACATCAACAATCGCGAATCCTCCGATGACGGCCTTGGACTCAGGGAACGGGCCCTCGGTGATCGTCCCGTCGACAGCCACGATGCGCGCCCGCTGGCTCTGGAGCCCACCGCCGAAGATCCACACACCGGCATCCTGGGCCGCTCGGACAACACCATGTGCCGCCTCACCCACTGCGGGCAGATCTTCCTCGGGAAAATCCATGGTGCCATCATCGAAAGAGATCAGATATCTCGTCATTGCGACTCCTCCTCGCCTGAGTGGCCTCTTCCGGCCGCTCCGTCGACCCGCGGTCTCGAACCCAGCGAGCAGGATACGTGCCGATGTGGAATCCAACCTCCGACGTCGGGTCACCGTGGTGCGGGGGAATGCGTTGACACAGGGGTCCACCGAGCGCGGAGGCACCTGGCGGAGCGGTCCGTGTTGACGTCGGGGATGAGGTGCGTGCCGACAGGCGTGTGCCGATGCAGCGGACCGAGCCTTGGACTGCGACTGATTCGGCCACTCCGGGATTCATGCCCCCGGCTTGCGATGACGATCGGTCCATCGTGTGACGGAATCCAGGATCTCGCGAGCGAGCACGTCGGGAGGCACATGAGTCGAATCGATCACCAGGTCATAGGTCATCTCCTGATGCACGACGGCTGACGAACCTGACGCGAAGCCGAGATAGCGATCGCCCCGTTCCAGCTCTCGGCGCACCAGTTCCTCCACATCGCACGTGACGCCCACCCAGAAGGCGTCAGCCAAGGTCTCTTCGGCTTGGGACCGCAACGTGGAATCGAGAATGACGTGATCGATGACAAGATCGATTCCCCCTCGGCTGAGGGACTCCCATGACCTGTGCACGAGAGCCATCACAGCGTGAAAGTCCGGACCGAGCTCCAGGATCCACGAAGGCGATGGCCCACGGCCAGGCACAATCCGCATCCCAGTGGTCGGGCCAGCCGGGCCCCCCTCCTCGCTCGGCGCGGTGATGTATGACTCGGGCCAGCCGGCAATGACCGCGTCTATTCCAGTGACGAGCAGGGGGCGAGGCCAGAGCCTCTGCAATGCGATGCCGATCGATGTCTTGCCGCTGCTGCTGGCTCCATTGAGGATGATGAGTGACCCAGCCATTGCGGGATCCTTGTCGTCACCATCCGTCCCGTCAACCACTCCGAGGAGGCTGCACTCCAGTTGCGGGAGGTGTGCGCGTCCCGCAAGGAGAATCCATTCCGCCTGGCCGAAGCCCGGTCACGGCGTCGGCGGTACGTTGGGCACAGCTCGATCGTGCGAGGGGGACCATGGTGGCAAGAGTGATCTTTTCGGCGATCGCTTCGGCCGACGGCTACATCGAGGACGAGGGCGGCGATTTCCAATGGGCTGCTCCTGACGAGGAGGTCTTCACCTTCATCAACGAGCTGGAGCGTCTCGTCGGCACCCACCTCTTCGGGCGTCGAATGTACGAGACCATGCTCTTCTGGGAGACGGCACAGACAGCTGCGGATCAGCCGGCCTGCGTTCGAGAGTTCCAACGGCTCTGGCACGCGGCCGACAAGGTGGTGTACTCAACGACGCTCGAGGCCGTCTCGAGTGCGAGAACGCAGCTGCAACGGGAATTCGATCCGCACACGATCCGGGACCTGATCGCCTCACAGGCTCGCGACATCTCCGTGGGAGGACCGGGTCTGGCTTCCCATGCGTTCAAGGCTGGGCTCGTCGATGAATGCCATCTGTTCGTGGTGCCGCAACTCGTCGGCGGCGGGAAGCCGGCGTTTCCGGCGGGGGTCCGCACCCGCCTCGAACTGCTCGACCAACGGCACTTTCGAAGCGGTGTCCAGTTCGTGCGCTATCGGGTTGGGACGTCCGGCGTCGTGGATCGCTGAGGCCGTGCCAACCCGGTCGCCAGCGGCGGCCATCGGTCCGAAGGCGCGTTGGGCGTGACTGGCATGAGAGCGGGCAGTGAAGCGAGTTCAGGCTCACAGTGCGAAGTTGGAGGGGTCCTGAACCGTCCTGTCTCAGTCGCATCGAAACGGCCCGTCTCCCGGTAGCGTGCTGAGGGAAGGGTGACTGAAATCCAGAAACATCGGATGGTATTTTTGCCTATTCGCTCGCTCGGCCGGAGTCGACGACGACGGAGAACCCGGGAGGGGTCCATCAAACCCAAGACAAGTCAAAGGGCGAGGTTTGTCCGCTTGACGGGTGCGATCGTGGCCGTTGGACTGGTCGTCTCCTCGTTCGGGACGCTGAGCGGTGCCGCATTGGACTCGAGGTCCTCGGCCTATCCCGCCTATCCCAGCGGGAATCTGACCTCGGCCGACATCGCACTGGCGGCCGGCTACACCGGCGGTACTGCGAACCACGCTGCCGCCGGCAGGCCCGTGGTCGTTGGTTGGTTGAACGATGACGCGGACACCGTGGCGTACCCGGAGAACACAGCAGGTGCCGTCCTCGCAGCCTGGCTCGTCAATAAGTACCTCGGGGGAATCAAAGGCCATCCGATCCAATTGGACGCGTGCCAGGTGAACAATGCCGGTGACGGGGCGTCGTGCGCCGAGCAGATGGTCGCGGATCGGGTCAAGGTCGTGATCACCGGCACCGTCGTCGATGGAAACGCGGCGATCTACAACACCCTTGCGGCTGCGCACATACCAGTCGTCGAGGGCAACGGCTTCACGACGACCGACCTCGCGCCACCCGGCAAGGGCACGGTCGTCGACTACATGCCAGCAGCGGCCGGGATGATCCTCGGTCTCGCCAAGTTCATTGGAACCTCGAGATCCGGGTTCGGGCTCGGATTCGCGCCGAAGTCCATCGCCGCCGTCTACACCAATGACACCGGCGGAACGACCGCCTTCGAGGAGCTCTTCAAGACGGACAAGTACCTGAAGGGAATCACTGTCCATGGCGTGTCGGTGAGCCCCACGGCGGATGCGTCGCAGGTGCAGGCGGCGGTGACGGCATCTGGAGCGGCGCAAGACAGCGTCTTCGTGCCGCTGACGCCGGTCGCCCAGTGCGTCTCGGTCTACAACGCGCTCAAGACGCTCGGGATCAAGCCCACAGTCGTGACGACTGGTCTCTGCTTCGGCACGCCGCTCATCGAGGCACTCGGTGGGACCTTCCCCAAGGGCTGGTACTTCGGCGACTACGGCGTCAATTACTTCATGTACGACCCGGAGGTGGCGGCGTCTCGGCAGCTCGGCGTCTTTATCGCCGCGGTGCACCAGGACAACCCATCGATGCAGTACACCGGCTTCGCGGGCCCGTCGTTCGCGAACATCCTGACAATCACGAGGCTGTACAACGCGATCGGAGTGAACGCCACGTCGAGCCAGCTGGCCAAGCGGATCCTCGCGTTCCGTGGCCCGCAGTTCGGACTCTCTGGCCCGCTCAAGTGCGGGTTCGAGCACGTGCTCCCCGCCCTGTGCGGAGATGAGGTCGGCGTCGCCCAGTTCGATTCGGACGGGCGGTGGGTACCGGTCGAAGACGCCTACAACGACCGCCTGATCAACGGTTTCCCAGGCTTCACGCCCTGACTGACCAGGAGTCGACGCACCTCGGATCCCTGCGTGGGCGGCGACGCACTCAAGCAGGCGTCGTCGCGAGGATGCCAGGCACCTCGCCCACGGGCACCGCCGGCCAGAAGTGGAAGCCCTGACCGAGGGCGCAGCCGAGGCCGCGCACGTTGTCCAACTGCTCCTGGGTCTCGATTCCCTCGGCCAGCATCGTGCCGCCGAGTTTGTTGCCGAGGGACAAGATCGCCTCGAGGAGCAGGTCATTGCTCGAGCTCCCCAAGGTCGGGCTGATGAAGGACCTGTCGATCTTGACGAAGTGCGGCCTCAGAAGCGCGAGGTAGGAGAGGGAGGAATAGCCGGTCCCGAAGTCATCGAGGGCGAAGGTGATCCCGAGGCGGTTCAGGTTCCCGATGACGCGGAGGGTCTCGGCGATGTGGACGAGCGTGACGCTCTCGGTGATCTCGATGATCAGTCGGTCTGGCGGCAATCCGCTGTCCACCAGCGCTCCCTGCACGAGATCGAGCATCCCGGGGTCGTGGAACTGGCGGGCCGAGAGGTTGACGGTGACGAAGGGCCTCTGGCCGCGTCGGGTGGGTCCCCAGGTGCTCGCGTCGTGGAGGGCACGGTGCAGCGCGAACTCTCCGACCTTGACGATGAGATCGCTCTGCTCGGCTAGCTGAATGAAGACGCTCGGCGGCACCCACCCGCGCTCGCGGTTGTGCCAGCGCATGAGCGCCTCGAAGCCCACGACCTCGCACGAGGCCAGCTCGACGATCGGCTGGTAGTGCATTGTGAGCTCGCCGGCGTCGAGTGCGTGGCGCAACTCCTGGATCAGGGCGTAGTGGCCGACGGCATGCTGGCGCATCCCGGGCGAGAAGACCACGTGGTGGCCCTTGCCAGCCCGCTTTGCCTCGTACATGGCCACGTCGGCGTCCCGGATGAAGTCGCTGCCCCGGGCGCTCTGCTGGTCCCACACCACGATGCCAATGCTCGCGCGCTGCTCGATGGACGTCCCGTCGATCTCGAAGGGCTCGTCGAGCGAATCGAGGAGCCGCTGGGCGATGTCCTTCGCCTCGCCGACCGAGCCGAGTCCCTCCGCCAGGTAGAGGAACTCGTCGCCGCCGAAGCGCGACAGGGTGTCCGTCGACCGCGCAACGCGCTCGAATCGCCGCGCGATGTCCACCAGCAGCTGATCGCCCGCGAGGTGGCCCATGGTGTCGTTGACGCCCTTGAAGTCGTCAAGGTCGAGGAGCATGACCGCTCCCATCCCGCCCTGACGGAGGATCCTGGCGTAGGCGTGCGAAAGCCTGTCTTCGAAGAGGGCTCGATTGGCGAGGCCGGTGAGGGGGTCGTGGAGCGCTCGGTTCGTGAGCTCTGCCGCGAGTGCGCGCTCCTCGGTGATATCACGCTCGGAGATGACGAAGTAGAGCGTCCTGCCATCGGCGCTGCGTGCCGCCGACTTGGAGATCTCCGCGACGATCACGCGGCCATCCTTGTGGAGGTAGCGCTTGACGTAGCGCTCCTGTCCGCTCGAGCCCTGCCTGATCCGCCGGTGTACTTCCTCGGTGATCCCGACGTCCTCTGGGTAGGTGAACAGTTTCGAGTCGTGGCCGAGCAGCTCGTCCCGGTCCCGTCCGACCATCTCGCAGAACGCGTCGTTCGCGGCGATGACCCGGTCCTCGAGGTCCGTGAAGATCATGGGCGACATGTTGTCCTCGAAGGCCAGCCGGAAGTGCTCCTCGGCCTCAAACCGCGCGAGCTCCACTGCGCGCTGAGCGGTGTTGTCGCGGATGGAGGCAACGGCCCATGGGCTGCCGTCGAAGGTGAGGGGGGAGAGGGCGAAGTCAACCGAGAGTTCAGTGCCGTCGCGGCGCAGGACCGTGAGGTCGCCGTCGCTCCAGATGAGCCTCGTATTCGGATCGCGGGCGTGCTCGTGGCGGGCGATCATCTCGGCTTCGTGGTGCCGCGGCGGCACCAGCATCTGGACGTTCTGGCCAACGAGCTCCTCTCGCTCGTACCCGGTGAGGGACACCAGCAGGTCGTTCACGTAATGGATGACGCCGCGCTGATCGAGCAGGGCCGTCCCGTCAGGGAGGGCCTCGATCAGGTGGTGCCAGGAGAGGGGGTGGCCCTCGAGAGTGCTCACGAGACGCTTGCTCTCCTCATCCTCGTGGAGCATGCATGCGTTGCCGGTGCGCGCTCCCGTGTGGGTGCAGGGCCTGATCATACGTCCCGGGCTGTGACTTCGAAATGGGACGACCAGGACGCCGGCGCAGGACAGCGAGCGGATCCGGCGTGCCCGGGCAGCTCAACATGCGGGTTACCGCCACGGGCGCCCTATCACCCCTCGGACTGCGCCGACGCCGGCGTGGATTCAGATTCCTCGTCGATGACGAACATCCCGCGCAGGGCCAGCATCAGGAGGCCGACCCACGAGGCATCGTCGGTGCCGCGCTCGTCGAGGTCACCGAGGACGCGACCGAGGGTCGTCGCCTGGACGTAGAGCGCGAGGGCTCGTGGCTCAACCCCTTTGCGGAGCCATCCCCGGTCCCGGCACGCGATCGCGAGCTCCTCCGCCACATCCATGACGACCGTCTGGACGGCGCTGATCGAGTGCAGCAGGTCCGGGCGCGAGACCGCACTCCCGATCAGCTCGACCCGGCGCATGCGGTTGCTGATCCGCGAGGAGGACTGGACCGACTGCACCACGGTCTCGATGTTGGCGAGCAACTCGGTGGCGCTTGTCGAGGACGACAGCACCGATGCGATGGCCGTGCCGTCGTCCACCATGTTCTGCATGAACTGGCGCTCCCGCGCGGCCCTGATCAGGCCTTCCCTGCTTCCGAAGTGGTGGTAGATCGATCCGATCGAGACACCTGACCGGCGCGAGACGTCACCGAGGCGAAGCCCCGCCTCGCCGGATTCGTCCAGGATCTCCTCCACCACGGTCAGGGCGCGGACCATCGTCTCGTTGCCCCGGGCGCTGACGGCCGCTGTCAGATACTCGCGGGAGGCCGCCCTCTCCGACGGCAGGCCACGATCCATCCACGGATCGTACGCCGGAAAACGCGCTGTTCACCGGTCATGAGCAGAACGCCCCGGCGCCGAGGGCGGCCGGGGCGTTCTGGCACTGCCGCACTTGCGTGCAGCTACAGGCTCGAGTTGTACGCCTTCAGGTCCGAGGTCACCGAGTTCGCGGCGTTCGTGAGGACCGTCTGCGGGTTCGGGTACGGAGCGCTCAGGAGCTGGTTCTCAAAGGTCGCCAGGTCGTTGTTCACGACGTAGTAGTTGCCCACGAGCGGGCCGGCGGTGGCGTTGTTGACCGTGCCGCGCTCCAGCTCGTTGTAGGCAGCCTTGAGGTCGGGGTAGGTCTTCCAGAACTTCACGACGCTTGACTGCGAGGCGACCGCGGGGGAGAGCGGGATGTACCCGGTTCCGACCGACCAGGTCGCCGAGTTCGCGGGCTGCAGGAGGTACTGGTAGAACTCCCAGGTCGCGGCGGCCTGTGCGGGCGAGTCCGACTTCGGGATGTACAGGGCATTGCCGCCGGGCTGCACGCCGCCACCGGTGTTGTTGAGGATTCCGGGGATCTCAGCGACCCCGAGCTGCAGCTTGCTCTTCGGGTACTGGTGCAGGAGCGAGAGGATTGGCCCGAGGGTCGCAGAGCTGTCGATCGTGGCGCCCGACTTGTAGGCGGCGATCGAGAACAGGTTCGCGTAGGCGGTCGTGAGCGAGCCCGTCGACGGGTTCGTGACCGCATCGCCCCTCTTCACGATGTTCTGGAGCTCGGTGAGGGCCGCGAGGCCCTGGGAGTCGTTGAACGCCGCGGCGGTGGCGCGTCCGCCGGAGCGGCCGTTCTGGTTGTTCACGAAGTAGTCGTTCGACATCCCCTGCCAGATCTGCAGGTACCAGGGGTCGAGCTTGAGGGTGACGCCGTCGGTGTAGCCCGCCTTCTTGAGGGCGATGGCGTCGGTGTCCAGCTGGGTCAGCGTCGTGGGCGCGGACTTGATGCCCGCCTTCTTGAACGCGACCTGGTTGTAGATCAGGATCGGCGCGGAGACCGAGTAGGGAAACGCCTGCATGGAACCACCGATGGTCTCCTCGGCGATCGCCTTGGGGAGGATGCCCTTGGTCGAGTACTTGAACGCCGAGATGCAGTCCGAGACCGGGATGATCCCCTTCGAGTCGTAGGCGCCCTGGGTGACGTACTGGTCCATCAGGTAGGCGTTCGCGCCCCCGCCCTGCTGGAGGGCGGTGAGGTAGTCGTTCCAGGTGTCCTGGTAGCCGCCGGACTGGTTCACGTCGTTGACGTGCACCTTGGACTGGCTGGCGTTGAAGGAGGCGACCAGCTTCTGGAGGAGCGTCTCGTTCGACGAGGTCATGCCCTCGTCGAAGGTGATGTTGACCGGGCTCTTCGCCGACGAGAGGGCCGACGGTGAGCAGGGCGAGGAGCTCTTCTTGGTGGAAGCGCCCGCCTGCGAGGTCATGAGCGTGACGCCGGCGAGGGTGGTGGCCACGAGTGCCGCACCAAGTCCCGCCCGGATGGTCCTGTTGAGGTTCATGGCGAAGAGCCTTGCACAGACTCGCAGTGGGCTTCGGGCGCCCTTGTTAACTTTTTCGTGAACTGCGCGTGACGCGCTGAACAGGCAGTTCGTGCTACTTCACGGCCCCTGCGGTGAGCGCTCGTACGAGATTCTTGAGGAACAGGATGAGCAGGATGACGAGCGGCACCAGGGTGATGACGGCTGCGGCGAGGGAGACCCCGACCGTGGCGATCGTTCCGCCGATGACCTTCAGGCCGATCTGGACCGTCCTGATCGACTGGTTGTTGCTCGTGAGGAGGTCCGGCCAGAGGTACTGGTTCCATGCCCCCAGGAAGGAGAAGACCGCGAGTGCAGCGATGACGGGGCGCGCGAGTGGGAGTGCCACGCGCCACAGGAACCCGATCGGCCCGTAACCATCGATGAGCGCGGCCTCACGGAGCTCCTTCGGGATCCCCATGAAGGACTGGCGCAGGAGGAAGATGCCGAACCCGGTGGCCATGAAGGGGATGGTGAGCCCGGCGAAGTTCCCCTCCCAGTGGATCTTGAAGACGGTGTCGTAGTTTGCCGCGACCGTGACCTCGAAGGGGATCATGGCCGTCGCGAGCACCAGCACGAACAGGGTGCGGCGGAACGGGAACTTCAGGAAGACGAATGCGTATGCCGCGAGGATGGACGTGGTCAGGGCGCCCAGGACGATGAGGCCGCTCTGGATGAAGGAATTGCGCAGGTAGCTGCCGAAGCCGTAGGTGCTGAACGCCTGGACGTAGTTGTGCCACTGGGGATCGGTCGGGAAGAGGGGTGGCGGGGACGCGAGGATCTGCGACGGCGTGAGCAGGGAGTCGTTGACCGCGATGTAGAGGGGGAACAGGACGATCAGGGCTCCGGCGATGAGGCCTGCATACGAGCCCAGCAGGCGCATGCGCCTGCGGCGCCGACCGCGCGTCGCGTGGCTGGACGGTGGTGCAGCGGCGGCTTGGGGGGAAATCTCGTCAATTGCCATAGTGCACCCGCTTCGCAAGGACGCGGAACTGGACCGCCGTCACGACGAGCGTGATGAGGAAGAGCGCGATCGCGAGGCACGCGGCCACGCCGAACTGGCGGTTGTAGATCTCGTCGTAGATGTAGTTGATGAGCAGGTTCGTGTGGGTGTAGACGGCCTGGCTGCCTTGGCCGCTGGAGGCGATCAGGATGTCGACCACTCCGTAGCTCTGCAGGGCGATGATCGTCCCGATGACTCCGGCGAAGAAGATCGTGGGGCTCATGAGCGGGACGGTGACGCGCCAGAAGACCGTCCAGGTGCTCGCGCCGTCGGTCCGCGCAGCCTCGAGGACCTCTTCGGGCAGTGATTGGAGCCCGGCCAGCATGATGATGAAGGACAGTCCCATGAACTGCCACGCCTGGATCCCCGAGACGGCGTAGAGGGCCCAGCCCGGCGACTGGGCGATGCCGGGCGCGGTGTCGATGCCCCAGGACTGGAGGAGACCGTTGGTGGGGGAGAGGAGGGTTCCGAAGATGACAGCTGCCACGGCGACGCCCGTGACAGCTGTCGCGGAGAAGACGAGCCTGAAGAAGGCGATCCCCTTGAGGCGCTGGTTCGCGATGACCGCGAGCGCGAGCCCGAGGAAGACCCCGATCGGAACCGCGATCACCGTAAAGATGGCGGTGGACTCAAGCGACTGCAGGAACATGCTCGAAGTCACGGTTGTCGTGAACTGGTGGATCCCCACGTACGGGGCGGGGTTGCCCGGGTACAGGGGCGTCTCGTGCGCGGCGAGCCAGAAGTTCTTGACGAAGGGGTAGAAGGTGAAGACCCCGAAGATCAGGAATGCGGGGAGGATGAAAAGGTAGCCGAGCCCGTACTCCTTCCATCGTTCCTTTCGGACCGCGCCGCCCCTGCGCCGTCGGGGAAGCTGGAGGACCGCCTCGGCGTCCGCGGGCGTCCCGATGATCACGGTGAGGCCTCGAGCCGGCCCCCTGAGGCGATGTCAAACAGATGGAGCGCTTTTCCGTCATCGACGACGGCGATGTGGATGGCCTCGCCCGACTGGGGTCGCGGCCTGTCGAGCGCCTGGCGAACGATGAACCGCTCCCCGGACGGCAGGGTGCAGAGCACGAGCACATCGGCACCGAGAACCTCTGTGAAACTGGCTGTCGCAACGAGGCCTTCGGGCGCGAGTCGGAGCGTCTCGGGGCGCGCGCCAACCGTTACCGGTCCGTTGCTCGCCCGGACCTCGCGGATTGCGGTGCCGTTGACCGAGACGACACCGTCGGCGACCTCTCCGGCGACCAGATTCATGCCTGGGTTCCCGAGGAAGCCAGCGACAAAGGTGTTCGCGGGACGCTCATAGAGCTCGACGGGGGGGCCGACCTGCTGGAGCTGGCCACCAGACAGGACCGCGATCCGGTGGCCCATCGTCATTGCCTCGACCTGGTCGTGGGTGACGAAGACCGTCGTCGTCGCCAGCTCCTGCTGGATGGCCACGATGTCGGCCCGAGTCTGGGTCCGGAGGATTGCGTCGAGGTTCGAGAGCGGCTCGTCCATCAGGTAGACGCGGGGCTGGCGGACAATGGCCCGAGCCAGCGCGACCCGCTGGCGCTGCCCTCCCGAGAGCTGACCGGGCTTGCGGTCGAGGAGCTCTGTCAGTTGGAGGGTCGCCGCCGCCTTCGCGACGCGCGCATCGCGCTCGGCCTTGTCGTAGTCCTTCTGGCGAAGGGGAAACTCGATGTTCCGGCGCACCGTGAGGTGCGGGTAGAGCGCATAGCTCTGAAACACCATCGCGATATCGCGGTCCTTCGGGGGGATGTCGTTGACTTCGTCGTCTCCTATGTAGAGCGACCCGGCGGAGATCTCCTCGAGCCCGGCGATCATGCGCAGCGCAGTGGTCTTCCCGCATCCCGAAGGGCCGAGCAGCACCAGGAACTCACCGTTCTCGACGGTCATGGTCAGGTTGTCAACGGCCTTGACATCCCCGAATGTCTTCGTGACCCCGTCGAATCGGACTTCCGCCATCAACGCCTCCTCGTGCGCGGACCCTAGCCTCACCTACGCTCTCAGGTGTGGGTTGAACCCACCCCAGCGGAGGTGACGAAATGCCTGAGGTCCTTGTCGTCGGCGTGGACGGTTCCGACAACGGATGGGCTGCGCTCGCGTGGGCTGCCGATGAAGCGCGTCTTCGCGGTGCGACCCTGCGGATCGTGTGTGCGTTCGAGGATCCTGCGGCGACCGCAGGACTCGGCACCGCCTTCGGCGCCGGGGCCCCGGTGGCGGTCGACCCGACGCTCATCGAGGGCGCTGCGCAGGACATCGTGAACGAGGCCGCACAGCGCGCCGGCGAACTCACCGTCGAACGTGTGTCAGCCTGCGACCGTCCGGACGACTTCCTGTGCGAGCAGGGCAAGGATGCATCCCTCCTGGTGCTGGGTTCCCGCGGCCACGGAGCCATCGGCAGCCTGCTGCTCGGGTCGGTCACCAACCACGTGATCCACCACGCGACCTGTCCCGTGGTGATCGTGCCCCACAAGGCGTGACCCTCGACAGCGAACATGCTTGCGTCATCGATCTCGACGGCGTGGTGTGGCTCGCGGGCGAACCGCTTCGAGGCGCCGCCGAGGGCGTCGCCCTGCTTCGCGATGCGGGTGTTCCGGTGCTCTTCGTTACGAACAACTCGGCGCCCACCGTTGGCCAGCTGCTGGACCGCCTCGTGAGTGCCGGCATCGCGGCACGCGGCGACGAGGTCGTGACGTCCGGGCTTTCGGCCGCTGCACTTGTCGGAGACGACCAGCGAGTCCTTGTCGTCGGGGCGGCCGGCCTGCTCGAGGCGCTGGACGAGCGCGGCGCGACGGTCGTGCATGCGGAGCCGGACTGCGTGGTGGTCGGGTGGACCGACTTGTTCGACTACGACACCTGCGACAGGGCGGCGCGCGCGATTCGCGCGGGGGCCAGATTCATCGCGACCAATCTCGATCCGACGTTCCCGATGCCGACGGGCTTGCGCCCGGGTACCGGGGCGATCGTCGCCGCGGTTGCGACTGCAGCGGAGTGCGAGCCCCTCGTGGCCGGCAAGCCGAGTCCGGCGATGCGAGACCTCGTCCTCTCGCGGTCTGGCGTCGGGGCGGTCATCGGCGACCGCAAGACGACCGACGGAGCCTTCGCCGAGGCGCTTGGCGTGCCGTTCGCGCACGTGGCGTCCGCGGTCGAACGTGGGGCCGCCGGGGACCCCGGCACGTATCTGTCCCTCCTCGACGCCGCGAGGCACCTCCTCGCATGAGCCTGCTCGTGGGTCCGGCCGGCAGCACACGTGCGTTGTGCGTTCGGGACACCCCGTAGTGGCTGTCGCGCGCAGACCCCTCGACGAGACGCTGGTGACGCGCGGATGCGCACTTGACCTGGAAGAGGCGAGATCGCTGATCGCGTCGGGAAGGGTCCTCGTGGGTGGAGCACCTGCGCTGCACGCCGCGAGGGGGGTATCGAGTGCCGAGCCTGTGGTTGTCCTGTCGGTCGACCGCTTCGTCGGGCGTGGCGGGGAGAAGCTGGAAGCGGCGCTGGAGCGCTTCGCGGTCGATCCCTCGGGTCGGACCGCGCTGGATGCGGGCAGCTCGACCGGAGGGTTCACTGACTGCCTCCTGCAGCATGGGGCCGCCAAGGTCCTGGCGGTTGACGTGGGTCGTGCGCAGCTCCATGGGACGCTTCTCCAGGATCCGCGCGTGGTGTCGCTCGAACGTACGAACATCCGCGACCTCGAGCCGGACGAAGTCCGGCGTCACCTGGAAGGGCAGCTCGCGAGCATTGTGACCGTGGACCTCTCCTTCACCTCGGTCACGACCCATGTGAGGCACCTTGTTGAGCTGGCGATGCCCGGGGCGGACTTCATTGTTCTGGTGAAGCCGCAGTTCGAGGTGGACAAGGTGACGGCTTCCAAGGGCAATGGCGTGATCTCCGATCCAGGGGCCTGGGCTGGCGCGCTCTCGCGCTGCGCTACAGCCATGGAGACCGCCGGAGCAGGCATCATGGGAGCCATGGCGTCGCCGATTCGAGGTGCTGAGGGCAATGTCGAGTTCCTCCTGCACGCGGTCATTGGTCGCGAGAGGGCGGGCGGCGCAGCCCTCGACGCGGTTCTCGGCAGGGCACTCGACGACGGGTGCGCGCTCCTGGCGGACTCGCGATGAGTCTGGTCCTGCTCGTGGTCCACGGCTCACGTGACGACGCGGTCGAGCTGGCCGAGACGACGGCCTCGAGGCTCCGCGGACGCGGGATCGACGCCTCAGTGGTCCGACTTGAGGGTCCGCCTGTCGACGCGCAGGTCGGAGAGGCACCCGACGGAACCACGATCGTCGTCAGCCTCGGAGGCGATGGCACCTTCCTGCGTGCCTCGAGGCTGGCTCGCAAGGCTCACTGCCCGGTGCTGGGTGTCAACTTCGGTCGCCTCGGCTACCTGCTCGAGGTTGCACCCGACGAGTTCGAGTCGGTCCTCGACGCGGCGCTCGAAGGCACCGCGCGGATCGAGCCGAGGCTGGGCCTCCACGTCGAGATGCCGGGTCTTGCAGCCTTCGCCCTGAACGAGATCACCCTGGAAAAGGCGATCTCGGGCCACATGGTCCGGGTCGACGCCTCCGTGAACGGCGAGCACCTGCTGACGTACGCGGCTGACGGGGTGATCGTCGCGACCCCGACGGGTTCGACGGCGTACAACCTCTCGGCGGGCGGCCCCGTGGTCTCACCGGGCCTCGACGTGCTGCTGATCACGCCGGTGGCGCCGCACTTCACCATCGATCGCAGCATCGTCCTCGGACCAGACGAGACCGTGGAGCTGACCGTGCTTCCGGATCGTTCGGCGGTGCTGGTGGTCGATGGCGCGCTCATCGCCCACCTCGATCCCGGGATCACGGTGCGCGTCGTCCGCGATCCGGACCCGCTCTACGTCGTCGTGGGCAAGCGGCATGGCGTCGGCGGCAGGCTGCGCGCAAGCCTCCGCGAGGGCCACAACTGACCGATGCTCCAGACGCTGCACGTGCGCAACATCGGCGCGGTCGAAGACGTGGTGATCGATTTCGCGGAGGGACTCAACGTCCTGAGCGGTGAGACTGGCGCCGGCAAGACGCTGCTGGTCGAGGCGCTCCACCTTGTGCTTGGAGGAGGCGATCGGCACCTCCCCGTCCGGGACCCGACGCATGCGAGCGGCGTGGAGGCCGTCTTCCTCGACGATGCCGGCGGCGAGGTGCAGTTCGGCCGCGCGCTGCCCGCCGGCGGGCGCCTTCGGGCGGTGATCGACGGCAGGACCGTGTCTGCCCAGATGCTCGCGGAGCGTGCGGAGGTGCTGTGCGAGCTGCACGGGCAGCACGAGCACCAGGTGCTCCGCCAGCCCGGTGCGGCCCGCGCGCTCCTCGACCGCGCCGGTCGGGTCGATGCCACGCACGTGGCGGGCCTCCGCGCGGAGCACCGGGACCTCCTCGAGTCGCAGGTCCGGCTCGGTGGTTCCGCGGATGAGCGAGCCCGGAGGATCGACTTCCTCGCCCACGAGCTGAACGAGATCGACGTCGTTGCACCGACCGGGCCCGAGGAGATCGAGGTGCTGCTGGCCGAGGTCGCAGCCCTCTCGGAGACCCTGGAAGCGAAGGAATCGCTCTCGAGGGCGAGCGCGGCAATCGATGACGAGGGAGACGGTCCGTCGGCCGTGGGCCTCGTTCAGGTCGCCCTCTCCGACGTGCCCCACGGCCTGGTCGAGGTCCGAGGCGAGCTCCTCGAGCTGTCGGCACGCCTCCAGGCGCTCGCCTCGCGGCTGCGCGACGACCTCGAGGCGCTCGAGGAGGACCCGCACCGCCTCGGTCAGCTCGACGAGCGCGTCGGGCGCCTGCAGGGGCTCGTTCGCAAGCACGGGCACTCCCTTGCAGACGTCCTTGCGAAGCGCGACGAGATCGCCTTCGCTTTGGCGGCGCTGCGCGAGGATGACGCTGCAGCGGCTTCCCTCAGGCGGAGGCTCGAGGGGACCGCCGCGGATCTCGCCGCCGCCGAGGCCACCCTCCTCGCGTCGAGGACCAGCGCTGCGAGGGCGCTGACGGCCGCTGTCCAAGAGCGGCTTGGAGGGCTGGCCCTGACCCATGCCCGCTTCGAGGTGGTCGTGACGGGCCCCGGGGGCGACCTCGTGACGTTTCTGTTCGCCGGGTCCCAGGCGTTCGAGCCTGCGCCGCTGGCCGAGGCCGCCAGCGGCGGGGAGCTGAGCCGCGTGATGCTGGCGCTCACCCTCGCGACCGACGCGGGCGCCGGCTGCCTCGTGTTCGACGAGGTCGATGCCGGGGTGGGTGGAGCGACCGCACGCTCCCTGGCTGCCTGTCTGTCGGAAATTGCCATGCACCGCCAAGTGATCGTCGTCACACACCTCGCGACCGTCGCCGCCGCCGCCTCGCACCATGTCGTCGTGTCACGCGGGGAGACTCCCGCGTCGCCAGCCGGCGTGCGGACGGTCCAGGGCGACGATCGCGTCGCGGAGATCGCGAGGATGCTCTCGGGAAGCCCGGATGACGGCCCTGCCGTGGCGCATGCCTCGTCACTGCTCGAGGCGGGTCCCACATCCTGATCGGACAGATCGTCTAGCGTGTATCCGTGCGGGTGCTGGATCGGTCGGAGCGGTGAGCAAGTTCGTCTTCGTCACCGGTGGAGTCTCCTCCTCCCTCGGCAAGGGGCTCACCGCGGCGTCGCTCGGGAGGCTCCTCAAGTCGCGCGGCCTCAAGGTGACGATGTGCAAACTCGATCCGTACATCAACGTCGACCCCGGCACGATGAACCCCGGAGAGCACGGCGAGGTCTTCGTCACCGACGACGGGGGCGAGACCGATCTCGACCTCGGGCACTACGAGCGTTTCATCGACGAGGCGCTCAACAGGAACTCGAACACGACCACAGGGTCGATCTACTCCAGTGTGATCGCGAAGGAGCGTCGCGGCGACTACCTCGGCAAGACGGTCCAGGTGATCCCGCACGTGACCAACGAGATCAAGGACCGCATCGAGCGGCTGGCGACCGAGGATACCGACGTCGTGATCGTGGAGATCGGCGGCACCGTCGGTGACATCGAGATCGTCCCGTTCATCGAGGCGATCCGCCAGTTCCGGCGCGACGTCGGCCGTGACAACGTCTGCTACGTCCACCTCACGCTCGTTCCCTACCTCGCGGCCAACGGCGAGCAGAAGACGAAGCCGACGCAGCACTCGGTGACAGAGCTGCGCAGCCGCGGGATCCAGCCGCACGTCATCGTGTGCCGGAGCGACCAACCCATCTCGGAGGGTCTGAAGCGCAAGATCTCCCTGCTGTGCGACGTCCCGATCGAGGGCGTGATCTCTGCGGTCGACTCGCGGAGCATCTACGAGATCCCGCTCGTGCTCCACGAGGAGGGCCTCGATCGCTACGTCTGCGCGACGCTGGACCTCGACATCGCGGACCACCCGATCGACCTCAGTGTCTGGGAGGCGCTCGTCGACCACGTCAACGCGGCCGACCGCACGGTGCGCATCGGGATCGTGGGCAAGTACGTGAACATGCCCGACGCCTACCTCTCCGTCGTCGAGTCGATCCGCCATGCGGGGTTCGACCAGGGCGCGCGGGTCGAGCTGCACTGGATCGACGCAGAGCTCGTCCCCGAGCACGTGGGCGAGGAGCGGCTCTGCGAGCTCGACGGCATCATCGTCCCGGGAGGCTTCGGGGAGCGCGGCATCGAGGGGATGATCGCGGCCGCAAACATCGCGAGACGAAATGAGATCCCGTACCTCGGGATCTGCCTGGGCCTCCAGGTGGCCGTCATCGAGTACGCGCGCAATGTCGCTGGCCTCGAAGGCGCGAACTCGACGGAGTTCGACATCGCGTCGCCCAACCCGGTGATCGCGCTCATGGCCGACCAGGCCGACGTGGTCGACAAGGGCGGGACCATGCGGCTCGGCGCGTACCCGGCGATGCTCGAGGCAGGCAGCCAGATCGCCAAGCTCTACGGCACCGAGATCGTGTCGGAGCGCCACCGTCATCGCTACGAGTTCAACCCGCGCTACCGCGCGCGGCTCGAGGACGCGGGGCTTCGCTGCTGTGGGGTCTCACCTGACGGGCGGCTGGTCGAGTTCATCGAGGTCCCGTCGCACCCGTATCTGGTCGGGACCCAGGCCCATCCGGAGTTCAAGTCCAGGCCCGACCGCCCGCACCCGCTCTTCAACGGTCTCGTCGACGCCGCGCTGCAGCGGGCCGAAGGGCGCGACCCGCACCTGCTGGACCTGAACGCCCTCGCCTGAGATGGCGTTCGAGCCCGAGGTCCGGTCGACCGAGGTGCTCGCGACGGGCCAGGTCTTCGACGTCGAGCGCGTCGAGTTCGCACTCCGCGACGGTGCCGGATTCACGCGCGAGATCGTCCGCCATCCGGGAGCCGTTGCCGTCCTCGCCTTCGACGGCGCGGACGTCGTGCTCGTCCGGCAGTGGCGCGCCCCCTTCGGGGCATGCCTGCTCGAGATCCCTGCAGGAACGCGCGACGCGCACGGCGAGGACCCAGCCTCGACCGCGCTGCGCGAGCTCGAGGAGGAGGCTGGCATTCGCGCTGCCTGCCTCGAGACGCTCTGCACGGTCTGGAACTCGCCGGGCTGGACCGATCAGACGACGGTGATCTACCTCGCGACGGGGCTGACGGCGGTGCCGCGACGGCCCGCGGGTCCCGAAGAGGAGGCAATGGAGGTCATCCGGCTCGGACTCGATGAGGCGGTGGCACAGCTCCGAGGACCGGGTCCCGTCGACGCGTCGACCGCTGTGGCGATTCTCGCGCTCGCGCGGCGGGAGGGCTTGTGACCGCCGCACTGCCGCACGAGGCCGAGGAGTTCCTGAGTTGGCTCGCGGTCGAGCGCGGCCGTGCCAGCGCGACCCTGCGCGCCTACCGCAGGGACCTGCTCCTGTGGGCCTCGTATCTCGACACCCGGGGCCGGACACTCCTGACGGCGGTCGATACGGATGTCGAGGCGTTCCTCGCGTCATTGCAGGCAGATCGCTCCCGTGCCACGGTTGCTCGGGTGGCATCCACCCTGCGCGGGCTCTACGGGTTCCTCCTCGACGAGGGGGTTCTCACGCGAGACCCGACCGCGCTGCTCGCGGCGCGGCGCGCCGGTGAGCGCCTTCCGAAGGCGCTCACCGAGGAGCAGGTCGACGCATTGCTGGCGTCGCCAGCGACCGACGGCGCGGTGGACGTGCGCGACCGCGCCGTGCTCGAGCTGCTCTACGGGACCGGGATCCGGGTCTCGGAGCTCGTCGGCCTCGATCTCGGGGACATCGACTTCACCGAGGAGCTCATGCGTGTCACGGGCAAGGGATCGAAGCAGCGCCTCGTGCCGATCGGTCGCACTGCTGGTGCGGCCGTGCGCCAGTGGATCGACGGCGGGTCCCGCGACGCGTTGCGCGCCGCCTCTCGCATCGCGTCGCGGAAGGGCTCCGGCACCGACACCCGAGCCGTGTTCTGCAACCAGCGGGGTGGTCGCCTCACCCGCCAGGGCGTGGATCTGGTCGTGCGTCGCCATGCCCGCCGCGCGGGACTGCCGAGCGACACGAGCGCGCACACCCTGCGGCACAGCTGCGCGACGCACATGCTCGCGCACGGCGCCGACGTCCGGGTGATCCAAGAGCTCCTCGGGCATGCCTCGGTGGCGACGACCCAGCGGTACACCAAGGTCACACAGACCCACCTGGTCGAGGCCTACCGGACGGCTCATCCGCGGGCAGGGGACGTCCCGGTTCGGACGTAGGCTTGCGCTGTGACCACCAACTTCAGTGCCCAGGCAGAGGATCTCGTCGCCGAGCGGAAGCGCCTGCTGGCGCAGCTCGACGAGATCGGGTTCGGACCGGGTGGGGGACTCGACTACGACACCAACTTCGCGGACACGTCCCAGGTGACCGCGGAGCGAGGCGAGGCCGAGGCCCTGGCTGCGGACCTCCAGGAGTCGCTCACTGAAGTCGACGACGCGCTCGCGCGCATCGAGGCGGGGTCCTACGGGCGGTGCGAACGTTGCGGGAACGAGATCAGCGCGGCACGCCTCGAGGCGATGCCCATGGCGCGTCGCTGCGTGGACTGCGCGAAGCTCCCCTGATGACGCGCCCGGCAGAAGCCCGGACCCCCGGCCGGCTCGCCGGCGGGCTCGCGTAGGTGTCGCTGCAGACGGAGCTCGAGATCGCGCAGTACGGGATCCTCTTCGGATCGATCATCCTGCACGAGGTCTCCCACGGGTGGTCGGCCCTCGCGCTCGGCGACGATACCGCGAAGAAGGCGGGACGCCTCTCGCTGAACCCCCTCGTGCACATCGACCCGATCGGAACCGTGGTCCTGCCAGCGCTCCTCATCATCGCGGGGGCACCCGTGTTCGGCTGGGCGAAGCCCGTGCCCGTCAACGTTTCGCGGCTCCGTCATCCCCGCAACGGGGCGGTGCTGACGGCCCTGGCGGGTCCCGCGATGAACCTCGTCCTCGTGGGGATCGCCTGGCTGTTGCTGCGGATCCTCCAGCCCGAGACGTTCTGGCCCCTTCAACTGCTGTTCTTCCTCGGGCTCATCAACCTCTGGCTCGCGATCTTCAACCTGCTCCCGCTCCCGCCGCTCGACGGGAGCTCGGTCGTCGAGCGATTCCTCCCGGAGCGCTGGTACGGCGCGTACCTGTCGATCCGGCCCTACACGCTGGTGGTCGTCATCGCGTTCGTGTTCCTCGGCCAGCACCTCTTGACGTCCGGGTTCAACGCGATCGCCAACTTCTGGCAGAACATCATCGGGTACGGGTGATCAGGGGGCGACGAGCCCCATCGCGGTCGAAGCTCGATCGTAGGTGGCCGACGCCGTCGCCCGGGCGCGCTGCGCGCCCTTCGCAAGGAGCTCGCGAAGCGCCGCGGGGTCCGCGAGCAGTTCGTCACGCCTGACCCTGATGGGCTCGAGCTCGGCGATCACGAGCTGCGCGAGGTCGCTCTTCAGTGGCCCGTAGGCGGCGTATCGCGATGCGATCGAGTCCGTGCTCTCGCCGGTCAGTGAGGCGTAGATCTCGAGCAGGTTCGAGATCCCGGGCTTCCCCGCGGGGTCGTAGCGTACCTCACCGTCGGCGTCGGTCACCGCCCGCTTGAACTTGCGCTCGATCGCCTCGGGCGCATCGAACATCAGCACCGTCCCCTGCGGGGATTCGTCGGACTTCGACATCTTGCGGAGCGGCTCTTGGAGGTCCATGACCCTGGCCGCGACCTTCGGCACCATGGCCTCGGGCACCACGAAGGTCTCCCCGAAGCGGTTGTTGAAGCGCTCTGCGATCACCCGGCACAGCTCCATGTGCTGGCGCTGGTCGTCGCCGACAGGCACGACGTCGGTGTCGTAGAGCAGCACGTCGGCAGCCATCAGCACCGGGTACGTGAGCAGCCCCCCGCGCACCACGTCGTTCTTGGCGGACTTGTCCTTGAACTGCGTCATCCGGCGCAGCTCGCCATCGGTCACCACGCACTCGAGCAGCCAGCTGAGCCGGGTGTGCTCGGCGACGTGGCTCTGCAGGAACACGGTGCAGATCTCGGGGTCGAGCCCCGACGCCAGGAGCCCTGCGGCGAGCTCCACGGTCTTGGTTCGAAGCACGGACGGGTCGACGTCGATCGTGAGGGCGTGCAGGTCCACGACGCAGTACAAGGCATCGGCGTTCTGCTCGCGGACCCACGTGCGCACGGCGCCGAGGTAGTTGCCGAGATGCAGCTCGCCGGTCGGCTGTATTCCCGAGAAGATCCTCGTCATCGCGCAAGCCTAACGGGGCGCCTCCGCATCGCTGGGACGTTCTTCGCGTCGTGACGAGTGCATCGTTGGGTAGGGTCTTCGCGTGGCACTCAGCACGGAGGCGACGCCGTATGCCGGACCACTCGAGGTCCTCTTCCAGCTCGTGAGCAGCCACGAGGTCGACATCCTCGACATTCCCCTCGCGCCCGTCGTGGACGCCTTTGTCGCACACCTGCGTGCGCGCCGCGAAGAGTGCACCATGGATGAGCTGTCGGAGTTCCTCCTCTACGCGGCGATCCTGCTCGAACTCAAGAGCCAGCGCCTCCTGCCGGGCCCCGATGACGTGGACGCCGACGAGGAGACCCTCGGCTGGGAGGAGCGGGACGTCCTGCTGGCGCGGCTGCTGGAGCTGCGGGCCTACGCGGCGGCCGCCGACTCGCTTGCGGTTCGGTTCGAGGCGGCCTCCCGGGTGCTCCCACGCGTGGCGGGGCTCGACGACGGGATCGAGATCCACGCCCCCGACCTCCTGCAGGGCGTCACGGTGGCCCAACTCGCTGCTGCCTTCCTCAGGGCGGTGGAGGACCGGCCCGAGCCGGTCGTCGACCTCTATCACGTGACCGTCGAGACGATCACGGTGGCCGAGACCGTCACGGACCTCGCGGCGTGGTTGCCACGTCGGGGCTCCCTGTCGTTCCGCGAACTGACCGAAGGGCTCACCGAGCAGATCGAGATCATCGTCCGCTTCCTCGCTGTGCTCGAGCTCTGCAAGCTGGGCCGCGTGTCGCTCGGACAGGGTTCGACCTTCGGCGAGCTACGGATCACGTGGCTGCGCGGCGACGAGAACCCGCTCGACCTGGGACTGGTGGATGACTATGCAGGCTGACGAGCTGCGCTTCGCGCTCGAGGCGATCCTCACGGTTGCGATCGAGCCCGTGCCGGCGGCCGCGCTCGCGGACCTCCTGGACGAGGATGCTGCGGCGGTGGAGGAGGCCCTGCGCGCCGACGCGGCGGACCTGCTCGCGACCCGGCGTGGCTTCCAGCTGAGCGAGACGGCCTCGGGCTGGCGCATCGTGACGCACCCCGATGCGCACGACCATGTCCAGCGGTTCGCCAACCGCGACGTCTCCCACAGGCTGTCCACGGCGGCCCTCGAGACCCTGGCGATCGTCGCATACCGACAGCCGGTGTCCCGTGCGCAGATCGGCGCCCTGCGGGGCGTCAACGTCGACGGCGTCGTGCGGCTCCTGGAGCAGCGCGGTTACATCGAGGCGGTCGGGCGCGCCGAGGGACCCGGCCAGCCGATCCTCTACGGCACGTCTGACCTCTTCCTCGACCGGCTGGGCCTGAGCTCGATCGCGGAGCTCGCGCCCATCGAGGAGTTCCTGGCCGACGTCGCCGAGGCGCGGACCCTCGCCACCGAGCTCGCCGAGCGCGCCGCTACGTGATCGAGACCGAGCCCGCGTCGGGGGAGCGGCTGCAGAAGGTGCTCTCCCGCGCCGGCTACGGGTCACGGCGCCGCTGCGAGCTGCTCATCGAGGCGGGCAGGGTGACCGTTGACGGCGAGGTCGCCCGGCTGGGGCGACGGGTGGATCCCGAATCCGCGCACGTGGCGGTCGACGGTGCTCCAGCACCGACAGCGCCCGGCCACGTCTACTACCTGCTGAACAAGCCCGCGGGGGTGATCACGACGGCAGACGACCCGCAGGGTCGAACCACGGTCGTCTCGCTCGTGCCGGACGAGCCCCGCGTCTTCGCGGTGGGTCGGCTCGACCTCGCAACCGAGGGGTTGCTGATCCTCACCAACGACGGGGACCTGGCCCACCTGCTCAGCCATCCATCGCACGGCGTCTTGAAGGAGTACCTCGCCCAGGTCCACGGGGATCCGTCCCCCGCTGCGATCCGCCGGCTGCGCGAAGGCGTCCTGCTCGAGGACGGCATGACGGCGCCGGCGCGCGTCAGCCGGGTCGAGCCCGGCCTTCTGCGCATCGCGATCCACGAGGGCAAGAACCGCCAGGTCCGCCGCATGTGCGCAGCCGTCGGCCACGAGGTCATCCGCCTGGTCCGCACGCGCATCGGTCCCGTGGCCGACACGACGCTGGCACCGGGCACCTACCGCGAGCTCACGAACGCCGAGGTCCGCAGGCTCGGCGAGGCCGCGGTCGGCGCCGAGCCGAAGCTCCCCTGATCCGCCAGGCGCCCCGATCGGTGACCGGCAGGGGATTGGTTACGCTTCGCGCATGACGAACGCGGTCCGGGCCATCAGGGGGGCGACCACGGTCGACGAGGACACCGCGGCGCAGATCAGCGAGCGGACCGCCGAGCTGCTCGGGGCAATGCTCGACCGCAACGGCGTCGAGGTCGACGACCTCATCTCCGTGGTGCTGACCGCGACGCCGGACATCCACGCGATGTTCCCTGCCACGGCCGCGCGCGAGATCGGGCTTGGTGCCGTCCCGCTCCTGTGCGCGAGCGAGATCGACGTCGAGGGTGCCATGCCGCTGTGCATCCGCGTCCTCGCGCACCTCGAGACGCCACGGTCGCGTGCCGATCTCCACCACATCTACCTCCACGGGGCCAAAGGGCTCCGAGATGACCTCCCGGACTGACGGCCCGCGCCGCGCGCACGTCGTCGGGCTCGGGCTGATCGGGGGCTCCGTCGCCCTCGGGCTTCGTGCGGCGGGCTGGACGGTCACCGGGAGCGACCTCGATCCCGAGGTCGCCGTGCTTGCGGCGGAGATCGGCGCCGTCGAGGGCAGCGAGGTGGCAGACGACGTGTCCCTCGTCGTGATCGCGGTGCCCTCCGCGCAGGTGACCGGCATCGCGCGCGACGTGCTCGCCCACGCGTCGGCGGACGCGGTGGTCACCGACGTGGCCGGCGTGAAGGAGCGCATCGTCGAGGCACTGTCGGATCCGCGGTTCATCGGCGGGCACCCGATGGCGGGGTCGGAGCAGGCGGGCCTGCGCGGCGCGCGCGGCGACCTCTTCGTCGGCGCGACCTGGGTCCTCACGCCGACCTCGGCGACCACGCCCGCCAGCTACGCCGTGGTGTTGGATGCGATCCGGGACCTCGGCGCGACCGCGCTCGCCCTCACCGCTGCCGACCACGATCGGCTCGTCGCGATGGTGAGCCACGTCCCCCACCTCGTCGCGGGCGCGATGATGAACGAGGCCGCGCTCGTCGCGGAGAGCGACACTGCCCTACTGCGGCTCGCAGCGGGAGGCTTCCGTGACATGACGCGGGTGGCTGCGGGTCAGCCGGCCATCTGGCCCGACGTGTGCATTGACAACCGAGACGCGATCCTCGCCGGACTCGCCGCACTGCGTGGCAGGCTCGCCCGGCTCGAAGCGGCCATCGCCGGCAAGGACCGCTCGACGATCCTCTCAGAGCTCTCGTCGGCCAGCATCGCGAGGCGCAACCTGCCCTCGTCCACGCCCGACGCTTCGCTTCTCGCCCAGCTCCGCGTTCCCGTTCCCGACCGTCCCGGGATCCTCGCGGAGGTCACGGCCGCAGCCAGCGCGGCCAACCTCAACATCTACGACGTGGAGATCGCCCACTCCCAGGAGGGAACATCCGGCGTTCTCATCTTGGTGCTCGACGTCGATGGTGCCCGCGAGCTGGCCGCGGTGCTCGAGGCCCGGGGTCTTCGCTCGTCGGTGGAGGCGCTGTGACGCCGATCGAACAGGCCCCTGGCATCGTGGAGGTCGCCGCTGGCATGACGATCGCGGGGGTCGTGCGGACCCCGGGGGACAAGTCGATCTCGCACCGCTCGCTGCTTCTCGCCGCACTCGCGGAGGGCACATCGTCGATCCGGGGACTGTCCAACGGCGAGGACGTCGCCCGAACCCGCGCGTGCGTCGCGAGCCTCGGCGCGCTGGTGGACCAGGCGGACACGGGTGCAGTCGTCGTCACGGGCGGGCGGGACCGCCTCCACGCCGTCGACGAGGTGCTCGACTGCGGGAACTCAGGGACGACCATGCGACTGCTGGCCGGGGTCGTGGCCGGCATCGACGGTGCCCACCGGCTTGACGGCGACGACTCGCTGCGACGTCGACCCATGGACAGGGTGGCGCTGCCGCTTCGTTCGATGGGCGCGACGGTGCTCGGTGTCGGTGATCGCTGCACGCCCCCGCTCGAGGTGCACGGCGGCATCCTGCGGGCGATCCGGTACGAGCTCCCCGTGCCCAGCTCCCAGGTGAAGTCCTCGGTCCTGCTCGCGGGCCTCACGGCTGACGGCCCGACGACGGTCGTCGAGCCTGTCGCGACGCGGACCCACACCGAAGAGATGCTCCATGCGGCGAAGGCCCGCATCGAAGTCGCGTCGCGGCCCGACGGGCGCCACATCACGATCTGGCCGTCCGAGCTCGAGGCGGTCGACTGGTTGGTTCCCGGCGACCCCTCCCAGGCGGCCTTCTTCGTCGTCGCGGCCATCCTGGCCGCAGCCGGCGAGGTCGAGGTCCGCGACGTCTACGTGGGCGAGGAGCGGATCGGGTTCGTCAGGGTCCTCGAGCGCATGGGCGGGCACGTGGTGACCCGCGTGCGCCGGGCGGGGGCGGGCGACCTCTTGGCATCGTCCGCCTCGCTCATCGCGACGCGGGTCCAGGCCTCGGAGATCCCATCCCTTGACGAGGTGCCGATCCTCGCGGTCGCTGCGGCGGCAGCCAGCGGCGCCACGACCTTCGTCGATGTCGGCGAGCTGCGCCTGAAGGAGTCCGACCGTCTCGCCGCGACCGCTCGCCTCGTGCGTTCGCTCGGAGCCTCGGCGTCCATCGAGGGTGACGACCTGGTCATCGAGGGACTCGGATCCGCATCGAGATTCCGCCGGTTCGAGTATGACGCCGAGGGCGACCATCGCATGGCGATGGCAGCCTCGATCGCCGCAGCGGTCGGCTCCGGAGCCGTGGTCGATGGCTTCGCCGGGGTCGCCACCAGCTATCCGGGCTTCCTCTCGGACCTAGCATCGCTGCGATGACCGAGGGACTGATCGTCGCGATCGACGGACCCGCGGGCTCTGGAAAGTCCACCGTGGCGAGGCTCCTCGCGGAGCGGCTGGGTCTCCAGGTCCTCGACACGGGCTCGATGTACCGCGCCGTGACCGTGCTTGCCCTGCGTGGCGGCATCGATCCGGCGGATGCCGATTCGATCGCGCTCCTGGCGCGCGGGTCCGACCTCGAGCTCGGGGACCGCGTCGTGTCCGGGGGCGTCGATCTCACCGATGAGCTTCGAAGCGATCCGGTAAACCGCGCCGTCTCCGTCGTGAGTGCGCACCGCGCCGTGCGCACCGCACTCGTCGAGCGCCAGCGTGGGTGGGTCGCGGCGCGGGGCGGGGGCGTGGTCGAGGGTCGCGACATCGGGACCGTCGTCTTCCCCGATGCGCGGGTGAAGGTCTTCCTCACGGCCTCGGACGAGGAGCGCCAGCGGCGCCGAGCCGAGGAGGAGCCCGGGAGCGTGACGCGGAGGGACGAGCTCGATTCGAGCCGCTCCGCCTCCCCGCTCGTCGCGGCCGACGACGCCCATGTGCTCGACACCACCCACCGGCCCGCCGACGAGATCGTCACCGAGGTCCTGTCGTGGCTGTAGGCGACGATTTCGTGCCCGACCCGTCGAGGACGCTCGGCTACCGGGCGTTCCGCGGGCTCGTGCACACCACGTGGGCCTGCTGCTTCCGGCCCGAGGTCACGGGCGCCGAGCTCGTGCCGACGACAGGACCGTTCATCATCGCGCCCATCCACCGGTCGAATGTGGATTTCGCACTCGCCATCTACGTGACGCCGCGCAAGACGTTCTTCATCGCGAAGGACTCCCTCTGGGACTTCAAGCCGCTCGGCCGCTTCATCTCCACGATGGGCGCATTCCCAGTCCACCGTGGCACCGCCGACCGCGCCGCTCTCGTGCACGCGGAATCGGTCCTGCGAGCCGGCGAGCCGCTCGTGCTCTTCCCCGAGGGCACGCGCCAGGAGGGGCCGATCGTCGGCACGCTCCTCGAGGGCGCCGCATTCCTCGCGGCGCGCACCGGCGCTCCGATCGTCCCCGTCGGGATCGGGGGGACCGACCGGGCGATGCCGAAGGGCAAGAAGCTCCCCCGTCCGGTGAAGGTCAGGATCGTGATCGGCGCCCCGGTGCCGCCGCCGACGGGCGGCGATGCGGGTCGCGTGCCGAGAAGCAGGCTGCGCGAGACGACCGAGGAGCTCCGTCGCTCGCTCCAGGCGGTCTACGACCAGGCGTGCGGAAGGCTTAGCGCTCCCGCCACCACGTCCTGATCACCACGTTCAGGTAGCGGAACCCGAAGAGCCAGTTCGAGCCCTTCTTGGTGGTCCCCGCCTGGCGCGGGTACCAGACGGTCGGGCGCTCGGTGACGCGCCATCCGCGCTTGAGGCACGTGATGAGCAGCTCGGCGGTCTGGTACTGCTCCTGCTCGAGCCGGTCGAGGACGTCGGCCAGCATCGAGACGCGCAGCGCCCGGTAGCCGTTCGAGGTGTCGGTGAGGTGCGCGCCGGTCATCAGGTTCATCATCGTCGAGAAGAAAACGACGCCGCTCTTGCGGAACTTGTCGGTCGTGGTGTCGACGCCGAGCCGCCGCGACGCGACGACGAAATCCGCCTCGTCATCGATCAGTGGCGCGAGCATGACCGGGATCTCGTCGGGGTCGTTCTGGCCGTCCGCGTCGATCGTCACGCAGTACTTGGCGCCGTGGTCAATGCAGAAGCGGTAGCCGACCTGCAGAGCGACCCCGTGGCCGAGGTTGACCGGGAACACGATGCACTTGGCGCCGGCCTTCGCCGAGATCTCAGCGGTCCGGTCGTCGCCCCCGTCCACGATGACCACCGTCGTGAGTGCGACGCCGCAGGCGGTCTCGGGGATCTTGGCCAGGACCTCGCCGATCGCCCCCTCCTCCTCGTAGGCACAGACGAGCACGACCGCCTCGCTGGGTGCGAAGTTGGGCTCCTGCGCGTCGAAGGCCGCGAGCGCCTCGGTGATGACGTGATGCCGCAACGAGGCAACCCGTCGCGCCTGGAGGCTGGTCGCCTTCGAACTCATGGGATCCTCTCGGTCACGGTGGCGGGCAGACGGCACGCGCCCCCGCGGGACGCGCGCGACATTCTCGCACGCGGGGGAGCCCCCACGCGTCAGGGCACCGCCGCCGTCCCGGTGAGCACGGTGGAGGCCTCCGTCTCGCGATCATCCGCCACCGGGTCACCCGGCGCTTCAGGGACGTCGCAGAGGACCCCGAGGGCCAGGGCGACCGCCCTGAGCAGCTCGCGGAGCTCGGGGGGAGGGGGGAAGTACTCGTCCTCCTCGGTCACGACCATCGTCTCGACGCCGCGGGATGGGGCCAGGGCCTCGATGACCTCGGCGACGAGCGCGTCGGGTGCCGACGCGCCGGCGGTGACTCCGACGACGCCACCGAGGCCTCCCGGGAGCTCCTGGGCGCTGTTCACGCGGTAGACGCGGTCACAGCCCGAGGCACGCGCCACCTCGGTGAGCGCGACGGTGTTGGACGAGTTGGCCGAGCCGATCACCACGACGGCGTCGGCGATCTCGGCGATCTCTCGCAGCGCGCTCTGGCGGTTGGTCGTTGCGAAGCACAGGTCCGAGCGGTTAGGCATCCACAGGTCCGGGAACCGCTCGATCGCGTGCTCCTTCAGGTCCGCCCACTCGTCGAAGCTGAGGGTCGTCTGGGAGAGCAGGGCGAAGGGCGACGAGGCGGGGTCGATGGCATCGAGGTCCTCGGTCCGCTCGATCAGGTGGACGGACGCCGGGGCGACGGCCATGGTCCCCACCGCCTCCTCGTGGCCCGCGTGGCCCACGTACAGGACGGTGTAGCCCTTGCGAGCCCGCACCTTCAGCTCGTGATGGACCTTGGTCACGAGCGGGCACACCGCGTCGACGACGACACCCCCGTTCGCGCGGGCGCGGTCCACGACCTCGGGGGGCGACCCGTGGGCGCTGAGCATCAGCGGCGCGCCCTCGGGCACGTCGGCGACGTCGTCGATGAACAGCACGCCACGCTCCAAGAAGTGCTCCACGACGTGCCGGTTGTGGACGATCTCGTGGTAGCAGTAGACGGGCGGCTCGAAGACCGTGACCATCCAGTCGAGGGCCTTGATGGCCTTCTCGACGCCCGCACAGAAGCCCCGGGGCGAGGCCAGCAGCACCTTGTCGACCGCCACGGCTGCAGGCTACCGGGGAGGGACGTCGAGGGGCTCCTAGGCTCCCGGCGTGGAACTGCCGACCGTCACCGACGTCGTGGAGGGCTCCCCGGCGCACCGCGCGGGCATCGCCGTGGGGGAGCGGCTCGCGTCGATCAACGGCCAGCAGCCGACCGATGTCATCGAGTACCAGCAGATGACCGACGGGGCCCACCTGGAGCTCGTGGTCGCCGACGAGCGTGGCGACCGTCGCACCGTCGAGATCCGCAAGGGCGCGGGCGAGCCCCTCGGCGTGTTCGTGTCCTCCGCGGTGTTCGATCGCGTCCGGACCTGCGACAACCACTGCCCCTTCTGCTTCATCTACCAGCTCCCCAAGGGGATGCGCCGCAGCCTCTACGTGAAGGACGACGACTACCGCCTGAGTTTCCTCTACGGGAACTTCACCACCCTCACCCGGTTCACCGAGCTCGACATCGAACGGGTCGTCACTGAACGGCTCAGCCCCCTGTACGTGTCGATCCACGCCACGGATCCCGAGCTGCGCGCGCGGATGCTTCGGAACCCGAGGGGCGCGACGAGCCTGCGGTGGCTCGAGGTGCTGCTCGACGCCGGGATCGAGGTGCACGGCCAGGTGGTGCTCTGCCCGGGGATCAACGATGGCCCGGCACTGGAGCGGACGCTGTGCGACGTGCTCGACCGATACAGCGCCCTCGCAACGCTCGGCGTCGTGCCGCTCGGGCTCAGCGACTTCTCGAACGAGGCCGACCTGCGCGCGCACACCGGCGAAGAGGCGTCGGCGGCAATCGACCTCGTCGAGGCGTACCAGGACCTCTTCGTCGAGGCCGTCGGCAGGCGCCTCGTGCACGCGGCCGACGAGCTCTACCTCGTCGCGGGCCGCGCGCTGCCAGGTGTCGCCGACTACGACAACCTCGACCAGGCGGAAAACGGGATCGGCCTGTGGGCGACGTTCGAGGCCGACTTCCTGCGGCGGAGGCGGACCCTGGCGATCCGGCCTGGGTTCTTCCAGTCCGTCGACGGCGCCCCCGCCGTCGGGTACCGCGCGCCGCATGGCGTCGCGCCGCCCGACGAGTCCGCGGCCCCCGGACGTGTCGTGGTCATGACCGGGACCTACGCGCGACCCCTGCTTGATGCCATGATCAGCCGCACCAGCCTCGCGGACATCGAGGTCCTCGCGGTGGAGAACCGGTTCTTCGGGGGGAACATCGGGGTCGCGGGCCTCCTCTGCGGAGCGGACGTCGCGCGGGTTTTGCGCGAGGACGGCGGGGATGCGACGTACCTGCTGCCCGAGTCGTGCCTGACCAACGGCCTGTTCCTCGACGGGATGTCCCTCGACGCGCTGAACGGGGACGTCCGGGCGGTGCCCACCGAGGGGGCCGCCCTGCGTCGCGAACTCGAGGCCCTGACGACGCACCGGTAGCGTGCAGGCATGTCCCTTCCCCGTGTCGTCGTCGCGGGCCGCCCCAATGTCGGTAAATCAGCCCTGGTGAACCGGCTCGTCGGACGACGGGTGACCGTCGTCGAGGAGCAGGCCGGGGTCACCCGCGACCGCAAGGTCGTCCAGGCGGAGTGGACGGGGGTCGCCTTCGAGATCGTCGACACCGGAGGCTGGATCCCGGGGGGCAGCGATCTCGACGCGAAGGTCTCCGAGCAGAGCGAGCGCGCGCTCGTCGACGCGGATCTCGTGATCTTCGTGGTCGATGTGACCGTCGGAGTGACCGAGTCGGACCTCGACGCGGCGCGCTGGGTCCAGCGCACCGGCCGCCCCACGCTGCTCGTGGTGAACAAGGTGGACGACGAGTCCCGCGAGGCCGCCACCTGGGACTTCGTGTCCCTCGGGCTCGGTGAGCCCATTGCAGTCAGCGCCCTGCACGGCAGGCGCGCCGGCGATCTCCTCGACGAGATCGTGGCTCGGCTCTCGCCCCCCGACGCGACGGGGGGCGGTGCATCCGGTCCCGAGCCCGACGGTCCGCTGCGCGTTGCGCTCGTCGGCCGCCCGAACGTGGGCAAGTCCACGCTCTTCAACAAGCTCATCGGAGACGACCGGAGCGTCGTGCACGACCTGCCCGGCACCACCCGCGACGCGGTCGACACGGTCATCGAGACGCCGACCGGGCCCATCTGCTTCATCGACACGGCGGGAATGCGCCGCAGGGCGAAGACCGAGGCCGGCCTCGAGACCTACGCGGTCCTTCGCAGCCTGGAGGCGCTCGACGGCGCCGACATCGCGCTCCTTGTCATCGATGCGACAGTCGGTGCGACGGCGCAGGACCAGCGACTCGCCGAGCGCATCGCCGCCGCGGGGTGCCCGGCCGTTGTCGTCCTCAACAAGTGGGACCTGATCGCGACTGACGACCGCACCGACGTGCTGGCGTCGGTGGGGGACCGGCTCGCGTTCCTCGGTGACGCCCCGGTCCTCAAGGTCGCGGCGGCCACAGGCCTTGGCGTCCATCGCGTCTTCCCTGCGCTCACCGGGGCGGCCGAGGACTACCACCGCCGCATTCCGACAGGCCCGCTCAACCGTGCGATCCGCGACATCCAGGAGCACCACGCCGCGCCGGGTGCGAGGATCCGCTACGCGGTCCAGGGGGCCACGGACCCTCCCACGTTCACGCTCTTCTGCTCGGCGAGGCTCTCCCAGCCGTACATGCGCTATGTCGAACGGGGGTTGCGCGAACGCTTCGACCTCGGATCCACACCACTCAGGATCCGCATCAGGATCGGCTGACGTGCCGTGGTGCGACCAGTGCGACCGGCTCGTCGGCGATGACGCGCTCGTGGAGGGCGCCTGCCCGACCTGCGGGACGGAGCTCGCCGAGCCGGAGCGCAAGCCCATCTCGCTGCGCTTCAAGTTCCTCGTTGCCGCGACTGTGATCTACCTCATCTGGCGCACGGTCCAGGGCGTCCAGTGGCTGAGCCACCACGCCTGAGGCCTTCCGGCAATAGGGGTGACTGTCCACGCGACCGAAACGACGCGCCATCGCGTAACGTCGCCCCGTGCCGGTCTACGCCCTCGGTTCCGTCGAGCCCCGCATCGATCCCAGCGCCTTCGTCCATCCCGAAGCCGTGGTGATCGGCGATGTGACCATTGGTGCGCGGTCGTCCATATGGCCCTGTGCTGTGCTCCGAGGCGACTACGGGACAATCATGATCGGCGAGGAGACGAGCATCCAGGACGGCACCGTGGTGCACGCCGTCCCGATGTTCCCGACCATCATCGGTTCGCGGTGCGTGGTGGGGCACCTCGCGCACCTGGAGGGCTGCACGCTCGAGGATGAGTCGCTCGCAGGCTCGGGGTCCACGATCCTGCACCAGGCGGTGGTCGGCACCGGGGCGACGGTAGGGGCAAACGCCGTCGTGCCGAACAAGCTCGAGGTGCCGCCGGGCGCCCTCGCGATCGGCGTTCCGGCGAAGATCCACTACGCACGGTCCAATGCGGAGCTGATCCGGATCTCCGCGGCGAACTATGTGAAGAACGCCGAACGGTACCGCGCGGAGCTGCGGGTCCTGGACGTCGGTCCCTGACGGCCCTCGGCGCCCAGCGGCATCATGGTGCGCTCGGCTCGGATGGGTGCGGACGCTGGATGTCGTTGCGGGCCAGCGTGCAGTACGCGACCAGGAGCACGATCAGCGCGATCAGCACCGCCGCCGTCTGCGCGTTCCCGAAGTTCGCCCCGCTGAGCTCGTGCGGCTTGCTGGCCCAGTCGGCGAGCGAGGCGCCCAGGGGCCTCGTCACCACGTAGGCGAACCAGAACGCGACGACCTCGTTCAGGCCGAAGAACCGCCACGCGATCGCCGGGATCATGATGATCACCGCGAACAGGAACGCCGAGCCCAGGTAGCCGAGGTGGAGCACGACCGCCGTGTAATCCCCGGCGGCCGTCCCCAGCGCGAAGGTCGCGAAGACGACCGCCCAGTAGAACGTCTCGCGGCGGCGCGTGACGATGCTGTGGATCGAGAGCGTTCCCTCCGCGCGGTCCCACGCCCAGAAGACGGCCGCGAGCACGATCGACCAGACGATCGTCGTGCCGGCGTAGGGGATGCCGAAGGTCAGGTGCATGACGTCGGAGACCCCCGTGCCCGCGATCGCGATCGCGAGGGCGAGGAACCAGTACGCCGGCGCGTAGTACCGCCGACAGCGGAACTGGATGAGCAGCGCCACACCCATGAGGCTGAGCTCCACCACGCCCCCGGCGAGGTGGTTGTGCGCCGCGTAGAAGTCCGAGGTCGCCTCGCCTGCCGCGGTCGTCAGGATCTTGATCACCCAGAAGAGGAGGGTGACCTCGGGCACCTTCGCCAGGAGCGGCTCCGGGAATGCGCGATCGAAACGGCTCGTCACGCTGCTCCCTCCGGTTCGAAATCTGGCGCTGCGGCCAGCCAAAGATACGCGCATGACCTGCAGGAGCGGTGCATTGGTCGGTCCCGAGACGACGCCCGTGCCGTCAGACCCGGACCCCTGCGAGCGCGAGGACGACGCCGATGGCGCCGGCAGCGAGCAGGCACGTGACCACTCCGCGTCGAGCAACGAGCAGCCAGAGCGCGGCTGCAACGAGCACTGGCACTTGCCAGTACAGGTGCAGGTCGAGTCCGAGGGGGATCGCCGAGCCCGCGATCGCGCCGATGACTGCCGGTCCGGCGCCGGTGAGGAAGGCCTGGACCCGGGCGTTGGCGCGAATCCGGTCGAAGTGGGGTGCGCCGGCGAGGATGAAGACGAAGGACGGCGCGAAGGCGATGCAGGCCGCAAGCAGGCCTCCAGCGACGCCGCCCGCCGCGTAGCCGACTACCGCGACGGTCTGGACGACCGGGCCCGGCGTGATCTGGCCCAGGGCGACCGCGTTGAGGAACTGGGCCCCGGTCATCCAGTGATAGGTGACGACTGCGTCGTGCTGCATCAGCGGGACGATCACGAACCCGCCGCCGTAGGACAGCGCCCCGACCTTCAGGGCCACCCAGGACAGGCCCCCGAGCCCCCCGGTCACGACGAGCGCCAGCATCGGCCCCGGCCAGAAGCTTGCGAGCGCCCGCGGTGGCGCTGCCCGGCCGCGTGTGCGCACCAGGATCTCGACGGCGCCGCACGCGACGATCACCAAGACCAGGAACGCGCCGATCGTCGCGGCGGCGGCCGCGCCGATCGCGGCGTATGCGAACCAACGCCGCCGCTCGGCGAGACGCGCTCCGATTCGCTTTCGGCTTCCTGGGACCAGCTGCCAGGAGGCACTGAGTGCCACAGCCGGCACCGCGGCACCGGCGCCCGCTGCGGCGCCGAGCACCCATGTGGGGGGATTGGCCGCAAGGAAGACAGCCGACAGGACGATGATGAGCGCCAGCCCGGGAACGATGAAGCAGAGTCCGCCGATGATGGCGCCAACGGGACCTCGCAGGCGCCATGCGCAGTAGATGGCGAGTTGCGTTGATGCCGGACCTGGAAGGAGGTTCGTGGTCGCGATCCCGTCCTCGAAGTCCTGCTCGGTGATCCACCCCCGCTCATCGACGCACATCCGCCGAAGCATGCTGATGTGGGTCGGCGGTCCGCCGAACCCGGTGCAGCCGAGGCGGGTCCATTCGCGAAGGATCGTCCGCAGGGGGACCTGTGCGGCGTGTTGCGGCTCGTCGTCCATGGCGTGAGGAGGCTCAACCTAGACGGCGACGATGAGCCTCGCCGCGCCGCGCAGAGACCTCCTCCTCGCCGCACCATGAAGGCGTCGGCACGAAGGGATCAGTCAGCGAACGACGCGCGAGCCTCTCGGACCGAGTAGTAGAGGAGGACGTACCCAGCCGCCGGGTCTGCCCACCACCAGCCGAGCAGGGAGTTGAGCAGGAGCCCCGAGAGGACTGCGGACGCCAGGATCGCATCGATGAATGTGATGCGTCCTTCGGTCAGGAGGACCTGGTTGCCGAGGGCCGCACCTGTCGTCGCCTTCCCCCGGGCGAGTAGGAGCATCACAACGGCCGTTGCCGCGGTCCATGCGATGCCGAGCGGGCTGTGGTGCGGTCGGAATCCGAGGATGAGCACGATTGTGCTCTGTGCAGCGAGGTAGAGGGAGAGGAGGATGAAGGCGATGCCGATCATGCGCATCGCCCTGTGCTGACGCTCGCGCGACGCGTCCGCCAGCTCCCAGAGGACGACACCGGATGCTCCGATTTCGATCAGGCTGTCCAAGCCGAAGCCAGCCAGCGCGACGGATCGGGCAGCTGCCGCTGCGAACGCGAGCACGACGACCCCTGCGCAGTTCCACAGGAGCGTCGCGACCTCCAGCTGGCGCCCGCGGCGCAGGTGTCGCGCCGGGAGCCCCTGTGCCACCGGTTGCTCCACGAATGCAGTGTTGCAGGCAACCCGGACGCACGCGGACTGTGGCGTCAGTGGGGGTGCAAGAGGGACCAAGCACCCCCACCAACCGCCATGGTGACTCTTGGGACCGAACAGCGGCCGGAGGCACTGGTCGATCAGGCCCAGTGCCTCCGTCCTCGGCAACCCAGTCACTCGTGCCCGTAACTGTAAGTCGAAAACGCTCCCCGCACCAGCAATCCCCCCAGCCCGCTTCCGAAACGCGCCGCACAGCGCCTCGCGGCGCACGCTGCGCTCGATCCAGCCTCACGATGATGGGTCTCCGCATCGCCTCCAGCCTCGAGCCCCGATGCGCGCCTCCGGGCCCACTCCGGAGCGCATCGCTGGCCGGGCCCCCGTGAACGTCGCTCGGGAACTCGGTAGTGTCGCCGGCGATGGACGTGGTCAACACGTACGCCACGACACGCCGATCCCTGCTGTGCGTCGCGGTCGGACTCGATGCGGCGGACGCCGCACGTGCCGTACCGGCGCTGCCGGGTTGGTCCGTCAAGGACGCTGTTGCGCACGTCACGGGTGTCTGCACGGACATCCTCGCCGGCGACATGGAGGGAGCTGGGGGGCCTGCCTGGACGGCGCGGCAGGTTCGAGAGCGTCAGTCCGCGACCCTGCAGGACGTCTGCCAGGAGTGGTCGTCCAAGAGCCGGTCAATGGACGCCTGGCTCCGCGGGGTTGGCGAAGGCGCGCTGTTCTGCTGCTTTGACGTCTGGAATCACGAGCAGGACGTCCGCGGCGCACTCGGCCTGCGAGGGGAACGCGAGGATGCGCGGGTCCGTTACCTCGCCGGATCGGCGACGGGCGTGTTCAGCGCCCGCATGCTGGCTGCCGGCGCACCGCCAGTCCGCGTCATCACCGAGGGTCAGGACGCGTTGCTCGCCGGCGGGGACGCTGTCATCACGCTGCGGACGACCGATTACGAGCTTCTCCGGCTGTACTTCGGGCGACGAAGCCGGTCCCAGATACTCGAGATGGGTTGGGAGGGGAACCCGAATCCCGCAATCGAGCACCTGCACCTGTTCCCGTTGCCGGAGACCGACCTCGCAGACTGAGGCACGTCCGCGGGATGGGCAGCCACGATCTTCGCGAACCGTGGCTCCGCCGATGCCCCCAAGACATTTGCGCGCCTGTATCGCGAAAGAATTCCGCCACGAGGTGGCTCCGGAGGCACGGCAATCAGACTGCCCTCCGGAGCCACCCCTGGCGCGGACCGGGGGAAGCCCTTGCAGAGTGTCGGCTGCAGTGCCATCCTGACTGCCTCGCGTAAGCGCCGCCGCAGCGCATGCTGGGCGTCTCCTGAGAAACCCGTCAACCTCGATGCGGTGGCGCCGAGCCGCCAGAAGGGCAGGCGGGTACCTTGGAGCCAGTGCCATTCCGCGAGATCAACGACCCAGTCAAACTCCGTCGGGTTCTTGAGGCGACACTGCTCCTCGAGGCGGACCTCGATCTTGCAGTCCTGCTTCGGCACATCGTGGAGGAGGCGCGCTCCATCACGCACGCCACGTACGGGGCGCTCGGTGTCCTCACCGCGGACGGCAACGGCCTCTCCGAGTTCGTGACGGCGGGCATGGACCTCGAGTCCGAGGAGCGCATCGGCGCCAGACCGAAGGGGCTCGGCATCCTCGGCGTCCTGATCACCGACCCAAGGCCGCTCAGAATGGCGAACATCGGCGGCCATCCGGGTTCCTTCGGATTCCCGCCGGACCATCCGCCAATGCAGTCCTTCCTCGGCGTACCCGTGATGCTTCGCGGAGAGGTCTTCGGGAATCTCTACCTGACGGACAAGATCGGCTGGTCGGAGTTCTCTCGCGATGACGAGCTCCTCGTCGGCTCGCTGGCGGTGGCGGCGGGCATCGCGATCGAGAACGCCCAGCTCCACCAGCGGGTGCGCGAGGCTGCTGTCTTCGAGGATCGTGATCGGATGGCCCGCGACTTGCACGACACGGTCATTCAGCGACTGTTCGGCGCGGGACTGACGCTCCAAGGCATCGCGTCGACGGCGCGACCTGACGTCTCTGAGAGGATCATCGAGGTCATCGATCAGTTGGACGCCACGATTCGTCAGGTCCGCAGCACGATCTTTGAACTCGGTCAGGCGGAGTTCCGGCAGGGCGCGCGGTCGAGCGTGCTGCACATCGTCCGCGAGCTGGAGCTTGTCCTCGGATTCCGCGTCGAGCTATCCGTCGAGGGCCCCATCGACACGACCCTGCCGGAGCGGGTATCCGAGAACATGACGGCGACCCTTCGTGAGGCTTTGACCAACGTCGGGCGCCACGCGGGCGCCACCAAGGTTCGAGTCGAGCTGTCCGCGCGCAACGGCGTGTGCCGGCTCGTGGTCGTGGACGACGGTCACGGGATCGTCGAGGGCACCAGCAGCGACGAAGGAGGCAACGGCCTCGTCAACATGCGACGCCGTGCCGAGAAGCTCTTCGGAACCCTCGACGTGCTCAGCACGCCCGGTGTCGGCACCTCGATCATCTGGCAGGTGCCACTCGCGCCGTGATCGCGAGCGACCTGGTGTGGCGGCCGGTCCGAGTGGCGCTCTCGCGGGGCATCGTGGGTCGCCGTGGCACGCGCGGCAGGTTTGGCGGAATCGCGTGCCACGCCGCGCTGATCACCGTTTCCCGAGGCGGGACAGGTGCCTAGGGTGGTTCTCACCGCATGTCTCGGGGGTCAGCGGGAGGTCACAGATGGACCACGAGTTCACACATGGTGCCCAACTGACGCAGTTGCAGCCGCTGCTCTACACGGGTGACTTCCTGGATTCCGTCAACACGGGGCTCGTCCTCTATGGAGTGGACGGCAGGATCCTCGACGTCAATTCGGCAGCGGAGACCCTGCTAGGGGCTTCGGCCAAGGACCTGGCGGGGAAGTCCTCCGCTGAGCTCTGCTGGAATGGTTACGAGGATGGCACCGCATTCCCCGCGGACCAGCATCCGGTCGAGGTTGCGCTCCGCACCGGAGAGGTCAATTCCGATGTCGTCATGGGCATCGACATCCCCGATCGCCGGCGGCGCTGGCTGTCCATCGACACCTGGCCCATCATCCTCGAGGGGCAGCTGCGTGGCGTCGTGTCCGCCTTTGACGACGTCACGCTGCGGCTCCAGCAATACCATTCGCTCGCGCTGCTGACCAATGTGAACAGGCTCGTCATGTCAGCTTCCGACGAATCGGCATCGCTCCAGCAGCTGTGCGGCGCGCTCGTGGAGCACGGGCGCTACGCACTCGCCTACGTCGCATATCCGAGCGGGCATGACTCGAGAGGGGTCGACATCACGCACAGCGCCGGGAAGGTCGACTACCTGTTCGACGGCATGGTCTCCTGGTCCGGAGACGAGGCGATCGGGCTGGGCCCGACAGGCACGGCACTGCGCACGGGGACGACCCAGGTGACGAGGGATTTCGCCCATGCCGCGGGCTTCGAGCCGTGGCGAGCCAGGGCCGCCACCTTCGGTCTCGGCTCGAGCGTCGCGATTCCCTTCGCCCCCGGAGAGAGGCTCGCGTTGCTCGCGGTCTACGACAGTCACGCCTTCACGTTCGATGAGGCCACCGTGGCGGGCCTCGAGGAGATCGTCAGGGAGGTCGAATTCGGCATCGTCCATGTTCGCGTCCTCGAGCAGCTCTCGGCCGCCCTCAGAGGGACCATCGCGGTGCTGGCGCGGATCACCGAGAGCCGGGATCCCTACACCGCGGGCCACCAGCTGCACGTGGGTTCGCTCGCTGCGGCGATCAGCATGCGCCTCGGACTGGACGCGGGGGAAGTGGAGTTGATCCGGCTGAGCGGCGAGGTCCATGACATCGGTAAGACCGCCATCCCCGCCGAGATCCTGACGAAACCCGGGAGACTGAGTCCCCTTGAGTACGAGCTCGTCAAGCGGCACGCGCAGATCGGCGCCGACATCCTCGCGGGGGCCGCTCTGCCCTGGCCAATCGCGGAGGTCGCGCTGCAGCATCATGAGCGACTGGACGGTTCGGGCTATCCCAATGCGCTCCGAGCTGGGGACATCATCCTGCCTGCGCGGATCATCGCCGTTGCCGACGTCGTCGAGGCGATGACCCAGCACCGTCCCTACCGGGCGGGATTGGGGATCGAGCGCGCTCTGGCGGAGGTCGAAGGAGCATCTGGCACTCGCTTCGACGCTGACGCCGTCTCGGCGTGCGTCTCGGTCTTCGAGGAGGGCTACACGCTCCCTGCCTGAGCTGACTCGAAGCGGATGTGACCAAGGCGGTCAGGTTGTCACGGTTGCCGCAGTCGGCTTCCTGCGCGGCGCTGGCCGTTCATGTGGCAGCCTCTCTCGTGAACGGAAGGGAGAACAGGGCCAGGAGCGCTGCTGCGAGGAGTCCTGCCTTGAGCGATCGGAGCTGCGCGGCCTCATAGTCCTCGACGAGCGCATCAGCCGTGTGCTGGTCGAGTCCGGCCTCCTTCGCGGCGGCCTCGATCTGGGACGACGCGACGAAGTTGGTGTTCGAACCGGCCGCCACGCTGATCTGGCTCGAGATCTCGGAGCTGATCCGAGTGTCATGCTCGACATTGGAGACGAAGGTGCTCGTCAGGCCAATGAGCACAATCGCGCCGATCAGCGCGACGCCGAGTGACGATCCGAGCTGCTGGCCCGTGTACTGCAGCCCGCCAGCCTCACTGCGGCCCGACTCGTCGACGGACGACTGCACGACGTTCCCGAGTTGCGAGATCATGAGGCCCATCCCGACTCCCAGGATCGCCATACCGATGGCGAACCCGACGTTCGACAAGGTGGGCTTGATCGTCGAGAGCAGGATCAAGGCTCCGGTAAGGGTGACGACGAGGCCGCATCGGACGATGACACGGACGCTGAACCGGTTCGAGAGCCGTGCGCCGGCCGCAGCGGTTCCGAACATCGTGATGGAGATTGGGAGCATCTTGATCCCGGTCTCGAGCGCGCTGAGCCCGAGGACCAGCTGCAGATACAGAGGGACCACGAAGAAGATGCCCATGAGCACCAGGTTCTGGCTGAACATCCCGATCAGGCCGGCGCGGACCGGAGGGATCCTCGCGATCGAGAGGTGGACCAGCGGATCGCGGTTCGTGTCCTCGCGGTGCCGCTGCCACACCACGAAAGCCCAGAGCAGGATCCCCCCTGCGGCCATGACGAAGAGGGTGAGCGAGAACCCGAAGATGCTGATCGGCGAGTTCTTGGGCTTTATCCATCCCCAGGTGCTCGACTCCAGCACCCCGAAGACGAAGACACCGAGACCGGCGGCCGAGAGCACCGACCCCACATAGTCGAGCTTGGGCTTCGGTACCGGTGCCGGCGCATCCTTCACCTTGCGCGTCATGACGAGGATGAACGCGGCAATAAAGACTTCGGCCACGAACACGACCCGCCACGTCAGCACGGTCGTGGCCCATCCGCCCACGATGGGTCCGACGGCGATCCCAGCCCCTGCCACCCCCCCGATAACCGCGTAGGCGGCCTTTCGGCTCGATCCTTCGAAGTTGCCGGCTATCAGCGCGGCGAGTGCGGGGAAGACGAGGCCGGCGCCGATCCCCTCGAGCACTGACCAGCCAAGCGCAAGCTGGAACACTGTCTGCGAGGCTGCCGTGAGCGCTGATCCGCACGCGTAGATGCACAGTCCTATGACGAAGGCCCTTCGCCTCCCGATGATGTCGCCGATCTTGGCTCCGGTCATGATGAGCATGGCCATGACGAGGCAGTAGAGAGTGATGACCGCCTGAATGGTGGACACCGTTGTGTGGAAGTCATGGACCAGCGCGCTGATCGAGACGTTCATCACGGATTGGTCGAGGACCATGAGGAACTGCGCGGCTGCCAATGCAACGAGGGCCAACGAGCCCTTCTTCGTTGTCGCGGTGTCCATGGTCCTCCTCGCTGCTGTGAACGTCCACCATCCGCGCACCCCGTGGGGATTGTGCTTCACGCAGGGTGTGCAACACCGACGATCAGCGAGCGAACCTCGAGTGGGCTCGTCGGCTGATCGTCCTTTCGTCGGGCTGCCGGGAATCGAACCCGGGGCATCTTGACCTTCCGTGCGCTCGAGGCCGACTCCACCGCCTCCTCCAGCGCCACGAGTCCCCAGATTATGGCCTTGCTCGTGACCCGAGCGATCTCTGGACTCAAGAGAGGCCATCGTCGTTGCATACGCCCTGCGTACTTCGTTGGGCAGGGACGCAATGGCGAAAATGCCTCGAGGCATCGCCACACTGTTGGCACATGAGCCCGCCAGTCCATGCAAGGACCACCTTGCGCCACGTGCGCCCGTCGGCACAAGCGAGTTACCGTCGTCGCGAAGTCCCTCGGATTCGCCTTCGTCGCAGCGCTTGCGCTGTGCGCGACCGCTCCACTGGGTCCCGCACCTCGAGAGGCGAATTCGAAGGCTGCTGCTGTGGTAGGAAACGGGAACGCTTTGAGTCGGAGGCACACGGAATTGTTCGAAGGTCGCAATCGGGATGTGCACGGAGCCCTGAAGTGCCTCATATCGGTCACAATGCTCGTCCTCGTCTCAGGAGGGAGCGTTGTCGCAAGTGCGGGAGTTGCAAGTGCCGCTGGAGGCTCCGTTACGGAGATCACTGCACCGGCAGGGGGTTTCCTCTATGCGGTCAGCTGCTGGGACGCGACGGACTGCTCAACCGTCGGCCAGGATTTCCATGCGCAGGGTGCGAATTCCAATGGCACTCCGATCTCGGCGACCGAGACGAATGGAACATGGGAGACCACTGCCACAGAGGCGCCCGCGTCGAACGGAGGCGTCTTTTATGGAGTCAAGTGCTGGAGCGGGACTGATTGCATCGCCGTGGGCAACGACTGGAATCTGAACGACGAGCCGATCTTCGCATCCAAGGGACCGGGCGGCTGGAGCACCCCCACTGAGCTACCCGAAAGCAGTGGTGGCTACTTGTACGCCGTGAGTTGCTGGGATGCAACCCATTGCATGGCGGTCGGTGCGGACGTTGCCGGGGAGCCCATTTATGCGGTCCTCACCGCGTCGGGGGGCACATGGACCTCGAGCGGTCTCAACGAGGTGGCCATTCCGCAGTTCGGGGAGTTCCTCGGAGTGAGTTGCTGGATCTCAGGTGGAACTGCAGGTTGCACTGCAGTTGGCGATGGCGACAACCACCAGCCGATCCGAGACACAGCGACCGAGTCAGGCACTTCGTGGTCCTGGCCCGCGCCAACTGTCATCACAGGGGCCGAGTCAGTGGGCAAGCTCACAGGCATCAGCTGCGTGGACGCCAAGGACTGCAGCGCCGTGGGCGTCGACACCACGACCTCCAACCAGCCCATCAGGGTGGTCGAGGCCGCAGGCGCCTGGCCGTCGTCGATCACGAAAGTGGTGTACCCATACCCAACGGTCTACAACGCGATCAGTTGCACGGACGCGAAGGATTGTGTGGTCGTCGGATCGGAGCAGACGACCCAGGACTTGAGCGCGATCTACGCCGGCGAGACCGCCGGCGCCTGGGGCACGCCGGTCATCGTGGCGGCGCCAGGTGGGAGTGGAACCCTGCGAGGTGTCGATTGTGCGGCCGCGTCAAGTTGCGCGGCTGCCGGAACGGACGCCAACGGCGAACCCTTCGTCAGCGCGATCCTCCGTACGTCGACGAGACCCGGCGCACCGACGAGCGTCTCAGCCACTCCGGGAAATGCGCAGGCGGTTGTCACGTGGTCCCCACCTGTGAGCAACGGCGGCTCGCCGATCAGGAGCTACACCGTGAGCGGCACCGATAGGACCACCGCGACCAATGGAGGCGGGACCTGCACGTACACGGTTGGAGACCCGAGGCCCGACACCTGCACAGTGCTGCACCTCGTCAACGGCAACAGCTACACGTTCTCAGTCACTGCCACGAACGCCGACGGCACCGGGCCAAGTTCCGCGTCCTCTCCGCTGGTGAAGCCAACGCTCCCTTCCAGCCCGGGCTCCCCTGGGATGCCTGCCGGCCTGACCGCAACAGCGATGTCGGGGTCGCCATACGTTCAGGGCGTCCTCCTCAAGTGGAACCCGCCGAACCGGCAAATCTCGAACTATGAGCTGAAGTACGACTCGTACTCGGTGAGCAGCTCGGGCCGGGTCACGAGCAAGCCCGAAGACGTCACCGTCCCAGGAACGGCGACCGAGTGGAATGCGCAGACCGCCCTTGCAGGGGCGACGGACACGTTCAGCCTCGCCGAGCGCAATGGCCACGGAACAGGCAGCGCCGCCACCATCTCGGTGCTGCTCGACGCCGAGCCGGCGGCCCCGACTGTGTCCATCGCGAACCAAGGCTCAGCTGTCGTGCTCACCTGGAGCTACAACGACACAGCCGATAAGTCCGTCGGCATAAGTGCGATCCTCGGTTCCGCCGTCTACGAAGGCACGTCGCCCGGCGGTGAATCGACGACGCCGCTCTCGACCCCACCCTTTGTCTTCCAAACGGCCACGAAGGGGGAGTACTCGGCCACCGAGACCATCCGGGGGCTGACTGACGGCACCACGTATTACTTCACCGTGGCCTTGCTCAACAAGGCTGGACCAAGCAAGTTGTCGACGGAGGTCTCCTCGACCCCGGGGACACCCGGAGCTCCCACGCTCACCTCTGCGACGCCGGGAAATGGGACCATCGCGCTGACGTGGACCGCGCCGACCTCCTCGGGCAGCAGCGCGATCACCGGCTATGACGTGTTCGAAGGCTCAACCCTGGCCGAAGCCCGGTCGGCAAGCCCCTTCAATGCCGCACTGATCAACGGCACATCGACCACGGTTACTGGACTCACGCCAGGAAAGATCCACTTCTTCGAGATTGCCGCCGTCAACGGGTTCGGCGCAGGTCCGCGCTCCAATGACCGTTCCGGCATCGCGCTGGCCGGACCGAGCTCACCCACCCTGGTGTCGACAACGGGGAACCGTGAGGTCGCGCTCGAATGGAAGCCCCCCGCGAACGATGGCGGGAGTCCAATCACTGGCTACGACCTCTACGAAAGCATCACGACGGGCGGCGAAGGTGCGGTCCCCTTCGCCGAGACGTCGGCCACCACTAACCAGTATCTGGTGACCAACGACACGATTTCAATGCGAAACGGAACGACCTACTACTTCACCGTCGCGGCAGTCAATGCCGGTGGTCCTGGTTCGGCCTCGAACGAGGTGGTGGCCACACCCGAGCCTGTGCCTGATCCCCCGCAGGGCCTCACGGCCACGGCGGGCGCCGAATCGGTCACCCTCAGCTGGTCCTCGCCGAGCTCAATCGGCGGAAGCGCAATCACCGGGTACGACGTGTTCGAAGGATCGTCGCCGCAAGGCGAGGGAAGCACGCCGGTCGCATCGGCGATCACCAAGACGAGCTTCACCGTCACCGGTCTCGTCGCAAGGACGACGTACTACTTCCTTGTGGAGGCGATCAATGCATCCGGCTCCAGTTTCCCGTCGAATGAGGCATCCGCGACGCCGACACCCCAGCCGAGTCCACCAAGCGCACCAATTGGGCTTACTGCGGTCGCAGGCAATCGCGAGATCCGGCTTTCGTGGAGCCCTCCGTCGTCAGCAGGAAGCAGTCCAATCACTGGCTACGACCTTTTCGAGGGCACCTCGCCGGGTGCCGAGAGTGCCACGCCGTTCACCCAGACGGTGGGCATTGATTTCCTGGTCACGAACGATCTGATCAGCACCTCCAACGGCACTCACTACTACTTCACCGTCGAGGCGGTGAACTCGTTCAGCGCCGGCAACCCCTCTAACGAGGCGTCCGCCACCCCCGAACCGGTTCCGGGATCCCCGTTGAACCTCACGGCCACGCCGGGTGTGGACTCTGTCTCGCTCAACTGGATAGCTCCAGGCGATTCGGGTGGCAGCCCGATCTCCGGCTACGACATCTATGAGGGGGCATCCGCTGGAGGCGAGTCGGCGACGCCAGAGAATGCGATCCTGATCACGGCGACCTCCGTGACCGTGATTGTGCAACCGCCGGACTCCCAGCACTACTTCACCGTCGCTGCAGTGAATGCTTCGGGCCCCGGCTTCCCGTCGGGGGAGGCCGCTGCGACGCCCGAAGGTCTGCCCGGAATCCCCTTGAACCTCAAGGTAGCGGCAGGCGAGGAGGAGGCCTCCATCAGCTGGGCCAAGCCGCCGGACGGCACCTGCGTACCGGCGTCACCCGACTATGTCTCCTGCGAGGTCTCGGGATACATGGTCCTGTGGCGCAAGCAGGGAACCAGCGCCGCGCCAGCGACCCACGCCGTAACCGGTGCCACATCGACCTCCTTCGCGATCTCGGGACTCGTGAATGGCGTTGCATACGACGTCGCCGTTGAGGCCACCAACGAGAGCGGTGCCGGCGCACCGACAGCATGGATTGGGGTGACGCCGAAATTGCAAAGTCCTCCGGCACCTCCGACCGCACTGACCGGGAGGGCCGTTTCCGGAACTCCCGAAACTGTCCTGCTCAGGTGGACTCCGCCTGATCCTGGGGGCTGCACTCAGGGCGGTTCGGTGGCGCAGTACAACGCGTGCAAGGTGACTAGTTACGTTGTCACGTATGACACCTATTCCAAGAGCAGCACGGGAACTGTCACAATCACGCACAATTCGGTCACGTTTGGGGCCGGTGTAACCGACTGGACCAGGGCCATACCTCTGGACGGAGAGGTGGATACGTTCACACTCGCAGCGCACAACACGTACGGCACCGGCGCCGCTGCAAGCGTTGTCCTTCTGCTCGACGCAGTACCACTTGCCCCTGACGTGACTGCGGTCGGCCATGACGGGTCTGTCGTGCTCACCTGGACCTACGACGACGGCACCGACGGATTGATTGGGATCAGTCCGATCACGGGAGCAAATGTCTACGAGGCAACCTCGCCAACCGGCTTTGGGGCTACCCCGATTCCGAGCAGTGAGAACCGCTTCAGCTATTCCCAGAACCGAGGTGTGACCACCGTTACAGACACAGTGTCGGGGCTCACGAACGGGTCGCCCTACTACTTCAGGGTGTCCCAGTTCAACACGGCCGGACAGGGTGCCTTGTCCGCGGTTGTCTCAGCATCACCCGGGACTCCCTGAGACCCAAGGACTCAGCTACAACACCGGATCGTCCGTCACCAGCACATATGCGCGTCGATCGAGTTGGGCGACAGTCCGATCACGATCAACGACGTGTTCGAGGGCGCGATCCCAACAGATATGGGCACTGCAGCCGCCATCATCGCAACGGCGAGGACGAGCGCCTCGATCACCAAGAGCCGGAGGACCGGAGATTGGCGTTGCCACTCGACGTGGCAGCCATCAGTGTCTTCGAAGTGGCCTGGTGCTCCACTGACATCTGTGCGAATCGCCTGGCTGATTCGCACTCGTCCCGCACGCATCCGAGTCGCAGGTGCCAGGAGGTTGCACCATTCTCGAACGCGCTGGCGATCCTTGGCGGGAGGTTGGCAACCGCACGCGTCACCGACCCAGTAGGTACTCGCGTGATCACTGCTTTAGTCGGGCTGCCGGGATTTGAACCCGGGACCTCTTGACCCCCAGTCAAGCGCGCTAACCAAGCTGCGCCACAGCCCGTGAAATCGCAACCCTACTTGACCGAGGTGGGGAGTCCTCTGCGAGATGGCCTCGGAGGGAGCGCTACTGGTCGATCGTCCCGGCGGAAAGATGCGACTGGTTGGGATGCGTCAGCCACGCTCTGGCCTCGCAGAGGCGGACGATCGTCTCGCCGGTGGCCTTCGCCGCGATTGCATCGAGGATTCTCTGGTCCAGCGCGTCGATCAGGATCTGTATGTCCATGTGCCCTCCCGGCCCGTCATGCGGCCATGCCACGCACATCCGCACGCTCCTCGCAGTTCAACAGATCCGCGCGCCTACGCCAAGTTGAAGTGCCGTGAATGGGCCTCAGCCACCGGCGGCGGCGGAGAGTACCTCGATCGATGCACCCTCGTTGAGGACCACCGTGTCCCATTGCGAGCGGGGGACCACCTCTCGATCGACCGAGACCGCGACCCCGTTGGGGCGGAGGTTGAGCAGCCGAACGGCTTCGGCCACCGACGACTCGTCCGGCACGGTGGTGGGTACCCCGTTGAGCACCACGATCATGCGGGGCCTCCGAGAAGAGAGAGGATCTGGCGCCCCGCGAGGGGCGCGAGAAGAATGCCGTTTCGATAGTGCCCGAGCGCCGCGACGAATCGAGGGTCGTGCGTCACCTGCACGAACGGCTGATGGTCCGGAGTGGTCGGGCGGAATCCGACCGCTGCCTCCTGGAACGCAAGCTCGTCCACGCCAGGAAACACCTGGCGCGCGGCATCAAGGAGCTTGTGGACGCCACCGGCGAGGACGATCGGGCGCATGCCCTGCTCCTCGCTGGTCGCGCCGATGACGAGGGAACCGTCGTCCCTGGGAACCAGGTAGCACGCTTGGGCACCGACGACCGCGCGAATCGTGCGAGTGGGGATGCCGACTCCTTCGACAGACGCCAGGCGGAGCGTCACCCCTCGAACCGGCCTGATGGCCGGGAGGCCCAGCTGGTCGGTCCCTTCAATCGCGGGGAATGCACCGGTGGCGAGGACGCATCGCTCGACCACGAGGTCTCCTTGATGCTCCAACGACACCATCACGGTGCTGCCGCGGCCCTCCACGCGGACACATCGATCCTCAACGATCCGCGAGCCCAACTGCTTCACGGCCGCGATGAGCGCCTCGGCAAGTCGGCGATTGTCGACTCGGTGGTCACCGGGCAGCAGCCACCCGGACCGGATCGACGGGCCGAGGGTCGGCTCGAAACGACGCAGCGCCGCGTGGTCGAGCGGCTCGACCGCGGTCCCCGACGACTCGATCAATGCAGCGGCCCGAGCGAGATCCCGGGCGTCGCTGCTGGAGCCACCGACCAGTATGGAGCCACCCTGGCGGTAGCCGACCTCGAGTCCGCTCGCCACCTCCACGCGTCGGGCGAAGTCGGGCCACAGCGCCGAGGCAGCCACCAGGTCCGCGAGCAGCCCCTCTTCGCCGGGAACAACTTCGGCTGCGGGCGCCAACATCCCGCCGGCAGCCCAGGTCGAGGCCCGACCGGGGTGGGGATCCACGACCACGCAATCCACGCCGGCGCTCGCGAGCTCGAAGCAGGCGGCGAGGCCGATCACGCCCGCGCCGATGATTGCCGTGACGGTCGACCTCGATGTGTCCACGGCGCGAGCCTACGACCGACCGGTGCGTGTGAACCGGTGGACTATCGTTGCTCTACGGGCCAGCGTCGTCCCTCCGGAAGGAGCCACTTGACGATGACAAGCCCCACACCTCTCTACGACCCGCGTCGCGACCATGACGCCTGCGGCGTCGGGATGGTCGCGGACCTGCAGGGGAGGCGCACCCACGAGGTCATCGACCAGGCGCTGACCGTGGTCGAGCATCTCGAGCACCGCGGTGCGACAGGCGCCGAGCCCGACAGCGGCGACGGGGCGGGGATCCTGCTGCAGGTTCCCGACGAGTTCCTGCGCGAGGAGTTCGCAGCGCAGGTGTCGCGCTCCCTGCAGCCGGGTCTTATGCTGCCGGCTGCTGCATGGTGCCAAAGGAGAGCGGCCTCATCGAGGCGGCGCTAACCCTGTTCGGACGCCTGGCCAAGGAGGAGGGGCTCGGACTGCTCGGCTGGCGCCAGGTCCCGACCGACAACTCGCGGCTCGGGCACACGTCGCGGTCAACAGAGCCCGACTTCATCCAGATCGTGCTGGGCGCCGTGACCGAACAGGCGGACCCGCTTGATGTCGACCGCAGGGCGTACGTGGTCCGGAGGCGGTTCGAGCTGGAGCTTCCGGACGTCTACGTGTGCTCGCTCTCGGCGAGGACCATCGTCTACAAGGGAATGCTCACCGCCCCGCAGCTGAGGACGTACTTCACCGACCTCAGCGACCCGAGGATGCGCACCACGCATGCCATCGTCCACTCCCGGTTCGCCACGAACACCCTCCCGCGCTGGCCGCTCGCGCACCCCTACCGGTACATCGCGCACAACGGCGAGATCAACACGGTCATCGGCAACAGGAACTGGATGCGCGCGCGCGAGGCCACGATCGCCACACCCCTGATCGAAGGGGACCTCGAACGGATCCTCCCGATCTGCGTCCCCGGGGGAAGCGACAGCGCCGCGCTCGACGAGGTCCTCGAGCTGCTGCACCTCGGCGGGCGCAGCCTTCCGCACGCGGTGATGATGACGATCCCGGCCGCTTGGGAGCACAACACCGAGATGCCTCCCGAGCACCGGGCCTTCTACCGCTTCCACGCTGGACTGATGGAACCGTGGGACGGTCCGGCCTCGGTCACCTTCTCGGACGGTCGCCTTGTCGGCGCGGTGCTCGACCGGAACGGCCTGCGCCCTGCGCGGTGGTGGGTGACGGCAGATGGGCTCGTCATCTTCTCGAGTGAGGTCGGCGTGCTCCCGATCGATCCCGCCGACGTCGTCCAGAAGGGCCGCCTCGCTCCCGGTCGAATGTTCCTCGTCGACACCGTCGAGGGCAGGATCGTGGACGACCGTGAGCTCAAGGACGAGCTCGCCGGCGCCGCACCGTACGAGGCGTGGCTCGACGCGAATCTGGTCCATTTCGCGGACCTGCCCGAGCGTCGCATGCTGACACCCCGCCACGACAGCGTGGTGACCCAGCAGCGCCTCCACGGCTACACGGAGGAGGAGGTCGCCGATGTGATCACGCCCGCCGTCCTCCGCGGCGACGAGCCCGTGGGCTCGATGGGCTCGGACACGCCCGTGGCGGTTCTCTCGAGGCAGGCACGGCCGCTGTTCGACTACTTCACCCAGCTGTTCGCGCAGGTCACGAACCCGCCCCTCGACGCGATCCGCGAGGAGCTCGTGACGTCGATGGCGGACGCCATCGGTCCGGAGGGGAACCTGCTCCACGCGGGACCCGAGAGCTGCCAGCTCGTCGTGCTCGAGTCGCCCGTGCTCGCCACCGAGGAGCTGGCGAAGCTCCGCTACATCAACGAGCACGGCGAGACGCCCGGGTTCAGTGCGTACGCGATCGACGGCTGGTTCGATGCGACCGGGACCCCGACGCCCGCCGAGGCGGGCAGCAGGCTCGAAGTGGCCCTCCGGGGATGCTTCAACCGGATCGATGCGGCCATCGCGCAGGGCGCCAACATCATCATCCTGTCCGACAGGAACTCCGGACCCACACAGGCACCGATCCCGTCTCTCCTGCTCACGGCCGCCGTGCACCATCACCTCACGAGGACCCGGCAGCGCACCAAGGCGACGCTGCTGGTGGAGTGCGCCGACGCCAGGACGGTCCACCATCTCGCCCTGCTCGTGGCGTACGGCGCGAGCGCCGTCAACCCGTATCTCGCGCTCGACACGATCGCGGACCTCGCCGACCGAGGACTCCTCGGCGCCTACGCGCCGGACGAGGCGCAGCGCCGTTGGCGAAAGGCGATGACCAAGGGCATCCGCAAGGTGATGTCCAAGATGGGCGTGTCGACGGTGGCCTCCTACCGCGGCGCACAGCTCTTCGAGGCCATCGGTGTCTCGAGCAATGTCATCGACCAGCACTTCACCGGGACCGCATCGCGCATCGGCGGGATCGGCCTCGAGCAGCTCGCCGCGGACTCCCTGGAGCGACACGCAGCCGCGTACGCGGAGCGCCCGAGCGAGCTCGCCCACCGACCGCTGCCCATCGGCGGCGACTTCCAGTGGCGTCGCGAGGGCGAGCTGCACCTCTTCAACCCAACGACGGTGTACCTGCTGCAGCACTCGGCCCGGTCGCGGCGGCGGGACGTCTTCGACCGATACACGACCCTCGTCGATGAGCAGTCAGACAACCTGCTCACCCTGCGCGGTCTGCTTCGGCTCCGTGGTGACCAGGCTCCGGTGGCGCTGGACGAGGTCGAGCCGGTCCAATCGATCTTCCGCCGTTTCGCCACCGGCGCGATGTCCTACGGGTCGATCTCGAAGGAGGCGCACGAGACGATCGCGATCGCCATGAACCGCCTGGGTGGCAAGTCGAACACGGGGGAGGGCGGCGAGGATGCGGATCGGTTCGTACCGGATCCGAACGGCGACCAGCGGCGCAGCGCCATCAAGCAGATCGCGTCGGGACGGTTCGGCGTGACCAGCGAGTACCTCGCGGACGCCGACGAGATCCAGATCAAGATCGCCCAGGGCGCCAAGCCGGGAGAAGGAGGGCAGCTCCCTGGTGCGAAGGTCCATGTGTGGATCGCCAGGACGCGCCACGCGACGCCGGGCGTCGAGCTGATCTCGCCCCCACCGCATCATGACATCTACTCGATCGAGGACCTCGCGCAGTTGATCTACGACCTGCGCCACGCCAATCCGAGGGCCCGCATCAACGTGAAGCTCGTGAGCGAGGTGGGCGTCGGGACCGTCGCTGCGGGCGTGACGAAGGCAGGCGCCGATGTCGTCCTCGTCAGCGGGCACGACGGCGGCACCGGTGCCGCGCCACTGACGTCGATCCGCCATGCCGGAGCACCGTGGGAGCTCGGGCTCGCAGAGACCCACCAGACGCTGGTGGCGAACGGGCTTCGCGACCGCGTCGTCGTCCAGGTCGACGGCCAGCTGCGCACCGGGCGCGACGTGGTCATCGCAGCCCTCCTCGGGGCTCAGGAGTTCGGTTTCGCAACGGCGCCGCTCGTCGTCTCGGGCTGCGTGATGATGCGCGTCTGTCACCTGGACACCTGTCCCGTGGGCATCGCCACGCAGCGACCGGACCTTCGGGAGCGATTCACGGGCAAGCCCGAGTTCATCGAGACCTTCTTCACGTTCCTCGCCGAGCAGGTGCGCGAGTTGCTTGCCTCCCTGGGCCTGCGGTCCCTCGATGAGGCACTGGGGCGCACGGACCTCATCGAGGCCGTCTTCCCGGCCGACCACGACAAGGCAGCGACCCTCGATCTCGGCGCACTGCTCGCTCAGGCACCGCCACCCGTCACGGGTGCGCAGAAGGGGGAGCGTGCAGCGGACCTCGACGACGAGCTCCTCGAGCTCATTGCGCCATCCCTCGAGCAGGGCACGCCCGTAACCGTGCACCATGCCGTGCGCAACGTCGATCGGGCCGTCGGCACCAGGATCGGATACCACCTGACGCGCCGGCATCCGCAGGGCCTCGCTGATGACACGGTCGTGGTCCGCCTGGAGGGATCTGCAGGCCAGAGCCTCGGCGCGTTCCTTCCCCGCGGCATCACACTCTCGCTCACGGGGGACGCGAACGACTACCTCGGCAAGGGACTGTCGGGAGGGCGGATCGTCGTGCGCCCCGACCCGTCCAGCCCCTTCCGCTCGGACGAAGCGATCATCGCGGGCAACGTCGTGGCCTACGGGGCGACGTCCGGGGAGATCTTCGCGCGGGGACTGCTCGGCGAGCGGTTCTGCGTGCGCAACTCGGGGGCTGTCGTCGTGGCCGAGGGTGTTGGTGATCACGGCTGCGAGTACATGACCGGTGGCAGGGCCGTCATCCTCGGTCCGACCGGCCGGAACTTCGCCGCCGGCATGTCCGGCGGGCTCGCCTTCGTCTACGACGCCAAGCGCGCGTTCGAGCCGCGATGCAATCTCGCGTCTGTTGATCTGGAGCCGATCGACGCGGAGGACGACGAGTGGCTGACGTCGATCCTCAGGCGGTTCGTGACAGACACGGGGTCCATCCTCGCGGCTGGCTTGCTGGAGGACTGGCGCTCGGTGCGTTCGGACTTCGTGGCCGTTGTGCCCCACGGGTGGCGCGAGGCAGAGGCTGCCCGCTCCGAGGTCCCGACCCTGGCGGGCGTCCATGCGTAAGCCGACCGGTTTCCTCGAGCACCCGCGCGAACTGCCGCAGCGCCGGCCGGTGGAGGTGCGCCTACGAGACTTCTCCGACGTCTACGAGCGCCCGCAGCCGGGATTCGAGGAGACACAAGCCACCCGCTGCATGGATTGCGGGATCCCCTTCTGCCACGCGGGCTGCCCGCTCGGCAATCTGATCCCCGAATGGAACGGCTTTCTTGCCGACGGACGTCTGGCGGAGGCGTCCGAGCGGCTGCACGCGACGAACAACTTCCCCGAGTTCACCGGGGCGCTCTGCCCGGCGCCGTGCGAGGCCGCCTGTGTCCTCGGCATCAACGACGCACCGGTGACCATCGAGCGCATCGAGCTCGACATCGCCGAGCGGGCCTTCGACGCAGGGCTGGTCATCCCGGTGCCGCCCTCCGTCGCGACGGGCCGGCGTGTCTCGGTTGTCGGTTCCGGGCCCGCCGGCCTCGCCGCCGCACAGCAGCTCGCGCGCGCGGGTCACGAGGTGACGGTCTACGAGCGAGCAGAGCGGCCGGGCGGGCTCCTGCGATACGGGATCCCGTCGTTCAAGCTCGAAAAGTCCGTCCTCGACAGGCGGATCGCGCTGCTGGAGGCTGAGGGAGTCCGCTTCATCTGCTCCACCCAGGTCGGCGCGAGCACGCCCGGCGGCTTCGAGCCCGCGGACCTGTCGTTCCCGCGCGGACCGATGCCCGACCAGGTGACCACCCTGAGCGTCGAGGAGCTTCGCTCCCAAAGCGACGCGGTACTCATCGCCACGGGCTCCACCGTGCCGCGCGACCTGGACGTCGAGGGACGATCGCTCGCCAACGTCGTCTTCGCCCTCGAGTTCCTGCGTGGCCAGAACCTCCTCGAGGAGTCGAGGGTCGAGTCGGTCCCGATCACCGCCGCGGGACGCGACGTGATCATCATCGGGGGAGGGGACACGGGCTCTGACTGCCTCGGGACCGCGCTTCGCCAGGGGGCACGGTCCGTCACGCAGCTGGAGATCCTCCCGCGGCCGCCGGAGCGACGGGGCGACGATGCCCCGTGGCCGCTCTACCCCCCGCTGTACCGGGTCTCCTCCTCGCAGGAGGAAGGGGGCGGGCGGCGCTTCGCGTCGCAGACCGTCCGCCTCCTGGACCGCGGGGACGGCACCGTGCGGGGCATCGAGATCGAGGAGGTCGAGCCTGCGGCCGGCGCCTTCGTGCCGGTTCCCGGAACGCGCGAGGAACTGCCCGCCGACCTCGTGGTCCTCGCGATGGGCTTCACCGGCCCGGAGCGGCGCAGTGTCGTCGACGGGCTCGGTGTTCTTGTCGGGCCATCCAACACGATCCAGGTGGATGGCGCGTGGGCAACGTCGATCGACGGTGTCTTCGCATGCGGAGACGCAGCGCGAGGACAGAGCCTCGTCGTCTGGGCGATCGCAGAGGGTCGCTCGGCCGCGCGCGCCATCGACACGTGGCTCACCGGGACGTCGTCGCTCCCCGCTCCGGTGCGACCCTCTGACCGACCGATTCGCTGACCCCGCGTCGCGCCCGGGTGCTCGCATCGCTCACTCGAGTGGCGATGGCTACTATCGCCGCGAGGGAGGGACCTATGCGAAGCACGATGCAAGACGGACCGCTGCTGATCAGCGGCATCCTGCGCCACGGAGCGTGGCTCTATGGCGACAAGGAGATCATCACCTGCGAGGCAGACGGATACCGGTCCGCGACCTTCACCGAGGTCGCCGAGCGGGCCGAGCGGCTCGCGAAGGCCCTGCGCCACCTGGGTGTCGGCGAAGGTGACCGCGTGGGGACCTTCTGCTGGAACAACCAGGAGCACATGGAGGCCTACCTGGCAGTCCCCTCGATGGGGGCGGTCCTCCACACGCTCAACGTCCGGCTCTTCCCCGAGCAGCTCTCGTACGTGATCAACCATGCGGGGGACAAGGTCATCATCGTCGATGCCTCGCTCATCCCACTGCTCGCGCGGGTCCGCGGTGACCTCACGACCGTCGAGACGATCATCGTGCGTGGGAGCGGCGACGCCTCCCTCCTCGGACCCACCCTGGACTACGACGAGCTGCTGGGAGCCGAGGAGCCGGGCTTCGAGTGGCCGGACCTCGACGAGAGGGCCGCATCGGCGATGTGCTACACGTCGGGCACGACTGGCAACCCCAAGGGGGTCGTCTACTCGCACCGATCGACGTGGCTGCACTCGATCGCGGAGACGTCGGCGAACGGGCTCGGCATCTCTGAGCGGGACCGGTGCCTGCTCATCGTCCCGATGTTCCACGCGCAGGGATGGGGCGCGCCGTACACGGCGTTCATGGCCGGATGCGACCTCGTCATGCCCCAGCACCTTCTGCAGGGAGTGCCCCTGCTGAGGATCATCAAGGACACGAGGCCGACGATCGGACTCGGCGTCCCGACGATCTGGAACGATCTCCTGCTCGCGGCAGAGACCAACGAGGCCGATCTCTCCTCGATCCGCTGCATGCTGGCGGGAGGATCTGCCGTGCCGCGCAACATGATCGAGGCCTTCGAGGAGCGCTTCGGGGTGCATCTCCTCCAGGGGTGGGGCATGACCGAGACCAGTCCGCTGGGGGCCGTGGCGATTCCACCCAAGGGGACGGCTCCCGAGGCGCAGCTGGATTACCGCGTGAAGGCGGGGCGCGTCGTGATGGGCATCGAGATCCGGATCTGCGACGCCGAGGGCAACGAGCTCCCCCGCGATGGCGAGGCCGTCGGCGAGTTCGAGGCGCGCGGCCCGTGGGTCACCGCCTCGTACTACTCGTCGGATGATCCCGAGAAGTTCCACGACGGATGGCTTCGCACCGGCGATGTGGGTTCACTCGACGAGATCGGCTTCATGACGATCTCAGACCGGACGAAGGATGTCATCAAGTCCGGCGGGGAGTGGATCAGCTCGGTGGAGCTCGAGAACGAGGTGATGGCGCACCCCGCGGTGTTCGAGGCCGCGGTCGTCGCAATCCCCGACGAGAAGTGGCAGGAGCGGCCGCTCGTCTGCATCGTCGCGCGCCCAGGGGAGGAGCCGCCGACGACAGAGGAGCTGACGGCCTTCCTCACGCCGCGTGTCGCCAAATGGTGGCTCCCGGACCAGTGGGCCTTCGTCGACGCCATCCCGAAGACGTCAGTGGGCAAGTTCGACAAGAAGGTGCTGCGCGCGCAGTTCGCCAAGGGAGAGCTCGATGTCGTCTCACCCGGTCGACAGCACCCGTGAGCCGCGACCCCGCGTTCGCTTCGATCGCCGAGGAGATCGACGCGATCGCCGAACGGCTCCTCGACGAGTCGATGGGTCTGCTGCGCTCCGCACTCGGTGATCCCGGCAGGCAGGACGCCGTGGCGACGGAGCGCATCGTGACGCGTGCGCGCCGCAGCCTCGACAAGGCGTCGTCGCTCCTGCGCGGCATCGAGGTCGCAGACGACCAGTCGTAGCCGCGCGGCGCGACTCGCATGCAGTCAGCTGCCGCCGATGGATCGGCGCTGGTAGGCCGCGAGCCCCGCCGCAAGGAGGAGGACACCCACTGAAAGCAGCAGCACGCAGGGCTCCCACGCTCCCGCGGGGAGCGGGATCGGCGGCACGTGCGTGAACGGCGAGAGGTCCTTGACGAACTGCGGCGCGTCGAAGAACGCGCCGAGCACCGTCACGATCGCGCACCACACGACCACCACCCAGGCCAGCACCCCGTAGCGCGAGCCGAGGCCGATGAGCAGGCCGGCAGCTGCGACGACAACGACGACGGCTGGCACCGTGACGAGACCCGCGGAGAGCGAGCGCCAGAGCGAGTCGATGCGATGGTCCGCAAGGGCGCGACCGATGCCGAGTCCAAAGCCCCACAGGACCGTACCGGCGACCGCCGTCGCCATCGCCGTGGCGACGAAGCCCCCGTAGGTCCGCTCGCGGGTCGCCCCCGATGCCAGGACGAACTCGGATCGCCCTGACTCCTCCTCCGCGTGGAGGCGCAGGACGAGGCTGACGCCCCACCCCGCCATGGCGATCCCGCCGAACAGCATCATGAAGGTGGTGAAGCCATCCTCGAGGACCCTGGTCCCGCCGAGCCGCTCGATCGCCTTTGCGAACTCGGGGCTCGAGGTCGCGAAGGAGCGGAAGTATCCGACCATGGAGCCGACCAGCGCGCTGTAGACGAGGGCGACGACCATGGTCACGGCGACCACGACGCGCTCCAGCCTCCACGCGAGTCCGGCGACCGAGCGCACGGGGCGCATGCGCCGTGCACGGGGCTCCGCCCGCAGCCCACGGCCATGCTCGCGGGCTGCGGCGAGCCATGCCGCGAGGCCGGCCGTGAGCAGCCCGACCGCGAGCGGGATAACGAGCACGGCCGGACGGGGTTCGAAGAACGGCCGCACCTCGCCGAGCCAGCCGATCGGGGTCAGCCAGATCAGCCAGGCCTCGCGCAACTGGCCTAATGCGAGCAGCAGATAGCTGACCGCAACCGCGCCAGCCGCACACCCGTTGGCCGCCTTGGACGACGACAGCACCTGGCTTGCGAGGGCGGCGATGGCGCCGAAGCTCCAGGCGATGAGGGCGAGAGCCAGTCCGAACAGGATCGAGTCGCCGACCGGCTGCGAGAGCGCAACGAGCGCCAGTGCGATCGCCGCTCCTGCCGAAGCGTCCAGGACCGCCGCAACCTGCATTGCCGACAGGGCTGTGGCGCTTCGGCCGACCGGGCACGCCGCGATGACGGCGGCACGGCCCGACTGCTCCTCGCCCCGTGTGCGCAGCACGACGAGGAAGGTCGTCGCGAGGGAGAGCAGCACCGCCAGGACCGCACCCTCGCGCCAGGCGATGAGCCCGCCCGTCGAGGTCGGTGCCAGGAGCGGTCCGAGGATCGCCCGCAGTGCCGGAGAGTCGGCCAGCTTCGCCAACTGCTCGCGCGAAGCTGCGGTCGGGTACAGACGGTTCAGGCTCAGGCCGATGGCCCAGGTCATGAGGGCGAGTGCGAGTACCCAGGTCCCGATTCGGAAACGGCCGAGGCGCAACGAGAACCGCGTCAGGGTGCCGGTTCCCGTCGCGGCGGTCATCGCGATGCAGGACCCCCCGGCGTGTAGTGGCTGAGGAAGATCGACTCGAGCGATGGTGGGTGGCACTCGAGAGTGGCAACTCCTGCGGCGTGCAACCGGCCGAGGAGGTCGTCCAGGGCATCCGCATCGACTTCACAGGACAGCGACAACCCGTCTTGCTTCACCGCGTGCACCCCTGCGAGCCCGGCGAGGCTGCCGACCGCGTGGAGGGTCCGCGCGGTGACCTCCATCCTCGAGAGGTGGCGCAGGGCGTCGAGCGTGCCGGATTCGACCGTGCGGCCCGCCCTGATGATCGTCACCCTGTCGCAGACCTCCTCGACCTCGGAGAGGACATGGCTCGAGAGGAGCACGGTGCGGCCAGACTCGCGCAAGCGACGCACCTCCTCTCGGAAGACTTCAACCATGAGCGGATCGAGCCCGTCCGTCGGCTCATCGAAAAGGAACAGCTCCGCGCCGCTGGCAAGGGCGGCGACCAGCGCAACCTTCTGCCTGTTGCCCTTTGAGTAGGTCGAGACCCGGCGGGCGAGGTCCAGCTCGAAGCGCTCGACAAGCCCACGCTGGTTCCCCTCGTCGACACCGCCCCGCAGGCGTCCGAGGAAGTCCAGCGTCTCCTCGCCGGTGAGCTGTCCCCAGAGATCGACCTCGCCCGGCACGAAGGCCATCCTGCGATGCAGGTCGAGGGCGTCCTTCCATGGATCTGCACCGAACACCTGTGCCGACCCGTCGTCTCCGCGGACCATGCCGAGGAGGACGCGGATCGTCGTCGTCTTTCCGGCGCCGTTCGGGCCGAGGAAGCCGTGAATCTCGCCCGTCGAGACGACAAGGTCGAGACCGTCGAGCGCGCGCACCCCGCCAAACGACTTCGTGAGCCCGCTCGTCGCGATTGCATCCACACACGCACCGTAGTGGGGGGCAAACGCTAGAAGGTGTTGAGCTCGTCGATCAGCGCGCGAAGGCGCGCATAGTGCTGCTTGTCGAAACGCAGGGAGACTCTCGCGAGGTCGAGGAACGCGCCCGTAGATCGCTCAGGGGGCAGAGGATCGGTGGCCTTGATGCGTCCTGCCACGATCACGTCGGCGAACTCCTCGGTGAGCCGCTTGAGCGACGCCTCGTCGGGCAGCCGCTGGAGCCGCAGGATCAGCAGGTCCCCGACCCAGCGGGCAGAGTGATAGTTCCGGTAGTAGTTGCTGATCTCCGCGGCGGCCTCGTCGACGCTCGAGACGATGCGAAAGAACGCGAGGTCGGTCGCCGACACATACCCGCGCGGGACGACCTCTCCCTCAACGAACTTCATCCATGCGTGCCAGAACCCCTCCCCGGGGGTCTCGACCAGGACAACCGGCGCCGGTTCCGCCTTTCCCGTCTGGAGAAGGGTCAGCAGCTCGAAGGCCTCGTCGAGGGTGCCGAAGCCCCCAGGGAGCACCACGTACGCGTGGGACTCCTTGATGAGCATCAGCTTGCGCGTGAAGAAGTACCGCATCTCGACGAGCTTCGGATCCTGGGCGATGAACGCGTTCGCGCCCTGCTCGTGCGGGAGACGGATGTTCACGCCGAACGAACGGTCCCTGCCCGCGCCCTCGGTGCCTGCGGCCATGATCCCCGGGCCCGCGCCGGTCACGATCATCCAGCCGTCCTCAGCCAAGTGGCGGGCGAGATCCCGGGCGAGCACGTAGATCGGGTCGTCTGGAGCCGTGCGTGCGGATCCGAACATCGTGACCTTCCGGGCGTCGCGCCACGGACGGAAGACCTCGAACGCCTCGGCCATCTCCTTCAGCGCCGTGTCGGCGAGCTTCAGGTCAAGGATCTCCGAGTCGCTCCGGGCCAGCCCGACCACGGTCTCGAACATCGACACGGCGAGGTCACGCTGCTGCCGTGTCAGGTCCGCGCCGCCGACAAGCTCATCGACCGCCCTGCGAAAAGCGAGGTCGTCGCTCATCCCGCGAGGGCGTAGAGGGTGGTGCGCTGCCGCAGTGGCCGGCCGAGCGGGGCCACGATGGCCTCGAGCTCCTCGCGACCCATGCGCTGTCCGTGCTCCGCGCCAGCGGCACGCGAGATGTTCTCGTCCATCAGCGTCCCACCGACGTCGTTCGCGCCCGATCGAAGCACCTGGCGGGACCCCTCGGCGCCGAGCTTCACCCAGGACACCTGGATGTTGTCGATCAGGCCGTCGTAGGCGAGCCTGCCGACCGCATGCATGAGGAGGACCTCGCGGAAGGTCGGACCGCGCCTCGCATTGCCCTTTAAGTAGATCGGTGTCGCCATGTGCACGAAGGGCAGTGGCACGAATTCGGTGAAGCCCCCGGAGCGGCGCTGGAGGTCCCGGGTGGCGAGCAGGTGCCTCGCCCACGACCGTGGCGTCTCGACGGCGCCGAACATGATCGTGACATTGGAGCGAAGCCCGACCGAGTGGGCGGTCTCATGCACCTCGAGCCACTGCTCCGTATTGATCTTGTCGGGGCACAGGACCTTTCGGATCTCGTCGTCGAGGATCTCGGCCGCGGTCCCAGGCAGCGTCTTGAGCCCGGCGGCCTTCAGTGCCTCGAGGTACTGCGCGAGCGACATCCCCGAGCGCCGGGCTCCCTCAAAGACCTCGAGGGCGCTGAACGCGTGGATATGGATGCGCGGCGAGCCCTCACGGACAGCCCGCAGCACGTCGAGGTAGTAGTCGCCGTCGAAGGAGGGGTGGATCCCTCCCTGCAGGCAGACCTCGGTTGCGCCTTCCGTCTCGGCCTCGGCAACCCTGCGCGAGACCTCCTCGAGATCGAGGAGGTACGGATCGCCCCGCAGGTTCAGGGACAGCGGTCCCTTGGAGAACGCGCAGAACCTGCACTTGAAGGTGCAGACGTTCGTGTAGTTGATGTTGCGGTTCACGACGAATGTGACGTCCTCTCCGACCCGCTCGGCCCGCAGGGCGTCGGCCGCGTCGCAGATCGCGTCGACCGCGTCCCCACGCGCCTCGAAGAGAGCGATGAGCTCCTCCTCGCCCGCCTCCTGACCCATGCGCATCCCGGCAAGCACCTCAGCGACCCTCCCGGACGTCGATGGGTTCAGAGAACCCATGCGAACCGGCGGGCGCTCCGCGCCACCGGAGACCCACGTGTCCCCGCGGCCGTATCCGGTGGCATCGCGAAGTTGGAGGACGGGGGTCCGCAGCGGCGCATCGAGCCAGCGGACCGGATCTGCACCGAACTCGGGATACACCGTCAGCCTCGGCGTGAGCGCGAAGTCCCGGGCCGCGATGACCGATGCGAGCGTCTCGACCTGCGGCCAGGCACGCTCAGGATTGACGTGGTCGACCGTCACGGGCGAGATGCCGCCGAGGTCGTCCGCGCCCGCGTTCAGAATCGAGAGCGGATCATCCACGAGATTCGGTGGGGCTTGGACATGGACATCGTGAGGGAGAATCAGCCGCGCGGCGGCGATCGTCCACACCAGCTCCTCGAGGGGGGCGGCCGGCCACTCGGCCATCGCAGTGCGGTCCTTCGGCAGGAAGTTCTGGATGATCACCTCTTGGATGTGGCCGTGCCGACGGTGGCTGGCCGCGATCGCCTCGAGTGCTTCGATCCGATCCGCGCGGTCCTCGCCGATACCGACCAGGAGCCCTGTTGTGAACGGGATCTGCAACCGCCCGGCACTCTCGAGCGTCGCGAGCCGGCGCTCCGGCGTCTTGTCTGGTGCGATCCGGTGCGCCTCGAGGTCGCCTCGAAGCGTCTCGACCATCATGCCCTGGCTGGCCGATACGTGACGGAGCGCCGCCAGTTCCTCCGTGTGCAGCGCTCCGGCGTTCGCGTGGGGGAGGAGACCTGTCTCGGCGAGCACGGCTGCGCATGCGTCAGCGAGGTACGAGACGGTCGAGTCGTGCCCGCGCTCCTCGAGCCAGGCCTTCGCGCTCGGGTAGCGCAGCTCCGGTCGCTCGCCCAGCGTGAACAACGCCTCGGTGCACCCCGCCGCTGCCCCCTTGCTCGCGATGGCCAGGACCTCGTCGATCGAAAGGAAGGGCGCGTCGAGGTGTGCGGGCGCCTTGGCGAACGTGCAGTACCCGCAGCGATCGCGGCACAACTCGGTCAGCGGTATGAAGACCTTCGGAGAGTAGGTGACAATCCGCCCGAACAGCTCATCGCGCAAGGCGCTCGCACGCACCGCCAGGTCCCGCGCGTCGGTCTCCACGAACTTCCTGGCATCACTCACGTCGTCGCCTCCGCTGGCTGCCTCGCCACCGCGCCATCGTACGGGGTGCCGAAGCGGATGGGGCGCGACCGCCATTGCGGACCTCCGAGCTCCACCGAGCGCGCGGACCGGCACGACGAAGAGGCCGATGCGCTTTGTCCAATAGTGTCGGACCGTGGCGAGTCGACGACTGCAGGTCCCGCCCAATTGCGACCTCACCTTGGGCATGCGCTGCATCGACAAGCGCGTTCCGGGCCGCTCCATCTGGCAGATGCTCGCTGACGAGCGATTCGAGAACCCCGCAGGAGTGGTCCAGGGTGGCTTCCTCGCTGCCTTCGCAGACTCGTCGATGGGCGCCGCGGCTGTGACGTTCGCCCAGGATCGGCGAGTCTCGGTCGCCAACGCCGAACTCAAGATCAGCTTCCTCGCGCCCGTCGCGAGCGGTACCGTCCTCACGTGCGACGCCGTTGTTGTCGCGGGTGGCGCGCGCACGGCGTTCGTGGAGGCGTCGGTCACCGACGCGGAGGGTCGGCTCGTGGCCCGGGCAACGTCGACCTACCTCTACCGTGAGCGAAACTAGGCTCCCCGCAGGGAGGTTCGATGGCTTCGAAGTGGTCGAGGGTGACACGATTGATTCCGGCACGTCTGCGTGCCACCACGCAGGACACGACGCGGCTCGTCCGCGACTACCTGATCCAGGAGACTGTCGACCCGCTTCGGATACTCGGACGATATGTCGTGTTCGGGACGCTGGGCTCCTTCTTCGTCGGCGCCGGTGCCCTAATGCTGCTCATCTCGCTGCTCCGGCTCCTGCAGGGCGAGACGTATGCATTCCACGGGAACCTCTCGTGGATTCCGTATCTGATCGTCGTGATCGTGGCGGCGTGCGTCATCGTCCTCACGGTCCTGCGAATCGTGACCGGCCCGGCACGCCGCCGTCGCCCAGTCCCACAGAAGGAGACGCGATGACCGCACCGCAGCACATCGAGCGCGCGCAGGTCGAAGCGTCCCTCCAGGAGCTCTTCGGAGAGGGAGAGCGGACGATGCGCCAATACGCGGCGCCAACGATCGGGGTTGCGGGGGCACTGTCGGTCCTCGCGCTGACCTTCGCGTTCCTGCTCGGGCGTCGCCGAGGGCGTCGCCGGGCATCATTCGTCGAGATCCGAAGGATCTGATCCGACGTGGCGTTTGAGTCCCGTGTCTTCAATCCGCGGCTTCAGCGGACCATGGCGAGTTCGTGGGCGTGGATGGCTCTCGAGCCGCGGTTGAGCAGGATCATCTCCAAGAGCATGCGACGGGGGATGGCTCCAAGCACGTGGCCGTGGCTGGTCATTGCCCTCTCCGCCTACCTCATGCGCGACGCACTCCGCGACGACGAGCGCTTCGAGCGCATCAAGGTGAAAGAGGGTCAGCAGCTCACCATCGCGGTCCGGAAGCCGGAACGCTGAGTGGTTGAGCCGATCGCCCCGCTACGTGCGGGGGAGCGGGTGCTGCTCGTCGACGCGAAAGACCGCCACTACCTGGTCAAACTGCGGACGAGCGCCGAGTTCCACACCCACGCGGGAATCGTCGAGCACGACCAGATCATCGGCCACGACGAGGGGTCGATTGTGGCCGCAAACAACGGTCGCCACTTCCTCGTCCTCAGGCCGACGCTGGCCGACGTGGTCCTCAAGATGCCGCGTGGAGCGCAGGTGATCTACCCGAAGGATCTCGGGGCCATCCTGCTCGCCGCTGACATCGGACCAGGCATGACGGTCCTCGAGGCCGGTGTGGGCTCCGGTGCGCTGTCGATGACCCTGTTGCGCGCTGGCGCAACGGTGATTGGCTACGAGCTTCGCGAGGAGTTCGCGCTCAGGGCCCGCGAGAACGTCGTCGGCCTGCTGGGCGAGGACGTCGACTACCGCATCGAGATCCGCGACGTCACCGAGGGGATCGACGAGCGGGCGCTGGATCGGATCGTGCTGGACATGCCCGAGCCCTGGGCCGTGCTGCCCCAGGCGGCCGAGGCACTCCGCCCGGGCGGGATCCTGCTCGCGTACTTGCCGACGATCAATCAGACGGCACAGCTCAGAGAGGCGATGACGGCAGGACCGTGGGGCCTCGCCGAGAGCTCCGAGCTGCTTCGGCGCACCTGGCACATCGAGAAGCGCTCAGTGCGTCCGGACCATCGGATGGTTGCGCACACCGGCTTCCTCACGACCGCGAGGCGCCTGACCGTCGAGGCCGCAGCGGAGGGCTTCAGTCCCGTTCAATGAAGATGCACTCGCCGGGGCACTCCTCTGAGGCCTCCACGACCGCGTCCTCGAGCTCGGTGGTGACCGTCACCATTCCGGCTGCCCCACCTGGATCGTTCTGGACCGCTGCTCCGTCCTTCACGTAGGCGAGACCGTCGTCAAGCAGGGTGAAGACGTCCGGGCAGATCTCCTCGCAGAGACCGTCCCCGGTGCACAGGTCCTGATCGATCCACACCTTCATGTCGCGCCCTTCGCCGATGTTGCACCATTTAGGTGGAACCGATTGTACTTGCGCCGGGGGCGTACCCAGCGATCAGCGGCTCGTGGGGGTCCCCGGTAGGGTGGCATGGAGACCAGGAGGCGGCATGGATTCCCTTGGCCACGACGGGACAACTGGTGGCGGCGAGCAGGATGAGGCCGCCCGGCTCGCTGCGACCTTCGAGGAGATGAACGCGATCCAGCGGCGGCTCGAGGAGCAGCCGTCTCGCATAGAAGCCCTCGAGGAGCGGCTCCTCGAGACACGAGGGCAGCTGCAGCAGGCGGTGTCGCAGAACGAGAAGCTCACCTACACGCTGCAGCAGGCCAAGGAGCAGCTCGCGCTGCTGCGCGAGGAGGTGGAGAAGCTCACGCAGCCTCCGGCGGCGTACGGCACGTACCTCGGCCTCAATCCGGACGGCTCCGTCGACGTCTTCGCCTCTGGTCGCAAGATGCGCGTGGCGCTCCACCCGAACCTCGACCCCGGCCAGCTGCAGCGGGGCGACGAGGTCGTGCTCAACGAATCACTGAACGTCATCGAGGCACGCGAGCCCGAGCGCAGCGGCGAGGTCGTCACCATGAAGGAAGTCCTGGACGACGGCCGGCGCGCCCTCATCTACGGGCGCGGGGACGAGGAGCGTGTCGCCGAGATCGCCGATTCCCTCCGGGGCATCAAGATGCGCGCGGGCGATGCCGTCCTCATGGACCTTCGGTCAGGGCTCCTCGTCGAGAAGCTGCCCCGCCAGCAGGTCGAGGAGCTGGTCCTCGAGGAGGTCCCCGACGTCAGCTACGAGGACGTCGGTGGGCTGGACGTGCAGATCGAGGCCATCACAGACGCCGTCGAGCTCCCGTACTTGCACCGCGAGCTCTTCGCGGAATACCTGCTGCCCGCGCCCAAGGGAATCCTCTTGTACGGCCCCCCGGGCTGCGGCAAGACACTCATCGCCAAGGCGGTCGCGAATTCGCTCGCAAAGAAGGTGGCGGCGCTCACGGGGAACGCGAACGTCCGAAGCTACTTCCTCAACATCAAGGGTCCCGAGCTCCTCAACAAGTACGTCGGGGAGACAGAGCGCCAGATCCGCCTCGTCTTCGAACGCGCCCGCGAGAAGGCCGAGGAGGGGGTGCCGGTCATCGTCTTCTTCGACGAGATGGATTCGCTGTTTCGCACCCGTGGGACGGGGATCAGCTCGGACATGGAGTCGACGATCGTCCCGCAGCTGCTGGCTGAGATCGACGGGGTCGAAACCCTCCGCGACGTGATCGTCATCGGCGCGACCAACCGCGAGGACCTGATAGATCCGGCCATCCTGCGGCCCGGACGCCTCGATGTGAAGATCAAGATCGAGCGGCCGGACGCGACAGCCGCCGCGCAGATCTTCTCGCGCTACCTGACCGCCGAGATTCCCCTCGACGTGGACACGGTCCGCGACCTCGGCGGCGGCGACCCCTCCAAGGCCTGCCAGGCCATGATCGAAGAGACGGTCGGCGAGATGTACCGCGACGACGAGTCCAACCGGTTCCTCGAGGTCACCTACCAGAACGGTGACAAGGAGATCCTGTACTTCAAGGACTTCGCCTCAGGAGCGATGATCGAGAACATCGTGCGACGGGCGAAGAAGCTCGCAGTCAAGCGGGAGATCGCCAAGAGCGGGCGCGGCGTGCGGGTCGACGACCTGTTCGCCTCGATCCGCCAGGAGTACAAGGAGAACGAGGACCTTCCCAACACGACGAACCCCGACGACTGGGCTCGCATCTCGGGGAAGAAGGGCGAGCGCATCGTCTACGTGAGGACCCTGATCGCCCAGGAGGACGCCGATCCCGTCGGCGGCCGGTCGATCGAGCACGTGGGCACGGGGCAATACCTCTAGTGCGATGAGCGTCGCGAAGGTCATCGGGATCGAGACGGAGTACGGCGTCCACGCGACGGGCACGGACCCGGATCCCATCAGCGCGTCTAGCGTCCTCGTGAACTCCTACGCGGCGGCCGTGTCGCAGCGCACCGCGTGGGACTTCGAGGACGAGAGTCCTGGCCTCGACGCCCGGGGCATGGCAATGCTCTCGGGTATGGCACCCATGGTGGAGACCCACCTCGCCAACACAGTCCTCACGAACGGGGCGCGCTTCTACGTCGACCATGCGCATCCCGAATACTCGTCGCCCGAGTGCCGCACGCCGACCGAGGCAGTCCGATTCGACGTCGCCGGTGAGCACGTGCTGCGCGAGTCGATGCGCGCCGCGCGCGAGCGCATCCCCGGTTCCTCAGAGATCGTCGTCTACAAGAACAACTCCGACGGCAAGGGCAACTCGTACGGCTGCCATGAGAACTTCCTCGTGGACCGCACGGTTCCCTTCGCCGACGTCGTCCGGGCGATGGTTCCCCACCTCGTCACGAGGATCGTCTACTGCGGTGCAGGCAAGGTGGGAGGCGAGACGAGTGCCTTCCGCTCGAGCGGCATCGGTTTCCAGGTCTCCCAGCGAGCTGAGTTCATCGAGGAGGTGATCGGCCTCGAGACCACGCTCAAGCGGCCGATCGTGAACACGAGGGACGAGCCTCATGGCGATGCGCGCCGGTACCGACGACTGCACATCATCGTCGGTGACGCGAACCTCTCACAGGTCGCCACGTTCCTCAAGGTGGGGACGACCGCGCTGCTCCTCGGCGCGCTCGAGGACCTGGGCGTCGACGCGTTCCCCGAGCTCCCTGCCGACCCTGTGCGCACGATCCACGAGCTCTCAGTGGACCTCGATCTGTCCGCCAAGTTCGAGACTGCCAGCGGGCGCCAGAGCAGCGCCCTCGACGTGCAGGCGTCGCTCTACGAACTGGCACACCGCTACGTCGACCAGGGCGGAGCTGCGTGCGTCGGCGGGGATGCCGAGGCCGAGGCGATCCTGTCGCGCTGGCTCAGCGCCATCGAGGGCCTGCGCACGGACCCGTCCTCGCTCGCGACGACCGTCGACTGGATCGCGAAGCGGCGTCTCGTCGAGGGGTTCCAGGCCCGTCACGGGCTGGACGCGAACGATCCAAAGTTGCGGGCGCTCGACCTCCAGTACCACGACCTTCGGCCGGAGCGCTCCCTTGCCCAGCGTGCGGGGCTCGAGGTCCTCGTCGACGAGGCGTCGACGTCGGCCGCAGTCTCGGATCCGCCCAGGGACACCCGCGCATTCTTCCGCGGGACCTGCCTCAAGCGTTTCCCCGCAGAGATCGTCACCGCGAACTGGGATTCACTGGTCTTCGACCTCGGCGACGATCCGCTCCGGCGCGTCCCTATGATGGATCCCCTTAGGGGCACGGCACTTCACACCGAGGCATTGCTGACACGGTGTGAGTCCGCCTCCGAGCTCCTCGATGAGCTTGGGTCTTAGACGGAAAGCGGGAGTTATGCCAGAGCAGGAGCAGAAGAAGAAGACCACCAAGGAGCGGTCGACTGAGACCGTGGAGGATGCCGCCGCGGCGCCGACCGAGCGTGGCGACCGGCTGAAGGCGGACCTGGACGATCTGCTCGACGAGATCGACGAGGTGCTCGAGGACAACGCGGAGGAGTTCGTCCGCAACTACGTTCAAAAGGGCGGCCAGTAGTGGGGCTTCCCATGTTCGATCCCCGGGTCGACCCGGGACCTGACTTCTCCGCGCTCGTGCAGCGGACCGGGTCGGGCTTCCCAACGATCCCCGAGGCGGATCTCAACCTCGCCCACGCCACCACCGTCGTCTCCCTTCGGTACGCCGACGGGGTCATCATGGCAGGGGACCGCCGCGCGACGGCGGGCAATGTCATCGCCCACCGATCGATGGACAAGGTCTTCCCCGCGGACCGGTACTCGGCAGTCGCGATCTCCGGTTCCGCTGCGATTGCGACCGAGATGGTCCGGCTCTTCCAGGTCCAGCTCGAACATTACGAGAAGGTCGAAGGGGTCGCCCTGTCCCTCGAGGGCAAGGCCAACCAGCTCGCGCAGATGGTCCGAACAAACCTCGGCATGGCCATGCAGGGCTTCGTCGTCGTCCCGCTGTTCTGCGGCTACGACCTGACCAGGCAGACCGGCCGCATCTTTGACTACGACGCCGCAGGTGGTCAGTACGAGGAGGCGGACTTCCAGACCACTGGCTCCGGGGGGACCTACGCGCGCACGACGATCCGCCTCGGCTACCGCGACGCGATGCCGCGCGACGAGGCGATCGAACTCGCGATCCTCTCGCTCTACGAGGCCGCGGATGCTGACAGCGCGACGGGCGGGCCGGACTCGGTACGTGGCATCTACCCTGTTGTCGCCACCGTGACAGCCGACGGCTACGTCCAGCTCGACGACGAGGATGTCGCGGAGCGCTTCGGTGCGATCATCGAGCGCCGCAGGGCGTCCAACGGAAATGCGGAGGGCACGCTGCGATGACAATGCCGTACTACGTGGCGCCCGAGCAGGTAATGAAGGACAGGGCCGAGTACGCCCAGAAGGGCATCGCGCGCGGTCGGGCCCTCGTCGCGACCATCTACGACGCCGGCATCCTCCTCGTCGCGGAGAACCCGTCATCGACGCTCCACAAGATCGCTGAGATCTACGACCGGATCGCATTCGCCGGCGTCGGCAAGTTCAACGAGTACGACCAGCTCCGGGTCGCAGGGGTGCGCCATGCGGACACGAAGGGGTACGCGTTCAGCCGGGAGGACGTCGACGCCCGCTCCCTGGCCAACCTGTATGCGCAGTACCTCGGGAACACCTTCACCCATGAGATGAAGCCGCTCGAGGTCGAGATCCTGGTTGCGGAGCTCGGCGGTCCCGGCCGTGGACCACAGCTGTTCCGCGTCGCTTACGAGGGCACCATCACCGACGAGTCGGGCTTTGCGGTGCTCGGCGGCGACGCAGAAGCGATCCGGGCGCGGTTCTCCGAGGAGGCCCGTCAGGACTGGTCCATCGGCGAAGCGCTGCGTCACTCGGTTCTCGCGCTGGCCGGTCCCGACCGGGCGCTCGTCGCGGGCGACCTCGAGGTCGCGGTGCTCTCGGACATCGGCCACCGGCGCACGTTCCGGCGCCTGGACGACGCCGAGGTGACCCCGCTGCTGCAGGGCTGAGCCACTCCGCCCGCCGCTCCAACTACGGTCAGAACCGTGGAGCACCGCATCTTCGGCCTCGAGAGCGAGTTCGGCGTCACCTTCGCCTATCGGGGCCAACGCCGTCTAAGCCCGGACGAGGTCGCCCGGCACCTGTTCCGCCGCGTCGTTCACTGGGGACGCTCGAGCAACGTCTTCCTGGAGAACGGGTCGAGGCTGTACCTCGACGTGGGCAGCCATCCCGAGTACGCGACAGCCGAGTGCGACCAGCTCGAGGACCTCGTCGCGCAGGACAAGGCGGGGGAGTGGATTCTGTCCGGGCTGGTCCAGGGCGCCCAGGCCCGGCTCCACGAGGACGGGATCAAGGGCGAGGTCTTCCTCTTCAAGAACAACACGGACTCCGCCGGCAACTCCTACGGCTGCCACGAGAACTACCTCTCCGTGCGCGACGACGAGCGGACCCGGCTCAACGAGGTTCTCATCCCGTTCCTCATCAGCCGCCAGATCTACTCGGGTGCCGGCAAGGTCCTGCACACCGCCAAGGGCCCGGCCTACTGCATCAGCCAGCGAGCCGAACACATCTGGGAGTCCGTCTCCTCGGCCACGACCCGGAGCCGTCCGATCATCAACACGCGTGACGAGCCGCACGCAGACGCCGAGCGCTACCGCCGGCTCCACGTCATCGTCGGCGACTCGAACATGTCCGAGTACGCGACGTACTTGAAGGTCGGGGCGACGAGCCTGATGCTCGCGATGGTCGAGGACAGCTCGACGGTGCTGCGCGACCTCACCTTGGAGAACCCGATCCGCGCGATCCGCGAGATCTCCCAGGACCCGACGTGCCGGCGCAAGGTGCGACTGGCCAATGGCCGCGAGATCAGCGCACTCGAGATCCAGAGCGAGTACCTGGAGCGGGCCATCCGGTTCTCGGAGCGCCGCGGGCTGCCCCCCGACCTGAAGCAGGCGCTCGAGATGTGGCAGCACTGCGTCACGGGCATCGAGCGCGACCCCATGTCGCTCGACCGCGAGATCGACTGGGTCATGAAGTACCGGCTCATCGAGGACGTCCGCGAAAGGCACGACATCCCGCTCTCGCATCCGATGGTGTCCCTCGTGGACCTGCGCTATCACGACATCGACCGCACGAGGGGGCTCTTCTACAAGATGCAGCGCCGGGGGCTCGTGGAGCGGACCACGACCGACGAGACGATCTCGGAGGCGACGACGGTTCCGCCGCAGACCACGCGCGCTCGGCTCCGTGGCGCGTTCGTGAAGCGCGCCAAGGAGCGGCGTCGCGACTACACGGTCGACTGGGTCCACCTGAAGCTGAACGACCAGGCGCAGCGGACGGTCCTCCTGAAGGACCCGTTCAAGAGCCACGATGAGCGCGTGGAGCGCCTCATCGACGCGCTGTGACCGATGGTTGCCTGCTCGGTGACCACGACCGGTCGACACGGCCGCTTGGCCACGGACATCTCACGTGACCGACGACCTCATGGTGGGCGGGACAGAGCCTTCCCTTCCCGAGCAGTCTGAGGAGGCCCACATCCAACGGAGAGGGATCCCGCCGCTCGTGTGGCTGCTCGAGTGGGTCACGATCATCGCCGCGGCGCTCCTGCTCGCCTTCGGGGTCAGGGCGTTCGTGCTGCAGACGTACTTCATCCCGACAGGGTCGATGGAGCCGACGCTCCACATCGGCGACAGGATCCTCGTCTTCAAGCTCGCCTATCTCTTCAGCAGCCCCGAGCGCGGAGACGTGGTCGTGTTCAAGGCACCCGCGAGCGAGGCGGTCGACTGCGGCGACGCATACGTCCCCGACCTCGTGAAGCGGATCGTCGGCCTGCCCGGCGAGACGATCTCCTCCGTGCGGAACGTGATCTTCATCGACCACAAGCCGCTGGCGCAGCCGTGGGCCCACTACCAGCCGCTCGACGTGCAGCCGATCACCCCCCAGACGATCCCGGCGAACCACTACTTCATGATCGGCGACAACCAGCCGAACTCGTGCGACTCGCGGTACTGGGGGACGATTCCGAGGTCCTCAATCATCGGTGAGGCAGTCTTCAAGATCTGGCCGCTCTCGCAGTTCGGTCCCATCTAAGGGGCTCGCCGGGGACGCAAACCGCTGTTCCGGTAGCCTCTCGTCGTGGCGGAGGCTGGGCTGGACGAGCATTCCCCCGAGGCGGCTGCTACCGAATCCACAGCGGAGGCCCCGCACTCGCGGTCGCCGTGGCGCTGGCTCATCGAGTGGATCGCGGTCATCGCCGTCGCCGCGCTCCTCGCCGTCGGGGTCCGCACCTTCGTCCTGCAGACCTTCTTCATTCCGTCCGGGTCCATGGAACCGACGCTCATGATCGGCGACAGGATCCTGGTCTTCAAGCTCGCCTACACGTTCAGCTCGCCGCAGACCGGCGACGTCGTCGTCTTCAAGGCGCCACCCGACGAGCACTGCGGTCCGCCGGTGTCGGACCTGGTGAAGCGGATCGTGGGCCTCCCGGGTCAATGGATCTCCTCGCGCGGGAACACGATCTTCATCAACCACCGACCGCTCCATCAGACCTGGTCGCACTGGAACCCGCTCGGCACCCAGATCGTTCCCCAGCGGATCGCGCCGGACCACTACTTCATGCTCGGCGACAACCACAACAACTCGTGTGACTCGCGCTACTGGGGGACCCTCCCGGGATCCGACATCATCGGCAAGGTGATCCTCAAGATCTGGCCGCTGTCGCAGTTCGGGACCATCTGAACATCCGGGCTCCCCGGCCGCTCGTAGACTGACGCGGTGCTCGACCTGAGCCCGCTCAAGATCCTCATCATCGTGGTCATCGGCCTGATCGTGCTGGGGCCAGACAAGTTGCCCCAGTTCGCCAAGCAGGCGGGCGCTGCGTGGAAGACGCTGCGCACCCTCCAGGAGCGCGTCGAGTCCGAGCTGCGCGAAACCGTGCCCGACCTGCCCCGGTCCTCGGACATCGCCCGCTATGCCCGGTCGCCCATCTCGCTGCTCAACCAGCTAGCCGACCGCGCGACTGCCGACGAGGCCGACGCAAGGGCCGCGTTGGCGGACGAGGGCTCGGCGCCTTCAGCTGCTCCAGACGAGCCGGTGGGCACCGACGGCGGGGGCTACCGGCCGCCTGACGACGCGCCTCGCGCCCGGGACCCCGAGAGGCCGCCCCTCGCCTGGGGCGACCCATCCCTCAACTAGGCGTGCGCCTCCGCATGCTTCGGCGCGAGCCGAAGCCCTCCCCGGAGTCGATGACCCTCGCCGGGCACCTGGTCGAGCTGCGTCAGCGCGTGATCGTCGCGGTCCTCGCGATCAGCGTCATGGCACTCGTCGGATGGTTCCTGTATCCCCAGATTCTCAACCTGCTCAAGCGGCCCTACTGCCTCGCGTACCCGAACCACTGCGACCTGTATGTGACCGCCCCGCTCGATGGCCTCGCACTGCGCTTCAAGATCGCGGGGTTCTCCGGGCTCGTCCTCGCGTCCCCGGTCGTCCTGTGGGAGCTCTGGCGCTTCATCACGCCGGGCCTGAAGCCGACCGAGAAGCGCTACGCGATCCCCTTCATCGTCTCGTCGATCGTGCTCTTCCTCGCCGGAGCCGCCCTCGCGTACTTCAGCTTCGAACACGCGCTCATCTTCCTGAAGGACATCGGCGGCCCCTCACTCATCACGATCTACAACCCGAACCAGTACCTGAGCCTGATCATCCTCGTGATGGTGCTGTTCGGCGTCACCTTCGAGTTCCCCGTGCTCCTCGTAGCACTCGAGTTCGCCCGCGTGGTCACCTCGAGGCAGCTCCTCGGGTGGTGGCGATGGGCGGTCATCGCGATCGCCGTAGTCGCAGCCGTCTTCACCCCGAGCGGAGACCCGATCTCCATGCTCGTGATGATGGTGCCGCTCGTGTTCTTCTACTTCGCCGCCATCGCCATCGGCAGGATCGCCGGCAGGTGACCATCGCCTCGATGCGCGACGACTTCATCGACGAGCTCGGTTTCGAGCTCGACGACTTCCAAGTCGACGCCATCGACGCGCTCGACGCCGGGGACTCAGTACTGTGAGCGCCCCGACCGGATCGGGAAAGACGCTGGTCGCCTCCTACGGCGTGCGCAGGGCCCGCGCCCAGGAGCGCAAGGCGTACTACACCACGCCCCTGAAGGCCCTCTCGAACCAGAAGTTCGCCGAGCTGTGCGCGGAGCACGGCGAACTGAGGTCGGCCTCCTCACCGGCGACGCCTCGATCCGTCCCTCGGCCCCGATCGTCGTGATGACGACCGAGGTGCTCCGCAACATGCTCCTCACGGAGTCGCACCAGCTGGAGGGCCTGGGCGTCGTCATCCTCGACGAGGTCCACTTCCTGCAGGATCCCTATCGCGGCGGCGTCTGGGAGGAGGTGCTGATCCTCACCCCGCCCGATGTCACGTTCATCTGCCTCTCGGCGACCGTCGCGAATGCGAGCGTGCTGGGGGAGTGGCTTCGCTCCGTGCGCGGCGGCCTCAAGGTGATCGTGGAGCGGAACCGGCCGATCGACCTGCACCACCACGTCGCGATCGTCCGCCGCGGCGATCCCTCGAGCGTGCTCGTCGACCTGCTCGACGGACGCAGCATCAGCCCGGAAGGCAGGCGGATCGACGCGCTGCTGCGATCGTCGCGCCGATCGAGACCCGGTCCGCAGTGGCAGCAGCGCAGGTCGGCCGCGCCGTCGCCGATCCGGGGGCCGCGCCGCACCGAAGTCATCGACCTGCTCGAGCGCACTGGCCTCCTGCCCTGCATCTACTTCATCTTCTCCAGGGCTGCCTGCGAGGACGCCGTCCGCCAGTGCGTCCGCGAGGGCCTCCGCCTGATCGACCGTTCCGCACGGCGGCGCATCCGTGCAATCGCGGAGGAGAAGACCGCGGACCTGGGGGACGAGGACCTCGAGGCGCTCGGTTGGCATGAGTGGCTCGAGGCGCTCGAATCCGGTGTGGCCGCGCACCATGCGGGCATGGTGCCCTCCATGAAGGCGGCAGTCGAGCAGTGCTTCACGGAGGGGCTCCTGGGCGCGGTGTTCGCCACCGAGACCCTCTCGCTCGGAATCAACATGCCAGCCCGGACCGTCGTGATCGAGCGGTTCAGCAAGTACGGCGGGTCGGGGCGCGCGACGCTCACCTCGGGGGAGTACATGCAGCTGACGGGCCGTGCCGGGCGGCGCGGCCTGGATGACGAGGGGCACTCGGTCGTCGTCTTCAGTCCGGAGACCCCATTCTCGGACATGTCCAGGGTGGCCCTGGCGCCCCCGCCGGACCTCCACAGCTCGTTCCGGCCCACGTACAACCTCACGGCGAACCTCGTCGGGCGGTTCGACAGGCCGACCGCCCTCGAGGTGCTCGCGCGCAGCTACGCCCAGTTCGAGGCGAACCGCCGCGCGAGCCCGGCGCGCCGGCCCATCACCGAGACACTCGCCCGGCGCCTCGCGGTCCTCGAGGAGTTCGGGTACGTCAAGGGCTGGGAGCTCACCGAACCCGGACGGATCCTCCGCGGCGTGTACCACGAGGCCGACCTCCTCGTCGCCGAGACCATCGCCGACGGCCTCTTGGAGGGGCTCGAGCCCTCACTCATCGCCGGCGTGCTCTCGGCCTTCGTCTTCGAGCCGCGGCGGGCTCGCAGGGCGGCCCAGGGCCACGCACCCGCCTCCAAGGGGCGCCGGGCCCCCGTGAAGGACCGCCTGGGACAGCAGCGCCGGGCCGTGCTCGACGACCGGCTCGGCGCGCTCTCCCTCCTCTCGGCTCGACTGTCGGGCATCGAGGAGATCCACCTCGTGCCCCACACGAAGTACCCCGAGCCCCAAGCGGCCGCCTCGATCAGCGCCTGGGCCCGCGGAGCCTCCCTGAGCGACGCCCTGGCCATCGTGGCCCGGGACGCCGGCGAGGTGGCACCGGGGGACTTTGTGCGCATCGTGCGGCAAGTGGCGGACCTCTGCGAGCAGGTGGCCCGCCTGACCGACGATCCCGGAGTCTCGGCGAGCGCCGACGAGGCGGTCCGGCTGCTCGTCCGGAGCGTGGTGGCGCACCTGGCACCGACATTCACCGATCCGGCGCAGGCCGGCATCTAAGGTCGAGTTTCCATGCATCCCTACGTCTCGGAGCAGTTCACGGAGGAGGAATCGGGCATCCTGCGCCGGTACTTCACGAACCTGGACCAGCCCGTGTTCGCCCTCGTCAACCTCCCCGAGGTCGTGAAGGGAGCCCTCTTCGCTCGGTACTCGCGGAGCCCCAAGTCCCTCCGCCGGCTGTTCCTCGACGAGTTCGTGGGGGACCTGGACCTGACGGGCGACGTGACCTTCGACGCGACCGTCGGACTCCGACGCGCCGAGGAGCTCTACGAGCGGGTCTTCTTCGAGTACGGCGACGACTCGGTCGCCCAGCTCGGCGGCGTGCACCTCGCCTGCGAGCAGTCGAGCAACCTGCTGACCAAGATCCTCGAGTGGGGCCGGCTGATGAGCTACCTCGAGCAGTCGACGCGCTACCTCGCGTACGACCAGCGGCTCCCCTCGGGCCACTACCGCTACTACCGCCCGCCCAACGTCCTCGACTCGCCGCTGGGAGCCCGGTACGTGGGTGACATGGACCGCATGTTCGACACCTACGGCGCCCTGCTCGGCGCCGTCCAGTCGTGGCTGCACACGCGGTACCCCAAGTCCGACGAGGACAGCGACTTCGTCCACCGCCAGGCGGTCAGGGCCAAGGCACTCGACGCTGTGCGGGGGATCCTGCCCGCCGCGTCGCTCTCCAACGTCGGCATCTACGGGACGGGGCAGGGCTACGAGCAGCTGCTGCTCCGGATGCGCGCGCATCCGCTGCCCGAGGCCCGCGCGTACGCCGCGATGATGCTCACCGAGCTTCGCAAGGTCATTCCGTCCTTCCTGCGCCGTGTCGACGTGCCCGAGCGCGGCGGCGAGTGGTCCGACTACCTCGCCGACACCCGCGAGGCGACTGCGCACCGCGTGCATCAGCTGCTTGACCCCGACCCGGGCGATCAGCCCGAGGCTCCCGAGGTCCTCCTCCTCGACTTCGACCCCGACGGCGAGGACAAGGTGCTCGCCGCGGCCTGCTTCGCCCACGCCGCGGGCTCCGAGGCCTCGATACTCGCCGCCGTGCGGGCGCTGAGCCACGACGAGAAGGTCTCCCTGCTCGCCGCGTACGTGGGGGACCGGTCGAACCGCCGCCACCGGCCCGGTCGGGCCTTCGAGCGGACGGATTACCGGTTCGAGCTCGTCACTGACTACGGGGCCTTCCGGGACCTCCAGCGCCACCGCCTCTGCACCGTCGACTGGCAGCCCCTCGGGTGCGAGCTCGGCTACGACGTGCCCGCCACCTTGGAGGAGGCCGGGTGCGCGGACACCTACGTCGACTCGCTCGGACGGTCCCTCGCCCTGCACGACGCGATCAGCGCGCACCTCCCCGACGAGGCCGGCTACGCGGTGGCCCTCGCCTACCGCATCCGATACGTGATGCAGATGAACGCCCGCGAGGCCATGCACGTCCTGGAGCTGCGCAGCGGCCCACAGGGCCATCCGTCCTACCGGCGGGTCGCCCAGGAGATGCACCGTCAGATCGCCTCGGTCGCGGGCCACAGGGCCCTCGCCGAGGCCATGTCGCACGTCGACTACGGGGTCACCGACCTCGAGCGCCTCGAGGGCGAGCGACGCGCCGAGGCCCGTCGCCTCGGTCGGACGCCCGGCGGCTGAGCGGGCGCTGAGCGGCCCGGCGTGTCACCTTTGACACGGAACGGTCGCGTTGCAATAATCCCGACGCGACCCGGTTCGCCACCTGCGAGAGCAAGCGACAAGTCGGACGCATTCGAGGGCGGAGGAGAGGCCCGGGAGACCGAGTAGACAACGTCGACGCGGGCGTGCGATTTGCGCCCGCATCGACGGCACCAAAGGTCCCCGGGCCCCGCCTTCACCCCAACGGTCGCGCGGCCCCACCGATTCTCCGCCCTGAACGGCATATATGATCCTCCGCGCATCTCGACCAGAGGAATTCATGACCCAAGAGTTTGACGCCGAGGAGACCGAAGGAGAGCTCGACGAGCTCGTCGAAATCGACGAATCGGAGATCGACGCGGAACTGGACGACGAGCTTGAGGACGACGAAGTCGTCGTGCTCGGCGACGACGACGAGGACGTCCTGGTCGTCGAGGAGGACGAGGAGGCCGTCGAGGAGGCAGAGGCCGTCGAGCGCCCCGCAGTCGAGGGCGAGGACGACGACATCGAGCTGCTGAACGAGGATGATGTCGAGGAGTCCCTCGACGAGATCCTGAAGAGCCGGATGGTGGTCGAGGACGAGCCCGAGGACGAGGAGGGCGTCGACGCCGAGGACCGCACGGAGAAGCCGGACACCGTGCTTCCGAAGCAGGCCGACGAGTTCCGCTGCTCGAACTGCTTCCTCATCAAGAAGTCGAGCCAACTCGCCGACCCGAAGCGGCAGCTGTGCCGTGACTGTGTCTGATCCAATCGACGAGGAGGCCCAGCGGCCCGAGCCCAACATCATCGAGCTGCTCGTCTTCGCTCCAATCGACGCGGCGTTCAACGTGCTCGGCGATCCGAAGGGTGCCGCCCTTCGCGGACGCGCGCGAGTCGACACCGCGCTTCGCCAGGCGAGGGCCCTCGGCGAGCTCTCCGTCCGCTTCGGCGCCGCTGAGTTCCGGCGCCGGACCGACAGCGAGCCGTCATCCTCGCCGGGAGCACCCCACGCACGCCGTGACACGCACCCGGAGGCCCGCCGCGACGCCGGGCCTCCGCCCGACGACGTCATCGCCGACTACGACGTGCTGTCGGCGTCCCAGATCGTCCCGCTGCTCCCCGGGCTCAATGCAGCGGAGCGCACGCGCGTCGCGCAGTACGAGGCGGCTGCGAGGAACCGCCAGACGATCTTGCGCAAGCTCGCGCAGCTCGACGACAGCGGTGCCTGACCTCGAGGTCCGCACAGCGCAGATCGCGGACATCGAGGAACTCCTCCCGCTCGTCGGCGATGCGCTCGAAAGGCTCCTCCAGCTGCGAGGCGGGGCCTTCCTGCTCACAGAGCTCGGGCTGCCCGCCTCGACGTCGCCTGACGCGCTCACGGCCGCGCTGTGCGCGGGCACGTCGCTGGGCGCCACGACACTCGTCGCCGAGCTTGAGGGCCGTCTCGTCGCCTTCGCCGTCCTCGTGCACTCAGATGACGGCATCGACCTGCTCGGGATCCATACCGAGCGATCCCTCAGGCGGCGCCGGATCGGCAGCGAGCTGCTGGCTGCCGCCCAGGCGCTCGCCTCGGACCAGCGCGCGCGGTTCGAGGCGCTGGCGCTGCCAGGAGATCAGACGGTGAAGTCGCTGCTCGAGGCAGCGGGGTTCCGCGCCAGGCTTCTCAGGATGAGCGACGACCGCTGAGCGCAGGGCGCTTCGCGGCCGATGGCGGCGGCGGCGGGGGGATGCGCATGCCGAGCAGCTTGGCCAGCGCCGGGACGTGACCCGCTGCGCGGACCGCCGCAGCCTGGCACTCCTCATGGGCGGGGATGCCCACGGGCTTGACGGACCGACGCACCGGCGAGGCGACGACGGCCTCCAGGAGTGAGTTCCATGCCTGCGGGGGAAGGTCAGCGGTGAGCGCTGCGCTGGCCGCCTCGGCGAGCCTCGTCGCAAGCTCCGCCGGGCAGCGGGTGCCCGGGTCCGGCGCGCGTGAGACCGTCTCGAGCGCATCTGCGACGCGGTTGTCGTCGAGGGCGGACTCGATGCGCTTGACCCACAGCACGCGCAGCTCCTCGGTCTTCACGTGGAGCTTGCCCTGCAGATCCTTCAAGGTCGCGCGTCCCTCCTCGTCGAGGGTGACGGTCCTCGCGGACGTCACAACCGCCCGGAGGTCACGGACCCGGATCGTCGCACCCATCTGCTGGGCGGCCGCTGCGCGGTCCTTCCACGCAGCGAGCGAGGTGAGGGGGAGCAGGTCCTCGGCGATCGTGAGGATGGTCTCGGGCGCCACGATGGGACGGCCCTGCGCGGCGGAGGCCCGGTTCTGCTCGTCGATCGCCTGGCGCACGGCCGGCAGCCCGCCGCGGAGCAGCTGCTCTGCAATGGGCAGCTGCTCGGGACGCAGCGTCGCGAGCATCGCGTTGCGGTAGACGGTCGAGGTCGGCATCTCGGGAGGCCGTCTCGTGTCGCGACGATCCGACCTGCCCCGGTCCGCACCACCTCGCTCGGAACCTGGTCGACCCGTCGACGTCCGGCCGCTCGCTGCGCGGTCAGGACGGTCGGAGCGACCGACACCACCGGAACTGCTCGGGGCACCCGCACGTGCAGCACGCTCCGCGCCCGCGGGCCTGTCCGGACGCGCTCGGTCGGAGCGCCCCTCAGGGCGACCACGATCCGCGCCGGCCGCGGCACCGCGCGCGCCCTCGCGCGGGCCACGAGGCGGACGAGGTCCGCGCTCGTCCCCGCGACCCCGTTCACGCGGGCCATCGCTGCGACGCCCCTTCTTCGACGCCAGCGTCACCTGGATGTCCGGCTCGCTCTTCGGCGTCCCGATCACCTGGATGCGCTCGCCCCTCGGGTCGAGGGGCGTGGCCTGCTTGCGGGGGAGGATCGACTGGACCTCGACCCCGTCGATGCCGCTCTCGACCTCCGCGCGATAGACCTCACCGACCGCCGCGCCATCGGGAACCAGACCTGCGTCGACGACGCCCTTGGGCTGGCGTGCACCGGCTGCGCGCCAGGTGTAGCCACCGTCCTGCAGTTTGCTTGTGAGCTCGATTTCGATGCGGCGTGCCACGGCGAGCCAACTTAGCCGCTTGGCTAAGAAGTTCCTGAACGGGGGCTGAAATTCTCAATTCGAGACCTACCATGCGAAAGGCAGTGGGGATGGGGACCCACAGGGAATGTTCGGCGGAGACGCCAGGAGGACCAATGAGCGACTTCAGCGCAGACCAGCCCCGCGACGGTGACAAGCGCCCGGATTCCGAGCTGACAGTCGACCCGATCGAGGTCGCGCACAGCCAAACCCCCGTCGAGAGCCCGTCCCCGCAGGATCCCCATGATGGCCAGGACGCCGTCGAGTCCAATCCGACCACGGACCTTGCTTCACGCGGCTCCGTTGCCGGTGCATCTGGTGACGTGACGCCGCCCGAGGGCATCGCCCCGGCGCCGACGCAGTGGGCCCCGCCGGCACCCAACTGGGAGTTCGCATCCGCTGACACGGCCGCCAACGAGGCGCCCACCGCGAGCCAGGTCGCCTGGCCGGCCATCCCCGTCGCTGCAGGCGCCGCGGGGGCCGGTGCAGCGGACCAGGCAACCGAGGACCGCCAGAGAAGCCCATGGCTCGCGCTCGTCCTCGTGGCCGCGCTCGTGGGCGGCATCGTCGGCGGGGGAGTGGGGTGGCTCACCCGCAACAGCTCATCGAACACATCGCAGTCAGTCACGATCCAGTCGAACACGTCGGCGCCAGGTGCCGCGATCCTCGCGTCGGGCACCTCGATCCCGGCACTGGTCGACCGGGTGTCGCCGTCCGTCGTGTCCGTGACGGTGAACAGCGCCCAGGAGGAGGACGAGGGTTCGGGCATGATCGTCTCAAGCGACGGCCTCGTCGTCACCAACAACCACGTGATCGCCGCAGCGCTGCAGGGTGGGACGATCACCGTGACCCGGACCGGCACGACAGCGGTCCTGCCAGCGAAGCTGGTGGGCACGGATCCCTCGGCCGACGTCGCGCTGCTGCAGATCGAGGGCGTGAGCGGGCTGCCGACGGTGACCTTCGGCAACTCCAAGAGCCTCGTCGTGGGTGACGCCGTCGTCGCCATCGGCAACGCCCTCGGCCTGTCCGCGACGACGCCGACGGTCACCCAGGGCATCGTGTCGGCTCTGGGCAGGACGGTCACCGCGGGGGACTCGACCAGCACGTCGACCGAGACCCTGAACAACATGATCCAGACGGACGCGGCGATCAACCCTGGAAACTCGGGAGGGCCGCTGCTCGACTCGAGCGGGCGCGTCATCGGGATGAACACGGCCGTCGCCGGGACGACGAGCGACGGCACCAACGCCCAGAACATCGGCTTCGCCATCCCCTCCGCCCGCGTCCTTTCGCTGATCCCGTCGCTGCTGAAGGGCGGGTCCGAGCATGCTCGAAAGGGCGGCTACCTCGGCGTCTACATCGAGACCAACTCACGCTCTCTCGCGGCCCAGTACAACCTGTCGACCACGACCGGCGCGGTCGTGGTCGAGATCCAACAAGGGCTGCCCGCGGCCAATGCAGGCATCCAGCAGGGCGACGTGATCGTCTCGATCGGCTCCACGCAGATCAAGACCGCAGCACAGGTCTCGGCTGTCATGGCGAAGTCGAATCCCGGCGAGGTCGTCCAGGTCGGGATCATCCGCGGCACCCAGCACCTCACGATTCCCGTGACGCTGGGCACCCCTCCGGCCGTGTGATCGATCTCGGAATCGGTCGCCGGGATCACCCGACGGTCGCGATGCCTCCATCAACGGGAAGGATCACGCCCGTCACGTAGGAGGCGGCGGGCGAGGCCAGGTAGATCGCGGCTCCCACGATGTCCGAAGGCCTCCCGATCCGCTTCATCGGGGCCGACTCGATGATCTGGTCCCCGAACGCCTCGAGGGTCGAGCGCATCATCTTCGACGGGAAGGGCCCCGGTGCGATCGCGTTCACTGTGATCGCCGGCGCCAGTCGTCTGGCCAGGTGCCGCGTGAGCTGGTGCACCGCCGCCTTGGACGCCGAGTACGAATACGTCTCCATCATCGGCACCTGGATACCGTCGATCGAGCCGATGTTGATGACCCTCGCCGGGTCCTCGGTCGTGGACGCCGCCGTGAGCAGGTCGAGCAGGTACTTGGTCGTGTGGAAGACGCCCTTCACGTTGAGGGAGAGGACCCGCTCCCACGCCGCCTCGTCAAATTCCTCGATCGGTGCGCCCCACGTGGCCCCGGCGTTGTTGACGAGGATGTCGAGCTTCGCTTCGCGGCTCTCGAGCTCGCCGGCGAGGTCTCGGCACCCCTTCTCTGTCGACAGGTCCGCTGGCAGGGCGGTCACGTCCCCACCCGCGTCGCGCAGCTCCTCGGCCAGCGACTCGCACGCGTCCGCCTTGCGCGAGGAGAGGTAGACCTTCACGCCCGCGTCGACGTATCCGCGGACGATCATCTCGCCGATGCCACGGCTCCCGCCGGTGACGAGCGCGGTCTTGCCATTGATCGAGAACAGGTCTGACATTGCTTCCTCCAGGTCGAATGCAACTGTCCGAACCTTAGGGGAGCGCTCCGAGCCCGCCGAAGGGCGAGGCACTCAGTCGCAGCACCGCACACCGGTTCTGTCGAATGGGGGAGACTCGGATGTGGCATTCAACGATCGGGCTGGCCCTGCCGCGTCCGCCAAGGACGTGCGCGAGCTGCTGTCCCTCCTCAATGCCGCGGGTCACACGGACTTTCGAGATGCGCGCGGCCCCATGGGCTTCAACCAGCGCCAGGCAGCCGGTCGGTTCACACGGGACGAGGCAGCCGCCTTCATCGAGCTGTTGCAGGATCAAGAATCGCGCCCACCGGCGGGGGAGTCGGCGTCCCCACGGTTGCCGAAGGCCGACGACGCTGCGCAGGTCATCCCCACCGAGGTGCTCGCTGAGGAACTGCGGCGTCGGGGTTGGACCGTGACCGCGCCCCCGACCTGACTGACCGGGGGTTCAAAGAGTCGTGTGGTCGCGAGAGAGAAAGGCGACGCGCGGGACCGCGAGATCGGGTCGACGGTCGCGAGCGACGACGAGTGCCTCGTCGCTGTCGAAGGCCGCCACCTCCTCGACCACGAGTCCACCCCGAAGGATCGCGCCCCACACAACGAGCCATGTCGAGGGACCCGCGCGCTGCGACGACGTGTGTCCTTCGGATTCTGGCGATACCCCTCTGGCATCGTGCGTGATCGCCCGACGACGAGGTTCCACCCTCGCAACGGTACCTGCGCTCTGCCCTCGGGCATCGTCCGGCGTACCGATACCCGGAGGCGAGGTCGGGCCGAACGCCCCTTGCCGACGGGCGCCTCTACGCGCACCATGAGATGAGGACCTTGGAAGGGAGGTCGTCATGAAGGTTCTCGTTGCGTATGGATCGAAGCGCGGCGGAACGGCCGGGCTCGCCCAGATGATCGGCGATGAGCTGCGGCTTGCCGGATTCGACCCCGCTGTGCTGCGGGCGGGCGACGTGAAACATGTCGGGGAATACGACGCGGTCGTCATCGCTGGTGCCCTGTACTCGATGCGCTGGCACCGTGACGCCCGGCGCTTCGCTCGCAGGTTCGACCGGGAGCTCCGCGACCGTCCGGTCTGGTTGGTGAGCAGTGGGCCGTTGGACACCTCCGCGACGACGAAGGAGATTCCGCCGGTGAAGCAGGTCCGCACCGTGATGGAGGCCATCGGTGCTCGCGGACACGCGACCTTCGGTGGTCGACTCGAGTCGACGGCGAGCGGATTCCCTGCGAGCGCGATGGCCAGGACACGAGCGGGGGACTGGCGGGACCCAGATCACATCCACCGCTGGGTGTTGGAGGTCGCCCAGGAGCTCGGGCACGTGGGAAGTGCTGCCTGAGGCCGACGCACGAAACCCGCGTGGCCTGCGCCCCGGGTGCACGGGAACGCCAGGCAGTGCGTCGCAGCACCGTACGCAGGTGGCACAATCGCCGGATGCCCGCAGCGGATCGGAATCCCGAATCATGTGGAGACTGCGGATTCCGCTGGGATGCGGTCGGCATCGATGACGTCGGCCCGAGAGTCTCGACCGCGATCGACGGATTCATGCAGGTCATCGGGTCGGGTGGCCCATCCTGCGCGGACCGACCCGCGCCCGGCAGGTGGTCGGTACTCGAGTACTCGGCGCACCTGCGTGACGTCCTGATCAGCATCCGAGAGCGCGTGATCCTCGCGTCGGTGCTGGACAACCCGACCGGCACCCCGATGTACCGCGAGGAGCGGATCGACCTCGGCTTCTATGCCCTCGACACCGTCGGGGACGTCATGACCGAGCTTGAGGCGTCCGGGCGCCTGTTCGTGAGGACCATCAGTGCGCTGCCGGCGGGCTCAGAGGACCGGCCGCTCGTCTACTCGACCATCACGCCCATCGAGCGAACCATCCGCTGGGCGGCCGCACAGGCTGTCCACGAGTGCGAGCACCATCTGGGGGATGTCCGGACCAACGCGGAACTCCGGGCCCTGGAGCAGCACCTTCCTGTGTCCAAACGCCGATAATGTATCTTATGTCAAGTTACACTGCCGACTCCCGGGTTTGGCGCTCCTCGCCGCCTGCGTCGTCCGCCACCGTGCGACCGCAGCGGTCATGTTGCGATGCGGCCTGCTAGAGAGTCTGCGTGCCCGAGGACTGGATCGATCCGCCGCTCGATGATGACGAGGTCTACGGCCTCGATCCCGAGCTCGAGCCGGCGTTCGACCCTGCGCACCGTGCGCGCCCGACGGCCGCCCACGGCGCCGCCGTCCTCGTCGGTGGCGCCAGCGGCACCCTGGCGCGTGACCTCCTGCTGCGGGCGGCTCCCGCGGCGCACCTGGGCTTCCCATGGACACTGGTCTCGCTGAACCTTGTCGGCGCGGCGGCACTCGGGCTCCTCGTCGCTCGCGTGCTCGATCCGCATCCCCACCGTGTCGAGCTGCGCCTGTTCCTCGCGACCGGGGTCCTCGGCGGCTTCACGACGTACTCCTCGCTCGTCTCCGCCTCGATCGTCCTCGGGCACAACGGCCACCTCGCGGCGGGGTTTGCGACCATGCTGGGGACCTCCCTCGTCGGGGTGGGCGCGGCGTGGCTGGGTTCGCGGCGTCGGGTGACGGCGGTGGCGCGATGACCCTCGTCCTCGTGGCTGGACTCGGAGGGCTGGGCGCGGTGGCGCGGTGGCTCGTCGACCTCCTGCTGGCGGCGCGCTGGGGGCGCTCGCTGCCCTGGGGCACGATCACCGTCAACGTCGTCGGCTCCTGTGTCGCGGGGGGCCTCGCCGGGGCTGCCGCGGGCGGCCATCTCGGCGCATCGTCCGTCGAGGTCCTCGCGGTCGGGTTCTGCGGGGGGCTGACCACGTTCTCGGCAGCGAGCTTCGACGTCGCGCGCGAGCTCGACCGGCGCCGCCCGGGTGTCGGTGCCGCGTTGCTGCTGGTCCCCATGGTCCTCGCGGTCAGCTTCGGGATCCTCAGCTTCCACGCCTTCGGCGGTTGATCAGCGCGAGGCCGACGCTCGCTCGTTGCAGGCCTCGACGAGCCATGCGAATGCCGGGTCCGGCCGTTCCAGCAGCTCCGGATGCCACTGCACGCCGAGGATCGGCCCGTCCGTCGCCTCCAGCACCTCGATGGCGCCGTCTGGCGAGCGCCCAGAGGCACGGAGCCCCTCCCCCACAACGCCGATGAGCTGGTGGTGCAGCGAGTTCACGCCGACGGTCGTGCCGAACAGCGAGGCTGCGACGGACCCCTCCTCCGTGCGGACCTGGTGGACGACATGGTGGCCGTCGCCGTCGAAGGCCGGATGGCCGTCGCCGTCCTCGAAACCGACGTGCTGGACGAGCGACCCGCCCCTCGCGACATTCAGCAACTGCACGCCCCTGCAGACGCAGAGCACCGGTATGCCGCGCTGCTGGGCGGCTGCGAGCAGCGCGAACTCCCACGCGTCGCGCTCCGGCTCGGTCGCGCCCAGGTCCGGGTCCGGCGACTCGCCGTACCGGGAGGGCTCGATGTCCGCGCCCCCGGAGAGCACGAGCCCGTCCAGGCGGTCCACGATGTCCTGCACGTCGGCATCGCGCGTCAGCTCGACCGGCAGCCCCCCGCAGGCCGCCACGGCTCCCGGGTAGTCCGCGAAGTGCAGGTCGAACAAGATGCCGTGCATCGCCTTCGGCACCGCGTCGCCGAGGAGGTTCGCGGGCCACCTGCGCCCGGAGATGCCGATCAGGGGCCGCGGTGCCACCCGTGCATGCTAGGTCGCGTGCCGTGCCGATCGGGACCAGAACGCGTTTGGTGCGGCGGTAGGCTCGCCGCGTTGGGAGGGCGATGACCCAGGTGGCAGAACTCGATCTCGGTGACGACCACGCCGACATAACGCTGCACGACTCCTATGTCGCAGGCGTGCCCCACGCGACGTTCAAGCGCCTCCGCGAGGAGGACCCGGTCAGCTTCACCGAGGAGGCCGACGGCAGCGGGTTCTGGTCGGTCACGAAGCACGAGGACGTCCTCTACGTCAGCCGCCACTCCGAGCTCTTCAGCTCGGCGGAGGGCATCCGCATCGAGCAGATGACCCCCGAGGAGTGCGAGGCCCGCCGGACCATCATGGAGATGGACCCGCCCCGACACTCGCGCTACCGCCGCCTCGTCTCGCGACCGTTCACGCCGCGCTCCGTCGCCTCCTACGAGGATGCCGTCCGCGAGCTCGCGCGCGACATCCTCGGCAATGTGCGCGGCGAGGAGCGTTTCGACTTCGTCGCCGATGTCGCCCGCGAACTGCCGATGCGCATGCTGGGCCGGCTGCTCGGCCTCCCCGACGAGGACCTCGACTGGCTCGTGGAGCGTGGCGACGCGCTCATCGGCAACACCGACTCGGAGTTCACCGACTACGTGGTCGACCAGGTGGACACCGATGACTACCGGCTCCTCCCTTTCCGCAGCCCCGTCTCGCTCGAGCTCTTCGACTACGCGGACCGCGCGCTTGCCGCGCGGCGCGCGGAGCCGACCGACGACGTCCTCTCGGCGCTCCTGAAGCCCACGGTCGACGGCGACCTGCTCGAGGACGTCCAGCTGAAGAACTTCTTCACCCTCATGGTCGCGGCGGGCAACGATACGACGCGCTACTCCATGGCTGCGGGGACCAAGGCGATCGCGGAGCGTCCGGCGCTCCTCACCGACCTGCAGCGGGATCCCTCGACGGCGCGGCCGCTCGTCGAGGAGATGCTCCGCTGGTCGAGCACCACCATGCACTTCCGACGCACTGCGACGCAGGACACCGAGATCGGCGGCACGCGGGTCCGCAAGGGTGACCGGGTCGTCATCTGGTTCGTCTCGGCGGACTTCGACGAGGACCACTTCGCGGACCCCTACGTCTTCGACCGTGACCGCAGTCCCAACGACCACCTGGCGTTCGGGCTCCAGAGCCCGCACCTGTGCCTCGGCGCGCACCTTGCGCGCCTGGAGATGCGCGTGCTCTTCGAGGAGCTGGCGGCCGCAGTCGACACCGTGGAGCTGGACGGCACCCCCGAGCGGCTCCGGTCGAACTTCATCTCGGGCTACAAGCGACTCCCCGTCCGCGTCGCCTGGCGCTGAACCCCGACGCGCAGGCGTGACCGCAGCGGTCGCGCTCGTGATCGGTTTCACACCCCCGACGCCCGCTGAGCGCGACGCGCGGGAAGACTGACTCCGTGGCCGCACCCGTGGTCCGAGCACGAAGGAGCCCGACATGAAGATCCGCACCCTCTCCGCCACCCTTGCCGTGGCCGCACTGCTGGGCGTCGGTGTGGCGAGCGCCGCAGGCGCGACGCAGCCGGTTCACGCGAACCACGGCATCGCCACCCGCGTCGCGCGGATCGAGGCCATCGCTGCAGCCGGGACGCTCCCTGCGGGCTTCTCGTGCGCAAAGGCCCCCGCCGACCTCGCCCGTATCGCCAAGGTCGAGTCCCGCATCGCCACCTACGTCCCCAAGGCGCAGGCCCGTGAGGCTGCCGCCCTCGCGGCCGGCAAGCCAGGCAGGGCCCAGATCATTGCCACGCGCATCGCGAAGGTCCAGAAGTTCGACGCCGCCCTCGGCACCGTCGGCTCGCTGATCACCGAGAAGTGTCCGTCCTAGCGGGGGGCTGCTAGCCGCCGTCGGGCGGGGCCAGGATCCGTTCCTGGCTCCGCCGCCGGCACCGTCGCGACGCGGTCGATCAGGCGACGTGGTCTGCGACATCCACCGAGGGGAGGTCCTTGACCTGCTCCTTGGTGAGGCTCAGTCGGATGCCCGACTCCATGGCGATCACGGCGCTGATCGGGATCGCCACCTCCTCGCGATCCCAGATGTGCCCCTCCTGCAGGAGAATGTGCGTGACGTGCCGGTCAACGGGGTCCATGACGAGTCCCTGGACCTTGCCGATGTCACCGTCTGTCGCGTGCACGGGGTCGCCCCGGCGGATCGTGACCTCGCCGAGCGGCACCCGGTCGTACTTGACCGGCAGCGAGCTGTTGCCCGGCCCGAGGCCGTAGTACGGGAGCGGGAGCACCGTGCCCGAGTCGTAGCCCAGGTACCCGCTGGCACCGGGCAGGTAGTCGGTCTCCTCGGCGTACCGGAAGCTTCGAGAGGTCCTCGAGCGTGCACCTGAGGACGACCTCGTCCCCCACGGACTCCACGAGCTCCAGCGGCACCAGCTTGCCCAGCCCGCCGCGGTGCTCGGGCTCGACGACGACGTGCGTCACCGCGCGCGCCACGGGATCGATCACGACGCGGATCAGCGTGCCGCAATCGCCATCGACGCAGCGCACCGCGGCTCCGATCGTGAACTGGGTCTCAGGCATGGTCACCTTCCTTCACCTTCACAGTATCGACCGTCGGGGCGGGCGCGCGGTGGGAACGACCGGCAGCGCTCGCCGCTGCGCACGTCGATCCGGTCGTGCTGGTAGACCGGCGCCGATGAACGGGTCCCGCGTGGCTGCGCCCAGGGCGGTGCTCGCATGGGGCTTCGGCGTCGCGGGCCTCGTGCTCTACAACTGGTGGGTCCTGGTGCTCTTCCGGCCCAGCCTCCTGCGGTCCCCGAACGAGCTGTTCAGCAACCTGGAGGTCACCGGCCAGCCGTACGCGACCGAGATGCAGCACGCGGACCTCATCTCGGGAGTGCTCTTCGTGCTCGCGTTCCTCGCCGTCGGCTGGTGGTCCCTCCACGGCGGCTTGCGGGAGTGGGTCTCGATGGTGGTCTTCGGCGTCGCCGCGGCCCTCGGCGGCCTGTTCCCAGAGACCTGTCCCGACGAGATCAGTTCGGCGTGCAAGGCCCAGGAGTGGCACTTCCAACTCTCGATCCAGGAGTACCTCCATGTCGTCGCGGGCATCGCCGAGTTCGGCGCGATCACCGTGGCGCTGGTCTTCGCGTACCAGCGCACGCGTGGACACAGCGGCCGCATCCCTGCCACCTACCGGGGCCTGATGCTCGGTGCCGTCATCGCCTACCCCGGCCTCGCCGTCGCCTACCTCTTCAACGTCGCCGGCAGCATCGTCGAGGGCATCTTCTTCATCGGATTCACGATCATGATCGTCATCCAGCTCCGCGAGCGGACGCATCGGGACCCGCTCGACGCCGCCATGGCCGTGCCTGGCGCCGTCAGCTCGCCGTAGGGGTCGGATCCGCCTCGATCGGTCCGCGTGACCGACCGCTTCGACGCCACGGCGCCGTGCGCTCGGACGTGCCCGTGACGAAGGCGACGACCGCGGACATCGCGAGCAGCGCGACGGAGAGCCCGAGCGCGATGTCGAGCCCGTGGCTGAACGCGCCGTACGCGGCGGCGACGATCTTCTCGATGTACTCGCGCACGAGGGCGCTGCTGTGCCCGGCGAGGCCCCTCGCCTGGGCGTCGAGCGATCCCGTCGTCACCGCGTTCAGGATCTCCGAGCGGTAGACGGCCGGGATCCCGATCGCGATGAGCCTGCTCGTCAGGTACACCGTCAGCTGGCCGTTGACGATGGACCCCAGGATCGCGACGCCGGCCACCGCCCCGAGCTCGCGGCTCGTGTTCGTCGTCGAGGCCGCCATCCCCGAGCTCTCGGCAGGGACGCTCGCGAGTGCCGACGAGGTCACCGGCACCAGGACGATCCCGAAGCCGACGCCGGCCAGACCCATGGTGAGACCCACGGTCCACACGCCCGCCGAGGGCGAGATCACGAGGTCGGTCAGGAGCACGCCGAGCGCTGCGAGCACGCACCCCACGGTCATGGGGATCCTGGAGCCCACGGCGCCGACCCAGCGGCCGGTCACCAACGACGCCACGACCATCCCGCCGAGGAGCGGAAGGAAGTCGAGCGCCAGGCTGTAGGCGCCGACCGACGCGATCACCTCGAGGTAGAGCGCCACGAAGAAGAAGATCGAGAAGATCGAGAAGTAGCTCGTGAACGCCACGATCGTGGATCCAGCGAACGGCGGGCGCCGGAAGAAGCCGAGGTCGAGCATCGGCTCGGCCACCCGCAGCTCGACGACGATGAACCCGATCAGGGACAGCACGGCGAGCACGTAGAGCGAGACGATCCAGCTCGCTCGGTATCCGGCGGTCTCCCCCGCGATCGTCGCGTAGGTCGCGAGGCCGATCGCAAGGGCGCCGAGGACCGCCCCGCCTATGTCGATGCGCCTCCTGACCGGGTTCACGCTCTCGGGAAGCACGAGGACCGCCACGAGGAGCACCACGGCGCCGTAGGCGAGGTTGAACCAGAAGATCGCCCGCCACGAGTAGATGCCGACCAGGATCCCGCCGATGACGGGTCCCATCGCGAGCGCGAGGCCCGACACCGCGACCCAGGCGCCGAGCGCTCGCGCGCGACGGCGGCTGTCGGGGTAGATGTGCCTGATCATCGACAGGGTCCCCGGCTCTGATGCGGCCGCGCCGACGCCCATGACCACGCGGCCGACGACGAGCATCGTCGACGAGTCCGCCAGCGCCGAGACGACCGACCCGGCGCAGAAGATCCCGGCCCCGATCAGCATGAGCCGCTTGCGCCCGAAGTTGTCCCCGAGCGAGCCGCAGATGAGCATCAGGCTCGCAAATGCGAGGGCGTAGCCGCCGACGACCCACTGGAGCTCCGAGACGCCCGCATGGAGCTGCTCCTGGATGTTGGCGAGCACGCCGCTGATGACGGTGTTGTCGAGGAACGTGAGGAACAGGATGGAGAGCAGGACCGCGAGACCGAGGCTCGGGCGGATCGAGCGGGGATGCGCGTCCTCCGCAGCCTGCGCGGGCGCGGACGGGGCCTGCACGGCCTCGAAGCCTGAGACGCCCCCGTCGCTCATCGCCAGTCCCCCGTTCCCCGTCCGCACAGCACGCGACCCTGCCTCCGGCCCGGACAGCTGCCGGAGATCCGATCCGCCGCTACTGCGTCGACGGTGCCCTGAAGGTGATCGCCACCGTCGCGGTGTCCGTGCCGTTCACCGTCCCGGCGTTGATGACGCAGTCCTTGAGGTTCGACGACGTCGTTCCGCACGTCCCGTCGCCGATCTTGCCCGTCCGCACATGGAAGGTCGTCTTCGGGAGGGCACCCTTGCCGGAGGTCGTCACCGACGACGCGTCAGCGATGTCGCACTGTGCGGCGCCCGTCGCCGTCGCCAGGCACTCGAGCACGATGATCTGCTCATGGGGCTTGAAGCCCGATCCGGTAACCGCCACGGCCTCGTGGTTCTTGAGCCTCGTGCTCGGTGCCACGTGGAGCACGCGCTTGGCCGCCACGGACGCGAGCGAGGTCGCACCGAGCCCCGAGACGAGGAGCACGGACGCGAGGACCACGGTGGAGGCGGCACGACCGAGCACACCGGCTCGCGTCCCCCGATACGCCTGCACCTGCGCCCTCCCAAGGTCGTCAACTTCGAGAACTTGCACTCTACTGAGCGTGTGGCTCCGATCGCTGCACCCGCAGGGCGCGACCAACCTGGATCACAGGAACGGCAGGTACTCGCGAAGCTCCCAGTCCGTGACGGCCTCGAGGAAGCTCTGCCACTCGGTGCGCTTGACCGCGAGGTGCTGGGCGACGAGCTCGGCGCCGACCGCATCGACGAGCGCGGTGTCGAGCTCCAGCGCGTCGAGGGCCTCTCCGAGGTTCGGGGGTGTGCCCACCGTGGCCTCCACGACGTCCAGGCCGTTGCCGCCCTCAGGAGGTCCGGGATCAAAGCCACCCTCGACCCCGAGCAGTGAGGCCTGCAGGACGGCTGCGAGCGCCACATGGACGGGCGCCGCGCCGTCGCTCAGGCGATGCTCGAGCCGGGCGCCCTCCCCGCGCTCGGGCGAGATCCGGATGGTCGTGCCCCGGTGGTCGTAGCCCCAGTTCGCCCAGTAGCCCGAGAGCTGCGCCGGCTTGAGCCGCTTGTAGGCGTTGACGGTCGGCGCGCACAGACCCGCGAGCGCACGATGGTGCTCGAGCATCCCGCCGATCGCGAACTTCGCGAAGTCGCTGATCTGGTCGGGCGTCGCAGGGTCGTTGACCACGTTGTGCCCGGTGGGGTCCGACCAGCTGAGGTTCAGGTGGAGACCCGACCCCCCGCGGTCCGAGAACGGGCGGCCGAGGAAGGTCAGGAGGAAACCCCGCTTGAAGGCGACCTCGCGTGCCAGCAGCTTGAACAGGAAGATGTCGTCCGCAGCCTTGAGCGCGTCGGCGTAGCGGAGGGTGAACTCGAACTGCCCGTTGTCGTACTCGGAGTTGACGGACTCGAGCGGGAGTCCCGCGCCCTCAGCCGTCGCCCAGATGTCGTCGACCACGCCGTGGGGGTCGACAGCCGAGCCCGTGCCGTACACGAAGGCACCCGGGGTGTCGATCGCCCGGAACCCGCCGTGCCCGTCGGGCTCCAGCAGGTACGCCTCGAGCTCGATCCCGGCCATCGCGGCGAGGCCCTTCGCCTCCCAGTCGGCGACCGCCTTGCGCAGCGCCGCTCGCGGCGACACCGCGACGGGGCTGCCGTTGCGCGTGAGGTCGGCGACGACCACTCGGGTCCCCTCCTCCCAGCCCTCGCGGATGTCCGCGACGTCGAAGACGGCCTCCATGTCTGGCAGGCCGAGCTCCCAGTTCGAGCCGGGGGTGTAGGGCGTCATCTCGCGGTCGTAGCCGAGTGCCCAGGTGCCGGTGCAGTGCCGGACGCCGCGATCGGCGAGGCGAGCGGGGATGTACTTGCCGCGAGGGAGCCCCAGATGGTCGGGCCACAGCACTCGAACGCGATCGAAGGTCCCAGCCATAGCCCCTCCCCCGCCCCCGACCGTCGGCGGCCCCGGCGAACGTACCATGGAGCCTCCCGGGGCATCGGCCTGCTGACAGGTGCTGTGGCAGGATCGTTTTCGTTCGAGCAGCCCGCTCGAGAAGGGGGATTCGGTGGAACTGCGGCGCGTGCTCCTCGGTGGCGCTGAGGTCCAGGTCAGGCGCGACGGCGACTGGCTCACGGCGGCCGACGGACGGCGCGTGCACGTCGACGAGGCGATCCACCTGGCACCCACGGTGCCGACGAAGATCCTCTGCTGCCACCTGAACCACGTCTCGAGGGTCCGCGAGTTCCAGATCCAGCTCCCACCGGCGCCCACCTACTTCCACAAGCCCGTCTCCTCGCTCAACGCGCACCGCGGCGAGGTCGTGCGCCCGAGCAACTGCCGGTGGCTGAACCTCGAGGGAGAGGTCGCGATCGTCATCGGGCGGGTGACCAGGAACATCACGGTGGACGAGGCGGCCGCGTCGATCGCCGGCTACACCGTCGCCAACGACTTCGGGCTCCACGACTTCCGCGACACCGATGCGGGCTCCATGCTCCGCGTGAAGGGCGCCGACACCCTCTGTCCGCTCGGCCCGGGCCTCGTGACTGACTGGGACTTCCGCTCCAAGGCGATGGAGACACGGGTGAACGGGTCGGTGATCCAATCCGGGTCGACCGACGAGATGGCCTGGGACATGCACTACCTCGTGGCGGACCTGGCGCGCCTGATCACCCTCGTCCCCGGGGACGTCATCTTGTCGGGCACGCCGTCGATGTCGCGTCCCGTGCAGCCGGGCGATGTGGTCGAGGTCGAGGTCGAGGGCCTCGGGACCCTCGAGAACCTGATCGTGGAAGGCCCCGCGCCCGTCAGCGACGAGGTCGGCGCCCAGCCCACCGAGACCGAGGAGGTCCTGTCGACTGCCCTCGGGGGCGACTGGGAGCATCGCGGGGAGCGGCGGCCAGCGGCCACCACCCGCGACCAGCTCGTGTACCCGCGGATCCGTCCGAGGTTCGAGTCGTGACCCCCGACCACCGTGTCGACGTTGGTGGCGTCGCGGTGTCGGTCGACCACTACATCGGCGGACAGCGCGTCGCGTCCCCCTCCACCTTCGAGGACCGCTCCCCGCTCGACTGGACGTCGAAGCTCGCGGACGTCTCGCGCGGCGACGCGGAGACGGCCGCAGCGGCCGTCGGCGCAGCCGTGGACGCCGCGGAGGGCTGGGCCGCCCTCGGCGTCGCGGGGCGCGGGGTGCTGCTGCGCCGTCTCGCGGACCTCATCGACGCGAACGTCGAGGCGCTCGCGACGATCGAGTGCCTCGACATGGCCATGCTGCACGAGAGCCTCCGGCTCCGCGTCATCGCCCGCGGTGCGCGCAACTTCCGCGCCTACGCGGACCTGGCAGAGGCGTATGAGCGGCGGCGCTGGTCGTCGAACGGGACCGACAACGCCGTACTGCGGATGCCGGCGGGCCCGACCGTCGTGATCACGCCCTGGAACGCCCCCTTCATGCTCTCGACGTGGAAGAGCGCTCCGGCGCTCGCCGCGGGCAACCCCGTCGTCCTGAAGCCCGCCGAGTGGTCCCCGCTCGCGTGCTCGTACCTCGCGGATCTCGCCGACGAGGCGGGGCTGCCGCCCGGTGTCCTAAACGTGGTCCAGGGGCTGGGCGAGGAGGTCGGCGCCGCGCTCGTGGGCGATCCCCGGGTCCGACGGATCAGCTTCACCGGGTCTCCCGAGACCGGCCGGCTCATCGGGGTCGAGGCGGCCCGCAACCTCGTCCCGTTCACCGCCGAGCTCGGCGGCAAGGGACCCTTCGTGGTCTTCGCCGACGCGGACCTCGACGCGGCGGCGAGGAAGGCCGCCCAGATGTACGACGACGGGGGCCAGGTGTGCCTCGCGGGCACCCGGCTGCTCGTCGAGTCGAGCGTTGCCGGGGAGTTCCTCGCCCTCTTGCGTGGGTACACCGAGGCCCATGTGCTTGGTGACTCGCGCGACCCAGCGACGACGATCTCGCCGCTCATCCACCCGGACCACCTTGCGCGCGTCTCGGGCTTCGTCGAACGGTCGCGGGCCGCCGGCGACACGGTCGTGTTCGGCGGATCGGTGTGGCGCGAAGGTGGCCTCTGGTACGAGCCGACACTCATCGAGCCCGCGTCGAACGACTCCGAGATCGTCCAGCGCGAGGTGTTCGGACCGGTCCTCACCTTCCAGACCTTCGACGACGAGGCGGACGCCGTCCGGCTCGCGAACTCCACCCAGTACGGCCTGTCTGCGATCGTCTACACGGCAGACCGGGCCCGCGCGGAGCGGATGGGCGACGCGATCAGGGCCGGGACGATCTGGACGAACTGCTTCCTCGTGCGCGATCTCACCGCCCCGTTCGGGGGATGCAAGATCAGCGGCATCGGCCGAGAGGGCGGCGACTACGCCCTTGACTTCTACAGCGAGCTGAAGATGTTCCAAGTCATGGAGGGATCCACCGATGGGTGAAGTCATTGGCGCGGCGGTCATCGCCCACGTCCCGACGATCGTGCTCCCCGAGCGGGACCGCCGCGAGCTGAACGAGGGAAAGGAGTCCACCTTGTACACCGGGCTCCACCGCGTCCGATCCGAGGTCATCGACCGGCTGAAGCCGGACCTCATCGTCGTGTTCGACTCCCACTGGTTCACCACCGTCGAGTTCTGCGTGGCCGCGCAGGCCAGACGAACGGGCAGGTTCACCTCGGACGAGCTGCCCCGGGGCATGGCGTCGGTCCCCTTCGACGTCGAGGGCGACCCGGAGTTCGCCCACGCGCTCGCGGCTGCCGCGGACGGCATCGAGGACTGCTGGATCACGGCCGTCAGCGACGAGAACCTGCCCATCCACTACGGCACCGTCAATCTCCTGCAGTTCCTCCAGGGCGACGAGCGGTGGGTCACGGTGAGCCTCGCGCAGACCGGCGAGACGGAGGACTTCCTCAAGGTCGGCCGGTGCGTCGCCGACGCGATCAGCCAGCTCGACCGCCGGGTGTTCCTCATCGGCTCGGGGGCGCTGAGCCACACCTTCTGGCCGCTCTCGAAACTGCGCGCCCACGAGGCCGCCGGCGAGGAGCACATCTTCACCCCCGAGGCGGCGCGTGCCGACCACGAGGTCCTCGACGCGTGGGCACGGGGCGACCACGCCGCGGTGATCGACGCCATGCCCGACTTCCTGCGCTTCCGCCCCGAGGGTCGGTTCGGTCACTACCTGATCGCCGCATCGGCGGTCGGCGGCCGCGCGTGCACGGCGCCCGGGGTCCTGTACTCGCTGTACGAGAACTCGATCGGGACCGGACAGGTCCATGTCGTGTTCGAGCCGCTCACGGGCGGTTGGACCGCGTGACCGAGGGCCTCAGCTTCCCGAGGACCGCGACTGGCCGCTCCTCGATCCTCCCGCCGCTGCCCTGGCACTACTCGGGCGACCTGCTCACCGTCGAGTACCGCACGGACCCGTCGGCCATCCGTGCGCTGCTCCCCGACGACGTCTCCCTCCCTCGCGACGACGAGGACCCAGGGGCGGTCGCGTTCATCTGGGCGGACTGGCAGGCGTGCAGCGATGACGGCCGCGAGCTCGACGACCCCATCCGCCTGCAGTACAAGGAGGCGTTCGTGGTCGTGCGGTGCCGGTGGCGCGATCAGCTGTGGTCGCGGTGCGTGTTCATCTGGGTCGACAAGGACTTCGCGATGGTTCGCGGCCACCTCCAGGGCTATCCGAAGAAGCTCGGGTCCGTGCAGATGTCGCGGCCGGTCACCGTCGGGCGCGGCGGACCGCGGCTCGAGCCCGGAGGACGCCTCTCGGGAACGCTCGCCGCCTACGACCGCCGGCTCGCCCAGGCCCGGGTGACCCTGCGCGGACCAGCGGACGCGAACGGGTTCGTCAACGGCCTGCCGATGCTGCACCATCGGTTCCTGTCGTCGATCGAGGCGGACGGCACCGACTCGCTCCGCGAGATCGTGACGATGCGCGGCGTGGATGTCGAGCTCTCCCAGGCGTGGAGCGGCGATGCCGAGCTCGAGCTGTTCGACTCCCCGGTCGAGGAGCTGACGACGATCGCCCCGCGCGAGATGCTCGGGGGCTACTGGCGCAGCGTCGGCACCACGTTCGCCGGCGGCCAGACGCTGGAGCGCGACCCCGCGTAGCCCGGGCCGCCCGGGGCGGCGGGCTACTTGGAGAAGCTCGCCGCGGCGCCGGTCGCCACTCCCCCGGTGTTCGTCATGGAGAGCGTGTCGGGTCCCCAGGTGGCACCGGTCTGCGTGATGAAGGTGATCTGGCCGATCCCGCTCGGGTCCCCGCCGCTGCTCGAGGTCGTGGCGCCTGCCGCGATGGTGACCGTCGCGCTCGGTGTCAGCGACCCCGCGGACGCCGAGACCGTCACGGTGAACGCGCTGCCGGGGTTGGCGACGAGGTTGCCGTAGAGGTCCGTGAGGCTGACCAGGGACGTGAACGTGCCTCCACCGGCCCCGACGGCCGTGTAGGTGCACGCGAAGTAGCAGGTGCCCCCGAGCGTGCCCGCCGTCATCGCGTGCGACGTCCACGCGAGGCGCGTTCCGGCCAGCGCCGCGACGGTGATCGTCGCGGTCCCCGTGTACGTGGCGACGGCCTTCAGCGTGTTCGCACCCGCCGAGTAGAGCGTCGCGGTCAGCGTCGTCGTGCTCACGCCGCTCGCGAACGTCACCGCCGTCGGGGGGTAGCTGGGCGCGTTGCCCGCGGGGCTCGTGTTGGCTGAGCTCCACGCCGTCGTGTGGACGCCCGTGTAGGACGTGACCGTGTTGCCACCCGCGTCGGCCGCGGTCAGCGTGACGGTGAACGGCGATCCGGCGCTCGGGGTGAACGTGGATGGCGACACCAGCAGCTGGGATGCGGCGCCGACGGTGATGTTGAAGGTCCCGCTCGGGGAGGACGGTGTCGTGATGCCGTCCGCCGCGTCCGTCGCGGTCAGCGTGTACCCGGTCCCCGCCCTGTCGATCCTGCACCCCGAGAACACGGCGACCCCGGCGGTCGTGACATCGCTGCATCCCGAGAGCGTCCCGCCGCCCGGGTTCGTGCCGATCGCGAGCGACACCGTTGCTGTGTCGTTGTTCACGGTGTTGCCGTTCGCATCCTCGATCGTGACCTTGGGCTGCGTCGGGAATGCCGCCCCGCCGGTCGAGCTGGCCGGCTGCTGGGTGAAGACAAGCGTGCTGGCGGCCCCGATGACCGGCACCGTTGTCTTGAGGACCGACGTGTTCCCGACGTTGTCCGTGCCCGTCAGCACGTACACGTAGCAGTACCCGCCGACGATGCCGCCCGGCTGGGTCGTCCCGGTGACCACGGTCGGGGTCGTGAAGGGACCGCCGGAGCCCGCCGCGCCGCACGCGTTGCCCGAGTAGGTCCCCGACTGCACCGTCAGGATGCTCGATGCGACACCGGAGCCCGCGTCAGCCGAGTAGTTGGTCCTGGTCCCGATGGTGAAGGCCGTGTTCGTGGTCGCCGGGCTGGTCGCGCCGCCAGCGGTGCCATTGGTGCCGTTGACGGTCAGTGCGCCGCCCGTCGGGCCGGTGATGTCGTTCTTGAGGGTCAAGGTGGTCGCGGTGTTCGCGTTGCCCACGTTGTCGGTCCCGACGATCGCCTCGGTGGGCGCCGACGACGTGCCCGCCGTCCACGAGAACGTCGACGAGACGAATGGGCCTCCGGTCGGCGTCGAGACGGTGCCCGCCGTGTGCGTCCACCCCGTCGCGGTCCCGCCCAGGGCGGGGAAGGCGCTCGAATGGGGCCCGGACTCGGCGTCCGAGAGGGAGTTCGTGATCGTGAAGGTTCCTGCGGCCGAGCCCCGGTAGTAGACCTTCGTCCCCGTCAGGTACGAGCTGCCCAGCGTCTGGTTGCTGAGGGAGAGGGAGGTGACCGGCGCCGTCGTGTCGAAGGTCGCCGAGCCGTTGTTCGCGTATGCCGACGTGTTCCCCGCGACGTCCGTCGCGTTCACCGTGTACGCGACCGTGCTGTCGGCGGTCGCGTTGGAGGTCAGCGCTGCGCTGCGGTAGGTGAAGGTTGCGCCCGACGGCGAGGTGAATGGACCCCCTGAGGACGTGAGCGCCACCGCCGTGCTCCCGGTGGTGATGGTTGCGACGTTCGCCGTGACGGTGGCGACACCGGACCCGAGCGGGCCGTCGGTCGCGTTCGCGTAGACGTAGTAGCTGGTCGACTTCTTGACGTAGCCGTTCACGAACGCCCCCGCGGCCTGCCCGATGGTCGTCGCGGTCACCGTCGGCGGCGTCGTGTCGACCGTGACCGCTGCGCTCTTGGCGCCCTCTGTTCCCACCCAGTTCGTGCCGTAGGTCGGCGTGTCGGTGAACTGCCACTGCCCGTCGGGGACCGCTGTCGTCGTGCAGGTGATGGTCCCCGTCCCGCTGCAGGCGGCCGTGACCGGCGATGCCGATCCCCCCGCGGCGGGGTAGCGCAGCAGGGTGTAGTCGGACGCGGGGATCGCCGTGTGCCCGGTCACGGTGCTCGACTGGGCGAAGGTCACCCGCACGGCGCTGCTGTTGGGGTTCGGCGTGGGCGCCGGCGTGCCGGGCGTCGCGCCCGTCGGGAGCGTGTCGGCGAGCGCCTGCGCGGGGTTCGAGCTGTCCGTTGTGACGAAGTACGCCACGGCGATCCCGCCAGCGATCGCGAGGAAGGCCACGATGGCGACCACCGCCACCGAGAACCGTCGTCCGAGGGTCCGGCGCGCGCGCGGCGCGGCATGGCTCCCCCGGCTCATGCGGAGTTCACCGTGATCGTGATCGGGACGTAGATCGACGCGCCCTGGCAGCTGTTCGTCGCTGCCGCATCCATCGACACCGATCCCGCCAGGTCGATCGGCATGGTCGTGTTCGCGGGAATCGACACCGGCAGGTCCGCACCCGGGACGCTGAGCGTCACGACCGGGTTGCTGTCTGTCGTCGAGCATGCGGCGTGCGCCGGGTCGAAGGAGATCGTCCCCCCGGTCTCGGGGGCGACGCTCACGAGGGAGACGGGATAGCTGTTGGGGTTGGTGAGGCTGAACACGAGGTCGCCTGCAGACCCGCCGGGCAGGAGGGGAGCCGTAGGGGTCCCGGCCGTCGAGATCGTCACGGTCTGGGCGGAGCCGACGACCACCGACGCGGTCGCCGATCCTGTCGACGTGAGATACGCGTAGGCGACACCGCCTGCAGTCACGCAGAGCGCCAACGCCGCGGCTGCGGCGAGCAGGGAGCGGCGCCTCATCGTGCCCGCCGCCCGGTCAGCCGCAGCGTCACCGTTACACCGGCGCACGCGTCCTGGTTGCGCCTGGTGTCACGCATCTCGAGCACCGGCCAGAGGCGTCGGGGCACACCACGCGAGGACAGCGAGACGGTCGCCGCGCCCGGGATCGACACGTCGCCGCCATGTCCCATCACGAGGGCGAAGTTGTCCGGGCGGCACGTCGATCTCGGCGTGGTGATCGCCGCCGTCACGGTTGCTTCGTCGAGCGTGCGTGGCGTCCGTCCCGTGTTGGACACCGTCAGATCGAGCGGGACCGACGAGCCCGGGTAGAGACGCGCCGGGACGACAACCGCGAGCACCAGGACCTCGGGGTCGGGCTCGGTCGAACCTGTGACCGCGCGGTGAGGCGTGCGCGCGACAGCCGCAACGGCCGCGGAATCCGACGTGGTGAGGCCTCCGTTCGCCGCTCCCGCAGCCACGAGCGACGCCTCGGCGCTGCCCGACGCTCCGGTCAGCATCGTGCATGAGGTCGAGAAGCAGACAAGGGCCGCAGCAGTCAGGGTTGCCCGCCAACGCCGCATGCCGCTCATCGCGCGCGAACTCGATCCGTGACATGGGTTCTATCGCGCTTCGGCTTGCGGACCGGTGTGGATGGCCTCGGCACTCGTGCAACCCACCACGCCACCGGGCCGCGAACGACGTCGCAGCCCGGTGGCAGGCAGGTTCCGTGGTGACACCGCCGACCGGGAGCCAGGTCCCGCCCGGAGGGCTAGCTGACCGACAGCGTGACGTCGGGAGCGGCCGCCGCGCAGCTGTTCTGAGAGGCGGCGGCGTCGGTCATCGACACGGTGACCGTGACGGTGGCCGTGGAGCCGGGCTGGATGCTCGTGTTGAGAGCCGGCGAGGGGGTTCCCACGACCGGCGTGAACCAGGCGGCGAGGCAGCCCGAGATCGCGACGCCGCCGTGTGTGGCGTTCGTCCCGCTCGTCCCCATCGCCGCGGTGAGGCCGGTGATGGCCTGGTTGCCTGATCCGTTGTTCGTGATCGTGTAGACGATCGATGAGCTGCCGTGACCCGGGTACATCGTGCCCGTCGCGGCGCCGGCGCTCACGCCCCAGCTCGTCGGCGAGCCGACCGTGCCCGTGCCCGTGCCCGTGCCCGTCGACGTGAAGTAGGCCACCGCAACGCCCGCGGCTCCCAGAATCAGTCCTGTCGCCAAACCGATGGCAACAACCTTCTTTGTCATGAACCGCCTCATAACTCTCCTTTGAGTTTGGTGTGGCCTCCAACCGGAAGGAAGTTCTAGCGGTTCATCAGGGTGAAGTCAACGATCCTCATCTCGATTGGAGCGACCATAAGACAAAACTTATGTCCGTCTACCGGACGGTCACCTGGACGGCGCATGACCCTTTGCGCCAGGTGAACGGTCCGTGACGCCGAAGTGACGGATCCACCCCCGGGACCATGCGGGCAGGTACGTTCGACGGGTGCCAACGGGTCCCGGCCGGGACCCGTTGATCGTCATGCCTCGAGCGGGGCCCGATCATCCTCCGTCGCGACCAGGTGCCGCGCCGCCCTTGCCTCGTCGAGCCGCCGCACCGGCGTGGTGCGGGGCGCCGCCTTGGCGCCTTCCGGATCCCGGGCCGCCTGCTCGGCGATCCGCTCGAGCGCCGCCGCGAGCGCCTCGAGGGTCTGGGGACTCTCGGTCTCGGTCGGCTCGACCATGAGTGCCTCGTCGACGATCAGGGGGAAGTAGACCGTCGGCGCGTGGAACCCCTCCTCCAAGAGGCGCTTCGCCACGTCCAGCGCGCGGACGCCATGGTCCTTCTTCAGCTTCGTCGCGGTGAAGACGACCTCGTGCATGCATGGGCGGTCGTAGGCGGCGGGGTAGGTGTCGGCGAGACGCACCCGCAGCCAGTTCGCGTTGAGCACGGCCCGCTGCGCGACCCGCAGCAGCCCGTCGGCACCGTGCAGCCGGAGGTAGGCGTGCGCGCGTGCCAGCACGAGGGCGTTGCCGTGCCAGGAGTGGATCCGACCGATCGACCGGGCCGGGGTGACCCAGCCGAACGAGTCCTCCCCGGTCCGGCGAGCGATCGGCCCCGGCAGGAACTCGCTGAGCCGCTCGGCGACCGCGACGGGCCCTGCGCCGGGGCCACCTCCCCCGTGGGGGGTCGCGAAGGTCTTGTGGAGGTTCATGTGCACGATGTCGAAGCCCATGTCGCCCGGGCGCACAACGCCGAGGATCGCGTTGAGGTTGGCGCCGTCGTAGTACAGGAGCCCGCCCACATCGTGCACGGCCTTTGCGATCTCCTCGATCTCCTCCTCGAAGAGCCCCGCGGTGTTCGGGTTGGTGAGCATGATCCCCGCAACGTCGGTGTCGAGGACGGCCCGCAGTGCCTCGAGGTCCACGAGCCCGTGCTCGTCCGAGGGGATCGTGACAACCTCGTAGCCGCCGAGCGTGACCGATGCCGGGTTCGTGCCGTGCGCCGAGTCAGGGATGACCACCTTGGTCCGGCGCTCTCCGTTCGCCTCGTGGAAGGCGCGCATCAGGAGCAGGCCGGTGAGCTCCCCCGCGGCCCCCGCCGCCGGCTGGAGCGTCGCGGCGTGCATGCCCGTGATCGCGCACAGCTCCCGCTCGAGGTCCGCCATCAGTTCCAGCCATCCCTGGCTGAGACCCGGCGGCGTCGCCGGGTGGACGTCCGCGAGACCCGCGAGGCCGGCGATCTCGTCGCACACCTTCGGGTTGTACTTCATCGTGCAGCTGCCGAGCGGATACGACCCGAGGTCCACGGAGAACTGCCGGTGCGAGAGCCTCGTGAAGTGCGCGACCAGGTCCCGCTCGGACACCTCGGGGAGAGCAACCGGCTCGCCACGCAGGAACCGCTCGTCGACGAGCTCGCCGAGCGGCGTGGCGGGCACATTCGTCGTCCGCAGCTGGTACGCGCTGCGCTCCCGAACAGACAGCTCGAAGATCGTGGGCTCGGCATCGTGGCCGAGCAGCGGAGCCGAGCTCGCCTTGCCGCCAGGGGCGCTCATCGCGCCGCCTTCCCGAACGCCGTTGCGAAGGCCTCGATCTCGGCGCGGGTGCGCCGCTCGGTGACCGCGATCACGATCGTGTTGGAGGCCGTGCCCGCAGACAGCGAGCCGTCCTCCTCGCCTGCCATCGACGCTGCCGCCACACCGCCGAGGAATCCCTCGTCGGCGAGTCGGGCGAGCACGGTGTCGGCGGCGGCATCGGTGACCACCGCGAACTCGCGCAGGAACGGGGCGCTCGTCGCCGGTCTGACCCCTTGCAGGACGGCCAGCTGCGAGAAGCAGAAGTGGGCACCTTGGGCGGATCTCGTTGCCACCTCCGCGAGGCCCTTCGGTCCGAGCCAGCTCAACTGGATCGCGGCGGTGACCGCCATGAGCGTCTGGTTCGTGCAGACATTGGATGTGGCCTTCTCGCGCCGGATGTCCTGCTCGCGGGCACGCAACGTCGTCACGTAGGCTCGCGTCCCCTCGATGTCGACCGTCTCGCCCACGAGGCGGCCCGGCAGCCTGCGGACCTGGTCGCGCGAGCAGGAGAACAGTCCGAGGTAGGGCCCGCCGAAGCCGAGCCTCGTACCAAGCGCCTGGCCCTCCCCAACGACGATGTCCGCACCCTGCGACCCGGGGGCATGCAGGACCCCCGCGGCGACCGGGTCCGAGCACACGATCAGGAGCGCGCCGTGCGCGTCGGCGAGGGCCCGCGCGTGCGCGACCTCCTCGAGGCACCCGAGCCAGTTCGGCTGGGCCAAAACGACCGCTGCGACGGGCTCCCCCGCTGCGATCGAGCCCCAGTCGGTCTGGCCGTCGAGCAACGGCACCACCTCGACGGCGTGGCCTGTCCCCCGGGCGAAGGTGGTCGCCGCTCCGCGCCAGTGCGGATGCACCCCCGAGGAGACCAGCACCCGCTGGCGGCCGGTCGCACCCGTTGCGACGTTCAGGGCCTCGACGAGCGACGCCGCGCCGTCATAGAGGGAGGCGTTGGCGATGGGCAGACCCGAGAGGCGGGCGACCATCGTCTGGAACTCGAAGATCGCCTGGAGGACGCCCTGGGCGACCTCGGGCTGGTACGGGGTGTAGGCGGTGACGAACTCGGAGCGCGAGGACAGCGCGCGCACGACGGGCGGGATCTCGTGGTCGTATGCGCCGGCGCCGGCGAAGCAGACGAAGCCGGCGCCGACGGCCCGGTTGCGCTCGACGAGCTGGGTGAACTCGAAAAGCACGTCCGGCTCGGTCGACCCCGCGTCGAGGTCGAGCCCGCCAGCCAGCCGGACGGCCGCGGGGACCGTCGCGAAGAGCGCGTCGAGCGAGTCGAGGCCGAGGAACCCGAGCATCTCGGCGATCTCGGCGTCGGTGTGCGGCAGGTAGTCGGCCATCAGCTCCTCTTCTTCTCCACGAAGGGCAGCGGCACGCAGGTCGCCACCACGCCCCGGCCCCTGATCTCGAGGACGACGGCGTCCCCCGGCTCCACGCCGCGAGGCGCCGCGCAGTACCCGAGGGCGATCCCGTGGCCGAGCACCGGCGAGAAGTTCCCCGATGTGATCGAGCCGACGCTCGCCCCGTCCGACAGGACCGTCGACCCGTCGCGGGGCGGCTGCCGAGACGTGGTCGCGAAGCCTCGAAGGGATCGCGTCACCCCCGCCTCGCGCTGGGCGAGCAGGGCGTCACGGCCGCGGAACGAGGGCTTGTCCCACCCGACCACCCAGCCGAGTCCCGCCTCGAGCGGGGTGATGTCCGCAGCGAGCTCGTGGCCGTGCAGCGGCAGCGCCGCCTCCAGCCGCAGCGTGTCACGGGCGCCAAGTCCCGCGGGCACGATCCCGGCGGCGAGCAGCGCCTCGAAGACGATGCGGGCCCCGTCGTTGTCGACGGCGATCTCCACGCCGTCCTCGCCCGTGTATCCCGTTCCCGCGACGAGCACGCGCTGGCCCGCGACCGTCGACTCCTCGACGGTGAACCTGCGCACGGCCGCCGCCTGCGGTGCGAACGTCGCAAGGCGCTCCCTCGCCCGCGGACCCTGCACTGCCAGCACGCAGCGCCCCGCCGTGACGTCGGTGCCGCCGATCGCCGCGACGACCCGCTCGGTGTTCGAGGCGTTGGGCATCACGTCGAAGCGGTCCTCGGTCACCCACCACACGATGATGTCGTCGAGGACGCCGCCCTCGTCGTTCAGGAGCTGCGTGTACTGCGCGCGCCCGGGGCTGACCTTGGACAGGTCGTTGCAGAGGGACTGCTGCAGCGTCTCCAGCGCAGCGGACCCCGCGACGCGCACGGTACCGAGGTGGCTGACGTCGAAGACGACCGCATCCTCACGGCATGCGAGGTGCTCGCGCAGCGTGCCCGTGGGATACGCGAGGGGCATTTCGAAGCCTCCGAAGCCGACGAGCTTGGCTCCGAGATCGGCATGCTGCTGGTAGAGCGCGGTGCGACGCAGCGCCTCGGTCTGGACCATGCCGCAACACTAGGCCGCAGGGGTGAGCAGCCCCTCGAGACCGTGGCGCTCCAGGATGCCGGCGAGGTCCCGCTGGTAGACGATCGCCACCTCGAGCTCGGGGTACAGGTCGCGCATCCGGCGGACCTTCGCGTTCTTGCGGGTCACGAGCCGCTGGTCCGCCATCGTGAGCTCGACGAACAGGTCCTGGTCCGGGAGGTAGAAGTCGGGACGGAAGCCCTTCGTCGGATTCCCGAGGGCGTCCCACTGCAGGGGGAACTCCACGGGCTCGTACGACCACCGGATGTCGTAGAGGTCGAGCAGCGTCGCAAAGAGCCGTTCGGACGGGTGGGCGAACGATGCCCGTGCCGCTGGCAACGACGACGGATGTCGACGTCGCGCGCCGGCAGTCGCCGGCGCGTCGGATGCAGCGGAAGCCGCAGGCGCGAGGGTCACGCGGTCGCAGTCTGGCGCAGCGGCGCGAGGGGCTCGGTCGCTCCGCCGGAGGCCTCGAGCGCGACGATGTCCGCGTCGAGGTCGCCGATGACGCCGCCGAGCGGCACGATGTTGAAGACGCCCTGGCCACCCTGGAGCAGATCCACGATCTCCCCGTTGGACCTGGCGAGCACCGATCCCGTCGAGGTCAGCACGAGGCTCGTCGATGCCAGGTCTCCGCCGAGCCCGTCTCTCAGGCACTCGACAGCGCGGCGCGCGCGCTGGAGCGAGATGTCCGCGTCGAGCAGCGACTTGATCACCTTGAGCTCGAGCACGTCGGCGTAGGCGTAGCGGCGCTTCGTGCCCGACCCCTTGGCAGAGGCCAGCGTGGGGGTCAGCAGTCCTGTCCGCGCCCAGTAGTCGAGCTGGCGGTAGGTGATCCCGACCAGCCTGCAGACCTGCGGACCGCTGTAGCCGGCCTCGTGCGCGCTCGTTTCCACGGTGGACGTCCTCATGGTGCAACCTCCCGACAGGACGCCAGCCTACCCACCGGACGACACTGATGTAGTTCCTACAGAGGGAACTTGGTCCCGAGTCCTCAGGGCTCGGCGAGTCCCGGCATCCCGAGGGTCGGGCTGGAGGCCTCCGCCCAGGTCCGCAACGGGATCCTTCCCGCCGCGCGGGCGGCGAATCCCGCCTCGACCCCGAGTCGGACCGCGGCCGCCATCAGCTGGGGATCGAGGGCGCGGTTGACCGCTGACGCGCACAGGACCCCGTCGCAGCCGAGCTCCATCGCGAGCGCGGCATCCGACGCCGTCCCGATACCGGCATCGAGCAGCACGGGGACCGAGAGGTTCTCGGCGATCATCGCGATCGCGTGGGGGTTGCGGATCCCGAGGCCCGATCCGATGGGTGACCCGAGCGGCATGACCGCCGCGCACCCCGCCTGCTCCAGCCGACGGCATGCGACAGGGTCATCGGGCGCGTACGCCCAGACGCAGAAGCCCTCGTCCACGAGCGTCTCGGCCGCTGCGAGCGTCTCGGCCGAGTCGGGCAGCAGCGAGCGGTCATCCCCGATGACCTCGAGTTTGACCCAGTCGGTCTCGAACGCCTCCCGGGCGAGCCGTGCAAGGGCGACCGCCTCACCGGCGGTGTAGCACCCCGCCGTGTTCGGGAGGACCCGGATGGACAGCTCGGTAAGGAGGTCGTAGACAGACCCTGACGATGCGGGATCGACCCGGCGCAGCGCCACGGTCGCGACCTCGGAGCCCGACGCGACCAGCGCCTCGCGCAGCAGGTGGAGCGAGACCATCGCTCCGGTGCCCATGATGAACCGGCTCCGCACCTCCACGCCGCCGACGACGAGTTGGTCCTGCACCGTCCGAATCGTATCGAGTCGCGCCCCCCATATCGGTAGGCTCGCGCGGTGACCCCCCGAGTCGTGCTCACGATCGCCGGCTCGGACTCGAGCGGCGGCGCCGGCATCGAGGCGGACCTGCGCACGTTCGCCGCGCTCGGGGTCCTGGGCGCCGTCGCGCTCACCGCGATCACCGCCCAGAACACGACGACGGTCTCAGCGGTCCTCGCCGTCGAGCCCGAGATGGTCGTCGAGCAGGTCCGCGCGGTCACGAACGATCTCGAGGTCGCCGCCGTGAAGACCGGCATGCTCGCGCGCCCCGCAACCGTCGCGGCGGTCGCGGGACTCGCTGCCCGGGGCATCCTGCCCAGGCTGGTCGTCGACCCGGTCCTCGTCAGCTCGACCGGGCACCCGCTGATGGAGGTTGGCGGCATCGACGCCTACCGGGATCTCCTCCTCCCCCACGCGGCTGTGGCCACCCCGAACCTTCGCGAGGCAGCCCTCCTGTGCGGCATCGACGTCGACGAGCTCTCGAGCATCGAACAGATGGCCGCAGCTGGGGCGATGATCCGCTCCCTCGGCGCGCAGGCGGTGCTGGTGAAGGGCGGACACCTCCTTGATGGCGGGGCGACCGCGCTGCGGGCCCCCGACGTGCTCGTGTCCGAGGACGGCGTCGTGCTGCTCGACGCAGTGCGGATCGAGACGGGGAACGACCACGGCACGGGATGCTCGCTCGCATCCGCCATCGCCGTCGGGCTGGCCGGCGGGCTCGCAGTCGAGGCGGCGGTGCGGCGGGCGAAGGCCTTCGTCCACGAGGCCCTGCAAGGGGCCGCCACCTGGCGTGTCGGCAGCGGCCACGGCCCCATCGACCACCTCGGATGGGGACCCGACGCCTAGGCTGACCCGGTGCCCGGATCAGTCGACGACCGAGGCGTCCTGCCTCCCCCTCCGTCAAACACCGTCAGCATCCTGCCCGCGCTCGCGGTCCTGGTCATCGCCGTCGTCACGCTGGGCATCTTCGGATTGATCAACCTCATCGACACCTCGACGACAACGATCGGCGCCCCGGTCGATGTCGTCGGGGGCCTGCCGGTCGACACCCATCCGACCGTCTTCACCGGGTGGGTCGTGGACGGCTCGCCACCATCCAACATCACGACGGGGATGATCGTGCCGGTGGGCACGACCTACCTCACGGGCGTGGCGGTCGGAGGGGGCGGCGCCGGTGGCTATGACCGCGAGGTCCGCCTCTCGATCAACGCGCCTCGCGCACAGTTGCTCGGCTTCTACCATGCCGAGCTCCAGGCGGACGGGTGGAACCAGTTCTCCTCGGGTCACGCACAGGCCGGCGGCGCCGAACTGCTCTTCCTCAAGGCGGGCTCCGACGGCTGGTACTGGGAGATCGGCGTCGTCGCCACATCCACGGGGCCGGCGAGGTCGCCCACGACGAGATTCACCTACCGGCTCTACCAGGCCTCCGACGACGACTGACGTACCCCCGGCGAGCCGGGTGACTCGGCGCCGAGCGACCCCGCCGCGTCGCCGCCAGACGGCGCCGCAGCGGCCGAGGTCGTCAGCATCCAGGACCAGACGAGCAGGTTCACCGGGTAGACCACGTAGCCGATGCGCGTGGCGGGCGCCGAGCACATGACCACGATCGCGATCACCGCGGTGAGCCTGCAGACGCCGGCGACGTCGGTGGGCGGCCGTCGCCAGAGCCACCAGCCGAGGAACGGCAGGCCGATGAGCACCAGGACCACGAGGAGAATCCGGTGCGTCGCCGGGAACACGCTGACGATGATGTGGCCGGGCAGCGGGCTCGCCGCCGGAGAGTCCACTCCTGACAGTCCGAGCGGGAACTCGATCGTGTTCGCGAAGAAGGTCCTCGGATCCCAGATCGCGAATGGGATGACGAAGACGGCAACAATCGCGGCCATGATCGCGCTCGCGCGCCCCGCCGCGCGCCTCCCCTTGGCATCGCGGACGACGAAGAGCGTGAGCAGCGCAAGCGGCCAGGCGGTGAGCTTCATCGCCATCGCGATCCCGAACGCGACGCCGGCGGCAAGCGGGCGCCGTCGCAGTGTGGCGGCGATCGCCACGAAGCAGACCGCCAGCACCGGGAGGTCGTCACCGCCTCCGGCCACGAAGAGCGCGCCGGTCGGGAGGATCAGGAGCCACTGCACGGTGCGAAGCGATCGGTCCCCGGGGGCCCGGATCAGCCAGAGGCCGAGCGCGACCAGCCCGAGGGTCACCAAGGTCATCCAGATCCGCGCATCGCCGAGCCAGCCGAACCCGTGGACCGCGGACGGCAGGCCGAAGGCGGTCATCGCCGAGAAGTACGGGTAGAAGGCCTCGTATCGCGGCACGCCCGCGACCGCGCCGAAGAGGTGCCCGCCGTGGACGTAGGCGACGTAGGGGTCGAGCCCGTGGGCGATGCGATGCCCGGCGCGCTCGATCACCGCGACCTCGGGGAGCACGTGGAGCTCATGGCCGTCCGCCGCCCGCTCGCGCACCATCACGCCGAGCGGCATGAGGGCGACCAGCACGAAGGCGATCCCTGCGACCACGCAGCGGCACAGCAGCTCGCGGGCCGGCTTCACGACCGCGAGCACGCCCGCTGCGACGGCGCAGACGAGGTAGCCCGGGATCGAGAGTCGGCCCCAGTCGCGGTGCGGCGACAGGTTGCTGAAGTACCAGAGGAGGAATGCGAAGAGGGCCGCGCCGGCGTAGAGCCACGCGTCGAGAGCCAGCTGCGACATGCGGGGCCTGAGGTGCGGGCGCAGCCTCGCGAGCGTCACATGCGTCGTCGATCGCAGTGTCATCGTGGCGCTGCCCATTGGCAATGGTATGTCGATGGGGCCCGGACGCAGGGGACGCCGGGCATCCTCCGGGTTCCGAGGCGGGACGCGTCGGGCCGCCGGCTGGGCCGAGCCGCTTCGAGGGTCACGACTGCATGGTACGGCGGGCAGAATGGCGCGATGGTGCCCGGCCGCTACGCACGCCTCGAGGACGAGCAGCGATTCGTGCTCCGGGCCGTGCCCGAGGGCGCAGCGGGCCCGAGCCTGATCGAGGATCGCTACATCCGGGCGACGCGCCTGCGCCTGCGCCGGGTGACCGAGGGCGACACCATCGTCCACAAGCTCGGCCACAAGGTGCCGGTCGATCCAGCCCGACCGTCAGCCGTGTGGCACACGACCTCCTACCTGGACGCCTCGGAGTACGAGGTCCTTGCGACGCTCGATGCGTGGCCGCTCCGAAAGCACCGCTGGAGGCTGCGCGCAGGAGGGTCCGTCGATGAGCTCCTCGGACCCCTCTGCGGCCTCGTGCTGCTGGAGGGCGACCGCCCCTTCGTTCCGCCGGTCGGCCACCTGGGTGAGGTGACCGACGACGCGCGCTTCTGCGGAGGGTCCCTCGCCCGGCTCGACGAGCGCGAGGCCCGGATCCTCCTCGGCGACGCGGGACCGAGGATCCGGTGAGGGCGTTCGTCATCGACCACGACGGCGACGCGGTGACGACCGAGGTCCGAGACGTCGATCCGGCCGAGTTCCTGGTGGAGGGGGACGTCACCGTGGACGTCGAGTGGTCGTGCTGCAACTTCAAGGACGCCATGGCGGCTGCTCCGCGGAGCCGTGTCGCGAGGCGGTCGCCGCTCATCGGGGGCGTCGACGCCGCGGGGACCGTGACGGAGTCCGACGATCCCTCGATGCCCCTCGGGACCCGCGTCATCGCACAGGGGCACGGCTTCGGGACCTCGCACCACGGCGGTTTCGCGGAGCGGCTCGCCTGTCCTGGGTCATGGCTGGTCGCGCTCCCCGACGGCCTGGACACCCGCACCGCGATGCTCTTCGGGACCGCGGGGTACACCGCGATGGCGTCGGTCCTCGCCCTGGAGCACGCTGGCCTGCGACGCGGCGATGGCGAGGTCCTTGTGACCGGAGCGTCAGGCGGCGTCGGATCCGTCTCCGTCGCGCTGCTCGCGGCCCGCGGCTACGAGGTCGTCGCCTTGACGGGCAGGCCCGACGAGCACGCCTACCTCACGACTCTCGGGGCTGCCCGCATCATCGGCCGCGACGATCTGGCGAACCGACCCGATCGGGTCCTCGGCGAGGAGCTCTTCGCCGCCGCCGTGGACTGCGTCGGGGGCGAGACGCTCTCGCGCATCCTGCGCAGCCTGCGCTGGGGCGGAGCCGTGGCGGCGAGCGGGCTCGTGGGTGGTGTCGCCCTCGAGACGACCGTCTACCCCTTCATCACGAGGAACGTATCGCTGATCGGCATCGACTCCGTGGAGGCGCCTGCGGACGTCCGTGCACGCGTGTGGCACGAGGTTGCCGGCGCGCTTGACGACGCCACAGCCGAGACGATGGTCGACCGCGAGATCGGGCTCGAGGGCGTCGCCGCAGCCCTCGGCGATCTCGATCGTGGGACGGTCCGCGGAAGGGTCCTCGTCAGGCCGGCCGGGGCCTAGCTCGCGCCGTAGAACGGCGACGCGTGCATCACGCCTGCACCGCAGGGGGCGAGCGAGACCGTGACGGGGAACGACGTCGTCGACAATGGCGGGTAGACCTTCACCGAGGCGGCCTGCGGGCAGGTGGTCTGGGTCCCGACGGGGACGTCCGAGTACGCCAGCGTGAACGACACGTGACCGCCCGCGGGCACGTGCTGGAGGGCGGGCGCGGCATTGGCAGCCGCCGTGGCGAACCCCTGCTGGCCGCGCACGGTCGTCGTGGGGAGGCTCGCACCGCTCGCGCTGAGCAGCTGGAATGACGGGTAACCGAGGATCGAGCACGGCGACGTGCCGGCGTTGCTCGCCTGGATCGTGATCTCGATCGTGCCCGCTGCCCCCTGCTGGGACGCCACGCTCGCGGTCAGCGCCGAGCCCGTGCACGCGACCAGGGGCGCGATGGTCGTGGTCGTCGTGGTGGTCGTGGTCGTGGTGGTTGTCGTGGTCGTCGTGGTGGTCGTCGTGGTGGTCGTCGTCCGGGCGAACCACCCTCCGCCGAAGCCCAGCGCCAGCGCGATCACGACGACGAGCCCGATCACGACCCAGGAGGTCCATTGGTTCCTGCGACGTCGTGCCATGGCTGCTCCCTCCGACGCTTCGATCGTAGGTCGCCGCGCACTCCGCGACGGTGATCAGCGTGATGTGACTAGGGAGCGAAGTCCTCTGGGGCGACGGAGTCGAGGAAGTCTCGGAACTGCTCGGCGAGCTCGTCCTCGTCGTCGCTCTCCGCGAGCTCTTCCTCGTCGTCCTCGTCCTCCGCGAGCTCGATGACGCGGCCCTCCTGATCCATCAGGGCGTCGTCGACGAACAGCGGGCTGCCGGTGCGCAGCGCGAGCGCGACGGCATCGCTCGGGCGGGCGGACACGACGATCGTCGTGCCGTTGGCCTCGAGGTGGATCTCCGCGTAGTAGGTCGCGTCGCGCAGCTCCGTGACCAGGATCCTCGTCACGGCTGCGCCGAGGATCTCGATGACGTCTCGAAGGAGATCGTGGGTGAGAGGCCGCGGGGCGGGGACGCCGCGCACCGCGTATTCGATGGCGACCGCCTCGGGCTCGCCGATGAAGATGGGGATGCTGCGTCGCTCGATCCCCGTCTCCTGCAGCAGGAGGACCGGCGTGCGCGACTGCAGATCAACTCGGACCGCCCGGAGTGCGACCTCGACCACGCGGTCAGCCTAGACGCGCAATTGCGCGCGGGCTCGTCAACCGAGCAGACGGCGCAGGTCTCGGCGGAGCAGTGCGGCACGGAGCGACTGCCCGAGCCTGGCGAACTGCGCGGCCTCGTCCCGGGCACGCACACGGCCCTCCGGGGTCCGGGTCTGGAGCATCGGCAGGACGAGCGCCTCGATCATCCCGATCTCGCGATCGACCCCGTGGCGCATGACCTTGAGGTGCCGCGGTTCGAGTCCGAGGGCGAAGAATCCCGATGCGGCCTTCGCGATCGCGACCGCATCGTCGTCGTACGACTCAACGCCGCCAACGCTCTGGGGGGCGATCAGCTGGTGGGTGACGAGGGCCTCGACGGAGGCGACATCGATCCCGGCTGCCGCGGCGAGCTCCTCGGCCGAGTAGGTCGCCGGCGGGCTCTTGGCCGGCAGCACGTCGTCGCCAGCACCCGCATCCTCGGCAGCCCGGCGCCTCGGCGTCGGCGCCTTCGTCTCTTCTGACGTCGGCTCGGGCACCGGCGCGACCGTCGGAGGCGGCTCCTGCAGTGCCGCGACGAGCTCGCTCACGGACTTGCGCCTCGCGCCGGGCGGCTTCGTCGGTGCCGCGGGCGCGAGGCCCGCCTCCTCCATCCGCTCGCGGATGACCTTGAGCGGGAGGAAGTGCTCGCGCTGATGGCGAAGGACGAAGCGCAGCCGCTCGACGTCGGCCTCGTGGAACTTGCGGTAGCCCGACGACGTGCGCTCGGGGCTCACGAGACCCTGGCCCTCGAGGAACCTGATCTTCGAGATCGTCACATCCGGGAAGTCGACCCGCAGGAGACTCAGCACCTCGCCGATGGAGAGGTACGTGCGCGCGGCCTTCGGCGTCATCGGTCCCCCGCTGCGAGGAACGTCAGCTTGAACTTCCCGATCTGCACCTCGTCGTGGGTCCGCAGGGTCGTCTCCTCCACGCGCGAGCCGTTGACGTATGTCCCGTTGAGCGAGTTCAGGTCCCGCACGGTGACCCTGCTCGATGCCGTCCGGGTGAAGAGCGCGTGGTGGCGCGACACGGTGACATCGTCGAGCACGATGTCGTTGCCCGGCTGGCGTCCGACTGTCGTGGTCTCGCCCGCGAGGTCCCAGGCCTCGCCCACGCGCGGGCCGCGCACGACCACGAGGGCGTCGGATGAGCCGGGCACTGACGCGACGGCCTCGTCGGCGGACACCTCGGGATAGAGCGACCCGATCGCGGGCGTCGCCATCGTCTCGTGGCCCGCATCGCGGTGGACGGGGGCGCCGCAGGCAGGGCAGAAGTTGGTGGTGTCGTCGAGCTGCGCGCCGCAGCGGCTGCAGAGCATCTCAGGAGCCAGAAGACATCATCGGCGACCTGCTCACGATTCGGTGAGCTGGGCGTACGCCGCTGCGTCGAGCAGCGCGTCGACCGTCGCCGGGTCCTCGACCTCGATGTCGCAGATCCACCCCTCCCCGTAGGGATCTGCATTCAGCTGCTCGGGCGCGTCGCGGAGCGCGTCGTTCACGGCGAGCACCGTCCCGGCGACCGGCGAGTAGACCTCCGACACCGACTTCGTCGACTCCACCTCGCCGATCGACGCGCCCGCGGCGACCGTTGCGCCAACCTCGGGCAGTTGCACGAAGACGACGTCGCCGAGCGCATCCTGCGCGTAGTCGGTGATGCCGAGCCGTGCGGTCGTGCCGTCCGTGCGGATCCATTCGTGGTCCGTGCTGTACCGAAGCTCGTCGGGGATCCGCATGGCGTGACCCTATTACAGGCGGCGGCCCTCGCGCCCCTTGGCGAGGGCCTCGCGCGCCGGCGCGACGTAGCTGAAGAGCGCGACCCACGCGAGGACGAGGCCCACGATCCCGATCCCCCACGTGATCACCCGCAGGACGACCTGCCACTCCGCTGGCCCGTCGGTGATGAGGAACCACGGGTACGCCGTCATCAGCGCGAAGGTCCCCGCCTTGCCCACCCAGAGGACGTCGATTCGCGCGGCACCCATCGACGCGAGGACGAGCACCGTGATCGAGACGGCCAGCTCGCGCGCGACGGTCAGGCCCGCGAACCACCACGGGACGGCCCCGTAGATCGCGACAGTGAAGACTGCCGTGACAACGAGCACGCGGTCGGCGACGGGGTCGAGGACCTTGCCGAGCGTCGTGACCTGGCCGAGCCGCCTCGCGAGGAACCCGTCGACCCAGTCGGTCGCGCCCAGCGTGCCGAGCAGGAAGCCCGCCGCGACATAGTGCGAGGTCCCGAACAGCAGCCAGACATAGACGGGGATGAGGGCGAGGCGCACCACCGTGACCGCATTGGGCCACGTCGCGATCCTCGAGAGATCCCCCTCTTCCCCGCCCGCCGGGGATGGGGCCTCAGTCAATCGTCCAGGTGCCGTTCGCCCGGAAGAGGGCTGCCAGGTCCCCGCGGCCCCGCTTGTCCTGGGCCTCGACGATCTGGGCTGACATCGACGCGCCCAGCTCGGGGCGCACCACGTCGCGGAACACGCCGACGGGCGTGGGCTCATGGTCCGAGTGGCTGAGGCGCGACAGGGCGAAGGCGACGCCGGGGTCCCGCCTCGTCTCGTCGTGCACGAGGAGCGCGTCGAGGCCGACATCGGCCACGTCGACGATCTCCACATGGCCGTCGGATCGCTGGATGATCCCGCGCTCGAGCTCCGCTCCGAACCTGATCGGCTCGCCGTGGACGAGGTTGATCAGCATCTCCGCGCGGCGGTCCCTCGAGGTGATCTCCCCGAACGCCCCGTCGTTGAAGACGTTGCAGTTCTGGAAGACCTCGACGAAGGAGGCGCCCTCGTGCGCGTGCGCACGTCGGAACGTCTCCTGCATGTGCGCACGGTCCATGTCGTGGGTCCTGGCGACGAACGAGGCCTCCGCGCCCAGGGTCAGCGAGATCGGGTTGAAGGGCTCGTCGAGCGATCCCCACGGAGTCGACTTGGTGATCTTCCCGGTCTCCGACGTCGGCGAGTACTGGCCCTTCGTCAGCCCGTAGATCCGGTTGTTGAACATCAGGATCTTGAGCTGCACGTTGCGGCGCAGCGCGTGCAGGAGGTGGTTCCCCCCGATGGAGAGCATGTCGCCGTCGCCGCCGATCACCCAGATGTCGAGGTCCGGGCGAGTGAGCGCGAGACCCGTCGCGACCGCGGGCGCGCGGCCGTGGATCGAGTGCACGCCGTAGGTGTTCATGTAATACGGGAAGCGCGCGGCGCACCCGATGCCCGAGATGAAGACGGTCGACTCGCGCCGGACGCCGAGCTCGGGCATCAGCATCTGCAGGGCGGCCAGGATCGAGTAGTCCCCGCAGCCCGGGCACCACCGCACCTCCTGGTCACTCGTCCAGTCCTTGCGGGTCGTGGGTGGGGCAACCTGGGTCATCGGGCACCTCCGAGCTGTAGGCGGATGGCCGACTCGAGCTCGCTCGCGCGGAACGGGAGGCCCTGGACCTTCGAGATCACCTTCGCATCGACCACGTACTCGGCGCGCAGGAGCCTCGTGAGCTGTCCGAGGTTGAGCTCGGGGACGAGCACCTGGTCGTACCGGGCGAGGACCTCGCCCAGGTTCGCCGGGAACGGGTTGATGTGCACGAGGTGCGCCCGGGCGACCGCGTCGCCCGTGGCCCGCAGGCGCGCGACAGCCGCGTCGATCGCACCGTACGTGGAGCCCCAGCCGATGACGAGCGTCGTGGCCGAGCCCGACGGGTCGTCAACCTCGACATCGTCGATCGACTCGGCGATCCTCGCGATCCGGTCGTGGCGCACGTGCACCATCGCCTCATGGTTGTGCCCGTCGTACGACACCGACCCCGGTCCGTCGGACTTCTCGATGCCGCCAATGCGGTGCTCCATCCCGGGCAGGCCGGGCGGCGCCCATGGCCTCGCCAGGGTCTCGGGGTCCCGCACGAACGGCCAGAAGGACTCCGTGCCGTCCTCGGCGACGTGGTTCGGCGCTGCCGCGAAGCCCGGGTCGAGCTGCGGCAGCGTGTCGGGGTCCCTGATCGCCCATGGCTCCGACCCGTTCGCGAGGTAGGCGTCCGACAGCAGGATCACGGGTGTGCGGTAGGTCACCGCGATGCGCACAGCCTCGAACGCGGCGTCGAAGCAGTGGCTCGGCGTGTGCGCCGCGATGACGGGGATCGGAGACTCGCCGTGGTGGCCGTACATCGCCTGGAGCAGGTCGCTCTGCTCGACCTTGGTGGGCAGTCCCGTCGACGGCCCCCCGCGCTGCACGTCGATGATGACGAGCGGCAGCTCCAGGCTGATCGCGAGACCGATCGCCTCGGACTTGAGGTCGAGCCCCGGCCCGCTCGTCGTCGTGACCCCGAGGGACCCCCCGTAGCTCGCGCCGATCGCCGCGGAGATCGCGGCGATCTCGTCCTCGGCCTGGAAGGTCCTCACGCCGAACTCCTTGCGCTTCGAGAGCTCGTGGAGGATGTCGGACGCGGGCGTGATCGGGTAGCTCCCCGAGGAACAGCGGCAGGCTCGCCTTCTGCGCGGCCGCGATCAGCCCCCAGGCGAGCGCGGTGTTGCCGTTGAGGTTGGCGTACTCCCCCGGGGCGAACGGAGCGGCCTCGATCTCGAAGCGAGAGTCGAACAGCTCGGCGGTCTCGCCGAAGTCGAATCCCGCGCGAAACGCGCGCAGGTTCGCCTGCAGGACGAGGGGCTTCGCCGAGAAGCGGTCCTCGATCCATGACGCGGTCTTCTCGTACGGGCGCGAGTACAGCCACGTTACGAGCCCGAGCGCGAAGAAGTTCTTCGAGCGCTCCGCGTCGCGGGGCTTGACCCCGGCCTCCTTGCACGCCTCCTGGGTGATGCTCGTCATGGGGACCTGGTACACGGTGAAGCTGCCGAGCGAGCCGTCCTCCAGGGGATTAACGGTGTAGCCCGCCTTCTCGAGCGACCGCTCGTCGAACGAGTCCGCGTTCACGATGACCGTCGCCCCCGCCTCGAGCAGCGCGACGTTCGCCTTCAGGCCCGCGGGGTTCATCGCCACGAGCACGTTCGGAGTGTCGCCCGGCGTCGTGATGGCGTGATCCGAGATCTGGACCTGGAAGCTCGAGACGCCGGCAAGCGTCCCCGCGGGTGCGCGGATCTCGGCGGGGAAGTCGGGGAACGTCGACAGGTCGTTCCCGAAGGCCGCGCTCATGGACGTGAAGCGCTCCCCCGCCAGCTGCATGCCGTCGCCGGAGTCCCCGGCGAAGCGGAGCACGACGCCCTTCACGACATTCGGATGCTCGACCGTGTCGGTCATGATCCCTCCTCAAAGGCTTTCCAATGTTACCGGCGCGCGCTCGCGCGCCGGCGTCCGGGGCTCAGGCGATCGAGACCGAACCGTCGAGGTACACGTCCTGGATGGCGTGCACGAGGGCGGCACCCTCGTCGATCGGGCGCTGGAACGCCTTGCGCCCGACGATCAGCCCCTGGCCGCCGGCGCGCTTGTTGATGACGGCGGTGCGAACCGCCTGGGCGAGGTCCGAGTCGCCCTTCGACTCGCCCCCCGAGTTGATGAGCCCGATCTTGCCCGCGTAGCAGTTCACGACCTGCCAGCGCGCGAGGTCGATGGGATGCGACGTCGTCAGCTCGTCGTAGACGAGCGGGTCGGTCTTGCCGAACCCGATCGCGGTGTAGCCGCCGTTGTTCTCCGCGAGCTTCTGCTTGATGATGTCCGCGCCGATCGTGACGCCGAGGTGGTTCGCCTGTCCGGTGAGGTCCGCCGAGACGTGGTAGTCGACGCCGTCCTTCACGAAGCCGGGGTTTCGCAGGTAGCACCACAGGACGGTGAACAGTCCCTGGCGATGCGCCTCCTCGAAAGCCGCCTCGACTTCACGGAGCTGGCGGCCGGACTCGGGGGATCCGAAGTAGACCGTGGCGCCGACACCGACTGCACCGAGGTCCACGGCACGCTGCACCGAGCCGAACATGACCTGGTCGTAGATCGTTGGGAGGTGGAGCAGGTCGTTGTGGTTCAGCTTCGCGATCATCGGGATGCGGTCCGCGTAGGTCCGCGACACGATGCCGAGGCCGCCCAGCGTCGTTGCGACCGCGTTGCAGTCCGCCGCGATCGCGAGATCGCAGATCCTGGCGGGATCGAAGTAGATGGGGTTCTTCGCGAACGAGGCGGCGGCCGAATGCTCGATGCCCTGGTCCACCGGCAGGATCGAGAGGTAGCCGGTGCCCCCGAGTCTGCCGTGGGCGTAGAGGGCCGCGAGGTTGCGCAGCACGTTCTCGGGCCGGTCGGAGTGCGTGAACACGTCCTCGACGAAGTCAGGCCCCGGGAGCGTCAGCAGCTCCTTCGGGAATGCGGTCGCAGTGTGGCTGAGGAGCGACTCCGCGTCGTCTCCCAGGAGTGCATGCAGGTCCATGCGTCCGAGGCTACTCCTGCGGTTCGGGAGGCTCGCGATCCCGCACCATGGCGACGGGTGCCCGCTCGGTCCCCATGAGCGAGACCATCCGCGCGACCATGGTCACGAGGAAGATCTGCCCGATCAGCGCCTCGATGATGATGAGGGCGCGGGCCACGCCGGTCCCGGGCGTGAGGTCCCCGAAGCCGACCGTCGTGAGTGTCACGTAGCTGAGGTACGGGTAGTCGACGAGGTCGTAAGCGCTCGCCTGTGCGAAGAAGTGTCCGGTGATGTGACCGACCCCGGCGTCCACGAACGTGAAGAAGAGGCCCAGCATCACGTACACGTCGAGCACCGCCAGGACGGTCCCGACAGAGACGTGCGTCTCGGACGCGACGCGCAGCAGGATCGCGATGATGCAGCATCCGAGCGAGATTCCCGCGAGGAGGAAGGTGAATCCGCTCAATGCGTGCTTGTGCAGGATCGCATTCAGCACGCCGATCACAAGCGCCAGGATGATGGACCCGATGGCGGCATATCGGAGCCCCCGCGGCGGTATTGAGGCGTAGATCGTGAGGAGCACGGTCGCGAGGACCGTGACGGACCCGGTGAGGGCCGACCACCTGCTGTCGACCGTGACGAGCATCGTGTACGTCACGAGACAGGCGATGAGGACCCAGCCGAACTTGTCGGCCACGTGCGTCCGCCACGTGCTGTGCTGGGTCACGGCGCTACCGCTGGCGACGGCGGCTCGTCGAGGCGCGCCCGCCGATCTCCTCAAGCCGGTCGTCGACGTCGTAGGCACCGGGGTCCGCCATCGCGACCCGGGTGAAGAATTCCCTCGCCATCGGCACATCCCCTCCCCGCTCGTAAAGGTCACCGAGCACATACCACTGTCGCACGTGACGCTCGGATGGATTGCGGATCTTCTTGCCCGCCCCCGAGGAAGTCAGTAGCTCGATCGCTTCGGCGTACTTCTGGCGCTCGGCCATCGTCGCCGCCATCACGATGCGCGCCTCGGCGAGCACCTCGGCCGACGGGGACGCACCGCGGATCGTCTCGAAGAGCTTCGCGACGGAGCGCGGGCGGTTGAGCGCCCGCTCGCAGTCCATGACCGCCGGCAGGTGCGTCACGTCGCCCGTCAGCTCGTAGTGGACCCGCAGGTGTGCGGCGGCGGCACGCCACCGTCCGGCGCGATAGCAGGCGAGGCCGGCGATCTCGCGGACGCCGGGCACGCGCGGGGCGATCTCGGCGACCGGGCCGACCCGCTTCGCGGCCTCCTCGTAGCGGCCCCTGTTGTAGGCCTCGACTGCCTCGGCGGTGAGGGTGACCAGGCGCTCGCGTCCTCGGTTCGTCAGGTGCTGGCCCGCCGTCCGGATCGCCGCGATCAGGTCGCCGGGCAGCTCTGCCTGAGGGCGCGGGGTCGCGGAGGGCCGTGGCTCCTCCTCGATCTCGGCGCGCTCGTCGCGAACCCAGACGTCCGGCGGTGCAGGAGCCTTCATGGACCGGTGATCCTCGAAGGTTCCCTGGCCGGACATCGAGATCAGGCGGGCGCCCTTTCGCGCCACGCCGCCCCATGACGCCGGCATCGGCTTCTCACGTGGTCGCGGCGCCGGTCTCGTTCCACCTCGGCGGTCCGCACCGGCGGCACCGCTCGAGCGATCCTGCGGCCCTGCCGGTCGCCTCGTCGGGTACGCAGGTCGTCCGTCGCCGCGCACGGGCCGTTGCGAGCTCCCCCGGTCCCAGGTCCCGCCATTCGACGCGGCCCGCGGCCGAGGCGGACGTGATGTGCCCGAACCACCGGCCCCGCGAGGCGTCTCCGTCCGTCGCGGGCCACGCCCCTCGTATGAGGAAGCACCTGCTGTCCCACTGCGCGACGGCGGTCTGCCGGAGCCCGACGATGGCCTGCCTGCACCCCCGGATCCCGCGCCGCCGGGAGGACCTGACGGTCGCGTCGTCGGCCTGCCCGATCTCGAGTCACCACGTGCGCCCTCTCGCGCGGGGCCACCTGGTCCTCCGCGTCCCGAGGGCGCAGCCGATCTCGAGGGAGGCCGTGAGGCGCGCGTTGCGCCCCCTGAACCCGATCGACCGGCACCGGCAGCGGAAGCCCGAGATGGACCCGACGGGCGGTCCGCCGGGCGCGACGGCCGCGCCGCGCCGCTCGCGCCGGGACGTCGCGCGCTGCCTGTGGCGGGCCCACGAGCCTGACCCCGGGGGCTGCCCGGTCCAGCCGGACGCGATGAACTCGATGCGCCAGAGCGACTCGGCGCGCCCCCCGTACGTGGCGGCCGTGCGTTCCCTGTCCCCTGGCCTCCGGAGCCTCGGGCGCCCGGGCGCGGTGCACCCGATCGAGGCGCGCCCGCACGCGGGCTCCCCCCGGAACCGGATCCGCGCGACGACCCAGATGGCTTCGGCGGACGGGCAGCGCCTGCGCCGCCCCCCGATCCACGAGAGACCGGCTTGCCCGACGAGGAGCTCGACCTCGGCGGCCGACCCGAAGATCCCGGAGCGGGTCGGCCCTTCGGTCCGGACGGACGGCCGCCGCCGGAAGCTGGCCTCCGCGAATCGCCTCCGCTCGGACTTCGTCGTGGTGGAGTCGGCATTTGGAGGATCCTAAGGGGTCATGGTGCGGGCACCGGAAGTGTGAAATACAACGGGGCCCACCGCCTCTCGGCGATGGGCCCCGTCTGCGAAATCCCGGCGGCGTCCTACTCTCCCAGGGGGTCACCCCCCAAGTACCATCGGCGCTGGCGGGCTTAACTGCCGTGTTCGGAATGGGAACGGGTGTTTCCCCGCCGCCATGGCCACCGGAAACTGTGCGCTCGGCCATGAGGCCCTGAGCGTCCTAGAGCGAGCACGAACATCTAACTCCAAGCCCTCGGCCGATTAGTACCGGTCAGCTGAATGCGTTACCGCACTTACACTTCCGGCCTATCAACGTGGTCGTCTGGCCACGGGCCTTACCAGGTTTACCCTGTGAGAGATCTAATCTTGAAACGGGCTTCGTGCTTAGATGCTTTCAGCGCTTATCCCACCCGTAGGTCGCAAACCAGCCATGCCCTTGGCAGGACAACTGGCACACGAGAGCTACGTCCGTCCCGGTCCTCTCGTACTAGGGACAGCCTTCCTCAGATCTCTTACGGCTGCATCGGATAGGGACCGAACTGTCTCACGACGTTCTGAACCCAGCTCGCGTACCGCTTTAATGGGCGAACAGCCCAACCCTTGGGACCGGCTTCAGCCCCAGGATGCGACGAGCCGACATCGAGGTGCCAAACCTTCCCGTCGATATGGACTCTTGGGGAAGATGAGCCTGTTATCCCCGGCGTACCTTTTATCCGTTGAGCAACGGCGCTTCCATAAGCAACCGCTGGATCACTATGCCCTACTTTCGTACCTGCTCGACCTGTAAGTCTCGCAGTCAAGCTCCCTTTTGCCATTGCACTCAAAAGCTGATTGCCAACCAGCCTGAGGGAACCTTTGGGCGCCTCCGTTACATTTTAGGAGGCGACCGCCCCAGTCAAACTACCCGCCTGACACTGTTCCTGATCCGGATTACGGACCTAGGTTAGGGCTCCGGCACAGAAAGGGTGGTATTTCAACGTTGGCTCCACATCGGCTAGCGCCGACGCTTCAAAGCCTCCCACCTATCCTACACAAACTGAACCAAAAACCAATATCAAGTTGTAGTAAAGGTGCACGGGGTCTTTCCGTCCTGATGCAGCTAACGAGCATCTTTACTCGTACTTCAATTTCGCCGGGTCTATGGTTGAGACAGTAGGGAAGTCGTTACGCCATTCGTGCAGGTCGGAACTTACCCGACAAGGAATTTCGCTACCTTAGGACCGTTATAGTTACGGCCGCCGTTTACTGGGGCTTAGGTTCTGAGCTTCGCCCAAAAGGGCTAACCCGTCCCCGTAACCTTCCAGCACCGGGCAGGCGTCAGAGCGTATACAGCGTCTTACGACTTAGCACGCTCCTGTGTTTTTGGTAAACAGTCGCTTCCCTCAATTCGCTGCGGCCTGTTCAGGCTCGAGACGCGAAGTCTTTCACCCTATGCAGGCCATCCTTCTCCCGAAGTTACGGATGAATTTTGCCGAGTTCCTTAACCATAGTTCTCCCGATCGCCTTGGTATTCTCTACCCGCCCACCTGTGTCGGTTTGGGGTACGGGTACCGTGTCAACTCGCTAGGAGCTTTTCTTGGCAGCATGGAATCAGTGACTTCGCCTAAATCGGCTCGGCATCGCGCCTCAGGATTAATGGGATCCGGATTTGCCTAGATCCCTCCCTACACGCTTACCCCAGGACAACCAACGCCTGGGCTCACCTATCCTCCTGCGTCCCTCCCTCGCTTCCCGCGCTGGGGTCTGTCGGTTCGACCCGAAGGTCAGCCCCTTAGTACCCCCAGTCTGGGATGGGCGCGGACACGGTAGTACTGGAATATCAACCAGTTGTGCATCGACTACGCCTTTCGGCCTCGCCTTAGCTCCCGACTCACCCTGGGTGGATTAGCCTTCCCCAGGAACCCTTGGGCTTACGGCGGAGGGGTTTCTCACCCCTCTCTCGCTACTCATACCAGCATTCTCACTCGATCACGCTCCACGTCGGTTCACACCGCCGCTTCAAAGCAGAGATCGACGCTCCCCTACCGCTCGTCGATAAATCGACGAACCCGTAGCTTCGGCTTTGGACTTGAGCCCCGTTACATTATCCGCGCAGGACCACTCGACCAGTGAGCTATTACGCACTCTTTAAAGGATGGCTGCTTCTAAGCCAACCTTCTGGCTGTCTGAGCGTTCCCACATCGTTTTCCACTTAGTCCAAAATTAGGGGCCTTAGCTGACGGTCTGGGCTGTTTCCCTCTCGACCAACGAAGCTCATCCCTCGTGGTCTCACTGCCAGACTCTTGAGCATCGGCATTCGGAGTTTGGTTGGGGTCAGTAAGCTTGTAGGCCCCCTAGCCCATCCAGTGCTCTACCTCCGATGCTGAACATCTAACGCTGCACCTAAATGCATTTCGGGGAGAACCAGCTATCACCAAGTTTGATTGGCCTTTCACCCCTAACCACAGGTCATCCCCTCTGTTTTCAACCAGAGTGGGTTCGGCCCTCCACGGGGTCTTACCCCCGCTTCAGCCTGCCCATGGCTAGCTCACTTGGCTTCGGGTCTACAGCATGCGACTGAACGCCCTATTCAGACTCGCTTTCGCTTCGGCTACCCCTCCCGGGTTAACCTCGCCACATACCGTAACTCGCTGGCTCATTCTTCAAAAGGCACGCCATCGAGGCCATATTCCCGAAGGAATATGACGACTCTTTGACTGATTGTAAACCAACGGTTTCAGGTACTATTTCACTCCCCTCCCGGGGTACTTTTCACCTTTCCCTCACGGTACTAGTTCGCTATCGGTCGCCTAAGAGTACTTAGCCTTACGAGATGGTCCTCGCAGATTCACGCCGGCTTTCCCGGATCCGGCGCTACTCGGGAGTTCAAGCGGAGGTCTCAGCTTTTCGCATACGGGGCCATTACCCTCTGTGGCGCACCTTTCCAGGTGCTTCTGCTAAGCGTCGACTTTGTAACTCCGTGAAAGGTCTGGTGCCCTTTCCCTCAAATCCCACTACCCCGCACCGGCAACGCCACCAGGCTTATACACCGGCACGGTTTAGGCTCTTCCCGTTTCGCTCGCCGCTACTCAGGGAGTCGCTGTTGCTTTCCTCTCCTCGGGTTACTGAGATGTTTCAATTCACCCGGTTCCCTCTACCGGTCCTATGTATTCAGACCGGAGTAATACCCCATGACGGGTACTTGGTTTCCCAATTCGGACATCCACGGATCGAAGCTTGGTAGACAGCTCCCCGTGGCTTTTCGCAGTCGCCCACGTCCTTCATCGGCTTTAGGCGCCAAGGCATCCACCGTTGGCTCTTTGTAGCTTGGAGAACAAAGATGCTCGTGCTCGCTCTAGAATTCTCAAGGAACCTCACGGCGCGCCTTCGACCCCGCAGGCACGATTTCTACCCACGGGGGAAGCACACAGGGCGAGTGGTGGCGCGAGATCGCGACACGTCGCCAGGAAACGGCATATGGCCGCTCCCTCAAAACGGAAGAGCGAGGTCCGGTGACACCCCCTCGGTCGAGCACTGGAGATGACGGGCGGCACAAGTGCCGGCGGCCATCTCACTGGTGACCTTGGAAGCGAGCCGAATAGCCAGTGTTCAACTGGGTAGCTGACCGATCACAGTGATCGGTATTAGCTCCTTAGAAAGGAGGTGATCCAGCCGCACCTTCCGGTACGGCTACCTTGTTACGACTTCACCCCAATCACCGACCCCACCTTCGACGGCTCCCTCCCAGAGGGTTGGGCCACCGGCTTCGGGTGTTGCCGACTTTCGTGGTGTGACGGGCGGTGTGTACAAGGCCCGGGAACGTATTCACCCCGGCAATGCTGATCCGGGATTACTAGCGACTCCGACTTCACGCAGTCGAGTTGCAGACTGCGATCCGAACTGAGGCTGGCTTTAGGGATTGGCTCCTTCTCGCGAATTAGCAGCCCTCTGTACCAACCATTGTAGCATGTGTGCAGCCCTGGACGTAAGGGGCATGATGACTTGACGTCGTCCCCACCTTCCTCCGAGTTGACCCCGGCAGTCTCCTACGAGTCCCCGCCATTACGCGCTGGCAACATAGGATAAGGGTTGCGCTCGTTGCGGGACTTAACCCAACATCTCACGACACGAGCTGACGACAGCCATGCACCACCTGTGTAGGGCCCAAAAGGACACCGTATCTCTACGGCTTTTCCCTACATGTCAAACCCAGGTAAGGTTCTTCGCGTTGCATCGAATTAAGCCACATGCTCCGCCGCTTGTGCGGGCCCCCGTCAATTCCTTTGAGTTTTAGCCTTGCGGCCGTACTCCCCAGGCGGGGCACTTAATGCGTTAGCTGCGGCACGGAGACCGTTGAATAGTCCCCACACCTAGTGCCCAACGTTTACGGCGTGGACTACCAGGGTATCTAATCCTGTTCGCTCCCCACGCTTTCGCTCCTCAGCGTCAGTTCCGGCCCAGACCACCGCCTTCGCTACTGGTGTTCCTCCTGATATCTGCGCATTTCACCGCTACACCAGGAATTCCATGGTCCCCTACCGGACTCAAGTCATGGCAGTATCGGATGGCTGCCCCAGGTTGAGCCTGGGGGTTTCACACCCGACTTACCAAACCGCCTACGAGCTCTTTACGCCCAATAAATCCGGACAACGCTTGCACCCTACGTATCACCGCGGCTGCTGGCACGTAGTTGGCCGGTGCTTCTTCTGCAGGTACCGTCACAATCGTCCCTGCTGAAAGAGGTTTACAACTCAGAAAGCATTCGTCCCTCACGCGGCGTTGCTGCGTCAGGCTTTCGCCCATTGCGCAAGATTCCCCACTGCTGCCTCCCGTAGGAGTCTGGGCCGTGTCTCAGTCCCAGTGTGGCTGATCGTCCTCTCAGACCAGCTACCCGTCGAAGCCTTGGTGGGCCGTTACCCCGCCAACTAGCTGATAGGCCGCGAGCTCCTCCCGAAGCGGAATCCATTTCCTCATATGGCCATGCGACCTCATGAGGGCATCCGGTATTAGCACCGGTTTCCCGGTGTTATCCCAGTCTTCGGGGCAGATTGCTCACGTGCTACTCACCCGTTCGCCACTAGGTCTTCACCAGTGTTGCCACCGGTTGAACCTCGTTCGACTTGCATGTGTTAGGCACGCCGCCAGCGTTCGTCCTGAGCCAGGATCAAACTCTCCATCGAGACTTCCGTTCGGGCACGAGGCCCTCCGAAAATCAGAGAGCCGGTCGGCATTGACTCTGCTGCCAACCGGCAGCACGACAACCGAGGTCGTCGCGCCACTTATGTGTTCTTGACGTACGGCTTCAATGAGGCAGACCCCATCGAGCCGCCCGCACTGGCTTTTGGCTCTCGCTCTTCCGTTTTCAAGGAGCAACCGGACACGCGCCCGGAGGCGGAGGTGTCAGGTACACCGAGGCGCGCGGGACCCAAGGGTCCGACACGCCAAATCCTCCGCTCGGCCGTAGCCTTTGCGGCGGAAGGGTGACTCTAGCAGCATGCGCCCGGTCCGTCAATGCGGCTCGAACACGGTTGTCCTGCTCAAGGACCCGGGAGCCATCCTACCCGGATTCGGGAGCTGGAACCGCCAGGGCCGCTCGGTCTCCTTGCTGATCCCGATGCGGCGGGATTCGACCACGCGCTCCCCCGCCACTCTGGCGCCGTCGAGGAGCTGTGCGCGGCCTTGGGCTGTGCCACCAGGTCCGCACCGTCGAACGAGCGATCGATGCCGAGGGCCTGGCAGAGCTTGCCGGGACCGTCGAGCAGCCGGGCTGCAGGGACCCCCTCGCCTCGTCGGCTTCGGATGGTGCTCTCGCCCTCGACCGCAGTGCCAGCGCGCAGCAGGACGGCGGTGGCGATGCCTTCGGGACCGCAGACGACGTTCGCGCAGCAGTGGATCCCGTAGCTCAGGTAGACGTACAGATGCCCGGGAGGTCCGAACATGACCGCGTTCCGATTGGTCTTGCCTCGGAAGGCGTGGCTCGCAGCGTCGTCCGAACCCCCGTATGCCTCGACCTCGGTGATACGGATGACCACGCCACCCTGCGACCAGATGGGCACCGAGGAGCGAGCGCGCCACCTCATCAGGTGGACCCTCGAGATCCGTCGGGTTCACCTGTCCTCGGGGATCCTGTCCGCCGGGAGCCGTGGCAGCCGCTGGGAGCGGAGGCGTGCATCGGCGATCGCGGCGTCGAGCGCTGCGTGCTGGGCGACAGCGGGCAGCGGGCCCGCTCCTCCCGGTGTCGTGCGCCGCGTCACTGCGACGCCTGGCGCGAGCAGGGCCGCAGCGTCGGGGCCGAACTCGCCGTCGGCCTCGACGAGCGCACGCAGGTCCGACCCTTCCCGGATCGAGGTTGCGACAAGTGCGCCGACCGCCCGGTGCGCATCGCGGAAGGGCGTGCCGCGCTCCACCAGCCACTCGGCCAGATCGACTGCCGCGGCGGCGACGTCGTCTGCCGCCTGCTCCATCCGCTCGGCGTTGAACGTGGCCGTCCGGTAGCACCCCTCGAGGGCCGCGAGTGCAGCCAGCATCTGTCCGACCGAGTCGAACAGCGGCTCCTTGTCCTCCTGCAGGTCCCGGTTGTACGAGAGGGGCAGGCCCTTGAGGGTCACCAGCAGGCCCGTGAGGTTTCCGATCAGTCGACCTGCCTTGCCGCGAGCGAGCTCGGCGACGTCCGCGTTCTTCTTCTGCGGGAGCATCGAGCTTCCCGTGGTGTAGCGGTCGTCGAGGGTGCAGAATCCGAACTCCGACGAGGTCCACAGGACGAGCTCCTCCCCCATGCGCGAGAGATGCACGCCGGTCAGCGCGATGCAGAAGAGGAGCTCGGCCGCGAAGTCCCGGTCACTCACCGCGTCGAGGCTGTTCTCGAACGTCGAGGCGAAGCCGAGGGCCGATGCGGGCACCGAGGGATCGAGCGGGAGAGAGCTCCCCGGCGAGGGCACCCGCGCCGAGTGGTGAGACATCGGCGCGCCGAGCCGCGTCGACGAGCCGGTCGGCATCGCGCAGCAGCGCCCAGGCGTGGGCTCGGAGGTGGTGGCTGAGCAGCACCGGCTGCGCGCGCTGGAGGTGCGTGTACCCGGGAAGGTACGTCGCACCAGCCCCGTCCGCGCGGTCCCGGAGGGTGGACACGAGCTCGAGGACCGATTCGCTCAGCGCGACGATGGCCTCCCTCACCCAGAGCCGCAGGTCGGTCGCGATCTGATCGTTGCGACTGCGTCCCGTGTGCAGCCGGGCACCGGTCGCGCCCGCGATCTCGGTGACACGGCGCTCGATCGCCGTGTGGATGTCCTCGTCGCCGGGTTCGAATCCGAACGAGCCCGTCGCGAGTTCGGAGGACACCTGTTCCAGCGCCTCATGCAGCGCCACGCGCTGCGCGTCGTCGAGGATGCCCGCTGCCGCGAGGCCGTCGACGTGGGCCCTGGACCCGGCGAGGTCCACGCGCCACAGCGCCCGGTCGAAGGGCAGGCTGACCGTGAAGGCTGCGACCTCGTCCGCCATCCCCGACGACAGCCGGCCCGACCAGAGGGTCACGCCGGACCGCCGTCGCGGTCGACCAGGTCGCCCTGGCGAGCGGCCCAGGTCTGGACACCGAGACCCCACAGCCGGACGAAGCCCTCGGCGTCCGAGTGCCGGAACGTGTCCGAGGCGTCATAGGTCGCGAGGCCGTAGTCGTACAGGGCCTTCGGACTCCGTCGGCCCTCGATGCGCAGCACGCCCGGCGCGCTGACCGTCATGCGCACGTCGCCCGTCACATGGCGCTGCGTCTCGGCGAAGAAGGCGTCCAGCGCGTTCTTGAGGGGCGAGAACCACATCCCGTCATAGACGAGCTCAGACCACCGGGTCTCGAGACGGGACTTCTCGTGGTGCACGTCGCGCTCCAAGGTGAGGTCCTCGAGGTCCGAGTGCGCCGCGATGATCGCGAGGGCGCCCGGGCACTCGTAGACCTCGCGGGACTTGATGCCGACCCGGCGGTTCTCCACCATGTCGATCCTTCCGAACCCCCGGGAGCCGGCGACCTTGGTCACCGCGTCGATCATCGCGTCGAGGGCGAGCTCGGTGCCGTCCAGCGCCACGGGCAGGCCCCGCTCGAAGGAGAGCGTGAATGTCGCGGGCTCGGACTGCGTGACCCGGGAGAGCGTGAGCGGGTCGTGCGGCGGCGTGGCCCATGGGTCCTCCATCTCCCCGCACTCGATCGCCCGTCCCCAGAGGTTCTCATCGATCGAGTAGATCTTCTTCTTCGTGCTCTGGATCGGGATGCCCCACTTTGCGGCGTACGTGACCGAGTCCTCGCGGGTCATCCCCCACACCCTCGCGGGTGCCAGGACCTCGAGGTCGGGCGCGAGCGCCCTCGTGCCCACCTCGAATCGGACCTGGTCGTTCCCCTTGCCCGTGCAGCCGTGCGCGACGGCGTCGGCACCGATCCGGCGGGCCGCAGCGACCAGGTGGCCAACGATGACCGGCCGCGAGAGCGCCGACACCAGCGGGTACTTCCCCTCGTATTTGGCGTTCGCAAGGATCGCAGGGCCGCAGAACGACTCGGCCATCTCGGCCCTCGCGTCCACGACGGTGCAGCTCCCCGCGCCGGCGGCAAGCGCGCGGTCCACGAGGACCGCATCGGTCGCCGAGCCCGCGTCGGGGTCCTGCCCGACGTCCACGGCGACGCAGTGGACGTCGACGCCCCACTCCTCGATCATCCACCGCACCGCGACCGACGTGTCGAGACCGCCGCTGTAGGCCAACACAACCTTCTTCGCCATCTCACCTGCTCCTTCGGGCCGGCGCACCGGCAGCTCGGCGGGTCCGTCCCGCGTTCGGACTCTGGGGTGGGGCAGACAGCCCCGCAAGCTCGCGAAGGCTCGCCGCAACCGCCGCGCCGCCGATCCGCTCGTCGACGACCACGAAGATCGTGTCGTCGCCAGCGACGGTGCCGAGGGTCCCCTGGAGGACCCCGCGGTCGAGGGCCGATGCGACGACATGGGCGCACCCAGGCGGGGTCTTCACCACCACGATCGGACCCGCACTCGCCACCTCGACGACCCACTCGTTGAGCACGCGGCGCAGCTGGTCGGGCGGGGCGGCCACGCGCGAGGCTGCCTCGGGGAGCGCGAAGGCGCGACGGCCTCCCGGTAGGCGGACCTTCACAGCCCCCAGCTCGACGAGGTCCCTCGAAACGGTCGCCTGGGTCGCCTCGATGCCGTCCTCGCGCAGCAGCGCGACGAGCTGACCCTGGGAGGTCACCGTCTGGGTCGCGAGCGCCTGGGCGATCCAGTGCTGGCGTTGCGTCTTGGTCACGATGCCTCCTCCACGAGCCAGGCGAACAGCCCGCGCATCGCCGTTCGTCTGTGAGCCGCCTGCTGCCATACCCGGCTCTGCGGACCCTCAAGGGCACCGTCGGTGACCTCCTCGCCGCGGTGGGCCGGCAGGCAGTGCAGAAGCGCGGCATTTGGTCCTGCAGCGCCCAACAGCCGCTCGTCGACCTGGAAGGGGGCGAAGGCGTCGACCCGCAGCGCGCGCTCGGCCTCCTGACCCATCGACACCCACACGTCCGTGCAGATGGCGCCAGCGCCCTCGACTGCCTCAGCCGGCGACCCGAGCACCGTCATCGACCCCTCCAGCCCCGCAGCGTCGGCATACGCGGCGACGCGCTCCACGTCGAGCGCGCTGAAGGAGTACCCCGTCGGTGAGGCCACCCGGACGGCCATCCCGACACCGACCGCTGCGAGCGTCAGCGACCGCGCGACGTTGTTGGCGTCTCCGATCCACGCGATGGAGCGCCCGCGCAGGCCGGCGACGTCCCCAGCGGCGATGCAGTCCGCAAGCGTGAGCAGGTCCGCGAGTGCCTGAACGGGGTGACCGGCGTCGGAGAGCAGGTTGACCACCGGGACGTCGAATCCCTGCCGGTCGATGGCGCTGGCCATGCGCTCGAGCACCGCGTGGTCCGGGACGCGCGCCGAGAGGATCCGGTGGTACTGGGCGAGCGTGCGCGCGATGTCCTCGGCCGTCTCCCTCGAGTCGATCCCGAGCTCGGAGCCCGACAGGGTGATCGGGTGGCCGCCGAGGTCGAAGGTCGCCATCTCCGTCGAGTTCCTCGTCCGTGAGGAGGGAAGCGCGAGGACGATCGCCACGCCGAGCCCTGCGAGCGGGCGTCCGACCTCGGATTGCGACAGGGCGAGGATGCGGGCGAGCTCGAGGGGGGTGACGTCGTCGATCTCGAGGAAGTGCCTCGTGCTCATGGCGTCACCATCGTCCCGACCCCGCTGTCAGTGAACAGCTCGAGGAGCACGGCATGGGCCACGCGGCCGTCGAGCAGGTGCGCTGCGGCGACGCCGGCACGCACGGCGGAGGCGCAAGCCTGCGCCTTGGGGGCCATGCCCCCACCGGCGGTCCCGTTCCGCACGAGCTCGTCCAGCTGGTCGGCCGTGATTTTCGCGATCGTGCTCGACGCGTCGGCGGGATCCCTCCGGATCCCGTCCACGTCGCTCAGGACCACCAGCTTCGCAGCGCCCAAGGATGCGGCGAGGGCGCCTGCCACGGTGTCCGCGTTGATGTTGTAGGCCTGCCCGAGGAGGTCCGCGCCGACGGTCGCGACGACGGGGATCAATCCCTGCGCGAGCAGCCGGGTGATGATCGTGGGGTCGATGTCCGTGATGTTGCCGACGAAGCCGAGGTCCTCATGCAGCGCGTCCGCGCGGATCAGGTTCGCGTCGATTCCCGAGAGGCCGACTGCGAGCGGGCCGTGGACATTGATCGCCGAGACAATCTCGCTGTTCACCTTGCCCACGAGGACCATGCGGGCGATCTCAAGCGTCTCGGCGTCGGTCACCCGGAGCCCGTCACGGAACTCACTTCGGATCCCGAGCCTGCCGAGCAGCTCGGCGATCTGAGGACCTCCGCCGTGGACCACGACGGGCAGGAGTCCCACGGAGCGAAGCAGCACGATGTCGTCAGCGAACGACGCGAGCGCCGCGTCGGGATCCTCGCTCCCTGCGAGGGCGTTGCCGCCGAACTTGACCACCACGACGGACCCGGCGAACTCCCGGATGTAGGGAAGCGCCTCGACGAGGATCGCAGCCACATCGGCGGGATGGCTCCTGGCGTCGGAAATCACGACGTGCCCCGGTTCTCGTCGATGTAGCCGTGCCCGAGGTCGCAGCACAGCATCGACGCCACGCCCGCACCGAGGCCGAGGTCGCATGTGATCTCGACGTGCCTGCCCGCGAGGTGGGCCGCGACGGCCGCCTCGTCGTGCGCGGTGCCGACGCCACCTGCGCAGACGGTGGTCTCCCCGTAGCGGACCGACACCGAGTCGATGTCGAATGCGATGCCTGCCGTCCCCAGCTCCGAGACGATCCGTCCCCAGTAGGGATCGGCGCCGTTGAGCGAGCACTTGACGAGGAGGGAGCCCGCGACCTTGCGCGCTCCCGCATGCGCCTCGCCGTCACTCGCGGCGCCGACGACCGTCACCTGCGCCGTCCTCGTGGCGCCCTCCGCGTCATCGACCATCTGGCGGGCGAGCGACGCGCATGCCCCCTCGAGCGCCGAGCCGATCACGTCGGGGGGAACGGGACCGGCGAGCCCCGAGCTCAGCGCGAAGACGGTGTCGTTCGTCGACATGGCCCCGTCGACGTGGATCCGGTTGAACGTCGGGATCACCGCCTCTCGCAGCAACGCACCAAGGGTCACCGGATCGCAAGCGGCGTCGGTCGTGAGGACGGCAAGCATCGTCGCCATGTTCGGCGCCAGCATCGCAGCGCCCTTTGCCATCGCACCGACGGTGAAGCCCTCGAATGTCCCGCAGAACTCCTTGCGCACCGTGTCCGTGGTGAGGATGGCGGTCGCGGCCGCCTTCCCTCCCTCCCTCGATGCGTCGGCCGAGCCGCAGACACCGGTCACGGCATCTGCACACGCCTCGAACGCGAACGGGTATGCCAATGAGCCCGGTCTGGGCGATCAGCACCTCTTCGACCGGCGCGCCAACCGCCCGCGCGACGACCGCGCACAGCCCTTCTGCGCGCTCGAGCCCCTGACGTCCCGTGGCGGCGTTCGCGTTTCCCGACGTGAGCACGATCGCGCGCGCCGCGCCACCGCTCGCGGCCAGGTGCGCCCTCGATGCGAGAACGGGCGCCGCAGCCGCGAGATTCCGCGTGAAGACGCCAGCGGCGCAGGCTGGTGCCGCTGTGGTCGCCACGACGACGGCGCAGTCAGGGAGTTCCCCCGGCTTGATGCCGACATGCCCACCGCCGGCCGCGAACCCCAGGGGCGCCGTGATGCTCATGGCCACACCCCCGCGAGGGCGAGTCCCGAGGTCTCCGGCAGCCCCGCAGAGATGTTCGCGCACTGGATGGCCTGGCCCGCCGCCCCCTTGCCGAGGTTGTCGATGGCGCACAGCGCGAGGACCCAGCCGGTCCGGGGATCCACCCGCGCGGTGACATGGGCGACGTTGGTGCCCCGCACGGACTTGGGCGAGGGCGGCTCGTCGGTCACGACGATGAACGGCTCCTCGTCGTAGGCATCGTGCAGGATCTCGAGGGCCCCGGCGGTGTCGAGCCCCCCATGAGCGGGCCTCGCGTACGCGGTGACCAGCATGCCGCGGTCGATCGGGATGAGGTGCGGCGTGAAGAGGATCGACGCCCCGAGCTCCTGCTCCATCTCGGCCGTGTGGCGATGGTCGAGGAGCCCGTAGGCAACCGTGTCGTCGACCAGCGACGAGAAGTGCAGCCGGTCGCTCGGGGTCCTGCCCGCGCCGGAGCTCCCCGAGAGGGCGTCGACGACGACACCGCCGCGCTCGAGGGCGCCTGCGTCGAACAGGGGGCCGAGCGCGAGGATCGTCGCAGTCGGGTAGCAGCCCGGGACCGCCACGAGCCGAGCTCCCTTGATCGCATCGCGGTGCCGCTCCGCGAGCCCGTAGACGGCGCTGCCCAGATGCTCGGGCGCTCCGTGCACCTCGCCGTACCAGCGCTCCCAGGACGCTGGATCGCGGAGCCGGAAGTCCGCGCCAAGGTCGAGCACGGTCCTCTCGTCTCGAAGGAGCCTGGGGACGAGCTTCTGGGAGCGACCGTGCGGCAGGGCCACGAAGACGATCTCGCAGCCCGCGAAGGCGTCCGGGTCATCGTGGGCCAGCACGAGCGTGGGGTAGGCGGCTGCGAGGGCGGGGCTGAGCTCCGCGAGCCGCGTGCCCGCCGTGCGGTCGCCCGTCGCCGCGGCGAGCTCGAACGCCGGATGGGTCGCCAGCCACCGCAGCAGCTCCCCGCCGACGTACCCCGCTGCACCCGCGACCCCGACACGCATCCGCCATTCTATGCATACTTCTGCATACTTTTGCAACAACCTGCACCGCGAGCGCCGCGAGTTGGCAGGATGGTCGCATGTCACGACGGGGTGCAGCCCTCTTCCTCACCCTGTCGCTGATCTGGGGGCTCCCCTACCTCCTGATCCGCGTGGCGGTGCGCGAGGTCGATCCGGCGACGCTCGTGTTCCTTCGCACCGCACCGGCTGCGGTCATCCTCATCCCGCTCGCCGTGCGCAGCGGCGCGCTGCGGGGTCTCCGCGGGAAGTGGCACTGGCTGGCCCTGTACTCGGTGGTCGAGTTCGGCGTGCCGTGGCTCCTGATGTCCAACGCGGAGCAGCACCTGACCAGCTCGCTGACCGGGATGCTCGTGGCAACGGTGCCGCTGATCGCGGCGGTCGCGGCGCGATTCACCCACCCCGACGAGCAGTTCGGCGCCTCGCGGGTCACCGGCCTCCTCCTCGGCGCCCTCGGCGTCGCCCTGCTCGTCGGCTTCGACGTCGCGGGATCCAACTGGGTATGGATCCTCGCCATGCTCGTCGTCGCCGTCGGCTACACGTTCGGACCCATCATCATCTCGCTGCGCCTCCAGGGCACCCAGGGGATCGCCGTCGTCGCCTCCTCCATCGCCCTCGTGGCCCTGCTCTACACCCCCTACGGAGCCACGCACCTGCCCGCGCACCTCTCCGCGACCGCGGCGTGGGCGATCGTCGGGCTCGTGGGGATCACCGCGGTGGGATTCCTCGTCTTCTTCGAGCTCATCAAGGAGATCGGTCCGTCGCGGACCGTCGTCGTGACGTATCTCAACACCGCGGTCGCGGTCGTGCTCGGTGTCGTCGCGCTCAACGAGCCGCTGACGACCGGACTGCTCGTCGGCTTCCCGCTCATCATCGCGGGCTCGGTGCTCGCGACCCGTCGCCCCGCGGCGGCCGAAGTCAGCGAAGTGTCGCCGACACCCCCGTCTCGGCTGCCGAGATCATGGCGGCGCGCACGGTCGTCAGCTCCGAATCGCTGAGCGTGCGGTCCCGGGCGCACAGCCGGACGCGCATCGCCAGGCTCCTCGACCCCGGGGGACACCCGGTCCACGGTAGGCATCGAAGCAGGCCACCGACTCGCACAGCTCCCCCGCTGCGTTGCGAAGGGTCGCCTTGACCGCGTCCACATCGACCGTGTCGTCGACGACCAGCGCAAGATCGACGTCGCTCGACGGGAAGCGGCTCGGGACGACCGCACCGTCGGGCCTCCGGATCGCCAGCGTCGGGTCGGTGAGGACCGCAACGGAGCAGTCCACCCATCCGATCCGACGATCGGGGCCGAGGCCGGGGACCGCGCGCTCCACGACGCCCGGATCGATCTCACCCACGGTGCCGAGCGCGGCACCGCTGGACGCATCCACGAGGATCGCGCACCTCGTGGGGTGGACGCCGTTCGGGACCGCCTCGGGATCGGGCGTTCGCAGCAGCACGTGATCGAGTCGAAGGGCGGCCGCGATCGCCTGCCAGGCTGCGACCGCCGTGCGTGCGTCATCGCCGGGACGCGCGAGCACCAGGGACACGCGCTCGTCCTCGCCGGGCAGCTCGACGAGATCCGCTCCCCCGGCGCCTCCTCGCTCGAGGCGGGGAGTCTCAGCCACCGCTGGGTGCTCGAAGACCACGCCGACCTCGAACATCGCGACGTCACCCTGCCTGCGCTCCACATTGCGCCGCAGGGCGCCGAGCAGGCCCGGGAGCAGGCTTCCCCGCAGGAACGGCTCCTCGGCCGTGATGGGATTGGTCACCCGTGCATGCTGGCGTGCGTCTCCGAGGAGCGCCGCGTCAGAACCGGCGACCATCGTGGGCGTCCAGGCCTCGAGCGCACCGATGCCCACAAGCGTCTCGCGGAGGACACGGCGGTGGGCGACACGCGCTGCGAGCCCTCCCGGCGCGGTCCAGGTGGGGACCCGGCGGGGCAGCGCGGCGTAGCCGTGGAGTCGACCCACCTCCTCGGCGATGTCGGCGACACCGAACGGGGCTTCGCGCAGATCGGGTCTGCCTGTCGGTGCGACGACCCGCAGCCGGTCGACGTCCTCATGCACCTCGAACCCGATCGCAGCGAGCAGCCGGATGATCTCAGCGCGCTCCAGCTCGACGCCGAGCGTCCTCGCGAGCGCGGCGGGGGTGATCTCGAGAACCGGGGGGCTCGGGATCGTGCCGCGGGCATCGAGCGGCTCGGACGCGACGGTGAGGCCCGCAGCGCTCTCGCGCAGGATCTCGGCGAATCGCGCCGCCGCCCTGCCCGCCAGCATCGGATCGCAGCCGCGCTCGAAGCGCGACGAGGCCTCGGTGCGCAGCTTGTGGCGCTTGGCGCTTCGTGCCACAGCCATCGGCTCGAACCACGCAGCCTCGAGCGCCACGGAGGTCGTGACATCGGAGATCTCGGTGGTCGACCCCCCCATCACGCCGGCAAGACCAATGGGCACGTTGCGGGCATCGCAGATCACGAGGTCCTCGCCGGTGTCGCCGAGCGCGCCCGTCCCCTGTGCGAGTTCGAGGACGGAGCCGTCGAGCAGGTCGAGGTGCTCGCCGGGCGTCGCACGTCGGATGATGAAGCCACTCCCTCCGACGCGCTCGAGGTCGTAGGGGTGCGTCGGCTGCCCGAGCTCGAGCATCACGTAGTTCGAGGCGTCGACGACATTGTTGATCGACCGCATGCCGGCGAGTTCCAGTCGCCTTGCGACCCACCGCGGCGACGGCGCGACCTCGATGCCGCCCAGGACGGTCACGGTGAAGCGGCCGCACAGGTCCGGGTCGCGGATCTCGACGGACGCGAGCGATGCCGTCACGGCGTCGGACGCTCCGAGCGGCGCCGGAGAGACCGCTCTCAGGGGGACGTCGAACCTGGCCGCGAGGTCCCGCGCGATCCCCTCCACGCACCAGGCATCGGGGCGGTTGCCCTCGACGGTGATGTCGAGGACGACGTCGGGCTCGATCCCGAAGACCTCCATCAGCGGTCTGCCCGGCAAAGCGCCGGGAACGGCGTCGAGGATCAGGAGGCCCTCGTGGTCCTCGCCGATGCCGAGTTCGCGACCCGAGCACAGCATCCCGTTGGAGAAGACCCCCCGCATCTTGCGTCGCGCGATCTCGAAGCCGCCCGGCAGCGTGGCACCGACCGGCGCGAGGGGCACCAGGGAGCCCACCTCGTAGTTCCAGGCGCCGCAGACGACCTCGGTCGCAGTCTCGCCGTCGGTCACCGTGGCAAGCCGGATGCGGTCAGCTCCCTCGATTGCGCTGATCGACTCGACGCGCACGACGACGACGTCCTCGAGGCCCTCGCCGATTGCCTCGGTGCCCTCGACCACGAGCCCCAGGTCGTCGAGCGTCGCGACGAGCACGTCCAGATCGTCGGGGAGATCGACAAGGCTGCTGAGCCAGGAGACCGGAACCCGCATCAGAACTGCCTCAGGAAGCGGACGTCGTTGTCGATGAGCGCCCGCAGGTCGGCGATCTGGTGGCGCATGAACGCGCATCGGTCGATCCCGAAGCCGAACGCGAAGCCGCTCCACCTCGTCGGATCGATGCCCACCGCGGCGAACACGGCCGGGTCGACCACGCCGCACCCGCCGAGCTCCACCCAGCCGGTCTGCGCGCACGTCCGGCACCCCGCTCCCCGGCAGAGCGTGCAGGTGATGTCGAACTCGGCGGACGGCTCGGTGAAGGGGAAGTAGCTCGGACGCAGCCGCGCCTTGATGTCGCTCCCGAAGTATGCGGCAGTGAACGACTCGATCGTTCCGGCGAGGTCGGCGAAGGTGATGTCCTCGTCGACGACGAGGCCCTCGATCTGGTGGAACTCCACGAGGTGGCTCGCGTCGGGCGTGTCCTGGCGGTACACGCGGCCGGGGATGACGACATGGAGCGGGAGGGATCCGTCGCGCACCGCCGCCTCCATGAGGCGGATCTGGACCGGTGACGTGTGGGTTCGCAGCACGACCGACTCCGCGTCGCCGACGTCCACGTAGATCGTGTCGTGCATCCCGCGGGCCGGGTGGGCCGGTGGGATGTTGAGCGCCTCGAAGTTGTACCAGTCGGTCTCGACCTCGGGACCCTCCTCGACCCGGAAGCCCATCGCGATGAACACGTCCTCGAGCTCGTCTCGCGTCTGGGTCACGAGGTGGCGGTGCCCTCGGACAACGGGCGCGAGGGCGACGAGATCCTCCACCTCGTCGAGCCGCAGCCGGTCCGTCTCGAGGCGAGCCGTCATCGCCGACGCCCCAAGCACACCGGAGCGCTCCTCGATTGCCGCGGTGATCGTCGCTGCGGCCTCGTTCAGCAGCCGCCCGGCCTCCCGGCGCTGGTCGGCGTCGAGGGAGCCGAGCGAGCGATGCAGTGCCGTGAGCAGGGATCGCTTGCCGGTCAGCTCGGAGGCCAGCGCCCTGACATCCGCCTCGTCGGCCGCCGCGGCGATGCGTCCGAGCGCATCGGAGACGTGGGCACTGAGCGCGGTGGAGTCGAAGGTCGTCGTCATCGGCGGTCAGATCGTAGGCGGCGGGCTGGCGGTCCCCGCTGCCATGTGACGCTGGCGGAGCGACTCGAAGCAGAGCAGCGCCGCGGCCACCCCGGCATTCAGGGACTCGGCTCGGCCGTCCATCGTGATGGTGATCGTCCCGTCGAGCAGGGACAGCTGGGCGCTCGAGAGTCCGGCCGCCTCACTGCCGATCACGACCGCGGCGTTGTCGGAGATCGGGGTCGCCCAGGCGTCCTCGCCACCCCGGACGACTGCACCGTAGAAGCGGCGACCCGTCGCGCCGAGCGACGTCGTCACGTCCTCGAGCGTCCTCGCGATCGCCACGGGGAGGTGGAAGACGCTTCCCGCCGTGGCGCGAAGCGTCTTCGGGTTGAAGACGTCGGCGCTCTGCCCGCAGACGACGACGCCCGCGGCGGCCGCGGCATCCGCCGCCCTGATCGCCGTGCCGAGGTTCCCCGGATCGCGGATGTCCGCGAGCACGAGGACGAAGCCGTCTCGGGGGATCGCGAGCAGGTCGGTGTCGGGGAAGGGGCACACGGCGAGCACGGGCTGGGGAGTCACCGCCTCGGCGACCTTCGTGAGGACGCCCGGCGCGAGCTCGATCAGCCGCACTCCGGCGGTGCCAGCGGCGGACAACGAGGCCGCGCACGCCGAGTCCGGGGCCGTCGCCTTCGGATCGAAGTAGACGGCCTCGAGGTTCGCTCCTGCCTGGATGGCGGCGACCACGAGGTCAGGCCCCTCGAGCACGCAGGCACGCTCCGCCCACCTCGCCGAGCGCTTCTCGGAGAGGCGGCGGAGCCGCCGCACTCGGTCGTGACTGGCTGCGAGACCCGTGGTCAGCTACTTGGCCAGTGCGTCGGAGGCAAGGCTGACGAGCGCGCCGAACGCCGCGTCGTCCGAAACGGCGAGCTCCGCGAGGAGCCTGCGGTCGACCTCGACGCCGGCCTTGGACAAGCCCGCGATCAGGCGGGAGTAGCTCATCCCGTGCTCGCGGGCGCCCGCGTTGATCCGCTGGATCCACAGCTTGCGGAACTCGCCCTTGCGTGCGCGGCGGTCGCGGAATGCGTACTGCCCGGAGTGCAGCACCGCCTGGTTCGCAGCGCGGAACGTCCGCGAACGGTCCCCGTAGTACCCGCGTGCCTCTTCCATCACCGCGCGGCGGTGCTTCCGTCCGTTGATTGAACGCTTTACCCGTGCCATCTCGATCCTTCCTTCACGTCAGTCAGTGCCCCGAGGGGCTCGGTCACATTCCGAGGAGGCGCTTGACGCGCTTCTCCTGGCCCGGTGCGAGGTCCGCCTCGCGTCCGAGGCGGCGCTTCCTCGTCGCCGACTTCTTCTCGAGCAGGTGGCTCCGGAACGCCTTGCGCCGGCGCAGACGGCCAGTACCCGTGACCTTCATCCGCTTCTTCGCGCGGGTGTTCGTCTTCATCTTCGGCATCTCAAACTCCCTCGGTCATCGTCGTGGCCACCGCGGCCGCATCGTTCACGGCCACTGTGGCCTCCTCTGTCACGGCCGCCGCGACATCCTCCGTCACGGCCACCGTGGCCTCCAACGTCGGCGCCGCCGGCGCCCCGTTCTTCGCGGGGACCGCCCCGTTTCCCGCCGGGCCCGGCTCCGCCTTCACCTTCGGCTGCTTCGCCCGCTTGTCGGGGGCGAGCACCATGATCATGTTCCGTCCGTCCAGCCGGGGCTCCGCCTCGACCTTCGCCGCATCACCGATCTCCTCGGCGACCCGGTCGAGGATCTTCTTGCCGAGCTCGGGATGGAACACCTCGCGGCCTCGGAACATGATCGTGATCTTGACCTTGTGACCCTCCTCCAGGAACTTCGCAACGAGCCGCGTCTTGGTGGCGAAGTCGCCGGGCCCGATCTTGGGCCGGTACTTCATCTCCTTGATGCCGCCACCCTGGGACTTTCGCCTCGACTCCTTGGCCTTCTGGGCCTCGTCGAATTTGAACTTCCCGTAGTCCATGATCCGGCACACCGGGGGATTCGCCGTCGGCGCCACCTCCACGAGGTCCAGATCCATCGACCGTGCGAGCTCGAGCGCCTCACGGGTGGGCTGGATCCCCAGCTGCTGGCCATCGGGATCGACGAGGCGGACCTGCTCGACGCGGATGCGTTCGTTGATCCGGTGGTCTGCGGTCACTGGTGCGATAGGGCGCTCCTTCGTTCAGGACCCCCGCATGGGGGCCCGCTGTTGCGGAGCCGCGCTGAAAGCATCGGACCCGTCGCACGCGCAGGGCGGTGGCCGGGTGGAAGTCGCCGTGACGACTCCGCTTCTGTTGACTGCAAGGACGCTAGCAGGCCGGGCACCCTCGCCAGGATCGGGCCCTGCCGCGGCGGCCCGTCGACCAGTCGCGGCGTCACAGCCTGCGGATGCCCGCTGCCTCGAGTGCACCGCGATGCCCCGGCGTGACAACGAGCGAGACAACCGCACCCGTCTCGACTGTTCGAGTCCCGTCCACGAGCTCCGTGCAGTGGAATGCGAGTTCGCGTCCGTCGGAGAGGCGAACGGTGCCGAGGCCGGTGTCGTCGTCGAAGGACGTCACCGTCGCGGTGAATGGCCCGCCCGTCGGGTACCCACCGGTCACGCGAGGCGGCGATCCGCGAGGAGCCTCGCCATCTCGATGGCCGTGCCGGCCGACTCGCGACCCTTGTTCGATTCGTCCGACGCCGATCGGTCGAGCGCCTGGGCCACGGTCTCGCACGTGAGGACCCCGAACACCACAGGCACGCCGGTCTCGAGGGACACGTCCTGGAGGCCCCGCGCGCACTCGCCCGCCACGAACTCGTAGTGGCCCGTCTCCCCTCGGATCACTGCGCCCAGTGCCACGACCGCGTCGTACCCCTCGGAGGCCGTGGCGAACGCCTGGGCAGCGATGGGCAGCTCGAAGGCCCCGGGGACCCAGGCGATCGTGATGTCGGCCGCGTCGACCCCGCGCTCGGTGAGCCCCGCGAGGCAGCCCTCGAGCAGGCGGATCGTGATGCCGCCGTTGAACCGCGCACCGAGGATCGCGACCTTCAGCCCCCGGCCATCGCCGGATCCCTCGAGCAGGGCTCCAACGGCGCCACCGGTCCGCTGCACTGCCTCGGGATCGAGGAGGGTCTCATCCGACGATGTCATCGAGTCCCTCCAGCAGGTGTCCCATCCGCTCGCGCTTGGTCCGCAGGTAGTCGATGTTCTGGGCGGTCGGGAAGCTCTCGAGGCCGACGCGCTCAGTGATGTCGAGGCCGAAACCCTCCAGGCCCCCGTACTTGGCGGGGTTGTTCGTCATCAGCCGCATGGTCGAGATGCCGAGATCGACGAGTATCTGGGCGCCGATGCCGTACTCGCGGGTGTCGGCGGGGAATCCCAGCTCGAGGTTCGCGTCAACGGTGTCGCGGCCGTGCTCCTGGAGCGCGTAGGCACGGATCTTGTGCCCGAGTCCGATGCCGCGCCCCTCCTGACCGCGCAGGTACACGAGCACCCCCATCCCCTCGCTCGCGATCTTGGTCAGCGCCGCGTGGAGCTGCGCGCCGCAGTCGCACCGCAGCGAGCCGAACACGTCGCCGGTGAGGCACTCGGAGTGGACCCTGACGAGGACATCGGGGGTCCCGTCGACGTCGCCCAGCACGAACGCAAGATGCTGCTGGCCGTCGAGCACCGACTCGTAGACGACGGCGCGGAACCCCGCCTCGTCCGTCGGGATGCTCGCCTCGGAGACGCGCCGGACCAGTTTCTCGTGGTGCCGGCGGTAGCGGATCAAGTCTGCGATCGAGATGATGGGGAGATGGTGCTGGGCGGCGAACTCGATCAGCTCGGGGAGCCGGAGCATTGTGGCCTTGTCCTTCGAGATGATCTCGCAGAGCATCCCCGACGGCGTCATGCCAGCCATCCGGCAGAGGTCAACCGTCGCCTCGGTGTGCCCCGCTCGCTTGAGGACACCGCCCGTGCGGTACCGCAGCGGGAAGATGTGGCCTGGGCGGTTGAGGTCCGACGCCCTCGTCTCTGGGTCGGCGAGCGCCCGGATCGTGAGGCACCGGTCCGAGGCGGAGATTCCGGTCGAGGTGCCGTGGCGGTAGTCGACGCTCACGGTGAAGGCCGTGCGCTGCGCCTCGGTGTTGGCCGCGACCATGAGGGGGAGGTCGAGTGCGTCGGCACGGTCGGGCTCGACGGGCACGCAGATCACCCCGGACGTGTGCTCGAGGAAGAACGCCACGGCCTCGGGCGTCACTGCCTCGGCGGCCATCACGAGGTCCCCCTCGTTCTCGCGGTCCTCGTCGTCGACGACGACGACCATGCCGCCCGCGCGAATCGCGGCGACCGCCTCTTCTATCGATGCCAGCTTCATTGCGTCTCGACCTCCACACGCAGATCTTCGCCGACCCGGACCACGGAGACGAATCGGCCGCGAGCGACGTCGTCGATCGTGGGCGCACCGGGTCCCCGCATCGCCGGAGACCCGTCGTCTCCCCCGAAGAGTACGGGTGCCACGTAGACGACGAACCGGTCGACGAGTCCCGCTGCGACGAACTCGCGCGAGACCGAAGCGCCGCCCTCGACGAGGAGCTGGAGCACGCCGCGAGCCCCCAGGTCGACGAGCACGTCCTCGAGTGGGCCGGCGAGCTCGATGCAGGGCTGGACGCGTGCATGGGGCGGGGCGTGGCCGAGCACCACGCGCAATGGCTGGCGCGCAGGGGTGCCGAGGCGGACGGTGAGCGAGGGATCGTCGGCACGGACCGTCCCCGCCCCGACCAGGATCGCATCGGACTCGGCGCGCAGCGCGTGCGCGTCGCGCCTCGCCGCCTCCGATGTGATCCACCTCGATGAGCCGTCGGCCGCTGCGGTGCGTCCGTCGAGGCTCTGCGCCCACTTGAGGACGACGTAGGGACGACCGGTCCTGCGGTGGTGGAGGTAGGGAGCGAGACTTCGGCTGACCTCGCCTTCGAGCACACCGATTGTCACTTCGACGCCCGCGGCTCGGAGTGCTGCGAGTCCGCTGCCCCGCACGTGGCTGTCCGGGTCCACGACGCCGACAACGACGCGGCGCACCCCCGCCTCGATGATCCGGGCGGTGCACGCAGGGGTCCTCCCGATGTGGTTGCACGGCTCGAGGGTCACGACCAGCGTCGCATCGCGCGCACGGGCTCCCGCCGCGTCAAGCGCGACCACCTCGGCGTGGCGGCCTCCCGGAGGCTCGGTCGCCCCGCTCGCGACCACGCCGGTGTCGTCGACGACGACGGCGCCGACCCACGGATTGGGGCTCGTCTCGCCGCGCACGGCCTCGCCCAGCGCGAGCGCGTGCTGCATCATCGAGGCATCGACTGCGGGGTGCCCGCCCCTCATCGTGCTGACTGCGCCGCTGAGCGGATCCCCGCCGCGGCAGCGGCCGGGTCCTCGGTGCCGAAGATCGCGCTCCCCGCGACCAGCACGTTGGCGCCGGCTGCCACTGCGAGCGGCGCCGTGTCCGGATCGATCCCGCCGTCGACCTGGAGGTCGACACCCAGCGCCCGCGCATCGATCGCATGGCGCACGAGAGCCACCTTGTCGAGCACGGAGCCCATGAACGACTGACCGCCGAACCCAGGGAAGACCGTCATGCAGAGCACGAGGTCGACGTCGGCCAGCCAGGGCTCGACAGCCTCGAACGGCGTGTCCGGATTGCAGGCGAGCCCCACGGCGAGCCCGAGCGCCCTCGCGTGGTCGATCAGCTCGCCGGTCTCGCCGACCTCGACGTGCACCGTGCAGCCGTCCGCTCCTGCCTTGGCGAACGCCTCGAGGTAGTCGCCTGGGTCCGTCATCATCAGGTGGCAGTCGAAGAAACGCTCCGAGCACCCGCGGATCGAGGCCACCACGGGTGGCCCGATCGTCAGATTGGGCACGAAGTGCCCGTCCATGACGTCGACGTGCAGTCGGTCGGTCTGCGCGTCGACTGCCTCGATCGCGTCGGCGAGGTCCGCGAAGTCGGCTGACAGGATCGACGGCGCGATCTGCAGCGAGCCGACGGGCCCCGGCACATGTCGCGTCACGGCGCCGAGCCTACGGGCCCGTCGCCGAGGGACGTGGGCCGGACGCCTCGCAGGCCCCGCAGCCACGCGGCGGGCTCCATCGCGCGGCGCCCCTCGGGCACGATGCTTCGCAGCCGCAGGCCCCCGGGCGAGCATGTCACCACCTCGCCGTCGAACGTCCCCGGGGCGCCCATCGCCTCGGGCACGACGCTGGCGGACAGCACACCGAGCCTCGCCCCGTCCACGTAGGTCCGAGCCCGCCCGAGCCGGACGACGCGTGCGAGCTCGGCTGCCGGGCGCGAGAAGTCCAGGACCAGCTCGTCGTCGCGCACCTTCCTCGCGTAGGTCGGCTCGCCCACCTGCGGCTCGGGCACGGGCAACCCGACCACTCCCCTCGACAGGAGCCCCACCAGCAGGTGCGTCCCGAGTTCGACGAGCTCGCCGCGCAGCTCATCGAGCGACTTGTCGGCCACCTCGACTGAGGCGCGCGCATAGACGGGTCCGGTGTCGAGCGCCTCTTCAAGTCGCATGATGCACACGCCCGTCACCTCGTCGCCCGCGAGGATGGCCCGCTCCACCGGCGCTGCGCCGCGCCACCTGGGCAGGAGGGAGAAGTGGACGTTCAGGAGCGGCGCTCGCTCGAGAATCGCCGGCGGGACGAGTGCCCCATAGGCGACAACCACGCCGAGGTCCACGTCGACGCGCCTGAGTGCCGAGAGGTCGTCGGTGACCTCGAGGCCGAGGCGCAGCGCAGCCGCCTTGACAGGCGTCGGCGCGAGCGCCGATCCCCTCCCGCGCCGCCGGTCCGGCCTCGTGACGACGACGGCGACGTCATGGCCCGCCTCGCACAGGGCATCGAGGACCGGCACCGCGAGCTGCGGCGAGCCGAGGAAGCTCAGGCGCATCAGCCCTCGAGCAGCGAGGCGAGCCCGTCGGGGTCACCACGGAGCGACGCGAACTCGCGGCGCAGCAGCGTGCGCGCCTCGCGACGCTGGTCGTCGTCGAGGCGGTCGACCAGCAGTACCCCGTCGAGGTGGTCCATCTCGTGCTGGAAGATGCGGCCCTCGTACTCGGAGGCCTCGATCGACAGCTCGTTGCCGTCGAGATCGATGCCCACGAGATGCACCCGGTCGGGCCTCGTGATCATCCAGGAGTGGCCGGGGACCGAGAGGCAGCCCTCCTCGTAGGTGAACTCGCCGTCGGCCTCCACGATCCGCGGATTGATGACCGTGATCGGGCCCTCCCCCGCGTCGTAGACGAAGAACCGGCGCGAGACGCCGATCTGGTTGGCGGCGAGGCCCACGCCTGGCGCCTCGTACATCGTCTCGACCATGGTGTCGACCAGCGCGGCGAGCCGGCCGTCGATCTCCTCAACCTCGCGGGTGACCTGCTTCAAGACGGGGTCCCCGTACACGCGGATCGGCAGCACGCCCATCGCGCAAGGCTACCGGCGGATCAGCCGACGGGATCGACCACGACGCGGACCGAAGCCGCCGGTCGTGGCGTCGACCGGAGCGCGTCACAGAGGATCACGTGGTCGTGGGCCGTCGCGACCATCCGCCCCGCCTCCTCGGTCACGACCAGACCCGCGCGTCCGAGTGCCTCGGCGTACGCCGCGGCGCCCGCGCCCTCGAGCGCGCATGTTGCGACGTTCGGTGGGAGGCCGAGCTGCGCGGCCCGTTCGGACTCGGCGGCGATCAGGGGACCCGGTGATCCGTTGACCGCGGCCTCGATCACCGGGTCAGCGGGCATCCTCGTCTGGACGAGGACAAGCCCGGGGTCCTGGGCGCTGCGCGCGCCGACGATCCGGCCAGCGAGCCCGATCGCGCGAAGCGCCTCGAGGCCCCCGTGCGCGCGCGGCGCGCAGAGGTAGTCGTCGAGGTCGGCGAAGCACACGAGGCCCGCGCGGCGCACGCGTGACAGCACGGCCTCGGTCCCGACGACGACCCGCGCGTCCTCAGGGATCGCCGGAGCCGAAGCGGACACCTCGACCGCCTCGACCCCCAGCAGCGCACTCGTCCGGCGCGTGAGGGTCGTGATCCCCTCTCGCAACACCGACAGCTTCTGCGACCCGCACGAGATGCACAGCCTGGGGAGGCCGCTGCACCCATCGGCGCACCCGTACGCGCCATCGCGCTCCTCGAGCGGTGCTCGGTGAGCCTCGCAGACCGCGAGCGCGCCGCACTGCTTGCACGCCAACCTGCGAGCCCCGCCGAGTCGCTGGAGGACGACCGCGACACGCACGCCTGAGCGATCGGCATCGAGCGCCCGGTGCGCAGCATCGACGAACGCGGCCGACAGGAAACGCTCCCGCGGATCCGCCACACTCAGATCCGCGATCGCGACCTTCGGCCACAGCCGTGCCTCGTGCTCGAGCGCGACCTCGCGGTCCGCCATGCCCCGAAGCGTGGGGCTGGCGCACCAGCTCGTGGCGATCATCGGCACCCGCGCCCGACGGCAGCGCTCCGCCAGCACCGTGACGGCATCCCAACAGGGCGTCTGCGTCTGGCGATACGCGTCGTCATGCGCATCGAGGACCACGGCCCCCGCAAGCACAGGGACCGGTGCGAGCGCGCCAGCACGAGCGGCCACGACGACAGGCCAGCCCGACGCCGCCTCAGCCCAGTGGTCCGGGTCCGCCACCTGCAGTCCGCGACGTCGGAGCCGGTCCGCGAACCGGTGCGCCCAGCCGGTCGTCGGTGTCGTGACCACGAGCGAGCCCGGGATCGCGCTCTCGCGGATCCCGTCGAGCACCGACAGGACGAGGTCCAGCGGGTCCGTGCACGGGCCAACCCGCACGAGCACCGACGCGCGGTCGCGGACCTGGCGCCTGCCGAAGACCCGCAGCGCATTGGGAAGCTCTGGCAGCGCGGCTTGCGCCGGCGGCCGCATGCGCTCGTGCACGATCCTCGTCGGCGATGCGGATGCGAGCAGCCTGGACCAGGGACCGTCCCAGCGCCACGCGGCCCACTCGCACAGTGCCACGATGTCGGGAGGCGGGCCAGCACCGAGCCGCTTCGCGATCGGCTTCAGGGTCTCCACTTCGCTCGACTCTGCGAGCTCGACGACCCACCCCCGCACACTCCGCCCATGCAGGTTCACGCGGACCCTGGACCCGACCTCGAGGTCCCATCCCTCGGGCACCGAGTAGTCGAAGGGGCGATCGACCGCGGCGACGTCCGGGAGGACCCGGGCGACCGCTCCGGGCACGCCCTAGAGGCCGAGGGAACGGCGCAGGTCGTCCGCCCGGGTCGTCTGCTCCCAGGTGAACTCGCGCTCGGGCCGTCCGAAGTGGCCGTACGCGGCGGTCTTCTTGTAGATCGGACGGCGAAGCTCGAGCTCCTCGATGATCGCGGCGGGCCGCAGGTCGAAGAGGTCGCGCACGACCAGGGAGATCTTCTCGGGGTCGGCAGCCTCCGTCCCGAACGTCTCGATGGCGACCGAGACCGGCTGCGCGACGCCGATCGCATAGGCGACCTGCACCTCGCAGCGCGCCGCAGCGCCCGCGGCGACGATGTTCTTCGCGACCCATCGCGCCGCGTACGCAGCCGACCGGTCCACCTTCGACGGGTCCTTGCCCGAGAACGCGCCGCCGCCGTGGCGGGCCATGCCCCCGTAGGTGTCGACGATGATCTTGCGGCCCGTGAGGCCGGTGTCGGCGTGCGGGCCCCCCATGACGAAGGCGCCGGAGGGGTTGGTGTGGAACGTGAGGTTGGAGGCGTCCAGGTCCTTCGGGAGGATCGGGGCGACGACGTGCTCGAGAAGGTCCGCCTTGATCACGTCCTGGCTGATCCCGTCGGCATGCTGGGTCGAGAGCACGAGGGTCTCGATCCCGACCGGGCGGCCGTCCTCGTAGACGATGCTCACCTGGGTCTTGCCGTCAGGGCGCAGGTAGCCGATCTGCCCGCTCCGGCGAACCTGCGCGAGGCGCATGCTCAGCCGGTGCGCGAGCCAGATCGGCAGTGGCATGAGGTCGTCGGTCTCGTCGCACGCGTAGCCGAACATCATCCCCTGGTCGCCGGCACCCTGGGCGTTGCGAAGATCCTCGCCCCCCGTCCCGGTGCGGCGTTCGAAGGCCGCGTCCACGCCCGCGGCGATCTCCGGGCTCTGCTGGTCGATCGAGACCATCACGGCGCAGGAGTTCCCATTGAACCCCTTCACGTCGTCGTCGTAGCCGATCTCCACGATCGTCTGGCGGGCGATCTGGGGGATGTCGACGTAGGTCGAGGTCGTGACCTCGCCCGCAACCACGCACAGGCCGGTCGTGAGCAGGGTCTCGCACGCCACCCTGCCGTGCGGGTCCTCCGCCAGGATCGCGTCGAGGACGGCGTCGGAGATCTGGTCCGCGATCTTGTCGGGGTGCCCCTCGGTGACGGATTCCGAGGTGAAGACGGAACGCTGGCTCATTGGTCTCCTTGCTCGATCAGGTGACCCACCCTAGCCAAGATGACCTCGGCCACTGCCCTCTTGGACGCCAGCGCGACGTGCTGCTCGCCCCCCTGCGCGTCAAGGATGTCCACCTCGTTGGTCTCGTGATCGAAGCCCGTCTCGGGCTTCGAGACGTCGTTCACCACGAGCAGATCGCACCCCTTGCGGGCGAGCTTCGCCCTCCCCCGGGCGGTCGCATCGCCGGTCTCCGCGGCGAACCCGACGATGACCTGCCCGCGCGCGCGGCGCTCCACCAGGGTCGCGAGGATGTCCTGCGTCGGCTCCAGGGCGATGACCGGGACCCCGTCCTCCTTGTGGATCTTGGAGTCGGCCTCGGCGACGGGCCGGAAGTCCGACACCGCGGCCGCCATCACCACGACGTCCGCCTGCGCCGAGAGTCCGAGGACGGCGTCGCGCATCTGCGCGGCCGTCTCGACATCGATCCTCGTCACCGACGTGGCGGCGGACACATCGAGCGCGAGCGCCGAGGCCGTGACGAGGGTCACGTCGGCTCCCAGCTCGACCGCCGCCTCGGCGACCGCGTGCCCCTGACGTCCAGACGACCGGTTCGTGATGAATCGCACGGGGTCGATGGGCTCGCGCGTGCCTCCCGCGGTCACCAGCACGCGCCGGCCCGCAAGCGGGCCGTCCGTCGGCCGCGTCGTCGCCAGCGCGGCCGCGACGATCCGCTCGGGAGCGGCGAGGCGGCCCTCGCCGGAGTCTCCGCCCGCGAGCCTCCCCTCCTCGGGGTCGACGACCAGCACGCCGCGGCGCCGGAGCACTTCCAGGTTGTCCTGGACGCTCGGGTGCTCCCACATCTCGGTGTGCATCGCGGGGCAGACGACGACCGGCGCTCGCGTGGCGAGCAGGGTGGCCGTCAGCAGGTCGTTCGCGATGCCGGCCGCATACCGCGCGAGGAGGTCCGCCGTCGCGGGCGCGACGACGATGACGTCGGCCCACTGGCCGAGCCTCGTGTGCGGGATCGGATCGTGCTCGTCCCCGTACAGGGAGGTCCGGGCCGGCTGGGTGGCGAGCGCGGTGAAGGTGAGCGGGGCGACGAACTTCGCCGCCGCGTCAGTCAGGACAGGTGCGACCTCGCATCCCGCATCGATCAGCCGGCGGCAGACCTCCACGGCCTTGTAGGCGGCGATCCCGCCCGAGACCCCGAGCACCACGCGGGGCGCCATGGGCCGCTGGTCAGCTGGCGTCGGTCGGGCTCGTCAGGCCGAACGGGTCCACCACGAGCTCGAGCTCGGGGACCTCGACGCTCGCCTCCGCAAGCAGCTCGTCGGCGGTCGGACGATGGTAGGTGGCGCGGCCCTCGGCGATCTCCTGGAAGGCGATCGACAGCGACTTGTTCGAGACGGACGTCACCTGCGGCGGGACGATCGCACCGACGCCCTGACCGAGGCTGTTGTAGTACGAGTTGATCTGGCGCGCGCGCATCGATCCGAGGGCGACCAACGTGAACTTGGAGTCCACCTTGTCGAGGAGCTCCTCGATCGGTGGGTCCATCAGGGTGGGTCGCTGGATCGTCACGGTGCCTCGTTCTGGTGGTCGCTGGCGTTGCGCGCGTCGCGCAACTCGCCGAGTATAGAGAGCAATTCGCCCACCGAGGCCTCCAGGTCGTCGTTCACGACCTCGAAGTGGGCCAGCTGCCTGCCCGCGGCGATCTCCTCGCGCCCTCGCTCGACTCGAGCGATCACGTGCTCCTCGGTGTCACCACGGGTCCTCAGGCGCTCGATCTGGTGCTGCTCGGTCGGCGGGACGATCAGGATGACGCGCGCCGCGGGGATCCGGCCGACCACCTGGTGCGCGCCGTCGAGGTCGATCTCGAGCAGGACATCGGATCCCGGCGGGGGGACGGGCATGGGCGTCCCGTAGAGGTGGCCGAGGAACTCCGCCCACTCCAGGAAGCCCTCGTCGGCGATGAGACCCTCGAAGGCCTCGCGGTCCACGAACACGTAGGCGTCCTCGGACTCGCCCGGGCGCCTCGGCCTCGTCGTCCACGACCTCGACAGCCAGAGGCGATCGTCATCCTCGACGAGACGCCGAGCGAGAGTCCCCTTGCCGACACCGCCCGGTCCGATGAGGACGAGGACGACCGGCTCAGCGAACGACTGCACGGAGGAGATCGGCCCGCTGGTGGGCTCCGAGCCCCTGGACTCTCCTGGTGTCTGCAATGCCCACGGCGTGCATGACCCGCTGGGCCTTGACCTTGCCGAGTGCCGGGAGCGACTCGACGAGCTCCACCGCGCGCATCCTCGCGATCGCCTGGTCGCGGTTCGCGAGCGCGAGCGCGTCGGCGAGTGTCATCTGCCCGTCCTTCAGGGCGCGCTTCACCTCAGCGCGGCGGCGGCGATTGGCGACCGCCTTCTCGAGGGCGGCCCGTCGCTGCTCGTCGGTCAGTGCCGGGGGGTTCCCCATGCCGCGAGGCTACCAAGAGCGCTGTGACCGCAAGAAATCTGTCGGGATGCCGGCCTGCGGATCAACCGATCTCGGCTGCGTACCGCTCTGCCGCAGCACGGATGGCTGCGGGGTCCGGACCCGCGGCGAGGATCCCCCTCGAGACGCTGACAGTGACGGCACCGTGGCACATCGTCGCCCGCAGCCGGCGCACCTCGTCCGCGCCGCCGCCCTGGGCACCGACCCCGGGGACGAGCACCGGGCCGGTGAGCGCGGCCAATCCTGCCGGCTCGCGCTGGGCACCGACGACGGCACCGGCGACCGCGGCTGGATGCGGACCGGATGCGAGCGCCGCGTTGACAGCCTCGAGATCCGCGAGCACCGCCTCCTCGACCGTCCTGCCGTCGTCCGTGCGCGCCGTCTGCAGTCCGCGGCCCTCGGGGTTGGAGCTCGAGGCGACGCAGAACACCGCGCGGCCGGTCTCGGCCGCGAGCGAGAAGAACCCCCGCAGCGCAGCCGTCCCGAGGTAGCAGGTGACGGTCACCGCGTCTGCCGCGAGGGGGCTCGCGTCTGCGAGCCACGCTGCTGCGTAGGCGTCGTTCGTCACGTCGAAGTCACCCCGCTTGGCGTCCGCGATGACGAGCAGGCCCGCGGCATTCGCGTGCGCGATGACCCGCTCGAGCGCTGCGTACCCGGCGGCACCGTGGCGCTCGAAGTGGGCGACCTGCGGCTTCACGACGCCAGCGACCCCTTCGATGGCGTCGAGGGTCGCGAGCGACAGCATCTCGACCCCCCGGGCAGCGTCGGGCAGTCCCCAGGCAGCCAGCAGCTCCGCAGAGGGATCGAGCCCGACGCAGAGCCCGCCTGTCTGCGCCGTGGTCCTGGCGAGCCGGATGACGAACGGTTCACGCACGGGCTGCTCCCTTCAGATCCGAGAGTCTCGCGACCCCTTCGTCCGCACACCAACGTCTGATCTCTTCTATGACGCGCCAGGCGGCCCGCGGGTCTGCGAGCGACGCGGTGCCGACTTCGACGGCATCCGCGCCGGCAAGCACGAACGCGACCACCTCCGCGGCGCTCCGCACTCCGCCCACGCCGATGATGGCCGTATCCGGCAGCGCGTCGCGGCAGTCCGCGACGCAGCGAAGCGCGACGTGGTGCAGCGGCGGCCCCGACAGCCCGCCCGCGTCGACACCGAGCGCACCGCGTCGGTGCTCGATGTCGATCGCGAGAGCCCGGAGCGTGTTCGTGAGCACGAGCGCGTCGGCACCGGCGTCGACCGCGGCGGCGGCGACCTCGACCACGCGGTCGGTGTTGGGGCTCAACTTCACCCAGCAGGGGATCCCGGCGCGCTGGGAGACGTGGACGACTTCCGCCGTCGCAGAGGGCGAATGGGCGAACATCCTCGATCCGTCGTGGAGGTTCGGGCAGCTCACGTTGAGCTCGACGGCGACGACGTCGGCACCAATCAGCCCGTCCGCCGCCTGGGCGAACTCCTCGACGGTCCTCCCCCAAATGGACGCTACGACACGTGCGCCCGCGGCGAGCAACCTCGGGAGCCCTTCCGTGCGCCATGCCTCCACCCCGGGACCCTGAAGTCCCACGGCGTTCACCATCCCGTCGCGCGCCGGCACGACCCGTGGTGCTGGATTGCCGCTCCACGGCATCGTCGAGAGCGACTTCACGACGACCGCGCCGAGCACGGACAGGTCCCCGTATGCGGCCAGTTCCGCGTCGTGGCCCGAGGTGCCCGAGGCCGTGAGCACCAGGTTCTCGAGCGAAACCGACCCCACCGAGGTCGACAGGTCGACGTCGCCGCGCCTCACCGGTGGAGCTCCTGCAGGGAGGTCACCGTCGGCGGGTGCACGCGGCGGTCGGCGATGCCCTGCGCCGCGGCGCGGGCGGCCGCGAGCGTCGTCAGGCACGGCACCTGCATCGCAACGCACGCGCCGCGGATCTGCGCGCCGTCGGCGCGTGCGCCCCGGCCCGACGGCGTGTTCACGACCAGCTGCACCGCGCCCGCCTCAAGCATCGTGACGGCGTCGCGCGCCATTTCGCGCAGCCCCACCTTGCCCACGAGGGTCGCCACCTCGATCCCTCGGCTGCGCAGGTATCCGGCGGTCCCGATCGTCGCGGCGAGCGAGAAGCCCATGGCGAGGAACGATGCCGCGATGTCGCCGCCCGAGGGCTTGTCGCGATCCGCCAGCGAGAAGAAGACGCAGCCCTCGTCGGGCAGCCGCGTGCCGGTCGCGAGCTGGCTCTTCGCGAAGGCGATCCCGAACGTCGGCCCGGTTCCCATCACCTCGCCCGTCGAGCGCATCTCGGGCCCGAGGAGGATGTCGACGCCGGGGAAGCGGCTGAACGGGAGGACCGCCTCCTTGACGCTGACCTGCGACGGGACGGGCGTCGCCGCAGGCACGAGGCCCTCCGCGCGGAGCGTCGCCAGGGTCGTCCCCACGAGCAGGCGTGCGGCGGCGGCAGCGACAGGCACCCCGGTCGCCTTGGCGACGAAGGGCACGGTCCGTGATGCGCGGGGGTTGCCCTCCAGCACGTAGACCTCCCCGTCCTTGACCGCGAACTGGACGTTGCACAGGCCCACGACCCCGAGCGCGTGGGTGATCGCCGTCGTCTGTGCGACAAGGACCGAGAGCACGTCGTCGCCAAGCGTCTGGGGCGGCAGCGCGCACGCCGAGTCCCCCGAGTGCACGCCCGCCTCCTCCACGTGCTCCATGATCCCCGCGATGAAGACGTCCCCGTCGCGGTCGCGAAGCGCGTCCACGTCGACCTCGATGGCGTCCTCCAGGAACCGGTCGATGAGCACGGGCCGCTCCGCGGTGACGCCGCCCTCGCGGTCGAGCGACCCCGCGACGGTCGCCGTCCCGAGGAGGCTCGTGAGCACGCGCTTCAGCCCGTCGTCGTCGTAGACGATCTGCATGTCTCGCCCGCCGAGCACGTAGCTCGGGCGGACGAGGACCGGGTACCCGACCTCGCGAGCGATCCTCCTGGCCTCCGCGTGGGTCGTCGCGGTCCCCCCGGGCGGCTGGCTGAGACCGATCGAGCTGCACAGTGCGCTCCAGCGCTCACGGTCCTCGGCAAGGTCGATCGACTCGGGCGGGGTGCCGAGGATGAGCGACGGGTCGATCGCGTGGGCGAGCTTCAGGGGCGTCTGGCCGCCGAGCGAGACGATGACACCGACGAGCGCGCCGTCCCCCCTGCTCGCCGCCACCTCCGCGTCGATGATGTTGGTCACGTCCTCGGCGGTCAGGGGCTCGAAGTACAGGCGGTCCGACGTGTCGTAGTCGGTCGAGACCGTCTCGGGGTTGCAGTTGACCATGATCGTCTCGTACCCCGCGGCCGAGAGGGTCCGTGCCGCGTGCACGCAGCAGTAGTCGAATTCGATGCCCTGGCCGATCCGGTTCGGTCCCGAGCCGAGGATGATCACCCGGTCGCGGCCGCTCGGCTCGACCTCGTCCTCCTCCTCGTAGGTCGAGTAGTGGTACGGGGTGTTGGCCTCGAACTCCGCGGCGCACGTGTCGACCGTCTTGTACGTCGGGCGCACGCCGAGCTCCAGCCGCGCATCGCGCACCGCGGTCGTCGGCGCCCCGGTGAGGTGCGCCAGCTGGGCGTCCGAGAACCCCCATCGCTTCGCCTCGCGCAGGCCCGGCTCGCCGAGTTCGAGGAGCGCCTCATCTCCGCGGCCCGACGCCTCGATCCGCGCTCGCTGCTCGACGATCCCCATGATCTGGTGGAGGAACCACCGGTCGATTCGCGTGGCCTCGAAGACGGCCTCGATGCCGACTCCCCGGCGCAGCACCGCCTCGATCTCGAAGATCCGCTCGGGCGTCGCCGTCGAGACGCGCTCGAGGAGCTCGTCGGTCGTATGGGCGTCGTAGTCCGACTCGACGGCGTCCGCGTTGAGCCCGTCACGCCCCTGCTCGAGCGAGCGGAGCGCCTTCTGCAGGCTCTCGGGGAACGTCCTGCCGATCGCCATGACCTCCCCGACCGACTGCATCTTCGTCCCGAGCCTCGGCGTCGCGCCCGGGAGCTTCTCGAACTGCCACCGCGGCACCTTGGTCACCACGTAGTCGATGACCGGCTCGAAGCTGGCTGGCGTGACGCCCGTGATGTCGTTGGCGATCTCCTCGAGGCGGTAGCCGACGGCCAGCCGTGTCGCGATCTTCGCGATCGGGAACCCCGTCGCCTTCGACGCGAGCGCGGAGGAACGGCTCACCCTCGGGTTCATCTCGATGACGAGCCGCTCCCCCGTCTCGGGATTGACGGCGAACTGCACGTTCGACCCGCCCGTCTCGACGCCGACCCTGCGCAGCACCGCGAACGCGTCGTCGCGCATCGCCTGGTACTCGACGTCCGAGAGCGTCTGGATCGGCGCGACCGTGATCGAGTCCCCGGTGTGCACGCCCATCGGATCGAGGTTCTCGATCGAGCACACCACGACGCAGTTGTCTGCGACGTCGCGCATGACCTCGAGCTCGTACTCCTTCCAGCCCGCGATGGACCGCTCGATGAGGATCTCGGTGATGGGGCTGGCCGAGAGGCCGTCGCGTGCCATCGAGACGAACTCGTCGAGGTCGGGCGCGATGCCGGTGCCCGCCCCCCCGAGGATGAAGCTGGGGCGGATCATCACCGGGAAGCCGATCTCCGTGGCGGTCGCGATCGCCTGGTCGAGCGTCCGTGCGAAACCCGCCTCCGGGGTCCCGAGTCCGATCTCGTGCATCGCGACGCGGAACTGCTCGCGGTCCTCCGCGGTCGTGATCGCCTCGGGCCTCGCACCGATGACCTCGACCCCGTAGGCCTGGGTGATGCCCTTGTTCACGAGCTCCATCGTGAGGTTGAGGGCGGTCTGGCCCCCGAGCGTGGGCAGGAGCGCGTCGGGGCGCTCCTTGGCGATGATCGCCTCGAGGACGTCGACGTCCAGCGGCTCGATGTAGGTCACGTCGGCGGTCGCGGGGTCCGTCATGATCGTCGCGGGGTTCGAGTTGACGAGGACGACGCGGTAGCCCTCCTCTCGCAGGACCCGGCAGGCCTGCGTGCCCGAGTAGTCGAACTCGCAGGCCTGGCCGATCACGATCGGCCCGGAGCCGATCACCAGAATGCAGTGGAGGTCGTCGCGGCGAGGCATCAGATGGACCCCAGCCCCTTGCCGTCCATGAGGTCCGCGAAGGTGTCGAACAGGTACCTCGCGTCATGGGGGCCGGGACCCGCTTCGGGGTGGTACTGGACGCTGAATGCCCGCGCGTCGTCGACGCAGAACCCCTCCACCACCCCGTCGTTGAGATTCACGTGCGTGATCCGTGCGGCGCCCAGCGTGTCGCGGGCGACGGCGTAGTTGTGGTTCTGGGCCGTGATCTCGACACGACCCGTTGCGGCGTGCTGGACGGGGTGGTTCGAGCCGTGGTGGCCGAAGGCCAGCTTGTACGTCTCGGCGCCGAACGCGGACGCCAGGATCTGGTGGCCGAGGCAGATCCCGAAGATCGGCACGTCCCCGACGAGCGCTGCCACCGTCTCGTGCTGGGCGCCGAGCGCGGCGGGGTCGCCGGGACCGTTGGAGAGGAACACGCCGTCGGGCGCGAGGGCCTTGATCTCCGCGGCGGTGGTGCCCGCGGGCACGACGGTCACGCTGAAGCGCGCAGCGAGCTGTCGGACCATCTGGGCCTTGATCCCGAAGTCCATCGCGACCACATGGGACGCGCCCTCCCCCGCCGAGTACGGACCCGCGCAGGTCACCGTGCGGACGAGGTCCTGGCCGTCCGTCGTCGCAGCACCCCGGGCCGCGACCTCCAGCACGTCGACGGGGGCCGTCCCGAACGCACAGCCGACGGCGCCGTGGTCCCGGAGCCTGCGGGTGAGGCGCCGGGTGTCGATCCCGGTGATCGCGGGCACCCGGTGCTGGACGAGGTAGCCCTCCAGGTGCCCGACGGATCGCCAGTTCGAGTCGAAGTCCGCGAGGTCACGCACGACCATCCCCCGGCACGCGGGCCGCGCGGCCTCGTCGTCGAGCGGCGTCACGCCGTAATTGCCGATGTGGGGGTAGGTGAACGCCACGACCTGGCCGGCGTAGCTCGGGTCCGTGAGAACCTCCTGGTAGCCGCTGAGCGCGGTGTTGAAGACGACCTCGCCGGTCGCGATCCCGTCGTCCGGCTGGAAGCCGGCGGCCTCGCCCCGGAACACCGAGCCGTCTGCGAGAACGAGATGTGCGCCTGGGCGGGTCACCATGCCGGGATGCCGTCTCGCACCGTCGGCACACCCCGCAGGATCGTGTGGCGCACAGTGACCGGCAGGGTCCGACCGAGGTAGGGCGAGTTCGAGGACCTGCTCGCGATCGACGCAGGGGTGACTTCGAGGGGCGATTCGAGGTCGATGACGCACAAGTTCGCCGCCGAACCAGCCGAGAGGTCGCCACCCTGGGCGCTCTGGCCACCGGGCCGCGGATCGTGTTCCCGCAGCCTCGCGATCGCCGCAGGGCGGCGCGAGAGCAGGCCGAACAGCGAGACGGGATCGAGGCGCCCAACCCCCCCGAGTGCCTCGACGGTGATCCCGACAGCGTGCTGGAGGCCGAGCATCCCGGGCGGCGCGTCGTCGAACGGAAGGTCCTTCGCCTCGGGAGGGTGCGGGGCGTGGTCGGTCGCCACCGCGTCGATCGCGCCTTCTCGCAGGAGCCCGACGAGCTCGTCCACCCAGTCTGCGGGCCGCAGGGGGGGATTCACCTTGAATGTCGGGTCGTAGCCGCAGCACGAGGCGTCCGTGAGCGCGAGGTGGTGCGGCGCGACCTCGCACGTGACGGGCAGCCCGCGCTCGCGCGCCGAGACGACGAGTCGGACCGAGCCGGGGGCCGAGAGGTGCAGGAAGTGCATGTGTGCGCCCGTGAGGGCGACGAGCCCGAGGTCCCTCGCCACCATCACCTCCTCGGCGAGCCCCGACTGGCCGGGGAGCCCGAGGCGCGACGACCACGCCCCCTCGTGCATGACCCCTCCTGCGGCGAGCACCGCATCCTCGCAGTGCTGCGCACACGTGACGCCGAGTCCCCGGGCGTACTCGAGCGCCCGGCGCATGAGGTCGCCGTCCTGCACGCCGCTGCCGTCGTCCGTGAAGAGCCTGACCCCGAGGGCCGCCATCTCAGCCATCGGTGCCAGGAGGCGACCCTCGCGGCCGACAGTGATCGCTCCGGCGACGGCGACGTCGCACGCGGCGCCGGCCGCGCGGGCGAGGACGTCGGCGACCACCGACGCGTCGTCGCACGCTGGCTCGGTGTTCGGCATCGCGACGACGGCGGTGTAGCCGCCGACCGCCGCCGCGCGGGACGCGGAGTGGATGGTCTCCGCCTCCTCGCGACCGGGCTCGCGGAGGTGGGTGTGCAGGTCGACGAGTCCCGGCCCCACGAGGCAGCCCGCGGCGTCGAGGACCGTCGCGCCGGCGGGTGCGTCGAGTGTTGCCGAGACCTGCTCGATGCGGCCGTCGACGACGAGGACGTCGGCGCGCCTGGAGCCGTTCGGCTCCACGACTGTCCCCCCGGTGATCAGAAGCTTCATCGTGCTCACGATCCCGCCCCGACAAGGGCCGGTTCCCCGCCGAGGGACAGGTAGAGGATCGCCATGCGCACCGCCACGCCGTTGGTGACCTGCCGGGTCACTAGGGCGTTCGCCCTGTCCGCGACCCTCGAGGCGACCTCGACCCCGCGGATCATCGGACCCGGGTGGGTGATGACGGCCGAGGGCTTCAGCAGGGCGGCGCGACGCTCGGTCAGCCCGTACGTCGCCGTGAACTCGGCCAGGGAGGGAACGGATTCGCCGCTCCCGCGCTCGGTCTGCAGGCGAAGCAGCGAGACCACGTCGGACTCCGCGAGGGCGTCTTCGATGTCCGGTGCGATCGAGACGCCCCACCCCTCCGCGTCCCGGGGAAGGAGGGTCCCCGGCGCGCACAGCGTCACGGTCGCACCGAGCGCGAGGTAGCAGCCGATCTCGCTCCTCGCGACCCTGCTGTGGCGGATGTCGCCGACGATGAGCACGCGGAGCCCGTCGAAGATCGATGCACCACTCCCCTCGGATTCGAATCCCCGGGTCGCGCAGATCGCCTCGCGGACCGTGAACGCGTCCAGCAGTGCCTGGCTCGGGTGCTCATGCCAACCGTCACCGCCGTTGATCACCTTCGGGTGCGACACGAACCTCGCGATCTGGACCGGGGCGCCCGACGAGCGGTGCCGGACCACCAGCGCGTCGATGCCCATCGCCTCGATGGTCTCGATGGTGTCGCGCAGGCTCTCGCCCTTCTTCACGGAGCTCGTGGACGCCGAGAAGCTGAGGACGTCTGCGCTCAGCCTCCTCGCGGCGGTCTCGAAGCTCAGCCTCGTGCGCGTGGACTCCTCGAAGAAGAGGGTCGCGACGAGCTTGCCCCGGAGCGTCGGCACCTTGGGGACCGCCCGCCGCGAGACCTCCGCGAACGCCTCGGCCACCTCGAGGACTTCCACGATGCCCGCCTGCGAGAGGTCGCCGATGGCGAGGAGGTTGCGCCCGAGCAACGTGTCCAAAGGGGTCATGGCTGCTCCATGGTGCCCAGCTCGACCCCGTCGAGCGTCGCGCTGAGGGCCTCGTCGCGCGACGTTGGCAGGTTCTTGCCGACGTAGTCGGGCCGGATCGGGAGCTCGCGGTGCCCACGGTCGACGAGGACGGCGAGCTGCACGCGGCGAGCGCGCCCGAACTCCGCGAGCGCGTGGAGCGCGGCGCGCACCGTCCTGCCGGTGTAGAGGACGTCATCGACCACGATGACCGTCCGGTCCGTGAGGTCGAAGGGGATGGAGGTCGCGGCCTCGGGCAGCACCGGCCGCGTGGCGACGTCGTCGCGGTAGAAGGCGACGTCCAGCGTCCCGACGGGCACGTCGACGGACTCGATCTCGGCCAGGTTGCTCGCCAGCGCCTCGGCGAACGCCACGCCTCCGGTCTGAAGGCCTACGAGGACGACTCCCTCGAGCCCGGCATTGCGCTCGACGATCTCATGGGCCATGCGACGCAGCGCCCGTGCGACGTCATCGGAAGAGAGGATCTGGGAACTGGGAACGAACACAGCGCCCCCTGGGCGCGTGCGCCGTGCTCCAGCTGCAACCACCGTTCCTCCTCGCCGTGCAGGCCTCTCAGGACCCGCTTCACGACCGGCGTGACTGTAGCAGAGGGAGCGTGCAGCGACGCGAACCTGAACTCGGGGCCGCGCGCGACATCACGTCAACGGTGCTAGCCGGGGAACGGCTCAGCCGGGCTGCGATCGTGGACTCTGGCTCAGATTCTCGGAGACGAGCTGAAGATCGTGGTGCAGGCCGCCGTGATGACAGTTGCGGTGGCTACCCACACCCAGAAGATTCGCACGAGCCTCGCCTGGTACCACTTGTCCGACGTCACCCTGCCACGGGCCGCACGGATGAGCAGCCCGATGCCGAGGAAGGCAAGGACCACAAGGTGCGCGAGATTTGAGCCGCCGATCGCCAGCATCGCCGAGGCATAGGCCCCGTGGACCTGGACCACGCCGCTCACGCTGTTGGTCGCCTGGGGGATATCCCGCATGAAGATGACCTGGAGCACCGCACCGACGAGGGCAATCGCCACCGCGAGGAAGGCGAACGCGGAGAAGCCACCGGACCGGCGCTTCAGCGCACTCTCGCTGAACCACACGGCGATCGCACTGAGGACGACGCATGCGGCGATCCCCCAGTTCAGCGCAGCCGAGACGGTGTGGACCCCGTTCGGCATCCACTGCTTCTGGATGTTCAGACCCCTGAGATACAGGTAGGTGAACAGAAGGGACCCGACGATGACCGCATCACCGACAATGAAGAGGTAGATGCCGAATCGCTGGTAGCCGTCCTTGAACTCAGGCGCGAAGGCATGGTCCCCGGCATGGTCGCCGTGCTCTTCGGCGTGCGGGACGTCAGGGAGATCGATGACGGCCATCAGTGGGACGCTCCTTCGGTGCTCGAAGCCTGTGCGTGTGCCGGCTCCCGGAGGGGCTCTGAGGGGGCCGGCGGAACCGACTCAGGCTCGCCGTACCCGTAGGGGTCGCCCGTGATGACCGGGAGGACGTCGAAGTTCTCGAGCGGCACGGGCGTCGGGACCATCCACTCCAGGGTCTTCGCGTGCCACGGGTTCGACCCGGCCTTGCGTCCGCCGATCCAGCTGGAGAGGATCGCGTAGAACTCGACGAGCATCCCCGCCATGAGGAGGTAGGCACCCATCGTCGAGATGAAGTTTGTGTGCTCGAACAGCAGCGAGTAGCTCGAGACGCGCCGCGCCATGCCCCGCAGGCCGGATGCGAACATCGCGAGGAACGTGATCTGGACCCCGATGAAGATCATCCAGAATGCAACCCTCCCGATCTTCTCGTTGATGAAGCGGCCCGTAACCTTCGGGAACCAGTAGGTCACGGCGCCGATCGCGGCCATGAGGACGCTCCCCACGAACACGTAGTGGAAGTGCGCGACGACGAACATCGTGCCGTGCATCTGGTTGTCCACCGGGATGTCGGACAGGTAGATGCCGGTGACGCCCCCGATGATGAAGTTGAAGATGAACGCGAAGACATACATCATCGGCAGCCGCATCCAGATGTTGCCCCGCCAGACGGTGCCGAGCAGCGCGAGGAAGATGATCCCCGTGGGAATCGAGATCAGCTCGGTCGTGAGCATGAAGGGGCCGCCGAGCGACGGCGCCCAGCCGGTCGTGTACATGTGGTGCGCCCACACGATGATCGACAGGCCCGCGATCCCGAGGAAACCGGCGATCGCGACTTTGTACCCGAAGAGCGGCTTGCGCGCGAAGACCGTCGCAATCTCGAGGATCGCGCCGACGGCCGGCAGCAGGATCACGTACACCTCGGGGTGGCCCATGAGCCAGAAGAGGTTCGTCCACAGCCAGTTGCTCCCGCCGCCGAACGCCAGGTAGAAGGACGTGCCGACCGAGCGGTCCAGGAGCAGGAGTGTAAGCGCCACAGCGAAGAACGGCATCGCGAAGAGGCCCAGCGCGCTGGCGGTCATCGTGCCCCAGACGAAGATCGGGAGCCGCTCGAACTTCATGCCCTTGGTCCGCAGCGCGACCACGGTGGTCACGATGTTCACACCCGCGACGGTGGTCGAGATGATGAAGGTGATGACGCCGATCGCGAAAGCGTCCATCCCGATGCTGTTCTGCACCGAGAGCGGCGCGTAGGTGGACCAGCCGTCGGCGATGCCCCCCACCGCGAAGACCGAGAGCAGGGGCACGGCCGCCGCCACGAGCAGCCACAGGCTGAGCGCGTTAAGGCGCGGGAAGGCCATGTCCCTCGCTCCGATCATGATCGGGAGCACGAAGTTCCCGAACGGGCCGGCCACTGCGATGATGAGGCCGACAATCATCAGGATGCCGTGCATGCCGATCAGAGAGTTGTAGATCTGCTGGTCGAACAGGTGGTTGCCCGGCGTCATCAGCTGGGTACGGATGAGCATGGCAAGCACGCCGCCAGCGAAGAGAATCACCATCGTCATCACGAGATACTGGACGCCGACGACTTTGTGGTCGGTGCAGTACTTGAAGTACCGCCAGACTCCAACGTCCTTGCCCGCGAGGTACTGCTCGTCCTCGTGGTCGAGGTCATCGCCCACGAGCCAGCGAACGGGCCCGATGAAGGCGCCGATCCCGAGCATGAATCCGACGACCCATCCGGCGAAGGTGACGGTTGCGACCTGGTCGCTGACGAACGGCCCGCCGAGCAGCCAGTGCGACAGGAGGTACCCGATCGCCGCGACGACCACGCCGCCGATCAGGGCCGTAAAGACGTTCAGGTGTCGGACGAAGCCGCCACCCCTGGGCCGCGCGTTGGTGGGCGGTGCCGGTGGCGCGATTGTTGACGTCATCGTTCCTCGCCTCTCAAACGCTCGCGGGCTGCGAGTGCAGCCACGTCTGGAACTGGGCAGGTGTCACAACGTGCACGGTTGTGACCATGAATGCGTGGTTGAGCCCGCACAACTCGGCGCATCGAAGGTCGAAGGTGCCGAGCTTGTCGGGCGTGGTCGAGGTGGTGGTGATCACGCCCGGGTTCGCGTCGACCTTGATCCCCATCTGGACGATCCAGAACCCGTGGACGACGTCCTTGCTGGTGACGTCGAAAGTCACCGTCTTGCCCTCCGGCAGGTAGAGGATCGGCGTGGACACTTCGGTGCCCGGGTAGTGGAACGACCAGACCCACTGCTGGCCCGTCACGTCGACCGTGAGCTTCGCGCTGGCGGCTCCTGAGTCGTCGGCCGCAAGGGCTGCGAGACCCCAGACGAGCAGGAACGTGCACAGCAGCGCGCTCGTGACCAGCCACACGCCGGCCACCCAGGTGTTCCCCCGCAACGGCGGGCCGTCGGGCGGCGGCTCATCGGTGCCTGGATGGCGCCAGTGATGCAGCGCGTAGAACGCGACGGCGTACACCAGCCCGGCGACAGGTGCCGCGGCGATCGTGAAGGTCTGCATCGTGATGATCACGAGGTGCATCGTGTTCGATGCAGGCTGCGGCATGAGCCACGGGATCACGTAGATCCCGACGAGGACGCCAGCGATGGTGATGACCGCCCAGGCGAGGAAGATCTCCCGGTGCTCTCGCTTGAGCGTCATGGGCGTGTATTCCTGGTTCATGAGTTCCTCACCCGACCGTCAGCGTTCCGGACATGTACCCGAAGGTGCTCATCGCGCCGCCGAAGCCCGCGACTGAGTCCCCGCAAGGAAACTCGCAGTTCCACTGGTACACGCCATTGGCGGGCGTGACGAAGGTGAAGGTGACGACAATCGGCTTGGGGTAGGAGCCCTTGCCGATGTTCACGACGTTGGGGGCGGACGAAGACTGCGCCGGGAACGGCGCGTTCAGGAAGAACTCCTGCCCGTTCTCTGGGATGCCCCGCAGGGTGAACGTGTGGCCGACGTTGTTCGGGTCGATCGATGTGATGGCCTTGCCGTTGACGGTCTCGGTGCCGCCGACGGTGCCGATCACGTTGGCGAAGAACGTGTTGTTCGGGGTGCCGCCCGTGTCGTACTGCTTCACCGTGACGGTGACCGCACTGTTGGGTGGGGCCGAGAGGTTGTTGTTGGAGTAGGTCACCCAGTCAGGGTGCGCGCCGCCACTCGCGCCGTGCACGCCCTGCAGCGAATCCGGATAGGTCGCGAGGTTCAGCGTGTAGTGGGGAAGCGTCTTCCCCGCCACAACGATCGTCCCCGCTGGCGTTGCCTGCAGGACTGGCTGCTTGGGAGCCGCTGACGCAACCCCGAAGGCGATAGCCGCAATGAGCGCTCCTCCGACGACAACCGTCGCGGCGGCGCCCACTAGGGCTCGTCCGGTATTGCTCCCCACCTAGTTCCCCCTCGTGCCTCGGTGTGACCCGGCAGCAGTCTGCCCTAAATGTTCCCTAGGCGCCAGCATCCCCTCGCCTGTCCTCTCGACCCTGCGTTCCGTAGCATCGAGAGGTGGCCGAGCTAGGGACCGAGCCCAAGGTGTTCAGGATCTACGTGGGGCTCGCCCTCGCGATAGTGATCTGCGTGTCCGCGTTCTCGTTCGAGACCTGGCGTGCGATCGACGGGAACCTGCTCAGCTGGGCCTACGTCGTGGAGTGGCCCCTGCTGCTCGCCTATGCCGTCTACATGGGGCGCAGGATGCTCCGCGAGGAGCGCGGCGAGGTCGTCGTGAAGCCGCCGGAGGTCAAGCCCGAGGACGATGAGGCGCTCGCCGCATGGAACCGGTACCTCGCGCAGCTGCACGCGAGCGAGGGCACGAACCGCTCGGAGCGCCTGCCCGATTAGCAGCTAGCGGACCGCCGTCTCGACCTCGCCGGCGGGCTCGAACCTGCGCTCGATGAACGCGAACGGCGAGCCGTCCCTCGCGATCAACCGCTGGATGATGACGATGACAGCGGGGAGCGCCCAGAAGTCGCCGCAGATCCAGAGGATCGCCGCGGCTGCCTGCTGATTCCCGAACGGGTTCCCGACGAGGGGCGCCATTTGCATCCCCGCCATGCCTGCCATGGAGGTCATCGACGAGTACCAGGCATGGTTCGTGAAGATCGACATCGAGAGTGCGAGAACCAGCATCTCGAAGTTGGTCGCCAGCACCATGATCAGCTGCGTTCGCAGCCGGGCCCTCGGGGCGAACGGGTGCGAGGGTGCGATGGAGCGCCAGAACAGGATCCCGGCGATCAGGAAGGACGGCTCCATCACCCAGCTGTGCACCCAGAGGTTGAGCATCGCCCAGTTGAAGAGCGCCGGGACGTGCCAGACGACCATGGTGACGTTGAGCGCGAGAAAGCCGACGATCGGGGTCGTGCACCATCCCCAGAAGCGCCGCAGGGGGGCGAAGGCGCTCCCCTGGGCGATGGCACGCACCACCGCGCGCCGGGGCCCGACGGGCAGCGCGAAGCACATCGGCACGACGGGACCGCCTCCGACGAGCGCGACGGGCGCGAAGCACATCAAGATGACGTGGCAGATCATGTGCACCGTCAGGCGCTGCATTCCCCACCACGCGAGCGGCGACGCTGAGGCGAGGATGACCGCGGCGATGCCCGTGCGGAAGAGCCACGCCCGAGCGACGCGGCGCGGCCTGTGCTCGGCGGTGCGAGCCCTGAGCCGTGCGCAGCCGACCTCGTGGAAGCAAAGTGCCACGATGGCGACCACCGCCAGCGGGGAAAACGTCCAGTGAGAGGTCAGCACGCCCACTCAGAGCAGCTTCTGCACCGCGGTCGTGAAGACGCCGATCGTTGAGGACTCCCCCGCCCACCCCCCGTTGGGATCGTCAGGGATGATCGTGCGGATCCGGCCCTGCTGGTCGATCACGTACGCCGCGTCAGTATGGATCGACATGAGTGCCCCCTTGGGAAGCGAGACCTGGATGCCATAGTCGTTCCACACCGTCTGGAGCTGGCGCAGGGTCCCCGTCACGTAGTCAAAGTTAGGCATCGTTCCGAGCCCGTGCTTGCGAATGAAGGTCCACAGGTCCGGGATCGCGTAGTGCACCGGGTTCGCCGCCACGCTGATGAAGGTAACCGGCTCGTGCACGCCGACCATCTGCTGCACCACCTGCATCTCGCTCGCGATGATCGGGCAGTCCGTCCAGCACCTCGGGTCCAGGAACGTCAGCACGACGACCCGGCCCCGCTGTCCGGACAGCGACACGATCTGTTTGTGCTGGTTGACGAGGCTGAACCCCGGCGCCGGCGCGGTCGTGTACTGCGGCGGGCCGTTCTCGGCGATGTACTGCGTCGTGTCCGCCTGGGAGTTCAGGGCTGACGCGGTCATCGGCACGACAGCGACGAGGATCGCCGCGACCCCCAGGGCGACGAACGGGACCCGCCAGGGTGACAGCTCGCGGTCCTTACGCCTCGGCGCGGACGCCGGCTCCTCCTGCTCCTCGGGGACCGGCAGGTCGGAGCCCCCCGCAGCGGAGGCCGCGGCCCGGCGGATGTCGACGACGCCCGCAGCGAGCAGGAGGGTCATGGGCATCATGGAGTTCGGATCCGTCCCCAGTCCGCCGAGGAAGCCGAAGTCCTGGACGAAGACCCAGTCGAGCACGGCGAAGATCGCGAAAAGCACGAAGCCGATCGAGATCAGGCGCGTCCGACCGCTCAGCAGGAAGGCGGCGGTCACCGCGAGCCACGCGATGATGACGACGTTGACGAGCACGGCGTTGGTCGCGGCGAAATGCGCAACGCCCGTGAGCCAGCTCGAGAACCAAGCCGGGTTCGAGAGCAGGACGCCCGGCGAACCCGGCGACATCTGCAGGAGCATCGCGGACAGCGGGCCGCTCGTGCCCTTCGCCCAGAACCCGTAGTGCGGGACGGCCTGGATGATCGCCCCGTAGAGGGCGACGACGCCCATCCCGCGCACGATCCACTTGCCTGCGGTTCCGTTGAAGATCCGCTCGTTGGAGACCAGGAGGAAGCCGGCGATCGCGTAGAAGAGGACCGCCCCGGGCTGCCCAAAGAGGAAACTGGCTGCCGGCGCGAGGATACCGCCCGCGGCGTTGCCGAACAGCCAGATGCCGAGGCCCCATCCGCCGGCCACGAGGCCGGCGATGGCGCTCCAGCGGTGCGAGCTCGCGAGGATCAGCAGGACCCCGATGCCGAGCTGGATCCAGGCGGTCGCGGCGGCCATCGGCACGGGGTGGCGGTTCCAGATCCCGATGCCGGCCCCGACCAGGTTGACGAGCCACTGCGGTGAACCCGTCGCCGCCGGCGCCACGACCCCGTTCGCGAGGCCCAGGGGCATCGCCCCCTGAAGTTGCAGCAGCCCGTCGAGCAGCCAGAGCGCGCCGAACCCGTAGCGGAGCACCGCCCGAGCGGCCGGCTCGGCGCGCTGCAGGGCGGGCGATGCGTCCTCGCCGGCGCCGGCGGAAGCGCGCGAGTCCGTGAGCAACTTCCACGCGGTCCAGAGCAGGACGCCGGCGACCGTGATGAGCAGAATGATCAGCAGCTGGTTGCGCAGCGCCGTGTGGAAGAGGGAGACGACATACGGATCGTCGTACGGCACCGGCCTTCCCATGTTCATAGCGGGCCTCCAGGATGGCGTTCGAAGGGATGCCTCTCCAGCAAGCTCATGCCTAGTCCCTCCTCACCGCGCGAGCCCAGGCAGGACGGCGGCGAGGACCCCGTTCACGAACCGCGGCGAGGCGTCCGTCGAGAAGGTCTTGGCCAGCTCCACGGCCTCGTCGAGGACGACCGCGTCGGGCGGTGGGTCCTCGCTCAGCAGCTCGCCGATGGCGAGCACCATCACGAGCCTGTCGATGATCGCAAGCCGCTCGAGCGGCCAATCCGTCGCGGCGGTGCGGATGGCCTCCTCCGCCTCGTCGCGGTGGCTCTCGGCGTTGGCGACCAGCCCGACGACGAACTCATCGGGAGCGCTCGGCAGCGCGGCGACGACCTCGTGGGGCGCCACCTGCTTGATCGACGCCTCGTAGAGGATCTCGAGTGCGCGTTCGCGCGCCCGATGTCGGGCGTCGCCGGCTCGTCCCGTCACGCCCGCGTCAGATACTCGCCGGTGCGGGTGTCCACCTTGATCGACTCCCCAGCGTTCACGAACAGCGGGACCTGGACGACGAGGCCCGTCTCGAGCGTCGCCGGCTTGCGCGCGCCCGAGACACGGTCCCCCTGGAAGCCCGGCTCGGTCTCGGAAACGACGAGCTCGACGGAGGCCGGGAGATCGATGCCGACGACCTCGCCGTCGTGCATCTGCACGTTCGCCTCGCCGCCCTCGCGCAGGTACTCGGCCGCGTCCCCCAGGGCCGACCTGGTCACCGTCAGCTGGTCGTAGGTCGTCTGATCCATGAAGACGTAGTCGTCGCCGTCGCGGTAGAGGAAGCTCATGTCGCGCTTGTCGATGATGGCCTGCTCGAGCGTCTCAGCGGAACGGTAGGTGCGCTCGATCACCGCACCGGTCCGAACGTTGCGCAGCTTCGTGCGGACGAACGCGCCCCCCTTGCCGGGCTTGACGTGCTGGAACTCGATGACCGTGAAGAGCCCGTCGTCGAGCTTCAGGCTCATGCCGTTCTTGAGGTCGTTGGTTGACACCGAGGCCATCGTTGTGACACATCCTTTAGTGCCTGTGGTCACTCCACAGGGCCCCGAGGGGCTGGTCCAGGTTTCCAGACAGCCGCGCGGCCGTCCGGGCGCCACGGGGGAAGGCTCTCCCGGCGAACTGCACCGGAGATGATGAGCGAACCCAGGTGGGGCCGCTCGATCCTACGCCACGGGATCCCCGGGCCCGTTCGCGAGCCTGACCAGCGCGAGCACCGCGAGCTCGTAGGAGAGGGGCCCGAAGCCCGCGATGGAACCCGCGACGACGGGGGCGATCACCGAGGTGTGCCGGAAGGGCTCTCGTGCCGCGGGATTGGAGAGGTGCACCTCGACGACCGGGATCCCCGCGGTCTCGAGGGCATCGTGAAGCGCGACCGAGGTGTGGGTGAAGGCACCGAGGTTGGCCAGGATCCCTGCGCACCCGGATTCGCGGCGCTCGATCGCGTCGATCAGCTCGCCCTCGTGGTTCGACTGGACATGGCGAAGCCCGAACCCGTGCTCTGCGGCGACCGCCGCGGTGGCTGCGAGCAACTCGTCGAGCGTCACGGTGCCGTAGACCGCAGGGTCGCGTTCCCCCAGCTTCGAGAGGTTCGGGCCGGAGAGGACCAGCAGGTGACGGCTCACGATCCTGCGCCCATCGCACGGAGCGTAGCGACAACGTCACGGTCGGGAACTTGGGTCACGACCTCGCAGCCGCCCGGGCCGTCGAGCACGAAGGTCAGGGCGTGGTGGGCCTTCTTGTCGCGCGTCATCACCGCAAGCAGCGCATCGGCGGAAAGGCCCGGCGGGATTCGCTCGGGGAGCCCGAGCGCCTGGAGGACGCGATCGTGCTCATTGACCCGCATTGCGTCGATCCGTCCGAGGCGTTCGGCGAGCCTGGCGGCGAACGCGAGGCCGACCGCAACAGCCTCGCCATGGCGGAGCGCGACCGGCGAGGCGCTGTCCTGGACGGTCTCGATCCCGTGGGCGAGGGTGTGGCCATAGTTGAGCAGCGCCCTCGATCCCCCCTCGCGCTCGTCCGCGACGACGAATGAGGCCTTGATCTGCGCGCACCGTGCAACCTGCTCGGCTACGGGCGCGGACGCGAGGGACTGGGCATCGTCCCCGGTCAAGAGCGCGTACTTGGCGACCTCGCCCCGCCCGCTCGCCCACTCGCGGTCGGGCAGCGTCGTGAGCACCGCGGTGTCGCACAGGACCCCCACCGGCTGGTGGAACGTGCCGACGAGGTTCTTCCCCTCGGGCAGGTTCACACCGTTCTTCCCGCCGATCGCCGCGTCGACCTGGCCGAGCAGCGTCGACGGGATCTGCACGAGGGCCACGCCCCGCAGGTGCACGGCGGCAACGAATCCTGCGACGTCGGTGACAACGCCGCCGCCGAACCCGACGACCACGTCCCGGCGAGAGATGCCCTCGGACACGAGTTCCCGGCAGAGTCGCTCGACGGTCCCGAGCGACTTCGCGCCCTCGCCTTCCTCGATGATGTGCAGCGAGGCTGCGACGCCCGGATCGAGGCCCTCGAGCCAGCCCTCGTCAACGATGCGCTGCTGCGTGATGATCGCCGCTGCCTGGCAGTTGGGCGTGCGCGCCGTGAAGAGGGCGGCGAGGCCATGCCTGGCCCCATCGCCGACGACCACCTCGTAGGGGCTCGCCGGGAGATCGACGGGTACGTGCCTCACGCGAGCACCACCAGCGCAGCGAGCTCCGAGACGACGTCGTCGATCGGGCGGGAGGAGTCAATCTCGACATCGGCCACTTCCGCATACCACCCGTCGCGCCGCACGGCCAGCTCCGCGAGCCGCGTCGCCGGATCGGCCCCCAGGAGCGGCCGGTCGCCCTCGGCGACCCGGGCCGCAAGCAGGTCGACCGGGGCTACGAGGCGGACGACAAGCGGCTGTACCCGGAGCGCCGCTCGCGCGGCGGGCGTCTCCACGACACCGCCGCCCGCTGCAAGCACGGTGTCCTCGGCACCTGCCAGCAGTTTGACGAGCACCGATGCCTCGATCTCGCGGAACGCGGCCTCCCCGTCGATGCGGAGGATCTCGCCTGGCGTCCGGCCCCCGACGCGGGCCACCTCGTCATCGAGATCGACGAACCCAACGCCGAGCGAGCGCGCCAGCGCCGCACCGACCGAGGTCTTGCCCGCACCGGGCAGCCCGACCAGCACGACGCGGACGGTCATCCGTCCTCGTCGGCGACCGGTGCCAGCTTTCGGGCCTCGGCGAGGAAGCTGGCGCAGTTTCGCTGGAGCTCGCTGAGCGAGTCACCCCCGAACTTGCGGAGGGCCTCGGATGCGAGGACCAGGGCGACCATCGCCTCGGCGACAACGCCCATCGCGGGGACCGCCGTCACGTCGGTCCGCTCCTTGAAGGACACGGTCGTCGATCCCGTCGCGAGGTCGACGGTCTCGAGCACCGGTCGGTTCAGCGTCGAAAGCGGCTTCATCGTGGCGCGCGCGACGAGGAGGGAGCCCGTCGAGATGCCTCCTTCGAGCCCGCCGGCCCGCGTGGTCAGCCGGCGGAATCCGGCACCGGAGGCAGCGCCTTCGGCATCAAGGGCGATCGCGTCATGTGCCTCGCTGCCCCGCACCCTGGCCTGCGTCGCCGCAGCACCGATCTCCACGCCCTTGACTGCCTGGATGCTCATCAGTGCCTGTGCGAGCAGGCCGTCCAGCTTGCGGTCCCAGTGGACGTGGCTTCCGAGTCCCACGGGCACGTCGAAGGCGAGCACCTCGGCCACGCCGCCGAGGGAGTCCCCCTCCTTCGCGGCCGCCTTGATCTCGGCGACCATCGCGGCCGAGGCACCTGCATCGAAGCACCGGACCTCATCGGCGTCCACGAGGTCCCGATCGCCCGGACCAGGCCTCGCGCCCTCGGGCACCTCAACCCCGCCGAGCGCCACCGTGTGGCTGAGCACCTGGACGCCCAGGCCCTGCAGGAGGATTCGAGCCATGGTGCCCGCGGCCACTCGAGCGGCGGTCTCGCGGGCGCTCGCGCGTTCGAGGACGTCTCGCGCGTCGTCGAGTCCGTACTTCTGCATGCCGGCGAGGTCCGCATGTCCCGGTCGCGGCGCGGTGAGGGGGCGCTCGGTCGCGCCGGGATCAGGGGACATCTCCTCGCGCCAGCGGTCCCACTCGCTGTTCGCGATCTCGATCGCGACAGGGGATCCGAGGGTCCTCCCGTGGCGCACCCCGGCGAGCAGGGTCAGCTCGTCGCGCTCGAAGCGCATCCGCGGCCCGCGGCCGAAGCCGAGGCGGCGCCGCGAGAGATCCTCGGCCACCTCGTCCGTGGTCACGGGGAGCCCGGCGGGAAGCCCCTCGACGATGACGACGAGACCCTTCCCGTGGCTCTCCCCCGCCGTCAGGTATCTGAGCATGGGGGCCTCCGGGGCACGTGCCCTAGCGGGCGTAGTACGGCGAGTCGCCGCTCGCGTGGTCGGTGACGTCGACCACGCCGGTGATCTCGGGGATCGCCTCGCGCAGAGACGTCTCGATCCCCTGCGAGAGGGTCATCCTGCTCATCGCGCACCCCTGGCAACCGCCAGAGAGCGCGAGGTAGACGACCTTCTCCGACTCGTCCATCGCCACGAGGTCCGCCCGGCCACCGTGGCTGGCGATCGAGGGGTTGACCTGGGCCTCGAGCACCGCGATCACCCGCTGGGCGATCGGCCCCTCGACGCCAGCCTCGAGCAGCTCCGCGGGGACGCCGGGGTTGATCTCGGCCGCAGAGGGTGCGTTGGGGTTCACGAGGACGAGACCGCCCTCCTCGACCTCGAGGCGGGCACCGACCAGCCGATCCACCGATGCCGCCGGCACGCCGACGGTGATGCCCTCGGAGGACTCGACCGATGCGCCGTCCGGCAGCTCGGCCGTCGGCTGGAAGTAGAGGTCGTACGCGTAGCCGCGACCGTTGATGCCTGAGATCTCGACAACGAGCGCGAGCTTGTCCGCGTCGGGCTCGCCAGCGAGGGCGGACAGCACCACCTCGCGGGCATCGGGCGTGAGAGTCAAGACGGCAACGGAGGTCGTGGTCATGGCGCCCATTGTACGGGTGCGCAGGTCGCAGGGTGCCACAAACTAGGTTTCACGCGATGGCCAAGGTCCCCCGCGACACGCACGAATGGGTCAGTTTCGATGATCCGAGCGAGGAGCGGACGTGGCTCTTCGACATCACGTTCCTCGAGAGCGGATGGAACTGCATCTTCGGGCACGGCTGCCAGGGGGTGCTCACCGGTCCGGCCGAGGACTGGTCCAGGGCTGCTGCAGCTACGGGGCCCACTTCACGGACAAGGCGGACGCGAGGCGCGTCGAGAAGGCCGCGAAGACGCTCTCAGCGGACCAGTGGCAGTTCATTTCGAAGGGCAAGACGGGCGTCGTGCGCACGACGAAGGACGGCGAGCTCGTCACCAAGCTCGTGAAGGACGCATGCATCTTCCTCAACCGGCCGGACTTCGAGCGCGGTCCGGGCTGCGCGCTGCACGTCGCCGCGATGGATCGCGGTGAGAGCTACATCGACCTGAAGCCCGACGTCTGCTGGCAGCTGCCGCTGCGCCGGGACGACGAGGTCCTCGACGACGGGCACCTCGTGACGAGGATCACGCAGTGGGAGCGGCGGAACTGGGGCGCCGGCGGCGAGGAGTTCCATTGGTGGTGCACCGAGGCGCCCGAGGCATTCGGGTCCGAGACCCGCGTCGTCGACTCGATGCGCGACGAGCTGGTCGCGATGGTGGGGGCCAAGGTCTACGGCCTCCTGACTGCGTATCTCGCCGATCGGCAGGCCAGGTCCGGTGACTCGGCGTTCCTTCCGCACCCCGTCGTGCGCCGGAAGGGTTGACTCCGCTCAGGCCCCTTCCGCGCCGCCGTCGTCCTGGTCCCGGACGACGACGCCGCCCATGATCTCCTCGTAGCGGTCCTCCTCGGCCAGGCACCACTCGGCGTGCACGTCCTCAGGCTCCGCGCCGCATTCGGGGCACGGCTCGACCACGGTCGTTGTCGTTCGCTTCAGCTCGCGTGCTTCCACAAACCTGCGGTGGCGACCCTTCTTCACGGCAACTCCTTGCTGCCCGACCCTCCGCGAAAGCGGCTGGACCGGCTCCTGGGCTACGAAACCCCCGACGTGTTGGCGACCAGTTTACCGTCCATTCACGCGCCGCTTGCGTCCGCGCACGCCTCCTTTCGGCCTCGTTCGACCCTTCTTTCTCCAGCCTCACCCCGTGCGGCTGGAGCCGTGGCGGTGGGCACGCCAAGGCGCTCCCCATCCATCTTGGGCAATCCGAGCGGATCGGAGCAGACCTCGCACCGCTGTGCGAGGTCTGCGTACACTCCGGCAGTGCCCGAAGCCTTCGATCCCCAAGAGATGGTCCGGCGGTTCGCGGAGCGTGCCGAGGCGGTCAAGAGCCGCGGCCTGCCCCCCATCGAGGGCCCCGAGCGGCAGCGCTTCGCCCGGCAGGCGGCCCTCGACTTCCAGGACTTCGCCATGATCGCCGACGCGGCGGCAACGCTCGAAGACGGCATCCTCACGCTGCGCGTCGACCTTCGCCCGCGCCCGGCGCAGGACGCCTAGCCCCCGTAGTTCATCTTCGTGTCCTCCATGCGGAGGACCTCGAACGACCGTGCCGACGCGGACCCTTCGAGCACGGCGTCGGTGGTCGCGACCGCTTCGACTTCGCAGCAGAAGAGCGTGTGGCTCGTGAACTCGATCCGCTCGATGACCCGCAGGTCGAGGCACCCGGCGGCATCCGTGAGGAACGGGCAGCCTGACGGCGTCAGCGAGGCCGGTTCGCCACCGAGTGCCCGGAGCCTGCCGAGCTCGTCGACGTCGACATCCTCCACCGGCTTCACGAACCTGCGCACGATCGCGCGCTGGTCACGGCGCAGCACCATCAGCGCGCAGCGCGAAGTGAGCAGGAGGAGCTCGTGCGTGCGCGCCGAGCGCTCGACACCGAGGGCGATGACGCAGGGCTCCGTGGCCGCCTGCACCGCGAGGCTGTGGGTCATCAGGTTGTAGGGGCCCTGCTCTCCGCCCGTGGAGCCGAGCAGGTAGATGCCGGTCGGCATCGACCAGAGGAGCCGACGCCGGCGGACCTCCAGGTCCGACTCGTCGAATGCGAGCGGTGTCATGACGCCCCGGGGATACCCGCGATGCCGAGGGACCGACCGGACACGAACTCCTCGCGCAGCACGGCGCCCACGAGCAGCCCGATCGCGGTGCGCTGCTCCGCCTCCGCCGATGCGAGGCGCGCCGGGTCGCCGACCCCGTCGTAGCAGTGGTCGGCAGCCTGCACGAGGCGGTCGTAGGCATTCGAGAGCTGGCCGGTCAGCTGCGGGTCCGGGGTCGGGAGGAAGTTGTTCGCAGCCTGCGCGTGGCCGAGGAGTATCTCGCACACCGTCCGGATCGTCGAGGGTGGCTGGTGGTTGTCGATGGCGGCGCGCACGTGCTGGCTGTCCGACAGGAGGGTCGTGGCCGCCGCCGCGAAGGCCGTGTCCGAGTTGGCCGCCCATCGCCGCATCGCGGTGGCCGGTGAGATGGTGGTGCCGCACGCCGCGAGGAGGAGACCCGCGAGCGCCACGCAGAGCACCCCCCGGATGCTCATCGAGCGATGACGACGTGGGGGTGCTTCTTCCCGCGCCGGAGCAGGACGATCCGCCCGTGGAGCAGGTCGGCGGGGCTGATCGTCGATCCGAGCTCGTCGACCCGCTTGTTGTTCACGTAGATCCCGCCCTGCTCGATCGCCCGGCGCGCCTCGCTCTGGGACTTCACGAGGCCGGTGCTCACGACGAGCTCCGAGATCTGCGCACCGACGAGCTCGTCGCGAGTGACCCGGGTCGACGGCGCATCCGAAGTCACCGCAACGAGCGTGTCCTCGTCGAGGTCCGCGATCGTCTCGTCGAAGAGCGCCTCGGAGGCCCTGACGGCCTGCTCGGCATCCACCGTCCCATGGATGAAGGCGACGACCTCGTACGCGAGGGCGCGCTGCGCCGCGCGGGCGGCGGGAGCGGCATCGACTGAGCGCTCGAGGTCGAGGATCGCGTCGTGCGACAGGAAGGTGAGCAGGCGCAGCATCGTTCCCACGGTCTCGTCCTCGACATTGAGGAAGTACTGGTAGAGCCGGAAGGGAGAGGTGAGCCGGCGGTCGAGCCACACGTGCTCGTTGGTCAGCGTGCTCTTGCCGAGCTTGGTGCCGTCCGCCTTGGTCAGCAGGGGCGACGTGAGGCCGAACGCCTGGTCGCCGGTCACCTTCTTGATCAGCTCGACGCCGAGCGTGATGTTGCCCCACTGGTCCGACCCGCCGAGCTGGAGATCGCAGCCGTGGTCCACGTGGAGGCGGAGGAAGTCGTACGCCTGGAGGAGCATGTAGCTGAACTCGGTGAACGAGATCCCGACATCCGGCCGTTCGAGCCGCGACCGCACCGACTCCTTCGCGATCATCTGGTTGACCGTGAAGTGCTTCCCGACTTCGCGCAGGAAGTCGATGAGCTGGATGGACCGCAGCCAGGATGCATTGTCGACGAGCAGCGCCGTGGATGGTCCCGCAGCGTCGGAGAAGTCGAGGAACTGGGTCAGCTGCTCGCGCACGCCGGCGATGTTGGTTGCCAGCTCCGCCTCGCTCAGCAGTTGACGCTCGTCCGTGCGGCCGCCAGGGTCACCGATCGTCCCGGTTCCACCGCCCGCCACCACGATCGGCCGGTTGCCCGCAAGCTGGAGCCGGCGCAGCGTGATCAGCTGCAGGAGGCTGCCGACGTGGAGGCTGCGGGCGGTCGGGTCGAACCCGATGTACGCCGAGACGCCGCCGGCGTCGAGTCGTTCGAGGATCGCCTCGTCGGTCACCTGGTGCACGACGCCACGGAACCTGAGGTCCTCGGAGAGCGTCGGCATCCGTTCATTCTGCCAGAGCGGTTCGCGCCTCCCGCACCGTCGCGGTCCGCTCCTACAGCGGCGAGGTGAACGACGAGAAGTGGTCCTGGATCCACTGCACGAACGTGGCCCATGTCCCGGTGACCTCCAGGATTCCGATCGAAATGAGCAGCACGCCTCCGATGCGCATCAGCAGCACGGAGTGCCGCCGCACGAACCTCGAGACCGATGCCATCTTGTCTGTCGCGATCGCGGCGAGGAGGAACGGGACGCCAAGCCCCATGCAGTAGACGAAGACCAGGAGGGACCCGCGCCACGCGGTCGCTCCGGGAGAGGCCTCGGCGAGTCCGAGGATGGCGGCGAGGGTCGGTCCTGTGCACGGGGACCAGCCGATGCTGAACAGGACGCCGAGGAGCGCGGCTCCCCAGACCGTCGCGCGCGGGAGCCAGTGGATCCGAACCTCCCGGTTGAGGATCGAGGCGCCCGGCAGCCAGCCGGCGAAGAAGAGCCCGAGCACGATCGTGATAACGCCGAACACGATGCTGAAGATTCGCTGGTGGGATCGCAGCGACTCGCCCAGGCCGCCGAACGCGGTGCCGAGGGAGACGTAGACGACGGTGAACCCCAGGATGAACGCGAGCGCACCCGCGACGGCGCGGCTCAGACGGTGGCGCTTCGGCGGCGCCACCGTCTGGACCCCCGCCGCCCCTCCGAGGAAGGCCACGTACCCGGGCACGAGCGGCAGGACGCACGGTGAGAAGAAGGAGAGCAGCCCGGCGATCAGTGCCAGCGGAACGGCGAGCAGGGGCGATCCCTGCTGGACCGTCGACTGGATGGTCGCCGTCAGCACGGCCGGAGCCCGCGCGCGCGCGGACGGACTCCCCGCACGTCGTCAGCCCTCCACTGCTGCGCGCGCCGCCGCAATCGCGGCAGCGCCGAGTGCGGCGTGCGCCTCGACATTCGCGGCGCGGTCGGGCACCTTGGCGACGACAACGGTCACGCCGGGTGACGCAAGGCCGGCTCGGACGGCAGCGTCCAGCTCGGCAGCGCTCTCGACGGTGCCTGCGGCGGCGCCGTAGCCGAGGGCGACTGACTCGACCTTCGCGCGCGGGGGCGTGGCGAACAGGCGCTCGAAGACCGGGCCCGGCAGGGATGCGCGCTGCGGCAGGAACGAGAAGATCCCTCCCCCGCCGTTGTCCACGACGACGAGCACGCAGGTACCCCCGTGCTCCCCCAACCCGTCTGCGAGCGCTCCTGCATCGTGGAGGAAGGCAAGGTCGCCGAGGAGGCCCACGGCGCGTGCACCCGATGCGATACCGAGGGTCGTGGACACGACGCCGTCGATCCCGTTCGCGCCGCGGTTGGCGAAGGTCCGGGGCGGAGCCTCGACCTTCGCGCCGTACCACTCGAGGTCGCGGACTGGCATCGAGCTCGCGACCAGGAGGGAGACGTCATCGCCGAGCATCCGGCTCAACAGTCTCGCGACTGATGGCTCGCTGAGCTCGCCCGAGCCCATGTGCTCGTCGAAGATGCGCTGCGCGGCCCCCTCGGCGCGCGTCCAGGACGTCAGGAAGCCGGGCGGCGCAGCCTCGAGGTGCTCTCCCGCGATCGCGACTGCCCACGACGCGGGAGCGGACCGCACGACGTCCGAGACGATCCCCCAGGGGTCGGGCGGCGCGCCTTGCTCGTCCACGGCGATGAGGAGCGGAGCCCACCGGACGACCGCCTCGTTGACGACCTTGGAGGCAGGCAGGCCCCCCAGCGCAACGACGACCTCTGGGGCGAGCCTGTCGAGCAGGCTGGCGTCCCGGAGCAGCGCATCGGCCGCCGCGACGACGTTCGGGTGGTCCGAGCGCAGTCCAGAGGGCGGATCCGCGAGCACGGGCCAGCCCATTGTCGAGGCGAGCGCGAGGATCGAGGCGGGGTCTCCGACGCCGTGACCGGCGAGCACGAGCACGCGACGGCCGCCCAATTCCGCTGCGAGGACGGGGCGCACACCGGTCGGCCGATGGGTCGTTCGCCAGGGAGCGCCGTTCGAGCGACCGGCGGGAAGGGGGGACGGGGTGCCGCCGAGCGGCTCAGTGAACGGCAGGTTGACGTGCACGGGACCCCTCGAGCCCTCGCCGCCGAGCGCGGCGGAGACAACCCGCGCTGCGAGAGGGCGCCACATGGCATCGGTCCCGGGTCGGATGACGCCGGGATCCTCGTACCGCCGGACCGCCGAGCCATACAGCTTCACCTGGTCGATCGCCTGCGGCGCCCCGACGCCGCGAAGCTCGGGTGGCCGGTCGGCGGTGAGCACGACGAGCGGGACATGCGACAGGTCGGCCTCAACGACGGCTGCGTGCAACTCCGCGGCCGCTGTTCCCGAGGTCACGACGATCGCAACCGGGCGACCCGTGCCCAGCGAGACACCGATGGCGAAGAAGCCAGCCGACCGCTCGTCGAGCCGCACGTGCAGGCGGATCCCGTTCGTCGCCGCCGCGGCCAGCACGAGCGGCGTCGACCGTGAGCCCGGACACGCCACGACGTCATTCAGTCCTGCGCGAACGAACTCATCGAACAGCGTGTGCGCAAATGCAGCCTGCGCCTCGGACGTGCCAGGTACGCTCGACATCAATGACCTCCCTTGGCGCGACGCGCACGGGCGAGGGACCGCTCCTGGTCGCGCTCCACGGCTTCACGCAGACGTCGTCCTCGATGGCTCCGCTGACGTCGATCCTCGCAGAGAACCGCACCGTGGCGGCACTCGACCTCCCCGGTCACGGCACCTCGGCATCCGTCAGCGCCGATCTCGACGAGGCGGCTGCGCTCGTCGTCGACGCGGCTGGCGGCGAGTCGTTCGACCTCGTCGGGTACTCGCTGGGCGGTCGCGTCGCCCTGCACGTCGCCTGCCTCGCGCCGCCAGGGCTCCGCAGCACGATCGCGATCTCCTCGTCGCTCGGCATCGTCGATGGCGCGGCGCGAACAGACCGCCTCGCACGCGACATGGCGATGGCCGACGCCCTCGATCGGGACGGAGACGTGGAGGGATTCATTGCGAGGTGGCTGGCGAACCCGCTCTTCGCGACCCTCCCCGGGACCCGTGCCGACGTCCGAGGGAGGCTCGCCAACACCGCCCACGGCCTCGCCGACAGCCTCCGGAGGTGCTCGGTCGGGAGCCAGCGGCTGCTTGAGCCCGAGCTGGCGACGTTGGCTGCTCCCCTGCTCCTGCTCGCCGGCATGCGCGACGACCCCTGCCTGGCCGCTGCGGTCGCCGCCTCGAGGCATCCGGCCGTCGCTGCTGCGGCCGTGCCCGGAAGCGGGCACGTCTGTCATCTCGAGCAGCCGAGGCTCACTGCCCGGCTCATCGAGTGCTTCCTCGCGTCGCGTTGAAGCCGGGCCTCACGCGGACCACCACAGGCCGATCGTGAGGGTCACCCCGACGAGGAGGAGCACACGCACAGTCGCGATGAGCACCGGCAGCAGCGCCCTTCCCGCGGCGTCCCCGAGCACCGTCCGCACCGGCGGTAGGGCGAAGGGGATGGCGATGATGACGAGCAGCGCACCCTCGCGAAAGGGGGCACAGCCGAGCGCGCAGGCGAATCCCCCCGCGACGCACAGGACGTAGAGCCATCCGGCGGCGCGCCTCCCGAGCCGCACGGCGAGTGTTCGCTTGCCAGCATCGACATCGCCCGCGATGTCGCGGAGGTTGTTCGCTCCGAGGACGGCGCATGAGAGGAACCCCATCGCGCAGCCCGCGAGAACCGCGAGCCCGGTCACGCTCCCCGTCAAACAGAAGCTCGTGCCGGCGGTTGCGACGAGGCCGAAGAAGGCGAAGACGAAGAGCTCGCCCATCCCCGCGTAGCCATACGGGCGCGGACCGCCCGTGTAGGTCCAACCCGCAATCAGCGCCGCGGCGCCGATGGCAATGAGCCACCATGACGTCAACGCGGCCAGCCAGAACCCCGCTGCGGCAGCGACGCCGAACGCTGTGAATGCGGCACCGCGAACAGCCCCCGGGGACGCGAGCTTCGAGGCAGTCAACCGCAGCGGACCGACTCGCTGCTCGTCGGTGCCACGGATCCCGTCGGCGTAGTCGTTCACGTAGTTCGTGCCGACCTGGAGCGAGAGCGCCACGATCACGCACAAAGCGAGGCGACCCCACAGGGTCGGCACCGGCCGGGCGACGCCGGCGCCGACAAGCACCGGTACGACAGAGACGGGGAGGGTGCGGGGCCGAGCGCCAGCAACCCATCGCGCGTACCGCCCGGGAACCGCCGTGTTCACGGCCGCTTCGGGAACCGTGCGAAGTCGGGCGCGCGGTGCTCGACGAAGGCGTTGCGACCCTCCTGCCCCTCCTCGGACATGTAGAAGAGCATGGTCGCGTCCCCGGCGAGCTGCTGGATCCCGGCGAGTCCGTCGTCCGCCGCGTTGAATCCCGCCTTGCACATGCGCAGCGCGATCGGTGACAGCGTCAGCATCTGGCGACACCACGCGACGGTCTCGATCTCGAGGCGAGCGAGCGGGACGACCTCATTGACGAGCCCCCACTCGAGGGCGGTCTCGGCGTCGTACTGCCGGCAGAGCATCCACACCTCCTTGGCGCGCTTGAGCCCGATCGTCCGCGCGAGGATGGATGAGCCGTAACCCGCATCGAAGCTTCCCGACCTTCGGTCCCGTCTGGCCGAATCGCGCATTGTCCGCGGCGATGGTGAGGTCGCAGACGAGATGCAGGATGTGGCCTCCCCCGATCGCATAGCCGGCGACCATGGCCACGACAGGCTTGGGGAGCCTGCGGATCTGGATCTGCAGGTCGAGGACGTTCAGGCGACCGACACCCTGGCGAGCCACGGCGTCGTCGCCGATGTATCCATCGTCGCCGCGAATCTTCTGGTCGCCACCCGAGCAGAACGCGTCGCTCCCCTGCCCCGTGAGGATGATCACGCCGACGGACGTGTCGTCGCGCGCCCGCTCGAAGGCGTCCGAGAGCTCGAAGAGCGTCTGGGGGCGGAAGGCGTTGCGCCGCTCGGGCCGGCAGATCGTGATCTTGGCGATCCCCTCCGCGACCTCGTAGGTGATGTCGCCGAAGCTGCCCGAGGACTCCCAGGCAGGAAGGGGCGCCGCCCGGAAGGCGTCGACCGGGTCGATCGGGGGACCGGAGATCACCGTCGCGCTGTCGTCAGTCATCGGCGCAACGCTACCGGCGCGCGACGGTGCGACCATGCGGTCCGCCCGGACCGGTGCCACCGGCGGGTCCGCGCCGCTGCGGGCATCGCCCAGATCGAAGCCGTGTCGGCCGTACCGATAGGTTCACTGCATCGCATCCGACGAGAGACTTCGAACGCAGATCGAGTTCCTGGTGGCCGTCGACGCGCTGAAGGGCGTCGAGCGGCGGAGCTACATCGCCGACGGCACGCGCCACGAGAACACCGCCGAGCACTCCTGGCACCTCGCCCTCATGGCGATCGTGCTGGCAGAGCACGCCGTCGAGGAGATCGACCTGCTCGCGGTCGTGACCATGGTCGTGATCCACGACCTCGTCGAGATCCATGCAGGCGACACCTACATCTATGACTCGGAGGGCCACCTCGACAAGGCGCAGCGCGAGTCGGCAGCCGCGGATGTCATCTACGGCATCCTTCCCGGCGAGCAGGGCGACCGGTTGCATGCGGTGTGGCGCGAGTTTGAGGAGCGCCGCACACCCGAAGCGAGGTTCGCCGCGACGATGGACCGCCTCGAGCCACTCCTGCTCGCGGTCGCCTCCGAAGGGCGAAGCTGGAGGGAGAACGCGATCACGGTCGACCAGGTCCGTGCATTGAACGAGCAGATCGACGACATCGCACCCGCCCTCAAGGCTCTGGCCGTGGGCCTGACCGAGGAGGCCGCAGTGGCCGGGCTGCTCGGACCACCCCGAGACGGCTGATCGTCCGGCCTCGAGCGATGAGCGGTGCCGTGTCGCCACCGTAGGCTGGCGCGGTGCCCGAGTTGGTCGCCCTCGACCTCGACCAGGGGCCCAGGTTCCCCGCGCTCATCGAGGAGATCTGGAGCCGCGGTGATGCCGTCTGCGTCGTCGACTCGAGGCTGCGCGGCACCCCGCGCGAGCGCCAGTTGGCCACGCTCGCACCGACACGGGCCATCTGCGAGGACGGCGAGGAGGTCCGTCTCCGAGGCGGCCGGGGCGTCGAGGACGGCGATGCGCTCGTCATGGCGACCTCGGGTTCCGCCTCTGTCCCGCGAGCCGTGGTGCACACACACGCCGCGGTCGCCGCCAGCGCCCTGGCTACCTCGAGGCGCCTCGCCGTCGAGGCGTCGACCGACAGGTGGCTCTGCTGCCTGCCATGCACGCACATCGGCGGATTCTCGGTCATCGCGCGGGCGCTGCTGACTGCCACGCCCGTCGAGGTGCAGGGGCGCTTCGACCCGGAAGCGGTCCATGCTTCGGCCGCGAACGGCGCCACCCTGGTGTCGCTCGTGCCGACCGCCCTTTCGCGGCTCGAGGACCCGGCTGCCTTCCGGACCATCGTCCTCGGCGGCTCAGCGCCTCCGGGCAAGCTCCCGGGCAACGTGGTGGTCACGTGGGGCATGACCGAGACGGGGTCGGGCGTCGTCTACGACGGCCGAGCACTGGACGGGGTGCGGATCGCCGCGGTCGACGGGCAGCTGTGGGTGAAGGGCCCGATGCTCGCGCGCGCCTACCGCGACGGCGAGCCCATCGGTGCGGTGGGACCCGACGGAGAACCGGGATGGCTCGCGACGGGCGACGCCGGAGCCGTCGATGGGGGCGCCGTGCGCGTGTTCGGCCGCATCGTCGACGTGATAACGACCGGCGGGGAGAAGGTCTGGCCCGCCGACGTTGAGCGAGTCCTGGCCGCACATCCACGGGTGGCCGAGGTCGCCGTGTGGAAGCGCCCCGATCCAGAGTGGGGCGAGCGCGTGGTCGCCTTCGTGGTGCCCGAGGGAACGCCGCCGTCGCTCAACGAGCTGCGCGGCATGGTCGTCGATGCCCTCGCGCCGTGGTCGGCCCCGAAGGAGCTCGAGATCGTCTCGGCGCTTCCGCGCGCCTCGTCCGGCAAGGTGGTGCGGCGGCTTCTCGAGTCCTCAGCTGACCCCGCCTGACGGCTGGTTGACCGTCCCGCCGTCGACGACGAACGTCTGACCGGTGATCCACGAGCTCGCATCGGAGAGGAGGAGCAGCGCAAGTGGCGCGATGTCGTCGACCTCGCCGATCCTGCCGAGCGGGATGTTCGCTGAGACCTCCGCCTCACGGCCCTCCCAGAGTCCCCGGGCCAGCTCCGTGCGGACCAGGCCCGGCGCGATCCCGTTCACGCGGACGCCGGGCGCCAGCTCCACGGCGAACTGCCGTGTCGTGTGGATCACCGCGGCCTTCGTCACGTTGTACCAGCCGATCCCCGGCTCGACTCCGAGCCCCCCGATCGACGCGATGTTGAGTATCACACCGCCGTGCTCTTGCATCCAGGCCCGCCACGCTGCTCTCGTCCACACCACGACGCTGGACTGGTTGATCTCCACCGTCTTGAGGATCCGGGCATCGTCGATCTCGACCATCGGCCCGAAGTACGGGTTGGTGCCCGCGTTGTTGACGAGTGCGTCGAGCGAGCCGAAGCGCTCGAGCGTGGCCGAGACAGCTGCGTCCACCTGGTCACCGCGCGCGACATGGGCGACGGTCCACGCCACGTCCCCGGGCAGTCCCTCGAGCGCCGCCGCCGCCGTCTCGAGGTTCTCGGCACTCCGCGACACGAGCATCACGTTGCCACCTGCACCGCAGAATGCTCGAGCGATCGCGAGCCCGATGCCCCGGCTTCCGCCCGTCACGAGTGCGGTCCTGCCCGATACGTCGATCTGCATCGAAGGGAACCTAGCCGGGGCTCGCAGCGCGATGGCAAGCCAAGTCCCGACGGAGCCACGATCCTGTCGGGTGGCTCCCGGGGCGCTCGCAGGGCGCCGCTAGACGGACGGGAACCCGGTCACCGAGTTCGAGTCGAGGTTCACGACCCACACGTTCGCGGCGGCAACGGTTATCTCGCCGGGGTAGTCGAATCCGGTGCCAGGCCCCTTCACCACCCGCAGGAGCGTCCCGGTGAGCGCGGAGAGCTCGGTCACCGAGTCCCCGATCCTGTTCGTCACATAGAGGTGCTCACCATCGAGGGCGAGCGCACCGGGGTAGTCGAGGCTGAGCTCGGAGGCACGGAAGACCCTGATCAGCTCGCCGTCCGACGCGAGGATCTCCGTCAGGTCGTTGCCCGCACCGCTCGCCACCCAGACGTGCAGGCCGTCTGAGATGATCGCCCCAGGATCATCGAACCCGTACGCGGTGCCCTTGAAGACGTGGACCAGTGCGGCAGTCGACGCCGAGAGCTCCGTGACGGAGTTGGAGCCCACGTTCGAGATCCACAGGCGCGTGCCGATGGACGTGATCGCACCGGGATCGTCGAACCCGTACTTGGACGCCGAGAGGATCCGTGCGATTTGCCCGGACGTCGCGAGGATCTCGGTGAGCGTGTTCGACCCGACGTTGGCAACCCACAGGTGCGTGCCGTCCGACGCGATCGCAAGCGGATAGTCGAAACCGTAGGCCGAGCCGTGCAGGATCCTGACCAACGCGCCGGTGGCGGTTCGGAACTCCGTCACCGAGTTGCTCCCCGAGTTGACGACCCACACGTCCGTCCCGTCGGTCGCCACGGCCTGGGGGTCGTCGAAGCCGTACGCAGGGCCACGGATCTCTCGAACCAGTGCCCCCGTGGAGGCCGAGAGCTCTGTGACCGAACCGCCCCCGGAGTTGGCGACCCAGATGTCGGCCTTGTCCGAGGCGATCCCGAAGGGATTGCTGAAGCCGTAGGAGGACCCGTCGATCACCCGTGCCACGACACCGTCGGCCTCGAACACCTCGGTGACGGAGTTCCCGCCGGCATTCACGATCCAGCAGTGCGTGCCGTCGGACGTCACCGAGGCAGGGTCGGCGAAGGCGTACGCCGGTCCCCTCAGCACACGGACCAGGGCTCCCGAGGCGGCGGAGAACTCCGTGACCGAGCCCTGCGCGCCAGAGTTCGCGACCCATGCATTCACACCATCGAGCGCAATGGCGAGCGGGTAGTCGAACCCGTAGGCCTTGCCGGCGAGCACCTGGATCGGCGCCCCCGTCGAGGCGAGGAACTCGGTCACGGTGTTCCCCACCCAGTTCGCGACCCACACGGCCGTCCCGTTCGTCGCGACCGCGAGCGGATAGTCGAAGTCGTAGCCCGCACCGCTGAGCACCTGCACCAGGGCGCCCGTCGAGGCATCCAGCTCGGTGACCGAGTTGCCGACCCAGTTGACGATCCAGACGTGCGAGCCGTCCGCGGCGACCGCGCGCGGGTTGTTGAAGCCATCCGCCGCTCCCTTGATCACCTGGACGAGGGCGCCCGTCGATGCCAGCAGCTCGGTCACCGAGTCGCCCGCCGAGTTCGCGACCCAGACATCGGTTCCGTCTGACGCGATCGCCCCTGGGCCGTTGAAGTCATCACTTGTCGCATCGAGCACCTGGACGAGACCGCCCGTCGACGCGAGGAGCTCGGTGACCGAGTTGGAGCCCGGATTGGCCACCCACACGTGGGTCCCGTCGGCTGACAGCGCTCGGGGGTCGGTGAGCCCGCTGCTTGCGCCCCGGACCACACGCACGACGGCGCCGGACGATGCGGCCAGTTCGGTGATCGAGTCCCCGTTGCCATTCGCCACCCAGACGTGCGTGCCGTCCGAGGACGCAGCCTGGGGCCCGTTGAACACGTAGCTCTTCGGGAACACCCGGGCCCCCGGCAATGCGAGCGAACGGGCGGCGCCCTCCGAACTGCGCACATGGGGCCGTGCAATGCCCGAAGCGACCCCAGGAACCGCGCCCGCCACCGCGAGGCACGGTGCCAGCAGCGCGATGGAGGCAACTCTGCGAAGGGGGACGCGAGCCCGTCCGCGCGCTTGCCGACAAGCGCCACGGGACCGCCTGACCACCGTGGTGCGCGGAAGGTGGGCCACGTTGTCCTCTTCTGTCAAGCAGGGCGAGCGGCAACTGTATCGAGCCAGTGCGAGAACGAGACATCGGTCGGCCCACCCGTGGTGTTCGATCGTCCGGGCAGGCGGACGTCAGGATCCGTCCCACCTCGACATCTCCACGCGGAACGTATCGAGGCCCATCGGTCCGATGCCCAGCGCGTACGCGTGGAATCGCTTGAGACCGAACCCGTCGCGGAGGCGGTCGCGAGCGGCCTCGCGCGCCCCGATCCACGCTCGTTCCCCGACCTTGTACGAAGTCGCCTGCCCCGGGAGGCTCAGGTACCGCTCCACCTCGGACACGGCGAACTCGTGGCTGATCACGGCCCACTCCTCGAGGAGACCCACCGCCATCTCCGCCGACCAGACCTGCCCCGAGCAGTCGCCCAGTGCCCCGAGCACGCCGAGGTCGTCGGGGGCGGGGAGCCCGAGGTGCAGGCCCATGTCGACAACGATCCGCGCGGCCCGCAGCGCCTGTCCCGAGAGGAAGCCGAGCTCGTCGCCGGGATCGGAGAATGCTCCGATCTCATCCATGAGCCGCTCCGCGTAGAGGGCCCAGCCCTCTCCGTACCCGCTGGTCCACCCGGCCAGGCGGTGGAAGCGCGAGAGACGGTCTGCCTCGAGGATGGTCGTCCCGCACTGGAGATGATGGCCCGGCACCGCCTCGTGGTACCAGATCGACGGGTACTTCCACCAGCTGAACCGCTCCGCCCCGAGCGTCGGGAGCCACGTCGTGCCCGGCCGAGACAGATCGTCGCTGGGCGGTATGTAGTGCGGCGCGGCCGCGCCTCCTTCGGGGGCGATTCGGACATCGCAATGGCGGATCCGCGGGTCGATGTCGAAGTACTCACCGTCCAGCAGGTCGAAGGCCGCCTCGGTGAACGCCGAGAGCCGCTCGACCATGGCGTCTGCGCCGTGGACTGCGCGGCTCTCGTCGGCGTCGAGCGCGGCGGCCACCGCTGCCATTGTCGTGGCATCGGGTGCGAGGACGGCGGCCAGGGTCCACATGCGGTACCGAATGCGGCAGAGCTCCTGGTATCCCCATTCGTAGAGCTCGATCGCGTCGAGCTCCATCCCGTTCCAGGACCGGTACCACCGCTCGTATCGCTCGAGGCCGCACCGGCTGTCCTCGCTGGCCTGAGGAGCGACGGAGTCCACGAGCCAGTCCGCAAGCTCTCCGCATGCCACGTCGGCATCGGTTGCCGCGGCCCCGAGCCCCGACCCTTCCAGGTCGGCGCCTGTTGCCTCGGCGATCCGGGCTGCGAGCTCCGCGTAGGACCCAGATGCGTAGGTCCGTGCCTGGGCGGCGACACCAAGGACATGACGTTGTGCGGGGATGAGCCCCGCGGGGATTGCGTCGTTGATGCCTTCGCGCCATGTTGCCAGCGACGGTCTCACCTGCATGAGGCGCTCCCGGAGCACGCCTGCGTCGGCGGCCGTCGCGGCAGGCATGAGCTCGAACGCCTGGCGGACGTTCGAGAGGGGTGAGGTGAGGACGCCCCACGAACGGCGATCCTCGTTCGCCAGCTCAAGCTGGGACTGCGAGGTGAGCCGTTCGACCATGACCTCCTTCGCGACGCGGTCCAGGTCATCGGTCGGATCCAGTTTCTCGAGCTGCGTGAGCGCGCTGGACGTGTGTGCTGCGACGCGATCTGCCTGCTCGCTCGAGAAGTCAGGGAGCAGGTGGTCGAAGGCATGGACCCCGATCGAGGTCGCGAATATGGGATCCAGCGCCGCAAGTTCGTCGACATACTGGTCTGCGAAGGCGAACAGCTCGGATCGGGCACCCTCCCCTGCGGTCATGAAGGTCTCCATTCGTCGATGTGCTGAGCGACGCTATCCCCGCAGACTCCGTCGTGTGCCCCGTTGGACCCGTCGTCAAAGGTCCTGCGCGAATCTGTCGCTCCGTGCGTCCTGCTGGAGCGCGGAGACGTTCCCGGCCGGGGCGGTGAACAAGCTCCACCCGAAGCCGGTCGATGCGCTTCCGGCGGGGTCGCCTGACCAGATGACGTCGCTCACTCCCACGACCCCCACCGCGACCAGTCGAGCCAAAGCCGTCCACAGGCAGGATCACGCACCACAGGTTCCTTGATGTCTCAGGACCAGATGGCCGTTGTGATGATCAGCACGCCGAGCCCGAGCATCACGACGCCGCCGACTGTCCGCAGCGTGACCAGCCGGTGCGGTTCGCCGGAGAGCCAGTCTCGAGCCGTGCCTGCGATCAGTCCCCACGTCCCATCCGACAGCACCGCGAGGATGGTGAAGATCACCCCGAGGACCAGCAGTTGCCCTGTGACATTCCCAGCAGACGGATCAACGAAGTGCGGGAACACCGCGACGAAGAAGATGAGGGCCTTGGGGTTCAGCATGCCGACCACGAAGCCCTGGCGCACGACGCGCAGCGGAGGCGGCTTCTGCTGCTCGCGGTCCGCCATCGCCCTCGCATGCTCGTGACGGTGCCGAAGTGCCTCTGCGCCGAGCCAAAGGAGGTAGAGGCCACCTGCGACCTCCACCAACATCGTGAAGGTTGCCGACCTCGCGAGCAGCGGACCGAGGCCGACGGCGACGAGGCCGGATAGGACCAGCATCCCGAGACCGTTGCCGAGCACGGAGAGAACCGCGACCATCCGGCCCCACGCGATGCCCCGAGCGAGTGTGAAGAGGACGCTCGGACCGGGGACGATGATGATCGCGAGCGAGGCCAGCGTGAAGCCGACGAGATGTGAGCTCGAGGGAATCACGATGGCGGTAGGTCCTCGATGTCAGAGGGCGCGCGGATTGACCTATCCGTGTCAGCCGCAGGCAGCACGAGGGAGCGTGTGGGTCTACCTCCCGGTTCGCCGGCTCGCACCGTCGCGCCCGCGGATGCCGTCATCGCGAGGTCGGCACCGATCCGTAGCGGCATGACCATCCCGGGGCTCCCGCGCGCCACGCAGTGGCGCCTTTCCCTGGTCTGGCTCGTCGCCGACTCAGGCTCGGCGATGCGTGTTCACTTGTGGACGGTCACCGCGACGCTGTTGCTGGTGCTCGTCGACAATGTTGCGTTCCCGAGATAGGTCGCGACAATCGTGTGATTCCCCTTCTTGAGGTGTGTGAGGAACGTTGCACTGCCTCCCGAGAGCGATTCGGTGCCCAGTGCCTTGGAACCGTCGTAGAAGGTCACCCTGCCCGTTGCCGCCTGCGTACCGGGCGGCGTGTTCACGATTGCCGTGAACGACACGGATTGGGATCGAGTCACGGACGATGCCGACTCCATGAGCGTGACGGTCGTCGCCACCTTCTGGAAGCTGATCGCGCTGGACGGAGCCGAACTGGCACCGGTGCCTGCGCCTGACACGGCCGCGACCGTGAAGGTGTAGGAGTTCCCGAGGGCGAGTCCGCTGGTGACCGTGCACGAGTTGGCAGATGGAGTCTGCACGAGGTAGGTGCAGGTCCCGCCCCCCTGGTTCGCCGTCACCACGTAGCTCGTGATGGCAGCACCGCCGTCGGACGCCGGGGCCGTCCAGCTGACCTGCGCGCTCGGGGCACTTGCGGTGCCGGCGACCGCCTGCACGTTGGTCGGCGCGGGCGGTGGGCCGGCGGGGGTCACCGCGTCGGTCGGCGGACCGGTCCCGCTCGTGCCGGCCGAGTTGGTTGCGGTCACGGTGAATGTGTAACTCGTGCCATCAGTGAGACCGGTCACTGTGCAGCTTCCGCCAACGGGCTGGGGTGACGTCTCAGCCACCGTGCAGGACTCGCCACCCGGTGACGCTGTGGCGGTGTAGCTCGTGATCGTGGCGCCGCCAGTGTTCGCGGATGCGGTCCACGTCACCGTCGCCTGCCCGTCACCGGCCGTTGCCGAGGCGCTCGCGGGAGGCTGGGGAAGGGAGGGTGCATTCGGGGACGTCAGCACGTCAACGATGGGTTCCCCGTTGTCGTCCCAGCCCACGGCCGTGCATTGCCCTCCGCTGGCGCAGCTCACGCCCTCGAATCCGGCAAACCCGCTGTCGTTCGGGGCAGCGGCAATCGAGAGAGGACCCCAATCACCCCCGGACTCGATGGAGACGATCGCATCTCCGTCGCCGTAGTAGTCCTCGCCAACGGCCACGCAGTCAGTCGCGTCAGTGCAGCTGACGCCATTGAAGAAGCCGCCATACTCGCTCGGGATGTCGCTCGTGTCGCTCCACTCGCCATCGGTCAATGTGGCATAGGAGGGAGAATCGCCGTAGCCGTCCTCACCGACAGCCGTACAGGACTCTGGTGTCGGGCAGCTGATTGCGAACATGGGAGTGCCTTCCTCGCAGCTGAAGCAGTCGTCCTCCCAGTACGGATATGGTCCGAAGGCGAACCAGCCCACTTCGCCGGAACCCCCGGCGGATCCGACCGCGGCGCAACCCTCACTCGGAATGCACGCGACACCGTCCAACGACGAATCTGGGGGAGCCTCAGCTGGCGAGCCGTATCCCCATTCCCCCCCAATCTCGTCGACGGTGATCGCGTATCCGTCAAGGTCGTCGCCCACCGCCACGCAGTCCTGCGCATCCACACAACTGACGCCGTTCAGGGAGGCGTCGCTTGTGTCGCCAGGGACATCTGTCGCGGGACCCCACGTGCCGGCGGTCTCAGTCGCATAGAGTGCCGAGCCGTCGTAGTCTGCGCCGACGGCGGTGCAGTCGTTCGGGTCGACGCAGCTCACGCTGTAGAACTCACCACCGTCCGCGGTGTCGATCTCCGTGGGCGTTCCCCACACGCCGGCAGACTCCGTGGCGTAGATCGGCTCCTCGTCGTCGTATGTGTAACCGACCGCGGTGCAGAAGTTGGCGACGGGGCAACTGATCCCATAAAACTCCCCGCCACCAGGGATCGGGACCTCGTACGCCGTGCCGCTCGCGGTTGGCTCGGAGGGCGGCGGAGGTGGTCCAGCGGACGCCACCGACGGGGCGAGCGTGCTGCCCAGGCCGATTGCGAAGAGGATGAGCGACGTGGCCGCGAAGGCCTTCAATGGTGCCTTGCCCCGATTGAACATCTGTACCCCCGTCAGTGTTGTGTGAGCTTCGACTCACTTCGCAATCGGCTCTCCAGTGCACTTGCTTGCCTTGTCGGCTCCGGGCGCCTGTGCCGCGCCTCCAAGCGACATTATCGGAAGACCGATGGCGGCCACCGGAATGCCATGTCGCAGGGTCGCGCTCGCGATCACCTCTCAGCGCGCGGCGACCGCTGCTCGCGACGCAGTCGGCCCGGAAGGAGGCTCCCGTAGCATTGCCATGTGAACCGCCTCGATGGCTCCGCGAGCCTCTACCTGCGTCAGCACGCCGCGAATCCAGTCGATTGGTGGCCATGGGGCGACGCAGCCTTCGAGGAGGCGCGCGCGCGTGATGTCCCGGTCCTTCTGTCAGTCGGGTACGCGGCCTGCCACTGGTGCCACGTGATGGCGCATGAGAGCTTCGAGGACCCGGTCATCGCGGAGCTGATCAACGAGATCACCGTCCCCATCAAGGTCGACCGAGAGGAATATCCGGACGTCGACGCGCTGTACATGTCGGCGACCCAGGCGATGAACGGCCACGGCGGATGGCCGATGACCGTGTTCCTTACCCCGGACCGCCAGCCGTTCTTCGCGGGAACCTATTTCCCACCGGTCGACCGACACGGCCAGCCCGGCTTCCCGATGATCCTGGCGTCCATCGGGGACGTCTGGCGCAACCGGCGGGCTGACGTGCTGGAACAGGCGGCGCACCTGACGTCGGCGGTCCGCAAGGAGGCGACCCTCCTCGACTCGCTCGCGCCCGCCGACGACGCCATGGGCGCCCGGGCCCTCCTCACCACGCTGGTCGAGACGCTCTCCGACCGCTTCGACCCACAGGACGGCGGCTTCTCCCCCGCTCCGAAGTTCCCGCACCCCGGATGGATCGAGGCCTGCCTCGCGCTCGCGTCGGTCTCGTCGCGCAACGACGCGAGCATGATGGCGACGACGACGCTCGACGCGATGGCGCGCGGCGGGCTGTTCGATCACATCGCCGGGGGATTCGCGCGCTACAGCGTCGACGCGACCTGGAGCGTCCCGCACTTCGAGAAGATGCTGAGCGACCAGGCCCTGCTGGCGCGGTGCTACCTGCGGGCGGGCGCATGGCTTGCAGAGCCGTCGTACACGTGGATCGCGCGACGGACGATCGACAATGTCCTGGATCAGATGCGCGTCGAGGATGGCTTCGCCTCTGCCGTCGATGCGGACGCCGAGGGCCAGGAGGGCGGGCATGTGCTCCTGACGGCGTCGGACGTGACGGAGATCCTCGACGATGCGGGACTGGCGCACCTGGCTGCCAGGACCGTCGAGCGCTACGGGCTCACCGACGACGGTCCCGTCGACGGCGCGTGCGTGCCGAGGCTCGACATGTTCAGCGACCTCGCCGGCGACGATGATGACGCGCTCGTGCGCACCGCGTTGCTCCAGGCGCGCGAGTTCGGACCGCAGCCGTCCATCGACGACAAGGTCCTCCTCGAATGGACCGCCATGTTCGCATCGGTGCTCGCCGAGGCGGCGTGGCGGCTCGACGATGATCGCTACGCGAAGGAGGCGGCGGCGACGGTCGAGGCGCTGAGCCGGACCCATCACACCAATGGTCGCTGGTACCGCCGCTCGGGCGCCCAGGCCCCGCTCGCCACGAGTGCCGACCTCGGGTGGCTCATCGATGCGAGGGTCTCGCTCTTCGAGCTGACGGGCGAGCACATCCACCTCGAGCTGGCGACCGAGGTGCTCGAGGCGCTGCTCGACGGCCATTGGGACGGCGTTGTCCCCCAGTCCTACGACCCCGAGGTGGGCAACGGCCTGTTCCAGACCCACAAGGACGCGGCGGCCTCGCTCGTCCGTGCCAAGGACGTGCTCGACGGCGCCGTCCCGTCAGGCTCCTCGATCGCCGCGCTGGCGGCCGCGAGACTCGGCCTCGTCGCGTCGGACGGCAGGGCGCTCGCGATCGCCGACCGCTTGGTCCAGCTGGCCGCGCCAGTGCTCGATCGCCAGCCGCATGCGGCGGTCACGCTCGTGGAGGCAGCGTGCTACCTGGCGGACGGGATCGAAGTCGCCGTCCCGGGTCCGCCGGGCGGGTTCCTGCGGGCGGCCCGAGCGTCGCTCCCACCGTTCTGCGTGGTCGTCTTCGGGGAATCGGAGATCGCCCTTCTCGATGGCCGCGATCCTGACCACGTCTACATCTGTCGCAATGCGACGTGTCAGGCACCGATCACATCTTTGGATAGCGTGGTTCCGGCGCTCGCAGATGCGGCGCACTGGTCGCAGGGGGAATGATGGCAGGAGGGCTCGCACGATCGCGCGACGTGGCAGCGACCGCGACCCGCGAGCTGCTCCGGGACCTCCCGTCCCGCGACCAGATCGATATCAAGGCTGGCGCACGGCTCCTGGTGCTTGTGCTCTCCTGCACGGTCGAGGACACGATCGGCGTCGATCTGGCCTCGACGACGATGGTCCGCCTCCGCGTCCCGTGGCATGACGGCGCACTCCCGGACCTCGCCGCCTTCGACGTCGTCGAGGCGACACTCGCGGAGGATCCTGAGCGCGACGACACGGCGCAACCCGAGGCGGTCACGCTGCACCGAGCTCCCGCGGCTCGTGGGATCGCTCCGCGGTGGCGTCGTGCGGCGGCGCCTCAAGCGGCTACAGGCGCCGCAGGATGGTCCCCTCTTCGGCTTCCGGGGCCCGTCCGCCCCCTACTGGGAGCTTCGGGGAGATCGGCCGAGTGTCGCGCTCATCGTCCCGCAGCGCGGGCCGCAGCTCCTGCGGAGGCGCGACGACGGAACGACCTGGGTTCGCTTCGGATGGGAGCGCGACGACGTGTGGCTCGCCCTTGAGGACCGCCATGCGATCCGCGCCCTCGACGCCGCGCGCCGGGACCGCATGAGCGGCAAGGAGCTCGCGGTCGCACTCGGATTCAAGCCCCGTTACCTGCTGACCGCGCTCAGCCGTCCCGTGGACGGCCACTGCTACAAACTCTGCGTGGGGATCCTGCCTCGGAGCTGAGCCGTTCGGCCCGGCTGAGGAGTCGGCCTACTTCGAGAGCTTGCCCTTCGCGAGGTCCTCTGCCATTGCCCAGCCGAAGGCGACGAGCCGCTGGCCCTTCGCAGGCTTCACCGGCTTGAAGAGCACCTCGGTCCCCTCGGGGACGATCGCCTTCGCGGCCACATAGTCGAGGCCGCCGACGGGACCCGGCTCGTGGGTGAGCACGAACGTGCGGTCGTCGAGGCCCTTCTCATTGCCGAACCGCTTGGCCAGCCGACGTGCCCACGCACGCTCCTCACCGGTCGGCTTATGGTCGCAGCGCGGCACCACGTCCTCGAGCCCCGTGAACGCCCGGTAGCCGTCCGGCGAGATGAGGCGCACGCCCAGGAGGACGTCCTCGTCGGGGAACGCCAGCAGCGCGCGGCGGAACTGGTCCGCGAGCAGGCACTTCAGGGTCTGGTCGGACTTCGCATTGCGGTCGACCAGCGCGACGCCGAGCAGGAGCGAGGGGGTGCCGCCGATCCGCTCCAGCGTGCAGAACGAGTACCCCCGCAGCTTGTTGCCCTCGCGCACCGTCGTGACCAGCACCCAGTCCTCCCGCTGCTTCGAGAGGAATCCGATGTCGAACTTGGGCTCGCGATCAACGCACAGGTCTGCCATTTCGGCGAGCTCCGCGTCCGACAGCGCGGTCGTGTCCTTGGTTCCTGCAGACATCGGCATAAGGAGACATTCTACGGGACGCGAGCGAGGTATGAAATTCGAGCCTGCCGGGGTCGAATCCGGGGTGCGCCGCACGCTTGGGAGTCCCGGGATGCCCAAGACCCCGGCATGGCGCCTCGCCCGTGCGTAGGTTGGCCCGGTGCAGGACGCTCACCTCGGCCGCCGCGCGTTCCTCAAGACCGCGGCCCTCTCGATGGCCGGGCTCGCGGGCGCCGCCGGGCTCGCGGACTGCGGGTCGCCGGCGCCGAAACCCCCGCCGCCGAAGCGGGTGCGGCCTGCGACCGCGGCCGAGTGGGCCGTGCTTGCGGCCTCGCTGGCGGGCCGGCTCGTCCGCCCGGCGGATCCCTCGTACCCGACGGATCGCCTCCTCTACAACCCCCTGTTCGACGACCTGTACCCGGCGGCGATCGCGTACTGCGCGACCTCGGACGACGTCGCGCGGTCGATCTCGTTCGCGCGCGACCATGGGATCGCCGTGGCGCCGCGAGCGGGGGGCCACAGCTACGGCGGGTACTCGAGCGGCGACGGGCGCCTCGTCATCGACGTGACGTCGATGCGCGCGGTCGCCCCGACCGCCTCGCAGGCCCCGCCCGGCTCGGCCGGGGTGCAGGCCGGGGCCCGGCTCATCGACGTGTACAACGCGCTCGGCAACGCGGGCCGGCTCCTCCCCGGAGGCTCCTGTCCGTCCGTCGGCATCGCCGGGCTCGCCCTCGGCGGGGGGGTCGGCGTCTTCGCCCGCCAGTTCGGCATCACCGCGGACAACATCGAGGCGCTCACGATCGTGACCGCCGACAGCCGGACCCTCTCGTGCTCACCGTCGTCCAACGCCGACCTCTTCTGGGCGTGCCGGGGAGGCGGTGGGGGGAACTTCGGCATCGTGACCGACTTCACGTTCAAGACCTACCCGCTGCCCGACGTGACGCTGTTCACCTATGACTTCCCGTGGGCGGCAGCCGCGGCGGTCCTCGGATCCTGGCAGCACTGGACCGTCTCGCTCGATCCGGCCGTGTGGTCCAACTGCCAGCTGCTCTCCGGCGACGGCACGACGGCTCGGATCGCCGGGGTCTCGTGCTCGTCGAGCGCGCAGACGGCGGCGTGGCTCCAGCCGCTGCTCGCGGCCATCGGGACCCCGCCGACGTACGCGTTCGTCGGCGGGGAGTCCTACATCAACGCGATGATGGTCGAAGCAGGTTGCAGCGCCCTGACTGTCGCAGCGTGCCACCTCGAGACAGCGACCCCGTCCGGTTCGCTGTCGCGCCAGGCGTTCCGGGCCTCCTCCAACTACGTGGCACGACCGATGGATGCCGCGTCGCTCCAGCGCGTGGTCGACAGCGTCGATGCATTCGCGGCATCGACGCCGGCGCTCGGCGGGGGCATGGTCTTCGATGCCCTCGGCGGAGCCGTGAACACCGTGGCGCCCGGGGCGACCGCCTTCGTGCACCGTGGATTCCTGGCGAGCATCCAGACGTCGTACAACTGGACGTCTGACGCGACGGCGAGCGAGATCGCCGCCGGGGACCAGTGGCTGGCCCAGGTCCAAGGCGACGTGTACGACATCTCGACCGGCGCGTACCAGAACTACATCGACCCGAGCCTGACCGGGTGGGCGGCTGCCTACTACGGCTCGAACCTCGCGCGTCTGGAGTCGGTCAAGGCGGTCGTCGACCCAGACGACGTCTTCACCTTCGCCCAGTCGATCCCGCTCGCGCGCTGACCGTGCCGGCTCAGTCCTCGTCCGATGCGGCGAGGCGGCGCCGCGTGTGGTTCGCCGCTTCGTGATCGTTCGGGCCGCCGCGAGCCTCCAGCCGGTCGACGACCGCGAGGCGGTGCGCGGCATCGACGTTGCCGCCGAACTTGAACTTCGCCTCCACGTCATCGACCCGCAGCCGGATCGCCCGGATCGCACGCAGCGTGGCGCCGTGTGCGTCGAACGGGTCCGCTACCGGCACGCCCGGCTGCAGGGCACCGAGCTGCGTGCGGAGCACCTCGGCGATGGCGCCGGCATCATCGATGACCTCTGCCGCGCCACGCAGCTGGACCGCGGCGTAGTAGGTGGTCGGGATGCCCATCATCGGATCCTCGGTACCGATCACCTTCCAGTGCGACGGGATGAAGGCCCAGTCGCCGGCCACCGACAGCACCGCCCGTGGCTGCTCTGCGAGCGCCTCGACGATCGGGTTCGCCGCGACGACGTGCAGGAGCACGACGTCGCCGACGAGGACGAACTGCGTCGGCACCACCACCGGCACCTCGCGGCCGCGACCGGCTGCTGCCAGATGGCCGAAGCCCTGTGCCTCGACGAACGTCCGCCACTCCTGCTCGTCGAGACCGCGGTCGACCGGTGCGACGTACACGATCGGCTCGTTCAGGCTGCGATCGCGTCGGGACCGAGCAGCGTGCGCAGCACGCCCACGACGGCGCCCAGGTCGACCGAGAACTCCGCGGGGAGCTGGATCGTCCGCTCCTCACGGCCGAGGAGGAGCAGCTGCACGGGAGAGGTCCCGGGGTGCTCGGAGAGCACGCCCTTCAGGTCGCCTACGAAGGACTCGGTCACCTTGCCGAGGGGCAGCCGGATCCGCAGCACCTCATCGCCCGCCTCGAGCCGGGGCGTGGACATCGACATCACGACGAGCTTCGGATCCTCCTCGCGGGTGTCGAGCCGGCCAACCACGACCACGACCGCGTCTGGCTCGAGGTACCCGCCGTACTCGGCGAAGGGCTTGGCGAAGCACAGGACCTCGATCGCCCCGCCGAGGTCTTCCAGCGTGAACCTCCCCCACTCCTCGCCGCGCTTCGAGAACCGCCGCTGCACGTCGGTGACGACGCCGCCGACGCGAACGATCGGCGCGTCCGCCGACTGGAATTCGGCGAGCTCCTTGGTCTCGGCGATGGTGTGGTCCGTGTAGCGACGCAGCGCGCCGGCGACACCGAGCAGCGGGTGGTCCGAGACGTAGAGCCCCAGCATCTCCTTCTCGAAGCGGAGCCGCTCGTGCTTGGTGAACTCCTGCTCGGGGATCGGCAGCTCGGTTCCCTCCCAGGTCCCCGAACCGCTGCCGGCCGCCTCGGCCGCGGCGGCGAAGAGCGTCGCGATGCCGGCATCGTTCTCGCGGCGACGCTCGAGCGTGCGCGACACCAGCTCCTCGACGATGAGGAAGAGGCCCTTGCGGGGGATCCCGAACGAGTCGAACGCGCCGCCCTTGATGAGCGACTCCATCGTTCGCTTGTTGAGCACGATCGGATCCGCGCGGCGAACGAAGTCGTAGATGGACGCATAGGGCCCGTGCTCGTCGCGCTCGAGCACGATCCGCTCGACGAGGCTCTCGCCGACGTTGCGCACCGCTGCGAGCCCGAAGATGATGACCCGGTCCCCCAGTACTGACGGCGTGAAGTCCGCGTGGGCGAGGTTGATGTCCGGCACCATGACCTCGATCCCGAGCGAGCGGCACTCGGCGAGGTAGACGGCCGTCCTGTCCTTGTCGTCGCGCACCGACGTCAGCAGCGCCGCGAGGTACTCGACCGGATGGTGGGCCTTGCACCACGCCGTCTGGTACGCGATGAGCCCGTAGCCATAGGCGTGCGGCTTGTTGAACGCGTAGTCCGCGAAGGGCTCGATGATGTCGCGCCCGGTTCTACAAAACCTGCGATAACGCTGTGCATCCCGGCGGGGAACCGGGGGGAGCGGGCAAGCAGGACCTCATCACCCCGGTGATAAGCACGATGATCGCCGGTGAGATGCGGGGGTAGATGACAAGACCGCAGGACGGACATTTTTTTGCCCGCTCGGTAAGGACTGGTACAGTCTTTGTCCCGCACCGTCCGCAAATCCTGTTCGCCGTTGAAGATGCGATCAGCCGGACTGCATAAGCGGCGATTGCAAGATCCTCATCAGGTATCCTGCCATGGAGATCCCGTCACCGGATACGACCATGCCACGAGGGAGCAAAGAACCATCGGGCAGTTCCGCCGCGTAGCAGGGTACTGATCCCCTGTGCCCGAGGTATTCTATGGTGTCGGCGGCACGGATGGCCGGAAATCTGCCCGTCCTGCAGATATATCTCTGGTTTTTCACCTTCGTGGATTGCTACACCGGGGCCGGAAACAGCACAAAGAATACTCCCGTTGACGGGATGTCTGCAGGTTCCGGGAACTGCTGGGTGAGCGTGGTGACTGAAAATACTGCACAATGGGGCCGGGGAACAACGTGGGAAGTACCGGGAGTCATGGGATTACTCGAGTTTGGTGGAGAATCGTATGCGTCGGCCTGCAATAAATAAATGGTTTTCTTTTTTCATGTAGCCACGCAGGCAGCGGTGTCAGTAAAAATCCTCCCATATTACGATTCGCATTACTTATCTCCCCGGAATGCTAAACATGTACACCTCTGCCGGTACAAAATTCATTGTATCCGGTGTATGGGAAGTCCTCGTTCCATGTCATCATTTACTTCGTATATCGTAATCGGTCTTGTGTTTATTTCTGCGGTATTTGCAGCCGGTTGTAAACTCAAAACCAGAGTCCGGAACCTGTGGATCAGGTGAGCCCGGCCGCCACAGGATCACCGGTATCCGCACCCTCTGCAGCACCAGCCGAAACGTTAAACGCGACGGTCCCATCCGCCGCCCGTCCGCTCGAAGCCGCGCCAGTAGTCCTTGAGACGGTCGCAATCCCGGCCGGTTCGATCGCACAGTACTATCCCTATACATTAAACGGGAAGACCCATGTGATCCCGTTAACACTTTCGACCTCTGTCTATGTGGATTACCAGAATAAAGCAGAACCCCCGGCAAATGGGGGAAATGATTCCTATTATCGCGCCTACATAAGCGACACGGAACAGCAGCCGACAATCGCTGCACTTGCGGCAGCAATCAAAGGAATAACTGCCAATCCCTCTGACGAGGCTCGGATCGCGACAAGCATCGTCCAGCACATTCCAAGTTACGAGGGCCCGGTGCACATACCCATACGAGGTGCTCTACACCGGGGAGGGGACGAGTGGCGAAAAATCGCTTCTCCTGGCCTCAATCTTAAACAATCTGGGCCTCGGCTCGGCGGTCTTGTTCTTTATCGATGAGGACCATATGACTGCCGGGGTCAGTGCTGCCTCTCCCTATGATTACGACGGGACCGGTTATGCCCTGATTCGAGACGACACAACCCACCATCATCACCGATGATTCTTCCACGTTCGCCTTTGGCCAACTCCATTCCACCCCGGAAGTAATTGTCATCGCCAATGGTCAGCCCATGGAGACTGTGGCATGGGACTACGTGGACGCTGCTGCATGGAAAGATGCAGAGAAAAACAGTGATCACCTCTCGGATATGCAGTACCGTGAGTGGGAAGCGCTCGATGTAAAGTATGACCTGACTACTTTACCTGCCAGAAATGCAAACTTCCGGGAAGAGCGTCAGCATAATCCTGTTTGTTTGTTTTCGACCAGGCCGCGACCCCTGCACCTTTCGGAAGGAATCAGGGTAAAACCCCCCTTTTAAGTGACCCGGGGATTCCGGCCTTCACACACTCCGTTAATTGTCGCCGCAAGTGCCCGGACGTTTTCGATGAAGGCCGAATCACCGGTTATGAGCGGGGTGACCGCAGGTTCGGTGCGGCTGACTTGTGGATCAAAGGGCAGGATAACCGTCTGCGGAAATGCCGGCATGTACCCGGTCTCCCCGCAGACTTTTTTGTACATCCGTATCTCCCTGCACACGGTTGAGGACGAACATGACCTCCCCGATGCCGAGTTGTCCTGCAAGCCGGGCTGACTCCCGGGCAACAGAGACTGCGTTGTACCGATGGGTCCGCCACCACCACCGCACAGGTGAACCCTTCGGCAACGGCCCTCCCGAAATGTTCAAGTCCTGCCGGGGTATCAAGGATGACGACCTCGTTCTTAAGGAGCCTCATGTGACGGAGTATTGCTGTAAGCAGGGTGAACCAGGACAGAGACACCCTGACCCTGCCTGCTTCACGCTCCCCATGACGAGAAGCCGGTAGATTCTGGTCAACCGTTATCGAAAAACGGTCGATGACATCGCTTACATCGGGATTGAGAGTAAGAAGCCCGCCCGGGGATATATCCGGGCCGGCGCCGGTCTTTTCGCGGAGATAGTCCACACTCTCTGAAACAGGCACGATCTGTTCTGCAGTATCCGGTGGGACACCCAGGGTCGCCGCAAGGTTCTGCTGGGGATCGCCATCGATCGCAAGGACCAGTTTTCCCTCCCGGGCAAACAGGCGGGCAAGGAGTGCGGCAAGCGTGGTCTTCCCGACGCCCCCCTTCCCGGTGATGACGACCCGGATCCCGCACTCATCGGCCCGGGGCGCATGGTAGTTTCCAGACACGGGCACAGACCGTGCTCCGGCAGGAACGCTCATATGCCAAGTCCCGTCCGTTTCTGTTCGATGTGGTCTGCGATAAGATCTGCTGCTTTGACCGGATCGGGTTCCACCGCGAAGTTCGCGTTCACCGCCCCTTTGAGGCCGTCGGTGAGGAGTGAGACCACGGCCGGGCTGCCGGATATATGCGGCATCACGCCAAGCACCGTATAGACTCCCGATGCAACAAAGTATGCACCGATCGAGACCGCCTTCTGCGAGTACCATTCCGGCGCTGCGCCGGCAATGGGCAGTTTGTGGATCGGGACATTGAGCGCGTTCCCGAGTTCCGCCGCAAGCACAAGGATACGGGAATTGTCCACGCAGGACCCCATGTGGAGCACGGGCGGGATTTTGAGCGATTCGCAGACCGTCCGCAGGTCATCACCCGCGAGAGCCGCAGCATCCGGCACGAGAAGCCCGGCCTTTGCAGATGCGATCGCCGCGCAGCCGGTCTCGACACAGAGGATATTTTTCTTAATAAGGGCCTTTGAGAGCGTCACATGGCCGTAGTCATGCTTCACGTGAGGGTTGTTACAGCCGACAATCCCGACCGCGCCCCGGATCTTACCGGCAGCGATGAGATCGATGAGGGGCTTGAATGATCCACCCAGTGCATGTTTGATCGCTTCGTTGGAGAAGCCGGTCATCAGCGGGACCGGTGTGCCGGGGATCAGGACTCTCTTTGGGTTCCGGTTTTTGAAATTCTCAACTGCCATCCTCACGATCGCTTTCGCGGTCAGGAATCCTTTGTCCGGGGTAAAGTCAAAGAAATACGAACCCGGGATAGTCGCCTTTGCACTGGTCGAGATGATCAGGGTGTGGAAGCAGCTTGCGGTCCTCGGGAGCGAGGGGAAGATGCACTGGAAATCAACGATCATCGCTTCGAGAGCCCCGGTCATGATGACCAGTTCCTGGTTCAAGTGGTTGCCGGTCATCGGGACGCCCTTGCGCATCAAAAGCTCGCTTCCCGTGCAGCAGAGCCCGACAAGGTTGATCCCTTTTGCGCCGTTTTTCCTGGCAAGGGCCACAAGTTCGGGGTCCGCGACCGCCTTTACAACCATCTCGGAGAGGACCGGGTTATGGCCGTGGACTGCGATATTGACATGGTCCTCTTTAAGCACCGCAAGATTGATCCGTGACGATTTGATGGTCGGCGTACCAAAGAGAACATCGGAAACATCGGTTCCCATCATCGACCCGCCCCACCCGTCAGAGAGGCTGCACCGGAGGCCCTGTAACAGGATATTTACATAATCCGCCCCGACCCCCATCTGGATCCGGTGCATGCAGTCCACCACTTCGCGGTCGATCCCCCTCGGGGAGATACCGAGTTTGTCCCATATTTCCCGAGTCGCTTTTGGTGCCCGGTTGAGGAACTGGAGGGTGTTTTTCACCATCCCGTACTCTTCGAGCATGGCGCTCCCGACCGCAGCAGCGAGGTCATGTGCACTCTTTCCTGCGGTCTCAATGCCGTACTCTTTTGCAATCAGGCGCAGTTTATCTGGATCGGCGATACCGTAGTCATTGGTCTTACCTGTACCGACAGATAAAGCGTCTCGACAATGTCGCGGCCGTGATCGGAATGGGCTGCTGAGCCGGTCGCGATAGTGTCAAGCAGGTTACGCGATACGATCAGGTCTGCATCGGCTCCACAGACGCCCCGGATCCGGTGGGGCGGTATGATCCGGCACGGGCCCATGGTGCACCGCGAGCAGGAGATCCCCGCTTCGCAGTACTTGCACGAGGGCTGCTGCATCTCAAAACGGTCCCAGACTGTCTCAATGCCCTCCTTCATCGCCATCTCTATGAGGGGCTTTGCATTCTCATCGATTGTCCGTTCAGCTATCTTCTGCGCGATCAGCGCAGGGTTTAAGAGGGACATCCGGGCCCGGTCCAGCTCGCAGACATCGAGCCGTTCCCGGACCAGCACGGGTTTTGGTTCTTTTTCTGGCATAGATCACTCACTCCATCGATATTGGATATTTGGTAATCGCCCGACGTGGTATATAGCCCTTTGGTCAGGTACTTCTCTGGCGGGGCCTTCCTCACCGTCCGTATAATAAAAGCAAGGTAATGGATCGGTCTGGCCCCGGTATTTTTATCGATCAGTATCCGGGAACGTGATACTCCACATATCCGATAAAACAGGAAATGTCCCGGTATTTTCCAGGACTCGCCACTTCAGCAGTTTTTACCGGCCCGGTACGCGGGCGGCAGAACGCAAAAATCAGGATCGCACAGGTGCAGGCACCGATAGTCACCGGGATCGGTACAGGTACTGAAATCCCCGGGATTACCGTAGCGGGTTTCTTGAGTTCGATCATACTTGTTACCGACTGGTCAGCAATTACCTGTACCTGAATTTCGACGGGGATGTACCCATCAAGCGTTGCATTGATCGTGTGGTTGCCTGCGGCAAGGTTCGTACTGGTGACCGGTGCGGTGCCCAGATTGTTTCCGTCAAGAACCACCTGCGCACCCACAGGGCTTGTGTTGATTACAAGGGTTCCGGTCTTTGGCTGGAGCGTTGCAGTCACTTCGGTAATAGAACCGGATTCGATCGCTGCCCGTGTGGAGAACTTCTCATAATTAAACCGGGAAAACGTGATATTGTAGGTGCCGGGATCGAGACCGAAGACGGTCAGAGGAGTGCTCCCTTTATAGTCCCCGTTTATTACCACGGATACATTGTCCGGGATGGAACGGAGATCGAAGCTGCCCGGAATAACGGGGGTGACGACGCTGATGCTCGGATTACCAAGCGAAACAGAAATCGTGCTGTATTCCGCGTCATCAAGATGAGAACGATCGCTGGGGCTGTCAACCGCCCATACTGTATACGTGCCGGCATCAAGTCTCCCACCCAGTGAATTCGTGCCCCAGTCGTATTCCCAGTGATCGTTACTATCGACACTTACTTCGGTAAACCCACCCTGGTCAGCCCGGTTATTGATGTTGTCCAGGGCCACCCCGTTTGCCGGGAGGTTCGGGCCGGTCAGGTAGAGGTAGACCGTCTGGCTGTCATAACAGTATCCGGAAAGTTTGACGGTATCACCCAGGTACGACTGTATCGAGCCGGATGCGGCTGCCGCACCAGCGAGTACCGAAAAACAGGAAAATTCCTGCAAACAGGTTACGGTATATCATAAGGATTCATCCGTTCACATCCTTTTTGGCTGTTGCCGCCCGGACAAAAAACCGGTGATGATTGCCGGCATTCTCGCCGTTACACCGTACTATTGGTTGCATTTGCCGTTGCAGATGCGGTCGATGAAATGGATGTCGTGGGGAGTGTTGTTATTGGGAGTGTCGGGGGAGTTGTCGGGGCCGTGAGGGCAAACTGCAGATCAATCCGGCCCATGGGGGTGGTCGTTGATACAGTTTTTACTGCCGTACCGGCACTATAAACGGTCACTTTGAGTTCGTCACCGGAACCATCAGTTTTCTGAAGTGATACGGCAACGGTTCCGGTACTGGTCGGGACGATGTAGAAATGATCCCCGGTATCAGTCACAGCGACCTGTGAACCCGGGGTTCCTACCAGTCCGGTGAGGTCTTGTCGTACGTGACCTCAACCCAGACACCTGTTTGCGGGATCAGCACCTGCGGCGTTGTCGGCACGGCAGTGGTGACAACGGTCGTTACGATTGCTGTCGGCTTTGCTGTCGGGATGGTGGCTGTCGGGGTGGGAATTGTCGTCATCACCGGTGGGACCACGGCACTCTTCTGCATGTTTTTCATAACCATAAATCCCCCGGCTGCCACCGCAATAATTACGATGAGGATAATGGCTGCCGCAAGGATCTTTGAACGTTTTTTCCGGGGTGCTGCGGAGTACCGGTGGCAACGGAGGGAACGGTGAGACGGGCGGGACTGCGGGGGCGGAGGGTGCCGGTGTTCCTTCAGCGGCCGGGGTTGTATCAGGTGCAGGGGCTGCGGGCACTTCCGGGGGAACGTAGAGTGCCTGTTCAGGTTCCGGGATTGCCGGTGCGGTTTCAGTGCGGGGCACCGAGTCTTCAATGAGGGGCTCGATTGAGTGAATGATCTGCTCAATGGGCCGGCCCCTGTGGTCGCCGGGCCCTGCGGTGGTTGTCGGGGCTGTCGTAACTGTTTCGGTGTGGCAGAAACAGTTTCCTGTCCGTTCGGGGCCGTAACTTTGGTTCCGCACCGGTTGCAGAATGTTGATCCCGGGGGCATGCGGTTCCCGCACCTGCCACAGAACGATCCCTCAGGCAGTGTCGATGTTTCGACAGGTTTTGGCGGCATGTGGCTCGTGTCCACTATGATCTTTTTTATCGGGCGGGCAATCTCGATCTTCTTTTTTATACCGGGAGTTCCGGTATGGTCCTGACGGGTTTCCACGGGAGCCTGTGTATCCGGGACCATCTCCACCGGATACGATACTGCCTCAGTGATATATTTCTTGAGGGCTTTTACCCACTCCCCGGCCTCGCGCTTGCGCTCACCGGCAGTCTGCATGGCAAAAGTAAGCGCCATCTCCCGGGTATCCGCCGTATCGGTCAGGATGGTAAGGGTAATGACCGGGTTGCGGATTGCATTCTCCCCGGCTGTTACGTTTCTGATGGTGATCAGCGGGATCTGCTGTGTAGGGACAACGTTCTTCTCGCTGTCGATGATAATAAGACGCCGGTTGGTGAGCACCAGTTCGAACGGCACAGATTTTACCTTTACCTGCTGTGCAGTCAGAATAATGGTTTCATCACTTTTCAAATCGGGATAGCCCATAGTACCACATTCTCTCTTATACTCTTGCACTATCTTTGGCAAATAAGTATTTATCAGATGTACTGCGTTTGATGATAAAAAAGGAGAGGTAAACCCAGCAGATTTTACAGGAACTCGTGGTCGTTCATGTAGGGCCGCAACACTGTTGGGATCGTGACCGATCCATCCTGGTTCTGGTAATTCTCCAGGATGCACCGCAGGGCCCGTGATGTGGCAATCGCGGTCGAGTTGAGGGTGTGGATATACCGTTTTGATTCAAAATTTTCTTTGTCCCGTACCCGTATATTGAGACTTGCTGCCTGGTACGCGGTACAGTTGGAGCAGGAAACAACCTCTTTGTAGGCATTCTCCCTCGGCATCCATGCCTCGATATCGTATTTCTTTGCTGCAACCGTACCGATATCCCCGGTACAGATATTAACAACATGGTAGGGAATCTCCAGTTTCCGGAAAACCTCTTCGGCATTTGCCAGCAGTTCTTCGTGGATCTGCCAGGAGTCTTCCGGCCTGCAGAAAACAAACTGCTCGATTTTCGTGAACTGGTGGACACGGAAGAGCCCTTTTGTGTCAAGCCCGTGCGCTCCGATCTCCCGGCGGAAGCAGGTGGAAAGTCCGGCAAGGCGCAACGGCAGGTCTTTTTCCTCGAAAATCTCGTCCTGGTACATCGCGGCGATCGGATGTTCGCTTGTCGCTATCAGGTATGTCTCGTCGCCATCGATCTTGTACATCACCTTCTCGAAATCATCGAGATCGGTGACCCCTTCGTACGATCTCCGGTTGATCATGAACGGAGGGACAACCGGGGTAAATCCTTTCTTTTCGAGAAGGTCCAGGGCAAAACGCTGGAGCGCAAGGTCCAGCATGACGAGGCTGCCTTTGAGGAAATAAAATCCTGCACCAGAGATCTTCGCCGCCCGCTCGAAGTCCGCCCAGCCCCTGTCAGCGGCCAGCTGCCCGTGGTTCCGGATCTCGAAGTCAACCGTGCGCGGGGTGCCGACGCGCCGGATCCCGACATTTTCGGTATCGTCTTTTCCCTGCGGTACGGTCTTATGCAGGATGTTTGGGAGGCGCATGAGCCGGGTGCGGATGATCTTCTGGATCTCTTCCTGCTCTGTGTCGTTATCCTTGATCCTTGCCGGGAGCCCGGCTGCTTCTGCCATCAGGGAGGCCGGCACTGTTCCCGCTTTCCTTGCCTCGTTTATCTCCCGTGCAATTGTATTCCTCCGGTGCCGAAGTTCATCGGTCTGTACCTTCAGCTCGCGGGACCTCGCATCTTTTGTGAGAATCTCGTCCACCCATGCAATTTTTTCCGGAGAGTTTCGTTTCACCAGATCGGCTTTTACGATCTCCGGGCTTGCCCGGTACAAACCTGATATCCAACATTTCGCGCACCTCAAACGATAATCCCCATCTGTTACAAGGGACCAGTTCCGATGTTATTTTCCTATATTAGTGTATCTTGTTGTATCTTATTATGTTTCAATACACCAGCGACAGGGTACCTGCCGGGATACCGCAGTTCCCGGTTTCCCAAAAAAAACAGCCTGTATCCTCAGAAAAATATTCGAAATCCGCGAATTCATGTTTTATTCGATTAAAAACCGCAGATTTTTGCCTGTGCTGATAAGGCGTGATCACAACTGGTTTTTAACTGCCAAAAAATCCTGCCGAACGGGATAATTATATATGACTCTGGTATCTACCTGTCTGGTGGTAGGAAACGTCCCCGGTTTTTTCGGGAAGATTTTCTTCAACTGCCATTCAGATCGAATGGGATCGAATGGGGGGATGACAGAAACAATGCACTAAAATAAGGAAAGGAAGGCGTACCATGGATCTTTTATCGAAATTCTATTTTAATTACAGCCGGATTATCAAGACCATCAAGATCTACCTGCTGCTTGCCGGCTGGGCTTATCGTGATGATCGCAGACAACGACGCCGGCGGGATCACAACCTATGCAGCAACCGGCGCAAAATTCGGGTACAACCTCATCTGGTTCCTCGTCCTGCTCTGGACCTGTCGCGTATTTTGTGCAGGAGATGACGGTCCGGCTGGGTGCCGTCACCAAGCACGGGCATGCGGAGGCGATCTTCAGTTCATTCGGCTCGTTCTGGGGCTGGTTCTCTCTTTTGGATCTCAGTATCGTCAACTGGCTGACCATGGTCACTGAGTTTATCGGTATGACCTGCAGCACTCAGCATCTTCGGTGTACCCCCCATAATTACCGTCATTATAGTCATATTCATCATGCTCGGCATTGTCATGTCAGGACGGTACTGGACGTGGGAGAAGATCACCATGGTCTTCTGTCTCGTCAACCTGATCTATATCCCGGCAGCAATTATCATCCACCCCTCTGTCCCCGATATCATCCGGGCAGGCATTATTCCCAATTTCCCGGGAGGATTTAACGGGGAACTGTTCTTCTTTCTGATGGCAAATATCGGTACGACAATCGCACCATGGATGATCTTCTTCCAGCAGAGTGCTGTTGTCGACAAACAAATGAAGGAGAAGGATATTCCTTGGGGGAAATTCGACACGCTTGTCGGCGCAATCTTCACGGTAATTGTCGCGATCTTCGTGATTGTCGTGACCGGGACGCTCCTCTACGGGATGAATATCGAGAGTGCCGCGCAGGCTGCACAGGTCATCATGGGAACACACCCGTGGGTAGGGACGCTTGTTGCAATCGGTCTTTTCGATGCCGGGTTCCCTCGGCGCGATCTGCATCGCGCTCACAAACTCATGGGCATTCGGAGAGGTCTTCGGATGGGCACACTCCCTGAACTATAAGGTAAAAGAGGCGTTCTGGTTCTATGTGTATTACTTCATAGGACTGATCACCGCCGGGGCGGTTGTTCTCATACCAAACGCTCCGCTGGTATTGATCACCCTCTTTGTGCAGGTCGTTGCTGTGACCCTTCTGCCGGCTCGGCGCTGGTATTTTTGATCATCCTCCTGAACAGCGATGAAATAATGGGGAAATACAAAAATACCTTGTTTGACAATATCGCGAACATAACGATAGTCGTGTGCATTATCTTTGTGTCAACACTCTACGGTATCAGCACACTGTTCCCGAACCTGTTCGGGTAAGGGAGGGAGAAAAATGGTAGCAATTGAAAGCGTCTTCGGGGAACGTATCGGAAATGCCATCCATGAATCGACCGAGATGATCACCAGGATCAACAGGAGATATGCAACACCCAAGATCAAACTATCGACAGGCGCAAAATTTGCCCTCCTCTTCCTCAGGTTGTATCTCATCTTCCTCGTGGTCCTGCTCGGGTACAAATTCTGGACGATCGTCCACGGGGGTGCATGATGGCACAGCAGGAAACGGCTAATACCTCTGCAACTGCGGGGGACCTCGACATCCTTCTTTCAGATATCCTGAATGTCCCTGTCCTGCGTTCAGGTAAAAAAATAGGATCGCTTACCGATCTCGTGATTGCAGAGACCACAAAGATCCCGGAGGTGCGGTCACTGTATGTCTCCCGGTCTTTTGGCAACCCCAGTCTCCTCATCCCGTGGGAGAATGTCCACACCCTCACCGGCGGGGAATTGAGGTCACCATCGGGGATCTTACCCCATATGAAATCGAACCGGGCGATGATGTCATTCTCCTTCGGGATTATATTCTCGACAAGAAAGTGATCGACCTTGAAGAGAATGAGGTCGAAATAGTCTACGATATCCGGCTTGTCCTGCGGAACAAGAGACTTTACGTCACCGATGTTGATACCGGAAAGGCAGCCCGTCTCAGGAGACTTGGCCTCGGCATAATTGCGAAGATCCTCTACACCACTGCCGACACCGAAGCAGAGCAGATGATTTCATGGAAATATATTCAGCCCCTCCCGACGAATATCGGGAGATTCAAGGGAAATATCAAACTGAATGTCTTAAAAGACAAGCTTTCGGAGATCCATCCTGTCGATCTTGCAGATATCCTCGAAGAGATGGATCACGATCAGCGGGTCATGCTCTTCTCCACACTCGATCACGAGCATGCGAGCGATACACTCGAAGAGATCGAACCACAGGTGCAGCGCGATATCATCTCATCGCTCTCTACAGACAAGGTTGTCCAGCTCATCAACGATATGACGCCGGGCCAGGCAGCCGACGTCCTTTCGGTCATCCCGCATGCGGATGCTGAAGATATCCTTGCGGCGCTCAATCCAGATAATGCGAGGAACCTGAGGGCAATCATGGAAAAGCAGGAGGAGAAGGTGATCCACTACACAACCCAGAAGATCCTCACGTTCTCCCCGGATACCCTTGTCGAGTATGTGCAGAACGATTATCCCCGGCATGCACGGGGAAAAGATGTCGTTATGTACATCTATGTCGTGGATGGCGGGAACCGGTTGCTGGGCGTAATCGATTTAAAGGAACTGTTGAGCGCGGATGACAAGGCGTCTCTCTCTGCGATCATGACAGAGAATGTGATCAGCCTGGAGGCAGGAATTACCCTTAAAGAGGCATCGCAGGAATTTGAGCGGTACAGTTTCCGGGCCCTGCCCGGTCACCGATGACGACAAGCGCCTTGTCGGGGTCATAAAGTACCGGGATGTTATGAACCTGACCCACCACTTTCTCGAATAAGAGTACCGGGTCTGGATGCAAAGGGGTCCCTGCATGCCGGTTCTGCCATGCGGGACACACATTCAGGCAGCGGGAGTAAGGGATATATTCACATGAATGGGGATCGCGATGCAGACCGCTGGGACAACGATTATTCCCGGAGGGGGCGGGTCTGGGGCGGGGCAGTTCATCACCTGCCCCCGCTCTGTGACGGAGAGCGCGTGCTCGAACTCGGGTGCGGGAACGGTAAGACGTTCTCCGCGCTCACAGAAAAAAAGTGCGAAGTTGTTGGCATCGATTTTTCATCTTCTGCAGCGATCCTGTGCAAGTCAATTTCCCCGAAAAACGTATGCGCGGAAATCGCCCTTGCCGATGTCCGCTCCCTGCCTTTTCGCGATGCTTCGTTCGATTGTGTGATCGCGTTCCATGTGATCGGGCACCTGCCAGCAGCCGGACGTATCATGTGCGCTCTGGAATCGACACGGGTGCTCAAGGTGGGGGGCACCCTGTATTTTTCCGGCTTTTGAAGTCGGGGATTTTCGGGCTGGCACCGGGAGCGAGACTGAATCGGGCACATTTATGCGGAAAAACGGGATCGCTACTCATTACTTCACCGGAGAGGAGGTACGGGAACTTTTCCGCTCGTTACAGCCCCATGAATGTGAAACCCGACGCTGGACGATGACGGTGCGCGGACAACCGCTTCCCCGCGCCGAGATCGCAGCCGCATTTAAAAAAATCTCCTGAAATCAGGGTCAATTTCACTATTGACCTTTGGATCAAGAAGGAATTTTTAAATGGGCGTGAAACGTTCTTTCCTCTCGTACTTGGATGTGATTGTGTGAAGAGATTATTCTTTGTAACTCTTATTGTGTGCATGGCAATTGTCGGATGCGTATCAGCAGTGGCTCCCGCGGATAACCAGACGCCAGCCATAACGACGACCACCGCCCAGCAGCTTATCGGCGGGGACATGGGGACTTACCTTGTCAAGGCAAACGTTGACGGAGCAAATGTTACCTTCGATTCGGATTTCAAGGGTGTCACGAATAACAGCCAGCTGGCAGTCCCGGTCTACACGACCGGAACGCCATACCGTGTTATTACCGTTGAAAAGGCAGGATATGCACTCTACTCGGCAAATATCACTTCAGTCCCGGGGAAAAACGAGACCGTTGAGATCGATGTGACCCTTGCCCCGCTCGCAGCAGCAAACACGACTGCAGGGCAGGCAAATGTGACTGCACCGGCACCAGCAGGTACCCCGGCCAATGTTACCGCTGAAATGACGACCGCAGCCCAGACCTCTCCGGAGCCGACCAAATCCGGCAGCCTGCCGTTTGCTGTCTTTGCAGCATTTGGTGTCATCGGTATCCTTTCGGTCCGGTCACGGCGTTAAAAACACAATTTCTCTTTTTTTTTGTGCCGGGTCTGTCTTGTCGGTTTTTAAGATTCAATAAATATGGATATCCGTTCCGTACGTGCGTGGACAATCCTGAACCCCTCTCTAAAAACCTGTAACATGAAAAAAATAAAAATGGCTCTGTAGAATCCGGTATGAGTCAGGGCATTTACAACAGGACCCCGAAAGACAAGAAAATGCGATCCGGTCTCCCGTCACAGAGCCCTGCCATCCGCAGTGGGGGAATGAAGCAGTTGTGCATTTTTTTGTTTATTGATCCGCCACAAGCGGCATTTTTTCTGGAGTGGCAGCATTCATCGTACGTAAATGGCTGGCGGTAATTTTCTCCAATAGCAGGTGATTTGCAATTTATTAAATCACCAAAAATTTTTTCGTATGCAAAAAAAAAATCGGGAGAGTCTCCACCAAATAATAAAACTAGGGGCTCTGTCGAAATCTTCAAATCAAGTTCCAAACATTGCAGATTTTCTTGGAACCAACCGCAAACACTGTGATTGGGGAAGGATTTCAACAGAGCCAAACCAGGGTTTATTTCCGGTGCAGAACCGCCATGCCACAGAGCGCGAGAGCGAGAACCACGATAACCGTCCCTGCATCCGGTGCGTTTGCTTTCTTTGTGGGTGCCGGGGCAATGTCCAGGTCCTCAATAAGCGGTGTCGTCTCCCCTGCGTTTACGGTAACATTTGTTGTAAGGGTAACGTACCCGTCTGCTTCCAGCATAACCTCATGCTGGCCCGGGGGTATTTTCGGTAAACGTCCCGGGAGTGTCCCCGACATAGGCCGTATCGATATACACATGCACGTTTTCCGGGGATGAACTGACATTCAGTGCACCAAGCGCCGAGGTATTTACAGTCGGTACCGCGCTCGCTTTTGCCGGATCGATGACCGTATGGTCAAGGCTTGGCAGGGCCGATGAATAGGTCAGCTGGCGGGAATAACCGTCAGGGAAGGTGACCGTTGTAACTTTCGGGGAAAAATCAGCGGAGATCACCGTGCTTACGGCAGAGTTCTGAAGGGCAATCTGGGCTTTTCTTAAAATCCATGGACGCAGTCTGGTACTCCGTCCCGGTCGGTACGTCGGTTACCATGGCGAAATTTTTCAGGTAGAGATCTGCTTCTGATTTGGAAAACGAAAGGATCTCGGGAGGATCCGAACTTGTTGCCAGTCCTTTGACCAGTTGTTCCTGAAGTATGGATTCAGGAATGGCATTCTCAATAACCCCGTCAAGGGAATACGTAAACGCGGCAGTGGCATCACCGTTTTTTGCGACGGTGATAACGAGTGAATCTGCCGTGAATGCATGCACCGGAGCAACAAGGAGAAATGCGATACAGAGAATGCCGCACAGGAAGAGCGGGTACAGGGTTTTATTGTGGACTTTCATGGTGATCACATGGCATATGTACTGCTGTATGAGTACCCTATGTTTTTTTCAACAATATACGTTAACATAATGGTGTCTGGAGATCATGCCGGAACGAAAACAGCGGTGACGTTGATATAGACCGCTCGTCCAATATCTGTATCATTCATGATAGAATCGATCTTCGGCCTTATCTTCCATCTTGATCACCACCTGATGGCCGTTACCCAGATCTACGGTATCTGGACATATTTTTTCCTGTTCTGCATCATTTTTTTTGAAACGGGTTTTGTCATCACACCTTTCCTGCCCGGGGATTCCCTGTTGTTTGTATCCGGGGCGGCAGCCGCAAGCGGATCCTGAACATTGATCTCCTGATCGCAGCATATATCCTCGGGGCGGTCCTGGGTGACACGGTCAATTACTGGCTGGGCAGCTACATCGGACTGCATATCTTCCAGGAACGGTTCCCGAACTTTATCAAAAAAGAGGTACATCGACCGGACATACTCCTTTTACGAGAAGTACAGGCGGCACTACGATCTTTGTTGCCCGGTTTGTTCCCGTTGTCCGCACATTTGCACCGTTCCTCGCTGGCGTCGGGACGATGAAATACCGGAAATTCCTGTTCTACAATGTGCTGGGGGCAGTCTCATGGACGCTTGTCGTTGTATCTCGCCGGTTATTATGTTGGCAGGCTCCCGGTTGTCCAGCAGAATATGAGCGTGCTGCTCTTCCTTGTCCTCGCGGTGACTGCAGGAACGATCCTCCTCCTCATTGCCGGGATCATCCAGGCTTACCGGCAGAAGAAGAAACCGGACGGGCCGTAATTTTTTGATCATTCACAGAATTGCCAAAAATTATACCAAATGAGACCGGAAATCTGTGAAACGATGTAAAATTATTAAAAAAAAGAGATCTCCAGACGCAGTCACCATTATTTCCTGCACGTGACCGTCATACCCTTGTTATCTACCTTTGTCGCGATGGCGATCTTGAGGCCGATTGGTTTTAGGATCTTCTGGATTGCTTTGCGGTCCTTCCCGGTCACGATTGCAATCGACGGCCCGACAGAACTCATGCCGACAAATTCGAGACCGGCTTCCCGGAGCATGCTCATGTACTGGTAGATCCGGTGAGCTGTGGTGTTCGATCTCTGCCCGTTTCGATCCCCGAAACTCAATCTCCCAGATGACCTCCCCGATCTTTTGTACGTCCCCTCGTTCGAGCGCCGGGATGAAATCCATCATGAAGAGATACGCCTTGAGTTCCCGGGTCCCGGGAGTCAAGCGAACGTGCCCGGTTCATCAGGAGGTCAAACTCTTTTGTGCCGTGCTGATAAGATATCGGTCGGCGGGACAACGATAAAGACATTCATTCCTTCCGCAAACGGGTGGTGGTACCACGAGCACGAGGCTCGTCCCCCATTACCGCCATGCCTCCATAGGTGCTTGCAGCGGGGCCGACACCGGTCTCGAAACCAAACGCAATGGTGCCTTCTGCAGTTTCCTCGACATAGTTGTGGCCGATGAGCCGGCGCAGTTCCTGCATTCGTCAGCGGCGAGCCGACTGCCTCGTTTATGGCAGTCGCGACTGCGATCATCACGGTGCTCGTCGACCCGAGGCCGACATGCTTGCGCTGGTGGTCGGTCGCTTTTATCTTAAAGCCGCCGGTGTAGCCGACTGCCCTGTTAAAGACGGCGACAAAGTTTTCGACTATGGCAGACCGGCTGTAATCGATTACGAGGCCCTGCCGGGTGCACTCGACTTCCGTGGTGCAGTAGCACTGGATGGCAAACCCGATCCCCCCGCCGCCAGCGTGATCCGGTGCAAACCGGTTCATGTCGAGGACGGAGAGGTGGATCCGGGCCGGTGCCTTTACCACGACTTTACCTTTTTTCGGGTGCAATCGGTAGGTATTCTTCTCAAAACCGAGCGTCTTTGTGATTTCTCCGGGAAGGAATGACCTGAACTCGTATTCAACGAGGTCGAGATCGCCGCCGCGTATCATCATGACTGGCATTGTCTTTCACCGGTTATGCTTTCCGATCGAAGAAAATGCTTTTCCCCGATGCCGAGAGCGGGATCGCAAAGGCGACCGTGCAGTCTTTACCAAGAAACCCGAGGTTCATCGCGACCGATCCGGCCAGTGTACATGATCCGGTTGTCCACGTTATGGATCTGGGCGGTTTTTACCGCAGACCCAAGGGCAATCCCGAGATCCGCCATCCGTACCGCACAGTTGGGGCCGGCATACACGGTTGTTGCGGATTTCTTTTTCTGTGCTGCTTTTACAACGGCGGCACAGGTCGCGTACCCGCAGGCCCCGCAGTTGAGACCGACCGTGGCAACTCCGCGGACGCCGATGACAAGGCACGCGTCAGAAGCGGCAACATTCCTGGCATCGCGCAGGAAATACCCCAGCCCGTTTTTTGTGCCATAGTCAGACATCGCGCGGGAGAGTTTTTTTATCTGGGCGTCCGTGAGCACGGAGAGGAGGATCTCATCATCCCCATGTGCTTTTGGTGCGGTGCGGGCTGCAAGCGCCATGAGCCCGGCGACTGCAGCCACTGCTGTTTTCTCAACAGTCATGCGTGAGTATGGGAAACTGCCGGGAGATAAAGACGCAGGGTTTGTGGGGTGGTGCGCGAAAAAATCCCGATGAGGCACTCAAGGGAGCCTGAATGCAACGCCGTCAAAAACAGCAACCGTCCGGTCGCCTTCATACACCATGACACGGAAGATATCGCAGGTTTCATTTACCGCGATACGTTCCGCAACCGCAGCAAGCCGGCCTTTCGCGGGCAGGAGATACTGGATGGAAACTGAGACCGCCGTATAGTGGTTATCGCCACAGTTGGACGCAATGCCAAAAGCATGGTCGGCAAGCGAAAAGATGGCACCGCCGTGCGCGATACCGTGGGGGTTGAGTTTTCCGGCACAGTCCATTTCGACGCGTGCATAGCCGTCACGGGCCTCAATGATGTGCAGGCCCAGCAGCCGGGCAAATGTATTGCCTTCAAATGCTGCAACCTGTTCACGCACAAAATCCGGTGATGTACCTGCCGACGTTTTACCGGCGCCGGTCATACACGCTCCGCGCATACGGTGCGGCCTGCCCGGCAATCATTTGTATTTTTTCTGGGAATACGCATATTTCTGGGTCTCCCCGCCGTGGGCGACAATATAGAACCATTCGTACAGCGATTTGAGTGTGCCGTACTGCTGGTACCGGCGCATGGAAAACCCGACCTTCAGTTTCCCGTCAAAACGGATCTTTCCCTCGTCTTTCATGCGCATCGCGATCTCGATGTCGTCCCCGGCATCGATGCACCGGTACATGCCGGCTTTGAGAAATGCGTCCTTACGGAATGCGGTGTTGCAGCCAAGCGTGTAGTAAAATGTGCGGCTGTAGTACCCGATCCGGGAAAAGGTATTTGCGAGAAGAAGCGAGAAATGGTTGCCGATGCTGTCCTCGATAGGGTAGACCGGGCCATAGACCTGCACGACGGCCGGATCCGCGAAATCGTTCCTGATCCTCTCGATCCAGTCCGGCGGGAGGATACAGTCGGCATCGGTTGATGCGATAATGTCACATTTTGAGGCCATTACACCATCGTTTCGCGCCCCGCCGACTTTCTTTGAGGTCTGGATAAAGACCTTATCTGCATACTTTCGGGCAATCTCACAGGTACGGTCCGTTGACCCTCCGTCAACGACAATGATCTGGTACTCGCTTTTATTGACCGTCTGGTGCGAGAGCGAGACGAGGCACTGGGCGATATTCTCCTCTTCATTGAATGACGGGACGATAACCGATATCATACGGGTCAGAAAAACTCCTGTACATTTTTTAGGTTGTCGGATTATAAGCGTGATGCCGTGAATGGGAAAATGTTTCAGGCCGGATACGATTTTACAAAATCCAGCACACTCCGGATGCACCCGTCCATGTTGAGGTACTCAAACTGGGAAAACCGGCCCACGAGCGGGATGCCAATCGACCCGCAGTATTCCCGGAGAATGGCGATATTTTTCTGGTATTCTGTATCGTAGACGATGTAAGCAAACGGCTGGTGCGCGACAGATGCAGAGACGATCTGATCCGGCGTTACCAGGTTCATTGCAGTGAGTGTGCCGGTAACTTCTGCGATGAGAGTATCATCGGTCATCTGCGCCACGCTGTCACCGGGCTGGTGCGTGATCTCGGCGAGGATCGCGCTATGGCCATCAGGTGCCACGTGCCGGCTGTACTGGGACGGGAACGAGATCCGGTTGGTCTTCCCGAGCGCCGGGTCGGGGATGTAGAGCCACGAATAATCCGGCACGCTCCCGCGCAGGCCGATGTTGACACAGACAAGCGAGTTGTACGTGAGGGCAGCACAAGCCTTTCTGACTTCCGGAGGCACGTTGTCGAGTGCTGCAATCAGGTGCTGGATGGGAATGGTTGAGATGATACGGTCTGCCGTGACAGATTCAGTGCCGTTACTGATGATCCACTGCTTTCCCTTTTTTTGATCGAACTGATCCGGAAATCCGTTCTGATGTAACTGTTCAACCGGTCGTGCGATTGCCTTTACAAGCGCTTCGATCCCACCGTCAAGCGGGTAAGAAAAGACAGACTGGTGAGTGTACCCTTCTGTCGGGATCCCAATCGCGGATTTGATCACGTCATCGACCGGGGCCTCGGGATGCGCCCGTCAACCCAGTGCCGAGACATTTTTTCGGTCGGGTACTTCCAGATCTTCTCATTGTACGGCACCATGTAGCACTCGGCAATGCCCTTCCCGAACGTGTAGTAGATCCAGTCACGGAATGTCTCAGGTGCCGGAAGGTCGCCTTTTTCCACGGCCACAAGCGTCTTTACAAACTCGCTGATACAGAAGAACCGGTCCTCTGCGGGCAGGTCACAAAGACCATTCTCGAAGGGGTATTTCACGTACCGGCCCTTGTAGAAGATCTTCGTATTCCGTGCATTTTCCTGCTCGTTTCCGGCAATCTGCTGCCGCATGAAGGTGAGCACTTCGGAGTCCCTCGAAAAAATGATATGTGAACCGCCGATATCGAACGTGAATCCGTTGGTGGTCCGCGACCGGCAGAGCCCGCCGTATTCCGGCTCTGCTTCAAGGACAACAAGATCTGTTTTTTTTTCGTGCAGGAGGCGGGCCAGCGTCAGGCCGGACAACCCGCCCCCGAGAATTGCCGTTTTCACTGCCCAACTGTTGGCGGGCAGCATTTATAGAACTCACCGTTCCTTTGCCCTGCGGGTGATCCCCCGGTCCGTACTCGCTGCTCACATGTTCGATAAGATCAGATCGATAATGTTATGCTATAACATAGCAGACTTTATACTCATACCCCGGAGGGTAGATCAAAGTGGACCTGAGTATTCAGTTTATCCTGGCCATCCTGCCCATTCTTTTGATCTTTATCGGACTTGTTTTCTTTAAGCAGTCCGGGACACTGATGGGCATCGTCGGATGGATTCTGACCGTTATCGTCGCCGTCCTGTTTTTCCAGACCAGTCTTCCCGTTGCCCTCGCGGCATCGTGGTACGGCGTGCTCTCTTCTTTTGGGATCTCATTGATGGTGCTCGTAACCATCCTGCAGGTTACGATGATGGATGTGACCGGCGCGATCAGCAGCATCACGGCGTACATCAAAACGGTAGCTGCGGAACGGTACGAGCAGATCATGATCCTGAACGTAGGTTTTGGAACGTTTCTCGTATCCATCGGGGCTACACCGGTAACAATGCTTCCGCCCATCATGCTTGCACTCGGATTCTCCCCTCTCGCTGCAGTCGCCCTGCCCTGTATGGGATATGACCCGCTGACCTCGTTCTCGCTGCTTGCCGTTCCGATTACCCTGCCCGGCATCGGCCTTTGGCCTGGACGTGATTACGCTTGGGATTACTGTTGCATGGTTCCTGCCGGTTATCTCAACATGTATCGCGCTTTCCATGCTCTGGGTCGCCGATGGTTTTGCCGGTGTAAAAAAAGGATTTTTTACAGCACTTGTCTCAGGTCTGACCCTCGGGCTCTGTGCAATTCTCTTTGTGCACATCCTCCCGGCTTCGGCCATAGGCCTTGTGGGTGTCTTCTCTGGCCTTGTTACCATTGTAGGACTCTTCCTGATGCGGAAGATCCGGGGCAGGCCGCTTGAGATCACGGCATCCGGCTGCCGCTTCCGCAGCCGCGGAGGAACGAAAAACCAAGATGCCGCTCTGGAAGGCATCACTTCCCTGGCTGGTCCTCGTGATCTTCTGTATTATCATCAGTATCCCCATCATCCAGGGAGGCCTGCATGCGTTCGTCGGCAACCTGCAGAAGATCCCGGTCATGGCCGACCAGATTGTCGATTTAAAACTCCTAAACCAGGCGTATTTCTGGTACTCGTAGGTACACTTATTACCGCGCCTATCCTGATCCGGTCAAAAGATGAGGCAAAGAAGATCACCTCGCTCTGGCTCCGGCGGGCATGGAGCCCGACCCTTGCCGCAATGGTTTTTTTCGCTATAGCCTATGTGATGGACTGGTCAGGAAAATCCGTGATCAACGGTGCGCTTACCTTTGCCTCGGGAGCATCCGGGTTTAACATGAACGTTGTGATCGGCCTCGTGCTCGCACTTGTGTTCGGTCTTGCGTTCCCGTTAGTAAGCCCGTCACTGGGACTGTTCGGGTCGTTTGTCTTGGGGAGCGAGACCTCATCCAACGTTATGTTCTATGGTATCCTCAAAAAATCGACCGATGTCCTCAATCTTGACTTTATGAAAGTCTATGCAGCCCATATGGTTGCCGGAGGCATCGCGTCAGGTGTTGCAGTTGCAAAGATTGTCAATGCTGCAGCGGTTGTCGATAAGATCGGTATAGAAGGAGAAGTCGTCCGAAAGGTTGCTCCGGTCGCGATTATACTGACGCTTGTTACCGGTGTGATGCTGGTCCTGATGCTGATCTTCTGATCCGCTTTTTTAGCGGATCCCCGATATATCAATCAACCCATTTTTCCAAACGTTTCAGGCCCGGGCATACAGGATCTGAAACTACGGGCCTGCGAGTCACATCCTGTGACGATGATGCGGCGCATCACTCACAGGCTCGCGAGTCTTTTCGAACAGCAGGATAAAATTGCCGAATCCCTGTCCGTCATGACATACGATTTTCAGTACCGGGTTGACAAAAACCTGGACAACGTTCGTGGTAACTGTGGCAGTGACGACAAGGGAGAGGAGCGCGAAGATACAAACGATCCTCATGAGCAGGTACATGAACTTCATATTGTGATGTGGGGGCGAACCGATAATATGGGATTAGTACTCTCTCAATTATCCCACCACTTATGGGACAAAACCGCCCTTCCCTCATACATACGATCCCGCCCCTCAATCCGGGGCCGAAACGGACTTATTTTTCCATGAGGGTCCGGTGGTGAACACAAAAATGGAACCATTTTGTCCACCACGGAAATTATCCCCGTGATTTGTGGCGAAAATAAAAAAACCGGTCAAATTGCGGGGCGTTATATTTTCCCTTTAGCGGTGTTCTGCAAGAGGTGTTTTTTTGGCCGGACTTTGTATCGTCTAGGACCCGATCGGGTCCCCGGAGGCCATTATGGGCCAGAATCCGGATTGGGAGTGTGCAGGAAAATTTGGGGTTGTTAATCCATTCTGAAATTAGTGAAGTACTGGGGCTATATAACCCCCGGGACTGTGCTGTGCGGCAAGCAAAAAAAAGAGATTACTTGCTGCTTGTCACGGTCTTTGTGCCGCGTAAAATTGCAATCCTTCCGGTCCGGGATCAGTTCCTTGATCCCGAACTGGCGCAGCAGTTTTTCCATCGCGTTGATCTTGTCGGTATCCCCGACAACCTGAAGCACTACTGATTTTGCTCCCACGTCCACGATCTGGGCGCGGAAGATCGTCGCGATTTGCATGATCTTGGCCCGGGTCGAACCCTGGTCGGCGGTCACCTTGAACATCACCAGTTCGCGTTCGACCCGCTCGTTGTCGGTCAGGTCCGAGACCTTGATCACATCGATGAGCTTGTTGAACTGCTTCATCACCTGCTCGATCTGCGCATCGTCGCCGATCGCGACAATGGTGATCCGGCTCATCTCCTGCTCCTCGCAGGGACCGACCGCGAGGCTCTCGATGTTAAATCCGCGTCGGGAGAAGAGGCCCGTGACTCTTGAGAGGACACCGGCTTTGTTCTCGACAAGGACGGATAGCGTGTGCGCCTTCATGATCGCGGATGCCCCCCGATCATCTCGTTAATCGCAGCCCCGGCCGGCACCATGGGAAACACGTTCTCCTCCCGCTCGATCCGGAAGTCGAAGACGAACGGCCCGTCACAGTCCACTGCGGCTTTTAAGGCCGGCATGACCTCGTCGCAGGACTCCACCTTGATGCCGTCGATACCGTACGCCTGCCCGATCTTCACGAACTCCACCGGCGGGAGTTCGGTGTACCAGTAACGCCGGTCGTAGAAGAGCTCCTGCCACTGGCGCACCATCCCGAGGTACATGTTGTTTAAGATCGCGATCTTCACCGGGATCTTGTACTGCGCCACCGTTCCCATCTCCTGGATATTCATCTGGATGCTCCCGTCGCCGGCCACATCAAAGACCGGGACATCGGGCAGGGCAAAGTGCGCCCCGATAGCTGCGGGGAACCCATAGCCCATCGTGCCAAGGCCGCCGGAGGTGATCCATGTCCGGGGCTTGCGGAAGCAGAAGTACCTGGGCGGTCCACATCTGGTTCTGGCCCACTTCAGAGACGATCACCGCGTCGCCCTTTAAGAGTTCGTTCATCTGCTGGAGGATGAACTGGGGGTGCAGGCAGCCATTCTTTTCCCCAAACCGGAGCGGGTGGTGCTGCTTCCAGTGCTGGATCTTTTTCTGCCATGCGTCGCAGACATTTTTCTTCTTTAACCCGTCAATCACATCCGTGAGCACGGATTTTACGTCGCCGACAATCGGCACGTCCACGCGCTTGTTCTTCCCGATCTTGGCCGGGTCGATATCGATGTGGATCACGTTCGCATGCGGCGCGAAGGTGTCGATCTTGCCCGTGACCCGGTCATCGAACCGGGCCCCGATGGCGATCAAAAGATCGCATTCAGTCACGGCAAAGTTTGCGTACTCGGTGCCGTGCATGCCGAGCATCCCGAGATTAAGCGGGTGATCGCAGGGAATGCACCCGATCCCCATGAGGGTCGTCGTGACCGGGATGCCAAGGCTGGTCGCAAACGTGACGAGTTCCTGCGAGGCATTTGAGGAGATCACGCCGCCTCCTGCATAGATGAGCGGGCGCTCGGCAGCGGTTATCAGTTCGATCGCCTTGTCGATCTGGCGCTTGTTTCCCTTGTATGTCGGGTTGTAGCCCCGGAGCGACACTTTTTCCGGCACGACCGGTTCTTTGACCGACCGGGTGTTGACATCCTTTGGGAGATCGATAAGAACCGGCCCCTGCCGGCCCGTGCCCGCGATATAGAACGCTTCCTGTACCACGCGGGGGATGTCGGAGGTGTCCTTCACGAGATAATTGTGCTTTGTTACCGGCATCGTGATGCCCTGGATATCAGATTCCTGGAAGGCATCGTTCCCGAGCATCGTGGTCGGCACCTGGCCGGTAATGGCGACAAGGGGGACCGAGTCCATGTAGGCCGTCGCGATCCCGGTGACCAGGTTACAGGCACCGGGCCCCGAGGTGGCAAGGCATACCCCTACCCGGCCGCTCGCGCGTGCATACCCGTCCGCGGCATGCGCCGCTGCCTGCTCGTGCCGTACCAGGATGTGCCGCAATGGTGAATCGTAGAGTTCATCATAGATCGGCAGCACCGAGCCGCCGGGGTAGCCGAATATCGTATCGGTTCCTTCGCGCTGGAGTGCTTCAATGAGGAGTTTTGCCCCGGTTTTCATGTTCGTTCCTCGAGTAGTCTGTTCATACCGGCGATCATCGCCTCGACGCTCGCCATGATAATATCCGTGCGTGCGCCTCTTGAAGTTATTATCTTCCCGTCTTTACTTAATCTTACGGTCACTTCCACGAGCGCATCGGTGCCGCCGCTGATCGCGTCCACGTGGTATTCTTCCAGGCGGATGTTCGCGGCATCGGCGACCGATTTACTGAGCACCTGCATCGCGGCATCGACCGGCCCGTCACCCGTTGCCGCGCCGGTCGTTTCCCTGCCCCGGACTTCGAGCGTGACCGATGCGGTGGGGATCATGCTGCTCCCCGAGACAACGGTGAACTGCCGTAGTTTGATCGTGGGCCTGCACTCCATCGCAAGTACCGCGTCGGCAACCGCCATGAGGTCCGCATCGCTCACCCGTTTCCCGGAGTCGCCGAGATCTTTTATCCGTGCAACGATCGCTTTGAGTTGCTGCTCGTTTGGCGCGTACTTCATCTCGTGCAGCGCCGCTTCCACGGATGCAGAGCCGGAATGTTTTCCGAGCACGATCCGGCGCTTCCTCCCGATCTGTTCGGGCCGGATGGATTCGTAGGTCGAGGGTTCCCGGATCACGCCATGGGCATGGATGCCGCTCTCGTGGGTAAAGGCCATCTCGCCGACTACGGCCTTGTTGACCGGCAGCGGGACGCCCGTGAGCCGCGACACAAGCGTCGAGAGGGGAGTAGATCTCCTCTTTTTTTATCCCGGTCGGGTAGTTGTAGAGCACTTCGAGTGACATGACCAGTTCCTCAAACGGCGTGTTCCCCGCCCGCTCGCCAAGGCCGTTTACCGTCACATGGGCGCAGGTCGCGCCGGCTTTTAAGGCCGCGACTGTGTTTGCAAGCGCGAAACCGAGATCGTCGTGGCAGTGAATGGAAAGCGGCGCGACCCCGGCAAGCGGCGGGATGAACGCTGCGCACTTCTCGGGCGTGAGCACGCCCACCGTGTCGCAGAAGCAGAGCCGGTCGGCCCCGCGTTCCACACCGCCGGAAAAGATTTCGTGGAGGAACTGCTGGTCGGCCCTTGATGCGTCCTCGCCCGAGAGTTCGACAATGAGCCCCCGGCTCTTTGCGTACTCGACCGAACTCCACGCCATCTCGGCAACCTGCTCCCGGGTCTTGCGCATCTTCTTTTCGATGTGCAGGTCGCTCACCGGGATTACGAGATGGACCGAATCGGCGCCGTTGTCCACGGCATAATCGATATCGGTCTTTACGGCCCGGACAAACGTGCAGGTCTCTATCGGGAGCCCGGCACCCGAGATGAGCCGGATCGCGTCCTGCTCGCCCGTGGATGCCGCAGCAGAGCCGGCTTCGACAACATCGACACCGATGTCTGCAAGCCTTGTCGCAATCTCTAATTTCTGGTTCGGGTTTAACGATACACCCGGGGTCTGTTCCCCGTCCCGTAACGTGGTATCAAAAAAGCGCAGTTTACTGGCTAATAAAACACTCACTCATGGTAGACACCATGTTACATGACTGGGAATGCAGACTATTAAAACGTTCGGACGGGGAATGCCCGCACCGGTAACCCTTACATGTGCCGGGCCGATAAAATATCAGGCAGGGACTATTACTAAAAAAAATACGGAAGGCTGTCGCCATGAATGCCGATATGCCGTATAATCCCGGGCAAGGTACGCCTGAACAGATCGCCGAGGCCATCCATAAAGACTGTACCCGTTTCAGGATGATGCAGAGCCGGGGTGAACTCGGTGTGGCCATTGCCCGGGTCGTGCTGTTATCTGCCCCGCGACATCCGGGCAGATGGAACAGAATTTCGGGAATTCGATTCGGGACCTTGCACCCGGATAAAAAAGAACTCGAAGAAGCGATCACCGGCGACCTGCTCGGGACATACCAGGAGATCCGGCTCATGCACCAGCAGGGCACGTTCAGGACAAAAAAAGAGCCGGTGACCGATGCAGAGAACGCATACTGGGACATGGTCATCGCACAGTCCGCCGGGACAGCGATCTCCGGCTCCGTTTCCTGAAATTCCTGCTTGCAGGCTTCTGTATGATTGTCCGGGAGGAGCCGGGCCACCCGGTCGGTACATACTTCCCGGCGGTATACCGGTCGAACTCATTGAAGGCGTGTATTACTGCCCGGTCGGGACAAGACAGGCGATGTCGATGCCGCACTCTGCCCGTTCTGCCCGGCACAGCAGACCCCTGCGATCGGTTATCTCACGCCCCCCGGTGAACGCAGCGAGCACCGGAAACAGGAGTTTATCGACAACTGCTACCGGTACATAATTTCAACGGGTGAGAATTGCAAGCAGGAGAGGTCATTGTCTTACCCGGGAAATGACAATGAAGTAAGACCCGTGTGAGTGATTCACAAGAAATGAGAGAGTGAAGAAATATGAGTCCCCCCGCCTCAGGCCTCCGCAGGCACGGCGAGGCAAGGGACTTCTTTACCTGATTTTGCGTGTCATTCACGTGCAGATTGATCCCTCTCTCTTGATCCGCCGCGGGGGCGTCTCTTCGGGGAGGCGAAGTTCATCATTAATGGGGTATGGGGGCATCAGTCCCCATCGTCCCGACTGCGTGACGAACCCTGCAAACCCCGTTTATAATGAGGGGTGAGACGGACTTACACTCTCCCGGGATACTATCCTCCGACGGAGATATCCGGGCTCGGATTCACGACCGGCAGGTCCCAGTGGAAATAGTGCCAACTCCCGACAAAAATATTAATATAACACGTTATTTTCGAAAACGGGCCGTTTTAATCAGGAAAAAACCGTGCAATTTAGAAGCGTTTCTTGAGCCGTGAAAAACAGGAAGATGAAATGGTCATGCAGAGTGTTGAGAGGGCAGGAAACGCGATATTAGCCTGAAAATAAAAGGGGTTCCCGGGCGGAGAAAACAGGATCCTTTTTTTCCCCGGAAATACCTGGGATCTGCTCCGGAGCCAATCCAACACAATAACAAAGCCCATCCGGGCAGAGGGTGCCCCTGCTTTCCCGGACAATATGCCTCGTACCAGGTCTCTTATTCCTTCTTCATCTCCCCTATCCATTCCGTCCCTGCCCCGTTCGAGGAACACGGGGATGATCTCTCCTTTGGCTGGGCGTTCTCCCTGAAATGCGCGAGCAGCGAGCAAACGCGTTTTCAGCGCCTCTTTCTGAGGGTCACCCCCCGGTGGCGACTTGCTCTCCCTGCCGTGGTTTAAAACCGCTGTGTCCGCCGAAGAAGACTGTCCAGCCTTTCGCTGTTCCCATGATACCGACATCCCGTAGACCGGCTCTCTCCGCAGCACCGCCGAACAGCCGGAGACACCGATCTTGATCTTGGCCGGGAACTCTTTTCCCGCATATTCATCGGAGATCTCCCGGGCGAGGGCAATCGAGTCCTGCGTGCCGTTCTTGCAGTAGGAAATTCCGGGCAGGACTGGGCATAGCGTACCACCAGGCGTGATCGAGGCAGTCCCGAG